>NZ_JBIVED010000005.1:0-593839 GCF_044747445.1 Streptomyces sp. NPDC090083 | reverse complement strand
ACCCGATACGAAAAGACCGCCACCTCCTACGAAGCGGCGGTCACACTCGCGTCATTCCTGCTCTGGGCAAGCTCCGTTTGAAGACGGGCTCTAGTGCGCCTCCTCCCGCGGACGTCGTGCCGGAGCGGCCCCGCCTGACGCCGTGGTGCCGCGTGCGGCGGCCGTGCGGGCCGGGCCGTCGGGGAGGGTGAAGGCGAAGACGGCGGTCGCGGCGGCGAGGGCGGCCAGAGCGAGGTACGCGTGCTGGTAGGCGGCGATCGGAGGATGCGCCGCGGCCGCCGGCGGGGTGCTCAGGACCAGGGCCGTGGTCACCGCCGCCGGGGCGAAGGCGCCCCCGGTCTGCCGTACGACCGTGTTGAGCATGGAGGCCTGGGCCAGGTCCTTGCGGGAGACGGTCGCCAGCGAGGCCACCGTGGTCGGCATGAAGACCCCGCCCATGCCGATGCCGAGCAGGAACATGTAGGCACGGAAGGTCCACAGGCCCGTGTCCTGGTCGCAGGTGGCGAAGAGCAGCAGGACCCCGCTCACCATGGCCAGCCCGCAGCCGATGATGATCCGGGGGCCGACCCTGGCGTAGAGGATCCCGGCGACCTGCACGGTGAGCAGGACGCCGAAGGCCTCGGGGAAGGTGCTGGTGCCCGATTCCAGCGCCGAACGGCCCTGCCCCTGCTGGAGGAAGAGCGGCCCGAGGTACATCGCGCCGAGGATCGGCACCAGGCCCACCAGGTTGATCAGGTTGGTGTCCCGGAAGAGCCGGTCCGCGAACAGCCGGAGCCTCAACAGCGGCTCGGACACGCGGAGTTCGAAGACGATGGCGGCGGCGAGCAGCACCGCGCCGAGCACGAGTGCCGTGACGACGGAGGCCGAGGACCAGCCGCGGTTCGGGCCCTCGCAGACACCGAACATCACCGCGCCCAGCGCGGCGGCGCTCAGCAGCAGCCCGGTGAGGTCGAAACGACCGGGCCGGTGCCCGCGGTGCCCGGCCAGGAACAGCGCTCCGAACACCACGGCGGGCAGGCCCAGCGGCAGGTTGACGTAGAATACCCAGCGCCAGGACAGGTTGTCCACCAGCAGGCCGCCGAGGATGGGCGCGGCGGCCGGGGCTATCTGCTGCGGGATGATCATGTACCGCGAAATCCGCACCTGCTCCCAGGAGTTGAAGGTGCTGAAGAGCAGCGAGGACGCGGCGGGGAAGAGCAATCCGGCTGACAGGCCCTGCACCGCGCGGGCGGCGACGAGCTGACCGAGGTCGGCCGCCGCGCCGCACAGCAGCGACGAGCCGAGGAAGGCGCCGAGAGCGGTGAGCAGGACCCGCTTGGCGCCGAAGCGTTCGACCAGCCAGGCGGAGGCGGGGATCGCCATGGCCAGGCAGACCGGGTAGACCACGACCACCCCGTCCAGGGCGGCCGTCGTCAGCCCGAACTGGCGGGCGATCGACGGGAGAGCCACGGTCGTGATCGCCCCGTCGACGATCGCGATGAACGTCACACAGACGCACATGACGGGCACGACCAACCGCTGGCCGGGGCGCAGGCGTTGAAGGCCTTCAGAAACCTTGGGACCTCGACGACCTCGAAGACCTTGGAGAATTTGAAGACCTTGGAGACGCCGGAGATCTCGGGGGGTCCGAAGGTCCGAACGGTTTCGGGGGTGACGGCGGAGGGCGGGGAGGACGGGACGGCGTCGGAACGGCAGCACATGCTGAGCATACTCACTATGTGGGTGCTCATTTCCGTCGGACGGTGCTCGTACAATCGGCCCTCACCACGGAACGGGGAACGCCATGGCAGTGCACGGCAGCAGCGACATCCTGGTCGACGAGCTCTACGAGACGACGCACCAGCTACGGCAGTTCGTCGAGACCCGGCTGCGCGCGAACGGCGCCTCGGTCGCCCGGCTGCGTGCCCTGCGGATGCTCGCGGGAGCCGAACAACCGCTCCGTATGCGGGACTTGAGCGAGATGACCGGTGTGGCGGCACGGACCACGACCAGCATCGTCGACAGCCTCGAACGCGACGGGCTGGTGGAACGCGTACGCCACCCGCACGACCGCCGCGCGTTCCTGCTCCGCCTCACCGACAAGGGCCGCGACTGCCACCGCGAGGCCGAGGAGGTCGACGGCCTCGCCCTCGCGGAGGCGACGGCGGAACTGGACACCGAGGACCGCGCCCAGCTGCGGACCCTGCTGGCGCGCATCCGCAAGGCGACGGCCTGAGACCCGCGCCCGCCGCAGGCCCCATGAGGGGAACCGGCTTTCCTACACCGGCGAATGCCCCTCCAGATACGTCCGCACGGGCGCTGGCAGCCCGGCCGCGATGGCCTCGGCGAACGGCGTCCAGCGGAGCTGCCCCGCCGTGAGCCGAGCCTCGCCCGACGGGTCCTCGCTCAGCAGATGGCACACGATGGCCGATCGCCCCGGCGCCTCCGACTCCAGCAGGCTGGACCCGTCCACGAGGAACCCGGTGAGTTCGTACACCGCCCGCGCGGCGGTCGCCTGCGCGGTCTCGGCGTCCTCGGGGACGCCGGACGGCAGGCCCCAGCCGCCCTGCCCGTCCACCAGCAGCACGAGTCCGTCATTCACGACGACCGCGTCCACCACGTCTCCGCCGGCCTGCTCAAAGGCCATGTCCCGACCGTCCTTCCGTGCCCGGCGCGACCGTCCGTCGGGCCGCGTCCGAGCCGGACTCCTACCCGAGGCGGGGCGGTTCACGCGGCACGGACGCCCTGTGCCGTGACAAGGGGTCTGTACCTGTGACGGCGGCGGGCACATCAGGTGTGTTTCATACGGTTCCGGACACACCGCAGGGGGCATTCTCAGCCTGGGCGCCACGTGGAACACGGCACCATCACGCAACCGGGGGAGACGCGCGGGCCGACCGCGAGCGGCAGCCGGCACGGAGCGCGGGCATCGACACCATCGGAATCCGCAAGGGCGGCAGGCACGATGAGCGTGACCGGAATCAGCAACCACATCACCGGCGGAGTGTTCTTCTCCACCGTCGTCCAAGGCCGTCACATCACCATCGAGTTACCGCCGCGGATATCCCCCGCGCTGCAGGGACTGCCGTCCGCGTCCCCCGTGTTCGTCGGCCGCGACGCCCATCTCGGCGTCCTGCTGGGCCGGTTGGACCCCGCCGTCGAATCGGCGGGCGGTGTCGCGGGCGGCCCGGTCGTGGTCGTCACCGCGGTCGGCGGCCTGGCCGGCGTCGGCAAGACCGAACTCGCGCTCCAGTCGGCTCGCGCCGCGCAGACCAGGGGCTGGTTCCCGGGCGGCGTGCTGTTCGTCGACATGTTCGGCTACGACGACGCCCGCCGCGTCGAGCCCGCCCAGGCGCTGGAAGGATTCCTGAGGGCGCTCGGCGTGCCAGGCGAGCACATTCCGCACGGCGTCCAGGACCGGCAGCGGCTGTACACCTCGATCCTCGCCTCGTACGCGCGGGAGGGCCGCCGCATCCTCGTGGTGATCGACAACGCGGCCACCCACGACCAGGCCAGAGCCCTGCTGCCCGCGGACGGCGTGACGGGCGCGATCGTGACGTCCCGTCACACCCTCGGTATGCTGGACGCCCGTCTGCTCGACCTGGATATTCTTCCCATGAATGACGCGGTCAGGCTCCTGGACAGCATTCTGCGTCTCGCTCGCCCGCATGACACCCGTGTCACGGACCAGCCCGAAGACGCCCTCCGCATCGCCGAGTTGTGCGCGGGACTGCCGCTCGCGCTCCGCATCATCGGGGCGGTGCTGATCAGCAGACCGGAACGGCAGCTCGCGCGGATGGCGGACGAACTCGCCGACGAGAAGGCGCGGTTGGACGCGATGCGGTACGAGGACACCGCCGTGGCCGCCGCCTTCGAGCTGTCGTACCGCCAACTGCCCTACGAGCAGGCCCGGTTGTTCCGGTTGCTGTCCCTCAATCCCGGACCCGACGCCTCCACGGACGCGGTCGCCGTACTCGCCGGCACGGACGGCTCCGCGACCCGCAGGGATCTCCAGGCCCTGGCCCGCGCCCACCTGGTGGAGGTCGGCATGCCGTACGGGCGCTGGCGCATGCACGACCTCGTCCGGTCCTTCAGCGACCGGCTCGCCGCCGACGACGAGGAGCGGCGACCGGTACTGACGAACCTCTTCGGCTGGTACACGCACTCCGTGAACATCGCCGACGAGGTCATGCGGCCCGGACGGATCCGCCCCGACCTCGGTGATCCGCCCGGACCGGCACCCGCCGCGTTCTCCGACCGGAACACGGCCCTGTCCTGGTGCGAGGCCGAGCAGTCCAACCTCGTGGCGGTCGTGCACAACGGCGTGTCCGAGGGGCTGGGCCACCTCGTGTGGAGCATCCCGCTGAGCATGTGGGGCTTCCTCACCCAGACGCTCTCCTGGGACCAGTGGATCGACGCGCACCACCTCGCCGCCGACGCGGCCGCGCGGTGCGGGGCCCACTCGGGCCAGGGCTGGCTGCTGAACAACCTCGGCACCGGATACCGCGCCCTCGGTCAACCGGAACGGTCCCGCGCCGCGTTCGCCGCCGGCCTGGACGTCCGCCGCGGCCTGGGCGACCTGCACGGGCAGGCCGACTCGCTCAAGGACATGGCCATGACCGCCCGGGTCTGGGAGGACTGGGAGGAGGCGTTGCGCCTGTCCCACGAGGCGCTGGACGTCATGGCCCGCCTCACCGTGCCCGACCGCTCCGGCAACGCCGCGGCCCTCGACACCATCGCCGTCTCCCTGGCCCGGCTCGACCGTCTCGACGAGGCCGCCCGAGCGGCCACCGGTGCGCTGGAGATCTGGGACGACCTCGGCGGCAGGCGCGACGACCGGGCCTGGGCCCGCTGCAAGATCATCCACGCGGGCATCGCGCGGCGCCGGGCGGAGTACGGGCAGTCGATCGCGCACTGCCTGGAGGCGCGCGAGGTCTTCGAGCGCATCAAGGACACCCGCGACGAAGCCGAAGTCCTGCGCACGCTGGGGGAGTTGTATGTCGCCACGGACGACCCCGCCTCGGCGCGCGCCCACTGGCAGCGGGCGGCCGAACTGTTCGAGAGCCTGGGTGACACCGGGGCCGTCGAGGCACTGACCCGTGACCTCGCGAGCCTCCCCGGACCCGCCACCGACGAGGAACCCGACGACGCGCCGGACGGCGGGAGCTGACGGAGACCGCCGCCCGCCCCGCGCCTCGACCCCTGTGGACGTGCCCATGAAGATCCTGGTCACCGGTGCCGCCGGCTACGTCGGCCGGGCGGTGGTCGACGCCCTCCTCACCCAAGGCGAACAGGTCGTCGCCCTCGTCCACGCACGGTCACCCGATGTCCCCGACGGCGTCGAGACGGTTCGCGCCGACCTCACCGACGACAGGGCCCTGATGTCCGCCGTGCGCGACACGGACGGCGTCTGCCACCTCGCGGGACTGGCCCGGGCCCGGCTCGGCAACCGCCCACTCGCGCGCTACCACGCCGTGAACGTGGCAGGAACAGCCCACCTCCTCGACGCGATGACCGCCGAGACCCGGCGCACCGGACGACCCGGCAACCTCGTGTTCGCCTCGACCAGCACGGTCTACGGCCATCCCGCCCGCCAGCCCGTCGACGAGACGTCGGCACGCCACCTCATCAACGCCTACGCCAGGTCGAAAGCCGCGGCCGAGGACCTCATCGGCCGACGGACCGCCACCGGAGCCCTCGGCGCCACCACACTGCGGATCTTCAACGCGGCCGGAGCCTCGGCCAGCCGCCCCGACCAGGACCTGACCCGGATCATTCCGCGCGCCGTGGCCGCCGCGACCCGGTCCGCACCCCCACTGGAGATCAACGGCGACGGCACGGCCGTACGGGACTTCGTCCACGTCAGGGACGTGGCTGCGGCCTTCGCACGGGCCCTGCACGCCAACTCGCCAGGCCGGCAGGCCGTGTACAACCTCGGCGCGCACCCGGCGAGCGTACGGGACGTGGTCGAGTCGGTCGTACGGCTGACCGGGCGACCACTGCCGCTGTGCCACCGGCCCGCCGTCGTCCAGGAGGCCCGCGAGCTGATCGCCGACACCACGGCGATCAGAACGGAACTGGACTGGACCCCGTCGACGGAAGGCCTCGACGACCTGGTCCGCGACCAGTGGCGCGCCGTCCTCCGCGCCGAAGCGCCCCGATGACGGACGACGAGCCGGTCGACGACTCGCCGGTGCGCAACGCCATTTCCGGCGGCCTGTTCCTGTCCCCGGTGACGCAGGGGCGCGACCTCACCCTTCGGCTGCCCTACGAACTCCCGCCCGCTCTCGCCGCGTTGCGCACGCCCACCCCGGCCTTCGTCGGCCGCACGGACGAACTGGCCCACCTGACCGCCCTCCTCGCACGCGACTCGCGGCAGGGCAACCCGGTCGTGGTCGTCGGCGGCCCGAGCGGCTGCGGCAAGACGGAACTGGTCCTGAGGGCCATTCATCAGGCCATCGCTCAGGGCCGGTTCACCGGCGGGGTGCTGTTCGCCTACGTGTCACGGCTGCACGGCTCCGCACTGCTCGACGGATTCCTGCGGGCGACCGGACTGCCCGCCCACCGCATCCCACCCGCCCGGACGGCACGGTCCGCCCTCTACGCCCTGATCCTCACCGAATTCGCTCGCGTCGGCGACCCGTTGCTCATCGTCCTCGACGACGTGACGCATCCCGACCAGCTGGCCGGGCTGCTCCCCGCCCGGGCCCCGGCGATCACGATCGTCACAACGCCGGTGCATCTCGGCGGACTTGGCACGCACCGCATGGTCCTGCCCCCGCTGACCGCGGCCGACGCGACACGACTCCTCCACCGCGCCATGACGACGGCCCACCCCGACGACACGAGAGTCCTCGACCATCCCGAGGACGCCAGACGAGTCGCCGACCTCTGTGACGGCCTGCCGCTGGCCCTGCGTACCGCCGCGGCCCTGCTCGCCGAAAGCCCGCACCGCCCGCTCGCGGCCCTGGCCGAGGACCTCGCGGACCCGCGCACCCGGCTCGACGAACTCGCCCACCCCGACCGGGACCTGCGCACCCGTCTTGACGCCTGCCACGCCCGCCTGGACCCGGCGCAGGCCCGGCTGCTGAGAATGCTCGCCCTCAGCGACGAACCGGAGACGACCACACAGACACTCGCGGCGCTCTGCGCGGAGCCCGAGGACACGGTCCGCGACCGGCTCACATCGCTCCTGCACCTGATCGAGTCCGGGACAAGACAGGAGAGTTGGCGCATGGGCGAGCTCGTACGCCTCTACGTCCGAGCCAGACCCGACATGTCAGGACCGGAGGGAACCGGGACACCCCGCCGAGCGTTCCCCACTGACACAGGAGCGATGACGCCCCGTCAAGGAGGCCGCCAGATGGACCCGGTGTCGGTAGGACTGCTCGCGTCGCTCGCCGGGGGCGCGGGAGGTGAGGTGGGACGACAGGTGTGGACGGGCCTCACGACTCTCGTACGGCGCCCGTTCCGCCACGGCGAGGACGGCGCGGGCGGCCCCGGTACGGGCGAGGACGAGCTGATGCGCCTCCAACTGGCCCCGGGCGACGGCGACCGGGCGCATGCCCTGAGCACCGCCCTCGCCGTGCGCGCGGCACTCGACCCCGACTTCGCCACCGCCCTCGCCGCCTGGCACGAACAGGCCAGACTGGTCCGCACCGGCGACGGCGCGGTCAACAACACGATCAGCGGCGGTAGTTTCCACGCCCCGGTCCTGCAGGGCCGGGACTTCTCCGACATCACCTTCGACACACCGACACCGACACCGCCCAGCCCTGACGAACCGGCCGCGGGGGAATGACCGGCCGCCCGCGCCACGGGTGCCGGTCAGTGGGTGAGGACGTGCGGCCACACGGGGTGGATCAGGCCGACGTGGCGTGCGGACAGGATCAGCAGCTGGTCGGGACGGAGCGCCTCGGCGGCCGCGCGGCACGCGCGGTGGTACGAGCCGGTGTACAGGTCGGCGGCCCGCGCGGGGTGGTCCAGTTTGCGGCTGCCGCACGGGATGACGACGAGTTCCGGCTTGGTATAAGCGAGTTGGTCGTTCGGGGTCATTCCTGGCTGTCCTGTTCCGGGTCCCGAGGAGGCGTGCCTGTGCCTGGAGGACCGTGGTTCGTCGAACGGCCAGCATGACCCGGTGACCGGTCCCGGTGCCACGACCGTTGTCCTCGCTGCTGGGAGGTCCCGCCTCTCAGCGGGGTCGCTCGCCGATCAGGCGGGCCGGCCGCCGAACTGCCAATTGTGGACCTCGATGTCGGCGTACCGGTCCCGGGTCAGCACCGAGCCCGCCGACTCCGGATCAGGCGCCCGGAGCAGTGCCGCCGTGCCCAGCCAGGTGTCACCGTCGTCGGACAACAGCGGTCCGTACGCGATCAGTTGGTCCCGGTCGGACGGCACCGCCAAATCCGCGGCCGGGCCGGTGCCGAGGCCGAGCACCAGGTACCGGTTGCCGCCGGTCCGGCCGCCGGGGAAGTCCCACATGGTGCGGCCCAGGGTGTTGCGCCAGCGGCGCAGCATCACGTCGCGGTAGACACCGGCCTGGTGGTTCGGCTCGTCGAAGGCGAACGCGCGGGCGGCGGCCGGACCGGGGAGATCGAGGATGTGCACGCTTCCGGTGGGGGTGTCCCCGTCGTCGGCGAGCGTCGGGCCCCGGGCGATCATCTCCTTCGCGTACCGGTCCATGTAGGTCCAGTGTTCTTCGATCAGTTCGTCGCGCAGGGCGAGGGAGCCGGGCCGGTCGCGGTGGTAGCAGAGGAACTCCATGCGCAGAGGATCTCCCGCCGGGTGCCGTCGGGGCGAGCGGATTCTCCGGGGACCGGACCTCCGATCAGGCCGCGCACGGGCGTGGCCTGATCGGAGGCGCCGGCCGGGGGTCGGTCGGGAGTCGGTCGGTGGCTGGCCGGAAATGTCGGCCGGCTGCCCGTGGCCTGACCGGAGGCAGTCGTAGAGTCTGTCCGTCGCTCGCTCGTACGACCAGGTCAGGGACGCACGGCCGCGACCAGCAGGCACCCGAACTCGTCCACGCCCAGCATGTCGGACGGCTGGAAGAGGTCCGGCAGGTTGGTCTGGCCCAGGGCCTCCGGGCGGTCCGCGCCCTCGACCGGCCTGGACAGCTCCTGGAAGGTTCGCTGCTGCGTGTGTTCCGTGATGTCGAGCAGTCCCCGCAGCCTCAGCCCCGAGCGGTGCAGCATCGCCACATAGTCGTCGGCATCCGCCAGGGTCACCATGAAGTTGCGGCAGAACTTGTCGATGGACGGGTGCCGCGGGACCTTCTGCGGGGCGCGCTCGAAGACATCCGTCAGCACGAGCCGGCCGCCGGGACGCAGCACCCGGGCCACCTCGGTGAGGACCGTCTCCCGGTCGGGCATGTGGATGATGGACTCGAGAGCCATCACGGCGTCGAACGACGCGTCCTCGAAGGGGAGTTGCATCGCGTCGGCGCGCTGGAACACGGCACGGTCCGCGCGGCCGGCCTCCTCGGCGAGCCGGTTCGCGGTCTTCACCTGCTCCTCGCTGATGCTGATGCCGGTGAGCCTGGCCCCGGTGCTCTCCACGACCCGCAGGCCAGGACCGCCCACCCCGCAGCCGACGTCCAGGACATGGTCCGTCTCGCCGACCAGCAGCCGTTCGATGAGCACGTCGGTGAGCCGGTCCACGGCTTCCTCCAGCGACGCCTTGGAGTCCGGCGTGTCCCAGAAACCGATGTGGATGTTCGGGTTGAACGTGCCGTCGCGCAGCGCGGTCAGCGTCAGCCGGTCGTACAGCTTGCCGACGGCTTCCGGTACGGGGAGGGTCTGGGCGGAGTCGGTCATGGCAACGGCCTTTCGGTTCAACGGGTGCGATGGGCTGACGAGGTGGAGGAGTCGGACGGGTGAGAGGACGGCGGCGGACGCCTCATGCGACCGGTTCGGGACGGGCGGCGAAGGACCGCAGCGGGTTGAGGGCGTCCTCGCCGATCCGGGCACGCAGTTCGGGCGCGGTGACGCCGAGTCCGGGCTCGGGGGCGAGGCACAGCACGCCGACCTTGCCGATGTGCTGGTTGAGCTGCACGAGACGGGTCGCCTCCCCGACCTCGGACAGCGGGAACAGGGACGACAACGTCGGTACGACACCGCCCTGTTCGAAGAGCCGCGCGCACTCCACCTGCTCCTGGAGGTTGGCGACGTGGCTGCCGATGACGCGCTTCAGCCGCATCCACAGATAGCGGTTGTCGAACTGGTGGATGTACCCGGTGCTCGACCCGCACGTGACGACCGTCCCGCCCCGCCGCACGATGAACACCGAGATCCCGAAGGTCGACCGGCCCACGTGCTCGAAGACGATGTCGGGATCCGCCCCCACGGCCGCCCGCACCTGCCGGCCGAGCCGCTTCCCGGCCGCGGCCACCTGCGCGGGATCGTCACCGGTGTCGTCGCCGATGCCGATCTCCTCACGGTTGACGACCACATCGCACCCCAGCCTGCGGGCGGCCTCCGCCTTCTCCTCCGAGCCGACCACGCCGACGGCGATCCCGCCACCGTTCTTCACCAACTGGGCCGCGTACGCGCCGAGTCCACCGGACGCGCCCCAGATCAGCACGACATCGCCCTGCTTCATCCGGGCACCGCGGTCGCTCACCAGCATCCGGTACGCCGTCCCCGCGCAGGCCGGGATCGTCGCGGCCTCCTCCCACGTCAAGTGGGCCGGTTTGGGGATGAGTTGGCTGGCCCGCGCCACCGAGTAGTGCGCGAGACCGCCGTAGTTGGTCTCGTACCCCCACGCGAGCTGGTGCTCGCCGAGCATGCCGTCGGCCTGGCTGATCGGCTCCTGGTCGTCCACGTAGGCGGCGTTGACCATGACATGGTCGCCGATGCGCCAGTGCCGTACACCGGTGCCGACCCGCACGACGACACCGGCCGCGTCCGAACCCAGGACGTGGAAGGGCTGGTCGTGCCGGGCCGCCCAGCCGCCCTGGCGGCCGTAGGAACGCAAGAAGCGGAAGGTGGACAGCGGCTCGAACTTCGCCGACCACACGGTGTTGTAGTTCACCGAGCTGGCCATCACGGCGACCAGCACCTCGTCGGGCGCCAGTTCGGGCACCGGCACCTCACCGACGTGCAGCGTGCGCCGCACGTCCTTGTCCGCGTCCTCCGCGCAGTCGGCGAAGGCGCCCTCGTCCTCGACACGCAGATGGGCGGCGGTGAAGTGGCTTGGCAGCGGCGTGCGTTCGAGCTCATCGGGCGACGCCCCGGACAGCACCGCATCGGACAACGACATCTCATCTCACCTCTGTTCGGGGACCACGGAAGTGGACACGGCGGGTCGCCTTACGCGCGGCCACCGGTCCGTCGTCATACCAAGGACCAGTGGCGGTCCTGCCGGAACGCGTACGTCGGCAACGGCACGCGTCGCGCGCCCAGCCCCGCGTACACCCCGGCCCAGTCGAGCCTGACCCCTGCCACGAACGCCTCGCCCAACCGCTCCGCGAGCGGCACGGGTTCGCGGTCGGACACGGCGATGGAGGGCAGGCGGATCAGACCCGTCGACGGCGGGACGGGAGCGGTCTCCTCGTCGGGACCGCGACCCGTGTCGAGTCCGGCGAGCGCCGCCTCCCAACCGCAGGATCTCCGCAGATACGAGGCGGCCCACAGGCCCGGCACTCCCTCACCGACGTACGCCGCGGGACGCACCCCGCACATCCGCCACAGCCGGGCAAGGGCCACGGACAGCCCGAACGACACGACAGCGGAAAGGACTTCGGTGCTCGGCGGCACGTCCCCTCCGCCGAGCCGGTCGGCGAGCGACCCCGCCAGGTGCGGGCGTAACTCCTCGTCGACCTCGGCGACCGCCTTCACGAAAGCCGGCCATTCCCACGGGAGTCGAGCACCCGATGGCAGGTCACCGGGAAGCCCCGAGCAGACCAGCACCGTCTTCGCCGTCCGGGCCCGCCCCGTCACGAGACCGGGACCTTCCTGCCCGCCGTTCGCCAACGCCTCCAATCCCGCGAGTAGTTGTCCGCGATCGACACCGGACACGGCCGCACGGTGCGTGAAAGCGCTCCGCGTGACCGCCAAGGAGTACGCGACGTCCAGATCGGTCTCCGGATGCTCCTCCACATGGAGCAGCAACTTGCGGGCCTGTCCCCGCAGGGCCGCCGGATCCTTCGCGGAGAGGATCCAGGGCACCACGGGCGCGCTTCGATCCGGCGTCACGGAGGACCGCGACCAGGCCGGTCGCGCGGGCTGTTCCAGGATCACGTGGGCGTTCGTGCCCCCCGCGCCGAGCGCGGTCACCGCCGCCCGCCGCGGCCGGTCCGACGCGGGCCACGGCACCCCCGCCGGTACGGCGCGCAACGTCCCCCGCGAGCGCTCCACCGTCTCCAGCGGGGGTTCGCAGTTGAGGGTGGCGGGGACGGTGCCGTGGGCGAGGGCGAGCACCGACTTCATGACACCGGCCATGCCCGAAGCCGACTGGGTGTGGCCGAAGTTGGACTTCACCGACCCGAAGAGCAGCGGGCGGTCGGCGTCCCGTTCGCGGCCGTAGACGCGGAGCATCGCCTCGGCCTCCATCGCGTCCCCGAGCGGAGTGCCGGTGCCGTGCGCCTCGACGAAGTCCACCTCCGCGGGCGTGAGCCGGGCGTCGGCCAACGCCCGCTCCATCACCCGCTGTTGACCGGGTCCATTGGGCACGGCGAGGCCGTTGCTGGTGCCGTTCTGGCCGACCGCGGACCCGCGCACCACCGCGAGCACGGGGTGTCCGTGGCGCTCGGCGTCGGACAGGCGCTCCAGGAGGAGGACCCCGACCCCCTCGGCCCAGTTCCCGCCGTCGGCCTTCGCGGAGAACGGTTTCGTACGGCCGTCCCGGGCCAGGGCGCTGAGCCGGCTGTGCTCCAGGAACACATCCGGCACGGCGATCACGGTGACACCGGCCGCCAGGGTGAGCGAGCACTCGCCGGTGAGGAGGGCCTGCCTGGCCATGTGCAGGGCGGACAGCGACGACGAGCAGGCGGTGTCCACGGTCAGCGCCGGGCCGTGCAGCCCTAGGAAGTAGGAGATCCGGCCGGACGCGGCGCTGGGCAGGGTTCCCACGGCCAGATAGTCGGTGCCCTCCTCGGGACGATCCCGGCCCGCGTCCGTCCCGGCGTACCCCTGCGGGGTCAGGCCGACGAACACACCTGTCGCCGAGCCGCCGAGCGACAGCGGATCGATGCCCGCGCTCTCCACGGCCTCCCACGCCGTCTGCAGGAGCAGGCGCTGCTGCGGATCCGTACCGGCGGATTCGTCCGGCGTGTAGCCGAAGAACCCGGCGTCGAAGGTGCTCGCGTCCGCCAGGAACCCGCCCTCCCGCACGCAGCACCGGCCCGGCACCCCGGGCTCGGGGTCGTAGAGCCCGTCGACGTCCCAGCCCCGGTCCGTGGGGAACGGCGTCAGACAGTCCCGCTCCTCCACGAGCGCCCGCCACAGCGCGTCCGGCGTATCGATACCACCGGGCCAACGGCACCCCATGCCGATCACGGCGACCGCGTCCCGCCCGCTCGCGGTCGCACCGCCGTTCTCCAACTCGGCCACGCGGTCGGTGAGTTCACGCACCCGCCGACGCTCCTCCTGGAGACCGACGGTCGCCTTGCGCAGATACTCGCGGAGCCTGACCTCGCTCTGCGGGGCCTCGGTCATGACGACTCCTCGGAGCTGTCGTTGTCGATGAGCGCGAACAACTCGTCGTCGGTCGCGTCGTCCAGCTCCGTCCCGTCCTCGGCGTCCGCCGTCCCGAACTGTTCCTGATGGACGTCGGCCAGGTGCTCCGCGAGCGACTGCGGGGTCGGGTAGTCGAACACCACGCTGACCGGCAGGGCGAGATCGAGCGCGGCCACCAGCCGCTTGCGCAGCGTGACGGCGGTCAACGACTCGAAGCCCAGCTCCTGGAACGGCCGGTCGACGAGGATCGGCTCCACGGAGTCGTGCCCGAGCGCGACCGCCGCATGCGTACGCACGAGATCCAGCATCTCCTCGGCCACCTCCGCCTGCGAGAGCCCGACCAGCCGTTCCCGGAACTCCGCGACGGGGTCGTGCGAGGGAACGTCCGGGGAGGGGGCCGGTCCGCCGCTTGAGCGCAGGGGAGTCGGGCTCGACTCCAGCCAGTAGTGGTGGTGTTGGAACGGGTAGGTCGGGAGCGGAATCGTGCGGCCCGAGGTCGTCCAGGTGGGAGTGGTGCCCGTGGTGTGGGCGTGGGCGAGCGCAGTGGTGAAGTGGGCCGGGGTGTTCCGACGCAGGGAGTGAAGTGCGTTGAGGGGCAAGCCTGTTGCCTCCGCCGTCTCCTCGATGGCCGGGGTGAGGACGGGATGCGGGCTCGCTTCGATGGTCGTGTGGTGACCGGTGGCCGTGAGATGCGAGAGCGCCTGGTGGAAGCGGACCGGTTGGCGGAGGTTGAAGTACCAGTAGTCCGCGTTCAGTTCGGGGCCTTGGACCGGTCCACCTGTGACGGTGGAGATCATGGGGCGGGTCGCCGGTTGGGGGTGGATGCCGGCGAGTTCCGTGGTGATGCGGTCGTGGTGGGTGTCGACTTGGGGTGAGTGGGAGGCGTAGTCGACGTTGACGCGGCGGACGCGTACACCCAGGGGTTCCCATGCGGCGGTGAGTTCGTCCAGTGCTTCGGGTGTGCCGCTGACGACGGTCGTGGTGGGGGAGTTGTGGGCGGCGATGGTGATGTGGTCGCCCGCGTGTTCGTTCACCCAGTCGGCGCTGGCGCTGATGGTGGCCATGCCGCCGTGGCCGGAGAGGTGGCGCATGGCGGTGGAGCGGACGGTGACGATGCGGGCGGCGTCGTCGAGGCTGAGGATGCCGGCGATGTGTGCGGCGGCGATTTCGCCTTGGGAGTGGCCGATGACGGCGGCGGGCTGGATGTCGTGGGACATCCAGAGGCGGGCGAGGCTGGTCATCATGGCGAAGAGGGCGGGTTGGACCATGTCCACCCGTTGCAGCCAGGTCTCGTCGTCTCCGGTGAGGGTGTGGATGAGGGACCAGCCGGTGAGTGGGTCGAGGGCGGTGGCGCAGGCGTCGAGGGCTTCGCGGAAGGCGGGGCTGTCGGAGTAGAGGCCGTGGGCCATGTGCGCCCATTGGGAGCCCTGGCCGGGGAACACGAACACGGGACCGCGTCGTGCCGGAGTGACGGGCCCGTTGCTCGTGATGACGTGCGGTGCGGGGCGTCCCTCGGCCAGTGCGCGGAGCCCGCTGATCGCACTCTCGCGGTCGTCCGCGACGACGACGGCGCGGTGCGGGAGGAGTGCCCGAGTGGTGGTCAACGCGTGGCCGATGTCGGTGAGTTGAAGGCTCGGCTCGGTCTCCAGGTGGTCGGCCAGTCGCTCCCCGTACGCGGCCAGTGCTGCCGCGCTGCCCGCCGACACCGCCAACGGAACCTCGCCCGAGGACGGTTGGGACTCCTCGTCCGCGGTGGGGGAGTCTGGTTGCTCCAGGATCACGTGGGCGTTCGTGCCGCTGATGCCGAAGGACGAGACCCCGGCACGTCGGGGGCGGTCGGTGGCGGGCCAGGGCTGGGCCTTGTCGAGGAGGCGTATGTTGCCCTCGGTCCAGTCGACCTGGGTCGTGGGCCGGGAGAGGTTGAGGCTGCGGGGGAGGACACCCTCTCGCATCGCCCAGATCATCTTGATGATGCCCGCCATGCCTGCGGCGGCCTGGGTGTGACCGATGTTCGTCTTCACCGAGCCGAGCCACAACGGGTGCTCTTTCGGGCGGCTTTGGCCGTAGGTGGCGAGGAGTGCTTGTGCTTCGATGGGGTCGCCGAGGCGGGTTCCGGTGCCGTGTGCTTCGACGGTGTCGACGTCGGTGGGGGTGAGTCCGGCGTTCTGCAGGGCTTGTTGGATCAGGCGGGTTTGGCTGCGGCCGTTGGGTGCGGTGAGGCCGTTGGAGGCGCCGTCTTGGTTGATGGCGGAGCCTCGGACGACGGCGAGGACGGGGTGTCCGTGGCGGCGGGCGTCGGAGAGACGCTCGACCAGCACGGTCCCGACGCCCTCGCTCCACGACGAGCCGTCGGCCGCGTCATCGAAGGCCTTGATGCGGGCATCGGGTGCCAGGCCGCGCTGGCGGGAAAACTCGATGAACGACTCCACCGTCGACATCACGGTCGTGCCACCCGCCACGGCGAGGTCGCACTCGCCGTTGCGCAGCGACTGCATGGCCAGGTGCAGGGAGACGAGCGAGGACGAGCAAGCGGTGTCGATCGTCAGCGCCGGTCCCTCCAGGCCGTAGACGTACGCCAGTCGCCCGGACGCGATGCTGCCCGCGCTGCCCGCGCCGATCATGCCCTCGAAGCCCTCGGGGGCGGGGGTGAGCCGGGTTCCGTGGTCGTGGGAGAGGACGCCGATGAAGACGCCGGTCCTGCTGCCGCCCAGGCCGTGCGGGTCGAGGCCCGCGCGCTCGAACGTCTCCCAGGTCACCTCCAGGAGAAGCCGCTGCTGCGGGTCCATGGAGAGCGCCTCGCGCGGCGGGATGCAGAACAGTCCCGCGTCGAAACCGCCCGCGTCCTGGAGGAAGCCACCCTCCTTGACGTACATCCTGCCGACGCTGTCAGGGTCGGGGTCGTACAGCTCGTCGATGTCCCAGCCGCGGTCCGCGGGCATCGCCGAGATCAGGTCGCGCTCCTCGACGACCGCCCGCCACAGGTCCTCGGGCGAGTCGATGCCGCCGGGGAAGCGGCACGCCGCCGACACGATCGCGATCGGCTCCTGGCGGCCGGACTCCAGCTCCAGGAGCCGGGCGCGGGCGCGGTGCAGATCGGCCGTCACCCGCTTCAAGTACTCGATGACCCGCGTGTCCTCCACGGAACGCTTCCTTTCCGCTCGCTGATGCGTCTGCTGTCCACCGGTGCGGCGGCCGGGGGTTCGGTGCCCGGCCGCCGGTGGCCTCAGAAGCTGCCCATGTCGTCGATGAAGTCGAGGAGTTGGTCGACCGACGCCTCCTCCAGGCCGAGTCCGTCGTCGGCGCCGCCCGGCGCCGGCGCATCCGGACTCTCGTCGGCCGCACGCCACTTGGCGACGAGGGAGTGCAGCCGCATCGTGACGCGTGCGCGCAGCGCCGGATCGGCGGATTCGGCGCCCAGCAGGGCGAGTTCGAGCCGGTCGAGGTCGGTGAGGATCGGCGGGGTGACCTCCACCGGGGTGGCGAACAGCTTCGCGTCGAGGAGTTCGGCGATGGCCCTCGGCGTCGGATGGTCGAAGGCAAGGGTGGCGGGCAGTTTGACGCCGCTGAGCGCGGTCAGCCGGTTGCGCAGGTCCACCGCCGTGAGGGAGTCGAGCCCCAGCTCCTTGAAGGCACGCCCGTCGTCCACCGCGTCCGCCGAACCATGGCCCAGCACGAGCGCGACCGTCGCACGCACCGTGTCGAGCAGCGCGGCCGTGCGCTCGGCCGCTCCGAGTGGGCCGAGCCGCTCGCGCAGACCGGACGGCTCGGCCGCACCGGCGGTACGGCGGGCCGCCCGGACCAGGCCCCGTAGCAGCGGAGGCAGCGTGCCGTCCGCGGCCTGCGCGCGCAGCGTGGGGAAGTCGAAGCGCGCGGCGACGAGATGCGCGTCGGTGCCGGCCAACGCCGCGTCCAGCAGGGTCATTCCCTGCTCGGCCGACAGACTCCGGGTGCCGGAGCGGGCCATACGGCGGGCCAGGTCCTGTTCGCTGAGCCCGGCCCCCATCTCGGACCGGTCCTGCCACAGCCCCCAGGACATGGACAGCGCGGGCAGCCCGGTGCCCCGGCGATGCGCGGCGAGCGCGTCCAGGAAGGCGTTGGCCGCACCGTAGTTGCCCTGTCCCGCGCCGCCGAAGGTACCCGCCATGGACGAGTACAGGACGAACGCGGCCAGGCCGAGATCCCGGGTGAGTAGGTGCAGCTCCCAGGCGGCATCGGCCTTCGGCCCCATCACGGTGGCGAGGTGCTCCGGCGTGAGCGAGCCGATCGCCCCGTCGGCGAGCACACCGGCGAGGTGGAACACCCCGGTGAGCGGGTGCTGTTGGGGGATGTCCGCGAGGAGTCCGGCGAGGGCGGTCGGGTCCGCGACGTCGCACGCGGCGACGGTGACGGTCGCGCCGGCCTCGGTGAGTTCGGCGCGCAGTGCGGACGCTCCCGGTGCGTCGGCGCCCCGGCGGCCGGTCAACAACAGGTGCCGTACGCCGTGTCGGGCGACCAGGTGGCGGGAGAGGATGGCGCCGAGGGTGCCCGTGCCGCCGGTGATCAGCACCGTGCCCTCGGGGTCGAGGGGACGTGCCGGACGGTCCGCGGCGGGAGTACGGGCGAGCCGTGGAGCGCGCAACACGCCTTGTCGTACGGCGAGTTGGGACTCGTTGGAGCCGAGTGCCGCACCGATGAGGACCGTCGGGACCTCGGCTGTGTCGCTGTCGAGGAGCAGGAAGCGGTCGGGCTGTTCCTGCTGGGCCGAGCGGACCAGGCCCCACAGCGGCGCGTGCGCGAGATCGGTGAGCGGGTCGTCGGGCGACGCCGCCACGGCGTCCCGGGTGAGGAACACCAGGCGGGATTCCGCCCATCGGTCGTCGGCCAGCCAGGACCGGCACAAAGCCAAGGCCTCGACCAGGAGATGCCGGTCTCCGGGTGCTCCACCGGCACCGGCCACCACGACCGCCTCCGGCACCGGCGCACCCGCGTCCACCGCCTCGGCCAGGGCCGCGAGATCGGCGTACCGGCGACGGGCGTCGACCTCGGCGGGCCACACCTCCGCACACCGATCGCCGAGCACGACCCAGCGGGCAGGACGCGAGGTCTCGGCCGGTGGCAGGGGCGCCCAGTCGACCCGGAAGAGGGAGTTCTCCGTCCCGGAGCGCGCGGCGGACAGATCGGCGGGTGACAGCGGGCGTACGGCGACGGACTCGGCCGTGAGCACCGGCTGTCCGGCGCCGTCGTACAGGTGGAACGCGAACGCTCCGTCGCCGAGCTGCCGCACCCGTACCCGGAGCGCCGTGGCGCCCTGGGCGTGCAGTGTCACGCCGCTCCAGGAGAAGGCGAGTCGGCCGCTCTCCGCCAGCCTGTCGAGGACCACCACGTGCAGGGCGGCGTCCAGGAGCGCCGGGTGCACACCGTACGACGCGGCGTTCTTCCGTTCGGACTCCGGGAGCCGGACCTCCGCGAAGAGTTCGTCGCCGCGCCGCCAGGCCGCGGTCAGGCCGCGGAACGCGGGTCCGTAGTCGATGCCAGCAGAGGCGATCCGCTCGTACGCGTCCTCGGCCGGCAGGGACTCGGCGTCGCGAGGCGGCCAGTCGGCGAGGGGTTCCGGGTCGGCGCCCGCGGGGGACAGGACGCCTTCCGCGTGCTGCACCCAGGTGCCCTCCTCGCCCTCGCTCTCGGCGCGTGCGTGGATCCGTACCGCCCGCCGGCCCGTGCCGTCCGGCGCGTCGGCCGTGACCTGTACGACGACACCGCCGGTGGCGGGCACCAGCAGCGGCGCCTGCAACGTGAGGTCCTCGACCGCCGCGCAGCCCACCGCGTCACCCGCGCGCACCGCCAGCTCCACGAAGGCCGCGCCCGGCAGGATCGCCACGCCGGCCACCGCGTGATCGCCCAGCCAGCCCAGCGACCGGTGCGCGAGGCGCCCCGTCAACAGAGCACCGCCGTCGGCGAGTTCGACCCGTATGTCCGTGACGGGATGCCCGGTGCCCAGCACCCCGGCGCCCACCGGCCCGGTGACCGGCTCCAGCCAGTAGCGCTCGCGCTGGAAGGCGTACGTCGGCAGGTCCACGCGGCGCGCGCCGACCCCGTCGAAGACGGCGGCGCTCCAGTCGACGGCGATGCCGTGCACCCAGGCCTCGGCCAGGGCACGCGCGGTGCGCTCGGGGCCGCCGTCGTCGCGGCGCAGGGTGCCCAGGGCGGCCACCTTCGTGTCCTGGCTGTCGGCGATGTCCGCGACGCCGCCGAGCAGCAGCGGGTGCGGGCTCATCTCCAGGAAGACGCGGTGCCCCCGGTCCAGCAGATGCCGTACCGCCGCCTCGAACTGCACGGGTTCACGGGCGTTGCGGTACCAGTAGTCGGCGGACATCCGCCCGGTGTCGAGGAGTTCGCCGGTGACCGTCGAGCACAGGGGGAAGGTGCCGGTATGGGGCATCAACTCCGCGAGTGCGTCCAGTAGTTGGTCGCGCAGTCGTTCCATCTGCGGTGCGTGTCCCGGGGCCACGGCTCCGCGCACCCGGCGCACCTGCGCGCCCTCCGCCTCGGCCACCGCGAGGAACTCCTCCAGCGCCGTGACGTCGCCGGTGACGACGACCGACTCCGGCCCGTTGATCACGCCGACGTTCAGCTCCCGTTCCCACGGCCTGAGCCGTTCGGCCACCCAGGCCTGCGACTTGGACACCCCGGCCATCGCGCCGAGGCCCACGACGTCCACGATCAACCGGCTGCGCAGCGCCACCACCCGGGCCGCGTCCTCCAACGACAGTGCGCCCGCGATGTACGCGGCGGCGATCTCGCCCTGCGAGTGGCCCACCACGGCGCTGGGCCGCACACCGGCGGCCTGCCAGGTCCGGGCCAGCGCCACCATCACGGAGAACAACACCGGCTGCACGACGTCGAGTTGTTCCAGGGATGGGGCTCCGGGAGTGCCGGCCATCGCGTCCGTCACCGACCAGCCGACCAGGTCGGCGAAGACCCGCTCGCAGTCGGCGAACGTGTCCCGGAACACCTCCGACCCACTCAGCAACTCCGAGGCCATGCCGATCCACTGAGAGCCCTGGCCGGGGAACACGAACACGGCATGGTCTCCGGTCGGGGCCCCGGTGATCACCCGCGGCGTGTCCTCGCCCGCGGCCAGGGCGTCCAGTCCGGCGAGGGCGTCGTCATGGGCCTCGGCGAGGATCACGGCACGGTGGGCGAGGACCGCCCGGTGGTTCGCGAGGGACCAGGCGAGGTCGGTCAACTCCGGTGCCGGGGAGTCCGGTTCGCGCAGATGCGCCGCCAGCCGGGCCGCCTGGCCCCGCAGCGCCTCCGGCGTGTGCGCCGACAGCAGCAGGGGCGTCACGGGCAGCGGGACGCGCGGTTCGGTGAACTCCTCCTCCGGCGGGGCCTGTTCGAGGATGACGTGGGCGTTGGTGCCGCTCGCGCCGAACGCCGAGACCCCGGCGCGGCGCGGCCGGTCCGTGTCCGGCCACACCTCGCTCCCGGTCAGCAGCCGTACCGCCCCGAGCGACCAGTCGATTCGCGTCGACGGCCGGTCCACATGCAGCGTCCGGGGCAACACCCCGTGCCGCAGCGCCATCACGGTCTTGATGACACCGGCGACACCCGCTGCGCCCTGCGCGTGACCGATGTTCGACTTGATGGAACCCAGCCACAGCGGCCGGTCCTCGGGCCGGTCCCTGCCGTAGGTCGCCATCACCGCGTGCGCCTCGATGGGATCGCCGAGCCGTGTGCCGGTGCCGTGCGCCTCGACCGCGTCCACATCGGCCGGTGCGAGGCCCGCGTTGTCCAACGCGGCCCGGATGACGCGCTGTTGGGCGGTGCCGTTCGGGGCGGTCAGTCCGTTCGAGGCGCCGTCCTGGTTGACGGCCGTACCCCGGACGACCGCGAGGACGCGGTGCCCGGCGCGCTCGGCGTCGGACAGCCGCTCCACCAGCAGCATGCCCACACCCTCGGACCACATCGTGCCGTCGGCCGCCTCCGCGAAGGACTTGCTGCGCGCGTCCGGCGCCATCAGCCCCTGCCCGGAGAAGCCCACGAACGCACCCGGTGTCGACATCACCGTCGCCGCCCCGGCGAGCGCCAGGTCGCACTCACCGGACCGCAGCGCGTGCACCGCCTGGTGCAGTGCGACCAGCGCCGACGAACACGCCGTGTCCACAGTGACCGCGGGGCCCTCGAAGCCGAAGGTGTACGAGATCCGCCCGGTGGCGATCGACCCGCCGATGCCGGTGGCGAAGTACGGCACCAGATCGTCGGGCATCCGCTCAGGGCCGAGCAGGTAGTCGTGTCCCACCAGCCCCGCGAACACCCCGGTACGGCTGCCCCGCAGAGTGCCCGGGTCGAGCCCGGCCTGCTCCATCGCCTCCCAGCCGGTCTCCAGCAGCAGCCGGTGCTGCGGGTCCATCGCCAGCGCCTCACGAGGCGAGATGCCGAAGAACGCGGGGTCGAACTCACCGGCGTCGTAGAGGAATCCGCTCTCCCTGGCCTCCGTCGAGGTACCGGGATCACCGTCGGGAGTGAACAACTCCTCAAGGTTCCAGCCCCGGTTGTCCGGGAAGCCCCCGAGGACATCGCGCTCCTCCGCCACGAGCCGCCACAGGTCCTCGGGCCCGGTCACCCCGCCCGGGAACCGGCAGCCCATGCCGATGATCGCGATCGGCTCGTCCGGCCGGTGCCGTGCCGGCCCGGCATCGGGCCGTTCCACCGCGCCGCGTCGCTCCTGGTCGAGATGGGCGGCGAGCGCCTGCGGGGAGGGGTGGTCGAAGACGGCCGACGCCGGTACGGACAGGCCGGTCGCCGCGCGCAGTTCGGCACACAGCTCGACCGCGCCGACCGAGGTCACCCCCAGTTCGGAAAAGGGCCGGGTCGCCGGTACGGCGTCCTTCGAGTCGTGCCCGAGCACGGCTGCCGCCGCCGCCCGGACCAGCTCCAGCATCTCCAACCCGCCCTGCACGAGGTCGGGTTCGGGGAGGGCCGGTTCCTCGACCGGCTCGGCGGTGCCGTCGAACGTGCGGCCCGCCGTGATCCAGTACCTGCGATGGTCGAACGCGTACGTCGGCAGCTCCGCGCGCCCGGCCCCCGTACCGTCGAAGACCCGGTCCCAGTCGACGTCCACCCCGGCGGCGTACGCCTGGCCGACACCGGACAGGACGGACCGTGCCTCGGGGCGGTCCTTGCGCAACGTCGACGCGAGCACCGCCGCCGACCGGTCGAGCAGACAGTCCGCCGCCATCGAGGTGAGCACCCCGTCGGGGCCCAACTCCAGGAAGACGCGGGCCCCTTCGGCCTCGGCCGTACGGATCGCGTCCAGGAAACGCACCGGCTCCCGCAGATGACGCACCCAGTACTCGGGGTCCGTCAGCTCGCCGGGCCCGACGAGCGATCCGGTGAGCGCGGAGACCAGCGGGATACGCGGCTCGTGGAACGTGACCCCGGCGGCGATGCGCCGGAACTCCGCCATCGCCGGCTCCATCAGGACCGAGTGGAAGGCGTGGCTGACCTGGAGTTCCTTGGTCTTGTGCCCCCGGTCGGCGAGCGTGCGCGCCACCGCGGTCGTGGCCTCCGCCGGACCGGACAGCACGACCGAGGCGGGTCCGTTGACGGCGGCCACGGCGACCTGGTCGCCCCGTTCCGCGATCAGCGGGAGGACGTCCTCCTCGGCGGCCCGCACGGAGATCATCACCCCGCCCGCCGGGAGCGCCTGCATGACCCGGCCGCGCGCGGCGACCAGCGCGCAGGCGTCGGCGAGCGACAGCACCCCGGCGACATGCGCGGCGGTCAACTCCCCGATGGAGTGCCCGATCAGCCGGTCCGGCACCAGTCCCCACGACTCGACGAGCCGGAAGAGCGCCGTCTCCACGGCGAACAACGCGGGCTGGGTGTAGGCGGTCCGGTCGAGCAGCGCCGACCCGGTCGTGTCGGGCCCAGCGAACACCACGTCCTTGAGAGGCCGTTCGAGCAGCGCGTCCATGTGCACGCACACCGCGTCGAACGCGGCGGCGAACACGGGAAACGTGCCGTGCAATTCCCGTGCCATCGCGGCCCGTTGGGCGCCCTGCCCGGTGAACAGGAAGGTCGGTGAGGGGCGTTCGAGTGCCTCGGCCCGCACCACACCGCTGCCCGGGGCACCCGTCGCGACGGCGTTCAGACCGGCGAGCAGCTCCCCACGGTCGGCCGCGACGACCACCGCGCGGTGCGGCATCCGGGCCCGCGTCGTGGCCGTGGACCAGGCCAGGTCGGCCAGTCGGGCATCCGGCCGCTCGGTGACATGCGCGGCCAACCGCGCCGCCTGACCCCGTAGAGCCGCCGCACTCCGCGCGGACAGCAGCCAGGGCAGCGAAGTAGAGGGAATGGAGAGAGCGGAGGCAGTCGCGGAAGGCGGCGTCGCGGCGGGGCTGACGGGGGTCGGGTCGGCCTCCTCCAGGACGATGTGGGCGTTGGTGCCGCTGATGCCGAAGGACGAGATCGCGGCCCGGCGCGGCCGGTGCGTCTCGGGCCACGGCTGCTCGCCGTGCAGGAGCCGGATGCCCGCGGTGGCCCAGTCGACGTGCGGGGTCGGCGGCTCGGCGTGCAGGGTCCGCGGCAGCACACCGTGCCGCAGGGCGAGCACCGACTTGATGACACCGGCGACCCCGGCGGCGGCCTGCGTGTGTCCGAGGTTGGACTTCACGGACCCCAGCCACAGCGGCCGCTCGGCGGGCCGGCCCTTGCCGTACGTCGTGAGCAGCGCGTCGACCTCGATGGGGTCACCCAGCCGCGTACCGGTCCCGTGCGCCTCCACGGCGTCCACGTCGTCCGGCGTGAGACCGGCGTCGGCGAGGGCCTGCCGGATGACACGCTGCTGGGCCGGTCCGCTCGGCGCGGTCAGGCCGTTCGAGGCGCCGTCCTGGTTGACGGCGGTGCCCCGGACGACGGCGAGGACCCGGTGGCCGTTGCGCCGGGCGTCGGAGAGCCGCTCCAGCAGGAGCATGCCGACGCCCTCGGACACGGCGGTCCCGTCGGCCCGGTCGGAGAACGTCTTGCAGCGTCCGTCCGCCGCCAGACCGCGCTGCCGGGAGAACTCCACCAGCGTCCACGGGCTGGACATGACGGTCGCGCCGCCCGCGAGCGCCAGATCGCACTCGCCGCCGCGCAGCGCCCGCACCGCCTGGTGCAGCGCCACCAGCGACGCCGAGCACGCCGTGTCCACGGTGACCGCCGGCCCCTCCAGGCCCAGCGTGAACGCGAGGCGCCCCGACAGCACGCTCTGCGTGGACCCCGTGCCGAGGTAGCCGCCGAGGTCGCCGACCCCGTCCATCATCGGCGCGATGTAGTCCTGGCCGTTGGTGCCGACGAACACACCGGTGTCGCTGCCGCGCAGCCCGGTCGGGTCGATCGCCGCGTCCTCCAGCGTCTCCCACGCCACTTCGAGGAGCAGCCGCTGCTGCGGATCCATGGCCAGGGCCTCGCGCGGAGAGATCCCGAAGAACCCGGCGTCGAAGTCACCCGCCGAGGCCAGGAACCCGCCCTCCCGCACATACGCCGTCCCGGACGCCGCCGGATCGGGGTCGTACAGCGCGTCCAGGTCCCAGCCCCGGTCGGTGGGCAGCGGGCCGATCGCGTCCGTGCCGGAGGACAGCAGCCGCCACAGATCCTCGGGCGAGGCCACGCCCCCGGGGAAGCGGCACGCCATGCCGACGAGCGCCACCGGCTCCGACCTGCGGGCCCGCAGCTCCGCCAAGTCCCTTTTGGTCTCGTCGAGTTCGCGCGCCATCCACTTGAGGGTCTCGACGACCTTGTCCCCACCGGTCGGCCCACTCTGGCCGCTGTCGCTCGTCACTGCAAACATCTCCTGAGGTGCTGAGGCTTCGGGACGGCGTTCCCCTGGAGCGCCTGGACTGCTCGGGTCTCCGGCCGGTCGGCCCGGTGCCTAGGCGCCGAACCGCTCCTGGATGAAGTCCAGGACCTCCTCCGCCGTCGTCGCGGACTCAAGCCCGGCGGAATCCGAGGCCGGTGGCGGGACGGACTCCTCCGGCCACCCGGCGAGCAGCTTCCGCAGCCGGCCCGCGACCGTCGCCGAGGTGCTCCTGTCGCCCCGGTCGAGGCGAGCCAGCGCGGCTTCGAGGCGGTCGAACTCGGCAGCCAAAGAAGGCACTTGACCGTCGGCCTCCGTGCCATCGGCCGACCCCGACGACGCGGTCGTGTCCGACGCCAGCTCCGCGCCGACGTACGAGGCGAGTGCCTCCGGTGTGGGATGGTCGAAGACCACCCCGACCGGCAGCCGCAGCCCGGTGGCCGTACCGAGCCGGTTGCGGAACTCCACCGCCGTGAGCGAGTCGATGCCCAGATCGCGAAAGAGCCGGGTGGAGGAGAGGACGTCCGGGTCCGAGTGCCCCAGCACGGCGGCAAGCTGACGGAGTACCAGATCCTGCACCAGCGCGGCCCGCTCGGCCGATGTCGCTCCGGCGACCTGCTCACGCCAGTGCGCCACGGAGTCGTCGGTGCCGCCCGTGTCGGCGGCTCCGGCGTCCGTCGCCGCCTCCAACACGCCCCGGTAGCCGTGCTGTCCGAGGAACAGCCGGGTCGGTCGTGCGCCCATCGACCCGGCGTCGAGCCGTTCGAAGTCGATGTCGGCGATCACGATGTGCCCGAGCCCGCCGTCAAGACGCACCGCCCGGTCCAGCGCGCGCACCGCCCGGTCCGAGGCCATCGATTCCATCGCGAACCGGTGCAGCCGGTTCGCGATCACCTCACCGCCCTCCAGGCCGCTGCCGCCCGCCCAGTGCCCCCAGCCGATGGACAGCGCGGGCAGGCCGAGCGCCCGGCGGCGCAGGGCGAGCGCGTCGAGGAACGCGTTGCCCGGCGCGTAGCCGCCCTGTCCGGCGTCGGCGGTGACCCCGGCGAACGAGGAGAACAGGACGAACAGGTCCAGCGGAAGGTCCCGGGTCAGCTCGTCCAGGTTCCTCGCGGCGAGCGCCTTCACCCGTAGCGCACGGTCGAGTTGGGGCACGGTCAGGGAGTCCAGGAGCGCGTCGTCGACCGCAGCCGCCGTGTGCACCACGGCCGTGAGCGGGTACTCCGCCGGGATCTCACCGAGCAGGCGCTCCAAGGCCGCGCGGTCGGCCAGGTCGCAGGCGGCGACGGTGACCTTCGTCCCCGACTCGCCTATTTCGGCGGCCAGTTCGGCGGCACCCGGCGCGTCGGGCCCACGTCGTCCGACGAGGAGGAGGTGGGGCGCGCCCAGGGTGGCCAGATGCCGGGCCACATGTCCGCCGAGCGCGCCGGTTCCGCCGGTCACGAGCACCGTGCCGCTCGGCTTCCAGTCCCCGGCGTCACCGCCGGCCTCGTCCTCGGGCGTCCTGGTGTCGGCGGGCGCCGGCACCAACCGCCTGGTGAGCGTCGCCGACGCGCGCACCGCGACCTCGTCCTCGCCCGTGACGCCGGAGAGGACCGCGACGAGCCGGGTCAACGCCCTCGGATCGAGGCTGAGTTCGCGCCCGCCTGGCAGATCGACGACCCCGCCCCACCGCTCGGGATGCTCCTGCCGGACCGTCGCGCCGAGCCCCCACACCATGGCGTGCTCGGCCGCGTCCACGGCATCGCCCGACTCCGCCGCGACCGCACCCCGGGTCAGCACCCACAGCGGTGCATCGCCCGCGACATCCGTGTCCACGAGGGCCTGCACCACGCCCAGGGTCGCCGCCAGCGCGCGCGGTACGGCCTCGTACCCGGCGTCGGCCCCCTCCATCAGTCCGGTGAGGGACAGCACCCCCACCGGGGCCGGAACCTCGTCCCCGTCACGAAGGGCGAGCAGCGCCTCGGCCACCTCACGCCGGTCGGCACCCGGCGAGAACTCCACCCGGCCGACCTCGGCGCCGTGCGCCCGCAACGCGGCCTCCACAGGGTCGGCCACAGCCTGCGCCGTCGCATCCCCGGGCACGAGCACCAGCCACCGGCCGGAGAGTTCGGGACGCCCGGGGGTCGCTACCCGCTCCCACACCACCCGGTGCCGCCAGCGGTCGAGCGCCGCGTCCTCCCGTGACCGCGTCCGCCAGTCGGCCAGCGCCGGCAGCACGTCACGGAGCGAGGCCAACTGGCCGTTCACCAGCGGTAGTTCGCTCGCCAGAGCGTCGAAGTCGCGGCTCTCGACGGCCTCCCAGAAGCGCCGCTGACCCTCGTCGGCCATGGTGCCCGCACTTTCCGCCGGACGGCTCGCCGGAGTCGCCAAGTACGCCGACTGACGCGGTGAGTCGAGCCAGTACCGCTGATGCTGGAAGGCGTAGGTGGGCAGGTCGACGAAGGCGGCCGGGGTCTCCGCGTACAAGGCGTCCCGCCACGGCAGGTCCACACCGGCGACGTACGCCGCCGCCAGCGAGGCCGCGAAGCGTCGCGCGCCGCCCTCGCCCCGGCGCAGCGTGCCGAGCACGGACGCCGACGTGCCCGCGTCCTCCACGGTCTCCTGGAGCCCGGTCAGCAGCACCGGATGCGGGCTCACCTCGATGAAGACCCGGTGCCCGCGCGTCAGCAACTCCCGTACGGCGGCGTCGAATCGCACCGGCTCCCGCATGTTGCGGTACCAGTAGTCGGCGTCCATCCCGGACCCGTCGCACGCCTCGCCGGTGACCGTCGAGACGATCGGGACCTCACCGGCTCCGGGGGAGACCGGCGCCAGTTCCGCACGAACCCGCTCCTCCACCAGCTCCACCTGCGCCGAGTGGCCGGCGGCGATCGCGCCCTTCACCCGCCGGGCCCGTACACCCGCCTCCTCGGCGTCCGCCAGGAACTCGTCCACGGCGGCGGCCTCGCCCGACACCACCACGGACGTCGGCCCGTTGACCGCGGCGACGCTGAGCCGGCCGCCCCAGCGCCGCAGCCGCTCGGCGACCCACTCCTGCGGCTGCGCGACCGACGCCATGGCGCCGAGCCCGGACAGCTCCTCCTGCATGGTGCGGCTGCGCAGGCAGATGATCCGCGCCGCGTCCGACAGGGACAGCGCGCCCGCGACGCAGGCCGCGGCCACTTCGCCCTGAGAGTGCCCCACCACGGCCGCCGGGGTGATCCCGGCCGCCTGCCAGGTGCGGGCCAACGCCACCATCACCGCGAACAGCAACGGCTGCACCACGTCGAGCCGTTCCATCGACGGCGCACCCGGCCGCTCGTGCAGCACGTCGAGCACGGACCAGTCGACGTACTCACCGAGCGCCGCGTCGCAGTCGGCCAGCGCGTCCCCGAACGCCGTCGAGGAGTCGAGGAGTTCGAGCGCCATTCCGGGCCACTGCGAGCCCTGCCCGGGGAACACCAGCACGGGATCGGCACCCGGCACACCGGCTCCCGTCGTCAGGTCCGGATGCGCTGCCCCTTCGGCCAGGGCGACGAGCGCGGCCAGTGCCTCGTCCCGGTCCTCGGCGACGACGGCCGCCCGATGCTCCAGCTCCGTCACCCGGCTCGCGGCCAATGCCCTCCCGAGAAGAGGGAGTTCGAGGTCCGGGGAGTCAATGAGCAGATCCCGCAGCCGCCCGGCCTGACCCCGCAGACCCGCACCGCTGTGCGCGGACAACGGCAGCACGACCGGTCCCGAATGCTCCGACTCGGCGGATTCCGCCACGGGTTCGGGCTGCTCCAGGATGACGTGCGCGTTCGTGCCGCTGATCCCGAAGGCGGACACGGCCGCACGACGGGGCCGGTCCACGTCCGGCCACGCGCGTGCCCGGTCCAGCAGCGCGACACCACCCGAGGCCCAGTTCACATGCGAGGAAGGGGAGTCGAGATGCAGGGTCCGCGGTAGCACCCCGTGCTCCAGCGCCTGCACCATCTTGATGACCCCGGCGATACCGGCCGCGGCCTGGGTGTGCCCGATGTTCGACTTGATGGATCCGAGCCACAACGGCCGCTCGGCAGGCCGTTCCTGACCGTACGTGGCGAGCAGGGCCTCGGCCTCGATGGGATCGCCGAGCGGCGTCCCGGTCCCGTGGCCCTCCACCGCGTCGACCTCGTCGGGCGCGAGTCCCGCGTCGGCGAGGGCCTGGCGGATCACGCGTTGCTGGGACCGCCCGTTGGGCGCGCTCAGCCCGTTCGAGGCGCCGTCCTGGTTGATCGCGGAGCCGCGGATCACGGCCAGCACCCGGTGCCCGTTGCGCCGCGCGTCGGACAACCGCTCCACCACGAGGGTGCCGATGCCCTCGGAGAACGCCGAACCGTCCGCGTCGTCCGAGTAGGAACGGCACCGCCCCGTCCGCCCGAGCACCTGCTGCCGGCTGAACTCGACGAAGCCGCCCGGCGTCGACATCACCGTCGCGCCACCCGCCAGGGCGAGATCGCACTCGCCCGAACGCAGCGCCCGCACCGCCAGATGCAGCGCCACCAGCCCCGCCGAGCACGCCGTGTCCAGCGTCAGCGTGGGCCCCTCCAGCCCGTACACATAGGCGACCCGGCCGGACAGGACACTCGCCGTGTGCCCGAGCAGCAGATGGTTGGCGACACCCTCGGGCGCCTCGGTCACCCCACCCGCGTAGTCCTGCTCACCCGCGCCGACGAACACGCCCGTACTGCTCCCGCGCAACGACGTCGGCGGGATACCGGCCCGCTCGAACGCCTCCCACGACGTCTCCAGCAGCAGTCGCTGATGCGGGTCCATCGCGAGCGCCTCACGCGGCGAGATCCCGAACAGGCCCGCGTCGAACCCCGCGATGTCGTCGAGGAAACCGCCCTCGCGGGAGTACGACGTCCCGGTCGCGGTCGGGTCCGGGTCGTACAGCGCGGCCAGGTCCCAGCCCCGGTCCTCGGGGAAGTCGGACACGGCGTCCCGCTCATCGGTGACCAGCCGCCACAGGTCCTCCGGGGCGGTCGTGCCGCCGGGATAACGGCAGGCCATCCCGATGATCGCCACCGGATCGTCCGTCGCGGGCCGCACGGCCGCCACCGGAGCGGCAGCGGACGCGGCGCCGACCAGGCGGTCGCGGACGTACCGCGCCAGATCCCGGGGCGTCGGACGGTCGAAGACCACGGTGGTCGGCAGCGCCAGTCCGGTCGCCGCGGTGAGCCGGTTGCGGACCTCGACCGCCGTCATCGAGTCCAGGCCCAGTGTCTTGAACGTCTGCCCGACGTCCAGTGCCTCTGCCGAGGCGTGCCCGAGCGCCGCCGCGACCACGTCGCGCACCAGGCCGAGCACCGTCCGTTCCTGCTCGGCCCGGGGCAACCCGCCGACCCGCCGCGCGTACGCACCGCCGGCCTCGTCCGTCACCGCGTCCGGGGCCGCGCCTCCGACCGACCGTGCCGCCTCCGGCAGCAGCTCGAACAAGGGGCCGGGCCGCACAGCCGCGAACCCCGCCAACAGGCGTTCCCAGTCCGCGTCGACGACGATCCGGCACGTCTCGTCCCGGTCCAGCACGTCCCGCAGCGCGGCGAGAGCGTCCTCCGGCGCCAACGGGACCAGCCCGCCGCGCCGCAGCGCGGCACTCAACTCGCCGTCGGCCGCCATGCCTTCGCCCGCCCACGGCCCCCAGGCGATCGACGTCCCGACCAGCCCGTCCGCACGCCGACGCAGGGCCAGCGCGTCGAGGACGGCGTTCGCGGCGGCGTAGGCACCCTGCCCAGTACCGCCCCACACCCCGGCGATCGACGAGAACAGCACGAACGCGTCGAGGCCGAGCCCCAACTCCCGGGTCAGCTCGTCCAGATGACGCGCGCCGTCGGCCTTGGCGGACAGCACCGTCGCCCAGTCCGCCGCCGACAACCCCGTGACGTGGCCCGCCTCGAACACGCCGGCCGCATGGAACACCGCACGGGGACGGTGACGCAGCAGCACCTCGGCCACAGCGCTCCGGTCGGCCGTGTCGCACGCCTCGACGGACACCCGCGCACCACGCTCACGCAGCCGATCCGCCAACTCGGCCGCTCCTGGCGCATGTTCACCCCGACGGCTCGTCAGTACGACGTGCTCGGCGCCCCCGTCCACGAGCCACCCGGCGACCCGCGCGCCGAGCGCACCGGTCCCGCCGGTGACGAGCACCGTGCCGGTGGGCCGCCACGGGCGTTCGGGCGCCAGGTCGGTGGACAGGGGTATCACGCGCCGCCCGAGCACCCGGCCGGCGCGGACCGCGACCTGGTCCTCGCGGCCGGCGCCCGGCCCGGAACCGTCCGAGGCCAGCACGGCGCACAGGGCGTCCAGATCGCCGTCGTCGTGGACACCGGGGAGATCCACCAACCCGCCCCACCGGTCCGGCAGTTCGAGGGAGATCACCTGCCCGAGACCCCATACGGCCGCCTGTCGCGGATCGAGGACCGGGTCCACCGCACCCTGGGTCACGAACCAGAGCTTCGGCCCCGTCGCAGCCGCCCGCGCCACCTCGACGGCGAACAGCCCAGGGTCCTCCGCGAGCGCGACGGGCGCCGCGATCCCGGCCAACTCAGTGCAGTCTGCGCCGAGTTCGCCTATGGCGACGTCCGCTCCGGCCCGTTCCAACGCGGCGGCCAGCGCGGTCACCCGCGCGTCGGCGCGGTCCGCGTCGGAGGGCACGGCGACGAGCCAGCGCCCGTCGAGCCGGGCCGTGGCGCCACCAACCGCCACGGGCACCCAGCCCACCTGACGATCGGACCGCCCCCGGCGTGCCGTCCGCTCGGGCGCCTGGAGCCAGAAGCGGCTGTGCTGGAAGGGGTAGGTGGGCAGGCCGACCGTGCGGGCACCGGTTCCCGCGAAGGCGGGCGTCCAGCCGACGTGCAGGCCCGACAGGTGGAGAGCCGCCATGGCCTCGGTGAACGTCGCCGCTTCCGGCCGGTCGCGGCGCAAGGCCGAGACGATCACCGGCTGCGCGTCGTCCGGGAGACTGTCGCGGACCGCGGCGGTGAGGGTGCCGGCCGGGCCGAGTTCGAGGTAGGCGGTCGCGGCCTCGGCGTGCAGGGTGGTGACGCCGTCGGCGAACCGGACGGCCTCGCGCACATGGCGCACCCAGTACGCCGGGGAGCACAGGTCCGCCGGGTCGGCCACGGCGCCGGTTACGTTGGAGACCACCGGCAGGGTCGGCGGGTGGAAGGGGACACCCGCCAGGACCTCGGCGAAGGCCTCCAGCATCGTGTCCATGTGCGCGGAGTGGAAGGCGTGGCTGACCCGCAGCCGCCGCACGCGCCGCCCGTCCGCCTCGTACCGCAGCGTCACCTCCTCGACGGCGTCCCGGTCGCCCGAGATCACCACGGAGGACGGTCCGTTGACCGCGGCGACGCCGAGCCGGTCGCCGTACGGGGCGAGCACGGACCGGAGTTCGTCGGGGGTGACCGCGAGAGCGGCCATGGCACCGTCCGCCTCGACGGCCTGCATCAGTGTGCCGCGCGCGGCCACGAGGGCGCAGGCGTCGGGCAGCGTCCACACTCCGGCGACGTGCGCCGCCGCGAACTCGCCGATGGAGTGGCCGATCAGCAGGCCGGGCGTCACGCCCCAGTGCTCCACGAGCCGGTACAGGGCGACCTCGATCGCGAACAGGGCGGCCTGCGCGTACCCGGTCCGGTTGAGCAGTTCGGCCGACTCGCCGAACACGACGTCCTGGAGCGGAAGGTGGAGGTGCGGTGCGAAGCGGTCGCAGATCTCGTCGAAGGCCGCCGCGAACACGGGCTGCGTGGCGTGCAGCGCGCGGCCCATGCCGAGCCGCTGGCTGCCCTGCCCGCTGAAGACGACGGCCAGCCGCCCGCCCGGCTCCGCCCGCCCGGTCAGCACCCCGGCCGCCGCCCGTCCCTCGGCCAACGCCCGCAGCCGGGCGACCGCCTCCGCGCGCCCCTCGGCGACCACGGCCGCCCGCCTGGGCAGTTGGGCCCGGCCGTCGGCCAACGACCGGCCGACATCAACCAACCGCACCTCGGAATCGGCCGAGTCGTCCAGGGTGTCCGCGATCCGAGCCGCCTGGGCACGCAGCGCGTCCTCGCCTGCGGCCGACAACAGCACGGGCACGACCGCCGGTTCGGGCCCGCGCTCGATCGGCTCGTCCCCGCTCGGGGCCTGCTCCAGGATGACGTGGGCGTTGGTCCCGCTGATCCCGAAGGACGACACAGCGGCCCGCCGCACTCGCTCCGGGGACGGCCACTCGCGAGCCCGATCCAGCAGCTCCACCCCGCCGGAGACCCAGTCCACGTGGGACGAGGGCGTCGCGGAGTGAAGGCTGCGCGGCAGCACCCCCGCACGCATCGCCATGATCATCTTGATGAGGCCCGCGACACCGGCGGCAGCCTGCGTGTGCCCGATGTTCGACTTGACGGACCCGAGCCACAACGGCCGCTCCACGGACCGCTGTTGACCGTACGTGGCGAGCAGGGCCTGCGCCTCGATGGGATCCCCCAGCGCGGTCCCGGTCCCGTGCCCTTCCACGGCGTCGACGTCGTCCGGCGTGAGCCCCGCGTCGGCGAGCGCCTGGCGGATCACGCGCTGCTGGGCCTGGCCGCTGGGCGCGGTGAGTCCGTTCGAGGCGCCGTCCTGGTTGACGGCGGTGCCCCGGACCACGGCGAGCACCTGGTGCCCGTTGCGCCGCGCGTCCGACAGCCGCTCCACCAGCAGCATGCCCACACCCTCGGACCAGCCGGTGCCGTCGGCCCCCTCGGCGAACGACTTGCAACGGCCGTCGACCGCCAGCCCGCCCTGCCGCGAGAACTCCACGAACGTGTCCGGCGCCACCATCACCGTCACCCCGCCCGCCAGAGCGAGATCGGACTCGCCCCGGCGCAGCGACTGCGCGGCGAGGTGCAGCGCCACCAGCGAGGACGAGCACGCGGTGTCGACCGTGAGCGCGGGCCCCTCCAGCCCCAGCGCGTAGGCGATCCGCCCCGAGGCCACACTGCCCGCGCCACCCGTCAGCAGATACCCCTCGACGCCCTCCGGTACCTGCGCGAGCCCCGTGCCGTAGTCGTGGTACATCAGCCCGGCGAACACCCCGGTCCGGGAACCGTGCACCGCCTCGGCCGGGATTCCGGCGTTCTCCAGCGCCTCCCACGACACTTCGAGGAGCAGCCGCTGCTGCGGGTCCATGGCGAGTGCCTCGCGCGGCGAGATCCCGAACAGCGTCGGATCGAAGCCGGCCGCGTCCGCCAGGAAGCCGCCGCTGCGGGTGGCGCTGGTTCCGCCCGCGCCGGTGCCGGACGCGAACAACGCGTCCAGATCCCAGCCCCGGTCGGTCGGGAACCCGCCGATCGCCTCACGCTCGTCCAGCACCAACTGCCAAAGATCCAGCGGCCCTTCGACCCCACCGGGATACCGGCAGGCCATGCCGATCACGGCGATGGGCTCGTCCACCGGGGCCCGCTCCACCACGACCGGCTCGGGCGCGGACAGCGCACCCGTCAGCCGCTCGTGCAGCAACCGGGCCAGCGCCTGCGGGGTGGGGTGGTCGAAGACGACGGTGGACGGCAGCGTGAGCCCGGTGACCGAGGCCAGCCGGTTCCGCACCTCCACCGCCATCAGGGAGTCCACGCCCAACTCCCGGAACTCGGCGGCGACATCGAGCCTCGCGCCCTGCGTGTGCCCGAGCACCAGCGCGGTCTCGTCCCGGACCACGCCGACCAGCAACCGCTCCCGCTCGTCCCGGGACAACCCGGCGAGCCGCTCCTCGAACACCGACGGCGAACCACCGCCCGGCTCCACGGCCCGCGCGGCCGACCTGCGTCCGACACGCGGCGCGAGCGGCGACAACAGCGGCGGCACCGGTCGCCCGGCGCGCGTCAGCGCTCCGACGTCGACACGGGCCGGCACCAGCGCCGAGACCTCCGCCGGCGCGGCCAGAGCGGCGTCCAGCAACGCCAGTCCCTCCTGCGCGGACAACGGCAACAACCCGTTGCGCCGCATCCGCGCGAGATCCCGACCGCCCAACTCTCCCGTCATCCCCGTCGGTTGGTCCCACAGCCCCCACGCGAGCGACAGCGCGGGCAGCCCGAGACCGGTGCGGACGGCGGCCAGCGCGTCGAGACAGGCGTTCGCCGCCGCGTAGTTGGCCTGCCCCGGGTTCCCGAGCACCCCGGCGACCGAGGAGAACATCACGAACGCCGACAGGTCGAGCGACGCGGTCAACTCATGCAGATACAGGGCGGCTTCGGCTTTCGGCCGCAACACCGCCGCCACGGCCCGCTCGGTCAGCCCCTCGACCGTGCCGTCCTCCAGCACCCCGGCCGCGTGCACGACGGCACCCAGCGGATGCCCCGAAGCCTGCACATCGGCGATGACTCCGGCCAACGCCTCACGATCACCGACATCACAGGCCCGTACGTCGACGACGGCGCCCTCGGCGGCCAACTCCGCGACGAGGTCGGCCACGTGGGCCGATCCCGGCCCCGACCGGCTGAGCAACAGGACGTGCCGAACTCCGTGCGAGACGACGAGATGACGGGCCACGAGGGTGCCCAGGGCCCCGGTGCCACCGGTGATCAACACCGTACGATCCGGGTCGAAGCCGTCGGACGCGCCGCTCTCCTGGCGGTACCTGTCGAGCCGCGGCACGAACAACACGCCCTCTCGCACGGCGAGTTGCGGCTCACCGGCCGCCAGCAGGAGCCCCGGCGACAGGCCTGCCGCCGCCGACTCCGCGCCGTCCGGCACATCGACCAGGACGAACCTGCCGGGATGCTCGCTCTGCGCCGAACGCACCAACCCCCACACCGCCGCGTCCGCCGGTGCGGTCACCCGGTCCTCCGGCCGCGCCGAGACGGCCCCGGACGTGCGCACCACAAGGACGCAGTTCCGCAGCGCGGGCTCGGCCACGAAGCGCCGCACGACGTCGAGGGCGCGCAGCGTCACGTCCCTTGGCTGATGGAGGTCGGCCGAGGTGGCGTCGAAGAGTACGGCGGACGGCTCGTCGGCGGGCACGGCCGCGAGAACGGCGTCGATCTCCACGGCCTGGGAGATGACGGCCGTCCAGTGGTCCGGGTGGGCGGCGGTGCCCTGCGTTCCGCTCGCGGGCGTCAACTGCTCCCAGCGGAGTGTGAGAAGGGCATCGCGGTGCGCGTCGAGCGAGGCCGCGCGCAGCTGCTCGGGGGCGATGGGCAGCAGGGCGAGCGAGTCGACGGAGACGATCGGTGCGCCGGTGGCGTCCGTCGCCGTCAGCGTCACGGCGTCCGCGCCCGTACGACGCAGCCGGACCCGCAGCGTGCTCGCGCCGGCCGCGTGCATACGCACGCCGGACCAGGCGAACGGCAGGCGTATGCCGGGAGTCGCGGGGAGCAGGCCCGTCGCCGCGACGGCGTGCAGGGCGGCATCGAGCAGTGCCGGGTGCAGGACGAACGCACCGGCCCCCTCGACGAGTTCACCGGGAAGGTCGGCCTCGGCGAGGACCTCATCGCCGTCACGCCAGAGGGCTCGTACGCCCTGGAAGGCGGGCCCGTAGTCGTAGCCCTGGGCTGCCAGTTCGTCGTAGAGACCGGCCATGGGGGTCTGTTGCGCGCCGGTGGGCGGCCACTCGGCCAACTCCGCCTCGTATGAGCCCGGTTGTCCGTCACGGGTGGTGAGGACGCCCTCGGCGTGCAAGGTCCATGCCGTGTCGGGCGTGGCGTGTGAGTGGATGGTGAGCCTGCGGCGGCCCGTGTCGCCCGGTTCCTCCACCGTCACCTGGACGGTCACGGGTCCGGAGAGCGCGAGAGGAGCCCGAAGGGTGAGGTCTTCCACCGTGTCGCACCCGACCTCGTCACCGGCGCGTACCGCCATCTCGACGAAGGCCGTACCCGGCAGCAGGACCGTGCCCGCGACGGCGTGATCCGTCACCCACTCCGGCGTGGAGCGGTCCAGGCCGCCGGTCAGGACGACACCGCCGTCCGCCAGCCCGACGGACGTGCTCAGCAAGGGGTGTTCACGAACCTCGACGCCCGGCCGCGCCGCGGCGTCCGACGCGGAACGGTCCAGCCAGTAGCGCTGGTGCTGGAAGGGATAGGTGGGGAGAGGGATGTGGCTTTGCGGGGCGGGGAGTTGGGTGGTCCAGGTGGGGGTGGTGCCGGTGATGTGGGCCTGGGCCAGGGCGGCGGCGAACCGCGGGGGTGTGTTGCGGCGGAGCGTGTGCAGGGCGTTGACCGCGGAGTCGGTTGCTTCCGCCGTCTCTTCGATGGCCGGAGTGAGGACGGGGTGCGGGCTCGCCTCGATGGTGGTGCGGTGGCCGGTGGTGAGGAGGTGGGTGAGGGCTTGGTGGAAGCGGACCGGTTGGCGGAGGTTGAAGTACCAGTAGTCGGCGTCGAGTTCGGGGCCCTGGACCGGTTCACCGGTGACAGTGGAGACCATCGGGATGACGGCGGGCCGCGGGGTGATCCCGGTGAGCGCGGGGGTGATGTGGTCGCGGTGCGCGTCGACTTGGGGTGAGTGGGAGGCGTAGTCGACGTTGACGCGGCGGACGCGTACACCCAGGGGTTCCCATGCGGCGGTGAGTTCGTCCAGTGCTTCGGGTGTGCCGCTGACGACGGTCGTGGTGGGGGAGTTGTGGGCGGCGAGTGTGATCTGGTCGCCCGCGTGCTCCTCGACCCATTCGGCGCTCCTGCTGACGGTGGCCATGCCGCCGTGGCCGGAGAGGTGGCGCATGGCGGTGGAGCGGACCGTGACGATACGGGCCGCGTCGTCGAGGCTGAGAATGCCGGCGATGTGCGCGGCGGCTACTTCGCCCTGGGAGTGGCCGATGACGGCGGCGGGTTGCACACCGGCCGACATCCAGAGCCGGGCCAGGCTGGTCATCACCGCGAAGAGCGCGGGCTGGACCATGTCGACGCGGTCCATCCAGGAATCGTCGTCACCCGTGAGGACGGCGATGAGGGACCAGCCGGTGAGCGGGTCGAGAGCGGTGGCGCAGGCGTCGAGCGCTTCGCGGAACGCGGGGCTGCTGCCGTAGAGGCCGCCGGCCATGCCTGCCCATTGGGAGCCCTGACCGGGGAACACGAACACCGGACCGCGTCCGCTGTTCGTCACCGGTCCTGAACTGGCCATCACGTGCGGGAGGCCGGTGCCCTCGGCCAAGGCGCGAAGTCCGTCGAGCGCGCCGTCCCGGTCGTCCGCGACGACGACCGCCCGGTGCGGCAGCGACGCGCGGGTGGTCACCAAGGCGTGGGCGACATCGAGGAGCCGAAGGTCGTCCTCGGTCTCCAGCCACTCGGCCAACCGCGCACCGGTCGCCGCCAGTGCCTCCGCGCTTCCGGCCGACACGACCAGCGGGACCGTGCCGGAAGGCGGCACCAGATCCTCGTGCGCGGCGGGCTGCTCGACCTGGGCGGCCTGTTCGGCTTGTTCGGCCTGTTCAAGGATGACGTGGGCGTTCGTGCCGCTGATGCCGAACGCGGAGACGGCGGCACGGCGGACGCGGTCCGTCTCCGGCCACTCCCTTGTCTCGCCCAGGAGTTGGACCGTTCCGGAGGACCAGTCCACGTGGGAGGTCGCCTCGGTGACGTGCAGCGTGCGGGGCAGGACGCCGTGCCGCAGCGCGAGGACCGTCTTCATGACACCGGCGATGCCTGCGGCGGCCTGGGTGTGACCGATGTTGGACTTGATCGAGCCGAGCCACAATGGGTGGTCGGTCGGGCGTTGTTGGCCGTAGGTGGCGAGGAGTGCTTGTGCTTCGATGGGGTCGCCGAGGCGGGTTCCGGTGCCGTGTGCTTCGACGGTGTCGACGTCGGTGGGGGTGAGTCCGGCGTTCTGCAGGGCTTGTTGGATCAGGCGGGTTTGGCTGCGGCCGTTGGGTGCGGTGAGGCCGTTGGAGGCGCCGTCCTGGTTGATGGCGGAGCCTCGGACGACGGCGAGGACGGGGTGGCCGTGGCGGCGGGCGTCGGAGAGTCGCTCGACCAGGAGCGTTCCGACACCCTCGGACCAACCGGTGCCGTCCGCCGACTCGTCGAAGGCCTTGCAGCGGCCGTCCGGTGACAGACCACCCTGCCGGGAGAACTCCAGGAACATGCCCGGCGTCGACATCACCGTCGCGCCACCCGCCACGGCGAGGTCGCACTCGCCGTTTCGCAGCGACTGCATGGCCAGATGCAGGGCGACGAGCGAGGACGAGCAGGCGGTGTCGATCGTCAGCGCCGGTCCCTCCAGGCCGAAGACGTACGCCAGCCGCCCGGACGCCACGCTCGCCGCGTGCCCGGTGAGCAGGAACCCCTCGCTCCCCTGGGCCTGTTGCGGCGCCGTGTAGGTCGCGTAGTCCTGCTCGTTGGTCCCGACGAACACACCCGTACGGCTGCCGCGCAGCGAGCCGGGGTCGATGCCCGCCCGTTCGAAGGCCTCCCACGACGTCTCCAGCAGCAGCCGCTGATGCGGATCCATCGCGAGCGCCTCGCGGGGCGCGATGCCGAACAGCGAGGCGTCGAAACCGGCCACGTCGTCCAGGAACCCGCCCCGGCGCACATACGAGGTACCGGGGTGCGCCGGATCGGGGTCGTACAACTCCTCGACGTTCCAGCCGCGGTCCTCGGGGAAGTCCGCGATGGCGTCCCGTTCCTCGACCAGCAGACGCCACAGGTCGTCCGGCGTCCGGACGCCACCGGGGAAGCGGCACGCCATGCCGACGATCACGATCGGATCGTCGTCCTCGCTCCTCGCCCTGCCGGCGACTGCGGCGGTCTCCTCCGGGACACCGGCCAACTCGTCGCGCAGGAAGACGGCCAGCTCGGCCGGACTCGGGTGGTTGTAGGTCGAGTTGACCGGCACCCGGAGGCCGAGCAGCGCCGAGAGCCGCTTGCACAGCTCGACACCGGCGAACGAGTCGAAGCCCAGTTCCCTGAACGGCAGATGCTCCGGCACATCGGCGGCGGAGGCATGGCCCAGGACTCGGGCGCATTCGCTCCGTACGACGTCCAGGAGTGTCGACAGGTCCGGCGTCGGAGCAGCCGCCGTGTCGTGGTCGTCCTCGGGCTCCGGTGTCGCGACCGCGGGACCCGCCTGGGCGGTCACCTGCGGCCAGTAGCTCTGGCGTTGGAAGGCGTAGGTGGGGAGCGAGACCGTGCGGCCCGCGGTTGCCCAGGTGGGGGCGGTCCCCGTGGTGTACGCGTGGGCGAGGACCGTGGCGAAGTGCGTGGCGGTGTTGCGGCGGAGCGTGTGAAGTGCGTTGACGGGTGCGCCTGTTGCCTCCGCCGTCTCCTCGATGGCCGGGGTGAGGACCGGGTGCGGGCTCGCCTCGATGGTGGTGTCGTGGCCCGCTCCGATGAGGTGGGTGAGGGCTTGGTGGAAGCGGACCGGCTGACGGAGGTTGAAGTACCAGTAGTCGGCGTCGAGTTCGGGGCCCTGGACCGGCTCACCTGTGACGGTGGAGATCATGGGGCGGGTCGCCGGTTGGGGGTGGATGCCGGCGAGTTCCGTGGTGATGCGGTCGTGGTGGGCGTCGACCTGTGGTGAGTGGGAGGCGTAGTCGACGTTGACGCGGCGGACGCGGACGCCCAACGGCTCGCATGTGGCGGCGAGTTGGTCCAGTGCTTCTGGTGTGCCGCTGACGACCGTGGTGGTGGGGGAGTTGTGGGCGGCGACCGTGATCTGGTCTCCCGCGTGTTCCTCTACCCATTCGGCGCTCCTGCTGATGGTGGCCATGCCGCCGTGGCCGGAGAGGTGGCGCATGGCGGTGGAGCGGACGGTGACGATGTGTGCGGCGTCGTCGAGGCTGAGGATGCCTGCGATGTGTGCGGCGGCGATTTCGCCTTGTGAGTGGCCGATGACGGCGGTGGGTTGGATGCCGTGGGACATCCAGAGGCGGGCGAGGCTGGTCATCATGGCGAAGAGGGCGGGTTGGACCATGTCCACCCGTTGCAGCCAGGTCTCGTCGTCTCCGGTGAGGGTGTGGATGAGGGACCAGCCGGTGAGCGGGTCGAGGGCGGTCGCGCAGGCGTCGAGGGCTTCGCGGAAGGCGGGGCTGTCGGCGTAGAGACTGTGGGCCATGTGCGCCCATTGGGAGCCCTGGCCGGGGAACACGAACACCGGACCGCGTCGCGCCGGAGTGACCGGTCCGGCGCTGGTGACGACGTGCGGTGCGGAGTGACCCTCGGCCAGTGAGCGCAGCCCGTTCAGTGCGTCGGCCCGGTCCTCGGAGACCACGACCGCTCGGAACGGCAGCATTGCGCGGGTGGTGGCCAACGTGTGTGCCACGTCGCTGAGTTGGAGGTTCGGGTCCGCTTCCAGGTGGTCGGCGAGGCGTGCGCCGTAGGCGGCCAGTGCTTCGGCGCTGCCCGCCGACACGGTCAGCGGGACCACTCCGGCGGGCTGTGCTGTCGTACCGCCGTCCGCTGTGCGCGGGGCCTCGCCCAGGACGAGGTGGGCGTTCGTTCCGCCGACTCCGAACGAGGAGACGCCGGCCAGCAACGGCCGGTCGTTCCGGGGCCATTGGCCGGTCTCGGTCTGGACCCGGAGGCGCAGGCGGTCGAGCGGGATGGCGGGGTTGGGGGTCTCGAAGTTGAGGCTGGCGGGGAGTTGGCGGTGGTGGAGGGAGAGGGCGGCCTTGACGAGGCCCACGATGCCGGCCGCGCCCTCCAGGTGGCCCACGTTCGTCTTGGCCGAGCCGACCGCCAGGGGGACCGGCCTCGCGGACCCGGTGCCGAAGGCGGCGCCCAGTGCCTGGGCTTCGATCGGATCGCCGACCGGCGTTCCCGTGCCGTGCAGTTCGACGTACTGCACCTCGTCGGGGTGGACGCCCGCCGCGCCGAGCGCCGTGGTGATCACCTCGCGCTGGGCGTCCGCGTTCGGGACCGCCAGGGCCTCGCCCGCGCCGTCGTGGTTGACGGCGGAGCCGCGGATGACGCAATAGACGCGGTCGCCGTCGGCCAGTGCGCGGGAGAGGGGTTTGAGGACGACGAGGGCGCCGCCCTCGCCGCGGACGAAACCGTTCGCGCGGGAGTCGAAGGTGAAGCAGCGGGCGTCGACGGAGAGGCCGCCGAAGCGCTCTACGGCGAGGGTGCTCTCCAGGGCGAGGTTCAGGTGGACGCCGCCCGCGAGCACGAGACGCGACTCGCCCCTGCGCAGGCTGTCGACGGCCAGGTGGACTGCGACCAGGGAAGAGGACTGGCCGCAGTCCACCGTCATGCTCGGCCCCCGCAGCCCCAGCGAGTAGGAGAGCCGGTTGGCGATGACGCCTCGCTGGATGCCGGTGAACATGTGCCGGGTGATGCCTTGTGGGCCGTTCCGGCGCAGCAGGGTGGCGTAGTCGTCGGAGATCGCACCGACATAGACGCCTGCGGGGGTGCCTCCGACGGAGTCGGGGGCGATACCGGCGTCCTCCAGCGCTTCCCAGCCCAGTTCGAGGGCCAGTCGCTGCTGGGGGTCCATGGCCAGTGCCTCGCGAGGAGAGACACCGAAGAAGGCGGCGTCGAAGCCGTCGACACGGTCGAGGTAACCCCCGGGGCGTTCCGTGTCGTGCGGCGCCGGGTGCCGGTCCGCGGGAGGGGCGCCGATCGCGTCCCGGCCCTCGCGCAGCAGGTGCCAGAAGGAGGAGGGGTCCGGTGCGCCCGGCAGCCGGCAGGCCATGCCGACCACCGCGACCGGCTCGTCGCCGTCCCTGTCCGTCGTCGGGTCCGTCACCGTCACCTCTGCCATCGCGGACATCCCTCCCCTTCGCGGATTGCGTACGCCGGCCACCGCACCGCCCTGGCGTGTGCGGGTCTCGGTGCGGTCAGGCGGCGCCGTGCGGCCGTACCGGCAGCCGGTCCAGGCCGTGGGTGACGGTGCTCAGCCGCCACTTGAGCTCGGCGGGGTCGACCGCGAGGGTCAGCTCGGGGAAGCGGTCGAGGAGTTGGCCGAGGGCGATCTCGGCCTCCAGGCGGGCCAGCGGGGCGCCCATGCAGTAGTGGATGCCGTGGCCGAAGGTCATCTGGCCGCCGATCGGCCGGGTGATGTCGAGGAGTTCGGGGTTGTCGAACCGGTCCGGGTCGCGGTTCGCCGCCATCAGCGACACCATCACCACCTCGCCGACCGGGATGGTCACGTCCCCGAGCGTCACCGGCTCCACGGTGAACCGGAACGTGGCGAGGTTGACCGGCCCGTCGAAGCGCAGGAACTCCTCGACGGCCTGCGGCAGCAGGGCACGGTCGGCGCGCAGGGCGGCGAGCTGCTCGGGGTGGGTGAGCAGGGCGAGGACACCGTTGCCGATGAGGTTGACGGCGGTCTCGGTGCCGGCGGAGAACATCAGGTAGATGGTGGCGAGCAGTTCGCCCTCGCTCAGCTTGTCGTCCTCGTCGCGGGCCGCGATGAGCGCGCTCAGCAGGTCGTCGCCCGGGTTGTCACGCTTGACCTGGATCAGTTTCACCAGGTACTCGCGCATCGCCGAAGTGGCCTCCTCGTACCCTTCCGGGGCGAGGTCGGCGAGCACGACGCTGGCGTAGCGGCCGAAGGCGAGCCGTTCGGCCTCCGGTACGCCGAGGAGGGTGCAGAGGAGTTCCATCGGGACGGGGAAGGCGAGCGCCTCCAGGAGGTCGATCTCGTCGTGCTTCTCCATCTCGTCGAGCAGGCTCGACGTCAGCTCCTCCAGCATGGTGCGCATGCCCTCGACGCGGCGCGGGGTGAAGGCCTTGTTCACCAGCCTGCGCATCCGGGTGTGGTCCGGCGGGTCGCTGGCGAGCATGTGGCCGACGAGGGCCTCGTCGTACTGCTTGGGGGCCATGCCCTCCTTGGTGTGACGGGCCATCAGTTCGTTGAGTCCCTTGAAGGACTTGCTCAGCTTGGTCTCGCTCAGCGCCTGCCTGACCTCTTCGTAGCGGGTCACGATCCAGACCAGTGAGCCGTTCGGCAGCATCACCTTCACCGCGGGTCCGGCCTCGCGGAGCCGCTTCAGCACCTCGTGGGGCGTCTGGACGAAGTTGAGGTCCAGTTCCTCGGTCACCTGTGTCTCCTGCACGACTGCGCCCTCCTGGCCACTGGGTTCGCTGCTCCGGGGAGCATGGGCCCAGCCCCTTGCCACGGGCTCGCGCGACGGCTTGCGGTCCACTGGCGGGAGACCTTGCGGTCGACTTGCGTCAGCCGGACGCCTGCCGCGGCGCCGCCGCCCGCAGTCCGGCCAGCCTGCGGCGCAGCGCGCCCGCCTCGGGGTGGCGCAGCGCGTCCAGGAGGGACAGCGCGCGCTCCCAGGACTCGGCCGCCAAGTCGTCGTAGCCCTGGGCGTGTTGGGTCTGGCCGACGTGGACGAGGACGTCGGCCTCCAGACTGCGGTCGCTCAACTCCCGGTACAGGCCGAGCGCCCGCCGGTAGTGGCTCAGGGCCCGGTCGTACTCGCCGAGGTGGTGGTGGGCGTGGCCGAGGCCGTCATGGGCGGCGGCCTGACCGTTCAAGTCGCCCGCTGCGCCGGAGAGTTCGACGGCGCGGGCGCAGTGGTCGAGGGCGGCGTGGTGATCGCCCTTGAGGACCAGTGTCCGGCCGATGCCGTTGAGGGCACTGCTCTCGCCCGGGGTGTCGCCCGCGCCGCGGTACAGGGCGAGCGCCTGGCCGTAGTGGTCCAGGGCCCGGTCGTGTCGTACGGCGGTGTTGGCCTGGAAGGCGAGCACGCGGTGGGTGGCACCCTGGCCGCGGGGGTCGTCGGCCTCCGTGAACAGGCTGAGGGCGCGGAAGAGATGGGTGCGCGCCTCCACCGGCCGCCCGAGCCGGCCCTGCGCGAACCCCAGTGCGCGGTGGGCGTGTGCGGCGGCCCACAGGTCGCCCTGTGCCTCGGCGCTCAGCAGGCAGATCTTCTGCAGGGCCAGCTGTTCGTCCCAGCGGGCGCGCCGGTCCAGCTGGACTTCGAGCGTCAGCCCCAACTGGCAGACGTGGGCGTGCAGTCCACGGGTCGCGGCCTCCCCGGCGACCGGGATCAGCACGGGCAGCAGCAGCCGGTCCAGCCAGTCGGTGGCCCGCTCGGGGTCGGGGATCGGCTCCGGTGTCGTACGCGGCTGGATGCGCGGCAGCGGCCACTGTTCCGTCCGCCGTGGAGCGAGTCGGGTCGCGGCGGCGCGGGCGGTGTGCACGTAGTGGTCGAGCATCCGCCGTATCGACAGACCGCGCTGGCCGTCCCGGTCGGTGTCGCGCAGCAACTCCCGTGCGTAGGCGGCGAGCAGGTCGTGCAGGACGTACAGGTCCGGCGCCTCCTCGGTGAGCAGCTGCGCGCGGGCCAGTTCGGCGAGGAGCTCCCGGGCCAGTTCGAGCGGGGCGCCGGCCAGACTGGCGGCGGTGGTGGCTGCGATGCCGAATCCGGGGTGCAGCGCCAGCAGCCGGAACATCCGGGCCGTGTCCGGCGCCAACTGCTGGTACGACCAGGCGAAGACACTGCGGATGTCGGCGTGGCCGCTCTCGCTGAACGCGTCGAGGGTGACGGTCCGCGCCCTGAACTCGCTGGCGACACAGGGGATGTCACCGTCCGTCCGCAGCGGGCTCGGGGCACCGGCGACGACCGACGCCAGCGGCGGCCGGGCGCACGCGGCGGCGATGTCGTCGATCGAGTCGACCCGGTCGCCCGCGTCCTGTGGCCTCCCTGTCCTACGGCTGTCGAGGCGGCGGACGAGTGCCTCGCGGGCTTCGGCCGGGCTCATATCGGCCAGTTCCACCGGGCGGGCGCCTTCGAGGGTCACGAGTCCGTCGAGCCGGTCGCGACTGGTGACCAGGACCAGGGGACCGGGGGCGCCGGGCAGCAGCGGCCGTATCTGGTCGGCGTCGGCCACGTCGTCCAGCACGATGAGCAGCCGCAGGCCGGCGATCGTGCCGCGGTACAGATCGGTCCGGGCGCCCTGGTCGTCCGGGATCTCCTCGGCCGGTGTCCCGAGCGCGGCCAGGAACGTGCGCTGGGCCTCGCCCGGAGTGACCTGTACGCGGTCGGGGGCGAGGCCGCGCAGGTCGAGGTGGAGCTGCCCGTCGGGGAAGCGGGGGGCGACGCGGTGGGCCCAGTGCACGGCGAGCGCGGTCTTGCCCGCGCCCGGCTTGCCGATGATCGCCACGGGAGGCCGGGGCGAGGCGTGGTGGTGGTCATCGCCGGTGGCGTGGGTGCGGCCGGGCTCCGGCCGGAGGTGACCGGCGTCGTCCGGGACCGGTGCGTCGATCGGTAACAGTCCGTCCAGGCGCGCGAGTTCGGCCTCCCGTCCCGCGAAATCCGGCACATCGGGCGGGAGTTGGGAGGGCCGTAAAAGAGACCGGCGTGGCTCCTGAGGTCGTGTCCGGGCGGGTTCGGCAGGCTCGGCGGGTGACGGCAGGCGGGCCGTGTGCGCGTCGCGGCGCATGATGTCCCGGTGGACGGACCGGAGTTCGGGCCCGGGGGCGATGCCCAGCTGCTCGTCGAGACGGGCGCGGACCGCGTGGTAGGCCTGGAGTGCCTCGGCCTGGCGGCCGGTCGCGGCCAGGGTCCGGACCAGCTGGGCCTGGAGTATCTCGTCCAGCGGATGCTGGGCGGCGGCCGGCTGGAGTATGTCGAGGACGGACCCCGGTTCGCCGACGGCGGTGGCGATGACCGCGGCTTCCTTCACGGCCGTCAGGTACTCGCGGTCGACGGCCACGAAGTACGGGTGCTGTGCGATGTGCGGCAGGATCCCGGACGCGGTCGGCCCCCGGGAGAGGCGTAACGCGCGGGTGAGGAGCCGGACGGTGTCGCGGAGCGCGCCGGTGCCGCCCATGTTCTCGGCGGCGCCGCGGAGTTGGCGGAAACGCAGCAGATCCAGAGTGGCGGGGGAGGCGTCCAGCCGGTACCCGCCCGAGACCCGCACCAGCCGGGTGGCGGGCGTATCGTCCTCGCTCGGGCCGGCCACCGACGGTGTCTCCAGGAGTCTGCGGACGGCGGCCGCGTGACGGTAGACGACGTTGGCGGCGCTGCTCGGCGGGGTCTGCCCCCACAGGACATCGATGATCGTGCTCAGGCTCGTCGGCTGCCCCGATCTCACCAGCAACAGGGCCAGCAGGGCCTGCCGCTTGGCGGGACCCAGCTCGAGTTCCGTGTCGTCCTGCCACGCCCGCACGGGCCCCATTACGGTCAACCACACGATTCCGAGATTAGTCGATTTCGAACGCGAGTATGGTTCGGTTGCCCTTTTCGCTCAGGGCCCGGGGCGGAAGCGGGCGGGGGAAGCGTGAGGGTTGTGACAAGACGCGTGGTGGCTGAATGCACCCGCACTTGGAGCGCGTCACATTTTCGGCACAACATGTGTTCTACGATCGCGCCGCAGGACGGATTCGAGGAGTCGGCCCGTGGTCGGACCCTCGTGCCGGGAATAGGGAAAGAGGTTGCTTAGTTGGGTCCGATGTTTGTAAACCGCCAGGAAAGAACGGGTAGTCGATCGGGCAAGTCGATCCATCGAATGTTGGCCGAAAAGCCATCTTTCAAGATCCGTTCCTGTGTGTCGCCCCAGAACTCCGTTCTGTTTGCGCAGCGTCGCGCCGTGTAGTGGAACCGCTCTCCTCGACCGCATCTCCCTGTGACCAAAGGAAGCGCATGTCGGATTTGTTCAAGGGTGTGACGCTGAAGCGGACGATCGACAGGAAGACAACTCCGGACAGTCGGCCACGAGTCGACGGAACGGTCGAAACGGGCGCCCCCGCATGGGAGTTGCGGGTATTCGGATCGCTCACCGCATTGCACGCCGGGCGCTCCCTGCCGCTCGGACCGCTGCGGCACCGCGCCCTGCTGGGCCTGTTGCTGGTGAGGCTTGGCAACGTTGTCCCCGCCGGACAGCTCGTCGACGAACTGTGGTCCGGACGGCCGCCCCGCCGCCCCATCGCCACCCTCCAGACGTACGTGTCGCATCTGCGCCGCGCGCTGGCGTCCGGCGGCGAACAGGGCGGTGCCCAGGCCCGGGTACGCCACAGCTCGCCCGGCTACGTCCTGGAGATCGACCCCGAACTCGTCGACGTCCACCGGTTCGAGACCCTGGTCGACCGTGGCCGGAAGGAGCTCGCCGAACGGCGATTCCACAGCGCCCGCGACGAACTCTCCCGGGCGCTCTCCCTGTGGCGCGGCGACCCGTATCTCGAACTCACCTCGTACGGCCCCATCGCCGACGAGAACGAACGGCTGGAGCAACTCCGGCTGACCGCCGTGGAGACCAGGGCGGGTGCCTGCCTCGCCATCGGCGAGGCCGACTCCGTGGTGACCGCGCTCTACCCGGAGGTGCAGCGCAATCCGACCCGCGAGCGGTGCGTCGGACACTTGATGAGCGGCCTCTACCTGCTGGGCCGGCAGGCCGAGTCGTTACGGCTCTACGAGCAGACCCGCCGCCATCTCGCCGACGAACTCGGGGTCGACCCGGGGGCCGAACTCCAGGGCGTCCACGCCGACATACTCCACCAACGCGTCCTGCTGACCGAGCCACCGGCTTCGGGGGGCTCCTGCGTCCTGACCGACCCGGGCGCCGACTGCTCCGGTCCGGGACCCGAGGCCGCCCCGCCGTCCGCCGCCACGCCCGGCCCGGACGACGCTCCGACGGATGTTCCCGAACCGCTCTCCCACCCGCCGCGGCCCGCCGAGCGGAGCCGCGGCACGACCCGTGCGCCGGCGCCCCGGCTCCCCACGGGTGCCCGCACCGGGGGCGTCCTCGTCGGCCGGGACCGCGAACTCTCCGTGCTCGGGGACCACGTCCTCGACGCGCTCGACGGCGGCAGCCACCTCACCGCCGTGCTCGGCGAGACGGGCGTCGGCAAGACCGAGCTGGTCGAGGAACTCGCGGGCCGGCTGCACGAGTTGCTTCAGGAAGTCGTCTGGGGGCGGTGCACCTCCGGCGAGGGCGTGCCCGCGTACTGGGTGTGGGCGCAGGTCTTCCGGCAGCTCGCGGTCTCCCGCCCCGAGGTGTTCCGCAGGGCCGAGGCGCGGTTCGGGAACCTGCTCGCGCCGCTGATGCTGGACCCCGAGTCCGGGCGGCGGAGCCTGGGCGGCGAGGACCCTTCGGCACGCGTCCGCTTCCTCACCCAGGACGCCATGTGCGAGACGTTGCTCTCGCTGGCCGCCGAGGACCCCCTCGTCGTCGTACTCGAAGATCTCGACCAGGCCGACGAGTCCTCCCTGGAACTCCTCGCGCTGCTGCGCACCCGGCTGCACTGCGAACCGCTGAGCGTCGTCGTCACCGCCGACGACACCCGGGCCGCCGCCGGCCCCATGGGCGCGGGCGCGGTCGCGGAGGCGCTGGGCGACTCGCGGACCCGCAGCGTGCGGCTCGCCGGGCTGTCCCGGCGCGAGACCAGGGACCTGGTGTCCGCGCAGACCGCGGTCCAGGTGCCCGACGACGTCGTACGGCTGCTGCACGAACGCAGCCGCGGCAACCCCTACGTCCTGCACCAGTTCATCGCCGGAGTCGGCGACCCCGGCCTGCTGGGCGACCGCGCGGTGGTGGAGAACGTCCTCGCCGACATCCCGGTCGGCGTCCGGCAGGCCCTCGGCCGCCGGCTCGCGGCGCTGCCGGGCCCCGTCCTGGACGTCCTGCGCTGTTGCTCCGCACTGGGCGGAGCGTTCGAACTCGCCCTGGTGCGGGAGGTGTTGGGCGGCAGCAGTACGGACGTGGAGGCGGCCGTCGAGACCGCGACCCGCCACGGCCTGCTCCGCCGCGCGGCCCGGCCCCCCTTCCTCCTCTCCTTCCGCGACGAACTCGTCCAGGAGGTCCTCCTCGGCGAACTGAGCGGCTCCGACCGCGCACGGCTGCGCGAGAGCGTGGTCCGGGCACTGGCACGGCGTCCCGCCGCGCCGCACGGCGAGTACGAACCGGTCCGCGAACGGTCCCGGCGCACGCCCCGCCGCCACTCGACGGCCGGCGACCCGCAGGGCGCGTGCGGACCTGCTCCGGTGCCGCCGCATCCGGCCTGACGGGGTGGCGGGGATCCCGGGGAGCTGAGCGCCGCGAGGAAGCCGGCGTCCCCGGCGGCAGCCCCCCGCAAGCATGCGGCAAGGGAACCGACAAGGCCCCGGCAGGGGCGCTGCCGCATGCTCGGCGGCGATGTCCGCACGTCGTGGTCCCACGCGTGCCGCTTCCGTCAGCAGGAGGAGACCTTGGTGACCGCCGCGTCCCGGCAGTTCGACACCGCCGACATATCGTCCATCCAGTTCTGGTCGCAGCCCCCGTCGGTCTGGGACGACACTTTCCGGACCCTGCGTGACGCCCGCCCGGTCTCCTGGCACAAGGCCCCCGAGGGCAGCCTGCTCCCGACCCCGCCCGACGACGGCTTCTGGGCGGTGGTCCGGCACGCCGACATCGTGGCCGTCAGCAGCCGGCCCGATCTGTACATCTCCAGCAAGGGCGTGCAGTTCGAGGAGCTTCCCGACGACATCCTCCAGGCCACCCAGTCCATCGTCGCCCTGGACGCCCCGCGCCATCTGAAACTGCGCAGCCTGGTCTCCTCCGCGTTCAGCCCGGCCCGCATGGAGCAGATGCGCGCGTCGATGGCCGAGGAGGTGCGCCGTATCGTCGAGGACTTCGCCACCGCCGGCGAGTGCGACTTCGTGGCCAAGGTGTCGATGCCGATGGCCCGTTGGACGATGACGTACATGCTCGGTCTGGAAGCGGCCGAGATCGACCGCTTCACCGAGGCGATCAGCATCATGCTCTCCAGTCGCGACGAGGCGGAGAAACTCGGCAAGGACCGCGCCGAGTTGGTCAACGAGGTCGTCGGACTGGTCTCGGGCACGGCCGTCGAGATGGCGCAGGCCCGCCGGGCCGACCCGCAGGACGACGTGATGACCGACCTCGTGCAGGCCAGGGTCGACGGCGAGGGCCTGACCGACGCCGAGATCAGCGCCTTCTTCCTGCTGCTCATCGGCGCCGGCTTCGACACCCCCCGGCAGACCATCAGCCACGCGGGCAAGGCGCTCTCCGACTTCCCCGCCCAACGCGCCCTGCTGGCGGCCGACTTCGACAACCTCTCCGGCAAGGGCGTGGAGGAACTGCTGCGTTGGGCGACCCCCGTCCTCACCCTGCGCCGAACCGCGAGCCGCGACACCGAACTCAACGGGCAGAAGATCAGGGAGGGTGACAAGGTCGCCCTGTTCTACCCGTCGGGCAACCGCGACGAACGCGTCTTCACCAACCCCAACACCCTCGACCTCGCCCGCACCCCCAACCGGCACATCAGCTTCGGCGGCGGCGGCCCCCACCACTGCCTCGGCAACGTCCTGGCCCGCATGGAACTCCGCATGCTCCTCGACGAACTCCTGCGCCGCGTACCGAACTTCGAGATCGGCGAGCCGGTCCGGGTGACCAGCAACTTCGTCAGCGCCATCACCAGCATGCCCGCCGTGGCCGGCCCGCGCCGCTGACCGCCACCACTTCGGAAGAGGGACGCCGGATGCCAGAGCTGGGCCGCAGAAGACTGCTCGAATACGCGATCGCGGGGGTTACCGTGACAGGAACGACGGCGGCGACCGGAGCGGGCGGCACCGCGCAGGCCGCCACGCCCACGGCCGAGGACACGGCGAGTGCCCCCATCGTGGTCACCCCGCAGGACGGCCGCTACGACGACATGACCACCGGCTACAACAAACGCTGGGTCGGCCACCCCGAGAAGATCCGGGTCATCCGCAGCACCGCGGAGGCCGTCGCCGCCGTGCAGGAGGCCGTCACCGGCGGGAAACGCCTCTCGGTGCGCAGCGGCGGCGGCTGCTTCGAGGACTTCGTCTACAACCCCGAGATCGACATCGTCCTCGACCTCTCGACCCTCGACAAGGTCTCCTACGACGCGACGATGCGCGCCTTCTGCATCGAACCCGGCGCGATCCTCCTCAACGTCTACGACACCCTCTACCGCGACTGGGGCGTCACCCTCCCCGGCGGCCTGTGCTACTCCGTCGGCATGGGCGGACACGCCTGCGGCGGCGGATACGGGCTGCTGTCACGGCAGTTCGGCCTCGTCGTCGACCATCTCCTCGCCGTCGAGGTCGTGGTCGTCGACGCGGCAGGCAAGGCCAAGGCCGTCATCGCGACCGCCGACCCGGCCGACCCGCACCACGACCTGTGGTGGGCGCACACCGGCGGAGGCGGCGGCAACTTCGGTGTGGTGACCCGCTACTGGTTCCGCAGCCCGGACGCCACCGGCACCGACCCGGAGACCCTGCTGCCCGCCCCGCCGTCCCACGTGCTGCTCAACATCGTCGCCATTCCCTGGACCGCGGTCGACGAGGCCGACTTCGGCAGACTGCTGCGGAACTTCGTCGCCTGGCAGCAGGCCCACAGCGCACCCGGAGCCCCCGAGAACGCGCTGTCCAGCCTGTTCGGCCTGAACCACGTCGCCACCGGCGTCCTCACCCTCATCACCCAGGTCGACGCCACCGCCCCCAACGCGGCGCAGATCCTCGCCGACCACCTGACCGCGATCGGCGACGGCACCGCCCAGGCCGTACGGGACAGCCTGGTCGTCGCCCCCTCCAAGGTCACCTGGGGCCAGGCCACCCGCTTCATCTCGACGTCCAACTACGCGGCCCCCGCCGTCCGCGTGAAGGCCCGGTCCGCCTACCTCAAGGGCAACTTCACCACCGACCAGGCCTCCGTCATCCACCGCTATCTGACGGCCTCCGACTACAGCAACCCGGGCGCCTCCCTGATCCTCTTCCCCTACGGCGGCGAGATCAGCTCGGTCGCCTCCGACGCCACCGCGATCCCGCAGCGCGACTCGGTCGTCAAGATGCAGTACCAGGCCTGGTGGGTCGACCCGGCCACCGACGACACCCACATCGCGTGGGTGCGCGGCATGTACCGCGAGGTCTACGCCAAGACCGGGGGAGTCCCCGTACCGGACGGAACCTGGGACGGCTGCTACATCAACTACGTCGACGCCGACATGGCCGACCCCACGCAGAACACGTCGGGGGTGCCGTGGTCGACCTTCTACTACAAGGACAACTACCCCCGCCTCCAGCGCGCCAAGGCGGCCTACGACCCGCGGAACGTCTTCCGGCACGCGCTGTCCATCGAACCGCCCGACGGTGAATGAGGAACCCGACATGTCGCTGTCCGATGCCGTGCTGTCCGGGGCCTCGCCCGAAGAACTCGAACGCGCCCCGCTGCCAAGCCACTTCACCGCCGCCCACCTGCGCGTCGAGGACGAGGGACTCTTCGGCGACCGCGCGGACAAGGACGTCCGCCGCACCCTGCACGTCGGCGAGGTCCCGATGCCCGAACTGGCCCCCGACGAGGTGCTGATCGCGGTCATGGCCAGCTCGGTGAACTACAACACCGTCTGGTCCGCGAAGTTCGAACCCCTCTCCACGTTCCGCTTCCTGCGCCACTACGCCCGCCAGGGCGGCTGGGCGGCCCGCCACGACCAGCCCTTCCACGTGCTGGGATCGGACGGTTCCGGCGTCATCGTCCGCGTCGGCAGCGGCGTCCGCCGCTGGCGCGTCGGCGACCACGTGATCGTGAGCCCGGCCTACGTCGACGACCAGGAACCCGCCACCCAGTCCGACGGCATGCTCAGCGAGAACCAGCTCGCCTGGGGCTTCGAGACCAACTACGGCGGCCTCGCCCACTACTCGGTGGCGCGGGCCAGCCAACTCGTCCCCAAACCGGCCCACTTGACGTGGGAGGAGGGCGCCAGCATCCCCGTCTGCGGCGGTACCGCGTACCGGATGCTGGTCAGTGACCGCGGTGCCCGGATGAAGCAGGGCGACATCGTGCTGATCTGGGGCGCCTCCGGCGGACTCGGCGCGTACGCCGCCCAGTTGGTGAAGAACGGCGGCGGCATCGCCGTAGGAGTCGTGGGTTCGGAGTCGAAGACGGCCATCGCCCGCAGGCTCGGCTGCGACGTGGTGATCAACCGCGAGGAGATCGGGATCGGGGACGACACCGGCGACGACCCCGAACGCGCGATCAAGGCCGGCAAACGGCTCGGCGCCATCATCCGCCGCGAGGTCGGGGCCGACCCGCACATCGCGTTCGAGCACGTCGGACGCGCCACCTTCGGCATCTCCGTGTTCGTGGTCCGGCGCGGCGGCGCCGTCGTGACCTGCGGGTCCAGCACCGGGTACCACCACGAGTTCGACAACCGCTACCTGTGGATGAAGCTCAAGCGGATCATCGGCAGCCACATCGCCAACCTCCAGGAAATGGTCGAGTGCGCCCGCCTCTTCGAACGCGGACACATCGCACCCGTCGTCTCCGAGGTGCACCCGCTGTCCGAGGTCGGCGAGGCCACCCGGCGCGTCCAGCTCAACCAGCACATCGGCAAGGTCGGCGTGCTGTGCCTCGCCCCCGAGCCCGGACTCGGCGTCACCGCGCCCGAACTGCGCGCCCGGATCGGCGAGGACACGCTCAACCCGCTGCGCCCGTTCACCCCGGCCGCTGTCCGATGACGTACAGGGCGGCGAGCGGCGCGACACCCGAAGGGAACCGCACATGAATCCGGACACGGCCGGGGCGAGCACCGAGCCCTGCGGCATAGGCATCCTCGCAACCGGCTCCTATCTGCCCGAACGCGTGGTCACCAACGAGGAGATCGCCCGGATCGTCCCCCGCACCGACGCGGAGTGGATCACCCGCAGGACGAAGATCGTCTCGCGTCGCTTCGTCGCACCGGACGAGGCCGCCTCCGATCTCGCCGTCCACGCCTCCCGCGCGGCGCTCGACGCGGCGGGACTGCGCGCCGACGAGATCGACTACCTCATCGTCTCCACCACCACCGGCGACGCCCCCATCCCCGCCACCGCCTCCCTGGTGCAGCACGCCCTCGGCGCCCACCGGGCCGGCTGCTTCGACGTCAACATCGCCTGCTCCGGCTTCGTCACCGCGCTCGCCCTGGCCCGCGCCCTGATCACCCTGCGCCCCACCGCGAAGGCACTGGTCATCGGCACCGACGTGTACTCACGGTTCGTCGACTTCGACGACCGGGCCACCAGCGTCCTGTTCGGCGACGGCGCCGGAGCCGCCGTCGTCGCGGCCGTCGACGAGGCATCCGGATTCCTCGACCTCGACATGGTCGGCGGCGGCGACGCCCACGAACTGATCCGGCTGCCCGGCGGCGGAAGCCGCCGCCCCGCCTCCGCCGAGACCATCGCCGACCGCTCCCACCTGCTGCACATGCAGGGCCGCCAGGTCCGCGACTACGTTCTCGACAACGTGCCCGGCATCATCGCCGACCTGCTGGACCGCTGCGACTGCAAGGCCGCCGACATCGACCACTTCATGCCCCACCAGGCCAACGGCATGATGGTCGCCGAACTCGTCGACGCCTGCGGCCTCACCGCCGCCGCCACCCACCTCCCGCTCGACCACACCGGCAACACCGGCAGCGCCTCCGTCGCCATCGCCCTCGACGAGGCGAACCGCTCCGGCCTGCTGAGCGAGGGCGACCTCGTGCTGCTCGCCGGGTTCGGCGCCGGCATGGCGGTCGCCGCGGGCCTGCTGCGCTGGTCGGCCCCGGCCGCGGGAGCCGCCGCGTGAGCGCCCGGCGGGTCGGTGTCGTCGGCGGCGGCATCATGGGCGCCGGGATCGCCTCCGAGTGCCTGCGCGCCGGACTGGACGTCCACGTCCTGGGCTCCGGGCCGGCCTCCGCCGACCGGGCCCGCACCAGGGTGCTGCGGCTGCTCGACCGGGCCCTCGCCAAGGGGCATCTCGACGAGGAGGCGCGGGCCGACGCCGAGGCACGTGCCCGATTCGGCTGCGACACCGATGAGTTGACGGATCGTCAGTTCGTGATCGAGGCCATCTCCGAGGACCGCGAGGCGAAACTGCGGCTCTTCACCGTCCTCGCCAAGACCGTCGAGGACCCGGTGGCCGTCCTCGCCTCCACCACCTCCAGCCTCTCCATCGCCGACCTCGGCAACGCCACCAGCAGGCCCGGCGACGTCATCGGCCTGCACTTCTTCAACCCGGTGCCCGCCATGCCCCTGGTCGAGGTCATCCGCTCCCGCCACACCAGCGACCGCACCGCACACGAGGCCGAGAGCTTCGTGACGGACGTCCTCGGCAAGCAGACCGTGCGCGCGGAGGACCGCTGCGGCTTCGTCGTCAACGCCCTCCTCATCCCCTACCTCCTCTCCGCCGTCCGCATGTACGAGGCGGGCGTGGCCACCCCCGAGGACATCGACCGCGGCATGGCCCTCGGCTGCGGCCACCCCATGGGCCCCCTCGCCGTCCTCGACCTCATCGGCCTCGACACCATCGCCGACGTGGCCCGCACCATGGAACGCCGCACCGGCGACCCCCACCACGCCGTCCCGCCCCTCCTCGACCGCCTCATCGAGGAGGGCCGACTCGGCCGCAAGTCGGGCCACGGCTTCCACCGCTACGACACCCCGGCCACCCGCTGAGCCCCCACGGAGACACATGACCGAGCCCCGAAACACCCTGTGGATACGGCGGTTCCAGCCCCGGCCCACCGCCCGGGTGCGCCTCGTCTGCCTTCCCCACGCGGGCGGCTCGGCCACCTTCTTCGCGGGTCTGCCGGCGCTGCTCGACCCCGAGGTGGAGGTGCTGGCGGTCCAGTACCCCGGCCGCCAGGACCGTCGCGGCGAACCCTTCGTCGAGAGCCTGGACCATCTCGCGCGGGCCGTGGCGGACGAACTGCTGCCCTGGGCCGACCGGCCCCTCGCCCTGTTCGGCCACAGCCTCGGAGCCGTCCTCGGCTTCGAGGTCGCCCGCTCGCTGACGGCCGCGGGACACGTTCCGGCGGCCCTGTTCGTGTCGGGCCGGCGTGGCCCCTCGCGCCAACGGCGGGAGTACGCCCATGCGTTGGACGACGACGGTCTGCTGCGGGAGATCCGCACCCTCAGCGGCACCGACGACCGGGTCCTCGCCGACGAGGAACTCCTGCGGATGGTGCTGCCCGCCGTCCGCGCCGACTACCGCATCGTGGAGAACTACCGGTACACGCCCGGCCCGCCCCTCGACTGCCCGCTGACCGTGTTCACCGGCGCCGACGACCCGAAGGTCTCCGCGGACGAGGCCGAGGCCTGGCGCGAGCACACCACGGACGCCTTCGACCTGGTCACCCTCTCCGGCGGCCACTTCTTCCTGACCGCGCACCAGGAGAGACTGGCCGAGGTGATCACGAAGGGGCTGACACCGTTCCTGGCGCGCCGCTGAACTCCCGCTCGCAGCCCGTGAGGAAGTCGACGAGGGCCGCGTTCACCTCGGCGGGGCGCTCCTGCTGCGTCCAGTGACCGCAGCCGGCCAGCTCGACCGGCGCGCGCCGCAGGCTCGGCATGAGCCGCGGCAACCGGTCGATGAGGTCGCGCGTGCCGGGGAACGCGGGGACGACGTCACGGTCGCCGAAGAGGTACAGGGCGGGCCGGGTGACCACCGCGTCGGCCCACGGCGCGGTCAGCTCCCAGTTCCGGTCCAGGTTCCGGTACCAGTTCAGGGCGCCGGTGAAGCCCTTGGCGAAACTCTCGGTCAGCACGTCGAGATCGTCCTCGGTGAGCCACTCCGGCAGCACCTCGGGATCCTCCATCGCCGCGAGCCAGCCCTTCTCCGGATCCACCAGCGGCTGCCGGATCTCGCCCGAGGGAAAGGCCGAACCCGACGCGGAACAGAGGAACTTGCGGAGGGCGGTGCGGGTGTCCCTGCCGAACTCGGCGTCGGCGACACCCGGCCGGGCGAAGTAGTTCCAGTAGAACCGGCCCTGGAAGATCTCCTCCATCATGACCAGGGGCCGCTGAGCACCCCGGTGCGGCGGCGGCACGCTCAGACCGGCCACCCCGAGCACCATGTCCGGCCGCAGCAGCGCGGTGTGCCAGGCGACCGGAGCACCCCAGTCGTGCCCGACGACGTACGCCTTCTCCTCGCCCAACTCCTTTATCAGGCCCACGACATCGCCGACGAGATGAAGGATCGTGTACGCGTCCACGTCGTCCGGGTGATCGCTGCTGCCGTACCCCCGCTGGTCCGGTGCGACCACGCGGAAGCCCGCCTCGGCCAGCGGGCCCATCTGCCGGTGCCAGGAGTGCCACGACTCAGGGAAGCCGTGCAGCAGGATCACCAGGGGACCCTCGCCCTGCTCGGCGATGTGCAGCCGGATGCCGTTCACGTCCACATGTCGATGCGCAACCATGCGGACGAGGTTACGTGCCGTCCTCGTGGCGCCGTGTTGCGGGTTTCCACCGCTCAGCGGGGGTGTCGTCACGCATCGTCGTCGTCCTGCTCCTGGTAGGAGTAGCGCTGTTCCCGCCACGGATCGGCGACGGTGTGATAGCCGCGCTCCTCCCAGAAACCGCGCCGGTCCTCGGTGAGGTACTCGATCGCCCGCAGCCACTTCGCGCTCTTGTAGCCGTACAGATGCGGCACCACCAGCCGCAGCGGGAAGCCGTGTTCGGCGGTGAGGGGCTCGCCGTTGTGGTGGGTCGTCAGCAGGGTCTGCGGTGCCGTGAAGTCCGCGAGCCGAAGGTTCGTGGAGTAGCCGTACTCCGCCCAGGCCATGACATGCGTGACCTCGGGCGCGGGCGGGACCAGCTCCAGGACGGTGGTGGCCGGGATGCCGTACCACTCGTGGTCGGTGGAGGTCGGACCGGACGCGCAGTGCAGGTCGGCCACGACCGTCACATGAGGCAGCGGCGCCAGTTCGTCGAACGTCCAGACGCGCTCGGCACCGTCGGCCGTGGCCCCGTGCACGCGGAGGTTCCAGCGTTCGGGGCGGAACCGGGGCACGGGACCGTAGTGCGAGACCGGCCAGCCGTGCACATGACGCTGGCCGGGCGGTACGGGCCGGGACGCGTCGCCGGCCTCGGCCGTATCGTGTCGGTCGCTCGCCACGGGTGACGTCCCTTCTCCGCTGGTCTCCTGGTCACGGCTACCTTCCCCGAGCAGCGTAGGCGCTCACACGGACCGCGGCCGACGCCGGGTCCCGCCGCGCGCCCACGCGCCGCCCCTCACTAGGATTCCGGCTACGGCGACCCCGCCCACCAGGCGGTTTCCGGCGCCGACGCCCGGACGAGGAGGGCCGCGACGATGCGCGAACTGGCGGACACGGCACGGCGGTGGGCCGCCGAGGAGCGTGGCGGCGTCCTCGCCCGCCCCATCACCGAGCAGGGCTTCGGCCCCCGGCACCCCGCCGACGCGCTCCTCTTCGACGCGGACGGCCGCTGTCACGGCACCCTCTACCGCGGGGTGTTCGACGAGCACCTGGCCGCCGAGGCCGCCGTGCTCACCGCCGGGCACACGGCGGCCGTCCGTGAGGTGTCCGTCCACGACGACGAGGTCGAGCGGGCGGGTCTCACCTGCGGCGGACAGGCCGAGATCCTGCTCCAGCCGCTCGACACGGTCCCCGCGCACTGGTGGGACCTGCTGGCCGAGGGAGCCGACGCGGCCCTCGTCACCCGGCTGGACGAGACGCAGACGCAGGCCGTCAGCACCGTCGTGACCCCCGGCGGTCCGGACGGCACCGTCCCGCAGGGCCCGGTCCAGGCCGTGGAGCGGGCCAGGGAACTCCTCGTACGGCGCCGGGCCGGCCGTGACGCCCGCTTCACGGACGCCGGACTCGTCCTCATCGAGTCCTTCCCCGCCGTACCCCATCTGGTCATCGCCGGCGGCGGCGAACTCGCCGAACTCCTCGTCGCGCAGGCCCACGTGCTGGGCTGGCAGGCCACCGTGACGGCCACCGCCGAGGACGCGGTCGGGCTGCTGACCGAACATCCGGCCGCCGCCTGCCTGATCGTCCTGAGCCATGAACGGGAGGTCGACATCCCCGTACTGCGCACCGCGCTCACCACCGGCATCGCCTACGTCGGCGCCCTCGGGTCACGGCGCACCCAGGGGCGGCGCGCCGAGGCCCTGGCCAGGGCCGGCCTCGACGAGGAGCACATCGCGCGCGTGCACGGCCCGATCGGCCTCGACCTGGGTGCCCGTACCCCCGCCGAGACCGCGCTCGCCGTCTGCGCCGAGGTGCTCGCCGCGCTCGACGGGCGGGTGGCCCAGGTCCTGCGCGAGGGCTCCGGGCCGATCAACGCCTGACCGGGACCGCCTCGCGTCAGACGGTGGCCAGGGACACCTCGGTCGACTTGATCAGCGCGACGACCGGCGAACCCGTCCGCAGGTCCAGGTCACCGACCGCGTCCTTGGTGATCGCCGCGGTCAGCTCGCCCCCGTCCACCGTGACCTTGACGACGGCCATCGCCTCGCCGGTGGCGACATCGCTCACCGTGCCGGGCAGCTGGTTGCGGATGGACACGCCCTCGACCCGGCCGGTGGCGAGCGCGACCTCGGTGGACTTCATCATGGCGCGCACGGCCGTGCCCTCGGCGAGGCCCAGGTCCTTCACGGCCTCCAGCGTGATTGCCGCGGTGAGGTCCTGGCCGCCGTCGAGGCGCACCTTGACCGTCGCCATCACCGCGCCGGGCGTGACGGCGGTGACGGTGCCGGGAATCTGGTTGCGGATGCTCAAGCTCATGACGGAACGCCTCACAGAGAAGAGAAAAGGTGTGGATTGCCGGATTTCTGCCTCCGGTGTGTCCACAAGCTAGCCCCTCCGGCCGCGCCCGTCCTCCACCCCGTCGCATCCGCCACCCGGGAGGTCGCTCCCGCCTGGCAGATCGGAGGAGCGAGCTGTTCCGCTGGAGGGTCCGTGGAATCCCGTTGCCGGGAACGATCTAGCTGGTTAGGTTCACTCCATGGCTGATGACGAACCCACGCGGGCCGCCCGCCTGCTCGACGCCCAGGCCAAGGCCGTGCGGCTCTTCGCGGAGATCGAGGAGCGCGGGCTCGTCGCGCCCGGTGAGGGGGAGCGGGCCGTCAGCGACCGGATTCGCGACCTCGCGAACGAACTGTTCGGTACGACCCGGCACTGGCACAAGCGGATCGTGCGCTCGGGACCGAACACGCTCAAGCCGTACAAGGAGAACCCGCCGGACCGGGTGATCGGCACGGACGACATCGTGTTCGCCGACTTCGGGCCGATCTTCGAGGAGTACGAGGCCGACTTCGGCCGGACCTTCGTCCTCGGCGACGACCCCGTCAAGCAGCGGCTGCGCGACGACCTGCCCCAGGTGTTCGCGGCCGGACGGCGCTTCTTCGAGAACACCCCGGACATCACCGGTGCGACCCTGTACACCGAGGTCGCCCGCCTCGCCGAGAAGGCGGGCTGGGAGCTGGGCGGCTGGCACGCGGGACACCTGGTCGGCGAGTTCCCGCACGAGACGATCGAGGGCGCCCACGTCGAGTCGTACGTCACGCCCGACAACGACACCCCGATGCGCCGCACCGACAAGACAGGCCGCACCTGCCACTGGATCCTGGAGATCCATCTCGTCGACCGCGAACGGGAGTTCGGCGGTTTCTACGAGGAACTCCTCACCCTCTGACGGCAGTCGGACCGGCTCGCCCGGGAGCGGCCGGTCCCGCCCCCCCGGGGGGGATCACTTCACGAAGCGGTACTTCAAGTGGGTCGCGAGAGGCGTCTCCTCCACCCTGAGCGGCTCGACGCGACGCGGGTACCGGCCCGGTCCGTCGAAGAGGCGCAGACCCGCGCCGAGCAGGGCCGGAACCACGTGGAGCTGGAGTTCGTCGATGAGGCCCTCGGCGAGGTACTGGCGCACGGTGCTCGCACCGCCCGCGATGTCGACGTTCCGGTCACCGGCGACGGCCCTCGCCCGGTCCAGCGCGGCGTGGATCCCGTCGCTGACGAACGTGAAGGTGGTGCCGCCCTCCTTGACGAGTGTCGGCCTGGGGCGGTGGGTGAGGACGAAGACCGGGGTGCGGAACGGCGGGTTGTCGCCCCAGAACTCCTCGCCGGTGTCGTACATCATCCGGCCCATCACCACCGCACCGGTGGCGTCGAACCACTCGCGCATCAGCTCGGAGTCACGGTTCTCGTCCCCGCCGGCCAGGCCCTGGCGCTCCCGCCAGCTCGCGAGGCCGTGGATCCATTCGAAGAGCGGCTCGGCGCCGTCGCCGCCGGGGTTGTCGACGGTGACATCGGGGCCGGCGATGTAGCCGTCGAGGGAGATGGCCAGGTCTGCGGTCACGGTCACGAGGGTGCTCCTGGGTGAGGGAGGTGCTGCTGCTTCCACCCTCACGTCGATCGGGAGACGGCGCATTCGACACGCACTCCCGCCGTGTGCGGCCGGCACCCTCTCCGGCCGGTGCATCCCGCGACTCACACGTCCTGGTCGAGGTGTCGCCGCAGTTTCGCCGTCACCGCCGGGATCTCGCGCCGGAACGCGGCCTGGTCGAGGCCGTCGTCCGCCACCACGGCGAGCAGGGCCCGGTTCCCGACGGCCGTCACGATCACGTGGCCGGTGCTGCAGCTGGCGCTGATCTCGCGGAGGTGCCCGGTGCCGCCCTGGTCGGCGAGCCGGTTGCCCAGGGCGAGGGTCGCCGCCGCCACCGCGGCCATGGACTCGGGGTGGGTCTTGGTCGTGTCACTGGCCACGACGAGCCCGTCACTGGTGGCGAGGGTGGTCTCGGTCACTCCCATCACGTTGTCCCGCAGGGCGATGAGGAGGTCGGTCACGGGGTCGCTCATGGCGGCTTCTTCCTGTGTGCGTGCATGCGGTGGGACAACGAGGCAGGAGGGGAACGCGGTGGGGACGCGACCGGAGGCGGGCGGTTCGGGTTCAGTCGTGGGGCCGGTGCGCCGGTACGGAGTTCCGGCCGGGGAGTCGACGGGGAAGCGGCACGGGGCCGGGCGTGGCGGGCGTCGCCGCAGGGGACGCGACCCGGGGAGCCGTGCTCGGCCTGCGGTCCGGCGCGGGCGCGTCCGGTTCGACGAGACCGCGGTCCACGAGGTGGCGCAGATCGAGCATGACGGCGAAGAGACCCCGGCCGAGCGTGAAGGCGATGTCCCTCGCCGTCCGGCGTCCGTCCGTGGCGGTCAGCACCGCGCGGTGCCGCGCCGGAAGCGTGCCCGGGGTCTCCGGGAGGTGCGCGGCGGACGTCGGCCGCATCCGGGTGCGGGCGAGGGCGGCGACCGAACCGGGCTCCCCGGCGAGTGCGTTGAGACGCCGGGACACCTCGCTGAGGAGACGCTCGGGGGCGACCCCGGCGTTGCGGTAGAGCGTCGGCACGGGATCGGTCACCTCCCAGCCGTCGGGTACGGCGAAGGAGAGCGCGAAGGCGGCGTCGAAGAGCGCCGCCAGGCTGACGGTCTCCAACTCGCCCGCGCCGACCAGTCCCTGCTCCACCAGTCCGGCGGCGAGGCGTTCGTGTGTGGTGTCGGAGGCCCGGACCGCGGACCATGCCTGCTCGTCGATCCGGCCCGACCTCAGCAGCAGGCCTTCGACGCCCGGTGCCCCCGGGGTCTGCATGGCCACCACCAGACCGTCGCGCAGATGGATCGAGCCACCCGGGGTGCCGGTCACGGTCACCGTGCAGGACCGCCGTTGGGTCCGGAGCGCCGCCAGCAGGGCGGGAACGTTGCGGGAGTCGGGCAGCGGCTCCTCGGTGCTGTCCGTCATGTCAGCAACTCGTCGGCCTGGAGGCGCAGTTCGTGCAGCGCCGAGCCGAGATTGGTGCGGTCGCGGTCGACCGTCGCGCAGAACAGCAGGGGGTCGCCCTGCCGCGGGAGCTGGATGGTCACGAGATGCCGCGTCGAGGTGGTGACGACGATGCTCTCCAACTCACCCTTCGCGCCCGCCTGAATGAGGCGGGTGCGTGCCAACTCCGCTATTTCACAAGCGTCCTGACTGGTACTCACCTCTCCGAGTTCCGCATAGGAAAGGCCGGTGACGGCATCGAGTACCGCGGCTCCGCTGATACCGGGCGTGGACAGGGCGCGGCTCAGTGCAGCGTCGAGCGATGACAAAGGTCCCCCCTTCAGTCACTCTGGCGAGCAGACTACTTTGTTTGCCAACTATCGCAACTCTGACCAAAGATGGTGTTGTCTGTTAGCCGCACGGTTCGCATTGCGACCGTTTTCGTGGCGAGATGCTGAATCTTGCCGGCGCGTGAGGGAAACGAGGCACCACGTGAACATTGAGGCGACACTCAAGGAAGCGATGACTATCGACGGGGCCCTGGGGGCGTCCCTCGTCGACTACGAGAGCGGCATGACGCTGGGCGCGCTCGGCGGCGGGCCGCATCTGGACCTGGAGGTCGCGGGGGCGGGCAACACCGAGGTCGTACGGGCCAAGCAGCGCACGTTGAAGTCCATCGACATGGATGACACCGTCGAGGACATCTTGATCACTCTCGGTAAGCAGTACCACCTGATCCGGCCGCTCGCGAGCACTCGCGGCTCGCTCTTCCTGTATCTGGCACTCGACCGGGAACGCAGCAATCTGGCGTTGGCGAGGCATCACCTCAAGCGGCTTGAGGCAAGCCTGGAGGTGTAACAACGCCAGGGCATATGACAATTGAGTAGTCGTGCCAACGGACGGTCCCGGAACGCCAATTCGGCGCCGGGGCCGCCCGGTTCTCCAGTGTGTGCACACCCGGTTCTCCGGGGTGCCGCATTCGGTGTCGTGCCCCGGCTTCGGGCACATCCCGCGACCGCTCGCGCGGCATTGAAAGGCCGGCCCGTAATTGTCTAGTCCATTATCCGGGCCGTCGGGCGGGTCAGTGGAGAGTTCCGCCGCGATGGACCCACCCCGCGTCGTGCCAGTAGGTCTCCAGGTTCGCCATCGGCTCGGGCCAGGTCTCCACGTACGTGACGCCCTCCGGTCCCGCCGTCATGAGATAGGGAGTTCCGGCCCTGCTGATCCAGAACTCGCCCGGGCCGACGGTCCGGCTGCCCTCTTCCCCGTCCTTGCCCCAGGCGACATGGAACGCGCCGCCGAAGACGATGATCAGCTCGTCGAGGTTGTGGTGGTGCCGGGGGACCGCGAAGTCCGGCGCGCACCGCAGGCCGTTCAGGTTGAACGACGGGTCCACCTTCGTCGACCACCACATGTTCCCTTTGAAGGTCCGCTCCATGTCGACCGGCGCATCGGCCAGGAGACCGCCCTCGTGCCACAGATACGTGGGAGCGGACTGGTCGACCGGCAGCTCGATCCAGCCGTCGTCCGACAGCAGATTGAAGAACTCGATTCCCATGCCCCGATGGTGCGGACGGGACCGGGGCGTGTCATACGCGAATCCCGTTGGCCGGGACCGGGGTCGCGGGCGGGTGGGTCCCGATGAGCGGAACCTCGCCACGACACGGAGTCCGGCCGTGCGTACGGTCGCCGCGTGACTCTTACCTTCGGTGATCTGCTGGAAGACGCGGACTGGGTTCCGATGGGCCTGGAGCAGCAGGGCCATCCCCAGTACTTCTGGAACGACGGCGGCCTGCTGCGGGACGCGCCCGTCGACTTCGCGGCGACGTTCGACGGTGCGATGTGGGTGACCACGAAGCCGATCGACATACCGCGCTTCAACCGCAACCCCCTCCGGGTGCGGCCTGACTTCACGGTGCCCCGGCACCATCACAACGTCGACGAGATGCTTTTCGTCTTCGCCGGTGAGTACCACATCGAGCACTGCGAGTCCGGTGAGCCGCAGACCGTGCGGGTGGGCCCGGGGGACGTCTTCCTCAGCCGGGCCGGCACGCCGTACACGATGACGGCGGGACCCGAGGGTGTCACCTACATCGAGACCTGGCCCAAGCCGGTGCGGGAGCTGGAGACGTACTGGCACGACGTGGGCTGGGTCCGGCGGTAGGTCCTTCGCACGACCGTGGTCCCGGCCCCTGGGGACCGGGACCACGGACCGGACGGGTCAGTCGGTCCAGAGGAACCGGTCGGCGACCCGGTGGTGGTTGAAGATGGTCATCTCCTGCTCCTCGCTCAGCCGGTGGCCGTCGAAGCTGGGGGAGTGCATGCCCACGGTCACCTCCTTGGCGTTCAGCAGGTCCTGCGTGAAGATCTCGCCGAGGTCGGCCTCACGGAAGTCCTCGAAGAACTGGGGCTGGAAGTCCCGCTTCTTGTCGTAGTCGGCGACGGGGACCTGGTCCAGGCTGAAGATCTCGAACAGGCAGCTGTCCGGGTCGAGTCCGTCGGGGCGCGCCCGGTAGCCGAACACCGAACCCTGGTTGGGCAGCAGGATCGTGTTCGGGAACACGTTCCACGCCGTACCGGCCTCCGCCCACTGCCGGGGCGTGATCTCCGGCCAGTCGTAGCCCTCGGCGAGCGACAACTCCTTGTACAGCTGGAGGTAGTACTGACCGGCGGTCATCCCCTCCGGCACGTCCGCCGTCTTCAGCGCCTCGGCGGCCCGCCAGCTCCGCTCGTTCTCCAGGCCCCGCATGTCGTCGGCGATGTACTGCACGCTCAGCGCCACGGACAGGCGCTCGTCGGTCACGCCCCCGGTGCCCCGGTTGGCCGGGTCCTTCGCGGAGTCCTTCTTCTTCGGGCCGACACTGGAGTAGTGGGCGTGCCGCTCGTACACGGTCGTGGGCGCCCACATCCGGTTCTCGAGTTCCTTCATCGAGGCGATGTTCGTGTTCGACTTGTCGAAGCGGTAGAGCTGCGGATGCGTCCCCGCCACGTGATACGCCTCCAGGAACCCGTCCAGCGCGGTCTTCCAGTTGCACGGCAGCAGCACGCTCTTGTGCCACCGGTAGCGCATGTTCTCGAACTGGAACGGCGCGAAGATCCGCGGGATCGGGTCGAGGTAGTCGAGGAGCGGCTGCGCGTCCGGGTCCATGGTGATGAACACGAACCCGCCCCACTGCTCCGCCCGTACCCGCACCAGGCCCAGGTCGTCGTCGGAGCGCGGCACGAACTCCTCACGGTCGAGGACCAGCCTGATCGAACCGTCCAGGTTCCAACGCCAGCCGTGGAACGGGCAGATGAGCGAACCGACCCGGCCCCGGCCGCGCGCCAGCCGCGTACCGCGGTGCCGGCATGCGTTGAAGTAGGCACGGACCGAGTCCCTGGCCTCCCGCACGATCAGGATCGAATGACCCCCGATCTCGTACTCGACGAAACACCCGACACCCGGCAACTCCTCCAGACGGCAGGCCAGGAGCCATGTCCGGGTGAACACCCTGTCCAGTTCCAGCTTGAGGAACTCGGGGTCCAGATAACGGCTCTTGGGGACGAACGCACGGGACAGCCGGTACTTCTCCGGCACCTTCTCGGCGGGCACGTCGCCCTCGAACCAGGGGACTCGACGGTCCGTCCCGGGCTCAACCACTGCAGACACCGATCACCACTCCTCCACTCGACATGTGTGTACGGCTCCAGGCGGCCGGACGCCGGTGTCAGCCGGCGTCCGGACCGGCGACCTCGGTTCCGTCGGCTCTGCGCACCACATGGATGCAGTTGCCCGGGCACTCGTCGGCGGCGTCGATCACGTCCAGCCGCAGCCGCTCGTCGACCTCGGCCTGCGCGCCCTCCGGCGTCAGCAGTTCCCCGTCGGCGGCGTTCTTGACGTAGGCCAGTCCGTCGCCGCCGAACTCGAAGACGTCGGGGGCGTACTGGGTGCACAGACCGTCACCCGTGCACAGTTTCTGGTCGATCCACACCCGCACCTCATCGCTCACGAGCCTCGCCCTCCTCGTCCGCAGAAAGCCGCGCGTCATCGCGGTGGCGGTGAAAACGACTCTCCACGCGGCGACTTGGGCCGTCCACCGGCCGTCCCATCAGCCGGGACCGGAGCGGACGGCCCGGCGCGGAGCCGCCCTACACTCGCCCGGGCCGACGGCCTCGGACCCCGCGTGACATGACGGGCGGCGGCCATGGCCGCCCGCGGCGGCGCGGAAGTCCGCCGCCGGCCGTGCGCCCCCGTCCACTCTCCCCAGGAGGCCGGCCCGTGGCCGAGACCGTGACCACAGACATCCTCATCGTCGGCGCCGGCCCGATCGGGCTCTACGGCGCCTACTGCGCGGGCTTCCGCGGACTGCGGACCGTCCTGGTCGACGCGCTGCCGCAGTGCGGGGGCCAGATCACCGCGCTCTACCCGGAGAAGGAGATCCGTGACATCGCCGCCGTCCCCGGCACGCGCGGCCGTGACGTCGTCGCCGCCCTCAAGGACCAGGCCGACGCGTTCGGTCCGGCCTACCTCCTGGGCCGCCAGGCGGTGGACCTCACGCACGCGGACGACGGACGCCCCCGGGTCACCCTCTCCGACGGCACCGCGGTCGACACCGGAGCGGTCGTACTGACCGCGGGGATCGGCACGTTCACCCCGCGCACCCTCCCGGCCGGGGAGGAGTTCCTCGGCCGCGGACTGACCTACTTCGTCCCGGACCCGGCGGAGCACGCCGACCGCGACGTCCTCGTCGTCGGCGGCGGGGACAGCGCCGTCGACTGGGCCCTCGCCCTGCACCCGGTCGCCCGGTCGGTGACCCTCGTGCACCGGCGCGGCACGTTCCGGGCCCACGCGGCGAGCGTGCGCGAACTGCACGCGTGCGGCGTCGGCATCGTCACCGGCGCCCAGGTGGAGACCCTGACCGGCGACGACCTGCTCCGCCAAGCGCACGTCCGCGTCGACGGGGAGGACGAACCCAGGGTGATCGAGGTGGACGCGGTCGTGGCCGCGCTCGGCTTCGTCAGCGACCTCGGACCACTGGCCGGGTGGGGGGTCGCGCTGGAGCGGCGCACGATCGTCGTCGACACCAGGATGCGCACCACCGTCGACCGGGTCTACGCGGCAGGAGACGTCACCGCCTATCCCGGCAAGGTCCGGCTGATGTCCGTCGGCTTCGGCGAGGTCGCGACCGCCGTCAACAACGCGGCCGTCGCCCTGGACCCGGCACTGTCCCTGTTCCCCGGCCACTCGACCGAGTCCGCCTGAACGGCCGGCCGCCTCCCGAGGAGACCTTCTCCGGGAGGCGGCCGAGAAGCGGCGCAGCTACCATTCCGCGGCGGCCATGTCGACGGCGGCGAGGTAGGAGAACGCCATCGACGAACCCACCGGACCGCCCGCGCCGGGGTAGATCCGGCCGGACATCGGCGCCATCGTGTTCCCCGACGCGTACAGACCGGCGATCACCGAGCCGTCGGGCCGCAGCACGCGCGCGTGCTCGTCCGTCCTGAGACCCCCCTTGGTCCCCAGGTCGGACAGCACGATCGTGGCCGCGTAGAACGGCGGCTTGTCGATCACACCGAGACAGGGGTTGAGCCCGTCGGTGTGCGCCCCCGCCATGTGCGCGATCATCAGGTCCCACGGGTCCTCGCCGCGGCCGAAGTCCTCGTCCTTGCCGCCGCGCGCGAAGCCGTTGTACCGCTCGACGCTCTCCGTCAGCGCACCCGCGGGCAGACCGATCAGGTCCGCGAGCTCCTCAAGGGTGTCGGCCCGCTTCAGGACACCCGCGGCGAGGAACTTCTCGACGTCGAACCAGCCGGGGACCTGCGGCGCCACCGGCAGTCCGGCGAACGCCCTCCGGTTGTCGAGCTGGCGCTGGTCGAACACCCAGTGCGTGGGCAGGTGCGGCACGTCGGAGGACCGGTGCGCCCTGAGCATCTCGTGGCCGGCCCGGTCGTAGGGGAGACGTTCGTTCAGGTAACGCCGTCCGGCCGCGTTGACCCAGATGCCGCTCCAGACCGAGGTGTAGAACACCGGGCGCGTGTCGGGTACGACGAGGCCCGGTGCGAACCACGACTCGTCGAGCAGGTCGGTGGCCGCGCCGATGTCGATGCCCGCGGTGAGGGCGTCCCCGGTGTTGCCCTCGCAGCCCTGGGTCCACTCGTCGGTGACGCCGGGCTGGAAGCGTTCACGCAGCGGGCCGTTGCGTTCGTAGCCACCGGCGGCGAGCAGCACACCCCGCCCGGCACGGAAGGTCACCGGCTCGCCGCCGCTCAGGGCCTCGACCCCGACGACCGCGCCGTCCTCCACGAGCAGCCGCTCCAGCGCGGTGTCCGTGCGCACGGTCCCGTTGCCGGTCTCCATGAACGCGAGCAGCGCACGGCCGATGAGGGCCTGCCCGCCGACCATCTCCGAGGGGACCTCCACCCCCCAGCGCTCCGTCCACAGCGGCCTGCGCACCAGCGGCTCCAGATCGCCGAGCGCGGACCGGTCGAGGTTCTCCGGGAAGACCGTGCGGCCCTGGGGCAGGCTCCCCGGCCGTCCGGCGAAGTAGTCGGGCACCCCCTGCCAGAAGAACCGGCCGAAGCGCGGATTCCGCTCCAGCTCGTCGATCAGGACCGGCCCCGCCTGGAGGAAGGCCTCCCGCAACGCCGCCGGTGAGTCGTCGCCGACGATCGCGTCCAGGTAGGGACGGGCGACGTCGGGGCCGTCCTCGACCCCGGCCCGCCGCTCGGCCGCGTTGCCGGGGAGCCAGATGCCGGCGCCCGAATAGGCCGTGGTCCCGCCGACGTACTCCGTCTTCTCGATGACCAGGGTGCGCAGCCCGCGAGAGGCCGCGGCGTACGCGCCGATCAGACCCGCGCCCGAGCCGACCACGATGACGTCGTAGGAATCAGCTGTGCCTTCGCCGCTCATGAGCGTCCCTCTCGTGAAGTGTCGGACATCCCGCGCATGCTCAGTGCCGGGCCGCGTTCGACGCCGCCTCAAGGTGCGCGAACCCCCGGGCGGCCTCCTCGTCGAGCTCCATGACCTCGACGAAGTGCCCCAGCTCGGCCGTCATGTCGAGGTACCCGAAACGGATCGCACCGCTGTCCCCGTACTGCGCCCACGACCTGCCGCTCGCGGCGACGATCGCGGACGCCTCGTCGAAGTCGTCGACGCGAAAGCCCAGATGATGCAGCGTCGCCGGTTCCCCGGGCCGGACAGCGCCGCGATAGAGATCGACCGCGCCGGCGACCGGGCGGATGATCTCCAGGTTGGTCGGACCGGCGTTGACCAGGGCCACGTCGATGACCCACTCGTCGGCGGTCGCACCGTCCACCACGACGAACGGGGCGCGTGGCCCGCCCGCCCCGGAGGGCGGCGGACCGCCGCCCAGCGAGGACGTGAAGTGCTTGACGCACTCGACCGTCCCCAGGCTCGATTCCAGGAACGCGGCGGCGGTGTCGATGTCGTCCGTCACGTATCCGAGCTGCATGAAGTCGCGGAAGAGGTCACTCAACGTGCGCACTCGGCACCCCTGTTCTGGTCGGCCCGGTTCCCCGTCGGGCTCGACTGTCCCCGCACCCTCCACCGCCGTCCATCACGTGTCCCACCAGACGGAATCGGCGGGCGGACGCGTGGTCGGGGCGTGGCACGATGCGCCGATGACGACATCGAGGGCAGGGGCCGTGCCGGTGGCCGTGGACCGGGCGTCGATCGAGCACCGGCTCCTCACGATGCGCAAGTCGGTCGTCCAACTCGACTCGCTGGGACCGCTGGACAGCGCGCGGCTGGAGAGCGACCCGGGCACCGGACTGGCCCTTGAGCGCGTCCTGGCGCTGCTGCACGACCTGGCCTCCGCCATCAACCGACACGTCTGCGCGGGGGTGTTGGGCGATACGCCGCAGACACCCGCCGCGTCGTTCGGCGCGGCGGCGCGGGCCGGGCTGATCGACGGCGGACTGGCCGCCGCGCTCGCACCGGCGGACGGACCGCACCACGTCCTGGTGCAGCTGCGTCTGGACACGGAGCCCGGGGAGATCGCCGCGATCGTGTCCGCCGCGCGGTCCGGATACCGGGAGTACGTGCGGCAGGTCACCCACTGGATCACCGCGAACGCACCCGGCCGAACGGGGTGACGGTTCGCACGACGGCTGCGGTGCGCCCACGAGGACGACACCGGGAAGCCGTGGCTAGCCGACGAGTTCGCCCACGAGCGAGGCGACTTGCTCCGTCTCGATCAGGAACCCGTCGTGACCGTACGGCGACCCGATCACCCGGGGCCCGTCCGCCGACGGAATCCCGGCCGCCAACTCGGCCTGCTGGTACGGCGGGTAGAGCCGGTCCGAGTCGACCCCGGCGACCAGGGTCCGGGCCGTCACCCGGCGCAGCGCGGCGCGCGTGCCGCCCCGGTCGCGGCCGATGTCATGGCTGTTCATCGCCTCCGACAGCGTGACGTAGCTGCCCGCGTCGAATCGGCGCACCAACTTGGCGGCGTGGTGGTCGAGATAGGACGCGACCTGGTACCGGCCGCCGTCCCACGGATCCTCCGCACCCTGCGCCGCCCGGCCGAAGCGGACCGCCAACTCCGGCTCGCTGCGGTACGTGACGTGAGCCAGGCGCCGGGCCAGGCCGAGTCCCGCGTCGGGTCCCCGGCCGGTGCCGTGGTAGTCGCCTCCGTGCCAGTGCGGGTCCGAACGGACGGCGTGCAGCTGGATGTCGGCCCAGGCGATCTGCTCGGCGCTCGCCGCCGCGCTGGTGGCCAGCAGCAGGAGCGCCGCCGTCCGCTCCGGGTAGGTCACGGCCCACTCCAGCGCCCGCATCCCGCCCATGGACCCGCCGATGACCAACGCCCAGCGCTGGACGCCCAGTTCATCCGCGAGACCGGCCTCCACGGCGACCTGGTCGCGCTGGGTCAGGAACGGGAAGGCCCCGCCCCACCGCCGCCCGTCCGGGCGGAGCGAGGACGGACCGGTGGAGCCCTGGCAGCCGCCGAGCACGTTCGGCGCGACGACGAACCACCGTTCCGTGTCCAGGACCCGACCGGGTCCGACGAGCGCGTCCCACCACCCGGCGGTCGGGTGCCCCGGCCCGGCGGGACCGGCGACATGGCTGTCGCCGGTGAGGGCGTGCGACACCAGCACGGCGTTCGAGCGGTCCGGCGCGAGCCGCCCCCAGGTCTCGAACGCCAGCCGCACACCAGGCAGTTCGCCCCCCGCCTCCAGCGCGAGAGGCTTCTCCCGGGCGTGCCACCGGCGGCGCCCGGGCGGGTCCCCCTCCCGCCACGCCCCGGAGGCGGGCGGAAGGGGAACCCCCGACGGTGTCGGTACGGTGTTCAGGACGCGCCCTTGGCCGCGCGGAACCCGGCCTCCAGATCGGCCTTCAGGTCGGCGAGGTTCTCGATGCCGACCGAGAGCCGCACCAGCCCCGGCGAGGTACCGGTCGCCGCCAACTGCGCCTCGTCCAGCTGACTGTGGGTCGTGGAGGCCGGGTGGATGATGAGGCTGCGGACGTCCCCGATGTTGGCGAGATGGCTGAACAGCTCGACCGCGTCCACGAACCGCTTCCCGGCCTCGACCCCGTCCCGCAGTTCGAAGGCCAGCACCGCACCGGCACCGCGCGGAAGATACCGCCGGCCCGCCTCGTACCAGCGGTTGGACTCCAGTCCCGGGTAGTGGACGGCGGCCACCTCGTCGCGCTGCTCCAGCCACTCGGCCAGGGCCTGCGCGTTGGACGAGTGCCGTTCGATGCGCAGACTCAGCGTCTCCACGCCCTGGAGGAGCAGGAACGCCGAGTGCGGCGAGATCGCCGGGCCGAGGTCGCGCAGCAGCTGCACACGCAGCTTGACCGCGAACGCGCCCGGGCCGAGCGCCGGCCAGTACCGCAGACCGTGGTAACTGGGGTCCGGCTCAGTGAAGTCGGGGAACCGGTCCGCGTGCGCGCCGAAGTCGAAGGTGCCGCCGTCGACCACGACACCGGCGATGGTGGTGCCGTGCCCGCCGAGGAACTTCGTCGCCGAGTGGACGACGATGTCGGCGCCGTGCTCGATCGGCCGCAGCAGGTACGGCGTCGGCACGGTGTTGTCGACGATCAGCGGGACGCCCGCCTCGTGCGCGACGTCCGCGACCGCCCGTACGTCGAGGACGTTGCCGCGCGGATTGCCGAGGGTCTCGGCGAACAGGGCCTTCGTGTTCGGCCGGATCGCCGCCCGCCACGCCTCGGCGTCGTCCGGGTCGTCGACGAACGACACCTCGATGCCGAACTTCGGCAGCGTGTGCCGGAACAGGTTGTACGTCCCGCCGTACAGGGACGTACTGGAGACCAGGTGGTCGCCCGCGGACGCCACCGTCAGGATCGCCAGGGTCTCCGCGGCCTGTCCGGAGGCGAGGGCGACCGCGGCGACCCCGCCCTCGAGAGCGGCGACGCGCTGCTCGAAGACGTCCTGCGTGGGGTTGTGGATGCGGGTGTAGATGTTGCCGGGTTCGGCCAGTGCGAACAGGTCCGCGGCGTGCTGGGTGTCGCGGAAGACGAACGAACTGGTCTGGTAGATCGGCGTCGCCCGCGCGCCCGTCGTGGGGTCCGGTACGGCACCGGCGTGGATCTGCTTGGTCTCGAACGACCAGGCCGAGGTGTCGGGACCCGCGGGCTCGTCCTCGGGGGTGTGACCGGCGGCGACGGAGTCGATGGGCTGGCTCATGGTTCTCCCTTGTGCGGAGCGTGCTGGGGTGCGTGGTACGGCCGTGGAGCCGCCGCCCCGGCCGGAGGAGGGCAGGGCGGAGGACGGCGCGGCGCGGTGGTGATGGGGAAAGGAAAAGAGAGGGGAGAGAAACGGGGTTCGCCGGAGCGGAGCGTCAGCTCGCGGCGGGACACCCCGTGCTGGTGACACGCACGTAGTCGACGTGGCGGCGGGTCACGAGCACGGTCATACCGTGAGAGAACCACAGCCGGTGCCGGAGGACCAGCGTGACGTGGGCAGTTGACACATGACTGCCACAACCACGCCGGTCCCCGGTGCCGTCACCCCGTGGACGCGAGCACCGCCGTACGGCCGCCCAGCGCGTGCGAGAAGTGGTCCGTGACCTGCTCCAGCGCCGCCGCCGTGGCGGACGCCACGGTCAGCGTGCCGTCCTCGCCGACCGTGAGGTCCTTGTCGAGCGTGAACCAGCCCGGCACGATGTGCGACGGCCCCATGGAACTCAGCACCGGGCGCAGCGCGTAGTCGATCGCCAGCACATGGGCCGTACTGCCGCCGGTGGCCAGCGGCAGCACCGTCTTGCCGGTCAGCGCGTACTGCGGGAGCAGATCGAGGAGCGACTTCAAAAGGCCCGAGTACGCGGCCTTGTAGACCGGCGTACCGATCACCACCCCGTCCGCCTGCTCGAACAGGGCCGTGGCGGCGGCGATGGCCGGATGCCCGAAGTCGGCGCCCAGCAACGCCTGCGCGGGCAGGGAACGCACCTCCAGCGGGGTCACGTCATGCCCCTGGAGGCGGAGCCGGTCGTCCAGGTGACGCAGGAGGCGGGTGGTGCGTGAGGTGGGGGAGGGGCTGCCGGAGACGGACAGGATCGAGGCCATGACGGACCTTCCGTGATCGGGGTTCAGGCGGTGCGGCGAGCGGGCGGGCGGACGCTCACCAGGCGCTCGACCGGACCGTGACCAACGGCCGCAGATCGTTGCGCAGGGTCTCCAGGAACGTGACGACCTCGGCGGCCACGGAACGGTGCTGGAGGTCGTTCAGCACATCGTGATGAGCACCGTGCACCACCGAAAGCCGCGCCGCGGCACGGGACTTGGCGGCCCGTTCGAGCGCCTCGTGATCGGCCAGCGGATCGGCGTCACCGACCAGCAGCAGAGTCGGTACGGCGGTCTCGCTGTCGTAGGCGGCGCCCAGCACGGCCTCCGGCACCGCGTCGTCGAGCGAACCGCGCCGCACCTCGGGGTCCTCGGTGAGGACACCCCGGTGGGCGGGGCACGCGGTGCGGACGTCGAGTTCCTCGTCCCAGGTGCCGGCGGTCGCTGGGGCGCCGGGGGAGCGGCCGGGCAGGCCCGCGAGGACGACGGCGTCGGGCCGGACGCCGGGCGCCCGGTCGAGCAGCGCGGCCACGGCGGCAGCACCCGAGTCTGCGCCGACGAGGACGAGCGGTCGTACGACACCGTGGTCCGCGGCCGTGTCCTCGGCGGCCTCGGAGAGCCGGGCGGCGAGCGTGGGCAGGTCCTCGGTGGCGGGGTCGGAGGCGTCGAGCACGCGCACCCGGTAGGCGTCGGCGGCGAGCCGCCTGCCGAAGCGGGTGTAGGTCGAGCGGGTCTCGCCCCGGCCCGGCACGATCAGCACCGTGCCCCGGACGCGCAGGCCCTCGGGGCCGAAGTAGTCGCTGTACTGGGTCATTTCACACTCCTGCGGATACGGTCGCGGCCGTCGGCGCGGGCTGCTGGCCCGGCGCCGGTGCCATCTCGGCCGCGAGGGGGCCAAGGGCACGGACGGCCGCGTCATGGTCGGGGACTGCGGGGCCGAACCGGGTGGTCGGACCCCTGTTCGGCGTCAGGCCGCGGTGGTGACGGGAACGGACGAGGGTTCCGCCGCCGCCCCGGTGTGCCCCAACACCTGGTCGAGCACGGCGGCGGCGCCCGCGTCGGGCAGCCGGACCCCGCGCCAGACGACGTGCTGGTCGGGACGGATCAGGACGTTGGCCGCGCCGTAGACGGCCCGCGCCGCGGGGTCGGTGAGGTGGACGACCGTGAACGGCAGGGAACGCGCGGCGGCTTCGGCGGCGAAGGCCCTCTCGACGGTCCGGTCGCCGGTGAGGACGAGCAGGCCGAACGAGGTGCCGAGACGGTCGTAGAGCGTGCCGCCGCCCGGGTCGACGGGACCGTCCGGCGCGCGGTGCCCCGGCCGCGGGTCGTCCTCGTACACGTCCGCGCGCCAGGGCCGTTCGGCGTCGAGCTGACCGGGTTCGTACCGGACGACCGGCGAGGCGTCGTACCGCTCGTCGAAGGCCACCCCGTCGCTGCCGAACCGGTCCCGGCGCAGCCGCGCGCCGATCTCGGCCCGTCGGCGGACCGCGTCCTCGCCGAGGTCCGCGTCGTCGGGAATGCCGCCGGACCGGATCTCGGCGAGAGTGGCCTGCGTACGCCGCGCGCGCTCCAACGCGTGCTCGGCGACCCGCCAGTTGTGCGGGCGGCGCTCCTGGTCGTAGGAGTCCAGCAGGCTCGGCGGAGCCTGGCCGCCGAGCACCGCCGCGAGCTTCCAGCCCAGGTTGACGACATCGCCGATGCCCTCGCCCAGGTTGCCGCCGGGCGTGCGGACGTGGGCCGCGTCACCGGCGAGGAGGATCCGGCCGCGCCGGAACGTCTCCGCGATCCGGGTGGCGTGGTAGAAGGTCGTCGCGGACAGCAGCTCAAGGTCGATGTCCAGGCCGAACGCAGCTCGCCCGACGTCCAGCAACTCGCCCTCGGTGGGCTCGTGTTCGAGCGGATACGGCCCCGCGTACACCCGCCACTCCCGCGCGCTCACGGCAGCCAGGAAGCCGGAGGCGCGGGCGTTGACGACGATGTTCGTCGCGCTCGGCGCGGGCCCCACCCGATCCGCGATGTCGCCGGTACGGACGATCAGACGCAGCCGCTTCTCCGTGGCGTGCTCGCCCGTGCGGCCGATGCCGGCCAGACGGCGCGTGGTGCTGCTGCCGCCGTCGGTGCCCAGGACGTAGGCGGCACGGACGGTCCGTGAGCGGCCGGAGCCGGCCTCCACCACGTCCGCGTCGACTCCGTCCGCGTCCTCGCGCAGACCGGTCAGCTCCCAGCCGCCGGACACGCCGACACCCTGTTCCGTCAGGTGGTCGAGGAACACCCGCTGGAACACCGTCTGCGGACGGCGCAGCGCCTCGTCCGCCGAGTGCTGTCCGGTACTTCCCCTGTCGGTGAACGACGGGGCGGGCGCCGCCACCAGCTCGTGCCCGGCGAGGGAGGTGACCAGCCGGGTCCCCCGGTGCCACTCGGGCGGGTACGTCCACGCGTCCCGGACGCGCTGGAGCAGTCCCCAGCGCCGCAGATGCTCCACGACACGCGGGGTGTGACCCATCGCGCCGGCCCGCACCAGCGTCGCGGCGGAGGCGCGCTCCACTACGGCGACCTCGACGCCCCGCGAGGTCAGTTCGACGGCCGCGGCCAGGCCGACGGGTCCGGCGCCGACGACGAGGACGTCGACGGTTGCCGGGGGAGGGGTGGTGGGGAAGGGGACGGTGTGGACATCGCGGCCCCCCGTCGCCGACAGTTCGGTCATCGCGGGGCCCTCAGTCGTTCACGAGCTGGCGCTCGCGGGAGTGGCGGTTGGCGGGGATCGGCAGTCCGAGGTTGCCGCGCAGGGTGTCGGACGTGTACTCGGTGCGGAACAGGCCCCGCTTCTGCAGCAGCGGGACGACGCTGTCGACGAAGTAGTTCAGTTCCTCCTCGGTGCGGAAGGCGAGGTTGAAGCCGTCGAGGGCACGCGCCTCGAACCACTGCTGGATGGTGTCGGCCACGGTCCGCGGATCCCCGACGAACGGCGACTGCCGGAACTGGTTGACGGACTCGGCTACTTGACGCAGCGTCAGGTTCTCGGCCCTGGCCCGTGCGATGAGCTGGGCGGCACCCGTGCGCCCGCCCTTCTCGGCCAGGTGGGCCACATCGGGGAAGGGCGCGTCCAGATCGTGCACGCTGAAGTCGTACGCCCCGAAGGACCGGCCGAGCAGCGCCAGGTTGCGGTCGAAGTCGTCGTCCTCCTCGAAGATCTCCCGCTCGCGGCGGCGGGCCGCCTCGTCGGTGGCGGCGACCACGGGACCGCCGTGGATGAGGATCTTGACGTGCTCGGGGTCCCGGCCGTAGGCGGCGGTGCGCTTCTTGACGTCGGCGTAGTAGTCCCGCGCCGACTCCAGGGTGCCGCCGGGCGCGAAGATGCCCTCGGCCACCCGCGCCGCGAGATCACGGCCCTCCTCGGACACCCCGGCCTGGAAGATCACCGGCTGGCCCTGCGGGGAGCGGGAGAGGTTCAGCGGGCCCGCGACCGAGAAGTGCTCGCCCGCGTGGTCGAGTCCGTGCAGCTTAGCCGGGTCGAGGAACACGCCCCGCTCGACGTCCGCCGGGAACGCGTCGTCCTCGTAGGAGTCCCACAGTCCGCGTGCCACCTGCACGAACTCCAGGGCGCGACCGTAGCGGGTGGAGTAGTCGAGGTGCTCGTCGAGGCCGAAGTTCCGCGCGGTGCCGGTGTCGAAGCTCGTCACCACGTTCCAGCCGGCCCGCCCGCCGCTGATGTGGTCGAGCGAGGCGAAGCGGCGGGCCAGGTTGAAGGGCGAGTTGTAGGTCGAACTCGCCGTGCCGACCAGGCCGAGATGCCTGGTGTGGGTCGCCACGGCCGACAACAGGGTCAGCGGTTCGAGGCGGTTGAGGTAGTGCGCCGGGTAGGTGGAGTTGATGAACTGACTGTCGACGATGAACAGGGCGTCGAACAGGGCGTGTTCGGCCGCCTGTGCCAGCCGGATGTAGTAGTTGATGTCGATGCTGGCGTTCTTCGCGACGCGCGGGTCCTTCCACAGGCCGTGCTGGCCGGGGCCGCCCACACCGTAGGGGTGCAGGGCGAGGTGGAGCGTGCGGGACATGGCTGTTCCTGTTCTGTCGGGGGAGTTGACGAGATGTCAGGCGTGGAGGAGGTCGCGCAGGGCCTCGCGTTCGGCCCGGTCCGCCGCCGCGCCGTGCAGGGTGGGCGCCGAGCGGACGAGCAGCCGCGTGTACGGGTGCCGGGGCTGGTTGATGACGTCGGCGGTGGCGCCGGCCTCGACCAACTCGCCCTGGTACAAAACCGCGATCCGGTCGGCGACCCCGGCGACGGACCCGAGGTCGTGGGAGATGAAGACGAGGGCCACCCCGTCGGCGCGGAGTTCCTTGAGGATCTGGAGTACCTGTACGCGGTTCGCGGAGTCGAGCGCGCTGACCGGTTCGTCGAGGATGACGAGACGCGGCTCGGTCACCAACGCCCGTGCCACCGCGACACGTTGACGCTGACCGCCGGACAACTCGCCCGGCAGCCGGTCGAGCAGCTCGGGCGAGAGCCGTACCCGGTCGAGGAACGCCCGCACCCGCGCCGCCGCCTCCGGCCGTGACACGCCCTGGATCAGCAGGGGTTCGACAAGCGACGCCTCGATCGTCACGTCCGGGTCGAGACTGCGCAGCGGGTCCTGGAAGACGTACTGGATGACCCCGCGCCGCCGCAGCGCGCGCCACTGGCGATGGCCGTACGCGCCGACCTCCTCGCCGTCGATCACGATCGAGCCGCCCGAGGCGGACACCAGTCCGAGCGCGGCCCGCGCGAGCGTCGACTTGCCGGAACCGGTCTCCCCGATGATGCCGACGGTCTCGCCCGGGGCGATGCTCAGGGAGACCCGGTTCAGGGCCCGACGGCGGCGGCGACGGGAGCCGTAGTGGACCTCCAGGTCGGTGATGTCCAGGACGGGCGCGGGGAGTTGTGCGGGCCGCCCCGCCGGGTGGTGGTCAGTGGTGCTCATGCGTCCTCCTGCGCTGCGACGAGGAACCTGTCCAGGCCGTACTGCTCGTGTTCGGCGATCAGGAGGCGGGTGTACTCGTGCTTGGGGTGGTGCAACACGTCGTGTGTCGGCCCCTGTTCGACGACCTCGCCCCGCCGCATGACGAGCACCTCGTCGCAGAGCTGGGCGACGACGGCCAGGTCGTGGGAGACCAGGACGAGCGCGAGGCCGGTCTGTTCGCGCAGGTCGGCCAGGAGGTCGAGGATCTCCGCCTGGACGGTGACGTCGAGCGCGGTGGTGGCTTCGTCGGCGATGAGGATGCGCGGGCCGGCGGCTATCGCGGCGGCGATGAGGACGCGCTGGAGCATCCCGCCGGACAGCTCGTAGGTGTACTGGCCGTAGACCAGCTCGGGGTCGCGCAGGTGGACCGTGCGGAGCAGGTCGATCGCCCCCTGGCGGGCCGCGCGCCGCTTCAGCCCCTTCTTGACCCGCAGCACCTCGGCGATCTGCGCTCCCACCCGGATCGAGGGGTTGAGGTAGGACGCCGGGTCCTGGAAGACCGCGCTGATCGTGGCCCCGCGCAGGGCCGTCCACCGAGCGGAGGTGAGCCCGGAGATGTCCTGGCCGTCGATCTCGATCGAGCCGCCGGTGACCTCGAAGTGGGCGGGCAGGATACCCAGCGTGGCCCGGCAGGTGAGGGTCTTGCCGCTGCCGGACTCACCGACGATGCCGACAGTCCTGCCGGGCGTCAGCGCGAAGGAGACACCGTGGACGATCTCCCGGCCGGCGGCCTGGTCGCTGATGCGGACGTCACGGACGGAGAGAACGGGCTGCGAGGGGGCGGTCGTCGAGGGCGGAGCGGTCGAGGGGGTGGGGCGGTGTCCGGCCTCGGTGAGGACTTTCTCGGAGAGGGTTGCCATCACGCACCTCCGGCGTGGACGTTCGCGAGGTCGGAGTCGGAGTCGGGGCCGGACCGGGAGCCGTTGTCCGTCGTGGTCCCGGCGAGTCGATGGGCGCGCGCCCTGCGGTTGTTGACGAGGGCGCGGCCCGCCTCGCCGGAGACGTCGCGGATCGCGTCGGCGAGGAGGTTGCAGGCCCAGACGGTGACCATGATGAGCAGGGCGGGGACCAGCGGCGCCCACGGTTTCTGGGTGAGGTAGCCGAGGTCGGAGGCGAGCAGTCCGCCCCAGGTGGGAGCGGGCGGCTGGACGCCGATGCCCAGGAAGGTCAGCGTCGAGACGATGACGAAGCCGACGCCGATGGTCTGGGCGAGGGCGACCGCGAGCGGCGGCAGTACCTTGACCCACACGTGCCGCCGGACGATCCAGCCGATGGAGGCGCCGGAGACGAGCGCCGCCTCCACGTACGGCGAGCGGGCCACGGCCAGCGTCGCGGCGCGGGCCACCCGGTAGAACAACGGGGACACCAGCACCCCGGTGACCAGCATCGCCTGGGTGATGCCGTTGCCGAGCAACGCGACCACGGCGACGGCGAACAGCAGGAAGGGCAGGGCGACGAGGGTGTCGGTCAGCCGGAGGGTCGCCCATTCGAAGACCCGGCCGAGGTACACCGACAGGATGCCGGGGACCGCCCCGACTCCCAGGGCGGTGAGGGCGACTTCGAGCGAACCGAGCACACTGACCCGGGAACCGTCGAGCAGTCGGCTGAGCACATCGCGGCCGAGGTAGTCGGTGCCGAGCCAGTGCGCGCCCGACGCGTCGGCGAGGGTGTCGGAGCTGGTGGCCAGCGGGTCGTGGGGCGCGATGAACGGCCCGAGAACGGCGAGCAGGGCGATCACGGTCAGGATCACCAGCGCGATCCGGCCGGACGTGAGGGAGAGCACGCGGCGCACCATGGTCACACCCCCCGCTGGGACGCCGGCGTCACACGTGCCAGCACCAGGTTGACGATCAGGTTGAAGACGACGACCAGGACGATCGACACCACCAGGACCCCCTGCACGGCCGGTACGTCACCGGCCTGCGCGGAGTCGTTGGCGAACCGGCCGAACCCCTGGAGTCCGAAGATCCACTCGGTGACGACGGAGGCGCCGACGAGCGTGGGGAACTTCAGACCGAGGGTGGCGAGCGCAGGGCCGAGTCCGTTCCGCAGCACATGGCCGAGGAAGATCCGCCGCGGGCCGAGTCCTCGTACGACCGCGCCCGTCACGTAGTTCTCGCGGTAGGCCGCGACGAGGCTCGTACGGAGCTGCCGGGCCACGTCGGCGATGACGTCGAAGCTCAACGCCACGGCGGGCAGGGTGATGTGGGCCAGCCACGGCCCGACCCCCTGCGCCGGCGGGACGTAGCCGGCGGACGGGAACACGTGCAGTCCCACCGCGAACACCGCGACCAGCACGATGCCGACGACGAAGGCCGGCATCACCGAGATCACCGTGACGAAGCCCGTGATCGCGCGGTCGACCCAGGTCGTACGGCGCAGCGCGGCGAGCGTGCCGAGGCCGAAGCCCGCGACCACGCCGATGATCAGCGCGAAGAACGCCACCGACAGACTCACGCCCAGGCCGAGGCCGATGAGGGTGGAGATGTCGGCGCCGTTGGTCCAACTGGTGCCGAGCTGCCCGTGCAGGACCCCGCCGAGCCAGTCGGCGTACTGGACGAGGAAGGGCCGGTTGAGACCCCACTGCGCCTCGACTCTCGCTACCGCCTCGGGAGTCGCTTCCTCGCCCAGCTGGATCCGCGCCGGGCTGAGCCCGCTCAGTGACCGCAGCGCGAACGTCACGAACGTCGCGACCAGGAACACGGGCACGAAGATCGCGATCGACCGGGCGAGGGTGACCAGGACGCGGCCCATGGTGTGCCGCGCCCCGGTCGTGGCGACCCGGTGACGGACGTCGGGTGGTGTGGCCGGTGCCTCCGTCGTCGTCATGGTGTGCCCCCTCTCTATGGGAGTTGATGAAGCCCTGCAGGAAGGTGATGGAGCGTCAGTTCGCGCCGATGGTCACGCCGGTCCAGTCGATGTGGGCCGGGTTCTTGGGCAGGGCGGAGATGGACTTGCTCTTGGCGATGAGGTTGGGCGAGGAGTAGGTGAAGACCAGCGCCTTGCTCTGCAGACCGGCCCGGGTCGCCGCCTGGAGGACCTTCGCGTAGTCGGGCGAGTCCAGCGGGGTCTGGCGCACCTTGGCGATGGCGGCCTCGAAGCCCGAAGGCTCGTACGGCGAACTGAGGTTGAGGGGGCCGTTCGGGCCGAAGTGCGCGGTGAGGGTCTGTGCGGCGGAGTCACGGCCCGTCGTCCCGTAGAGGGAGAACGTCAGGTCCTTGGCGAAGAACGGCGTCGCCCAGTTCTTGTCGACCTTGATGGCGACGGTGATGCCGACCTTCGCCAACTGCGCCTGGACGATCTCCGCTTGGGGGTCCTCGGCCGGGATGACGAGGTTCAGCTTGATCTGGCCGGACTTGTAACCGGCTTCCGAGAGCAGCTGCTTGGCCTTCGCGGGGTCGTAGGCGTAGTCGTTCGCGGACTGCGGGTCGTAGGCCACATAGCCCTTGGGGAACGGCTGGTTGGTCGCGGACCCGTAGCCGAAGGTCAGCTTGTCCACGAACTCCTGGCGGTTGATGGCGTAGCGGACCGCGTCGACGACCTTGGCGTTGTCGAACGGCGCCTTGTTCACGTTGAGGCTGATGTTGTTGGCGTTGAAGCCGGGCTGGACGAAGACGTCGAGTCCGGCCTTCTTGGCGGCCTCGGCCTGACTGGGCGCGATGTCGGCGAAGTTGTAGACGCCGGTCTGGAGTCCGGAGACGACCGTGGCCGCGTCGGGTGCCGAGGTCAGCTCCACGTTGTCGATGTGGATGTTCTTGGCGTCCCAGTAGTCCGGGTTCTTCTTCAGGAGGACCTTGGTGCCCGGGACGAGCTGCGTGACGGTGAACGGACCCGCGCCGACCGGGCTCTGGTCCAGCTTCGTGGGTGACGCCGCGGCCTTCGGGCTGGCGATCTGGAGGACGCGCTCGCCGAGGAGCTGGGGGATCTGGTAGTCGACCTGGCTGAGGTGGAGCACCGCGTCCAGTCCGTTGGCGTCCACCGACCTGATGGAGGTGAGGTCGCCGAACAGCGCGGAGTTCTTCTGCTTCTGGGCGCGCACGATGGCGGCCTTCACGGCGGCGGCGTCCACCGTCGTACCGTCGCTGAACTTGAGGCCGGGGCGGAGATGGAAGGTGATCTGATCGCCCTTGGCGTTGTACTCCCAGCTCTTGGCCAGGTCGGGCACGGCCTTGCCGGTCGCGTCCGTACGGGTCAACGAGGCGTAGACCAGGGCGAGTTCGCGGAACTGGGCGCCACTGCCGCCGACCACCGGGTCCCAGTGGGTGGGGAAGTAGGAGGAGGCCCACTTCAGCGTGGCACCGCCACCGGCCGTCGAGGCGTCGCCGCCGCAGGCGCTGAGCGCGGGGACGAGCACGGTGGCGAGGGCGGTCCCCAGTGCGGCGGCGCGCAGCCGGCCGGGGCGGAAGGCCGCCCGGCGGCTGCTGGGCGTGAGTCGTCCGGACATCTTCGTTTCTTTCTTCGAGGGCTTCCGGCCGTGCCGGGGCAGCGGAGGGCGGCGCGCGGCGGCGGAAGCGCGGTGAGGTGTGAGGGAGGAGCGCGGGGTGCGGTGGAAGGAGGGTGAAGGCGGCTGACTGCAGGGCCTGCCGCCCCGCTGACCGGGGCGGCAGGGACGCCGATGCGGCTTCGAGGCGCACGGAGGCATGCCGGACCCAGGGCGGGAGGCGTCGGCGGAGCACGGAAGGCAACCGGGATACGGAGGCGGAGAGACGGCGGCGAAGCGCGAAGGGAGCGGCGCGGGAGGACGGGCGCCGGTCGGCGAGGCGGTGGGGCGCCGGTGCCTGCGGGAGCGCGGTCAGGCGCCTGTGGGCCGGGGGCGGCGGGTCAGCGACAGAGAGCGCTGCAGGTGCGCCGCAGGTCCACGTAGCGGCACACCACACCGGGGTGCGTCGTGAGCATGGTGCACATCCTGGGGCCCGCCGTCGGCGGCTGTCAATGGACACCAATTGGTGTCTCATTCGGCGGGACGATCCCGAGCAGGCACGCCTCGCCGGACGGCGGGACGGTCCTGACCGCTGCTCAGAGGGCTAGCGGGATCGGGCGGGTGGTGAGGAGGCGGTCGCGGGGTGCGCGGCGGCCTCGTCCGGATGGAGCCACAGGGGGCCGTTGGCGGTGTCCCTGCGGACGGCGCCGGGTGGCGGCCAGGGCGCGGCGTCCGTGAGGTGGGCGCGTTCGGGGTCGGTGAGGGTGCGGTAGCGCGTGAGGGCTGTCGCCGGGGAGAGCGGCGGGGGCGCGGGAAGCGGTGCTCGGCCCAGCTCGGTGACGGCCGCGACGTACTCCCCGTACGGACGCCAGCCGGGGACGACACGGTGTCCGGAGGCGGTGCGCACGAGCAACGTCGGGAGGGCGTAACGGAGTTGACCGTCCGGAGTCTCCTTGGCGGCACCGGGATGGGGCGAGTCGCCACCGTGCACCGACAGCACCTCGGCCACCGGGCGGCGCGCTTCGGCGTGATCGGCGCGTACCCGCGTCAGCACCTCGGGCGACGCGGCGTCGGCCGCGAGCCGCTCCGCGTCGAGACCCGGTACCCCTGACACCGCGGCCAGCGCCGACTCGGCGGTGTCCGCGGGTTCCCCGAGCACGAACACGCTCTCCCGCAGCCGCCGCAGCACCCGGTCGGCCACCTCCACGCCCTGCGCCTCGGCGGCCTTGGCGACCAGCGAGGCAGGCCACGAACTCGCGGCGACGCGGCTCAGCCGTAGTGCGCGCGGCGCGTGGGTGTGGGCGCTGATGTCCTCGACGTAGCGGGCGTACCAGGCGGTCTCCGCGGCGGGATCGGGGGCGGGGTCGTCGTCGTGGTCGAAGAGGATGCAGTAGGCGCGGCGCCAGCGGACGCGGTCGTCGCCGGAGAGCGCCGCGCGGAGGCGGCGGAAGACGGGTTCGGATCCCCAGGCCCAGGGGCAGAGGGGGTCGGTGTACTCGATGATGTCGAGGCGGCGGGAGGTGCCGGGTCTGTCGAGAGTGCCGGGTCCGTCAAGGCTGTTGGGACCGGTGTGGGCCTCGGTGGCATCGGTGATGTCGGTCGTCGGCCGGTCGGTGTCCCGGGTCATGCGGCTCCCCGGCGGGTCAGGTGCTCGCCCGGTGAACGCTCGGGTCCGGCGGCGTCCTCGGTGCCGTGCGTGTCCGCCGCGGTGGCCGGCAGCAGCGTGGCCAGGGTCGTGCCGCCGAGGACGGCGGCGGCCTCGGCCTCGATGCGACGCCACACATCGGGCAGGCCGGAGGCGGGGCCGGGGTAGTCGAGACCGGTCAGGGGCTCGCCGCGCAGGGTGATCAACTCGCCGTCCACGGCACGGGCGATGTCCAGGAGCGTGATCTCGTCGACGGCCCGGCCGAGCCAGTACCCGCCCTCGCAGCCACGCTGGCTGCGGACCAGACCGGCTCTGCGCAACTCGCCCACCACGGACTTCAGGAACCGGAACGGGATCTGCTGCGAGGAGGCGATGGCCTCGCACGTGAGCGGACGGGCAGGTTCGCGGGCGAGCTCCAGCAGAGCCCGCGTGGCGTAGTCCGCCTTCGCGGAAATATGCATGCGCACATGATGCCCGACGCGACCCCCTCGCGAGGCCTTCCCGGGGTTCCCCGCACGCGTTCCGCACATCCGCCCTTCGTATATTGCGGGAACATTGCCGCAGGTGAAGGACAATGGACACCTCTTGACATCCTTTTCGGGGCGGCTCTAGCGTCGCCCACCATGAGCGAGCCGCTGACAACCCCCGGCGAAGGTTTCCACCCCCATCTCCACGACACGGCAGGCGAGTCGGCGGCTCCCCTGCGCACCCGCCTGCACCACGTCCGCGCCGACGCCCTCGACGGCGACACCGCGCAGAGCGGTGGCATGCGCAGGTTCGCGGCGGTGTCCGGCAAGACCGTCGGTTCCGAGAAGCTCTGGATGGGCCAGACGCACGTCGCCCCTTCCACGGCCTCCTCGGACCATCACCACGGCGAGTCCGAGACCGCCATCTACGTGGTCAGCGGACACCCCGAGTTCGTCTTCCTCGACGACGCCGGCCCGCGGCCGGAGGAGATCCGTCTGCGCACGTCCCCCGGCGACTACATCTTCGTCCCGCCGTTCGTGCCGCACCGCGAGGAGAACCCGGACCCGGCGGAGGAGGCCGTGGTGGTGATCGCGCGCAGCACGCAGGAGGCGATCGTGGTGAACCTTCCGGCCCTGTACGTACTGGGGGCCGGGGAGGCCTGAGGCGTCGCGGCGGCCTTTGACGCGCCGGCGCGGATCGGGTAGGCGGCGCGAGCGGCTGAAGAGGCGCGGGCCTGAGGCGCCGCGCACTCCGCGCGCGCTCCGGTGACGCCGGGTCTCGTCGTCGTATCGCTGTGTCACGGCCTGCGTCGGACGGCAGCCGGATTCCACCTGGCGTGGAGACGCGCAGGTCGCGCCCGTACCTCGTTCGCGTTGAAACGCCCCTGTCTGGAAGGCTGAGGGGCCGCATCGGGAACAGTCGATCCGGTCGGCACGGTTGCAACGGCAGAGGGACCGGCGCCGCGACGGCGGGGAACTACGGAGATCACGAGGTCTTCCGCCCCGCCAGGATCCGGACCCCCGACCGCGGTATGCCCGCCGCGCACGTGAACCACGACGTATGTCCCGCAGGAGGACCTTTCCATGACCGACCGGCCTTTGACGCTGATGGCAGTGCACGCCCACCCCGACGACGAGGCCACCAGCACCGGAGGAGTCCTCGCGCGCTACGCGGCGGAAGGCGTCCGCACGGTTCTCGTCACCTGTACCGACGGCGCCTGCGGTGACGGACCAGGGGGTGTCAAGCCGGGCGATCCCGGCCACGATCCGGTGGCCGTCGCCACGATGCGCCGTCAGGAACTCGAAGCGAGCTGCGAGGTCCTGAAAGTCAGCGATCTGGAGATGCTCGACTACGGCGACTCCGGAATGATGGGCTGGCCGAGCAACGACGTTCCGGGAGCCTTCTGGCAGACCCCCGTGGAGGAAGGCGCGGCCCGGCTCGCGGACCTCATGCGGCACTACCGACCCGACGTGGTCGTCACCTACGACGAGAACGGTTTCTACGGCCACCCCGACCACATCCAGGCCCACCGCATCACGATGGCCGCCGTGGAGATGAGCGGGCTGACGCCGAAGGTGTACTGGACCACGATGCCCCGCTCGACGATGCGTCAGTTCGGTGAGCTGATGCGCGAGTTCAACCCGGACATGCCGGAGCCCGACCCCGCCGAGATGGCCGAGATGGCCAAGATCGGCCTGCCCGACGACGAGATCACCACCTGGGTGGACGCCACCGCGTTCAGCGGCCAGAAGTTCGACTCGCTCGCCGCGCACGCCAGTCAGGGCGACAACATCTTCTTCCTCAAGATGGGCAAGGAGAGGTTCGGTGAGTTCATGGGCACGGAGACCTTCGTACGCGTCCGGGACACCACCGACGCGGCCCTGCCCGAGAACGACCTCTTCGCCGGACTGCGTTGATCCGTACGGCAGTTGGCGCATGACCGCGCGCGCATGACAGCCCCGCGGGCACCTTGCGTGTCCGCCCGGCGCGCGGAGTCATGGATTCCCACGTGAGAGGGTGTCTGCGCCTCGGATTCGGGGGCAGACGGCGATGGGTCGGGTGCGAACGGCACCCGGCCCTTGACCGCCGCGAGGCGCCGAACCGTGGGAGCCCCGATGTCGACCGCCGTGCCGGGAAGAGCAGCAGGAGCGAGCGGGGACGAAGTCGAGGCGGTCCGGTGGGGCCGCTCGCCCGTGCTGCCCCGTGGCACCGGCAGTGCCGTGGCGCGCATCGGCGCACTGACCGTCTGCCAGGCCGCCGTGATGGTGGGCTTCGGGCTCCTGATAACCGGCCCGGCCAGGTCCATATGGCCGTTGACGGTGGAGGACCACGTCGACGAGGGGTTCGAGCGGATCCGTACGGGCACGCTGACCACCCTCTCCTTCATCGGCTCGGAGGCGGGCAACACCCTCACGGTGATCGCCATCACCCTGGTGAGCTGCGCGGCGCTGGTACTCGTGCCCCGGCTGCCCATGTGGCGGCAGGCGGTCTTCCTCGCTGTCGCCGTCTCCCTCCAGGCACTGGTGTTCCTGACCGTCACCCTGTCGGTGGACCGAACCCGCCCGCACGTGCACCGACTCGACGCCTCCCCGCCCACGTCGAGTTACACCTCCGGCCACACAGGCGCGGCCACCGCGCTCTACGCCGGACTCGCGGTGCTCGTGCTGTCCCGGGTCCGCAGGCCGTGGCGTTGGCCGCTGGCCGGACTGCTGTTCCTCGTGCCGCTGGTCGTCGGCGTCTCCCGCCTCTACCGGGGCATGCACCACCCCACGGACGTGATCGGCGGGCTGGCCAACGGCGCCCTGTCCCTGCTGATCGTCGGCCGCACCCTCCTCACCGACGCGTCCGTGGCCGCCGTTCCCGCACAGCGGACCGGGTCCGCCGAGGAGCCCGCGCCCGGCAGCACCGTCGTGATCCTCAACCCCGTGTCGACCGACGCCGGGGAGCGCGAGAAGCTCCGGCGCATCCTGGAGCAACACGGCCACCGCGCACCGGAGTTCATCGAGACCACCGCCGACGACCCCGGCACCGGCCAGGCGTCCGGCGCGGTCCGTGACGGTGCGGAACTGGTCGTCGTCTGCGGTGGCGACGGAACCGTGCGGGCGGTCGCCGACGCCCTGGCCGGCACCGGCGTACCCCTCGTCGTGGTGCCCTGCGGCACCGGCAACCTGCTGGCCCGCAACCTCGGTCTGCCGCTCACCCCCACCACCGCCCTCACCGCCGCCCTGTCCGGCACTCCGCACCGCATCGACCTCGGCCGCATCGAGGGCGACGACCTCGGCCCCACCCACTTCGCCGCGATGTCCGGGGCCGGGCTCGACGCCGCGATGCTGGAACACACCGACGACCGGGCCAAGTCCGCCGTCGGCTGGCTCGCCTACGTGCTCGCCACCGTCGGCACGCTGCGCACACCGCGCATGCGGCTGACGGTCCAGCTCGACGAGGCGCCGACCCTGCACCGTACGGCCCGCATGGTGCTCCTCGCCAACGTCGGCACGGTGCAAGGCGGTCTGACGCTCCTCCCGGCGGCCCGGCCCGACGACGGGCTGCTCGATCTGCTGATCCTGGACCCGCGCGGCCCCGGCGGCTGGATGCGGGCCCTGGGCGTCCTGATGCGCGGTCGCGGCCGGAGCCCGCGGACCGCGAACGTGGGGACGCTCCACCCGGAGGGCGCCGGCACGAAGGGCGTACCGGTGGAGTTTTTCACCTTCCGGAGGGCCGAACTCACCTTCGCCGTACCGCAGTCGCGCGAACTCGACGGGGACCCGGTGTCCCACGGCCGGCGTCTCACCGCCGAGGTCAGCGCCGGCGCGCTGACCGTGCTGCTGCCCACCCGGGAGAAGTGAATGGGTACCGCCACCAAGGTCCCCGAGACCCGCGACATGACCGGCGACGACCTCTCCGCCGACGAGGCCCTGGCATCACTGCGCCGCTACGGCCGCTGGCCGCTGCTGCGCGACGCCTTCGTCCGGTTCCGCTACGCCGACGGCTTCAGCCATTCCCGCGCGCTCGCCCTGCAGACGGTGCTCGCGGTGATCCCGTTGGCCATCGCCTTCGTCGGGCTCTCCACGGTCCTGCACACGGAGAACATCGGGAGACTCGCCGAACTGACCATCCACCGGATCGCGCAGGGGCCCAGCGCCGACGTCGTCGACGACGCACTGGCCCGAAGCCGGCACAGCGCGGGCGACGGCGACCAGATCGCCCTCTGGTTCGGCCTGGCCTTCTCGCTGGTCAACGTCACCACCGCGATGTGCCAGATCGAACGCGGCGCCAACCGCATCTACGGCAACGAACGCGACCGCCCCTTCCACCAGAAGTACCTGCGCGGGCTCGTGATGTCCCTCAGCGCCGGTATCCCGCTCGGAATCGGGTTCGTCGTGATGGTGGCAGGCGGCGACCTGGCCGCCGCCGCGGCGACGGTCTACCACCTCGACGGCGATGCCAGGACCGCCTGCGAGATCCTGCGCTGGCCCTTCGGCCTGGTCCTTGCCCTCTTCTCGGCCAGCGCGATCTTCCGCCGCTCGCCCCGCCGCCGTCAGCCCGGCTACACCTGGCTCGCCTTCGGCGCCGCCGTCTACCTCGTCCTGTGGACGGTCCTGACCTGGGTGTTGAGCCTGTACCTCGACATCAGCGGCTCCTTCGACACGATCTACGGCCCGCTCAGCGCCTTCATGTCCCTGCTGCTCTGGGCCTACCTGACCTCCATCGCCCTCTTCCTGGGCCTGTCCTTCGCCGCGCAGCTGGAAGCCGCGCGGGCGCTGCGGCCCGGCCCGATCTCAGCCGACCCGGGAGTCTGAATGGTGGTCCGTGCCACGGCCCGGCGTCTCGGTGACCTCCGCCGCCGCCGGGCGGCCGACCGGAGATTCGGCGTCCATCTCCTGGGCTCGGTCGCCGTCGCCGCGGCGGCCGCTGTCCCGTTCGGCCTGCTGCTCGTGCTGGTCGAGGGCCGCTGGCAGCCGCTGCGGAGTCTCGACGCGCGCACGGCACGGCGGTTGAACGAGACCGCCCTCGGTCATCCGGCATGGACGGACGCCCTGCGTTTCCTGTCCGACCGGGTGTGGGACCCGGTCACCCTGCGGACGATCGTCGCGCTGCTGACCGTGTGGCTGTTCTACCGCAGGGCCTGGCGACTCGCCGCCTGGTCCGCCGTGACGGCCACGGGAGGTGGCTTGATCGGGCTGCTGGTGAAGACTCTGGTGGAGCGGGCCCGGCCGTCCCTGGAGGACCCGGTCGCGCACGCCCCGGGATTCTCCTTCCCCTCGGGACACGCGATGACCGCGACCACCTCGTTCGCCATCCTGCTGCTGGTGCTGCTGCCCTTGGTGCCGCGCGCTCTGCGGGGCCTGTGCTGGGGCATCGCCGCGGTGTCCGTGCTCGGCGTCGGCTTCACCCGGATCGCCCTCGGCGTCCACTGGTTCAGCGATGTGGTGGGCGGCTGGCTCCTGGGCCTCGCCGTCGTGGCCCTCACCACCTGGGCCTTCGAGGCCTGGCGCACCGACGCGGGCCGTCGACCCGCCGCCTTGAGCGAGGGCCTGGAGCCCGAACTCACCGGCGCCCACCCCGAACCCGGCCCCTCCTCCGGGAGACGTCACGGCGGTTCCGTACGCGACTGACGTCCCGGCGGGTGAGCGGAGCGGGCGGGTCGTCGGGCCCCGGCCGCCGCCCCGCCTCCGCCGAGTGCCGGCAGATGGCCGGTTCTCGACGTGAAGCCGGGAACCGGGCCTTCGACTGTGTGCTTCCGACCCATTGTGGTTGGCCCCGCACCCCCCTACTGTTCGGGTTTGCCTGAGTCTGTTTGATGCTGTTCGCCCAGTCGGTCTGGAGGCCGCAGTGCGGGGTAGTCGGATCGGTTCAGAGGGTGCGAGACCCGGACGTTCGCGATGGTGGAGGGCGGTCCTCGCGACAGCCGCGGCCATCGCCCTGGCGGCGGGCACCATCACGCCCGCCGCGGCGGCACGGGACGTCGGCGAGCCGCAGCAGGCCGCTCCCGCCGCCGCTCCGCAGCCGCACACGGTGACTCTCGACGGCTACTCGTTCCTCGTCGACGGCAGACGCACCTACCTGTGGTCCGGCGAGTTCCACTACTTCCGGCTCCCGAGCCAGGACCTGTGGCGCGACATCTTCCAGAAGATGAAGGCCGCCGGCTTCAACTCGACCTCCCTGTACTTCGACTGGGGCTACCACTCGCCGAAGCCGGGTGTGTACGACTTCACCGGGGTCCGGGACGTCGACACACTCCTCGACATGGCCGAGGAGGCCGGCCTCTACGTCATCGCCCGACCGGCGCCGTACATCAACGCCGAGGTCGACAGCGGCGGCCTGCCGGGCTGGCTGACCACCAAGGCGGAGGACAACCGCAGCGACGACCCCCGGTTCCTGAAGTACGCGGACGAGTGGCTGACCCGGATCGACCGGATCATCGCCCGCCACCAACTGACCAACGGAACAGGGTCGGTCATCGCCTACCAGGTCGAGAACGAGTTTTACGACGGCTCGGCCGCCGCCCGCTCCTACATGCAGCACCTGGAGGACAAGGCCCGCGCCGACGGCATCACGGTCCCGCTGACCGGCAACAACAACGGCACCTTCAACTCCGGCACGGGCGCCCTGGACGTCGACGGCCCGGACTCCTACCCGCAGGGCTTCGACTGCTCGAACCCCTCGAAGTGGAACGGCGTCCCCGACATCAGCTACGACCACCCGGCCGGCAAGCCGCTGTACTCACCGGAGTTCCAGGGCGGCGCCTTCGACCCCTGGGGCGGACCCGGCTACGACAAGTGCGCCCAGCTCATCAACGACCGGTTCGCCAACGTCTTCTACAAGCAGAACATCGCCGTCGGCGCCACCGCGCAGAGCTTCTACATGACCTACGGCGGCACCAACTGGGGCTGGCTCGGCATGCCCGAGAACTACACGTCGTACGACTACGGGGCCGCCATCCGCGAGACCCGCCAGCTCGACCCGAAGTACGACGAGGACAAACTCATCGGCTACTTCACGCAGTCGGTCGCCCCGCTGACCAAAACCGAGGCGATCAGGGCCGTCCCGCCCGACGACTCCGCGGTCGTCGACACGGCCCGGATGAACCCCGACACCAGGACCCAGTTCCACGTCCTGCGGCACGGCAACTCCACGTCCACGGCCGTCGACAGGACGCACATCTCCCTGGACTTCAACGCCCAGCCGTCCGCCGACACCACCTACACCTGGGACGACCCCGACTCCGCGCTGCAGTACGCCGGTTCGTGGTCGCACGTGGCCGACACGAGCTACACCGGCGGCGACTACAAACACACCGAGTCGTTCTCGAACAAGGCCGGAGACTCGCTCACCGTCCCCTTCGACGGCACCGCGATCCGCTGGATCGGCTCGAAGACCGACAACCACGGCTACGCCGACGTCTACCTCGACGGCACCAAGGCCGCCACGGTGGACGACTCCGGCAGCGAGAGCCAGGCCGTGCTCTTCCAGAAGACCGGCCTGACACCGGGCGCCCACACGCTGAAGATCGTCGTCACCGGGAACCACTCCTCGGGATCGACCGACAACTACGTGGCCGTCGACGCCATCGACGTGCCGACGGCCGGGTCCGGCGCCGAGCCGACCTACCCGGTCGTGCCGCAGCAGCCCGGCACCGCGATCACCCTCGACGGCCGCGACTCCCATGTGATCGTGGCCAACTACCGCCTCGGACAAGCCCAGTTGCAGTACTCGACCTCCGAGATCATGACCAGCGCGACCATCGGGAACCGGGACATCGCGGTGCTCTACGGCGACCAGGGCAGCGACGGCGAGACCGTCCTGCGCTACGGCTCCGAGCCCACCGTGACCGCCGACGGCGGTACGGTCAGCACCAGTTGGGACCCGGCCACCGGAGACCTGCGGCTCGACTACGCGCACCAGGGCCTGATCCGGGTCACCGTCAGCGAAGCCGGACAGCGCCCGCTCCTGCTGCTCGTCGGCGACAAGGCCACGGCGAAGACCTTCTGGCGGCAGGACACCGCGAGCGGCCCGGTGCTCGTGCGCGGCACCCACCTGCTGCGGACGGCGACCAGCCTGCACGGCGGCCGCACCGTGGCACTCACCGGCGACAACGCCGACGACAAGAACATCGAGGTGTTCACCTCCGCCGCCCAAGTCACCTGGAACGGCAAGGCGTTGGGCGGCCAAGCCACCGGTGGGGCGAGTCGTACCGGAAAGATCGCGGTGGCCGCCCCCGTGCACCTCCCGGCGCTCACCGACTGGAAGCACGCCGAGGAGTCCTCCGAAGCGGCCCCCGGTTTCGACGACACGACCTGGCAGGTGGCCGACAAGGCGACCACCAACAGCGTCTCCGGCGTCAACTCGCTGCCGGTGCTCTACGCGGACGACTACGGCTTCCACACCGGCAACACGTGGTACCGAGGCCGATTCCGCGCCACCGGCAAGGAGACCGGTGTCCACCTGGTCTCGGACTCCGGCGGAGGCGCGCAGGCGTTCTCCGCCTGGCTGAACGGCACCTTCCTGGGCAGCTCCACCACCGGCAGCGGCGACCTCACCTTCCCGGCGGGCTCCGTGAAGTCCAGCGGCGACAACGTCCTGTCCGTGCTCACCGTCAACATGGGGCACGAGGAGGACTACAACTCCAGCAACGGCAACAAGACCGCGCGCGGCCTGACCAGCGCCTCCCTCACCGGCGCGCCGCTGACGTCCGTCACCTGGCGCCTCCAGGGCGTACGCGGCGGCGAGGACCTCCAGGACCCGGTCCGCGGCCCCCTCTCGACGGGCGGTCTCTACGGCGAACGGGCCGGCTGGTCCCTGCCGGGCTACCCGGACGGCGACTGGAACCGCGTGACGCTCCCGACCACCGACACGACACCCGGGGTCTCCTGGTACCGCACCGACGCCCGACTGGACCTGCCGCACGGCCAGGACACCTCGCTCGGCCTGACGTTCACCGACGACCCGGCCCGCAGGTACCGCGCCACGATCTTCGTGAACGGCTGGCAGGTCGGCAACTACGTCAACTACCTGGGCCCGCAGCACACGTTCCCGGTCCCGAACGGCATCCTGAACCCGAACGGCCACAACAGCATCGCGATAGCCGTATGGAACCTGGACGGCAGCACCGGCGGCCTCGGCAAGGTCTCCCTGACCGACTACGGAAGTTACGCCTCCTCCCTGCGCGTCAGGCAGAACGACAGCCCCCGCTACGACGCCCGGACCTACGCGATGCCGAAGCGCCCGGGAGCGGACGTCACCCTGGACGTGCCGGACACCGCCCAGCCGGGACAGGCCTTCACCGCGCGGGCGACCGTGCTGGTGCCGAAAGACCGGCCGTCCGCTTCGGGACTGACGGCGTCTCTCGCCGCGCCCGAGGGCTGGAGCGTGAGTTCCCCGAGCCCCGCGTCGGTCGACCGCCTGCGCCCCGGCGCCTCGGCCACCTTCACCTGGACGGTCAGGCCGCCGACCGGAACGCTGCCGTCCGCCTCCGCGCTCACCGCCACGGTGCGCTACCGGCAGAGCGGACGCCAGACCGCCGGTGATGACGAGCGCATCGTCGGCGGGATACCGCCCGCCCCACCGGCCGGCAGCAGCGAGGTGAGCGACCTGTCCTTCCTGTCGTCCACCAACGGGTGGGGCCCGGTGGAACGGGACACCAGCGTCGGCGAACAGGCGGCCGGTGACGGCCGCCCGATCACCATCGATGGCGTCGGCCACGCCAAGGGCCTGGGCACCAACTCCGTCAGCGACGTCCAGCTCTACCTCGCCGGACGGTGCTCCCGGCTGACCGCGGACGTCGGCGTCGACGACGAGACGAACGGGGCGGGCTCGGTGACGTTCTCCGTGATCGCCGACGGCAGGACCCTGATCACCACGCCGACCATCCGCGGCCGGCAGGCCGCGGTGCCGATCGACGTCGACGTCAGCGGCGCCCAGGTGATCGACCTCAGGGTCGGCGACGCGGGCGACGGCAACGGCAACGACCACGGCGACTGGGGGACGCCGACACTGACGTGCGCCTGACCGGGCCGCTGCCGGGTCGCCGGAGCGCGGCCTGCCTGGATCACCCCACCTTCCGCTGTGCGTACGGCGTGAGCTGGACCGGTCCGACCAGGCCGTACGACTGGCGCGCGGAGGTCCCGAACACCGCCGGGTTGCTGATCCGCAGCCGGTTGAACAGCGGAGTGGCCACCTCGACCTCGATGGTGTTCGTGCCCGGGCGGAGATGGCCGCCGAGGTCCACCACCGGGTTGAGCCGGTCCACCGGGTCGAGCCGTGTTCCGTTGACGGTGACCCGGCACGTGTCGCTGACGCTGCCCAGGCGGAGCAGGGCCCCCGTGTCCGAGGTCCACGTCTTCGGCAGGGTGACCGTCGACCGGTAGCGGCCGATGCCGCCCACGTCGGCGAGTTCGGGGATCTGCGACCACGGCAGCAGGGCATCGAGGACGAGGCTGTGCGGGACGACCGTGGTGGTGGTCGCGGTGCCGCCCGGCTGCCAGTCGTCGACCGAGAGCGTCCACCGGTCGAGGGGTATCGCCGCCGGCACCTCGGGGATCTTCGTGGTCACCTTCCGGCCCGTCGACAGGGTGGTCGTGCGGACACCGGCCGTGAAGGCTCGTACGGCGAGTGACCCGTCCGCGAAGAGCACGGAGTCCGCGTCGGTGGCCACCGCGTGCGGACGGCTCCCGCAGCGGTCCCCGAACAGCCCCGGGGCGCCCAGCGCGACGACGAGGGTCTCGCCCGGCTGGAGCGTCACCCGGAAGGTGAACGCGTCGCCGTCCTGGGTGTACTGGGCGAGCCGGGTGACCCGCCCGCTCCAGGGGTCCAGCAGGTAGGGGACGGCACGTGACCCCTTGCGGCGGGTCGCGCGCAGCGTGACGTCGTGGTCGATGAGGGCCACGGCGGGCTTGACGGTCTCGGCGTGCTTGCCGTTGCACAGGTAGTAGAAGTCGGCGTCGTCGGTGACCCGGTGGGCGTTCTGCAGGGTCGACGACACCGAGTAGACGGCGTCGGAGGTCACGCCGAGTTCCGCGAACGCGGCGCCGACCAGGGTCTTGTCGGTGATCCGACGCACGTTCGGAAGGGCGAGCAACTGGGCTGTCAGGGAACGGAGTTCGTCCTGCTCGCCGGCATCGGGGAGGCCCGGGGTGAGGGCCTGGTCGAAGTCGCCGAGGAGCACGGTGGGCAGGCCCGCCCGCGCGAACTTCAGCAGTCTGCGGGCGTCGGCGACGGCGAGCGTGGGGTTGGAGCCGTAGAAGAAGTCGCCTTCGAGGAACAGGGCCTTGTAGGCGGGCCCGTCGGGTGCGAGGCGTCTGCCGGAGACCTTGGCGGTGGGCAGGTCGAGCAGTGGGCCGCTCAGGAACTGGTGGGTCCAGCCGAGCGGGACGCCCGTCGAGGTCAGCCAGGACGCCCCGATGCCGGTGGCCGTGTAGCCGGTCTGCCGGAAGACGGCGATGTCCGCGCGGGCGGTGCCCGACTGGAGCACCTCGTGGACACGGCCGAGATAGCCGGTGATGTCGGGCACATGGCGCCAGGTCGGCTGCCTCGGTCCCCACGACTCCCCGTATCCCGGGGCCCCGCCGTACGGGCTGAACGCGGCGAATCCGGGCCAGCTGACCCCCGGCACGGTGGCGTAGGAGAAGCCGTGGATCACGGTCTGGTTGACGCCCGCCGCGTACGCGCCGCCCATGGTGCGCAGGAACTTGTCCCAGGTGGTGTTGTAGGCGCCGCCCGCGTACGCGCCCGCCTCGCAGGACAGGATGCGGTGACCGGCCATGTCACGGCCGCCGGCCAGACAGCGGTAGTCGTCGAGGTTCTTGAAGCCGAGCGACTCGCCCTCGGGGACGTCGAGCACGGCCGCCGACGCGATGGCGTCGGTCTGGAGACCGTAGGGCTGGGAACGCATCTTCATGCCGTGTCCGTGCGCCCAGGACGCAAGCGCCCCGAGGTGGTGCTTGTTGAACAGGCCGGAGACGGTCTCCCAGAAGTCGTGCCTGACCTCCTGGGTGAGCCGTGCCTCGAAGGCGAAGATCTGGTTGCCGTTGTCGAGGACGACGGCCGGCAGATACGGCAGCAGATCGCGTCCGGTGTGCTCGCGGAACGCCGCGGGCAGGCCCGGCGTCCACTGCAGCCCCTTGGTCTCCAGCTCGACGGAGTCCTCGAAGAAGGTGCCGCCCGCCGATCTCAGGAGTTGCCGGAGCGTCGAGTCCAGGATCGTGGAGTCCCAGTAGCGGGTGACGGCGGCGGTGCCCGCCGCACTGAAGTGGTCGACGACATACGCGGCGGGGGAGGAGTGCGGCCCCGCCTCCGGCTGCTGGCCCGAACCCCGTTGCCAGTACGACAGGATCACCCAGGTCGCCGCGTCGGGCGGCGTCCAGCTCAGATTGCCGCCCGACACCCGGTCGGTGAGGTCGGTGACGCTCTCGAAGTCGAGCCCCGTCGCCTTGCCGCTGGAGTAGGCGGTGTTGACGCGGGCGGCCTGCACGGCGAAGAGCTTCTGCCGTGTGACACCCGAGGCGGCCGCGTACACGGAGGGCGGCACCGGACCGTCGTAGGCCGCGCCGCCGGTCAACGTGGCCTTGCCGTAGGCGAGTTCCTTCACCGCGGCGTCGTCGTCGGGAGTCACACCGGGCACCGCGACGGGCCAACTCGGGCCGAGGGTGAGGTCGATGGTCAGTCCGCGACGGGCGGCCTGGCGCAGCGCGGCCGTCACACCGGCGCGCCAGGCCGGGCTGCCCCATCCGTGGCGGGCGGTGTCCAGCACGGAGGTGTCGGTGATGCTGTGGTGCACCGCCGCGATCTCGGCGCCGCCGAATCCCGCGTCGGCCATCTGGTCGACCTCCCGCGCGATCTCCACCGGGTCGACCAGCCCGTCCGGCCACCACCAACGGAACCTGGGCCGGACCGACGTGGTCGGCCGGGCGAACCAACTCGCCGTGGGCGCCGCCGCGGTGGAGCGGGTCGTCCCGGAGGATGCGGCGGCGCTGGCCGTCGGACCGAGCGCCGCGAGGACACCGGTCGTCAGCGCGGCCGCCATGACGGACCGGCGCGTCGCACCGCCATGCTGCGGGTGGGTTTCGTGCATGGTTCAGCCCCAACTTGTCACGGGTGAGCAGGAATTGAATCGTTTCATTCACTGCGAATGCGGGAACCGTAAATCGCCCTCTGGAGTGGGGTCAAGAGGAATGACAACGATTCAGGGTTGGGGAAGGTGGGGTGTGTGTCCGGTCCGGGTCCGTGAGGCGCGGCGCTGGCGAACACACTGCGGCGACTGCGGAACGCGTGTGTCCGTACCGCCACCGCCGATCTCGACGCGGCCCGCCACCCCTTCTGGAATGAGGCGGCGGGCGCTTCCGATCACCGGTGCGGCCGTCCCTCACGGACGAACGCGGATGATCGTCTTGCCCTTGCGCCGCCCGGTCGGATGGAGCGCGGCGACGGCGTCGTCGAGGGGCGAGACCGCGTCGATGTTCGTCCGCAGCCGTCCGTCCCGCACCCGCTGCACGATCTCATTCAAGTCGGCACGGTCGGCCTCGACGACGAAGTCCACCGCCAGGCCGGCGGCGGGCGGAGTCTCGACCGGGCCGACGACGGACACCAGCGTTCCTCCGGCCCTGACCAGGGCGGCGGACCGTTTCTGGATGTCGCCACCGATGACGTCGAAGACCAGGTCGACGCTGCCGACGTCTTCCAGCGTGTCGTTCTCCAGGTCGACGAACTCGTGCGCGCCGAAGCCGAGGGCCTTCTCGCGGTCGGCGGCGCGTCCGGTGCCGACGACATGGGCGCCGGCCTCGCGGGCGAGCTGGGTCACCATCGTCCCGACCGCCCCGGCCGCGCCATGGGCGAGCACGGTCCGGCCGGCCTGGAGGCGGCCGTGCCGGAACAGCCCCTGCCACGCGGTCAGACCCGAGATGGGCAGGGACGCGCCGGTCGTGAAGTCGACGTCACCGGGCAGCGGTGCGAGGTTGCGTGCTTCGATCGCCACGTACTCCGCCAGGGTGCCGTCACGGTGCCAGTCGGCGAGGCCGACCACCCGCTGCCCGACCGACAGTCCCGTCGTCCCGTAGCCGAGAGCGGTGACCACTCCGGCCAGCTCGTGGCCGGGGATCGACGGGTTCCTGTCGCGGCCCGCGCGATCGGTCCAGGTCGACGGCCACTCCATCTCGGTCGGGACGAATCCCGACGCGTGGACGCGCACGACGACATCGTTGATGGCTGCCTGCGGCTCGGGACGCTCGACCAGCGTCATCCCGGCTGTTCCCGCAGTCCGGTCTGTCACCACGATCGCTTTCATGGGAATCGCTTCCTCGATCATCTGTCTCGGGGGTGGACGACGTTCAGGGGCGGAAAAACCTGTTCGGTCAGGTAGCGCCTCGGCGGCGCTCGTTGGCCGCGGCCGACGATTCGGCCGGCGATGCGGACGGCGCCGACAGGACTGGAGCCCGCTCGTCGTGTCTTCGACCCTAGAAGCGAAGCAGCCCAGGAGCGTGGTCCATTTCCAAGGCCAGAACGTGGGCCATTCGGAGATCTCCTCCGGTCACTGGACCGAAGTCGACGTAACCGTCCCGGCCGCAGGTCTCCCGGTCCACAGAGCCGCAGGGCCGAGCGCGTGCTGCGTGGGCGAGTGAACCTCGTCGACCGTTCCGGGGCATCGGAGGAACGAGGCGATGCCCGGATCCACCGGTGGGGTACGTAGTCCGCGTTCCTGTCGGGTCGACGCGAGAACGGGATTGCGGTGGTAGTGCATGAGGACCTGGTTGCCCCTGGACGCCGTGCCACGGCTGGCCATCGCGCTGGCCCTCGGAGGCGTGGTCGGCGCGGCGGTCGGACCGCCGACGGACGCGGCACTGGGTGTGCTGGCCGGAATCGCCGCGATGGAACTGTTCTTCGTGGTGGCGGGCTGGGCGGTGCTGTGGCCGATGAACGCCTCGGCCACCCACCGCAATGCCCGACGCGAGGACTTCCGGCCCGGCACCGAGGAAGTCGCGGTGGTCCTGGTGGCTCTGTGCGGACTGGTCGCCATCGTGCTGCTCCTCCTGCACGGCGGCGAGTCCGACACCGGCCATGCCGCGACCGCCCTGTGCGGGGTCTTCACGGCCTGGGCCGCGCTGCACCTGATGTACGCCACCCGGTACGCCTACGTGTACTACGCGTCCGGTGGCGGCATCGACTTCAATGCGGACGATCCGCCGGCGTACCGGGATTTCTTCTACTTCAGCTACAACCTCGGAATGACGTACCAGGTGTCCGACACGGATGTCTCGAGTTCCACGATCCGTTCGATCGTGCTGCGGCACTCGCTGATGTCCTACGTCTTCGGTACGAGCATTCTCGCCACGGCCATCAACCTCGTGGTGGGAATCGTGAGCGGCTGACGGTACCCGGCGGCACGCGGCCGACAAAAGGCTAATATGGCCTGAAGTGTTTGTTTTGTGCTTCCGTCTTCCTGCGTCCCCGAGGAGCAGGCATGCCAAGCGAACCAGCGCCCATCAGCGATGCTGCCCGACAGGCCCTCCAGCAAGAGCTCGCCGACCTCCACACGGAACGCGGGACGGTCGCGGCGACACTGCGGGACTCCGACTCGGTGGTCGGCGACAGAGCCGACGAAGCCGACGAGTTGCAGCGTGCCGACGAGCTCAGGCGCCTCGACGACCGGATCTCGGAGGTCACCACGCGGCTGCGTGAGGCGGCTGCGGCAGGCCCGCCGTCCACCGGCGTTGTCGGTGTGGGCAGTACCGTCACCGTGCGGTTTTCCGATGGCGCGGTGGAGACGATCGACATCGGTGAGACAGCCGCGGCGAGCGACCGGACGCTGGTCACGGCCGACAGTCCCCTTGGGCGCGCCCTTCTCGGCCACGCTGCCGGGGACACGGTCAGCTACGACGCCCCCGAGGGCCGGGCGGCAGCGGCGGTGGTGTCCGTGGGCGAGCCCACCAGCTGACACCGGCGAGATCGATGAGCGGCCGGTGTCGCGAACGGCAGGCGGCGTGCCGTCGCGACGACCGGTGGTGCTCAGGGTTTCCGTCCTGTCTCAGGCGCGCCAGTGCACCTTGAACACCCACGCATGCCGCCCCGCCTTGCGTGCGGCTTCGGGGACGTCGATCACCAGCGCTCCGTTGCTGACGGTCCAGGTCAGGGGGCGGCCGTGACCGAGCATCGTCACCTTGTCGCCGCCGCGGACGGGGATCGGCGCCTCGACGGTGAGTTTCGATCCCGGCTCGGTCAGGGAGTGGATGTAGAAGGCCTCGTCCGGGCGGACGGTGAAGCGTAGGTCTTCGCCCAGTTCGGCCATCCGGGACCAGTACGTGGTGCAGTAGATCGCCTCTCCGTTGGTGCGCAGCCAGTGGCCCGTCTCGCGGAGCCGTGTCTGCATGATCTCGGGGATCGTGCCGTCGGCGCGGGGGCCGATGTCGAGAAGGAAGTTGCCGTTCTTCGACACGATGTCGACGAGGTTGTGCACGACCTCCTCCGCCGTCATGTAGCCGTCGTCGGGGGTCGCCCGGTTGTAGCCGTAGCTGAACGGGTCGAGGCCGCGGCTGGACTCCCACTTGGCGACGACGGTGTTGTCGTACGTCGTGTACTCGGGCGTGGTGAAGTCGTGGAAGCCGATCCCGGAACGGTCGTTGACGGTCACGTCGACCGGGCGGCGGCGGTTCTTGGCGTGGTTGAAGTACTCCGCCAGCACATGGAGGCTGTCGTTGGCGCCGCCGATGTCGCACCAGATGAGTTCGGGGTCGTAGCCGTGGATCAGTTCCAGCATCTGCGCTGCCTGATACTCCGTCACATAGTCCTTGCCCGCGGTGTATCCGGTGTACGGCACCGGATCGAGGGTGTACGGATTGCGCGGGGCGTGGCCCATCCACGGGTTGTCCGGGTTGAACCACTCGGGCATCGAGAAGTAGAGCCCGCGGTGGAGTTCGGGAGTGTGGCGGCGTGACGCCTCGAAGAGTTCTCTGACGAGGTCCCGCTTGGGGCCCATCTTCACGGCGTTGCGGTCGGAGACCTTGGTGTCCCACAGCGCGAAGCCCTCATGGTGCTTCGAGGTGAGCACGTGGTACTCGGCGCCCGCGTCCCGGAACAGTTCCACCCAGGCCCGCGGATCGAACTTCTCGGCGGTGAAACGCGGGATGAAGTCGTCGTACGCGAAGTCCTCGCCGTAGGTGTCCCGGTGGTAGGCGTACGTCGGGTTGTTCGGGTCCTGCATCTGATCCCAGTACCACTCGGCGTACTGCTTGCCGACCGGTGCCCAGGCGGGCACCGAGTAGACGCCCCAGTGGATGAAGATGCCGAACTTGGCCTCCTGGAACCAGTACGGAGCCTGATGGCCGTCCAAGGAGGCCTCGGTGGGCTGGTAGTCGGCGACGCCGAGGGTCAACCGGCCTGTGCGCGAAGTGACTTGGGTGCCCCGGCCGGTGACGGTCACCGAGCCGTCCTGGGCCGTGCCCGGCACGGTGCCGGCACGGTTGCGGATGCCCACCCGGACACGGGCCTGCTCGCCGGGGTCCAGGCGGCGGATCCGGGAGGCCTCGACGGTGCGTGCCCCCGCAGCTTCCACGCGTACCGTCACGTTGTCCGCGGCCAGGACGGCGACGGTCCCCGCGTTGACGACGGTGGCCTCGATGCTCTGGGCGCCGGACGCCTCCAGCAGCGAGTTCGTCGACCGGGTCTGGCGCAGGGCCAACGCGCGTCCCTGGGCGGCGGGTTGCAGGGACAGCGCGAACACATGGAGCGACGCCTTGCCGGCCTGCGCCGGGTTGGTCACCGGCAGGGTGATCGCCACGGCGTCGCGCTGTGGGTCGATCCACAGTTCGGATGTGCCGATGCCTACGGGGTGTTGGTCCTTGCTGCCGTCCGGACCGTAGCGGTAGGGCGCCGACAGGGATCCGCCCGTGGCGTACCAGTCGGACCCGCCGAGGCCGGCGGTCGTGGTCGAGTCGTCCGCGTAGTGGACGGTGGCCTTGCCGGAGGCGTTGCCGTAGCTGCCAGAGGTGAGGAAGACGGCCGACAGGTAGCGGCCCGTGGGCAGTTCGACGCGTTGGCCGAGTGCGACGACGTTGTTCTTCGCGCCGGCGCCCGAGGCCGGGAAGACGAAGGTCGTGCCGTCGACCTCGACACGGCCGGCGGGAAGTTCCTCGCCCGGAAAGGTGTAGCCCGAGCCGTCGAAGTCACCGCCGCGTGCGGAGGCGGTGTCGATGCCGTCGTTGTCGTAGAGGGAGTCGAGCAGGACGGGCACGGGGTCGGGGACGGCAGCCCACGGCCCGGTGTGCCCGGTGTGCTCGGTGAGGGGTTCGGTGGCGTGCGCGGCGGTGGTCGCGGAGAGGGGGAGGGCTGCTGCTACGGCGACTCCGGCCGCGGTGCCCAGGACCTGACGTCTCGGATACGTACCCATGAGCGGCTCCAATTCATCGGATGTCTGATGATTGAGGGGAGTTGAAGCGCTGTCAATGGTGCGATCGGAGGGGGAAATCGGGGAAATTCATGGGATGATGGAGCGGGTTGCTTGGCGGGATGAGCCCTTACTGATGGGCTGGAAGCCTCTGCTCCCGCGCTGAGGAGGTGCGAGGGGCGGCGGTTGGGCCCGTTGGGCCGCTCGGGACGCGGAGACCGGGACGACACGTGGTCCTCAGTGCTCCTCAAGACCCTCCGGCCACGGAGGAACGAGCCAACAGGAGGCGGGCGGATGTCCACCACGGATCGACCGGCGAAGTTCGCGATCGTCGGCACGGGCTGGCGATCGGAGTTCTTCCTGCGGGTCGCCGCCGAACTGCCCGGACGGTTCACCGTCACCGGTGTCCATTCGCGGTCGGCCGCGCGGCGCGAGGAGTTGGCGCACCGGTTCGGAACCGTGGCGGTGGACTCCGTGGAAGAGGCGGCCAAGCAGGGCGAGCCCGACTTCGTGATCGTCGCGGTGCCCTGGCCGGCCGCGCCGGAGATCACGCAGCAGATCGTCGAACTCGGTGTCGCCGTCCTTGAGGAGACCCCACCCGCTCCGGACCTCCCCGCGATGCGAGCGCTGTGGTCCCGGGTGGGTGCACGGGACCTGGTGCAGGTGGCGGAACACAACATGTTCATGCCCGCGCACCGAACCCGGCTGCGGATGGTCAGGGAAGGACTGGTCGGCGAGCCCACCAGCGTGCAGGTGACCTCGAACCACCTCTACCACGCGGTGTCGATCATGCGCGGACTGCTCGACGCGGGTCGCGGGCCCACGACCGTGATCGCCCACTCCGTCAGCACGTCCCTGGTCGATCCCATCGCCCTCGGGGGCGCCTTCTCCGACGACCCTGATCCTGTCCCGCGTACGGCGACACTCGCGATCCTCGACTTCGGAGGCGGCCGAACGGGCCTGTACGACTTCACCGAGAACCAGTGGTGGAACCCCCTGAGGCACAGGAGGCTCACCGTGCGGGGAACGGCGGGCGAGATCGTCGACGATCGGGTGGTCTTCCTGGAGGACCCGCGCACGGTCGTGGAGTCTGTCGTGACGCGCCGTCAGACCGGTCTGGACATGAACCTGGAGGGGTTCTTCCTGGACAGCATCGCGGTGAACGGCCGTGCCATGTACCGGAATCCGTACCGCCCCGCTCGCCTGTCCGACGAGGACATCGCGGCGGCGACCGTCGTCGAGCGGATGTCCCTGTGGGTTCGGGGCGAGGGTCCGCCTCCGTACCCGTTGGCGGACGGTCTGCAGGACCACTTGCTGGGCCTGGCGATCGAGGAGTCGGCGCGGCTCGGCCGACCGGTGGTCACCGCCACGGAGCCGTGGGCCGACGCCATGGGCCCCGACTTCGAGGCGGGAGTACCGGGGGAGTCGTGACGTCGTCGAGAGTCGTGAAGTTGGCGGACAGGCTGGGCTCATGACGGTGGATCAGCTGCGGTGCAGATGGCTGTGCGGTTGAGGCGGCACCCGCGGGCCGTGACGGTGAGGCGGTCCCGGCATTTCAACCGGCCTGCCGCGTCCTGCCGTTGGCGATACCTGCCGACCTCACGTCCGGGAGGTCTTGCCGGACTGGGGTCCGCGCGGCCTGCGAGGACAGGCAGGTCCGCATGCGAACACTTCGACGTCAAGGACGTGCACCCCGGAGTTGCCTCGGGCGATCCCCGCGGACACCACTCCGGAGCCGTGCAGCAGACTCTTGCCGCACCAGCAGCAGGCCCAGCCGTCGTACTGCGCGCGGCTCAGTTGTTCGACCGGGGGAGGCTCGGGGGCTTGCGTCATGGCTGGTCCGCGACGGGGGCCAGGTCGTGCGCCGCGCGACAGGAGGTGCAGGCGAAGCGCGCCGCACCGGCCGCGTCCCGCACGAGTCGGGCCGTGGCGCTGTACGCATGGTGCCAGGCGCACCAGGCGATGCCGATGACCGGCGGGACGGTCGGCTGTCTGCCCGGTCCCGTGGGGTGCTGCATGTCCATGGCTCCTTCGTCGCGCGTTCTGAACGAACTTCGCGCGGAAGGCCTCTCTCGGATGCAGCCGGACACTGAATTTTTTTCGTCGGCGGAGTCAGCCGGGCGTGACGCCCGTTCCACCCAAGTCCTCTGGGGCGACCTCTGGGCGGCCGTTCGGACGGGCGGTCCAGTTCAGTGCGATGCGGGCGTACTGGAAACGCTGTGACTGACCGTCCGGTGAGGGACGGGACGCGGCGGGATGGGTCGACCCGGCCAGGTGCCGGTCAGGGGGCTGGGTGGTCGACGCGCCACGGTGGTCGACGGCCGCCGTGGCTCCCGCGAAGATCACTCCTTGCGGGACGGCGGCCGTCGGCTCCTCGCTCCCACCGCGGTCTCGGTCGGCGGCCTCGGGTGTGTCCTGGTAGGGGCCGATCGGCTTCCCCACCTGTCCGAACGGGGCACCGGCCGCCAGACCACCTAAGAGGCTTGCGATCCCGAGCCCTCCTACTTCTTCTTGCGGCGGAGCAGTACGTAGACGGCCAGCAGGGCCGCGCCCGCGGCGAACAGGGGGGTGCGGTTGTTCCGCACGGGCTCAGGAGCCTTGTCCTGCCACACCTGCTCGGCCTGCGACGCCTTGGCCTTCAGCTGTCCTGCGGCCACGACTGCCTTCTCCTTGACCGCGTCGGGCACCTTGTCCTGAAGCACCTCCGACGCCTCGGAGACTTTCGCCTTGGCCTGACCCGTCAGTTCCGCGGTCTTCGCCGTCGTCTGTTCCTTGATCGTGGCGGCCTTCTCCTGCGCGCGAGCCTTGACATCCGCCTTGTCGGCCAAGGCCTGAACGGTCTCGCCCAGCTCGTGCCGGGTCTGCTCGACCTGCTCGCGCAGGTCGTCCGTGTCGGCGGCGACGGGTTCGTCGTCGTGCGGTTGCGTCATCGTTTGACACTCTCCTTGATCTCGGCCAGGTCGGCCTTCACGCTGTCGATGGTCTGCTCAGGGGCCGGAGGGGCCGCTTGGGTGACTTCCTTCTTCCCGGTCAGGGCCAGCACGGCGGCGGCCGATCCGAGAACGGCGGCCACGATCAGGGCGGCGGCCCAGACCGGCAACGGCACGGCCAGACCGGCGATCCCGGCGGCGACCAGTGCCTGTAGGGCCAGGAAGCCGACCAGGCCCGCCCCGCCGAACAGGCCGCCTCCCTTGCCGTAGCGTCGGCCCTTCTCCGTCATCTCGGCCTGCGCCAGCCGCATTTCGCCGCGTATCAGTTCCGTCAGCTGCTGCGAGGCGCGCTGCACCAGCTCACCGACCGGTTCTTCAGGGCTGCCGCGGCTCCCGCGGGTACTGCCGGGTGTGTGCCCGTCTGCCTGGTCCATGACTCGCCTTTCCTCGGGGTGAGAACCGAGTACCCCCGAATCGGCGGACATGACGTCGTGGGGCGGGGCGGGCCGTACGCGCTCGCGCAACGGCGTGCCGTATGGCGTCGATTGGGGGTCTCGCGGCATGGAGACAGCCAGTGCCGTGGGTGGCTGCCTGGGGGATCGAGGCGTGGACATGCTGACGGCTCCCGTCCTGTGAACCAGGGGGAGCCGTTCAGTCAGGTGCTGCGGTGTGAGCCGACGGTCGGTCAGGCGTGACGGTGCGAACGTCGGTTGCCGGTGACCATGCGGTAGAGGATGAGCAGGATCAGGGATCCGACGATCGCGGCGATCCAGGTGGAGAGGTCGAAGAAACCGTCGATGGAGTCGACGCCGAAAATCACCTTGCCGAGCCAGCCGCCGAGCAGACCACCGGCGATGCCGATGAGCATGGTGATGATGACGCCGCCCGGGTCCTTGCCCGGCATCAGCAGCTTGGCGATCGCTCCGGCGAGCAGGCCGATGATGATCCACGCGATGATTCCCATGGTGCGTCTCCGCTTCCGCTGTGTCGAAAAAGGCTGTGTCAGCTCTTCGTGTGCGCCGAACGGGCTCGAACAAACGTCTTCGGTCGGAATTGGCCGTTGCCGCACCGCTGAGCTCCGTCCGGAGGCGGACGCGGACGGGTCGGCCGGTGCCGGGTGCGGGGCGGAAACCTGCTGCTGACGCAGGGTGGAGGCGCCGCCGGGGAGAAGCGCCTCCACGGAGGCCGATGTTCGGGCGAGGCCAGTTGCTGACGGACGGCGGGTGCTGCCTGGACGCGGCTGCTCGCGGAGATGCGGGCGCGTCGCGTCGAACGACGCTCGCCTCGCCTGTTTCGCTCCCCACTTGACCTGAGTAGACCTGTCTGTCTACTCTCTACCCAGATCGGCTAGACAGACAGGTCTACTCAAGCAGGGAACGGAATGGTCATGACGAAACTCTCGGTCGTCCCGGCGCCCATACCGGCGCGCGCGTCGGATGCTGCGCCCGCCGACGCCCGACCCGGGTCCGGGCCCGCCGCCGTATCCGCTCGGAGCCGGCGGCTGCCACCGAACGTGGCGCTGTACGTTCTCGCCTCGATCACCATCTCGTTCCTGGCCGCCTCCAGCGCGCCGACCCCGCTCTACGCGTCCTATCAGGCCGAATGGGGCTTCGACCCGATCACCACGACCGTGGTCTTCGGCGTCTACGCGGTGGCCGTGCTGCTCGGGCTGCTCACCATGGGCAAGCTCTCCGACCATGTCGGCAGGCGGCCGGTGCTGCTGGCCGCGCTGGCGGCGCAGGCTGCCTCGATGGTGGTGTTCGCCACCGCCGACGGCGTGTCGGGGCTGATGGTCGCCCGGATCGTCCAGGGACTGTCGACCGGCGCCGCGCTCGGCGCGATCGGGGCGGGGATGATGGACATCGACCGCCCGCGCGGCACCATCACCAACGCGGTCGTCCCGGGCATCGGCACGGCGACCGGCGCGCTGGTCTCCGGCCTGGTCGTCCAGTTCCTGCCCGCCCCCACGCATCTGGTCTACCTGGGGCTGCTCGCGGTCTTCGTCCTCCAGGCCGTCGCCGTCTCGCTGATGGCGGAGACGGTGACCCGCAAGCCGGGGGCGCTGGCCAGCCTCGCGCCCGAGATCAAGCTGCCGCGCGCCGTGCGCCGCCCGATGCTGGTGGCCGCGCCGGTGCTGTTCGCCGTCTGGGCGCTGGCCGGGCTGTACGGGTCGCTCGGTCCGTCCCTCGTACGGCAGTTGACCGGTTCCAGGTCCGAAGTCCTGGGCGGGCTCAGCCTGTTCGTGCTCGCGGGGGTGGCCGCCGTCTCGGTGCTGGCCCTGCGGAGGGCGGCCACCCGGACGGTCATGTTCACCGGCATCCTCGCGCTGCTCGCCGGGGTGGCCCTCACCCTCGTCTCGATTCGAGACTCCTCGCCCACCGGTTTCTTCGTCGGCACCGCCATCGCGGGCGTCGGCTTCGGCAGCGGGTTCCAGGGCGGTATCCGCACGGTGATGCCGCTGGCCCGGCCGCACGAGAGTTCCGGGGTGCTGTCGCTGCTCTTCGTCGTCTCCTACCTGGGCATGGGGGTGCCCGCCGTGATCGCCGGGTTCCTCGTCGTCCACGCGGGCGGACTGACCGTCACCGCACAGGAGTACGGCGTCGCCGTGATCCTCCTCGCGGCGTTCGCGTTGATCGGGCTGCTGCGTGGTGGCCGTGACGGGGCGATGACCGCGCCGGGCAGGCGCGTGGACGGCAACACCTGAGGAGCGTCCCCGGCCGGGGCATAATGTAGACAGATCTGTCTGAAGGAGTGACCGTCATGCCGAGCGTCCAGAGCACCGCGAAGCCGTCGGCACGTGAGCGCCTGCTCGCCGCAGCGAACGAACTGTTCTACGCCGAGGGCGTGCAGACCGTCGGCATCGACCGGGTCATCGAGCACGCGGGCGTGGCCAAGGCGTCGCTGTACAACACCTTCGGCGGCAAGGAACAGCTCGTCCGGGCATACCTCGACACCCGGCACCAGGGCACCGCCGACCGGATCACCCGGGCCGTCGCCGAGCGCGACACGCCTCGCGACCAGATCCTGGCGGTCTTCGAGTCCCAGGGCCGACAGTTCGACCGGACCGACTTCCACGGCTGCGCCTTCATCCGCGCCGGCGCCGAGGCCAGCCCCGGCGGACTGGTCGAGGAAGCGGCGGACGCCTTCCGCACCTGGATGCGCGAACTGTTCACCGGTCTCGCCACCGAGGCCGGCGCCACCGACCCCGGCACCCTGGGCCACCAGCTCCAGATCCTCTACGACGGCGCCGGCATCTCCGCCCTGATGGATCACGACTCCACCGTGGCCGTGGCCGCCGCCACCCGCGCGGCGGCGAGCGCCCTGATCACCGCGGCGACGGGCGCGTCCGCCTGAGCGTGGTCCCCACCCGGCGTGGACCGAGGCGTACCAAAACCATCGGCGACGATGCCGGTGCCTACTCGCCGGTTCCCAGGCGGAGCGCCAGGTCGTGGGCGGTATCGCTGGTCAGGCCACTGACGATGGCGAAATGGCCGTCGGTGAGGGGTGCGGCGATGAGGGCGATCTCCCGGAGTCTGCCGTCGATGACGACGGCCAGCTCGTTGCGCGGGGCGGTGGCGGTGGCGAGGGTACGGGTGAGGTCGGCGAGGCGGGTCCGGTCGGTGGGGCCGAGGGTCAGGGCGACCTCCCAGCCGATGGCGCTGTTCCGGGCCTGCGCGGAGACGGCCCGGACGCCGGTCATGCCGCCTGCGCGGTCCACGTGGACGCAGGATGCCGGGCTGGTCGCGGTCGCGTTCACGGGGTATCCGTCGCTGCCCGGGACGCAGGCGTTGTCCGTCTTCGAGGTGATCGGCAAGAGGGAGAACCGGGTCGGCCCCTCCGCGTTCCCCGTGCCTCCCGCGGCGGGTCGCAGCGGGTGCGCGCCCAAAGTCGCCCCGTCCGCGACGGCGACCCCCACGGTGGCGATGACGGCGGCGGCGATGACACCGGCCCCGGAGCGGGCCAGCCGCTTCCGTCGCCGGGCGAGCCGCAACGCGTCGTCCGCCAGGCCCGCCAGGAAGGGATCGGCAGTGTCGCTCCCGCCCTCGTGGACATGGGCGTGCAGGGCGTCGTGCAGGGGATGTGCGGTCGGATGGTTCATGCGCCGGTGCTCCTTCCGGAGGCAGGGGAGGAGGAGGTCATGGTCGATGACCCCGTCCCGGCGAAAGCGGCACGCAGGGTGGCCAGGGCCTTGTGGGTCTGACTGCGGACGGTGCCCTGGGCGATGCCCAGGAGATCGGCGATCTCGGCGTCCGGCAGGTCCTCGAAGTAGCGCAGCACGATCACCGCGCGCTGGCGTTTGGGGAGTTGTCGCAGCGCGGTCATGATGTCGTGGCGCTGGGCCACGGTGTCGGCCCAGTCGGCGGCCTGCGCGGGCGGGTCCGGGAGCGTGTCGGTGACCTTCTCCTTGCCCCAGCTGAGCAGCCGGAAGCGGTCCATCTGGGCGTGGTAGATCACCCGGCGGACATAGGTCTCCGGTTGCTGCCTGTCGCGCAGCCGCGACCAGCGCCGGGCCGTGGACGCGAGCGCGGTCTGGAGCAGGTCGCGGGCCTGCTCCCAGTCGCCGGTCAGCAGGTAGGCCGCGTGCAGCAGCGATCTCGACCGTGCGGCCACGAACTCACGGAACTCGCGTTCATCGTCGGCGTTCAATGTGCCCTCCCTTGTCCATCCGTAAAGACGGGTGGGGGAGGGGATTCGACTGCCCTGTCTGCCTGACTTTCTCCGGCAGGGCGTCGGCCGTCAGCGGACATCCGGGGTCGCTCCACACTGTCACGTCACGCCCAACACGCCTTCGGGCAGAGCAAGTTGGGGCTGCTCGGACAGGTCTGCCACAGAACAGCTCGGCCAAGGCGAAGGCTCGCGTCCCGGATCTGGAAACCTGTGCTGTGCCTTGGGCGCGGGGACGCAGTGGCTGGTCAGGGCCTGACCGCGAACACCATGCCGATGTCGCCGGCCCGCTGTACCGAGTCCTGCTCCGCGTGGACTGTCAGGCCGTGCGCGACGAGAACCTCGCAGACCGTGTCGCGGTTCTGCTGCCAGCGCTCCACCTCGACGACCGCCTGGCGGACCAGCGGCCAATGCCGTTCCTCGATACCTCGGAGTACCTCGAGTTCGGCGCCCTCCACGTCGATCTTCAGCAGGTCGATGCGGTCGATGCCCAACTCGTCCAGCACCGAGGACAGGGGCCTGACCTTCACACGGTGCGTCTCCAGCCGTCGTAGCACCCGGAGTCTGCGGCTGATGAGGAGGGTGAGGAGAGGGGCGGGTACGCGGCGCAGTACCGGTCCGAGGCCGCCTTGGCGGATCATCTCGACCACGCTCGCGGTGACCCGGCGGCGCTCGTCCTCGATGTTTCCCTGATCCCGCGAGGACGACGAGAAGATCGTGGCGGCCGGAACGTAGCTGAAGTCGAGTTCGTCGTCACGGGATGCCAGGCCGTAGGGGAGCGCGGTCAGACGGCCGTCGAAGAACTCGCGGGCATTGCGGTCGAGTGTCGAGTGGAGTGCCGGCAGCGGCTCGAAGGCGTAGATCCGCACGTCTCCGTCGAGCCGTTCATAGACGGCGGCCGAGAACACGCCGATGTTGGCGCCCACGTCGAGTACCGTCGCGCCCGGCGCGCACTCGATGCCGTGGGCGAAGTAGCCGTCCACCTCTTCGCGGAGGAACGACGCCTCCCAACGGTTGATGGTGTGCAGTTCCATCGCACTCATGGCCATGACAAGGTGATCTATCAGGGTTGGAGCCAACAATCCAGCCCCCGCGCATCCTTCGCTTCGGCGGTGCCGGAGCGCCAGGCGCGTGCTCCTTCCGCGCGGCGGTGATGCCGGCCGCCGACCATGCCCGGTCCGCCGGATACGGAGGCCTCGTACGCTCCCGGTCCGGCGGAGCGGAGCGTCGGAACCGGTGTCCGCCCGGGCCGGCGCGACCCGGCCTGTACCCTTGATCCACTCTGCGATGCACGGTGTCAAGGCTCCGTCGACCACCGATGGGCGTGAGGAGACGGGGTGGCGGACAGGGACAGCGACGTCGGGGAGGACGGGGCCGGACACACCGCGTACGTCCCACGCACACTGACAGGAACCGCCGGAGCGACGGGCAGACGCAGTGCCCGCCGCGTCGGCGGGCGTCCGCCTCAGCCATGACGGGGAAGAGACATTGAACGAGACCGGAACGACGCGCGAGACGAGATCCCAGAGGCCCGACACGGGTCTCGGATGGGCCAGAGCCCTGGCCCGCCTCGCCCTGCTGTGCATCGCGGGAGCGGTGGCCGCGGTAGTGATCGGCACCCACCACTGGTTCATCCTGCTGCTGGGACTGGCGGGCCTCGGACTGGCCGCCGCGGGCCTGTGGTGGGCGTTGGCGCACCGCGGACTCGCCCGGTTCCTCAGTGCCCTGCTGGCGATCACCGCACCCATCGGCGTCCTCGTGCTGTACGCCGTGTCGGGACTGTGGCTGGTCGCGGTCGTCGCCCTCGCGGCGTGGACGGCTGCGCTCGGCTGCGCGAGGAGTGCCCTGCGTCGGCTGCGCAAGCCGCACGGCATGCACACCCGCACGGTGCGCGCGCCCCGCCGGGCCGTGCTCATCATGAATCCTAAGTCGGGGGGCGGGAAGGTCGGGCAGTACGGACTCGTCGAGAAGGCCGAGGCGCTGGGCGCACGGGTGATCCTCCTCGACCTGGACACGGATCCGGATCCCGTCGCGCTGGCCCGGCAGGCGGTCGCCGAGGGAGCGGACCTGCTCGGTGTCGCCGGCGGCGACGGCACCCAGGCCCTGGTGGCAGGAGTGGCCGCCGAACACGGCCTGCCGTTCATGGTCGTGACAGCGGGCACCCGCAACCACTTCGCCATGGACCTCGGCCTGGACCGGGACGATCCGGTGAACAGCCTGGAGGCGCTCTCGGACGGTGTGGAACTCCGCGTGGACCTCGGGGACATCTCCGGCAGGCCGTTCGTCAACACCGCCTCGTTCGGAACCTACGCGCACATCGTGCAGAGCCCCGACTACCGCGACGCCAAAGCGGCCACGGCGCTCGACCAGTTGCCGGACCTGCTGGCGGGTGAGGCGGGCGCCGAACTCAATGCCCGTACCGACGCGGAGCAGTTGGAGACCCCACAGGCCGTGCTGGTCAGCAACAACCCCTACGCACGGGCCGACCCGCTGACCGGCGGCCGCAGGGAACGGCTCGACACGGGCGCGCTCGGCGTGATCGCGGTCCGCGTCGGAGGCGCGGTACAGGCAGCCGAACTGGCGTTGCTGGGGGAGCGGGCCAGCGGCATCACGACCCTGACGTCCCGCAGCGTCACCGTCGAGGCCGATGAGGAGACCATCCCGGTGGCCGTCGATGGCGAGGCGCTCCTCCTGCCGCCGCCCGTGGTGTGCACGATACGGCCGGGCGCACTGCGCGTGCGCGTGCCCCGGGAACGTCCGGGGGCGCCGTACGTCGCACCGGCCGTCGACTGGTACCGCGTCGTACGCCTCGCCTTCGACCGCTCGCCGTACGGCATGGAGAGCCACGACCGAGCAGCCCCCGCACACGACAAGGACCAGGAGCAGAGCGATGATTGACCACCACCCTCGGCAGCAACGAGTACCGCAGGGCCTGTTGCGAGATCTCGCCAGCCTCGACCATGTCCTCTACGAGGCCGTCACGGTCACCAGCACACCCGCACTCGACTCGGCGCTGCGCCGGCTGTCCGCCGCGGCCGATCACTCCAAGATCTCTCTCCTGATCGCCGCCACCCTGGCGCTGCGCCCCGGCCGCTCCCGCCGCGCCGCGGTGCTCGGCGTCGCGGCGATCGGCGTCGCGTCCACCACCGCCAACCTGCTCGGCAAGCGTCTCGTACGACGGCCACGCCCGCACCGCGCCGAGGACTCGCCCTTCCCGGGCCGCCATGTCCCCATGCCCGCGTCCGCGTCCTTCCCCTCCGGCCACACGGCCTCGGCCGTCGCCTTCGCCGCGGCTGTGGGGCCCGTGTTCCCGGCCGTCACGGTCCCGCTCGGCCTGCTGGCCTGCGCCGTGGGCTACTCGCGCGTTCACACCGGGGTGCACTACCCGGGCGACGTCATCGCCGGCGCCGTCCTCGGAACGGGCGCTGCCGCCGCCGTCCTCGCGACGGCAGCCCACTGGGACGGCCCGGGCGGCCGAAGTGCCGGTGTCCGGATGTGTGGAGCCGCCACTCGGTGACGGGCCGTGGTCCGGGCGCGTGACTCTCCCTGTCCCGAGAAGGCGCCCTGGACAGTGCCCATCAATGACCCGGAGATGCGCCGGGACGGTTGTGCCGCCATCCCCGTGCACAACCGTCCCGGCGCATACCGCGATCCCGGCGGTGACGTCCTCTCAGCCGCGCAGCGTGATGGTGAGTTTCGCACCGAGAAGGCTTGTGTTGGAACCGGCCCAGAGCTCGTGCCAGGTCTGGTTGGTCTGCTGTCCGTACATCCTGAAGTACCAGAGAGGGTCGTCCTTGCTCTTGGTGTCCATGCTGTCGGAGTGCTGTTCTCGGGCGTAGTTCTCCATGGTGATGTAGTCGCTTCCGCTGACGGCGACGACACCTCCGAAGTGGTAGTCCATGAAATTGCCGCCCGTTCCCGCGGCTCGGGCCTGCCTCCGGGTGCGGTCCTGCTCCTCGTTCGGTGACGCGGTGACAACCATCGCGTCGTTCACCCTGGGCATGGCGGCATGCTCGTTGGCCTCCAACTCCGCGAGCACCTGTTCCGCCTTTCTGGGGTTCTTCCTGACCCACTCCTGGAACCTGTCACTCATCTTGAAGGTGACCGCGTTGAACTCATCGACGTCACCCGAGTCAACAGCCTTCTGGTACCGGCCGAGCCACTTCTTCTTTCCCTCCATGCGGTGGAGGAATTTCTCGACCGTGGTCCAGTACGGGGCGTCCACCGCATACTTCATGCTGCTTTTGCCCGTGACGAACTCGACCATTTCGTTGCAGCGCTGCGGAGTGCCGACTTCCAGCCCCTTGGGCTTCCGTCCGTCCTTCTCCGTGCGCATCTCCGGCTCGACCTCCCACAGGGTCTTCCCGCCACCGGAGGCTTCGAAGACCAGGGACCGGCCGGTCTTCGACAGCAGGATGTGCCCGCCGAGCCGCCCATTGGACGCGGAGATCTGGGAATCGGATGCGAAGAAACTCTTTGGTTCGACCCCTCCACCGGCGTACGGCGCGGCGAGTTCGAAGGAGTCCGACACGGCAAGGGGGACCGAACCGGCGTACACCAAGTGGGGCTTGGGCGGTGCGTCCTTGGAGCGCTCGTCGAACCAGCTTCCACTCGCGTTGGTGTCCTGGGACACGAAGAACGAGTCCGAGTCCGGCTCCTTCTTCGGGTAGTCCGTTTCTCCGGGACGGACGACTTTGTACCGCTGGACGGCTGCACCGTTCCCGTGATGATCTCCGCCGCATCCGTCCTGAGCGTCGTGCGCCGGCCGGTGCTCTCTCTCCGCTGTCCCGGCGGTGGCTCGTTGTACGGGCGGCGGACCGCTCATCACCTGATCGGCCTTCGCGTCCGCGCGACGTTCACCGTCGTCGTTCGGGTGGGAGATGCGCACCCCGGCGCCGTTGTCCTTACCCGGTACGGACCCCTGCTGCTGTTCCTCCCAATGAGCCAGTTCGTGAGCCCAGGTGTGGGAGTTCATGTCCCCTCCGTCCACGATGTGCGGACCGCTCACGAACGCCTTGGCGTCCAGCACCGCCGCCGCCTCGCGTGCCACCGAGTTGTCGTGAACGACCACCCCGCTGAAGTCGGCTCCCCCGAACCGGCCCTCCATCTCACTGCGCAGACCGCTTTCCATCGGCTTGCCAGGAGACGAGAGTGCCCGTTCGACGGCCGCCCGCTGCACCTGGGCATGGTGGGCGGTGGGATCGCTCTCCTGCCGGGCGGCGGAGCCCGAGGCGTAACGCTGAAGATGCCGTATCCAAGCCCCTGTCAGCGGTGCCGCGTTGGGCCGGACTGCGGATCTGCCCCGTGTTTGTTCCGACGCGTGGGAACGGTCGTGGTCGAAAGATTGCACGGGACCTCCTGCCAACAGCGCTGTCCGTCCACAGTTATCACCGACATGGCGTGTATGGCTTGCCCGTAGGTGCACATCTCGGGGCACGATCGCGCCTCCTCCTGGCCCCCGAGAACCGCCGCCGCTCCACTGAGTGACAGCCCAACCGCGCCGGTTTGCTCTTCCGGCCCGGGACGGCAGACTTGGTTCGCTCCACCTATCGAAAAGGACGTGGTTGATGTCCGACGAGCCGCGGCGCGAGGCGTGCGAGGCAGCGGAGACATTCCGCGGGGAACCAGAGGACGGGAATGCCCAGGCGGTCGTGAGCCGGACGATCGCGCGAACCGCACCGGAAAGCGCCATGCGCGACCAACTCGCGCATCTTCAACGCACGGCAGGGAACGCCGCCGTCGGCCGACTTCTGACGCCGCCGACCCCGAAGTAGCCCTACGGAGACGGCGGAAGCCCCTCGGCCGCGCCGAACTCCGCTTCACCCGCCTACCGCGAACTCCCGTGCGCGGATGGGTATCTGGTCCCTCGGGCGGTCTCCTGCGACCGTCCCGTCGGAGGCCGGCGGGAGGTGCGGGCAGGCGGTTTCGGTGCACGCGCGGTCCGCCTCGCCGACGCCACGTCCGGTGAGATGAGCGGCTGCCGCCGGTGAGACGTGACGTGACCGTGCTGCCAGGCCCCTCTGCCTGGCGGCCGGCACTGCCTCTTGCGCAAGGCGTTGACATGCCCCTGCCCTGTAGCTAGCTTCACGGGCAGTTCTCGCCCCTGCTTCAGGGGCCTGTTCGTGGATCCGCATCGCCAGGCGCCGTGTTCAGACGATGCGACAACGTTGTCAACCCGACTGTCGATCAAGGGAGTTCCGTGCTTCGCGTGAAGACAACGTTGTCAGTTTTCAAGTTCGGTTCCAGCACCCGCTCCACTTCCACTTTCACTTCCAGCTCCAGTTCCCGGTCCAGTTCGAGATCCAACTCCCGCTTCCGAGTAGAGGAGAAACCCCCGTGACACGACTGTCGAGACCTCCCGGAACGGCCGCGATCGGTCTGTTCGCGGCCGCGGCGCTGGCCATGGCCGGGCTGTGCGCACCCGCGTGGGCGGCCGGAAGGGCGGCGCTCGTGGCGTCGCCGGCCAGCGTGGTCAACCCGTTCATCGGTACGTCGAACCAGGCCAACGACTTCCCCGGAGCCGACGTGCCGTTCGGCATGGTGCAGTGGAGCCCCGACACGACGTCGCGGCCTCCCGGCGGCGGTTACGAGTACAACGACTCGTCCATCACTGGCTTCAGCCTCACGCACATCGCCGGGCCGGGCTGCGGAGCGGCGGGAGACATACCCGTGCTGCCGACTACCGGCACGGTCAACACCGGCGCCACGGTGGCGTTCTCGCACGCCAACGAAACGGCGTCCGCGGGCTCGTACAAGGTCGGCCTGAACAACCAGGTGACCACCGAGCTGACCACCACGGCCCGCAGCGGGATGGCGCGCTTCACCTTCCCCTCGACCAGCCAGGCCAACCTGATCTTCAAGTTGACGAGCAGTCAGAACGGCGCTTCGTCAACGCAGTTCACCAAGGTCTCGAACACCGAGGTGAGCGGGCAGGTCACCAGCGGGCGCTTCTGCGGCGCCGGGAACACGTACACCGTGTACTTCGACATGGTCTTCGACCAGCCGTTCGCCTCCCAGGGAAGCTCGGTCGCCAAGGCGTCGGCCGCCACCCCCGCGAAGCCCCGCACGGCGTCGAAGAACGCGGCCGAGCAGCCCAACAAGCCCGTGCTCCACGGAACTACGCCGACCGCCGCGGCCCCGAAGACCACCAAGAGCAGCGCCTCGCCTGAGGCCGCCGCCTCCAACGGCTACGTCACCTTCAACACCACGAGCAACCCGGTGGTGCAGGCCAAGGTCGGCGTCTCCTACGTCTCGGTGGCCAACGCGACCGCCAACCGGGCGGCCGAGAACACCGGTTGGGACTTCAACGCGACCCGCACCGCAGCCCAGGACGCCTGGAACAGCGCACTGGGCAAGATACAGATCGCGGGCGGAACGGCCGCGCAGCAGCAGACCTTCTACACCGCGCTCTACCACTCGCTCCTGCACCCGAACATCATCAGCGACACCAACGGCCAGTACTACGGCTTCGACGGCAGGACCCACACCGTGGACGCCGGCCACAAGGCCGCCTACGCCAACTACTCCGGCTGGGACATCTACCGCTCGCAGGCGCAGCTCGAAGCGCTGGTCGCACCCCAAGTCGCCTCGGACACGGCCCAGTCGATGGTCGACGACTACGCCCAGACCGGGATCTTCCCCAAGTGGTCCGAGAACAACGGCGAGTCGTACGTGATGGTCGGAGATCCGGCGGACGGCATCATCGCCGACTACTACGCCTTCGGCGCCCGGGACTTCGACGCCACGACCGCGCTCGCCGACATGGTCAAGCAGGCCAGCACGACCAACAACGACCGGCCGGGCCTCAACTACCTGAACTCACCGGGGTACATGCCGCACGACGGCAGCTACGGATGCTGCAACTTCTACGGCCCCGTGGCCACCACGCTGGAGTACAACACCGCCGACTTCGCGCTCTCCGCGATGGCCGGGGCGCTCGGCGACACCGGCAACCAGAAGACGTACGCCAATCGCGCCCAGGACTGGCGCAACGTGCTCAACCCGGCCTCCGGCTTCGTCGAGCCGCGCAACGCGAGCGGCTCCTGGACCGGCGGCTTCGACCCCACCAGCGGCACCGACATGGTCGAGGCCGACTCCTGGATCTACACCGGGATGATCCCGTTCAACATCGGCGGCCTCGCACGCGCCAAGGGCGGCAACACGGCGATGAGCCACTACCTGGACACGGTGCTCCGCAGCTACACGGGCGCCAACGGGTACGCGTGGGTCGGCAACGAACCCAGCATCGAACTCCCTTGGGAGTACGACTACATCGGGCAGCCCTACAAGACCCAGAGCACTGTACGGTCGATCCAGCAGCAGATCTGGGCGAACACCCCGGGCGGGCTGGCCGACGGCAACGACGACCTGGGCGCGATGAGCGCCTGGTACGTGTGGTCCGCGCTCGGCATGTTCCCCGAGACCCCTGGGACCGCCGATCTCGCCCTGGGATCCCCGGTGTTCACCCAGGCCGTGATCACCCTGCCGTCCGGCAAGACGCTGACGATCAACGGCAACGGAGCCGCCGACAACGCCCCCTACGTCCAGTCCGCCACATGGAACGGCTCCGCCTGGAACAACGCCTACGCCCCCACGTCCGCGATCACCGCGGGCGGCACCCTGACCTACACGCTCGGCACCAGCGCCAACACCTCGTGGGCGACGGCCGCGTCCGCCGCTCCGCCCTCCTACGCCGGTGACACCACCGCTCCGGCTTCACCCCGCATCGGCCCCATCACCTCGGGGGTGTCGTCCAACCTGTGCGTGGACGACGCGAACTCCTCCACCACGGACGGCAGCCACGTCCAGATCTGGACCTGCAACAGCACCTACGCCCAGGACTGGATCATCGCGGGCGACGGCACGGTCCGGAGCCTGGGCAAATGCCTGGACGCCGACCACAGCGGGACCACCAACGGCACCCTTGTCCAGCTCTGGACGTGCAACGGCAGCGGAGCCCAGCAGTGGACCGCGGGCACCAACGGCTCCTTGGTCAACCCCGAGTCCAAGCTGTGCCTGGACGACCCCAACTCCACGACGACGACCGGTACTCAGCTCCAGCTCTACACCTGCAACGGCTCGGCAGCCCAGAACTGGAAGCTGCCGGCCTGAACCACGGATCCGGGTCGCCCGGCAGCACCGGGCGACCCGGATCCTCGCCAGTGGTCTTTGGAGCGGTGCTGCCGGGCCGGAGCCATACAGGCGTCCGGCCCGGCAGTGTCGTAGAGCCGCTCGCGCGGCGCTGTGACGGGGCGTCTACTGCCCGGCCTTGGTGGCGAGTTCGATGAGCGCGTCGGCGGTCGGGCCGGAGGAGGCGGGGTTCTGCCCGGTGATCAGCAGGCCGTCCCGGAGGACGTACGGTGCCCAGTCGGCGCCCTTGGAGTAGTCGCCGCCGAGCCGGACGAGCTCGTCCTCGACCAGGAAGGGGACCACCTTGGTGAGTTGGACCCCCTCTTCCTCGCTGTTGGTGAATCCGGTGACCTTCTTGCCGCGCACCAGCGGAGTGCCGTCCTCGTTGACCGCGTGGCGCAGGACGCCGGGGGCGTGGCAGACCAGAGCGAGCGGCTTGCCGGTGCGCAGGGTGGTCTCGATCAGCCGGATCGAGGCGGGGTCCTCGGCCAGGTCCCACAGCGGGCCGTGGCCGCCGGGGTAGAAGACGGTGTCGAAGTCGTCGGCGGAGACGGAGTCGAGGCGGACGGTGTGGGCGAGAGCGTCCATGGCCTCGGGGTCGGCCTCGAAGCGCCGGGTCTCGTCGGTCTGGCTGGCCGGCTCGTTGCTCTTGGGGTCCAGCGGAGGCTGACCGCCCTTGGGCGAGGCGAGCACGAGGTCGAAGCCGGCGTCCTTGAACCGGTAGTAGGGGGCGGCCAGTTCCTCCAGCCAGAAGCCGGTCTTCTTGCCGGTGTCGCCGAGTTCGTCGTGCGAGGTGAGGACGATGAGGACCTTCATGAGTGCTGCTCCTTCGCGTGTTCAACCGGTCTACCGGTCAACTCGTGGAATCAGTAGACCGGTCGTCTCTTGGTGTCCGTCAGGATCTCCCCGCGTGGCCGCGGTGTGATCCGATGAGTGGTGTCAGGTGTCAGGTGTCGCGCCTGGCGGTACCTGGTGCCGGGCGTGCTGCGGGTGCGGCCCCGGAGGGCTACACGTGCAGGAGCCGGCGGGTGACGGTCATCGCGGTGTCCAGGGCGCCGATGTCCCGGTGGATCTTGGCCATGACACTGGCGCCGAGCCACATGTCGTAGAGGACCTGTGCCGTGGTGCGGGCCCCGTCGTCGACCGAGAGGGAGCCGTCCTGCACACCGGCGGCGATCGTGCGTTCCAGGCGGTCGACTATGGCGGTGGTGCCGTCCTTCAGGGCGAGCCGCATCGACTCCGACAGGTCGGCGACCTCGGCGCCGAGCTTCACGGCCAGGCACTTGCCCTGGCACTCGTCGAGGCTCTGCGTGTCGCGCCAGCTCTGCCAGTAGTTCAGCAGCCGCTGCGCGGAGGTCGCGCCCGGCTCGGCGAGGATGCGGTCCATGTCGGCCAGGTAGTCCGTGAAGTAGGACTGCATCATCGCCTCGCCGAAGGCGTCCTTGGAGCCGAAGTAGTGATAGAAGGACCCCTTGGGCACCCCGGCGGCGGACAGGACTTCGTTGATCCCTACCGCGGCGAAGCCCTTGCGGGACATGATCCGCTGAGCTGTGTCGAGGATGCTGCGGCGGGTGTCGCCCTGAGTGACTGCCATGCGGTCAGCCTAACGCTGAATAGACCGGTCGTCTAATGGGCGTCGGTGATCAATGGCCGATGGTCAGTAGTCCGTGGTCAGTGTGTCAGCGGCCGAGGAAGTCGAGGAGGATGTCGTTGACCTCGGCGGTGTGGGTGGTGAGGAGGCCGTGGGGGGCGCCTTCGATCTCGACGTACCGCGCGCTGGGCAGCGCCTTGGCGAAGCGTCGTCCGGCCGCGTCGATGGGCAGCGTGCGGTCGGCGGTCCCGTGCACGATCAGCGCCGGTACGTCGATGCGGGGGATGTCGGCGCGGAAGTCGGTGGGCCAGCTCAGGGGCGCGGCAGCCGAGGCGATGGCGCCGGCGCCGGTCGCGATGTTCCAGGCGTTGCGCACGGCTTCCTCGCTCACCCGGGTGCCGAGGTTCTCGTCGAGGTTGAAGAAGTCGTTGTAGAAGCCGGTGAAGAAGGCGTAGCGGTCCTTGGCCACCGCGTCGGAGACGCCCTGGAAGAAGGAGAGCGGGGCGGCGCCGTCCGGGTTGTCGTCCGTGATCGCGAGGAAGGGCTCCAGCGAGGACAGGAAGACGGCCTTGTCGACGCGGGCGGAACCGTAGGCGGACAGGTAGCGGGCCACCTCTCCGGTGCCCATGGAGAACCCGACGAGGACCGCGTCGCGCAGGTCGAGGGTCTCCATGAGGGTGTTCAGGTCGGAGGCGAAGGTGTCGTAGTCGTAACCGGTCGCGGGCTGGCTGGATTTGCCGAAGCCGCGCCGGTCGTAGGTGATGACGCGGTTGCCGGCGGCCAGCAGTGCCGGGATCTGTCCCTCCCAGGAGGTGCCGTCCAGCGGGTAGCCGTGAATCAGCACGACCGGTCGGCCCGTTCCCTTGTCCTCGTAGTACAGCTCGATGTCGGTGCTGTTCTCCGTGCCGACCTTGATGCGTCCCATGATGCTTGCTCCTTGGAGGAGGGGGCGGGGGTGTTGTGTGGCGTCGGTCCGTTGTGCCGTTGTGCCGTCCCGATGTCGAGGACTATACGACCGGTCTACTCGGGGCGTCAATGTGCGCCGATGTGGCCGGAAGGGACGCGGGGCCGCCTTGGGAGAAGGGGGATGGAGGGCCGCAGATCCGTCGGTCGGTGTCGTGCGCGGTTGCCCGGCGCGTGGCGGAATCCCGCGGTGGGTGGTGGCCGGGTGGCGGCAGACAGCGGAGATGCCGCAGGAACGTGACTGATCGTCAGATCGGTCGGTTCCTGCGGCATCCGGAACGAGTCACTCACTCACGGCAGGCTCAGCTGAAGACGAAGGGCCCGGGCGACTGGGCCGCGCTCGACGTACAGGTGACGGAGATGCCGAAGATGACCATCTTCAGCGAGCCCTTGAAGAAGTCCAGCGAGTCGCCGACGGCGACGGTGCCGGGAAGCGGGCCGACGGTGACCGCGCCGCCCGCGGGGATGGCCGGATTCACGGTGCCGCTGAAGACTCGGCTGGCGCCCGTGGAGTTGGCCATGGTGAGCGTCGAGCTGATGGAGTTCGCCGACAGGGCGAGCGGTGTGGTGATGGCCGTGGAGCTGAGGGTGATGGTGGCCGAAGTGCTGCTGGTCTGCGTCGCGGTCAGTGTGGCCGCGCCGCCGCCGAAGATGCCGCAGGAGGCGGTGATGCTGGCGGAGCCTGGGGTGACGGCGGCCGATGCGGTGGGCGCGAGGGCCAGCGTCGTGGCTGCGATGACGCCGGCCGCGAGTGCCGCACCTGTGGTTAATCTCTTCATGGGGATCGTGTTCCCTTCCCATTGGTGGGAGTGCCATGTGTGGGATGGCGACCCCGGGCCGGGTGGGTGCGGGCACACTGCGGGGGATCGAATCTGACGGTCCGTCGGAACTTACGCTCCCCATTGATACGGCAGAGACACGGAACGGCATAGTTGAGATCTGGCCGACTGTGTACGGGGGGTGTGCGGCGGACACGCGTACTGCTGCGGCAGCCCCTCTTGGACGCCGTGCCCTGCTCGACGGCGTGGCGCAAGCGAGCCGCCGCCGAGCGGCTCTGGGGCCGCTTGAGAGGATGGGCGCATGGCGGACTCACCTATGCGGATCAACGCGCTCATCGTCGATGCCGCGGACCCTGAGCGGCTCGCCGCGTTCTGGTCCGAACTGCTGGGAAGGCCGGTCGTGGCGCGGATGGGCCCGTACGTCTGGCTGCGGCGGGAGGACGGTCTGGGGCTGGGTTTTCAGCGGACCGATGAGCCCACGTCGGGCAAGAACCGGATGCACTTCGACATCACCTCTCCCGATCCCGCTGCCGAGCAGCAGCGGGTCGAGATGCTCGGCGGTCGCAGGCTGGAGCAGTACGCCGACGGCGGGTTCCTGGTGATGGCGGACCCGGAGGGCAATGAGTTCTGCGTCATCCCTGAGGGTCCCTTCGAACTCGACGACGAAGGGTGCGCGGACTACCTCGGCTGAGGGCGGCGGTGGCGGTCGCGCCCTTGCGGGCGACACGTCGGCTTCCGGAGCGTCGGCGAGGGTCGGTGAGGGTCCTTCACGGGACTGGTTTTTCGCTGTCCTCGTCCAGGGCCGAGGCCCACGTGTCGGACCAGCGGGCGAGCGGGCGCAATGCCTGGTGGACGCCGTGGCCCAGCTCGGTGAGCGTGTAGGTCGTGTCCGGCTGCTGGGCGACGAGGCGGGCGTCTAGAAGCTCGGTCAGCCGTTGCCGCAGGACGCTGGAGGACATGTTGTCGCAGCGCTGCTGCAACGCGCGGAACCCGACCGGCCCGTGCTGCAACTCCCAGACGATGCGCAGGTTCCAGCGACGGCCGAACAGGTCGAGCGCGGCCATGAGGGGGCGCCCGGTACTCGATCCGCGCACCGGCTTGCCCGGTCTGGGCATCGTCATCGGCTGCGCCACCCCTCTCGCCCTCCCGCTGCTTCGATTTCCGATACAGTACCGTCCCGCGTACTGATTCTCATTTCGAAGCGGCTGGGACTGGGGTGTTCCCGACGCGCTGTGCCCGCCCACTGCTCAACGGAGCTCTGTCATGCACAAGTTGGTGGTCCTGTACCCCGAACCCGCCGATCCCGAGCACTTCCGCCACTACTACGTGACCAACCACCTCCCGCTGGTCACCCGCATGCCCGGCCTGCTCGCGTGCCGCTACAGCTTCGACGTGACGGCGACGCAAGGACCGTCGCCGTACTTCGCGGTCTTCGAGGCCGAGTTCGCCGACGCCACCGCGCTGACCGCGGCACGGGCGTCGGCGCAGGGCCGTCAGGTGGCCGCCGACGCCGCCAACTACGCCACCGGCGGTGCGGTCGTCATCGACTACCCCGTGCGGGACGGACTTGGGTGAGCGCGCTGAGCGGTGGCCGGCGGCGGTCCGAACTGCGCGCTCGTGGGCGGCAGTTCGGAACACCGGGGTGTGTGGGCGTGCTCATAGCGGCGGACAGCCCGCCACGGAAGGAATCCCCCTCCCCCCCCGTAGGGAGGGGGATCGATGTCATGCCAGGGAGAATTTCTGGGCGCCGGAGCTGTTGCAGTCCCAGATCTGGAGGCGGGTGCCGTTGGCGGTGGCACCGGACGGTGAGTCGATGCATCGGCCGGTGGTCGGGTTGGACATCGAGCCGTCGGCGTTGACCACCCAGTTCTGGTAGCCGCCGCCGTTGCACGTGGCGAGCTGGAGTTTGGTGCCGGCCGCGTTCACGCCGCCCGCGATGTCCAGGCACTTGCCCAGCGTGCGCAGGGTCTGGCCGTTCCAGGTCCACTTCTGGTCGAGCGAGGTGGACTGCTGGCAGTCCCACAGCTGTACGGCCGTGCCGTCGCCGCCGGTGTCGTCACCCGCGACGTCCACGCACTTGCCGCCCGGTCCGTAGATCGGGGTGCCGATGGCGAACTTCTGGGCGTCGGCACCGTTGCAGTCCCAGATCTGGAGGCGGGTGCCGTTGGCGGTGGCACCCGACGGGGAGTCGATGCACCGGCCGCTGGTCGGATTGCGGAGCGAGCCGTCGGTCTGCCGCACCCAGTTCTGGTAGCCGCCGCTGTTGCAGGTGGCGAGCTGCAGCTTTGTCCCCGCGGCGCTGTTCCCGCCGGCGATGTCCAGGCATTTGCCGAGGGTCTGCAGGGTCTGGCCGCTCCAGGTCCAGTGCTGGTCCTTGGCCGCCGACTGGCAGTCCCACAGCTGTACGGCGGTGCCGTCACCGCCGGTGTCGTCGCCCGATACGTCGACGCACTTGCCGCCGGGGCCGGTGATCGTCTGGCCGGTCACCGAACCGCCGCCGCCTCCGGAGCCGGGCGCCTTGTTGTAGACGGCCACCGAGTCGACGACCAGTTTTCCGCCGGAGACCGTGGCCGCGTTCGGACCGCCGCCGAACGCGTCCGGGAATCCGCCGCCGATCGCCAGGTCGTAGATGATGAAGAAGGGGTGGTCGACCGCGTCGGCCCAGGTCGTCGCGTCCACCTGGTTCGCGTTGACGGTGAAGAAGTTGTTCCCGTCGAGGTAGAACCTGATCTGCTCCGGCGACACCGAGCGGTCGATCTCCGCCGCGTAGTCGTGGAAACCGGTCTGGCAGCCGGAGCAGGCGCGTTCACCCGAGCCGATGCCCGTCGACTCGTTGCACGGGCCGCCCGGGTTCACGCCGCAGTGCAGGGTGCTGAAGTCGGAGCTGCGGCCGTTGATGTCCTCCATGATGTCGATCTCGCCGGACTTCGGCCAGGTCACGCCGTCACGCAGCGGCGCACCGAGCATCCAGAACGCCGGCCAGTAACCCGCGCCGTTGGCGGTGGTGACGTTGGGCTGCTGGAGGACGGACTCGATACGTACGACGCCGCCGGCCGGCGCACCGAAGCCCGCCGACTGGGTCTCCACGCGGCCGGAGGTCCATCCGCTGCGCGCGTCGGAACCCGAGTGCAGGGCCTGGAGCACCAGGTGGCCCTGGCCGTCGTAGTAGACGTTCGAGGTACTGCTGGTCATGGTCTCGATCTCGCCGGTGCCGAAGTTGCTGCCGGGGCCGGTGTCGTACTTCCACAGGCTCTGGTCGATGCCGGTGCCGGACGCGCCGTTGAAGTCGTCGCTCCAGGTGAGCGTGAAGCCCGACGGTGTCGGGGGTACCGCGGCCTGGGCGGCCGGTGCCGTCGTGGTGAGGCTGGCCGCCACGGTCGCCACGACGACGGGAATCAGAGTCAGGGCTCTCTTCCATCCGCCGCGCCGTGATCTTGCAGAGAGCAGGTGCATCTGTCTTACCTCCGAGGAACAGACAGGATCGCGCTGGTTGGCTGTGCCGTCTCGGACTGGTGGCGTCAACGGCGGGCAGTGCGGGCGCCCTTGCGGATCTGGAGGACGACGAACGGTGCGTGGGACGGCAGTCGGGCAGCCGTCGGCAGGCAGGCCCGCGGTGGGTGACCGGGCTCTCGTCAACTCACCTGTCGATTGGTGGTGTTGAGGCGTGTGGGATTCTGTGCGGGGCAGACGTTATTGGACCAGACCAATACCGTCAAGACTGTGTACCGGGCAACGGTTCGGCGGCACGGCCCGCCGCGAGCGACGAGCGGACCGAGTGTGGCGGCCGGCCTACGACGACGCCTGCGTGGACCGTCCGGCCCGGCGGGTGAACCGTCGGAGTCCGCGGCGGGTGGGCTTGAGGGGCTTGTCCTCAGGAGCGATCGTTTCTGGTCCCGGGGGGAGGGCCGGCAGCGCCTGGCCGCGTTGCTCCAGGCCGGGTTGTTCCAGACGGTTGCGGACCGCGCGGGCCATGGCCTGATGGGCCGGCTCCAGGGGTACGCCCTCCTCGGCGAGGCGCTCCCACATGTGCAGCAACTCGGCTCCCCGGGTGGCCACTTGGCTCTCGTCCAGCAGTCGCTGCCACGCCGCGGTGGCGCGGGCCACCTCCGGCGCCGCCCGCCCGAGGTCCGTACGGCAGCGGATGCGTGCCACGGTCAGCGCGAGGACGGTGGAGAGGGTGTAGTCGCCGCGCCGGAAGGCGAGGTACGCCTCGATCGCCCGTGCTTCCAGGGCGAGTTCGTCCTCCGCGCCCCGGCGCAGGGTGAGGTGTTCGCGCAGCGCGCTGGCGAGGACGAACGCGGCGTGCAGTTCCTCGCGCTGGGCGTGCCGGATGATCCGCTCCACCCGGGCGAGTGGCGGGAAGGCCTCCTCCTCCGCGGCGGTCCGCTCGCGTCCCGGCGGCAGGTCCTCGTCCTCGGCGATCGTGCGGCTCGAACCGTCGGGGTGCACCCGCAGGCGGGCCACCTGCATCACCGTACGGTCGATGACGGTGGCCGCCACCGGGGCACCCAGGGTGCGGGCGAACATGGCGATGGCGTCCAGGATGGCCTCGTTGGGCTGCTGCACACCGCCCATCTCCAGCAGATGGCCGTTGACCACCGTCGAGCCGTCCTCGGCCACGAACGCGTCGAGCCGGACCAGCGGTGGCGCGTTGAGCACCGGCAGGTTCGCGTCGTCGCGGGGGGTCGGTGACTGGTTCATCTGCTCAGGCTCCGGGTCGGACCACGCCGAGAATGGGCATCGAGGCGGCGGGCGCCACCGTGACCGAACGTCCCGGCCTCGGTGCGTGCACGATCCGCCCCTGGCCTATGTACAGGCCCACGTGGGTGGCGTCGTTGAAGTAGATGATCAGGTCTCCGGGCCGCGCGGACGCCAGGCCGACGTGCCGCAGCCCCTGCCATTGCGCCTGCGAGGTACGGGGGATGGGATGCCCGGCCGCCGCCCACGCGGTGGAGGTGAGTCCCGAGCAGTCGTACGACGAAGGGCCGACCGCTCCCCACACGTACGGCTTGCCCATCTGCGCCATCGCGAAGTCCACGGCCCGCTCCGCCGCGCCGGTCGCCTTCGTGTCGCCGCCGGAATCCCCGCCGGTCCAGCGGGACTTGGCCTTCTGGTCCGCGGCCTTGTCCAACTGGGCGAGTCTGCGCGTCTGGTCCTGTCGCAGCCCGTTCTCGATCTGTTCGGCGCGGGCGATCCTCTGCTCGATCCTCTTCTTCGCCGTGGCCTTGGCGGCACGGCTGATGTCCAGCTCGCGCAGCTTCTTCGCGGCCGCATCGGTCTGCCTGCTCACCGTGTCGCGGGCGCTCTTCTGACTCTCGGAGACGGTGGCGAGACTCCGCAGGGCCTGGCGTGCCTGGGACGCCTCGTTCAGAGCCTGGTCCGGGTGGTCGCCCAGCAGCAACTGGATGCCCGTGGAAGCGATATCGCCGCCGCGGTACTGGGTACGAGCGGCTGCGCCGGCGAGGTCGCGCAGGTCGCGCACCCGGTCCTCGGTCCGCGCCAGGTCCGCGCGCAGCGAGGTCAGCCGCTTCTTCTGCCCGGCCGCCTTCACGTCCGCCGTGTTGTACGCCTCGGTGGCTTTCTCCGCCTCGCGGTACAGGCTGTTCAGCTCGGCACGGATGCTCTCGATCGACTTGCCGTCCTGTGGGTCGGGTGCTGCCGGCGCCGCGTAACCGGGGGTGGGCAACAGGGCTGTCGCACAGACGAGGGCGGCTAATCGGGCCCGGCCCCACAGCCGTCTGCCGCCGGTCGACACGTTCATCAAGTCACTTTCAGAGGTCGTGTGCAGGGCGGCTCGGACGGGCGACGCGATTCACATGTCGTCACATGTCGCCCGTACGGAACGTGCGGAGAAGCGTTCGATACTTGAACACACTATCGCGTGCCACTCACGCCCCAGACGCCGGTGTCTCCCCTCGGCGTGTCAACTGGCGCGTCGGCACCACCACTTGTCCCACCCGCGAGGCCTGACGGTGAACGGCCGGTCACCCGGCGCGGTGTGCCGTACCGATCCTCGGGCCGTCCACGGCGGCCGTGGCACCACGCCTCAGGTACGCGTCCGCTGTCCATCCCCGGCCGGAGACGCCGGAGCGGTCGGAGCCGCCGAGGTCTCGCCCTCCGCGACCGCCGGGGTGCCCCTGCCGCCGGGGTGGCGCAGCGAGACGAGGTATCCGATGCCCAGCGCGATGGCCATGCCGTAGAACACCCACTGATTGGCCTGGGCGAAGTCCATCCGCACGCTCGACATCGCGTCGCGCGCGGCACTCGCCGCAGCACCGCTGCCGGTGGGCCGGCGGGCGTCTCCATTGCCTGTCACCGCCTCGGCGATGCCCTTCGCGACGCCGTGCGCGGTGTCCGACGGCACCCCGCGGGAGGCGAGTGTCGACAGGATGTTCTGGGTCGTCTGGTGGGTGAGGATCGTGCCGAGGACGGCCAGGCCCACACTCGCCGCGTAGTTGCGGACGGTCTGTGTGACGCCGGTGACCTCGCCGTAGGAGGCACCGATCGCCCGGTTGACGGCGTCCGTGGAGGCGGGCGCGAGGATGAAGCCGATGCCGGCGCCCGCGAGGGCCACGTAGGGCCACTGGTCGTGCATCGACAGGTCGGTCAGCTTGTTGGCCCACAGGGCGAAACCGACGGCGCCCAGCACGGTGCCGATCCTCATCGGACCCCGGGCTCCCCGTTTGTCCAGCATGCGCCCGCCCCACTGGGAGGCGATCGCGAAGCCCGCGAAGAAGTACAGGAGGTACAACGCGGCCTGGTTGGGGGAGGCGCTCAGCGAGACCTGGGCGTAGACCGAGGCGAAGAAGAACACCGGGACGAAGGCCAGCATGGCGAAGAACAGCACCAGCACGTCCACGGTGAAGGCTCTGTCACGGAACACCGCGAGGTTGACCAGGGGGTGCCGCCTGTCCCGCTCGTAGCGGCAGAACAGGGCGAGCACCGCCAGACCGCCCGCGATGCAGGCCCAGGTCGCCGCGCTGTCCCAGCCCCAGGTCGCCGCCTGCTGGAAACCGAGCACACTCACACCCATGCCGACCGCGATGAGGACGGCGCCGACGACGTCCAGCGACTCGTCGCGTCGCTGGTTCCGGACGTGCGCCATCATCGTCAGCACGAGGGCCACGACGGCCACGGGCACGTTCACCCAGAAGATCGCCCGCCAGGTCCAGGACGTGAGCCAGCCGCCCAGCAGCGGTCCGATGGCCGTCAGTGCCCCGGACAGCCCGAAGAACAGGGCGAGGGCCCTGCCCCGCCGCTCCACCGGGAACACGGCCACGACGACGGCCAGGGCCGCCGGGAACAGTAGTGCCGCTCCCAGGCCCTGCGTCGCCCGGAAGACGATCAGCCAGGTCTGGGCGAAGTCGCCTTTGGGCACGCAGCCGCAGAGCACGGAGGAGACGACGAAGACGAGAGTGCCGATGATGACGACCCGGCGTGGCCCGAAGAGGTCCGCCAGACGACCGCCGAGGGCGAAGAACGCCGCCAGCGACAGCAGATAGGCGTTCACCACCCACTGCATGCCAGAGGCGGTCAGACCCAGTTCGTCGACGATGTCCGGAGCCGCGATGGAGACGATCGTCTGATCGATGAACGTCATCGACACCGCGAAGAGCATGGCCGCGAGGGTCAGCGTCTGGTTCGGGGTCCTGGGCGCCGGTTCAGCGGCTGCGCCCCGCGCCGCATGAGAGCCACTCACCCGTTCATTCTCGGCCGCCTCGCCGGGCATCGCATCCGCAGCACGATCACGGCCCCTGGGACAATCCGCAGGCCGAGGGCTTGGTCCGGCGTTCGCCGGCTCCCGTGGGTCACCGCGAGTCCGTGGCCTTCAGGGCCGCGGTGATGGGCTGGAGCTCGGTGATCAGCTCGTCGAGCTCGGCGGGGGACAGGGCGTCGTAGGGCGGGGTGGCGAGGTCGTCGGTGAGGGCCTCGATGCGCTGTTTCGTGGCGCGGCCGGTGTCCGTGAAGCGGCCCTCGGAGTCGATGAGTCCGCGTGCGCGCAGGCCGTCCATGACTGCCGCCAGGCGTTCCTCGGGCAGGTGATGGATGCGTCCGAACGACTCCGCGGGGTGGATTCCCTGATCCAGAGCGGAGAGTACGTGGGCCTCCGTACCGCCGATCCGCGCGCCGAGGAGCGCGGCGATGTGTCCGTCGCCGCGGTGTTCGCGCAGCATGGTCGCGGAATGCCACAGCCGGGCGACGGGGTCGCCGGGCACGTCGAGGGTGCGCATGCCCGCGTACATCATCCGGCCTTCGGTCGGGGCGCTCGTCGCGGCCTTGGTGGTCAGGTCCGCGGCGCGCGCCAGGCCGGGGGAGCCGACCAGTTCGTCGCCGAGGATGCGCCGCAGGGAGGCCGCGCTGCCCCGCTCGCGCGCGGCGACGGAGGCGGCGGGAGGGATCGTCTCCCAGGCCCTGGGGATGTGCCGTGCGACTTCACCGTCGGCGAAGTTGTAGAAGGCCGCGTGCACGACGTGGGCCGGCACCCGTCCCAGGGGTGCGGCCCGGCTGGCGAAGTAGCCGTCCCAGTAGCCGCGGTGGCCGAGTGCGGCCATCTCCTCGTTGCACTCGTCGGCGAGGAAGGTGACCAGGCAGATCGGCTCCAGGAGCTCGAACATGCGGCGGGCGACGTGGGCCGTCGGTTCCAGGTGTGTCGTGCCCATCGGGTGCTCCCTCTGTTCGGTGCGCCGACCTCTTCGGTGCATCGACTTGGACCGTGCGGCGTGCTGAAACTCATCGGTGGGCGGAGGGAGGAAGCGCGGACGGGGTGGTGCGTGACGGGCGTTCCGGCCGATGGATCGTGTCCGAGGCTTCCGTCAGGGCGATGAAGCCGCAACCACGCCCGACTGTCCGGCCGGACCACCTGCCCGCGCGCCGCGATGACCTGCTGGGTGCAACTCCGTCCCGACCGGGCGGAGATCGCGACGGCGAGCCGGACGGTCACGTTCGGGACGCGGATGGCGCCCGAGTGAACTCCTTCGACGCCTGTGGCGCCGGAGAGTTGTGGCAGGAATGCGCCGACTTCCTTGTGTCGCACGGTGGTTGGGCGGCTCGGCGACGGAGGCCCGTCACCCGGGGCAGCTGCCGGGTTTCTCGGTCGTCGATGTCCTGGCGCGTGGGCTCCGGTGCGTGGACGGCGGTCCGCGGCGTCGCCGCACTGTCCGCATCCGTCGAGGTCACGGCCTCCCGGCGGTGTTCCCGGTGCGCCTCGTCAACTCGGCCGGATCGAGCCGGTGCGGGCCCACAACCCTGCCGGGCGGGCCCGTGTCTGACCTGTCAGGAGTAAACGAGCCCTAAGCTCATAAGGGGGAAATATGAGATTCATCCGTTCCGCTCTCGCCGGTACCGCGTTGGCGGCCCTGGCGGTCGGCGCGACGGCCGTCGCGGCCGGTCCCGCCTCCGCGGCGCCGAACACCACCGCGCAGAAGGTCTGCGGGAGCGCCTACAAGACCGTCAATTCCGCGCCCGTAGGCACGCAGGGCACCGTCTACCTGACCTACAACGCGTCCAACGGCAAGAACTGCGTCGCGACCATCCGCACCAACCCTGGCGCAGCACGGGACATGGGAGCGTGGATCTACGTCTCCGACACCGACGAGTACGCCCAGGACACCGGCGTGTACACGTCGTACGCCGGACCGGCCTACGTCCAGGGCAGGGCCCACTGCGTCGACTGGGGCGGCCACATCGACAACGTGTACGTCTACGTCACGGGCTCCAACTGCGCCGCGCTGAAGGAGCACCGGGTCACCACGGTCCGCTGACCCACTGAGCGCCACCACGGTTCGGCCCGCTCCCGTCGGCCGGGGGCGGGCCGGATCACGGCGCCGCCCGGCTGCGCGGTCCGCTCAGAGCGACGACATCTCCGCCACCTCCTTGCCGTCGCCGCCGTACGCCCGGAAGACGGGGCGGTTCGAGGTGAGGCCGGTCTTCTGTTCCCGCGTGATGTCGCGAGCGGGTCCGACCGCGTAGGTGCTCACGTAGGCTGGCCGGCCGGCCAGCCGCACGATGGGGAGTTCGCTGGTGCGGCCCTTGATGGTCATGGTGATCCTGGCGGCGGGGGTCTCGCCGGTGTAGGCCAGGATGTACACCGTGCCCTCGGCCAGGGGGTGCACGCTCATGGTCATGGGCACCGCACCCGGCTGGTCGACGTCGAGATAGCCCACGCAGACAGGTTTCCCGTGCGTGGTTGTCGCGTCGCAGTACTCCCTGGGCTTGAGCAGGTACCAGACGCCGAGGCCGGCCTGGATCTTCTCGCCGGGGCGGACGATACGCACCTCCGGGCCGGGAGACGGCGACGCGTGCCGGGTGGGGGAGTGCGTGGGGCGCGGGTCCGTACTGGTGACGCTGTGCGACGCCGTCGGTCCGGAGTGCGCCGCGATCTCGATGCCCGCGGGCACCAGGAGGGCCGCGCCGAGGCTGGCCGCCGCCCACCGGCGACGGCGTCTGATGGTCCGGCTGCGGCGCATGATCCGCTCGTACGAGAACGTCGGCGGGGCGCAACTGCGCGCGGCCTCGTCGAGCGCCTGCCACAGTTCGGGCACCGGAGGCTCCGGTGAGATGTCGGTCGTCATCGTGTGGGCCTTTCCCCTTCAGCGCTGTGCCACTGTCGCGGCGTACTCGGACAGGAGCGCGCAGCCGCGCAACTTCTTCAAGGCCCGGCTCGCCTGGCTCTTGACGGTGCCGGCCGAGCAGCCGAGGACGTCCGCGGTCTCCTGCTCGCTCAGGCACTCCCAGTACCGCAGGGCGACGACGGCGCGCTGGCGGGGCGGGAGCGTGGCGAGCGCGGCGAGGAGTTCGGTGCGGGTGTCGTAGCTGTCGAGGTCACTGACGTGGTCGGCGAGTGTGTCCGGCTCGCTCAGCTGCGGGGTGAGGAGCTGCACGACCCGTCGTCTGCGCTGCCGGGTGGTGTTGTTGTTGATGAGGGCGCGGCGGATGTAGCGGTCGGGCGCGGCGAGGGCGCGCACGTGATCCCAGCGCAGGTACACCTTGGCGAGGGTGGTCTGGACGAGGTCCTCCGCCTCGTGGTGGTCGCCGTAGGTCAGCAGATAGGCGAAGCGGAGCATCCACGACCAGCGGGCGGTCGCGTAGGTCTCGAAGTCCCCCACGTCGAGGTCGTGCTCGGGCGGATTCTCCTCCCGGTCCGTCACCGTCCTGTCGGCCGCCCCTCGGTCGACTCTGTCCGCGGCCCCCGCCTCAGCGGCGGCAGGCGTACAAGGGCTGGTCATGCGCGCACCCCGGCTTCCCCGTTTCCTTCATGCCGGCCCGGCGCTCCGGTCGTTGAGCGCGGGCTTCTGTGAGTAACACCGCAGGGTGAGCGCCCGGGTTGCACGCGGTTCTCCGCTCGTGTCCTCGGCGGGACACCGGGCCGACCGACGAGCCGTTCGGCAACTCGACGGGAAACACGGCGAGTTGCCCAAGTCGGTTGCCGCGCAGGCGGGTTCGTTCACGCGACCGGCACACCTTGATCACGCGTCGCTCATAGACTTGTCCTGCCGGAGTTGCCCGGCCGTGACGCACGAGGGGCGTGGAGTTGGTGCGCTTCACCGTATTGGGCGCGGTGCGCGGTTGGCGGGAAGGCGGCGAGCTGTCGCTCGGTCCGCCTCGGCAACAGGCTTTCCTGGCACTGCTGTTGGCGCGCGGAGGGCAACCGGTGACCGTCGCGGAAGCCGCCGAGGTGCTGTGGGGGGACGATCCACCGCCGAGTGCGCCCGCGGTCCTGCGCCGTTACGCGGGTGCCCTGCGCCGGGTGCTGGAGCCCGCCGTGCCCCGGGCCGGGGCGGCGAGCCCGCTGCTGCGCGAGGCCGGTGGCTACCGGTTCCCGGCGGATGCCCGCTCCTCGGACCTGCTGCGGTTCCGTGCGACCCGCGACCGGGCCCGGGACGCCGGGCGCACGGGCGAGCCGGAGCGGGCGGTGGCGCTGTACGCGGAAGCGCTGGCCCTCTGGCAGGCGCCCGCGGCAGCGAACATCCCGTCACGGGTACGGGCCCACCGGGTGTTCGCGGACCTGGACGAGGAACGCCTCGCCGCGGCGACCGAAGCCGCCGACGTGGCACTGGGCTGCGGGTCCGTGGAGACGGTCCTGCCGGAACTGCGGCGGCTGGCACGCCACCACCCGCTGGACGAACCGTTGCACAGCCGCCTGATCCTGGCACTGTCCCTGGCCGGCGACCGGGCCGAGGCCCTGCAGACCTACCAGCGTGTCTGCGCACAGCTGAGGGACCAGCTGGGGGCCGACCCGTCACCGGCCCTGCTGGCCGCACAGCGCCAGGCCCTCGCCGGAGGAGGACCGGCGGCGGAAGCGGTGGACCCCGCCGCTCCCGACGGCCGGGCCGACGCCCTGGCACCCGTGGTCAGGCCCGCCCAACTACCGCCGCGCTACGAGTACTTCACCGGTCGCGAGACAGAGATCGGACGCCTGCTCGGGGACCTCACGGCAGGCGCCGTGGTGATCAACGCGATCGGCGGGATGGCCGGGGTGGGAAAGACGACGCTCGCCGTGCATCTGGCACACCGGGTGGCACCCCGGTTCCCGGACGGCCAGCTCTACGTCAATCTCCGCGGATTCGATCTGCGCGGGTCCGCCATGGACCCGGCCGAAGCGGTACGGGGTTTCCTGGAGGCCCTGGGCGTCGGCCCGCAGCAGATCCCGGACAGGATCGACGCCCAAGTGGCCCTCTACCGAAGGCTGTTGGCCGGCCGACGGGTGCTGGTGCTGCTCGACAACGCACGGGACGCGGAACAGGTACGCCCGCTGCTGCCGGCCGCCGCCGGCTGTCTGGTGCTGATCACCAGCCGCGACCAGCTCACCAGCCTGGTGGTCGCCGACGGCGCACGCCCGCTCACCCTCGACCTGCTGTCCCACGCCGATGCCACGGAATCGCTCGCGCGGCGGCTCGGCGCGGACCGGGTCGCCGCCGAGCCGGAGGCCGTGGAGGAGATCATCACCCTGTGCGGCAGGCTGCCGCTCGCCCTCGCTCTCACCAGCGCGCGAGCCCTCGTCAACCCGGGCTTCCCGCTGGTCGCGATAGCCGCCGAACTGCGCGAGGCGCACGGCAGCCTCGACGCCTTCAGCAACCCCGACGCCACGACCGACGTCCGCTCGGTGTTCGGCTGGTCCTACCGTGCGCTGTCCACCGACACGGGCAGGCTGTTCCGCATGCTGTCCGCGCATCCGGGACCCGACATCGGCGTCCGCGCGGCAGCCGCCCTGGCCGGCCGCCCGGTCCGGCAGACCCGCGCCTCACTGGACGAACTCACCCACGCGCACCTCCTCACCGAGCGTTCGCCCGGCCGCTACGTCTTCCACGACCTGCTGCGCGCCTACGCGAGCGAACTCTCCCTGACGGAGGAGAGCGAAGGAGAACTCGACGACGCCGTGCGACGCATGCTCGACCACTACCTTCGCACCGCGCACGACGCCCTCGACCGCCTCGAACCGACCGGGCTCTTCCCCCGGCCGGGCCCGGCGCCGGACGCGATGGCGACGCCTGCGCTCGGCGACACCGACGCGGCACTGGCCTGGTTCACCGCCGAGCACACGGCGCTGATCGGCGTCGTAGCGCTGGCCGCGGACCTCGGACACGGCACCCTCGCCTGGCGGTTGGCGCGCAGTCTGGACCCCTTCCACGAGCGGCAGGGCCACTGGCACGACTGGGCGGCCCTCCAGCGCACCGCCCTGTCCGCCGCACAGCGGCAGTCGGATCCGGCCGGACTCGGCCACGCCCACGCCGGCCTCGGGCGTGCCCACTCCCTGCTGCGCCGATACGGCTCCGCCGAGGACCATCTGGGCCGCGCCCAGGCGCAGTTCGAGGAACTGGGCGATGCCATGGGGCAGGCGTACGTCCAGAGATCGCTCGGGTGGATCATGACCCGCACCGGGCGGCACGAGGCGGCGATCCACCACACCGCACAGGCACTCGACCTCTACCGCGCCGCGGACCACCTCAAGGGACAGGCCGAGACCCTCAACGCCATCGGCTGGTACCTCGCGGTCCTGGGGGACCTCAGGGGAGCCGCCGAACACGCCGTGGAATCCCTCACGCTGTACCGGCGGATGAGCGGCGCGGATCCCCAGGGCCAGGGCCTGACCTGGGACACGCTCGCCTACGTCCATCACCGGCTCGGTCGGCTTCGACGCGCCCGCACCTGCTACGAGCGGGCGATCAGGCTGTTCCACAGGAGCGGGGACCGGTACAACGAAGCGGGGAGCCTGGACCGGATCGGCGACGTGCACGAAGCCGCCGGGGATCATGGCGCGGCGCGGGAGGCCCGGGAGCGGGCCCTGCACATCCTCACGGTCATCGATCCGCCCTGGGCCGCGGAGACACGGGCGAAGCTGCCCGGCCGGGAGCGGGAGGGCAGCCGGCGGCCGGCGCGACCGGCCCGCGCCACCGTCGCCTCCTCGGGCCGCCCGGCCCGAGCTCCCGGCGGCGGCCGTACGGCGGACGACTACCGCTCCGTCCTGCCCGCCCTGGCCGAGCGGCTCTCGGACGAAACCCACCGCCTCGTGAACGACTCCGGCACCGCGTCGAAGGCCCTCTACGAACGATTCCTCGACGCCAGGCGCCGCGCCAGGAGCCCCATCGCGGCGGTGGACTCCGCGGCCATGTTCGTCAACAGCGCCGCCGCCGCGATCCTGCGCTCCAGCGACCGGATACCGCTGTGGGAATGGGCGCGACAGGAGGCGGCGGCCCCGGCCGGCCGGACCAGCCCGCCGTTCGTCCTCGCGTCGGGGGCCAGGGCCGAGCGGTGCGAGGGAATCCGCGAGGGAGGGGTGCTCATCGGGGCTGTCGTGTGGCTCAAGGCTCCCGAACCTGCGGTGTCCGGAGGCCGGGAGTGGGACACCCTGACCCGTTCGGAGCGCAGTGTCGCCGAGCACGTGGCGCGGGGGCTCACCAACCGCGAGACGGCGGCCCTGCTGTTCGTCTCGCCGCACACCGTGGACTACTACCTGCGGCAGGTCTTCCGGAAACTGCAGATCAGATCGCGTGTCGAACTCGCCGGACTGATGGCGGCGAGCGAGCAGGACCCGAGCACTACGCGTTCACGTGGGGTGCCGGGACGGGAGACGTCCTAGCGTCGTCATCGCATTCGAATCTGCGCTCGAATGCTGCCTGCGGACAGCGAAGGAGAGTGCGCCATGACCGAACCGGGAGCTCCGGCGGAGACGGCCGAGTCCTCCTGGTTCCTCCGTGGCCGCACCCGGATCCACGACGAGGGACACGCGCCGCCACCACACATCCACGGGCACGGCCCGCGCGGGGTGCCGCACGGTTTCCTGCTCCGTTCACCGCGGTCGCGGTTCGAACTCCGCGTGGCGGGTCCCCCGCCGACCGTCCAGTCCCTTTGAGCCCCGCCGAGAGGTCATCACCATGAACACCACCCCGATCCCCGTCGTGCTGATCCACGGCCTGTGGCTGCACGCGACGTCCTGGGCCCCGTGGGCCGACCTGCTCACCGAGGCGGGGTACGCCCCTGTCGCCCCGGGCTGGCCGGGCGAGGCCGCCACCGTCGAGGAGACCCGCGCGAACCCGGACCGGCTGGCCGGCCACGGCATCGACGACGCCGTGGAGCACTACGCGGAGATCATCGCCGGTCTCGACCGCAAGCCCGTCCTCATCGGGCACTCCTTCGGCGGCATGATCGCCCAGAAGCTGCTGGGCCGGGACCTCGCGGCGGCCGCCGTGGCCATCGACGCGGCCCAGATCAAGGGCGTCCTGCCGGTGCCCCTCTCGGCGCTGCGCGCCGCGTTCCCGGCCTTCCACAACCCGGCGAACCGCAACCGGGCGGTGTCGCTGACCGAGGAGCAGTTCCGCTACGCCTTCGGCAACGCCATCCCCGAGGAGGAGTCCGCCGAACTGCACGCGCGGTGGGCCATCCCCGCCCCCGGCAAGCCACTGTTCGAAGCGGCGGCGGCCAACTTCGACCCGCACTCGCCCGCCAAGGTCGACACCCGCAACACCTCCCGCGGCCCCCTTCTGCTGATCACCGGCGGCAAGGACCACACCGTCCCCAGCTCCGTCACGCGATCCACCCTCAAGCAGTACCGGCACTCCGACGCCGTCACCGACCTCCGAGAGTTCCCCGACCGCGCGCACTCCCTGACGATCGACCACGGCTGGCGCGAGGTCGCCGAGGCGAGCCTCGCCTGGCTGGCCGACCAGTCGCTCTGACAAGTCCCGGACCGCTGGACCCACGGAAGAGAGCACGCCTGTCATGTTCAGCAGATCGCGTACCGGTCGCCTCGCTCTCCTGGCCTCGCTGATCGCCCTGGTGGCGACGACGGCCGGGGTCGCCGGAGCCGCACCCGCCGACCGGCCCGCACCGTCCACCCGGTCCGCCGGTGAACCCCGCGTCCCGGCCGGGTTCACCGAGCAGAAGGTGCGGGTCGGCGGCGTCGGGATCAACTACGTCAGAGGTGGACACGGCCCCACCCTGGTGCTGCTGCACGGCTTCCCGCAGACCTGGTACGAATGGCGCGACCTCCTGCCCGAACTGGGCAGGCACTACACGGTGATCGCACCGGACCTGCGGGGAGCCGGCAAGAGCGACGCCCCGGCCGGCGGCTACGACAAGAAGACCCTCGCGGCCGACGTGCAGGGGCTGCTGACCAGGCTCGGGCTCGCCCACGACATCCGCCTGGTCGGCCACGACATCGGGACGATGGTCGCCTATGCCTTCGCCGCGGCCCATCCCGCCGAGGTACGCAAACTGGTCCTCAGCGAGGCGCCGATCCCCGACAAGGGCCTGTACGACTTCACCTCGCTGACGCCCCAGGGGCCGGGCGCCTGGCACTTCGGCTTCTTCGACCTGAAGAACCAGCTGCCCGAGAAGCTCATCGCGGGACGCGAAGAGGTGTGGGTGGACGGTTTCACCGACTCCCTCGAAGTCAAGAAGAACGCCATCGGCCCCGTCCAAGTGCGGGAGTTCGCGAGCTACTTGCGTGACCCGGCCCATCTGAAGGCCGGCTTCGAATGGTTCCGGGCCTTCCCCACCGACATCGCGGACAACGCCGTCAACCGCAAGGTCAAGCTGACGATGCCCGTGCTCGCCATCGGCGCGAGCAACAGCCTCGGCAAGCAGGAAGCCACCCAGGTCCGCTCGTACGCGAAGCACGTCACCGGGGTGGTGATCGCGGACTCCGGCCACTGGATCTACGAAGAGCACACCGCCGAACTGATCCGACTCCTGCTCTCGTTCCTCCGCTAGAGGTCGCGCGGGCCTCGCGCCCGATCATCCCGACCGTCCCGTCTGTCCCGTCTGTCCCGTCTGTCCTTTCCAAGCCGTGAACCGTCCAGGACCTGGTCCCGGACGGTTCACACCAGAAGAGTCGAGTAGCTCATGGATCTGCGCCTCCGGGGGAGGACGGCCGTGGTCACCGGTGCGAGCAAGGGCATCGGACTGGCCGTCGTAAGGGCCCTGGTGGCCGAGGGCGTCAGCGTGACGGCCGGCGCCCGCCACATCGGCGATGAACTCGCGCACCTCGCGGACCGAGGTGAGGTCCACCCGGTCGAGGTGGACCTCTCGGTTCCGGACGGACCGGCCGTGCTGATGGACGCCGCCGCTGCCTTCGGCGGTCTGGACATCCTCGTCAACAACGTCGGTGCCGTCCGCCCCCGCACCGGGGGATTCCAGTCCGTCACCGACGTCGACTGGACGGCCACCTTCGACATCAACTTCCTGTCCGCCGTGCGGGCCACCCGCGAAGCGCTGCCGCTGATGCTCGACCGGGGCTCCGGTGCGATCGTCACCGTGGGGTCGGTGAACTCCGTGCTGTCCGACCCCCTGGTCATCGACTACAGCGCCGCCAAGGCCGCCCTGGCCAGCTTCAGCAAGTCCCTCGCCAAGGAGCTGGGACCGCGGGGCATCCGGGTCAACACCGTCAGCCCCGGCCCGGTCGCCACCGGCCTGTGGCTCGGCACCGACGGGGTCGCGGCGACCCTCGCCCACGTCAACGGAGCCGCACCGGACACCGTCGCCGCCCGGGCCGCCGCCGAGTCGGTGACAGGACGCTTCACCCGGCCGGAGGAGGTCGCCGACCTGGTCCTCCTGCTGGCCAGCGACAGGACGGCGAACGTGACTGGCGCGGACTTCGTCGTCGACGGGGGACTGATACCCACCCTGTAGGGATCGCGGAGGCCTCTGCGAGAGCGAGAGCCAGAGTCAGAGCCAGAACGCGGGCGGGGGCCGTCAGTCCTCGGCGGGCGCGCCCTCGTAGCGTTGGAGGAACTGCTCCACGAACGCCAGGACTTCCGCGTGCCGGGTGGTCAGGCCCATCGTGTTCTCCATCATGATGATCCGGCCGAGGGCGTTGGTGAGCATGAGCAGGACGGCCGGGGAGACCTCGGGCGGCAGTTCCGTGCCTGTGTCGGTGAGACGGCGGGTGAGCGCCGCCAGCTGGGCTTCGCGGTAACGGTCCGCGAAGCCGGCGAGTTCGGCGCGGATCGCCTTGCGGTGATTGGCCAGGGCGGCGAATTCGGTGGTCAGGGCATTGCCGGGGTGGCTGGCGATCCGCCACAGGGCGCGCAGCGGCTCAGGGCCGTCCAACAGGCCGACCACGCGCTCCAGTTCACGGTCGCCGCGCCGCCGCAGCATGGCGAGGAAGAGGTCGTCCAGCGTGCGGAAGTAGTACAGCACCAGCGCCGGAGCCACCTCGGCCTCGCGCGCCACCCGGCGCACGCCCACTGAGGCGTACCCCTCTTCGAGCATCAGCCGCTCGGCCACGTCGAGCAGGACGTGGCGCGTCTTGGAGTTCTCGGTGCCCGTACGGCGCGGCGCAGTCATGCCGGTCATTGTGCTTGACGGCTCCCGCGCAGCGCTGTTAAACAGTTGTTCAGCACTCCTGTTGAACAGTTGTTCAGCGCCGGTGAGGGTCGCCCGACAGGGAATGCCGCGCGCGACCAACACGGCCTGTCCACAGTTAAGTTGACGCCTCGTCCGATGACGCACCGCGAGGCCCGCTCACCCCTCGCCGGGCCGCGTCCCGCGTCCGGCCCGGGCCCTCTCCAGCGCAGCGCAGTGCACCGCCGCGAGCCACCTGTACGCGTCCCGCCGCTCGCCCTGCTCCCGCACGTCGCACCGAGCCGACCCATCCTCCAGCGAAACGAGGTAGCCACATGCCCGGACGAGTCGAAGGCAAGGTCGCCTTCATCACCGGCGCCGCCCGAGGCCAGGGGCGCAGCCACGCCGTACGGCTGGCCGAGGAGGGCGCCGACATCATCGCCGTCGACGTGTGCGGCCAACTCGACGGCGTCACCTTCCCGATGTCGACTCCCGAAGACCTGGAAGAGACGGTCGAGCAGGTCAGGAAACGCGGGCGGCGCATCCACGCCGTACAGGCCGACGTGCGCGACCACGACGCCCTCAGGTCGGCCGTGGACGACGGTGTGGCCGAGTTCGGCCGACTGGACACGGTCGTGGCCAACGCCGGCCTCGGCAGCGACGGTGCCACGCTCGACGCGATGGAGGAGAAGACCTGGCGCGACATGATCGACGTCAACCTCACCGGCGTATGGCTGTCCGCCAAGGTCTCCGTCCCGCACATCGTCGCGGGCGGACGCGGCGGATCGGTCATCCTGACCAGCTCCGTCGGCGGTCTGAAGGGCTACCCGAACATCGGCCACTACATCGCCGCCAAACACGGCGTGGTGGGCCTGATGCGCACCATGGCGGGGGAGTTGGGGGCGCACCGCATCCGCGTCAACACCCTCCACCCCACCCAGGTGAACACACCGATGGTGATGCACGAGGGCACCTACCGGATGTTCCGCCCCGACCTGGAGAACCCCACGGCCGACGACTTCGCGGCGGTCTCCCAGAGCATGCACACGCTCCCCACGCCCTGGGTCGAGGCCGTCGACATCAGCAACGCCGTCCTCTTCCTCGCCTCCGACGAGGCCCGCTTCATCACCGGCGTGACCCTGCCGATCGACGCCGGCGCCCTGCTCAAGTAGCCCGCACAGCAGAGGAGTCGAGCCCGTGACCGGCATCGAGGACATCCACTGGGACCCCTACGACCCCGCACTCGCGCGGGACCCCTACCCCCTCTACGCACGCCTTCGCGAGGAAGCCCCGCTCTACTACAACGACAAGCACGACTTCTACGCCGTCAGCCGCCACGCCGACGTCCAGCGCGGCCTGGCGGACTGGGGGACCTACTCGTCGGCCCACGGGGACATCCTGGAGATCATCCAGGCGGACATCGAACTCCCGCCCGGCACCCTCATCTTCGAGGACCCCCCGGTCCACGACATCCACCGCCGCCTGCTCGCCCGCGTCTTCACACCCCGCCGCATCGCCACCCTGGAACCACAGGTGAGGGCCTTCTGCAGGCGCGCGCTCCGACCCGTCACCGGGGCGGAGCGGTTCGACCTCGTCGAGGCGGTCGGGGCCGAGATGCCGATGCGGGTGATCGGCATGCTGCTGGGCATCCCGGAGGCCGACCAGCCCGCCATCCGCGACTACACCGACGACACCCTGGTCACCGAGGCCGGCGGAAAGATCAACCACGAGGACATCCTCAGCACGGACGCCTTCAAGGACTACATCGACTGGCGCAAGCAGCACCCCTCCGACGACCTCATGACCGAGCTGATGACCGCCGAGTTCGAGGACGAGAACGGCGTCACCCGCACCCTCACCGACGAGGAGGTCCTCACCTACTGCACGGTGGTGGCCGGAGCGGGCAACGAGACGACGGGCCGCCTCGTCGGCTGGTTCGGCGCCCTGATGGCCCGCTACCCCGAAGCACGGCGGGAGTTGGCGGCCGACCCCTCCCTCATCCCGAACGCCATCGAGGAGATCCTGCGCTTCGAGCCCACCGGACCGTTCACCGCCCGGTACGTCACGAGGGACATCGAGCTTTACGACCGCACGGTGCCGGCCGGCAGCGCCGTCCTGTTCGTCCTGGCAGCCGCCAACCGTGACCCCCGCCGGTTCGAGGACCCCGACCGCTTCGACATCCACCGGGTCACCCAGCACATGAGCTTCGGCGCCGGCGCCCACTACTGCCTGGGCGCCGCGCTGGCCCGGCTGGAAGGCACGATCGCGGCACAGGAGATGCTCAGGCTGTTCCCCGGCTGGGACGTGGACTGGGATCACGCGGAGTTGGCCCAGACCTCGACCGTGCGGGGCTGGAAGAGTCTGCCGCTCGTCATCCGAGGAGCCGTGTGATGACGGAGCGGTGGAGGGTCGGCGTCGACAGACGGGTGTGCGTACGGACCGGGTTGTGCGCGGCCTCCGCGCCCGGGGAGTTCGTGCTGGACGAGAACGGCCAGGGCCGCGCCCGCTCCGACACGCTCCCGGCCTGCGAACTCGTCCTGGAGGTCGCCGAGTCCTGCCCCGTCGAGGCGATCCACATCACGGACCTGATGAGCGGCGAGCGGGTCTTCCCACCGCCGACCGCGTAGCCGGGCGACTGCTGCCCGCCGGCCGCCGGCCGTCAGGGGCGCGAGACGCACGGCGTCCGGCACCGGCTCCCTGGACGCTTCGGGAACCGGTACCGGACTCCGCGAGGGGCTGTCCTCGGTGGCGGCCCGGGCTACCTGCCCGCGTGGTTGAACGAGAAGTAGTCGATGTTGCCGAACCCGGGCTGTCCGCCGGGCGCGACGAGGAAGACCTTGTGGTGTCCGCTGGTGGGGGTGATCGACGTGGACTGCACGGAGAGGGTGTCGAAACCGCCGGTGCCCGCGACGTGCAGCACGCCGATGCGCGGGCCGGTGACGGAGTCGAGGTGGATCTCGATGCCCTTGCCCGCGTAGGCGTCGTCCACGCCGACGAAGGCGGTGAACAGGTCCGCGTCCGAGCCGAAGTCGACGTCGTCGTAGCCGATCCAGTCGCCCCCGTCGATGCTGCCGACGACCGTGCCCGAACCGGCGGCGTGGTCGCTGACGCCACTGCTGGACGTGTAGGCCTCGCCCTCCACCTGCCGGCCCACCCGGGTCGCTCCGCCGACCCACTTCGGCGCGCCGTACTGATAGGCGCCGGCGCTCGGGCTCGGGTCCTGGTAGCCGTCCGTCGCGGGCGGGTGGACCACTCCCGCGTTGCGGGCCGGTGAGTCGGCCTGGAGCGTGAAGTCGTTCACGGCCGGGTTGGTGAACCGTGCGGAGCTGACCGGGGTGACGTTGTTCGAGTTCGTGATTCCCGCGTCGCTGCCGGTGACGCCGATGTTGTTCACGATCTCGGTGTCCGAGAAGGTGCCGCCGAAGGTGCTGGCCACGTTGGTGTCCGTGCCGGAGGTGTTGTTGTAGATCCGGTTGCCCGAGGTGCTCTGCCCGTTCGGGTTGATGAGGACGGCCCCGTAAGTGGTGCGGTTCCAGGCGACGTTGTCGTACACCGTCGCGTTGTAGGTGCTGTTGTCGAGATAGACGCCCGGAGCCGGCGCGGTGTGGGCGAACGGGGACGGGTCGTGGAACTGGTTGTGGTGGATCACCGTGGTCGCGAGGTCGACCGAGCAGCAGACGTAGACGGCGCCGCCGTCCACGACCAGGTTGTCGTAGTCCGACAGGTCGTTGTAGGCGATGGTGTGGCCCGCCGACGTGAACCCGGCGACCTTGTTGTCGATGTTGATGGAGCTGCGGCCCGAGCTCTGGACCGTGTTGTGGACGATGGAGTGGTCCGAGCCGAGGACGTTGATGCCGGCCGCGTAGCTGCCCAGTGTGTCGACGTGCAGGATCGTGGTGTTCGCCACGGTGTTGGCGCTGCCGGACACGACCACGCCGTTGCCGGTGCTGCCGTCGATCAGGCTGTCGCGGAGCACGTTCCCGTGGCCCTGGAGCAGGATGCCCGAGGTGGTCTCGCCGGCGGTCAGGACCGCGCAGCCGTCGGGCGCGGTCACCATGGCCGGGTCGGGCTGCAGCTCCGCGTCGGAGGAGATGTCGTGCGCGACGATGCCGTCCAGGACGACACCGGTGGAGGTTTCTGAGGTCCGGGCGGTGGCGCCGCGGATGCCCAGGCCCTCGACGGTGATGTGCGACCGGCCGCTGAGGTCGATGGCGACGGCGCGCTGCTTCGCCGCCACGGAGCCGGCCGAGGGCTTCGCGCCGTCGGGGGAGTACAGGTACAGCGTGTGGCTGGGCGCCTGGTAGAACCACTCGCCGGGTCGGCCGAGGAGCGCGAGTTTGCCCTTGAGTGAGTAGTTGGTGCTCTGGTTCGGGCTCAGGCCGACACAGGTGGGCAGGCCCGCCGCGGTGATGGTGCCGACCTGCGAGTCGGTGACGGTGCCCGTCTCGCTGACGAACCAGTTGTGCGCCGTCAGCTGCGCGCCCTTCCAGAAGCCGGCGGGCTGCGTGAGGGCGGTGTCGGAGAGGCTGTCGGTGGTGCCGGACTGCGCGGAGGCCAGGGTCGGCGAGCTGACGTTGTCGCCGGGGTAGGGCGACTGCGCCTCGATCTGCGCCGCGCCTTTCCAGAACACCTGGTTGCCGGTGAGACGAGGGTTGATCTTGACGTGTGCCCGGTAGACCTGGCCGCTGGCGACCGCGGTCGCGAAGTCGGAGCCGGCCATGAAGGGGTCGTCGTGTTCGAGGGAGTTCAGGTCCTTGCCGGTGACCGCCTTCCATCCGGTCACCGGATCGGCGCCGTCGACGACGACGTGCGCACCGGGGGCCGCCGCGTAGGTGATCGGTGCGCCCGCGGTTCCGCTCCGGGCGGGGGCGACGGTCTCGTGGTAGGTGCCGGATGCGATGACGCACCGGTCACCCGCGGACATCACGGCCGAGCACCGGTTGATCGTCCTGAACGGCGACCGCTCGGTGCCCGCGTGCCGGTCGGAGCCGCTGGGGGAGACGTGGAAGGTGTGCGGACGCGTGGCGGCCTGTGCGCTGGTGGCGAGGGTGCCCGAGCCGAGGGAGAGGAAGACCGCGGCGGCCGCGAGCACGGCACCGCGGGATCTGGATCGATTCGACATTGAACTCCAATCGGTTATCGATAGTCGCGAAAGTAGAGTCCGTCGTCGGATCTCGTCAATCGTTTCGTCCGGCCGACCGTCGCGACGGCTCGCCAGGGGCGCCGTGATGGAGGCGGGGGAGCGCGCCGCACGCGACCGGGCGCCGCGGACACGAAAGCGCCCCGCCGGCGAGGGCCGACGGGGCGCTGACGTGCTCCTATGTGATCAGTGGTGCGGGATCATGCCGTCGTCCCCGCGCGCATGGGCGGCGAACCTGGCCCCCGCGCGGTCCGGGTCCGCGGACTTCAGCGCCGACAGCAGCTCGGCGTGGTCCTCGGCCATGGCGTTCCAGTCACCGGTGAACAGAGGGTCGGAGACGACGCGCAGGGCGCGCAGGTTCGGCTCCATCACTCCCCAGAGCTTGGGGAGGAAGGGGTTTCCGCTGGCCTCGCACACCGTGCGGTGGAAGGTGATGTCGGCGTCACGGAAGAGCCCGACATCTCCTTGGCGTGCCGCCTGCCGCATGGCCTCCACCTGGGCTTCCAGTGCCTCGAAGGCGGTGGCCGAGGGCTGTGCTGTCACGGTGCGGGCGGCAAGTTCCTCGATCACCACACGGACGGCGCGGGCGTGGTGCGCGTCCTCCTGCGACACCACCGCGACGAAGCTGCCCCGGCGTGGGATGTGGTTCGCCAGGCCTTCGTGCACCAGGCGCCGGACCGCCTCGCGCACCGGTGCCTGGCTGACGCTGAACTGGCGGGCGATCTCGGACTCGATCAGCCGGGCTCCGGGTTCGAGGGTGCCCGAGATGATCAGGCCTCGGACCCGCGCGTACACCTGGTCGGACAGCAGGACCCGGGTCAGCGGCTCTCCGATGGCGTCTGGCATGAAGCCTCCTTGGTCGATACCACTTGGCATCTTATCGATACTCGCCTGGATGTCGTGACGAACCCTTGACATCCAGGGAAGGGGCACCGTCATATGTTCTATCGATAGCCGAGAATCGAGTTGAGGTCACCATGAGACACAGTGGATTCATCAGCGACGGAGCGGCGACGCCCTCCGTCCGCCCGGCACGACCGTCCACGCCGCGCGGGGCCAAGGCCGTCGTCGCCGCCGGGCTCGCCACGGCCGTCGTGGCACTGGCCGGTTGCTCGTCCTCCTCGACCGCGGCTTCGGGCAGCGGGGGCATGACAGGCGACATCCGCATCCTCGCCAACATCACCCCGGTGCTGACCAAGTCCTACTACCAAGGGCTGGTCGCTCCGTTCGTCAAGAGCCATCCCGGCGTCAAGGTCGTCATCGAGTCGCCCTCCGGTACGAACGTCCAGTCCACGCTGCAGCAGGAACTCGTCTCGGGATCGGCCCCGGACATCGTCGCCAGCAGCCTCGACCCCGTGGTCGCCCAGCAGATGACGACCTTCCCCGACGAGTCCTGGGTGACCTCGACACCGCTCTCGGACTCCGCCAAGGTGGACGGCAGGATCTGGCAGGTCGCCACCGGTCTGCAGAACCAGTCCCTCGTCTACTACAACGAGACCGCGTTCCAGAAGGCCGGCATCACCACGGCGCCGAGGTCCCTCGCCGAGTTCACGGCGGCCCTCGGCAAGCTGCAGCAGGCCGGATACGTCCCGCTGCAGACGGCGGGCGAGTGGGTCACGGGTGCGCAGTTCTCGATGATGGCCAACCCGGCCCTGCTCGGCGACGACCCGACGTGGTACGCCGAGCGGAACGACAAGAAGGCCACCTTCAAGAAGAGCGCCTACGACACCTACCTCAAGGCCTACGCGGGGTGGATCGCGAGCGGAGCGATCCCCAAGAACTCCCTGGGCGAGAAGTACCAGGCCTCCATCGACAACTTCCTCGCCGGCAAGTCGGGCATGTTCGTCATGGGCAACTGGCTCAACGCCAGCGTCAACTCGGCGAAGAACCTGCCGTTCAAGGTGGGCGCCTTCCCCACGCCGACGCCCGACGGCTCCCCGCCGAAGCAGATGAGCGGCCAGGCCCAGCCCTACTCGATCCTCAAGTCCTCCAAGCACCAGGCCCTCTCCCTCGCCCTGGTCAAGTACCTGGTGACGGACAAGAACGCGGTCACGACGTCGCTCAGGTCCGAGGGCAACTTCCGGGCCGGATACAGCTATCCGGGAACCGCGCTCGACGAGGCCGTGGGAAAGATCGTCGACACCGCGCCCGGCACGGTGGCCGGGACCTCAGGACCGGGAGTGAACGCCGGCTTCGGCAACGAACTGAACACGGTCGTGCAGTCGCTCTACACCGGCAAGTCCGCCGACGAGGCGGCCGCGAAGCTCGACTCCTGGTGGAACGACAATGCGGGCCAGTAGCACCACCGCCCGGCCCGCCGCCCCGACCGCGGCCGTGACCCGGCCGCCGTCGAGGACCGCCCGGTCCCGTGCCCGGCGCCGCGAGTCCGCGACCGACATCGTGATGATGGCTCCACCGGTCCTCCTGGTGGTCGGCCTGATCGTCGTACCGATCGGGATCGCGGTGTACCTCAGCTTCACCGACTGGAACGGCTTCACCACACCGCCGCACCAGGTCGGGTTCCACAACTACGTCCGCCTCACCAAGGACCCGGCCGTCCGCCACGCGGCGTTCGTGACTCTGCTCATCACCCTCGTCGGCACCGTCGTGTGCAACGTACTGGGCCTCGGGGTCGCCCTCCTCCTCAACCGCAACAGCCGGCTCAACGCGGTCCTGCGGGTGCTCGTCTTCTACCCCTACGTGGTGGGCCCGGTCATCCTGGGCTTCCTCTGGTCGTCCGTCCTCGGCACCAACGGCGCGGTCAACGCGGTCGTCGGCGCCCAGCACTCACTGCCCTTCCTGTCCGACCCGACCTGGGCCCTCGCGACGGTCACCTGCGTGATCGTGTGGTCCAGCTTCGGGGTGAACGTGGTCCTTTACCTGGCCGGTCTCCAGACCGTGCCGGACAGCATCATCGAGGCCGCGAGGATCGACGGCGCCTCCCCGTGGCAGACCTTCTGGCGCGTCAAACTCCCGATGCTCGCGCCGACCGTGACCGTGAACGTGGTCCTCGTCGTCATCGGCCTGCTGCGCGTCTACGAGCTGATCCTCGCCCTGACCGCCGGCGGCCCCGCAGGAGAGACCCAGAGCTTCGTGTACACCATCCTCACGTCGTCCTTCGACAACACCCAACTCGGCTACGGCGCCGCCCAGTCGGTCGTGCTGATGATCGTCATCATCCTCGTGACCGTCGGGATCACCGCCGCGCGGCGACGCAGCGAACAGGCGGTGGCCGCATGACCGCCCGCCGCGCGGGGCGTGCCCTGGCCGTCCTCGCTCTGGTCCTCGTCATGGTCGGCCCGCTGTACCTGATGCTGACCAACGCCTTCAAGTCGCAGCACGACATCCTCAACCGGCCCTTCGGCTGGCCCGCGGGCGGATTCTCGCTGACGTACCTGCACCACGCGCTCACGTCACCGGACTTCAACGTGGTCGCCGCGTACGGCACGACCCTGATGTTCGTCGTCGCGATCAACGCGCTCAACCTCCTCGTGGTGGGACCCGCGTCGTACGCCATCGCGCGCGGAACCGGCCGCTACCACCGGGTCGTCCTGCTGGTCCTGCTGGCCGGTCTGTTCATCCCGGGCCAGACCCTCGTCATCCCCGTGATCTACGTGCTCAAGGCGCTCGGCCTGATCGGCACGATCCCGGGCTTCCTGCTGTTCGAAACGACGCTGACCATTCCCACCACCGCCTTCCTGTTCGTCGCGTTCGTGCAGACGGTCCCCCGGGAACTGGACGAGGCCGCGCGGATCGACGGCGCGAGTCGCTACGGCACCTTCTGGCGGGTGATCTTCCCGCTCATGCGTCCCGTCGTCGCGACCGCGATGGTCCTCAACTCGGTCGGTGTGTGGACGGACTTCGTCAATCCGCAGTTCATCCTCGGCCCCCAGTCGGGGGTCTACACGGTGACGACCGGCGTGTACGCGGCCATCAGCCGCCTCTCCACGGACTACACGGTCGTGTATCCCAACATGCTGCTCGCCACCGCGCCGGTGATCGTGTTCTACGTGTTCATGCAACGGCGCATCATCGGCGGCCTGACCGCGGGCGCGCTCAAGGGATAGGGACGATGGACGAAACACAGGGTGACCCGACCCGCGTCGAGGCGACCGTCCCGATCCGGGAGACCCCGCTGTGGGCGGTGCTGGAGCGACGCCTGTTCTCCGTGCTCGACACGGCGTGGCGCGAGTTCGCGGCGACGTACTGCGGTCCCGACGGACGCCTGACCTACGGCGGACGCATGCACCACCGCGACGGCGTCGACGACTTCTACGAACCCTTCTTCAACTGGCCCGTCCTCTACCGGCTCGGCGGAGCGGACGACCTGCTCCCCGCGGTCAAGGAGCACTGGGCCGGAGTGACCGCGCAGATGACGGAGTTCGGCTTCGTCCGCGACGAGTACGAGGTCGGCTACGACTGGTTCCACCAGGGCGAGTCGCTGAACTTCTTCTACGCCATCTGCGCGGCCGACCCGGACGACAGCGACTTCCGCGAGCGGGCCCTGCGCTTCGCCCGCCTGTACACGGACCCGGCCCGCGGCAACTACGACCCCGACGCGCGGATCATCGTCGCCCCGCACACCGGATCGGGCGGGCCACGACCGGGGCTCGGGACCGAGTGGATCGAGTACAGCGCGACCCAGGCCGCGATGAAGCCGTACGGACTGCCGCTCGACGACCTTCCCGGCATCACCCGCTGGGACGACCTGTACGCGCAGGAGAACGCGCGGCGCATGGGTGACGCCATGCAGGACCGCCTCGGCCGGGGCGACACCGCCGTCAACCTCGCCGCCACCTCGCTGGTGACCAACGCCTGGCTCTACGACCACGCCCCGGAGCTCGGGGACTGGGTCGTCGAGTACGTGGGCGCGTGGCGCGAGCGCGCGGCGGCGAACGGCGGCCTGATCCCGGACAACGTCGGCCCTTCCGGCGTCGTCGGCGAACTGCACGGCGGGCACTGGTACGGCGGCCACTACGGCTGGGCCTGGCCCCACGGGCTCCACTCCGTCGAGTCCGCCGCCATGATCGCCGCCGTCAACGAGACCCTCGTGACCGGCGGCACCGCCGGCCTGGACCTCGCCCGCGCGCCGCTCGACACCGTCATCGCCCGGAGTGTCGTACGCGCCGACGCCGCCACCGCCGGAAGCATGGGCTGGGGCTGGGCGCAGAAGATGGACGTCGCCCCCGGCGTACCGGTCCGGCTGGTGCCCTACCGGCACGGCTCCGACGGCTGGTTCGACCTCCACCCGGTCCCGCTGGTCTACCCGGTCTGGCTGTGGTGGCTGACCTCGGAGGCCGGCGACAGGAAGCGACTGGAATCGCTGGAGGAGGACGCCGGCTTCGACTGGCGGGACACCAAGTGGTTCCAGGACAAGGAGGAGCAGGGACACGAGGCACCCTGGGTGTCGTTCCTGCTCGGCCGCAACCCCCGGTATCCCGAGGACGCCCTCGGGCTCGCACTGGGCCAGGTGGCACGACGGCTGGCCCTGATGCGGGAGACGCCGTACGGACCACCCGACGACGACATCCACTGGTGGCAACGGCTCAACCCGGTCGTCACCGAAGTCCTCACCCAGCTCGTCACCGGCGCCCCGCCCGCCCTCTACAACGGAGGACTCGCGCTGGCGAGGGTCACCTTCGGCGACGCGCTGCGCGGGCGCCCCGGCCTGCCGGACGACGTGGCCGCGCTGGTACGCGAGGCCGATGCCGACGGCGTGCGCCTGGAGCTGGTCAACCTCGACCCGGCCGCACGGCGCGAAGTCGTCGTCCAGGCAGGCGCGTTCGGAGAGGACCGCATCGACCGTGCGGTCTTCGACCAGCGGGCCGACGACCGTCCCGGCGACTCCCGCGGCTATCTCGTCCCCGATCCGCGGACACGGCAGGCCGAGGCGCCGGTCGGATCGTCCCGCCTGCTGATCGCGCTTCCCCCGCTGCACCGCATCTCCCTGCGGCTGGAGATCACCCGGCGCGCACAGACACCGGCCCACACCAGCTTCACCCGACCCACACCCCGGAGAGACACCTGATGGACACCGAGAACCTGACGTCGGAAGTGTGGCCGCTGCCCGTTCGCGGCGAGGCCTTCGAGCGCGCCGACGCCGATCACCTCCGCCGCATGGAAGGGATCAGCGCGGCGACGGCATGCGCGAAACTGCACTCCATGGGCGTCACGCGCACGGCCGTCCAGGGGCCCACGGCGCTGGAGACCGGAAGCCGGGTCGTCGGCTCGGCTCTCACCCTCCAGTTCATGCCGCAGCGCGAGGACGTCGCGAGCGGCCTGGGCCAGGAGTACGTCGAGCGGGACACGGCGCTCTGGGCGGTCCTGGAGACGGTTCAGCCCGGTGACGTGCTCGTCGTCCAGGCCTGGGGCAGCTCGTTCACCGGCTGCTTCGGCGACATGCTCGTGCGCTACTTCAAGCGCCGCGGCGGTGCGGGGATCGTCGTCGACGGCCGGATCCGGGACGCCGCCAGAGTCCGGCAGCTCGGCGTACCGATCTGGTGCACCGGCACCACCCCGCACTACGCGTCCCAGACCGACCTCTTCCCCTGGGCCTACGACGTACCCGTCGCGGCGGGCGGCGTGCTCTGCCTGCCCGGTGACGTGGTCGTCGCCGACGACGACGGTGCCGTGATCGTGCCGGCCGGCAAGGCGCTGGAGCTCATCCAGGACGCCGAGGACCACGAGGACTGGGAGTCGTTCAGCCGCATGCGCCTGGAACAGGGCGCCCGGCTCTCCGACTACTACCCGCTCAGCTCCAACAGCCGCGCCGAGTACGAGACATGGCGCGACAACCAGACGCGGTCCCCCGCACGGTGACCGGCCGTCGCATCCGGCCGGCGGGCGGGGGAGCCGCATGAGGTACGGCGAACTCGGCTCCTCCGGAGTGCGGGTGACGGCGCTCGGACTGGGCACCGCCCAGCTCGGCGACCTCTACGAGGCCATGTCGCAGGAGCGTGCGACAGCGATCGTGGACGCCGCCTGGCAAGCCGGCATCCGCTACTTCGACACCGCACCGCACTACGGACTCGGTCTGGCGGAGAAGCGGCTCGGCCACGCGCTGCGCTCACGGCCGCGGGCACAGTACGTGCTCAGCTCCAAAGTCGGCCGGCTGATCAGGACCGGCAACAGGGGTGAACCCGAACGGAGTTGGGACTTCACCGAGGCCGGCGTCCGCAGCAGCGTCGAGGATTCGCTCGGACGGCTGGGCCTGGACCGGCTCGACATCGCGCTCCTGCACGACCCCCAGGAACGGCTCACGGACGCGCTCGGCACCGGGCTTCCGGCGCTCGTACGACTGCGTGAGGAGGGCGTGGTCGGCGCGATCGGCGTCGGCACGGGCGACCTGACGGCACTCACCGCCTTCGCCGACCGCGCCGAGCTGGACACGATCATGATCGCTGGGAGATACACCCTCCTGGAACAGCCGGCGCTCACGAAGGTGATCCCGGCCGCCCGCGCGGCCGGCATCTCCGTGCTCAACGCCGGGGTGTTCAACTCCGGAATGCTCGCGCAGGACCGGCCCGCCCCGGACGCGCGCTACGAGTACCGGGCAGCCCCCGGCGCGCTGCTGGCGCGAGCGCGGCGACTGGCGGAGCTGGCCGCGGCGGCCGGCACGACGCTGCCGCGGGCGGCCCTCGCCTATGCGGCGCGCGACCCGCTGGTGGCGTCGGTCGTCGTCGGCGCGGACAGCGCCGGACAGATCCTCGCCAACGCGCGCATGGCACAGGACCCCCGCCCGCTGGACGGCCTGTGGCACGCACTCGTCGCCGCCGGCCTGATTCCCGCCTGAATCCCGAACCGACCGTAAAGAACAGGAGATCCATGAGACTCACGCGTCCCGGAGGACCGGAAGGCGATGACCGTCGGGCCGGCGCGACCGCCCACCGTCACGGGAGCCGTTCGTGCGACTGACCCTTGATCTCACCGACGCTCCGCACGTGCCGCTGGACCACTTCTGGAGCCGGGTCGTCGGCGCGGGGCGGGCCAACGAGGGACTGCGCGCCGACTGGCAGAGCCAGCTGACCCAGGCGCACCGGCTCGGTGGCTTCGACTACGTCCGCTTCCACGGCCTCTTCCACGGGGACATGTTCGTCTACCAGGAGACCGACGGTGAGGTGGCGCCCTCCTTCCACTACGTCGACCTGCTGTTCGACGCGATCCTCGCTGCCGGGATGCGCCCGTTCGTCGAACTCGGCTTCTGCCCTCCGGAACTCGCCCGCGAGAAGGCGACCGTCTTCTGGTGGGGCGCCAACGGGTCGCCGCCCACGGACCACGAGAAGTGGGCCGCGCTCGTACGCGCCACCGTCGAGCACTGGGTCGGGCGCTACGGGATCGACGAGGTGCGCGCGTGGTACTTCGAGGTGTGGAACGAGCCGAACCTCGGCCCCTTCTTCCGCGGTACCCGCAGCGAGTACTTCGAGCTGTACCGGGTGACGGCCGAGGCGGTGAAGTCGGTCGATCCCAGGCTGCGCGTCGGAGGCCCGGCGACGAGCAACTTCGTTCCGGACGCCCGCTTCGACGGCGAGACCGAGGACACCACGCAGCACGAGACGGTACTCACCGCCGCCGACCTGGACGCCCTCGACTGGCGGCCGGTGTGGCTGGAGGAGTTTCTGCGGTTCTGCGCCGGCCACCGGCTTCCGGTCGACTTCGTCTCGTGCCATCCGTATCCGACGGACTGGGCGCTGGACGGACACGGCAACGGCCGCAAGCTCACCCGAGGCGTCGACGCCACGCCGACCGATCTGCGTCTGGTGCGGGAGATCGTCGACGCCGGCCCCTATCCGCAGGCCGAGATCCACCTCACCGAGTGGAGTTCCAGTTCCAGTTCGCGCGACTTCACCCACGACTACCCGCAGGCCGCCGCGTTCGTGGTCCGCTCGGTGCTCACGTCCATCGGCCTGGTCGACAGCCTCGCCTACTGGACCTTCACCGACGTCTTCGAAGAAGAGGGCGCGGGCCGGGATCCCTTCCACGGCGGGTTCGGCATGCTCAACCAGAACGGCATACCCAAGCCCACCATGCACGCCTATCGCATGCTGAACGCGCTGGGCGACCGGCTCGTCCACCGCGAAGAGGGGCTCGTGGTCACCAGGCGCGGCACCGCGGTGTCCGCCCTTGCCGTCCACTATCCGCAGGAGGTCTCCCTGTCGGTCCCTGCGTCGTTCGGTACCCGGGACATCGCTGAACGCACCCTGGCGACGGGCCGGCCGAAGAGCCTGACCCTGCGCCTCGCCGGACTGACGGCCGGTGCGACCTACACCTTGGAGGTGGTCGACGACCGGCACGGCTGGGCGATGGCCGAGTGGACCAGACGAGGCGGCGACGGCAATCCGTCCAGGGCCGACATCGACGCGATCCGTGCGGAGGCCGGGCAGGGCGCGGTCACCTGGCACACCGTCTCCGACGACGGCGTCCTCGACGTCGAGGCGAGGCTCCGGCCCTGGGCGATCGCGTTGCTGAGCCAGGCAAGCTAGTGGATCGGGCTCCGGCCGGCGGAGCGCTTCATCCCGTACCAGCGCGCCGCCGTCCCGCCGTACACCTCGGACTGCTCGTGCGGGCTGAGCCGGGCCGTCAGTGATGCGGCGACAGCGACCGTCTGCTCGTAGGAGGCGGCGAGCAGGCAGACCGGCCAGTCGGAGCCGAACATCAGCCGGTCCGGGCCCAGTTGCTCCAGGAGTACGTCCGCGTACGGCGCGAGGTGGCGCGTGCGGGGTGCGGGGGAGCGGGTGACCGGGCCGGAGAGCTTGACGGTGACGTTGGCGCAGCGGCCCAGGCGGATCATGGACGCGGCCCAGGGTGCCAGGGCGTCCGGCGCGATGTCGGGATTGCCGGCGTGGTCGAGCACGAAGCGCACCTCGGGCAGCTCCTCCACGGCCCGTACCGCCATGGGCAACTGGTCGGCGCGGACCAGCAGTTCGTAGACCAACCCGGCGGCCCCGATCGCTTGCAGACCCCGGCGCACCTCGTCGCGGTGCAGCCACGTGGTATCCGTCTCCTCCTGGACCGCGTGGCGGACACCCACCAGCAGCGCGCCCCCTGGACCCTCCCGGAGCCGGTCCAGTGCCTCCCCGATTCCCGGATCGGTCACGTCCGTCCAGCCGACGACGGCCCGCACGTGCTCGTCCCGAGCAGCCAGGGCGAGCAGATCGGCGGTCTCGTCGGCCACGGCCGAGGTCTGCACCACCACTGTGGCGTCGATTCCCGCCCCGCGCAGGTGGGGGCGCAGGTCGGCCATGCCGAAACTGCGGTTCAGGGCCGGGAGGTTCCGTGTCCAGGGCTGATCGCGGACTGCCAGGTCCCACACGTGGTGGTGCGCGTCGATGCGCCAGGGCGTGGCCGGCTGCGAGTCCACCGGGTCAGTCCTTCCGGCGCAGCCGCAGTCCGGCCATGCCTCCGTCGACCGCGAGCGCGGTTCCGGTGACGGAACCGGCCGCGGGCGAGGCGAGGTAACAGATGGCCTCGGCCACCTCCTCGGGGTCGACGAGGCGTCCATGGGGCTGCCGTGCCGCCAGGGCTGCTCGTTCCTGCTCGGGGTCGTCGGCGCTCTCCAACAGCCGCTCCACCCATGGGGTGTTGACTGTTCCCGGGTTCACCGCGTTCACGCGGATGCCGTCGGCCAGGAGATCGGCTGCCATGGCCAGGGTCAGCGACAGGACGGCGCCCTTGGCCGCCGAGTACAGGGCGCGGTCGGGAAGGCCCGCGGTCGCCGCGATGGACGCCACGTTCACGATCGCCGCGCACGATGAGGCGCGCAGGCTCGGCAAAACCGAGCGGGTCGCCCGGACATGTCCCACGACGTTGACGTTCAGGACTCGGTGCCACTCCTCGTCGGAGTTGTCCTCCACACGGCCCTGGGCGCCGACTCCGGCGTTGTTGACCAGGATGTCGAGTCCACCGAAAGCCTCTACCGCCGCGCGCGTGGCCGCCGTGACCGAGGGGGTGTCACTCACATCGCCCTGGACGTGGAGGAGTTGGTCCTCGGGGGGCGGCCGCAGGTCCAGGACCGCAACGTGAGCGCCCAGGGCCGTCAGTCTGCGTGCGGTGGCCAGCCCGATGCCGGACGCCCCACCGGTGACCAGGGCTCTCATTCCGTCGAACGCACCCATGTCACACCCGCCCCGACGCGCAGCGGAGCCGGATGACGGGACAGGTTCTCGACTGCAAGGTGTCTCCTGCGCAAGAGAGGACGTCGGGACGGGAGGACGCGAACGGAACAAGGCCGGAGGCCCAGGTTTCGCACGCGGCTCTCCCAATGAAATCGATTAAGTTCTATCGATAGACGATCGAAGCGCCTGTCGTGGTCGCCCGTCAAGAGCCGGTGCCGAGAACGCGGCCATGCCGCGCGGAGTCATCCCGGGGCCGGAACAGCCCCTCCTCCCGGAGGAGGACAGCGGCGCACCGGCTCATGCAGGGACACCAAGCGGGATTGCGAGCACGCGCACGATGTGGCCGCACCCCCCGTCCCGCCAGGCTGGTCGTCCACCCGAGACCTCACCTGGAGAACCGCTTCCCGTGGCTACCTCGCTCTACCGTCTGGGCCGCACGGCCTTCCGGCGCCGCTGGCTCGTCGTGCTGTTGTGGGCGGTGATCCTCGGCGGTGCCGGGGTCGGCGCCGCCCTGGCTCCGGCCCCGTCCGACGACGGCACGTCGTTCATGCCCGGCATCGAGGCGCAGAAGGCGTTCGACCTCATCGGGGAGCGCTTCCCCGGCACGGACGCCGACGGCGCCACCGCACGCATCGTGTTCGTCGCGCCCGCCGGAGAGAAGGTGACCGCCTCCGGCAACCGGGCCGCCATCGACGCGTTCGTGACGGAGGCGTCCGGCGAGCCCGAGGTCCAGAACGCCGTGAGCCCATTCACCGCGGGCGCGGTGAGCAAGGACGGCTCCACCGCCTACGCCACCGTGAACTACGAGGTGAAGGCCGCCGACCTCACCGACACCGACAAGGCCGCCCTGGAGAAGGCCGTCGGCGAGGCGCGCGCGTCCGGCCTCACCGTGGAGGTCGGAGGCACCGCCCTCGCCGAACAGCCCGCCGCGGGCGGCAGCGCCGAGGCCATCGGCATCGGTCTCGCCGCGGTGATCCTGCTGATCACCTTCGGCTCGCTCGCCGCGGCCGGGCTGCCGCTGCTCACCGCCGTGCTCGGCGTCGGGACCAGCATGGCCGCGATCATGGCCTCGGCCGACGTCTTCGGGCTGTCCCTGACCACGGGCACGCTCGCCTCGATGCTCGGACTCGCGGTCGGCATCGACTACGCCCTCTTCGTCGTCTCCCGCTACCGGGAGGAGCGCGCGAACGGCCATGCGTCGGCCGAGGCGGCCGGACTCGCCGTCGGCACGGCAGGCTCCGCCGTGGTCTTCGCCGGGCTGACCGTCGTCATCGCACTGGCGGGCCTGACGGTGGTCGGCGTGCCCATGCTGACGAAGATGGGTCTGTGCGCGGCGGGCGCCGTGGTCGTCGCCGTGCTCGTGGCCCTCACCCTCGTCCCGGCGCTGCTGGGCATGTGGCCGGATGCGGTGCTCTCCCGCCGCACCCGCAAGAAGCCGGCGGCCCCCGCCGCGACCGGAAACGGCGGAACCCGCTGGGCGCGCTTCGTGCTGCGCCGCCCGGTGGCCGTGCTGGTCGTATCCGTCGCGGGCCTTGGCGTGCTGGCCCTGCCCGCCGCGAGCCTGGAGATGGGCATGCCGGGCGCCGAGTCCAAGCCCGTCTCGTCGACGGAACGCCGGGCCTACGACGCCCTCGCGGACGGCTTCGGCGCCGGCTTCAACGGCCCTTTGACCCTCGTCGTCGACGCCCGGGACGCGACCGACGCCAAGGCGGCCGTGACGGAGATCGCCAAGGAGATCGGCGCCACCGACGGGGTCGTGTCCGTCTCCTCCGCGCAGTTCAACAAGGCGGGCGACACCGCGCTCTTCTCGGCGGTCCCGGCCACCGGCCCGAACGACGAGCACACCAAGGACCTCGTCCGTGCCATCCGCTCGGAACGCGCCGCCCTGGAGCGCGGGACGGGGGCGACCTTCGAGGTCACCGGCAGCACCGCGATGAACATCGACGTCGCCGAGGCCCTCCAGGCCGCGCTGGTGCCCTACCTGGCCGTCATCGTCGTCCTGGCGCTGCTGCTGCTCCTGGTGGTCTTCCGGTCGGTGCTCGTACCGGTCAAGGCGGCGTTCGGGTTCCTGCTGTCGGTGCTGGCCGCCCTCGGCTCGGTGGTCGCGGTCTTCCAGTGGGGCTGGGGCGCGCAGGTGCTGGGCGTGGAGCAGGCCGGTCCGATCATGAGTCTGATGCCGATCTTCCTGGTGGGCATCGTGTTCGGCCTGGCGATGGACTACGAGGTGTTCCTGGTCGCACGGATGCGGGAGGCGTACGTCCACGGCGACCGCGCCACCGACGCCGTCGTCTCGGGGTTCCGGCACAGTGCGCGGGTGGTCGTCGCCGCTGCGGTGATCATGATCGCGGTGTTCTCCGGATTCGTCGGGTCCGGGGAGTCCATGATCAAGACGATCGGGTTCGGGCTCGCCGTGGCGGTGCTGTTCGACGCGTTCGTCGTACGGATGGCGCTGGTGCCCGCCGTGCTGGCGCTGCTGGGCGACAGGGCGTGGTGGCTGCCGGGCTGGCTGGACCGGGTGCTGCCCCGCGTCGACGTGGAGGGGGCCGGGCTCACGACACTGCCGCCTGTGACGGGTGGCGAGAGCGTGTGCCAGGAGCCGGCGCGGGTCTGACGGATCGTGGCGGGGGGAGGGTGGCGGCGCCGGGCAGCCCGGCGCCGCCACCCACACGATGTGTGAGCATGGCTGTTCCCTGACGTGTTTCGGAGCGTGATGAGTACCAGTTGGCGGCACCGGGCGGCGGCCCGTCCCAGGGCGCTCGACCTCGCGGTACTGGTCCTCCTGTTCGCCGTCACCGTCTCCGGCGTCCTGGCTACCCGCGCCCTGTCCCCCGGCCCTCTGGTCCTGTGGCCCGGCATCGTCCTGTGCGCGCTCGCCTGTGCCGCCCTGAACCGGCGGCGGCACCATCCGCTGCCCGTCCTCGCCGTCACGGCGTCGTGCACGATCGTCGTGGGCGCCCTGGGTTACCTCCTGACGCCCCTGCTGATGGGCCCGCTGCTGGTCGCGCAGTACGAGACGAGCTTGCGCACGTCCCGGCGCACCGGGTGGAACAGTGCCCTGATCGTCACCGGCTGCGTGGTCGTCGGCGGCCTGGTCTTCCCCTCCTTCCTGGACTCGGTGGCCTTCGCCGTCGTCAACCCCACCGCGTGGATCCTGCTCTGCGCGGCCCTCGGCGGCCACCGGCGGGTGCGCCGGGAGTACGCCGTGGCCCGCGCCGAACACGCCGACCGGCAGCGCGAGGAGGAGGCACGGCACCGGGTCGTCCAGGAGCGCATGCGGATCGCGCGCGAACTGCACGACGTGGTCGCCCACCACCTGACCCTGGCGGACGCCCAGGCCGGAGCCGTGAAGCACCTGGTGCGGACCCGGCCCGAGCAGGCCCAGGAGATCATCGACAAGCTCCCGGAGACGACGGCCGCCGCCCTGCGCGAACTCAAGATCACCGTCGGACTCCTGCGGCAGGACACCGACCCCGCCGACGACCTGGACCCCGCGCCGGGACTGGAGCGGCTGCCCGAACTGGTCGACTCCTGCGCTGCGGCGGGCCTCCAGGTCACCGTCACCGTCGAGGGGGAGCGGGGGTCGCTCACGCCCGTACTCGATCTGACGGCCTACCGCATCCTCCAGGAGGCGCTGACCAACGTCACCAAGCACGGCTCAGGGAGCACCGCCGACGTACGGCTCGCTTACACGCCCCAGCGGCTGAGCCTGACCGTCGCCAACGCCACCGCCGCCGGCCACACCTTCGCCCCGCCCGGTCCGGGAAGCGGGTTCGGCCTGGTCAGCATGCGTGAGCGGGCCACTTCGGTGGGCGGCACCTTCCACGCGGGCCACCGTGCCCAGGGCGGCTTCGAGGTCCTCTGCACCCTGCCGTTCGACACGCCCCTCGACAGCCCCGACGAAAGTCCCGCGCCATGACCATCCGTGTTCTGCTCGCCGACGACCAGGCGCTGCTCCGGGCCACCTTCCGCATCCTCATCGACTCGGCCGAGGACCTGACGGTGATCGCGGAGGCCGCCGACGGGCGGGAGGCCGTCGAACTCACCGAAGAGCACCGTCCCGACGTGGTCGTCATGGACATCCGGATGCCGCATCTCGACGGAGTCGCGGCCACCGCCGCGATCTGCGCCCGGCCCGAACTGACGGACACCCACGTCCTCGTGCTCACCACCTTCGAGAACGACGAGAACGTGGCCAAGGCCCTGCGCGCCGGCGCGAGCGGCTTCCTCGGCAAAGGCGTCAGCCCCGACGTCCTGCTGTCGAGCATCCGCACCGTCGCGGGCGGCGAGGCGCTCCTGTCGCCCGCCGCCACCCGGGCGCTGATCACCCGGTTCCTGGCCACCCCGGACACCGACGCCCTGCTCGCCCTCCCCGCCGCCGTCAAGACCCTGACCGATCGCGAACGCGAGGTCGTGACCCTGGCCGCGCACGGCAGGTCCAACGCCCAGATCGCCGAGTGGCTGGTCCTGAGTCCGCTCACCGTGCGCAGCCACATCCAACGCGCCATGACCAAACTGGACGCTCGCGACCGCGCCCAGCTCGTTGTGGCCGCCTACCAGAGCGGGCTGGTCACCCCCCGGCCACCGGCGCCGGGTTCGGCGGACGCCGGCTGACTCGGCCGCGCGAGGAGGCCGGCGGCTCGGCGGGGACGCGGACATCTCCTGCCGTTCGGCCCATGGCCCGCGCATCGCCGTGCCGGGTCCGTGGGCGGTGGACCACCAGGCCGAGACCGGCGAGTGCTGCGCTGCGCTGTCAGGGCTTTCCGTTCTCTCCCCGCCGGACCAGGAGGCCCGTCAGGACGATGTCGAGCGCACCGCCGAGTCGCTCCTGGAGGTCGAAGGGGGCCGGTTCCTCGCGGATCCAGCGCAGGATCGTGGAGAAGTAGCACATGGCCAGCAGCGCACCGGCCTGGCCGCAGTCGACGTCCGCCCTGATCTCTCCCCGCCGCAGGCCTTCCTCGACGATCCGTGCGAGATCGACCTCCAGCGACGGGTCCTGGAGGAGGCGGCCGTAGCGCGCCGAGGCGTCCATCAGTACGGAAGTCTCCGCGCGGGAGGCGATGTTGAGGTCCGCCATCTCCTCCAGGTAGCGCCGTAGCCGGTCGTCGACGGGAAGATTCTCCGCGTGCTGCGCGCCGAGGATCTCGCCGACGCGGGCCCGGCGCCGGGCGCCCCACTCCTCCAGGAAGCCGACCTTCTGCGCGTAGTGGTTGAAGACGGTGGCGCGGGCCACGTCGGCGGCCTCGGCGATCTGCTCCATGGTGGTCGTCTCGAACCCGTGGGCCACGAAGAGACCGACGGCCGTGTCGTAGAGGTGGTCGTGCAGTTTGCGGCGCCTGCGCTCCTGGCGTCCGACCGTCGCGCCGCCCTCGGTCGCGGCCGTCGTGTCAGGGATCTTCATGGCGCCCAGTACAGCACAACGCCTCCCGCCTCTTGACCTCCACCCGGCAGGTCTCTAGATTCCTGGCCATTGGTGGACTCTAGTCCATCAATGGATTCAAGTCTCACTGTCATAGCCGTGGGACGCGTCAAGGAGGCACGATGGCTTCCGCCACCTCTCCCACAGGCTGGACCCCGCTGCGCGACGGCTGCCACGCCTGGATCGCGGGCGCCGACGGCTGGGGCATGAGCAACGCCGGGCTGATCACCGGCCGAGGCACCTCACTGCTCGTCGACACGCTCTACGACCTGCGGCTGACCGGAGCCATGCTGGACGCGCTGACACCGCTCACCGCGACAGCGCCGATCGCCACCGTGGTCAACACCCACGGAAACGGCGACCACTGGTTCGGCAACCAGTTCGTCGCCCACGCCGAGATCATCGCGGCCCGCGGATCGCTCGCGGACATGCGGCAGGTGGGGCCGGCCGAGATGCGCGCGCTGACCGGCATGGACAACCGGACCGGCCGCTTCGCCCGCCGGATCTTCGGGCGCTTCGACTTCACAGACCTCGAACCGGTCCTGCCCACCCGGACCTTCGACGGCGAGACGGCCCTCGACATCGGCGGCACGGAGGTCCACCTCATCGATGTGGGCCCCGCGCACAGCGCCGGGGACACGCTCGTGCACGTCCCGCGGGCCGGGGTCGTCTACACCGGCGACATCGTCTTCGCCGGCGCCACCCCGGTCGTCTGGCACGGCCCCTTCGCCCGCTGGCTCGACGCCTGCGACCTGCTGCTCGACCTCGACGCCGACATCATCGTGCCCGGCCACGGACCGGTCACCACCAAACGAGCCGTCCGCGAGATCCGCGACTACCTCGCGCACGTCCATGAACAGGCCGGCCTCCGGTTCAGCGCCGGCATGCCGGTGATGGACGCCGCGCACGACATCCGACTCGGCCGCTTCGCCGACCTGGGCGAGAGCGAGCGCCTCGCCGTCAACGTCCACACCGTCTACCGGGAGCTCGACCCCTCACTGCCCCCGCTCGACGGCCCCGGCCTCTTCGGCTGCATGGCCGAACTGTCGGCCGACGCCTGACAGTTCCGCCCCCCCGACCGCCAGTCCCCGACATGCGCATGCGCCGGCCTTCAAAGGAGAAGCCATGGCCGCCACCCCTGCCTGCACCCCACCGACCGCACCGTCCCTCACCGCACCCGAAGCCCGCACCCGGCACACCGGCACGATCGTCGCCGGCTGCCTGGCCGTCTGCCTCGCCCAGATCGGGCTGGTCCTGCCCGCCGCGATCAACGGCGTCATCCAGCGCAGCCTCCAGGCGTCCGGCTCCCAACTGACCTGGATCAGCGACGCGTTCCTGGTCCCCGCAGCCGTGCTCGCCCTGACGTTCGGCGTCCTGGGCGACCTCTACGGCCGCAAGAAACTGCTGGTGGGCGCCTCACTGCTGGCCGCCGTCGGGTACCTGGTCTCCGCCACCTCCGGTTCCCCGGCCCAACTGATCACCGGTCAGGCCATCTCCGGCATCGGAGCCGCCGCGCTCTTCCCGGCCTCGCTCACGATGATCACCGCCGTCACCACCACACCGGCCACGCGTGCCAAGGGACTCGCCTCCTGGACCACGGCCCTGTCCCTGGGCGCCCTCATCGCCCCGCTCCTGTCCGGCGCCATCGTCGAACACGCCTCGTTCCAGTGGGCGTTCGGGGCGACCGGAGTGATCGCCGTGATCACCGCCGCGGCCGCCTGGCTGCTGGCGTCCGAGTCCAGCGCACCTGAGGGACGCTCACTGGACTGGCCCGGTCAGATCTGCATCGCCGTGGCCATGCTCGCTCTGCTCCACGGCATCATCCAGGGCCCCTCGGACGGCTGGGGCTCGGCACCGGTCGTGCTCTCCTTCGTCGCCTTCGTGGTGTTCATCGCTGCATTCGTGGCCGTGGAGAACCGCAGTGCCGCCCCGATGCTGCGCCTCGAACTCTTCCGCATACGGGCCTTCGCCGCGTCCGCCGCGATGGCGGTGATCGGCATGTTCGGCTTCCTCGGCGGCGCCTACGACTTGAGCATCCGGCTGGGAGTCATCCAGCACCAGAGCCCGCTGCGCGCGGCGATACCCTTCGTGATCATCCAGGGCATCACGCCGTTCATCTGGCCCCTGCTGGCCCGGCTGCTGCACCACGTCGGCCCCGGACCCATGCTCGTCACCGGCTTCGTCTCCCTGGCCACCGCCCAGTTGTGGCTGCGCGCGGTGCCGGTCCAGGAGACCGGGCTGCTTCCCCTGCTCGGGCCGCTGGTCCTCAACGGCGTCGGCTTCGGCCTGGTCGTCGCCGCGCTCACCGCCGCCGCCGTCAACGTCGTACCGCCAGGCCTGACCGGCATGGCAGGCGCCACCACCAGCCTGGTCCGCGACCTCGGCCAGACCCTCGGCCCGGCCGTCGTCGGTGCCGTCGCCCTCGGCATGGCCGCCGACCGCCTCACCGGCGACCTCGCCGGCGCCGCGCTCACCCCCAAGGAACACGGCATCGTCGGCGCGGTCCTGGACGCGGGCGGACCGCTGGCCCTGCACACCGCCGACCTGGGCCCGCTCAGTGCCAGACTCGCGCCCTACACCTCGGACGCGCTGGCCCACGGCTACGACAACGCCCTGCTGCTCACAGCCGCGGCCTGCGCGACCGCCGCCGTGATCGCGGCGGTCTTCGTCGGACTCCGACCCGGAGCCACCCACCCGGTCCGATCACAGGAGAGCGCGGAATGAAGCTCGCCACCTTCGTCCACGACGGAAAGCGACGGTCCGGCATCGTCGCCGGCGACCGGATCCACCCTTTCCCCCACCCGGTGGAACTGCACGAACTCATCGCGGAGGGAGCGGAGCCGCTGCGCGAGGCGGGAGAGCGGGCCCGCACCGGCTCGCAGCCCGTGGCACTGACCGAAGTACGGCTGCTGCCGCCTCTCCAGCCGCCGACGGTCCGGGACTTCATGACGTTCGAGAGCCATGTCGCGGGCGTGGCGCAGGGATACGGCGACACGGTGCCCGACGAGTGGTACGCCGCGCCCGCGTTCTACTTCACCAACCCGTACGCGATGATCGGCGCGCACGACGACGTACCCGTCCCACCCGGCTGCGGTCGCTTCGACTTCGAACTCGAAGTGGCCGCCGTCATCGGCAAGGAGGGCCGGGACCTCACCCCCGAGCAGGCACGCGAGCACATCGTCGGCTACACGATCCTCAACGACTGGTCCGCGCGCGACCTCCAGGGCCGGGAGATGAGGGTGAAACTCGGCCCGGCCAAAGCCAAGGACACCGCCACCACCCTCGGCCCCTGGCTGGTCACCACCGACGAACTCGAACCCCACCGCGACCAGGAAGGCTTCCTCGACCTCGCTCTGACCGTCCACGTCAACGGCGAGACGATCGGACAGGACCGACTGACCTCCATGGCCTGGACGTTCGAGGAGATGGTGGCCTACGCCTCCCGCGGCACGTGGGTCCGCCCCGGTGACGTCCTGGGCTCGGGCACCTGCGGCAACGGCGGCTGCCTGGCCGAACTCTGGGGCCGCACCGGCGTTCTGGAGCTCACGCCCCTCATCCCCGGTGACACCGTCACCATGAGCGTCGAGGGGATCGGCACCATCAGCAACACCGTCGTCGAGGGCGTCGCACCGACCCCTGTACGGAAGGCACGCCGCAGGGAAGGGAGTTCGGGCCGTGAGCGCGTGGGCACGATCGGGTCGCGACCGGGTACCGGACCGGCCCAGGCGTAGGCCGGGCCGGTGCGGCGCGGTGATTCGAGCGCGCGGACCATCTGTCGACGAGGCCTGTGGGACCGCATGAGGCGCCAGCCGCAGCGGGCACGCAGAAGGCGGCGCGTGATCCTCAACTCCGCTTCCAGCGGCGGCGGCCCGACAGATGGAAGCCGAAGTGCCGTGAGACGACTGGCCGTTGCGGGATTACACAACGCGTGTGTAAGGTCAACGTGTTGGGTTTGGATGACGCCATAGGGGTGTGGCATGCGTATGAACATCTCGGTTCCCGACAGCCTGGCGGAGCAGGTCCGGGCTCGTGACCTGCCCATTTCGGCGATCTGTCAGAAGGCCCTGCTGGACGCGGTCGAGCGGGAGCGGGCGAAGGAAGGCCTCATGGGCGACATCGCCGCCGTGGTCGAACGCCTTCGTGGCACGGTCGACGACAAGGATCGCGAGAGCCGGAAGAGCGATCGTGACATGCGCGGGGAAGGCCATGCCGACGGCATCGCCTGGGCCAAGGACTACGCCACGGCGGCCGAACTGCAGCACATGGCCTTCTACGACCCCGCACGACGAGACGGTCCTCCGCTTCGGAGCCTGTTCCCGTTCATGTCCGACAAGAAGAACGAGAAGGTCACCCACATTCCGCCCATCAGGCTGAAAGAACCGTACTGGGCGGGCTTCGTCGCCGGAGCGGGGGAGGTCTGGGCCGTGGTGGCGGATCAGCTGCGCTGAAAGGCCCGACGACCGGCAGCACAGCCGCTCCCGCGCACTTGTCCGCGTCACATGGACGCGGATGCGGAGACGACACCCGGCCGCCGGGCGACGGTGACGCTCGCGCGGTGTCGGGCCGGGACGCTTGCGGCGTCCCGGCCCACCCGGTCCTACGGTCCTGCAGCCCTACGGGTTCTACGGGTCCCGCTGGTCCTGCGTCAGGACGCGGGCAGTTCACCCCGGACGGTGCGGGTCGCCGCGACCAGGTTCTCCAGGGACGCTCGGGTCTCGGGCCAGCCGCGGGTCTTCAGGCCGCAGTCCGGGTTGACCCACAGCCGCTCCGCCGGAATGGCCTCAAGTCCCTTGCGCAGCAGGGCCGCTGCCTCGTCCGCGCTCGGCACGCGCGGGGAGTGGATGTCGTAGACACCCGGTCCCGCCTCGCGCGGATAACCGTGCTCGGCCAGCTCGCGCGCGACCTGCATGTGCGAGCGGGCCGCCTCCAGGCTGATGACGTCCGCGTCGAGGTCGTCGATGGCCTGCACGATGTCGCCGAACTCGGCGTAGCACATGTGCGTGTGGATCTGGGTGTCCGGACGGACCCCGGAGGTGGTGAGCCGGAAGGCCTCCGTGGCCCAGGCGAGGTAGGCGGGCCGGTCGGTGGCGCGTAGCGGAAGGGTTTCGCGCAGCGCGGGCTCGTCGACCTGGATGACCGAAGTGCCCGCAGCCTCAAGGTCGTTGACCTCGTCGCGCAGGGCGAGCGCGACCTGCCGCGCGGTGTCGCCGAGCGGCTGGTCGTCGCGGACGAAGGACCAGGCAAGCATGGTGACCGGCCCGGTCAGCATGCCCTTGACCGGGCGCGAGGTGAGGGACTGCGCGTACGTCGTCCAGCGCACGGTCATCGGCTCGGGCCGGGAGATGTCGCCGGCCAGGACCGGCGGTCGCACGTAACGGGTGCCGTAGGACTGGACCCAGCCGTGCTGTGTGGCCAGGTATCCGTTGAGCTGTTCGGCGAAGTACTGCACCATGTCGTTGCGTTCGGGCTCGCCGTGCACGAGGACGTCGATGCCGGTCTTCTCCTGGAAGGAGATGACCTCCCGGATCTCGGTCCTGATGCGCTCCTCGTAACCGGCGGTGTCGATGCGTCCGGTGCGCAGATCGGCGCGGGCGACGCGGAGTTCGGCCGTCTGCGGGAAGGAGCCGATGGTGGTCGTCGGCAGCAGCGGCAGTCCGAGGTGCGCGCGCTGGGCGGCGGCCCGTTCGGTGTAGGGCTGGGAGCGGTGGGCGTCGGCGTCGGTGACGGCGGCGGCCCGGGCGCGGACGACCGGGTCGTTCGTGATGGGCGAGCTGGCGCGGGAGGCGAGGTCGGCGCGGTTCGCCGAGAGTTCGCCGGTGACAGCGTCCGTGCCCTGCGCGAGCCCCTTGGCCAGAGTGACGATCTCGGCCGTCTTCTGCCGTGCGAACGCCAGCCAGCGCAGGATCTGCGGGTCGATGTCCCGTTCGGCGGCCGCGTCGAGCGGCACGTGGAGCAGCGAGCAGGACGCGGCCACGTCGACGCGGTCGGCGAGACCCAGCAGGGTGCCGAGTGTGGACAGTGACTTCTGGAGGTCGTTGATCCAGATGTTGCGGCCGTTGACGACGCCGGCGACGAGCCGCTTGCCCGGGAGTCCGCCCGCCGCGGCCAGGTCGTCCAGGTTGGCGGCAGCGGCCTCGGTGAAGTCGAGGGCGAGCCCCTCCACCGGCGCCTTGGCGAGGACGTGCAGGGCGTCACCGAGCCGGTCGAAGTAGGAGGCGACCAGGATCTGCGGCCGGTCGGTGAGGCCCCCGAGATCGCGGTAGGCGCGCATGGTGGCGTTCAGTTCGGCGGGGGAGCGGTCCTGTACGAGGGCGGGCTCGTCCAGTTGCACCCACTCCGCGCCCGCCGCGCGCAGATCGGCGAGGATCTCGGCGTACACCGGCAGCAGCCGGTCCAGGAGGGTCAGCGGCTCGAAGTCGGCCGCGACACCCGGGGCGGGCTTGGCGAGCAGGAGGTAGGTGATCGGACCGACGAGGACCGGGCGGGCGGTGAGGCCCAGGGCGAGGGCCTCCTTCAACTCCGAGACCTGCTTGGCGGAGTCGGCGGTGAAGACGGTGTCGGGGCCCAACTCGGGTACCAGGTAGTGGTAGTTCGAATCGAACCACTTCGTCATCTCCAGCGGCGCCACGTCCTGCGTGCCGCGCGCCATCGCGAAGTACCCGTCCAGCGCGTCGAGTTCGACGGCGGCGCGGTGGCGGGCGGGGATCGCGCCGACCATGACGCTGGTGTCCAGGACATGGTCGTAGTAGGAGAAGTCGCCGGTCGGCACTTCGTCGATGCCGGCGTCCGTCAGATGCAGCCAGTTGGCGCGGCGCAGTTTTGCGGCGGTGGTCCGGAGGGCGTCGGCGTCGACGCGGCCCTTCCAGTAGCCCTCGATGGCCTTCTTCAGTTCCCGGCCCTGGCCCTGGCGGGGGTAGCCGTACACGGTCGACCGTGCTGCCGCGGCTGCGGACTTCGCTGTCACGGAAATCTCCTTCGCGAGATATCTCCCTGGATCCCGGTGGCGGGACGTGAGCGCGAAGGAACGTCAGATCGGAGCGGTGTCGTGTCCGCCGCCGATGTGCACGCCGACCCGCCCACGAGGTCACCGGAATTCCGTACGCGAATGCTTCGCGTGCGGGCAGGTGGCAGGTCTTCGGACTCGCGGGCACGTCCTCCGTACGGAGGACACCTACTGGCCGTCGCTTCCCAGGCCCTGTGTGGGCCCAGTGCGTATGACGGCGGTCGTTCCCGCTCACCGCTGCGGGGCAGTCCCGGAATCTCACCGGGTTCCCTCTTGCGACGCGTCCGTCTGGATGACGGGGCGAACCAGCTGCGTGGTCAGCCTACGCGGTGGCGCGGCGAAGGGAAGAGCGGAGTCCAGCATTCGGGAGCGGAGAGCGGTCTTGCCCGGTCCGGCGCCTGACGGGACCTGATGGGAGCAGGCACACGCAGGGGTCACCTTCCCTGGCAGTGGTCCCAAGTCTCCGCGCGGTGAGCCCAGTTGACGCCCGCGTCAGACGGTCCTCGCGACCATGCCCGTCCCCTCCAGGGCGCTGATCTCGTCGGCAGGGCCGCGCTGCCGTGCCCACGCCGCGCGGGAGGTGGGACGAGGCGGCGTGGGCGTACGCGGTATGCCGAGTGTCCTGCTGTCAATGGCGGCAAGAGGATCCGGCGGGCGACGGTGATGAACGCCTGCTGCACGGCAGCGTCGTAGCGGTCGTAGCCCGTCAGTCTCTTCCCGTCGCACCGTCCCACCGTGCCCTAGCGACAGCGCTTCCGCCTCCGTGGGCAGTGGGAGCTGAAGCTCGTCGCTCGTCGCTCGTTCAGATACGGAGCGACATCGCGAACGCAGAAGGAACACTCTGACTCCACGCAAGCCTTTCGTCGATTCCTCAGCCGGTGGTGCCGTCCTCCAACTGCGCGGCGACCCTGCGGGGTTCGCGGCCGAGCAGGGTGGCCAGCAGCGGGTCGACGCCGGCGAAGCGGCCTTCGCGGGCGGCCTGGTACCTGGTGAGCATCCGCCGTGCCATCGCCTCCGGCATGCCGTCCGCGACCTTGTCCGCGATCCATTCCTCGTCGTCCAGTACGACTCGCCTGACCTCGCGGCCGCTGATCTCGGAGGCCATCGCGGCGACGTCGGCGAGGGTCACGGCCTGGCTCGCGGTGAGGGTGATCGGCCCGTCGAAACTCCGGTCACCGGCCAGGACGACCGCTGCCGCTTCGGCGGAGTCGGCACGGTCGGTCCAGGAGATCGGGCCGTCGGCCGGAGCCGCGATCTCGCCGGTCTGTCGCCAGGGGCTGAGCAGCCATAGCACGCTGTGGGCGTAGTAGCCGTTGCGCAGCGAGGTCCAGGCGACACCGGATTCGGCGAGGAGCACCTCGGTCGCGGCGTGATCGCGGGCCGGGGGGAAGGGGCTGTCGACGTCGGCACCCTGATGGCTGGTGTACAGGATGCGCCGGGCTCCCGCCGCGACGGCAGCCTCGATGCCGGCGCGGTGCAGGCCGACGTGGTCGGCGTGCGGGTCGTTGGAGGACACGAGCAGGACCTGCTCGGCGCCCTCGAAGGAGTGGCGTAGAGCGGCGGGATCCGCGTAAGACCCCTGACGCACCCGCACTCCGCGTTCGGCGAAGTGCCGTGCCTTGCCGACGTCGCGCACGCTGACGCCGATCCGCTCCGCAGGGACACGCTTGAGAAGGTGTTCGACAGTGGCGCCGTTCAGCGCGCCCGTAGCCCCAGTGACGATGATCATGATGAATTCCCTTTCACCTGTCGCACCCGTCGTACTCGGTGCGCGCGGAGTGGGCTTGCCTGCCTCAGCGGTCCTCAAGCAACAACGGCAGGAGGATGTCGTCGACGAGGTGCTCGACAAAGCGTTCGTCGCACGGCTCGCCCGCGACGACCACGCGGTGCACGATGACCGCCGGAGCGATCTCGGCGAAGAGCTCGGCGGCCCGTGGGGTCAGCCGCTCTCCGTCCCCGATCGCCTTGCGGAACGGTTCATCCGTCATCGCCGCCTCGTCCCGGCGCAGGATGCGACGCATCTCCTCGGCCAGCCGCGGGTCCCCGCGCATCCCCGCGAACAGCGCCCCGAGCAGACCGATCTCCTGCTCGGCGATCTGCCGGGCCAGCCATCCGGCAAGCGCGAGCAGGTTCTCCCGCAGGCCGACGGCGACAGGCGAGGGAGGTGTGGCGTGCGAGCGGTAGTCCACCGCCGCGGCGACCAGCTCGGCCTTGTCCCGGTAACGACGGTAGATCGTCGTCTTGGCAGCCCCCGACCGCCCCGCAACCGCCTCGATCGACAACTGCTCGTACCCGAGCTCCGTCAGCAGGGACAACGTCGCCTCCAGGATCGCCACATCCCGACGGGCATCCCGCGGCCGGCCCATACCGACCGACATGTCCGCCCCGCCGCCGCGCGGCCCGTTCGGTGTCCCGATCAAGAGCGACCGCCTCACTTTCGATACGCTACCGTTGCGTATCGAAAGTAGGTGCTGATCGCTGCCCGGGTCAACACGAAACGACGGGAGGTCAGTGCGCTTCCGCTACGAGTGCGACGGATTCCGCCGGGGCACGGCTCCTCCACCGCGTCGGATTCGGCCGTCGTAGGGAGCCTCCACTCGGCGCCCGCAGCCCGCCGCTACGGCGCGTCCACGCGTCGGGTGAAGTCGAGGACGGCCTTGGCCAGTTCGGCGGGGGCCTCCATGGCGACGTAGTGGCCGACGCCGTCGAGAGTGACCGACTCGACCTGGGTAGCCGCTGCCCTGGTCATGGTGGAGAAGGTGAAGGGGCCGCCGCCCGCACCGACCGCGAGCACGGGCACGGTCAGACCCGGCGTGTCGGCCAGGCCCTTGATCTCGGGGCCGTCGCGCAGCATCGACCGGTAGAGCCCGGTCGCTCCGCGCCATCCGTCGGCTCGCGCGTAGGAGCGGGCGAACTCGTCGACGTCGGCGGGGGTGATCGCATCCGGGACCGCTGTCAAGGACGGGAAGACGAACTGCCCGAAGAACTCGTGCTCGCGGCCGGTCAGCAGCAACTCGGGAATGCCGGGCGCGCAGAGCACGCCGATGTACCAGGTGCCGCCGTGGGTGACGTCGGCCAGCGCCTCCACACCGAATCCGGGCAGCCCCGTTTCGATCGCGGTGAGACTGAGTACGTCCTGCGGGTAGGTGGTCGCGAGCCGGAAGACGGTCGCCCCGCTGACGTCCTGTCCGGTGACGTGGACCGGTCCGACACCGAGGTGCTCGATCAGAAGGTGCAGGTCTTCGGCCGACGTGGTGCTGTCGTACTCGCCCTTTCCGTTGCCCGAGTCGCCGAAGCCGCGCAGATCGACGGCGAAGACGCGGTGGTGCTCCGCGAGCAGTGGGATGAGCTTGTGGAAGGCCCACCAGGTCTCGGGAAATCCGTGCACCAGGAGGATCGGCGATCCGGTGCTGCCCGCCGTCACGTAGTGCAGCGTCGTCGCGTTGATCTCGATCCGGTGGTGGGTGACTCCCTCAAGCGTGGCACCGGTCGGTGTGGTGCTCATCGCGCACTCCTCGAATCGACAACCTGATTGTCGAACGATAGCCAACCAGGTTGTCGATGTCCATGCTGCCGTACCCTTCTGCCATGTCCCGTTCCGGCGCCGATCTCGCGCTGCTCCTCCTGGGCGGCTTCCGTTCCCTGGCGGACGCCGCGCTCGCCGAGTTGGCCCTGCGTGGCTACGACGACGTCCGTCCCGTCCATGACTTCGCCATGCGTGCCATCGCGGCGGGTGCGGACAACGCGTCCGAGCTCGGCCGCCGCATGTCGGTCTCCAAACAGGCCGCGGCGAAGACGATCGCGGTACTCCAGGAGCGTGGATACGTCACGCGCGACACGGACCCCCTCGACGCCCGTCGGAAACGCCTCCAGGTCACCGACCTCGGAGAGGAGGTGCTGCGCCAAGGCGAAGCGATCTTCGACGAGTTGCGCGACCGCTGGGCACGGCAGATCGGCACCGCTCAGCTCGAAGGCATGGAGGCGCATCTGTCTGCGCTGGTCGGTACGGCCGGCATCCGACTGGACACGCCTGGCTGGATGGCACGCGACCTCGGTGAGCCGGCCTAGGGAGCGCCGAGGGGGGCGTCCCGGACATCGGGCTCACGGTCGGGACATCGGCCACTTTGCTTGCTGCACGCGGGCGCGAGCGCGGGATCGCCGACGTGATCGTCGCGGCGGTGGATGGGCGCGGACGCGGCGTTTCTCTCGCCCCGGGGCGTGCGTGCCTCGCCGCGCTGCTCAGAGGCGGCAGCTGATCTCCATGCCGTCCTCGACGGGGAACGTCACGCTCTGGTACCCGTTCGCGGGATCGCGCACGTAGTCGAGGTACGGCAGCAGGCTGCTCAGGTCGACGTCGTCGGCCACGACGAGCGTGCCGGGCCGCAGGTGTGGTTCGAGAAGTCGCAGTACGGGCAGACACAGCTCCTTCCAGCCGTCCAACAGGACGAAGTCCGCGGGGTCGTGGAGGTCGCGGAGGGTGTCGCGGGCGTCTCCCTCCAGGATGGTGACCAGGTCGTCCAGGCCGGTCTCGGCGAAGGTCCGCTGGGCCGCGGCGATCTTGTCCTTGCTGAGTTCCGTGGTGATGACGCGTCCGGTGCCGTTGTCCCGTACCGCCGCGGCGAGGTACAGCGTGGAGATCCCGAAGGACGTGCCGAACTCCACGACCGTGGCCGGACGGACCGCCCGGACCAGGTTGTACAGCAGTTTCCCGCCGTCGGCGGAGATCGGCATGTAGACCTCCGCCACGGCGTCGGCCCGCTCCTGGGGCGTCAGTGGCGCGAGACCGTCGGGCAGCGCCGCGCCGACGCGCGCGGCGGTCGCTTCGTCCTGCTCGGCTCGCTCGAACATCCGGCTGAGGGCCGCTTCGACGCGAGGGTCGGCAAGCGTGTGAGTGTGTGTCATGACAGCTAGGCTAGACGCAACGTTGCGTCACGTCTAGAGGGGATACCCTGACCGGACCGACGGGGAGGCGACATGGCACCTGCGACAGACTCCGCCGAGGCGAGCAGCACCTATGGATCGGGGCGGCGTCACCACGGCAACCGGCACGGACGCAGTGAAGCGGCCCGGCTGGCGATCCTGGAGGTGGCCGACGGCCTGCTCGTCGAGAAGGGTTTCGCGGGCGTCACGATGGAGGGCATCGCCGCACGGGCCGGTGTGGCCAAGCAGACCATCTACCGCTGGTGGAAGAGCAAGACCGACGTCCTGATGGACGCCTTCCTCCAGGATGCGACCGAGGACCTCACCCCTCCCGATTCCGGTGACCTCGCTCTCGACCTGCGCGACCACCTGCGCCGGCTGGCATGGTTCCTCAGCGAGTCGGAATCCGGTGCCGTCTTCAAGGCACTGATCGCCCAGGCACAGCACGATCCGGTGTTCGCCCAGGACTTCAGGTCCCGGTATCTCGACGAGCAACGCCGCCGCGACCGCCTGCCGTTGGAACGGGCCGTGGACAGGGGCCAGTTGCCCGCGGACCTCGACATGGCGGCCGAGACGGACCAGCTCGTAGGCCCTCTCTACTACCGCGTACTGGTGACGGACGAACCGGTCACCCGCGCATTCACCGACGGACTCGTCGACGCGTTCCTCCGACGACATGAGGTGACGACGCGGACGAAGCCCTGACCGGTCGGCCCGACCGGGGACTGCCGGAGTGGCGTGGCACCGTGTCATCTTCGAGCAGGCTCTGCTCCGATCGGCCACCACGACGACACCCGTCCCCGCCAGACATACGACTGACAGCGCCCGCGCGAACGGACGCTGTCAGAAAGTGATGTGACGTACCGTCAGTACACCTGACCGGCCGCCGACCTGGAGCGATCGAGGTGGTCCGCGGACGGGTCGTCGGGGCCCGTGTCCCGCACCCACAGAGGCTTGAGCCGATACGTCAGCAGGTACAGGACCGCGCCCGCGCCCGCCGCGACGAACATACTCAGGTCACCCGCTCCCGGGTACGCCTTCGAGAAGGGGCCGGTGTAGAAGCTGGACTGCCAGAACGGTACGGATGCGGCGACCCCGCCGGCCCAGGCGACCAGGCCCCAGTCCAACACCCGCCGCCGGTCGTAGAGTTCGGCGATCCGGGCGGGGTCGGACCGTCCGCCGAGGTAGAAGTCGAGCAGGAGTACGGCCGCGAACGGCGCGATGAAGTACGCGGTGAGGTTGAGGAAGACCTTGAACTTGTCCTCCGTGCCGGACTCGCCCCACAGGCTGATGCCGTAGGCCAGCAGGCAGATGACGGTGACCGCCTGGGAGCGGGTGACCGGGATCTTCAGGGTCTGGACGGAGATCGCGCCGCCATAGACGTTGAGGAAGTTCTGTGCCAGGGCGGACAGTCCTACGGCGAGCAGGGCCGGGACGGCGAACGGGCCCGCCAGTTGGTGCAGGGCGGTGATCGAGTCGGAGCTGGTCGCGCTGCCGCCGACGACCACGCCGAGGATGCCCAGCCAGGCGATGGTGACGAAGTTCCCGAGGCCGGTGTACCAGGCGGTGCGGGTGACGACGTCGGGGGTGTCGGGGAGATAGCGGGAGTAGTCGGAGGCGAAGGGCGCCCAGGCGACGAGGAAGGAGAGGAACCAGCCGCAGAAGGTGACCCAGCCGCCGGTGGAGCCGATGTATCCGGCGGCGGACGAGTCGGCGTGGAAGAAGCTGCCGCCGCGCACCACGGCGACCACGGTGATCATCAGGAACAGGGGAGTGAGGACGTACGTCAGGATCCGCTGGAGGAAGTTGATCATGTTGTAGCCGTAGATCGACACGACCAGCTCGATCGCGGTGAGCGCCAACGCGCAGAGCCAGTACGGCAGATGGGTCAGCTCCGCGAACGCCTTGCCGCCCAGGATGACGGTGACGGAGGCCCAGCCCACACCGGCGAAGACGTTGATGTAGGCGACGGGGACGAAGTTGCCGAAGAAGCCGAGCGGGCCGCGCGCCTGGATCTGCTGGGGCACCCCGAGCCGTACTCCCATGCGGGACATCACCGCCATCAGCAGCGAGCCCAGTGCCGCGCCGACGACGATCGCGGTGACGGCGGCGCCGAAGCTCATCCCGAACCAGGCCGCGCTGAAGCCGAGCAGGATGATCGGGAAGTTGAGTCCGGCGGCGAACCAGACGAAGAACTGTGAACTGGGCCTGCCGTGCCGCTCGTTGTCGGGGATGTGGTCCACGCCGAACGGCTCGACCTTGGTGACCGCGCTGCCGTAGAGGGGCGTCGGTGTTCCTTCTGTCATGTGGTGCTCCCGGGGAGGAGAAGGTTCACCACGGCAGTGGCGCCGTGTGCGAGATGTCGAAGAAGCCGCCGCCGCTGTAGACCAGCGGCGCGAGGTCGTCGTGGCGGGCGGAGACGACCCGGCCGGTGAAGACGGTGTGACTGCCCGCTTCGAGACGCTCCCCGATCTCCACCTCCAGCTGGGCGCAGGAGCCGTCGATCAGCGGGGAGCCGAAGGCGCCCGGTGTCCAGCCGACCTGGGCGAACTTGTCGTCGCCCTTCGAGGCGAAGACCTTCGCCACGTCGAGCTGGCCGGCGGACAGGATGCTGATGCCCAGGTGGCTCGCCCGGTGGAGCACGGGGTGGGTGGAGGAGCTGCGCTGGACGCAGACCAGCACCATGGGCGGGTCGAGCGAGATGCTGGAGAAGGCGTTGACCGCCAGCCCGCGGGGCGTGCCGTCGTCGTCCGTGGTCACCACCGTGACGCCGGTGATGAACTTGCGGTGCACTCCGCGCACCAGGTCGGCGTCGACCGCGGCCTGGTGGCCGGTGGTGATGATGCCGAGCGCCTCCAGCAGCTGCCGGGAGTCGAAGGTCACCCACTCCTCGGTGACCGAGGCGCCGTCGAAGCGGGCGAAGGTCGCGCCGGACACCTCGACGGGCTTTCCGGTGGGCGGCACACCGAGGAACGCGCCGGTGTGCCGTCCGGTGGTGCGCCAGCGGATCGCCACCCGGTCGCCGTCCTCGACGATGTCCTCTATCTCGGTGTGCAGATCGGGGAACGCGTCGCGCATCGCGCGGATGGACTCCTTGAACTGGTCGCGGCCCTGCGCGGCGGACGCGGGTCCGCGGCGGCGGACGTAGGCGGGGCTGAGCAGGTCGTCCAGTGCGTCCACGTGCCCCTGGTCCCAGGCGGCCCGCCATACGGAACGGAGTCGCGAGATGCGATCTGCGGGGGTGGCGGTGAGGTCAAGAGTGCGACTCATAGCGGTCCCATCAGTGGAGCTCTTGTATGGCAGAGGACGGTAGGTAGGGGGAATTGGCGTGTCAATACTTCGCGCAGAGAATCCTTGAACGTGCAGGCGGGAGCCGTATATGTAAAGGTCAATGCCTTTCCTGGGCGGTCACCTCTTGACGGGCTTCGCCGGGCGACCCTAGCCTCGCTTGTATGGCACAGCAGCAGAAGCAGGAAGGCTTGCGATGAGGTTCTTGATCTGCCGTGGCCCGGGAGCAGCGGACCGTCCCGGTGCGCGCACCCAAGTCATGGACCCTGCGCGGGAGTTCGCGATCGGAGCGGGACGGGCCGTACGGAGGTTCCCCGTATGAGCCGCCTCGTGCGGAAGGTGGTGACCGTCGTCGACGAGGTCTTCCTGGAACTCGGACGGCCGGTCGCCACTCCGGTGCGGCGGGTCGCCGCCGCCGCGGTCGTCCGCAACCCCTGGGCCGGTCGCGGTCTCGTCGGGGACCTGGGGACCGAGGTCGAGGCTGTGGCGCCGGAACTGGGCCTGCTGCTGACCGGCAGGCTGATCGAGACGCTGGGCGGCGCCGACCGGATCGAGGCCTTCGGCAAGGCTGCCGTGGTCGGCCTCGACGGGGAGATCGAGCACGGCGGGGCGCTGATCCACACCCCGTACTTCGGCAACGTCCTCAGGGAGCTGACCGAGGGCACCTCGATCATCGTCTTCAACGACGACCGCCTGTCGGCCGGTGACCCGCTGACCGTGCCCCTCTGGCACAAGACGGCCGCCGCCACCCGCTCGCACTACCAGACCGTCCAGATCCGGATCCCCGACGCGCCCCGCCCCGACGAGATCCTCGTGATCGCCGCCGCCTCGTCCGGCCCCCGCCCCAACGCCCGGATCGGGGACCGCCGTACCGACCCCGTCGTCCGTCTCGCCGACCTGGAGAACGCCCGATGAACGTCCGCAAGATCATCACCTACGTCGAGGACATCCACACCGAGGGCGGCCGTCCGGTCGACCCGCCCGCCCGCACGGCGGTCGTCCTGGCCGTGATCGAGAACCCATGGTCCGGTCAGGGCTTCGTGGACGATCTGCTGCCCGGGATCGACGAGGTCGCACCCCAGCTCGGCGAACTCCTCGCCCCGCGTGTGGTCGAAGCGCTCGGCGCCCCCGTCGAGGCGTACGGCAAGGCCGCGATCGTCGGCCTCGACGGGGAGATCGAGCACGGGTCCGCGCTCATCCACACGCTCAAGTTCGGCGACCACTTCCGCAAGGCCGCCCAGGCGAGCACCCTGCTGCCGGCCGTGGAGAAGCGGGCCGTCGCCGGAGCCGGCTTCGACATCCCGCTCAAGCACATCACCGACGCCACGATCCGCTCGCACCACCAGTCGATCGAGGCCCGGGTACCGGACGGACCGCGCGCGGACGAGATCGTGATCGGTCTCGCCGCGGCCTCGCAGGGACGCCCGCAGGCCCGCCTCGCGGCGCTGGCGACCGAGCAGTAGGCAGCGATGAACAAGCCCACCATGGTGCTCCTGCACGGCGTCGGGCTCGACCACACCATGTGGGAGCCGGTCGCCCCGCTCCTCGCCGACCGCTTCACCCTGCTCACCCCCGACCTGCCAGGACACGGCACCCGCCCCCCGGCCCCCGACGGAGTGACCCTCGCCGACCTGGCCGACGGCGTCGTCGGCGGGATTCCGGCCGGCTCGCACCTCGTCGGCTTCTCGCTGGGGGCACTCGTCGCCCAGCACCTGGCGCTGCGACGCCCGGACCTGGTGGCCACGCTGACCTCGGCCAGCTCCGTGTGCCGGCGGACGCCGACGGAACAGGCGTCCGTCCTCGCCCGGCTCCGTACGGCGGAGACCGACTTCGCGGCCAGCGCCACCGCGTCCCTGGAGCGGTGGTACGGCGGAACGGACGTCGACCCCGGCCAGGTCGCCCGCACCGAGGCCACCCTGAGGTCCAACGACGTCAGGTCCTTCCTCAACTGCTATCGCGTCTTCGCCACGGCGGACGCCTGGCTCGGCCCGCACCTCGGCGCCATCACCCGGCCCGCGCTCGCCGTCACCGGGGAACACGATCCCGGTTCCACCCCCGAGATGACCCACCGGCTCGCGTCGGCACTCCCGGACTGCCGCGCGGTGATCGTTCCCGAGGCGCGGCACATGCTGCCGGTCGAACGTCCCGAGGCGTTCGCGGACTCACTCCTCACCTTCATCGGAGAGCGCGCACATGTCTGACCTCACCCAGTTGAAGCACTTCATCGGCGGGACGTGGTCCGAACCCGCGTCGGGCGAGTACTTCGAGAGCACCAACCCGGCCACCCGCCAAGCCCTCTACCAGGCCGCGCGCGGCACCGCCGAGGACATCGAGCGGGCCGTGGCCGCCGCGCGCACGGCCTTCGAGGACCCCCGCTGGCGCGACCTCAGCCAGACCCGGCGCGGTCATCTCCTGCGCCGGCTCGGCGACCTGATCGCCGAGAACGCCGAGGACCTCGCCCGCAAGGAGACCCTGGACAACGGCAAGCTGCTGCGCGAGATGCGCGGCCAACTGGCCACACTGCCGGAGTACTACCACTACTACGCGGGGCTGGCCGACAAGATCCACGGCGACTTCATCCCCACCTCCGACCGCCAGGTACTGAACTACACCACCCGGGAACCGCTGGGCGTCGTAGGGGCGATCACCCCCTGGAACTCCCCGCTGACCCTGACCAGCAGCAAGCTGGCACCCGCCCTCTGCGCGGGCAACACGGTCGTGATCAAGCCCTCGGAACACACCTCGGCGACGGTGCTCCGGCTCGCCGAACTGGCGCTTGAGGCGGGCTTCCCGCCGGGCGCGGTGAACGTCGTCACCGGATTCGGCTCCGAGGCCGGACAGGCGCTGGTCGACCACCCCGGCCTCGCGAAGATCTCCTTCACCGGCAGCACCGCCACGGGCGCGCGCATCGCCGCGGCCACCGCGAGCCGCTTCATCGGGTCGACGCTCGAACTCGGCGGTAAATCACCCAACATCGTGTTCGAGGACGCGAACATCCCGAACGCCGCGATGGGCGTCGTCGCCGGCATCTTCGCCGCCGCGGGACAGACCTGCATCGCCGGCAGCCGGGTGTTCGCCCACCGGTCCGTATACGACGAACTCCTCGACCGGGTCGCCGAGCGCGCCCGCAGCATCCGTATCGGCGACCCGCTGGCGGAGGAGACGGAACTGGGCCCCCTCGCCTTCGCCGAACAGCGGGACAAGGTGGCGGGATACGTGGACCTCGGCCGCGGCGAGGGCGCCCGGGTGCTGACCGGCGGCCAGCCGACCGACGGCGGCCTCGGCGGCTACTTCTACGAGCCCACCATCCTCGTGGACGTCGACAACAGCATGCGCGTCGTCCGCGAGGAGATCTTCGGCCCGGTCCTCGCGATCATGCCCTTCGACAGCGAGGAGGAGGTCGTCCGGCTGGCCAACGACACCGACTACGGTCTCGCGGCCGGCGTGTGGACGACGAACCTCGCCCGCGCCCACCGGACGGCGGCGCGCCTGGAAGCCGGCACCGTCTGGGTCAACACCTACCGGGCGATGTCCCCCATGTCGCCGCGCCAGGGCTTCAAGACGAGCGGCGTCGGCGTCGAGCACGGCACTGAGGCGATCCGGGAGTACACCCGGCTCAAGAGCGTCTGGATCAACACGAGCGAGGAGCCCGTGGCCGACCCGTTCACGATGCGGAGCTGACATGCCACAGGTCTCCATCACCCTCGCCCAGGGCCGCACTCCGGAGCAGATCCGCGCCGTGCTGCGCGAGGTGCACGCCGCGGTCCTGCGGACCACCGACACCCGGCCCGAACACATCCGTGTCGTCGTCCACGAGGTGCCCCGGACCCACTGGGCCACCGGCGACATCACCCTCACCGAGATGGACGCCGCCGGAGCGCCCCGCCCCGGCACGATCCCCGACGAGCACACCGGCCGGGACGGCAGCCGTCCGCAGGCCACCGCAGCACAGGAGGAGCAGTCATGAGGTTCTCGTTGTTCGTGCACATGGAGCGCTGGGACGAGGAGGTCAGCCACCGCCAACTCTTCGAGAACCTCACCGAGTTGACCCTCATGGCCGAGGCCGGCGGGTTCTCCACGGTGTGGATCGGAGAGCACCACGGGATGGAGTACACGATCTCCCCGAGCCCGATGCCGCTGCTCGCCCACCTCGCCGCGAAGACCTCGACCATCCGGCTGGGCGCCGGAACCATCATCGCCCCGTTCTGGAACCCGATCCGCGTCGCAGGCGAGTGCGCACTGCTCGACGTCATCAGCGACGGACGCATGGAGGTCGGACTCGCCCGAGGCGCCTACCAGTTCGAGTTCGACCGGCTGGCGGACGGACTCCCGGCCGCCGACGGAGGAAAGCACCTGCGGGAACTCGTGCCCGCCGTCAGGGCGTTGTGGCAGGGCGACTACGCCCACGACGGCGAGATCTGGCGGTTCCCCACCACGACCAGCGTGCCCAAGCCGGTGCAGCGGCCCACCCCGCCCATGTGGATCGCCGCCCGGGACCCCGCCTCGCACGACTTCGCCGTGGCCCAGGGCTGCAACGTCATGGTCACCCCTCTGATGAAGGGGGACGAGGAAGTCGCCGACCTCAAGCGGAAGTTCGACACGGCGGTGGCCGCCCACCCCGAGGTGCCGCGCCCCGACCTGATGGTGCTGCGGCACACCCACGTCCACTCCCCGGACGACCCCGACGGCTGGCGCCCGGCCGCCGAGGCGATCAACCGGTTCTACCGGACCTTCGACGCCTGGTTCGGCAACAAGACCGTCCCGCGCAACGGGTTCCTGCCGCCCAGTCCCGAGGCGAAGTTCGCCGACCGGCCCGAGTTCCGGCCGGAGGCGCTACACAGCACGGCGATGATCGGCACCCCGGCCGAAGTGGTCGAGCGACTGCGCGCCTACGAGGAACTCGGCGTCGACGAGTACAGCTTCTGGATCGACAACAGCCTGTCGCACGAGGAGAAGCGCGCCTCGCTGGAGCTGTTCATCAAGGAAGTCCTCCCGGCCTTCCAGTAGCCGGGCCGGTGGACGGCCGATCCTGGGCCGGGATCGTGAGGTGGTCGCGTTCTTGCATGGCAGTGTCGGGGCGCAGGAGAGGTTGACGTGTTCTCCCGACTGCAACTAGCGTCACGTACCATGCAAGAACCCACGGGGTCGACCAAGCGCCTGCAGCAGAAGAGCATGCAGGCCCGGGTCGCCGAAGAACTCCGCCAGATGATCATCAGCGGCGAGCTGCAGCCGGGCTCCAGCCTCTCCGAGATGACGCTGTCGGAGACCTTCGGCGTCAGCCGCACACCGATCCGCGAGGCGCTCAAGCAGTTGCAGAGCGAAGGACTCGTGGAGGTGCGACCCCGGGTCGGCACCTTCGTCGCCGTGCCGTCCCGGCGCGAGATCACCGAGCTGTTCCAGATGAAGGAACTGCTGGAGGGCGCGGCGGCCCGCCTCCTGGCCCTTCGCGGTCGCGTCCCCGAGGTCGAGCGCCTGGCGGACATCCAGCGCGAGGCCGACGAGGCCGTCGAGGCGGGCGACGCGGAGCGGTACGCGCAGCTGGTCCACGACTTCCACGAACTCGTCGTCAGCGGCGCCGACAACACCAAACTCGAAGCGCACTACCGCATGCTCATGAACCAGCTGGCCTACTCCCGACTGGTCCGCAGATCCCTGGCGCAGCCCGGCCGCCTGAGCGAGTCCGACCACGAACACCACCGTGTCCTCGACCTGATCCTGGCGAAGGACGGCGACGGCGCGGAGCGCGTGATGCGCGAGCACGTACGCCGCAGCCACCAGGCGCTGATGGCGGGCCTGGACGACCCGAAGCGCCAGTAGCGGACCGTCGCGGCAGTGAGACGACGTCCTCGTTGTCTCACCGGCTTGCCTCCGTGCCCTGACGGTGCGGCCGCCGCGAAACCGGCCGGGCGAGAGTCCACCGACCCGGTCGCCGGGGCGGCCGTATTGCGGTTGCCGCAGGTCGGCGGGCTCGGATAGGAATCTCGCATGCTGAAGGGCGACAAGGTCGGGCTCAGGGCCCGGCACGAGGACGACATTCCGATCCTGCACGCCGAGCTGTACGACGACGTGACCGTTCACTCGCGGGCCAACGGCCGTCCGTGGCGGCCGGTCGCGGCCGGCTCCACGGGGTCGCACTTCGCGGTGGACGACGAGGACCAGGGCTACGCGGCCTTCTCCGTGGTGGAGCGGGACACGGGCGCGCTGATCGGCAGCGCGATGCTGTGGGGTATCGACACCCACAACCGGATCGCGCACATCGGCCTCGGACTCCTGCCCGCCTTCCGGGGCAAGGGCCACGGCACCGACGTGGTCGCGGTGCTGTGCCGCTACGGTTTCGTCGTGCGCGGTCTGCACCGCTTGCAGATCGAGACGCTGGCCGACAACGGCGCGATGCTGCGTTCGGCCGAGCGCAACGGCTTCGTCCGCGAGGGGGTGCTGCGGTCGGCGGCGTGGGTGCTGGGGGAGTTCGTCGATGAGGTGCTCCTCGGGCTCCTGGCCGAGGACTGGCAGCCGGACCGTCCGCCCGTCCGGGAATCAACGGCGGGGCCGGACGGTTGGAAGAACCGTGGGAGTGGAGGGGACAGTGTCCCCGGGCCTCACCTATAGCCTGCGGGGACGATCGTCCGGCTGAAGCCCCGCAGAGCACATCGCCGCGTAGGCGACCGCCCTCCATTCCCGCACCGCGCAGAGCGGCCCCGAGTGCTGAGAACGCCTCGGGGCCGCGGCGTGTCCGCGCTCTTCAGGTCAGCATGTCCGCCTTTCCGTGACCGGCCGACTTCCTCAACTGGCCGTCGGGACAAGGGCGTAGCGACGGCTCTTTGTCGCCGGAGGGGTTGACGGCGGTATTGGTCTAGGCCTTAATGGCTGCAGTTCGTTCACGTGGACAGAAGTGGTTCGCGAATATGAACGGGCGTGACTTCCTCTACCCCCCGCCGGCGCACCGAGTGCGCCGCGTCCTGGAGGACTCATGCGTCGAAACAGCAGCTACGCACTGGCCGTCGCCGTTGCCGCCGGAGCGGCGGTGGCAGCCGTCCTCGCACCCACGGCGTCCGCAGCGCCGACGGCGGCGAACCCCGGGCCCGGCTTCCCCGCCCGGTACTCGGCGCCGTACGCCGAGACCTGGAACTCCCCGTCCGCCCTCGCCAACGCGCGCAACGCCACCGGCCAGAAGTACTTCACCCTCGCCTTCGTCATCGCCGGCAACGGCTGCAACGCGACCTTCAACGGCGACACGTCCATCACCGACTCCGCCTGGACCGCGGCCATCAACTCCACGCGGGCGGCGGGCGGCGACGTCATCGCCTCGTTCGGCGGTGCCTCCGGCAAGGAACTGGGTCTGGCCTGCACCTCGGTGTCGTCCCTCAAGGCCCAGTACAAGAAGGTCATCGACAGCCTCAACCTCACCCGCGTCGACCTCGACATCGAGGGCTCCACCCTCGACAACACGGCGGCCAACGACCGGCGCAACAAGGCGCTGGCGCAGTTGCAGAGCGAATACGCGACCGCGGGACGCCGGCTCGACGTCCAGTACACCCTTCCGGTCAACCCGACGGGCCTGGAGCAGAACTCGATCAACCTGCTGAACAACGCCAAGAGCAACGCCCTGACGGTCAACCTGGTCAACATCATGACCATGGACTACGGCCCGGCCATGAACATGGGCAAAGCCGCGACCGACGCGGCGACCGCCCTGCACGACCAACTGGGCCGGATCTGGACGGGCAAGAGCTCCGCGCAGCTGTGGGCCATGGAGGGCAACACGCCCATGATCGGCGTGAACGACACCACGGCCGAGGTGTTCACGACCGCCAACGCCACGACGCTCGCCACCTTCGCGGCCGACAAGGGCATTCAGGAGCTGTCCTTCTGGTCGCTGGGCCGCGACAAGGCCTGCGCCACCAACGGCCAGCTCTCCGACACCTGCAGCGGCACATCGCAGAGCGCGTACCAGTTCACCCGCACGCTGCGCTGACCCACGGCGGCACCACACGCGCGGACGGCGTCCAGGACATCCGATGTCCTGGACGCCGTCCGCGTCTGCGTGCTGCCTGCGCGCGGCGGGGCGGCATGGATCCCGAAAGGGTGTGGCCCGCCCCGCTGTTCGACCCGTCGTACGACGTGCAGAAGCTCGGTGAAATATTCCGGCCATGTATTGACATGCGGACGTAACGATTCTTAGCTTGGGCGATCATTTAGATTCGTGAAGCAGGTTCACGAATATGAACGGAGGTGCTCATGGGCGTTCGCCGACGAAGTCGCCGCCTGGCTGCCGTGCTTGCCGCGGCGGGGCTGGCTTTCGGGACGGCCGCCTGTGGTTCCGGCGCGGACACGGCCGGTTCCGATGACCCGAACACCCTGGAGGTGTGGACCCGGAGCAACCCCGATCCCGCCGCCACCTACGACCGGGTCTTCGCCGCCTTCACCAAGAAGACCGGAATCAGGATCGACTATCAGCCGGTCATCAACTTCGACCAGCAGCTCCAGAGCCGGGCCTCCACCAAGGACCTCCCCGATGTGATGATCAACGACACGGCCCTGATGGGGAGTTACCAGAGCCAGGGCCTGCTCAAGGCGGTGGACCCGGACACCATCGCGGGTCACGACGAGATCAGCGCCAAGACCTGGTCCTCCACGGTCGGCCTGGACGGCAGGCACTACGGCATCCCGTACTCCCGCCAGGCCCAGACCCTCATGATCCGCAAGGACTGGCTGCGCAAGCTCGGGCTGAAGGCGCCCACCACCTGGCAGGAGATGCTGACCGTCGCCAAGGCCTTCGCCACCCGGGACCCGGACGGCGACGGCAAGAAGGACACCTACGGCATGGTCGTCCCCGGCAGCGCCACGAACGGCTACGCCGCCTGGTGGGGCGCCAGCTTCCTCTGGCAGGGCGGCGCGAAGATCATCGAGCCGGACGGCGACGGCGGCTACCGCCCCGCCATGGACTCGGCCGCCGCCGTACGCACCGTCACCTGGCTGAAGGACAACCTCTTCTGCGGCGACAACGGTGTCATCCAGCCCGGCGCGGTCAGCGCCGTCACCGGCACCGCCACCAACTTCCAGGACGGCAACGCCGGCATGTACCTCACCGGCCCGTACAACATCGCCACCTACGACGTGACGCCGGGCAAGGACACGTACGAGGTCGTACCCGCGCCCGCCGGGCCCGCCGGCTCCGACGTGCTGGCCGACGGCGAGAACATCTACTTCGGCGCCAAGACCGGCAAGACCGCGCAAGAACAGGCACTCGCCGCCTTCCTCGTCTCACCCGAAGGACAGCGCCTGGCCATGACCGGCAAGAACCAGCCGGTCGTCCGCATCCCCGTCAACACCACGCTGGACGCGGCGGAGGTCCGCGGCGACGCCCGCTGGAGCGTCGTGCAGAAGGCCTACGAGGACAGCTCCGAGCAGTTCCCCAACGCGCCCGACTTCGCCCCCATCAAACAGGACACCGCGGACGCCCTCAACGCCGTGTTCACGTACTGCGGAAGTGACGTCCGCTCCGGTCTCAAGGAGCTCAACGACACCCTCGCCGGTGACCTCAAGGACCAGGACCTGCTGAAATGACCGCCACCGTCACCACACGCCCGCGCGCCGGAGGCCTCTCCAAGAAGGCCGTGCTGCCCTGGCTGTTCCTCGCTCCCGGCCTGCTGCTGGCCCTCGTCTTCAAGTTCCTGCCCATGGGCAAGGGCATCTGGCTCAGCTTCTTCAAGGTGCGGCCCTTCCTCGGCGACAAGTGGGTCGGCCTCGACAACTACACCCGGGTCCTCACCGACCACCGCTTCCAGGACGCGGTCGGCCACACACTCCTCCTCGGCATCGGGCAGTCCCTGGGCTCCATCGTCGTCGGCTTCGCCCTCGCCCTGCTCCTCGAAGGCCAGGCCCGCTCCCTGAAGATCATGCGGACCGCCGTCTTCCTGCCCGTCGTCACCGCGACCGCCGTCGTCGGCGAACTGTGGCGGCTCATGTACTACCCGACCTCCGACGGCCTCATCAACCACGCCCTCGGATTCCTCGGCATCGGACCCGTGCAGTTCCTCGACGACCCCGGCACCGCCCTGTGGGCGACGATGGCCATGGGCATCTGGATCGCTGCCCCCTACAACATGGTCATCATCCTCGCCGGACTCGCCGGCGTGGACCGCTCCCTCTACGAGGCCGCCGCGATGGACGGAGTCTCCCTCCTCCAGCGCCTGCGCCACATCACCCTGCCCGCGATCCGCCCCGCCCTCGGCATCGTCCTCACCCTCGCCGCCATCCGCGGCCTGCGGGTCTTCACCGAGGTCTACGTCCTCACCGGCGGCGGTCCGGCCGGCTCCACCGAGGTCTGGATGACCCGCGCCTACACCCTCGGCTTCACCCGCAACGACATCGGCGGCGCCTCCGCCGCCTCCGTCGTACTGCTCTGCGTGACGTTGCTGCTCACCGTCACCGTCAACTACTTCCGCAAGAGGGGGGACGTGCGATGAGCGCACCCGCCATCGACCCCGTACGGACACCGGCGACGGCCGTCGGATCGCGCCGCACCACCGACAGACGGCGCACGACACCGGCCCGCTTCGACACCGCGCTCGGCTGGAGCGACCGGCCAGGACCCGGTCTCGCCCTGCGGATCCTGCTCTGTGTCATCGCCCTGGCCGTGTTCGCCGCGCCGTTCCTGACGATCGTCTCCGGCGCCCTCAGCACCAACCCGAGCGGCTCCTCGCTCTCCTTCCTCCCGCACCACACGACGTTGCTGAACGTCCGGGTCGCCGGAGAGCGCGGCATCTGGGACTACTTCACCAACTCCCTGGTCATCGCGGGCGGCGGACTCCTGCTCCAACTCGCCGTCTCCGTCCTCGCCGCCTACGCGCTGGCCCGCCACCGCTTCCGCGGCCAGGCCCTGATCCTGACCCTGTTCATGCTGACGATGATGCTCCCCGAGGAGGTCATCGCCATCCCGCTGTCCCTCGTCCTGGGCCATGTCCCGGTCGTCGGGCTGGACCTGAAGGGCACGGTCTGGGCCGTCATCCTCCCGCTCGGAGCCTGGGGCTTCTCGGTGATGCTGCTGACCGAGTTCATGAAGGACATCCCCACCGAGATAGAGGAGGCCGCCCGCATCGACGGGGTCGGCGAGCTGCGCATGCTGTGGCAGGTGATCCTCCCGCTGTGCAAGCCCGCCCTCGGCGTGGCCGGCGTCCTCGGCTTCATCATGATCTGGGACCAGTACCTGCTGCCCCTGATCGCCGCGAAGGACCCCACCGACTACACGGTCACCGTCGCCCTCTCCATCCTGCGCACCGACCCCGAGGTCGGTTCCGGAGTCGTCCTCGCCGGAGCGGTCGTCGCACTCCTCCCCAGCCTGATCGTCTATCTGCTGCTCCAGCGCTCACTGGTCTCCGGCATCGCCGCCGGGGCCACCAAGGGCTGACCGAACCACCCCGGACACGAGGGAGACATGAAGTTCCAAGGAGTCCTCTTCTTCCCGGTCACACCGTTCGCACCGGACGGCTCACTGGACGAGGAACTGCTCGCACGGCACATCGAGTCCGGCGTCGCGGCCGGGGCGGGCGGTGTCTTCGTCGCCTGCGGCACCGGTGAGTTCCACGCGCTGACACCCGAGGAGACCGAGCGGGCCACCCGCGTGGCCGTCACGGTCACCGCGGGCCGCGTGCCCGTCCTGGCGGCGGCCGGCGGTCCCGTCCCGGTCGCCCGCGACCAGGCCGCCCGCATCGCACGCGCCGGCGCGGACGGAATCCTCCTGCTGCCGCCCTACCTCGTCACCGCGCCCCAACAGGGCCTGCTGCGCTACGTCGAGGAGGTCGGCGCCGCCGGCCACCTCCCGCTCGTCTTCTACCAGCGCGGCACCGCCCGCCTCACCGAGGCCACCGCCGCACGCCTGGCCGCCCTGCCCCGAGTCGTCGGCCTGAAGGACGGCATCGGCGACATCGAGCTGATGCACCGCATCGTGCGCGCGGTCCGCGCCGTACCGGGCACGCACGACTTCCAGTTCTTCAACGGCCTGCCCACCGCCGAGACGACCGCCCCCGCCTACCGGGGCATCGGCGTCGGCCTCTACTCCTCCGCGGTCTTCGCCTTCGCCCCGGAGATCGCCCTCGCCTTCCACCACGCCCTGACAACCGACGACGAGCCCCTGGTCACCACCCTCCTCGACGAGTTCTACGGCCCCTTCGTCGCCCTCCGCGACGAGGTACCCGGATACGCCGTCTCGCTCGTCAAGGCCGGAGTGGCCCTCCGGGGCCTGGACGTGGGCGGGGTCCGGGCGCCGCTGTGCGACCCCACCCCCGAGCACACCGCCCGACTCGCCGAACTGATCGACCACGGAATGGAGGTACTGGGCGCATGAGCGGCAGTACGACAGGAACCCGGATCCGCGAACTCATCGTCACCCCGATCGCCTTCCGCGACCCGCCCCTCCTCAACTCCAACGGCGTCCACGAGCCGCTGGCTCTGCGCTGCGTCCTCCAACTCGTCCTGGAGGACGGCACGGTGGGGCTGGGCGAGTCCACGGGCGGGGCGGTACGGCTGGAGCGACTCGAAGTGGCGGCGAAGACCGTCGTCGGCATGGACGCCTTCGACACCACGGCCCTCACCGCCGCGATCGACGCCGCCCTGCGCCCGACCGTCGCCAGTTCCCACGAACGCGGCTGGACCACCTCGGCCGTCGAGGTGGCCTGCCTCGACGCCCAGGGCAGACTCCTCGACCGCCCGGTCAGCGACCTGCTCGGCGGGAAGGTCCGCGACACGGTGCCCTTCGCCGCGTACCTCTTCTACAAGTGGGCCGAGCATCCCGCGCTCGACGGCCGCGACGCGATTGCCGACGACTGGGGCGAGGCCCTGGACCCCGCCGGGATCGTCCGGCAGGCCCGGCTGATGCAACAGCGGTACGGCTTCCGGTCGTTCAAGCTCAAGGGCGGCGTCTTCCCGCCCGACGAGGAGATCGCCGCCATCAAGGCGCTGGCCGAGGCCTTCCCGGGACAGCCGCTGCGCCTGGACCCCAACACGGCCTGGACACCGGAGACGTCGGCCTACGTGGCCCGTCAACTCGACGGCGTCCTGGAGTACTTGGAGGACCCGACCGCCACGATCCCCGGCATGGCCGAGGTAGCGAGGACGTCACCGATGCCGCTGGCCACCAACATGTGCGTGATCGCCTGGGAACACCTCAGGCCGGCCATCCAGCAGAACGCGATCCAGGTCCTGCTCACCGACCACCACTACTGGGGCGGACTGCGCCGGACCCGTGAACTGGCCGCCGTCTGCGAGGCGTTCGGCATCCCGCTGTCCATGCACTCCAACTCCCACCTGGGCATCAGCCTCGCCGCCATGACCCATGTCGCGGCGGCCATCCCCAACCTCGACCACTCGTGCGACACGCACTATCCCTGGAACTCGGCCGACGACATCGTCGTACCGGGCGTGCTGGAGCTGAAGGACGGCGCGGTGCGGGTACCCACCGGACCGGGCCTGGGTGTGGAACTCGACCACGACGCCCTCGACCGGCTCCACCGGCTGTACGTGGACTCGGGCATGACGGGCCGTAACGACACCGCCTACATGCGACGCGTCCAGCCCGACTACGAACTCAGGCTCCCGCGCTGGTGACTTGAGGACGGCCGGGCCCGTCAGGTCCCCGGCGGAGGAGCGAGGAGGACCGGCCACTCGTCCTCGGACGTGAGCAGGTCGTCGAGGGGGACGTCGGCGGCCGCCGTGAAGACGGCGGTCGCCTCGGCCGGCCGGGGCGAGAGGTCCGGGCCGGCCGTGGTCCTGGCCGTCAGCACGATCACCGCCTCCGGGTCGACGGCCGATCGCTCGGGGAAGCCCTCCGGATCCACGCCCACCTGCCGCAGCGCGACGGGATGGACGGCGACCCGCACCACCAGGTCGCCGGCGTCGAAGGACTGCTCGGCCCAGCCGTCGGTCCGGACGAGGTACAGGGCGCCGTCGCCCTCGTAGCAGTACGCGCCGAGTTCGGCCATGGCCCGTTCGCCGGGAGTGCCGTCGGGAGCGACGACGAGGACGGCGAAGGCGGCGTCCGGGGCGTCGGGACTCAGGCCGGAGCGGATGTACAGGCGGGCGGTCATGGGGTGAACCTTCGTAAGGGGAGCGGGACTTCGGCAGCAGTACAGCATGCCGCGCGGCCGTCCGCCGCGAGGCGCCCCTGCTCCCGGCTTCGCCCCGGCTCCGCTGATGCCGACCCGGTCGCCGGCCCCGGACAGGTTTCAGCCCCCTGCCGCTGCCCGAAAGTATGAAACTCCTGATGGAACGGCGTGTCCCAGACGTCGGACCCGGCACGCTTCGATTCCCGGAGGCGGGTCGAGACCAGGGGGTCCATGTGGAACGGCGGCAGGAGCGGAGCCCGTTACGCCACCGCACGCGGTATCTGTTCGACAGGACACTGGCACGCAGCACGGGGACCCTGCTCGGCTGGCTCGCCCTGTGCTGTCTTGCGGTCGTCGTGCCCGTGAGCACGCTGCTGGTGTGGACGGACCCGGACGCACCGCATTCGCTGTCCGGCCGGCTCACCCAGGTCTGGCGCACCAGCGCGGAGACCCTGCGGCTGGGAGTGGCCACCGGCGCGCCGCTGCGGATGCTGCTGTCCGTCCTGCTCGGCCTGATCGCCCTGCTGTGCGTGTCCACGGTCGTCGGAGTCGTCACCACGGGCCTCGGCGACCGGCTCGCGGAACTGCGGCACGGTCGCTCCCGGGTCGTGGAACGCGGCCACACCGTCGTGCTCGGCTGGTCGGACCAGGTGTTCACCGTGGTCGAGGAGCTGATCGCCGCCCGCGCCGCAGGCGACCGTCAGGTGATCACCGTCCTCGCGGACCGCGACCCGGCCGCCATGGAGCGGGCGCTGACAGCCGCCCTGGGTGTCACCGACGGCGTCCGGCTGGAGTGCCGCACCGGAGTGCCGTCCGACCCCGACACACTGCGGCTGGTCAGCCTGGGCGCGGCCCGGGCGGTGGTCGTGCTGCCCGCCGAGGGTCCCGACGGCGACCTGAGGGTCGTACGCATCCTGCTGGCGCTGCGGACCGTGCTCGGCGCGGAGGGCGGCCCGCGCGTGGTGGCCGCCGTGCACGACGGCCGCCGTGTCCCGGCCGCGCGGCTCGCCGTGGGACCGCGTGGCACGGTTCTCGGGACCGACGAGTCCACCGCGCGGCTGCTCGTGCAGTGTGCCCGGCAGCCAGGGATGTCGGCGGTGCTGCGGGACCTCCTGGACTTCTCCGGAGCCGAGTTCCACATCGTCGACGTCCCGCAGGCGACCGGACTGTCCTTCGGCGAGGTGGCGCTGCGCCTGGAGACGTCCAGTGCCGTGGGGCTGCTGCGGGCAGACGGCCGACCACTGCTCACCCCGCCGCCCGGGACCCTGCTGGAGACGGGGGACCGGCTGGTGACCGTCGCCCACGACGACGGCCCGCCGCCCCTCAGCACCCACCGCGCTCCGGTCGACCCCACGGCGGTGGCCCGCACCCGACCGCTGCCCGAACACCCCTACCGGCTCCTGCTGTTGGGCTGGAACCGGCGCGCCCCGCTGATCGTCGCCACCCTGCGCCGCACCGCCCGACCGGGCTCCACGCTCGACCTCGTCACCGGCCTTGCGACACCCTGCGTCCCCCCGCGCACGGACTCCCCGCCCCTGCGGCTCACCCACCACCCCGGCGACCCCTCCGCCCCCGAGACCCTCACCGGCCTCGACCTCTCCGCGTACGACTGTGTCCTCGCCCTGGGCGCCGACCAGCAGACGGGCACGCCTCCCGAACAGGCCGACGACCGGACGCTGTTGGCCATGCTGACCCTGCGCTCCTGGCAGGAGGGGACATCCCGGGCACTCCCCGTGGTGGCCGAGCTGCACGACCACCGCAGCCGGACACTCGCCCCGCTCGGCCCTGCCGGTGACGCCGTCGTCGCCGGAGAACTCACCGCACTGCTGATGGCCCAGATCGTCCACACCCCCGAACTGGCCGCCGTGTTCGAGGAGATCTTCGCCGTACGCGGCGGAGCGCTCGCCCTGCGCCCGGCCGTCCACTACGTCCGACCCGGCCGCGAGGCGTCCTTCGCCACGGTCGTCTCCGCGGCGATGCGCGACGACGAGTACGCCATCGGCTACCGCCCGCACATCCCGCGCCCCGCCCGCTCGCACGGCACCGTCCACCTGTGCCCCGGCAAGTCCGAACGGCGCGTGTGGAACGCCGAGGACGAGATCCTGGTCCTGACACCGGGCCGCACCGAGCCCGCCCCCACCAGCCTCGCCCGACGCACGCTGCCCGCGATGCGCCCCGGACCTGGGGAGCCCGCCGAAGAGCCTGCCGAACCCCAGCGGCCGGACGCACCGCCGACCACGCCCGGAGCCGACCTCCTTCCCTGAGCCACCCGCTATTCCAGCAGCCGCAGTTCGGCGGCCTTGGAGACGGCCGCCGCGCGCGTCCGGACGTCCAGGCTGTGGAAGATCCGGCGCAGATGAGACTTCACCGTGGTCTCGCTCAGAAACAGCGCACGGGCCATCTCGCGGTTGGTGCGCCCCTCGGCGAGCTGCCTCAGGATGTGCCGCTCGCGCTCCGAGAAGGCGGGCGGGGGAGTGCGCATCTGCCGCACGACGCGGTCCGTGACGCGCTCGGACAGGGCGGTGCGTCCCTCGGCCGCGGCCGTGATCGCGTCGTACAGCACCTCTGGCCTGTCGGCCTTCAGCAGATAGCCGGTGGCGCCGGCCTTGAGGGCGCGCGCGATGTCGGCATCGGTGTCGAACATCGTGAGCACCAGCACGCGGGGCGTGTGCATGGACGGATCGGCCGCCGCCTGGTTCAGGAGCTTCCGGGTGACGGCCGTGCCGTCGGGTCCCGTGTCCAGCTGGAGGTCCATGAGGATCACATCGGGGTGGACGCGCGCGGCGACGGCGAGGGCTTCCTCCCCGCCGGCCGCTTCCCCGACGACGGTCATGTCGTCCCTGCCGGACAGCAGCGCGCGCAGCCCCGCGCGGACCACGGCGTGGTCGTCGCACAGCATGATCCGTACCTGTCGCGCGGCGGGTGTGGAGGTCATCGAGAGCCTTTCGCGCGGTGGCAGGAAGAAGAGGAAGACAACGAAGGCAACGAAGACAACGAAGACGAGGAAGACGAGGAAGACGAGGAAGACGACGAAGGCAAGGGGAAGGTCGCCGTGAGGACGGTGCCTTCCCCGGGAGTGGACTCAAGGCGCAGGGTGCCGCCCGCGCGGCGGGCGCGACCGCGCATCGCGGGCAGCCCGAAGCCGCGATCGGCGGCGGAGGTGCGTGCGCCGCGCGGCGGTGGTGTCTCCGCCGTGCCGGGATCGCAGCCCGTCCCGTCGTCGGCGATGTCCAGACACACCTCGTGGTCGAGCCGGGTGAGCGTGATGACCGCCCGGCCCGCGTTCGCGTGCTCCCGCACATTCGCCAGCGCGCCCTGGGCGATACGCAGCGCGGCGCGGGAGACGGGAGGCGGCACGGAAGCGACGGGCCCCTCTTCGTGGAACGTCACGGTGAGGCGGGGCGTCGACTCGCGCAGTGCCAGTGCGGCCAACGCCGTCGACAGGGTGTGATCGGTGAGGTCCGCGGGCGCGAGATCCCGCACGAAGCGCCGGGCCTCCACCAGCCCGCGCTCCACGATCGCGGTGGCATCCGCGATGTGCCGGCGGGCGGCGGCCGGGTCGGTCGACCAGAGCTGCTCGGCGGCCCGCAGCAACATCTGCTGACTGGCCAGGCCCTGCGCCAGCACATCATGGATCTCCGCCGACAGGCGCTGGCGTTCGGCCAGGGTCCCGGCCGCGCGCTCGCTGGCGGCGAGGGACTCACGCGTGGCCACGAGACCGGCGATCAGGACACCCTGGCGTGCGGACTGCCGCTTGAGCCGGACCAGCACAGCGGTCGCGACCGCGGCCACCGCGGGCGGGGCCAGCAGCATGTTCGGGTTCGTCGCACCGCTCCCTCCCCGCAGCTGGGACGCCACGACGAGGGCGGTCAACAGCGCTCCCACGGGGGCGGCGATCCACGTGGGCAGCCGGTGCAGACCGGCGAACAGGATCGGCATCAGGCACCAGGTGGCACTGGGCGCCCACATCAGGAGGACCACCCAGCACATGGACACCCCGGCCAGCCAGCCGAGGTGCCGACCCGTCGGGCGAGCCCCCGGCCGTGGCGCCGGCGCCCACCGGACACCGGCGACATAGACCAGACCGAGGACGGCGTACAGGGAACCGATCGTCAGCACATGTCCCTGGGACCGGTCATGGGTGAGGTAGCGGACGAAGGAGGAGGCGAGCAGCACCAGGAACGCCCCGTGCATGACGGCCGACAGCCATCTCTCGTCCTGCCGCTCGGCCACCTCGGACATCGCTGTCGCCTCACCCATGTTCGCCCCCTCGACGCCGTCGCCTACCGCAGCGGTGCGGCGAGATCAAGACCCGTACGGGTCCGACCTCGCCGTCCGTGCCGTCCGGCCGGAGCGCCCGCACCGCACCCGGCGGCGGACACCTCCCGGCCCATGCTGTCACCAGGCCCAACGGGGCCGTACGCAAGTCCCCCGAGCACCCGTGGAAGACATGCACATCACCTTCCTTCTCCACAACGCGTTCGCCGTCGGTGGAACCACCCGCACCACGTTCAACCTGGCTGCCGCTCTCGCGGAACGCCACCAGGTCCACGTGACATCCGTCTTCAGGGACCGGGCGCGCCCGCGTCTGGACCCGCCACCTGGCGTCCGGATCACCGCGCTGGTGGACCGCAGAGCCACGTCACCCGACAGCACGGACGCCCGCGGCCGCCGGGCCGGCCGCCACTTCCCGCACGGCGACAGCCGGCACCACCAGTACCACCGACTCGCCGAGGACAGACTGCGCGAGTGGTTCGCCACCTGCTCCACCGACGTCGTCATCTCCACCCGCGCCGGTCTCAACGTGATGCTGGCCCGCTTCGGCCCCACCTCCGCCCTGCGCATCGCGCAGGAGCATCTGGTCCACGACGCGCTACGGCACTCCCTGCGGCGTGCGATGAGGCGCTGGTACCCCGCCCTGGACGCCGTGGTGACGATGACACGGGCGGACGCGGCGGCCTACCGCACAGGACTCGGCCTGCGCCGCCCCGAGATCAGGGCACTGCCCAACAGCGTTCCCGTACCCGGGCACCCGGTCCCGCGGCGCACCGGCAAAGTCGTCATGGCCGCGGGACGGCTCACCCGGGTCAAGCGCTACGACCTGCTCATCGACGCCTTCACCCGCATCGGTCCCGAACGCGAGGGCTGGCAACTGCACATCTACGGCTCCGGCCCGGTACGGCTGTACCTGGAGACGGAGATCGAGCGCCGCGCCATGGGCGGGCACATCCACCTCATGGGCCAGGCGACGCCGTTGGCCCCGAAATGGGACACGGCCTCCGTCGCGGCCGTGACCTCGGCGCAGGAGTCGTTCGGCATGACGCTCGTCGAGGCGATGGCGCACGGCGTGCCGGTCGTGAGCACCGACTGCCCGCACGGCCCGCGGGAGATCATCCGGGACGGAACCGACGGCCGTCTCGTACCCCGTGACGACGTTCCGGCCCTGAGTACGGCACTGGCCCAGCTGATGGCGGACGGGGCGCTCCGCGAGGCCATGGGAAGAAACGCCCGTGAGCGAGCCGAGTCCTGTTTCACCCCCGACCCCGTCGCCAGACGCTACGAGACCCTCTTCGACGAACTGCGGCACGCCCGACCACCAGGAACTCCCCGACCCGTCACCCACCACCCTCCCCGAGTGACCCCACCCCTTCCCGTCCTGCGGGCCACCGCGGGCATCACCGTCCGGGGCCTGCGCAGGCGGCTGCGCAGGTGACAGCGCTCCGGCCGACCCGCATCACGCCCCTGTCCTGGAACGGCCGCGCGTCCCCGGCGTGTCAGGTGACCGGACGGCCGACCGCCAGCGTCAGTTCGAGGACCCGCTGCGGCGACCCGAGATCCGGGAACAGCTCCCGCAGCTGCGTCATCCGGTACCGGACCGTCTGGGGATGGACGAACAGCGCCGCCGCCACTTCGTCCCGTCGTCCCTGGTGCAGCAGCCACGCCCGCAGCGTCTCCTCCAGCCGTCGCGCGGTCGCGACGGGCAGGGTCCGCAGGGGTGCGAGGGCGCGGGCGCGCAGGTCCGCGAACGCGTCCGCGTCGGCGCTCAGCACCAGCTCGGGCAGATGGTCCTCGGTGTCGCGGATGTCAGGGGACAGGAACCGCGCGCGGACGGCCCGTGCGTATGAGGCGGACGCACGGGTCCACGGCCGGGCCGGGCCGACCACGGCGGCGCGGTCGGTCAACTGCCTCAGGAGACGCGGTCGGTCGGCATCGGGGACGAGCAACACACCGGTGGCGTCCGGCAGTTCGTCGAGGACGAGGGTGGTCGGGTCGAGCATGCGGTAGGCGGGCCGGGCCTGAGCGGCGGGCAGCAGGACCGCGGTCAGCGACACCGGGGCCTGCCACCCGGCCCGTTGGACGGAGGCCAGCAGCACGTCCGGGCTCGCGCCGGCGAGGAGATCGCGGGCCAGCTGTTCCAGGTGGCGTTCGTGAGCCCTGCCCTGGGCGGCCAGTTCGTCGGCGTGGCCCGCGGCGCTCGCGGCGGAGAGCTCGTCGATGTAGGCGAAGGTCAGCTCGGCGAACTTGGCGACCTCGGCGGCGGGCAGACCCGCAGGCACGGCACCGGCTGCCAGGCCTCGCCAGGCCACACGGGCGCCGACGCGGTACGCGCTGAGGAGGGCGTCCATCGAGCGGCCGTCGCGCACCTCGCCGCGCCCCAGTTCGTACGCCGCGTCGCCGCCGTCGCCGCCTGTGGCGTTGCCGCTCGCGAGGTCGAGGTAGTGCCCCAGGGCGGTGCGCACGGCCCGGCGGATGGTGCCGCCCATGCGGCCCGAGAGCGCGCCCGCGTACGGAGGGACCTCGTCGATGACCGCCTGGACGACCTCGTCGGCGGTGGTCTTCAGCGCGGCCCGCAGCGCGGTGACCGTCTTCTCGTCCAGGGCCAGTTCGCCGGCCCGCTGGATTGCATGACTCACGTTTTTGTTCCCTGCGAACAATTCGGTCGATCAGATTCACGTCCTGCGGTCAGGACTTTACGCCTTGAGGCGCAGCAAGCTGGAGCCATGACGAGTACAACCCTCCGAGGCAGGGCGTGGAAACTGCTGGAGATGGTCACGACGCCGCTTCTGCCGTCGGACTACCTCGACCTGGTCAGCCCGCTGCGCGCGGGCGCCGACCTGCGGGGGCGCATCGAGGCCGTGCAGCCCGAGACGGGCGACGCCGCGACCATCGTGATCAGGCCGGGGCGGGGCTGGCGCGGTCACAGAGCCGGTCAGTACGTGCGGATCGGGGTCGACGTCGACGGGGTCCGCCTGTGGCGCGCCTACTCCCTCACCTCGCCGACGGACCGCCGGGACGGCCGCGTCACCATCACCGTGAAGGCGATCCCGGACGGCAAGGTCAGCAACCACCTGGTCCGGCGGGCGAGACCCGGCACGCTGATCCATCTCGACCATCCGGCCGGTGACTTCGTGCTGCCGCGGGCCAAGCCCGCCAAGGTGCTCTACCTGACGGCCGGCAGCGGCATCACGCCCGTGATGGGCATGCTGCGCGACACGGCGTTCGACGACGTCGTCATGGTCCACTGCGCGCCACGGCCGCAGGACGTGATCTTCCGCGGCGAACTGCACGACCTCGTCACGGCCGGGAAGCTGACGCTGACCGAGGTGCACACCACCACGGACGGCCTGCTCGACATCGCCCGTCTCGGCGACCTCGTGCCCGACTGGGAAGAGCGCGAGACCTGGGCGTGCGGGCCCGCGGGCCTGCTCGACGCCGCCGAGAAGCACTGGGCCGGGCACGGCGTCCCCGAGCGCCTGCACACCGAACGCTTCCGCCCGAGCGTCGTCGTCGCCGGCGACGGCGGCGAGGTCACGTTCAGCGCGACCGGCAGGACCGTCGACGCGGACGGCGCCACGCCCTTGCTGGACGTCGGCGAGGAGGCGGGCGTGCTCATGCCCTCCGGGTGCCGTATGGGCATCTGCTTCGGCTGCGTCACGCCTCTCAAGGCGGGCGCCGTCCGCGACCTGCGTACCGGCGAGATCACCGAGGCCGAGCCGGGCGTCCTCATCCAGACCTGTGTGTCCGCCGCGGCGGGCCCCTGTGACATCGAACGGTAGGAGCACCTTGACCGCCATCGACCCCACCGCCCACCTGACCGCGGAGCAGATCGAGGAGCTCGGCCGCGAGCTGGACGCGATCCGCGACGAGGTGATCGCCAGCCGAGGTGAGAAGGACGCGGCCTACATCCGCAAGGTCATCTCGGCCCAGCGCACGCTCGAAATGGTGAGCAGGGGAGTGCTGCTGTTCTCGATCTTCCCGCCCGCGTGGCTGATCGGCACCGCCGGTCTGTCCGTGGCGAAGATCATGGACAACATGGAGATCGGCCACAACATCCTGCACGGCCAGTGGGACTGGATGCGGGACCCGAAGATCCACTCCACCACCTGGGAATGGGATCACGTCTCGCCGGCCGACCAGTGGAAGCACTCGCACAACGAGCTGCACCACACGTACACCAACGTGATCGGCAAGGACAACGACCTCGGCTACGGCATCATGCGCGTCGACGAGGACCAGAAGTGGCAGCCCTTCCACCTCGGCCAGCCGCTGTGGAACTTCCTCAACGCCTGCTTCTTCGAGTACGGCATCGCCGCCTACGACCTGGAGCTCGGCAAGAACCTGCACAAGCGCCGCCGCAAGAACCCGGAGTTCCGCGCGCGGGCCAGGGCCGTGGGCCGCAAGATCCGCAAGCAGGTGCTCAAGGACTACGTGATCCACCCGCTGCTGTCCGGCCCGTCGTTCCTCACCACGCTCGGCGCCACGTTCACCGCGAACCTGGTCCGCAACCTCTGGTCCCACTCGGTGATCATGTGCGGGCACTTCCCCGAGGGCGTGCAGGTCTTCGAGCGCCGGTCGATCAAGGGCGAGACGCGCGGCCAGTGGTACCTGCGCCAGATGATGGGCTCGGCGAACATCAGCGGCAGCAAGGCCATGCACTTCATGACCGGCAACCTGTCGCACCAGATCGAGCACCACCTGTTCCCGGACCTGCCGAGCAACCGGTACGCCGAGGTCGCGGTGAAGGTGCGGGCGCTCTTCGAGAAGTACGAGCTGGACTACGTCACCGGACCGCTCCCCAAGCAGGTGTTCTCCGCCTGGCACAAGGTCGTCCGGCTCTCCCTGCCGAACAAGAAGCCCACCGTCAGGACACCGGACCGCGAGCAGGAACTCGTAGCGGCCTGACCCCGACTCCTGTCCTACGGCGGCTCCGCGACGGCGTCCCGCTACCAGCCGCGCGCCGTCTCCCGCAGGCGGTCCCGGACGCGGACCACGTCCGGGTTGGTGTCGGCTCCGGGGCGCTGGGCCAGGAAGAGGGTGTTGAGCGGAGGTTCCGCCGGATCGTGCAGGAGTGCCAGGCGGCCGGAGTCCAGGTGCTCCTGGCACAAGGAGCGGGGCAGGACGCTGTAGCCGGCTCCCGCGGTCACCGCCGACAGCACCGCGTACAGGTTCGGCACGGTGACCGCGGGCCGGGCGGTGAGCTGCCTGCCGAGAACCGTGCGCCAGTAGCGCCGCACGATGGGCAGGTCCTCGGCGTACGTGACCAGCGGGACGTCCCGGAGTGAGCCGCACACGTCGTCCGTGCCGTGCCGGGCCCACGCCGGGGCCGCGACCAGGACGTACTCCTCGTCGGCCAGCGGCACCGACGCGAGCGCCCGGCCGCGCGGGCGCCGGGTGGCGATGACCAGGTCGTGCCGACCGGAGCGCAGCTCCTCCAGCAGCGGTTCGGTCAGTCCCTGGGTGACCCGCAGCTGGACGCCGTCGGCGACGAGCGACGCGAGCGCGGGCAGGACCCGCACGCACAGCAGCTCGGAGGGGCCGGCGAGACGGACCGGGGCGGTGTGTCCCGACAGCGGTCCACCGCCGGCCTCGACAGCCGCGAGGGCGTCCAGCGGCCCCGACACCTGCCCGGCCAGCTCGTGCGCGAGCGGCATCGGCTCGACCCCTCGGGGCAGCCGGGTGAACAGTTCACGACCGGTCTGCTGCTCCAGAGCACGGATCTGGGCGGTCACGGTCGGCTGGGAGAGCCCGAGCAGGGGGGCCGCCGCGGTGAACGAGCCGGAGCGGTAGACGGCCAGGAAAGTACGCAGCAGGTTCAGATCGGCGTGCGAGGAGAGCTGCCCGACCTCTCCCTCGGTCCCGTCCTCGACCGCCGTTCGCTTCTTCATGCACGTCAGCGTAGCCCGAGCGGGAATAGGAGATCCGATACCGGACATCGGCTCTCCTATTGGTAGTCCGATCGATGGCGTGCCTACTGTCGAGCCCACACCACCCTGTACTCGGCTCGCCCGAAAGGCACCCGCATGACCACGCAGAACGCCGTCAACTGGCCCGAGAAGTACCTGCCCGGCACCGGCGACAACTTCGTCTCGAACGAGGTGATCGTCCGGAACCTCACCGCCACCCGGATCTGGCACTACCTGACCGACACCTCGACCTGGGAGGGCTACTACGACAACGTCGCCGACATCTCCTTCCCGCAGGGCGGCGGCCCCGAGCTGAAGGACGACCTCGTCTTCAGCTTCGGGACCTTCGGCTTCCCGCCCCTGGCCGCCCGCGTCATCGAGTTCCAGGCCCCGTCCGACGACGTCCCGGGCCGGCTGTCCTGGACGGCGAAGCAGGACGGCGGACCCGCCGAGCGGCTCGACGTGCTGCACGCCTGGCTGGTCGAGGACCTCCCGGGCGACCGGGTCCGCGTCCTGACGCAGGAGACACAGATCGGGGAGCCCGCCGCCGCGCTGGCGGACGAGCGCCCCAACCCCATGCTCAACGGACACCAGGCCTGGCTGGACGGACTGGTCCGCGCCGCCGGAGGCCGCGCCGACGCCTGAGCGGGCCACCGTCAGCCGGACGGCGTGGCCCGCAGCCGCAAGGTGAGGATCTGGAACGGGCGCAGGGCCAACTCCACGTCGTCGTCGACGTGTCGATGACTCGTCGGATCGTCCAGCGGGCGTTCCAGGAGATCGGTCGCGAACACCGACGCCAGCGGGAACCCGGTGGTGAGGGTGGCGTGCGCCCGGGTACCACGCGACTCGTAGAGGCGTACGACGAGATCGCCGGAGCGGTCGTCGGTGAGCTTCACGGCCTCCACGACCACACCCTCGTGGTCGACCGTCACCAACGGGGCGACCGGCGAGGCGCCCGGGACCGTGCGCTCCGGGAGGTTGAAGTGGTAGCCCTCGCGGGTGGCGTCGGTGACGTCCGCGCCGATCACCAGGGCGTAGCCGAGTCGGTGGGTGCCCTGGTCCTGGTCCGGGTCGGGGAAGCGGGCCGCCCTGAGCAGGGAGACGCGGACCGTGGTGGTCGTGCCGCCGTCGGGACGGACATCGCGGGTGACGTCATGGCCGTAGGAGGAGTCGTTGACCACGGCCGCGCCCCAGTCCGGTTCGCCGACGTGCAGGAAGCGGTGGGCGCAGACCTCGAACTTGGCCGCGTCCCAACTGGTGTTGGTGTGTGTGGGTCGCTCGACATGGCCGAACGGGATCTCCGCCGTGGAGTGCGCGGCGCGGACGTCCAGCGGGAACGCCGCCTTGAGAAGCTTCTCCCGCTCGTGCCAGTCGACGACCGTGTCGATCACCAGACGCCGGGAGCCGGCCGGCAGGGAGAGGGTCTGCTCCACGCGCGAGTCGCCGAAGCGGCGCACCACCCGTACGGCGTTCCCGGTCGACGCCACCGACTCGGCCTCCGTGAGGTCGCGGACGGTGTTGCGGTAGAACACGTCGATGTCCCAGGCGTCCCACTGGTTGGGGAAGTCCTGGTGCAGCTGGAGCAGGTTGCCGACCGTGCCGGGCGCCAGGGCCTCCCGGCCCGCCACCAGGTCGTACGCCGACGTGACCAGCCCGCGTGCGTCCACCGTGACGCGCACGACTCCGTTGTCGAGGACGAAGCCGTCGCCGTCCGCGACCGGTGCCACCGGGGCCTCCGGTGAATCGGATCGCGGAGCGGCGCCCAACGCGGGGACTCCGCCCCGGACATGGGGTGCCGCGTTGAACACCACGTGTCCGTCACCGGGCCCGGCCAGGGTCCGTTGCGCCGAGCCGATCAGCTCCTCCAGCTCCCGGGCGACGGCCGCGTACGTCTCCTCCGCCTCGCGGTGCACCCACGCGATCGACGTCCCGGGCAGGATGTCGTGGAACTGGTGCAGCAGCACCGTCTTCCACAGCCGGTCCAACTCCTCGTAGGGGTATGGCACTCCGTGGCGCACGGTCGCCGTCGCCGCCCACAACTCGGCCTCGCGGAGCAGGTGTTCGCTGCGGCGGTTGCCCTGCTTGGTGGCGAGCTGGCTGGTGAGGGTGCCGCGGTGGAACTCCAGGTACAGCTCACCGGACCAGACGGGGGCGCCGCCGTTGCGCTCGTACTCGGCGTGGGCCTGCTCGAAGAACGCGGTGGGGGTGTCGATCTCGATGCGGGCCGAGCCCTCCAGGTCCTTGAGGCGTGCGGCGCGGGAGAGCATCTCGCGGGTGGGGCCGCCGCCTCCGTCGCCGTAGCCGAACGGGATGAGGGAGTGGTTGGCGGGGCCCTTGTCCTGGAAGTTCCGTACGGTGTGGGCGACTTCGGTGCCGGACAGCTCGCCGTTGTAGCTGTCGACGGGCGGGAAGTGGCTGAAGATACGGGTGCCGTCGATGCCCTCCCACCAGAAGGTGTGGTGGGGGAACTTGTTGGTGGTGTTCCAGGAGATCTTCTGGGTGAGGAACCAGCGGACCCCGGCCAGCTTCATCAGCTGGGGCAGGGCCGCGTTGTAGCCGAAGGTGTCCGGCAGCCACATCTCCTCGGTCTCGACCCCGAACTCCTCCAGATAGAACCGCTTGCCGTGGACGAACTGGCGCACCAGCGCCTCGCCGCCGGTGATGTTGGTGTCGGGTTCCACCCAGAGGCTGCCGGTGGGCAGGAACTGCCCGGTCTTCGCCTTCTCCTGGGCGCGCGCGTAGACCTCGGGGCGGTGCTCCTTCAGCCAGGCGAGCTGCTGGGCCTGGGACATCACGAACTTGAACTCGGGGTGGTCGTCCATGAGTTGGGTGACGTTGGAGACCGTCCGGGCGACCTTGCGGACGGTTTCGCGCAGCGGCCACAGCCACGCGGTGTCGATGTGGGCGTGCCCGACGGCCGTGACGCGGTGGGCGCTCGCGTGCGCGGGCGCGGCCAGCGCGGGGGCGAGCCGGGTGCGGGCCGCCGCCGCGCTGCCGGCGACGTCCTGGAGGTCGATCGCGTCCAGGGCGTAGCCCACCGCCTGGAGGATCTGCCAGCGGCGCGGGGCGTCCGGCGACAGCTCGTGCATCAGCTGGCCCAACACGTCGAGATCCTGGACCAGTTCGTGGACCTCGCGGTCGACGACGGCGAGGTCGAGGCGGCGCAGCCGGTACAGGGGCTCGCCGGTGCGGTAGCCGTTCCCGCCCAGCCAGTGCGCCCGCCCGCCCACCGGGGTGGGGCCGAAGGTCAGCTCGTCGGGGGCGGTGTGCATGACGACCGGATTGGCCGCCGCCTCGATGAAGGCCGTGAACTCCTCGCCCCCGGCGGCCTGTTGAGTGACGGGCAGCCAGGTGTTGCGCGGGTTGAGGGCCTTCACCGCGGTGCCGTCGGCGCGGTAGACGAGCCCCTCGGCGGAGAAGCCGGGGGAGTGGGTGGAGAACCCGAGGTCGAGCACGGCCTCGACCCTTTCGCCGGCCCACTGCGCGGGGATCGTCCCGCTGACCCTGAACCAGCTCGTGGACCACGCCGGTCCCCAGTGGTCGCCGACACGTGCCGGGCCGTAGGGGGCGGACAGGCCCTCGCTCACCGGGACCGGTTCGCCGGGCACGTTCCAGATCCGCACGTCGAGGGGGACGGACCGGGCGTGGACGGCCGGCCGGATGCGTTCGTCCAGGACGCGGGCCAGCCGCTGTTCCATGACGTCACGGTCGTTGTGCATGTGATGTCTTCTCCGTACGGGTGGGGAGTCAGCCCTTGAGCGCGCCGCCGAGGGCGAAACCGCCGCCCAGCTTGCGGGCCAGCAGCAGATAGAGCAGGACGACGGGCATCGAGTAGAGGAGGGAGAACGCGGACAACTGCCCGTACTGGGTCTGGTCGTGGGCGCTGAGGAAGGTGAACACGCTGACGGACGCGGGGAGTTTCTCCGGGGAGAGCAGCAGGATGAAGGGGACGAAGAAGTTCCCCCACATGCCGATGAACGTGAAGATGGTGACCACGACGACACCAGGCCGCATCAGCGGCAGCACCACCCGCCACAGCACCTGCATGGTGTTGGCGCCGTCGATCCGGGCCGCCTCCTCCAGGACGATGGGCACACCGTCCATGAAGTTCTTCATCAGCCAGATACCGAAGGGCAGTGCCGACGCGGCCAGGAACAGTGCGGTCGCGGGCATCGAGTCGATCAGGTTCACCTGTACGAACATGCTGTACACCGGGATCATCACGGCGGTGATGGGCAGGCCGGTGGAGAACAGGATCGTGTAGAGGAACGGCCGCCGCAGCCGGGAGCGGTAGCGCGAGAGCGGGTAGGCGGCGAGCACCGACACCACGACGGTCACGGCCGTGCCGAAGCCGCACAGCAGAAGGCTGTTGAGCATGGGCCGGTAGGTGGTGTCCACGTTGAGGACCGCGTCGAAGTTGTCGAGCGTCAGGGCCGACGGCATGCGCAGCTGGAAGGAGTTGGTGTCGCTCACCGAGGCGAGCGCCATCCACACCAGCGGCAGCAGGTACAGCACCGACACCACGAGGAGCACGGCGTTGATCGCGACCCGGCCGGGCCTGATCCGGCGCGGCCCGCGCGGGGACCGTACGGTCGGCGCGGTGTGTGCCGGTGACGTGGCGGGGGGCGTGGCGACGGCGGCCATCAGTCGTCCTCCAGTTTCAGCAGCCGGATGTATACGACGGAGAACAGGGCGCCGACCACCAGGAGCACGAGGGCGATGGCGGTGCCGTAGCCGATCAGGCTGTTCTGGAAGGCCTGTTGGTACATGAAGATGGGCAGCGTCTCGCTCTTGTTGCCCGGTCCGCCGCGGGTCATGGTGTAGATCAGCCCGAAGACGGAGAGCGTCTGGAGGGTGATCAGCATCAGGTTGGTGAGGATCGACGGCCTGATGACCGGCAGGACGACCCGCCACAGCCGCTGCCAGGGGTTCGCCCCGTCCATCTCCGCGGCCTCCATGAGTTCCTGGGGCACGTCGTTGATCGCGGCGGTGAAGACCATCATCGAGAAGGCGGTGCCACGCCACACGTTGGCCAGGCAGACCGCCAGGATCGGCATCGTGTACAGCCAGTTCTGCTGCGGCAGGTGCAGGGTGTCGAGCAGGGAGTTGAGGGAGCCCTGGTTGTAGAAGAAGGCGTACATCAGATAGCCGGCCACCACTTCGGGCAGCACCCAGGCGGCGATGACCACCCCGTTGACGAGGGCCCGTACCGGCCCCGTGGCCTTCTGCATCAGGATGGCCAGCGCCAGCCCGAACGTGTTCTGGCCGATCACCGCGGACCCGACCACGAACACCAGGGTGAGCTTGACGGAGTTGAGGAAGTCGCCGTCCCCGAAGGCCCGGGTGAAGTTGTCCAGGCCGATGAAGTTCGTGCCGGAGGCCCCGGTGAGCTGCATGTCGGTGAACGCGTAGTACACGCAGTACCCGATCGGCCCGGCGAGGAAGACGGCGAGCAGGATCACGGCCGGAACCGTCGGCAGACCGCGCAGCAGGGACCGGACGGCGGGGGCGGACGCCCCGCGGGACCGGCGGGCGCCGGTCCCGTGAGGCGCCGGGGCGAGGGCGGTCACGAGCTGCCCTCGACGGTCTTGTCGGCGCCGACCGCGGCCTTGACATCGTTATCGAACGTCGACGCGGCCTTGTCGACGGACGCCTGACCGGTCGTCACCGACTCCATCGCCTTCTGGATCGCGGTGGAGACCTGGTTGTAGGCGGGCAGGCCGGGCCGGTAGTGGGTGTCGGCGACCAGTTCGGTGAAGAACTTGTTGGTCGGCACCGAGTTCAGGTACTTCGGGTCCGCCGCCACGTCCGTGCGGACCGCGATGTTGGCGTTGGTGACGTTCCACTGCGCGGCGTTGGTCTTGGTCTGGAGCGTGGTCGACAGGAACTTCCAGGCGAGGTCCGGGTTGCCCGCCTTCGCGGGGATCGACCAGGCCCAGCCGCCCGACATGCTGGTCCGGCCGGGTGCCTGGCCGTTCTGCGTGGGCATGGCCGCGGTGCCCATCACCGACTGCCACTCGGTCCACGGCTTGGCCGCCGCGGAGCTCCAGTTGTTGGGCATCCAGGAGCCGTCGATGTCGATCGCGAGCTTGCCCTCGGGGATCAGCTCGGTGCCCACCGCGGTCCCGAAGTTGGCGCCCAGAGCCTGTTCCTTGGACGGCCCGAGACCCTGGCTGTACACGGTGTGGACGAAGTCCAGCGCGTCCTTGAAGCCCTGGCTGCCCACGACCCACTTCTTCTGCGAGGCGTCGTAGAGCGACTTGTCGGCGGCCGGTGTGCCGTACAGCAGCATCTCGAAGCCCTGCATGGAGGACGCCTCGCCGCCCGCCTGGCCCGTGTAGAGGTTGAGCGGGGTGACTCCGGGCAGCTTCGCCTTGACCTTCTTGGCGGTGGCGATCACGTCGGCCCAGGTCTTCGGCTGCCAGGGCACGGCGACCCCGGCCTTCTTGAGAAGGTCCTTGTTGTACCAGATGCCCCGGGTGTCGGTGTCGTCCGGCACCGCGTAGGTCTTGCCGTCGGACGCGCCGGTCACCGCCCCCTTGGCGGCCTTGGCGTACTGCGACCAGTCGCTCCACTTCGCGGTGTAGGCGTCGAGGGGCTTGAGGTAGCCGCCCGCGATGTCGGAGTTGATCAGCGCGGTGTCCTCGTAGACCAGGTCGGGCGCGGTCGCGGGGGAGCGCATCATGAGCTGGATCTTGGTGTAGTAGTCGTTCTCGGAGGCGGTCACCGGCACCAGGTTCACCTTGGTACCGGGGTTGGCCTTGGTGAACTCCTTCACCATCGACGCGAGGAACGTGGCCTGGAGCTTGTTGGTGCTGTCGAGGTTCTGCCAGTAGACGACCTTGATCGACTTGGCCGAGCTGCCTGAGGAGCCCGAGCCGCAGCCGGTGGCGACCAGGGCGATGGCGGCACTGAAGGCCGCGGCGGTGACGATTCTCGATGAGCGCACAGTGGTTCCTCCGGAACGCGAAACCTGAGGGAAGACCGGGACTTTTACCGGACGGGAAGCCAGACGAACGGCGTCCCACACTCGGCGCCGCCCTGCGCTGTCTGGCCTGGTTGGCCGGATTTGGTGGGCGTTAGCTAAATCCATTTGATGGATGAAGTCAATGCTTCGAGTATGTAAACTTCCGCCACCGGCGCACCCGCCGGAATGCCTCCCGACGGCCGCACGACAAGGCCTCGGGGGCCGGTCTCATACTGGGGGCACAGGTGAGTGACAGGTGACGACACTCAGCGGTACGAACCTGCCGCGGGTCGGCGGCTACAACCAGGCCGTCGTCCTGGACGCCATCCGCACCACCGGCCAGGTGAGCCGGGTCGAACTGGCCGCCCTCACCGGCCTCACCAACCAGACCGTCTCGAACGTCGTCCGCAAACTGCTCGACGCCGGCCTCGTCGCCGAAGCCGGCCAGGCCCCCTCCAGCGGCGGCAAGCGCCGCACCCTGCTGTCCATCCGGGCCGACGGCGCCTGCGCGGTCGGCGTCCACCTCGACCCCGAGGCCGCGGTGATCGTCGTGGTCGACCTGGCGGGCGAGGTGATCGGCGGCCGACGGCTGCGGCTCGCCGACCCCGGCGATCCCGCCGACGTCGTCGACCGGGTCGCGCGCGCCGCGGGCAGGCTCGTCGACCGCACCGGAGTGGACCGCGCCCGCCTGCTCGGCCTCGGGATCGCCGCACCCGGACCGCTCGACGGCACCACCGGCGCCGTCGTCTCCCCGCCCAACTTCCCGGGCTGGGGGAGAGTGCCCCTGGTCGACATGTTCGGCGAGGCCACCGGACTGCCCGTCGCGCTCGACAACGACGCCACCGCCGCCGCCATAGGCGAACGCTGGATCGGCGGTGCCGACCGCGCGGGCAGCTTCCTGTTCCTCTACTTCGGTACGGGCATCGGCGCCGGAATCGTCCTCAACGGCACCGTCCTGCACGGGGATTCGGGCAACGCCGGAGAATTCGGCCACATGGCGGTGGAGCCCGGCGACCGGGTCTGCCAGTGCGGCGCCCTCGACTGCCTCGGGCCGTACGTCACCCCGCCCGCGATCATCGACGACCTGCTGCGCCTGCACGGCCCGGACGCCGGCGCACGCATCGGTCTCACCGGAGCGCCGGACTCCGTCCACGACGACTGGAAGGCGCTGCGCCGCGCCGTTCGCGAGGGCGATCCGGCCGCCCGCGACGTCCTGCAGCGTGCCGCGCGCCGGATCGGCGAGGCCGCGCGCGGTGCCGCGAGCCTGCTCGACGTCAGCAGGGTCGTCCTGGGCGGTGAGGCGCTGCGGGGCATCGAACCGATGATGCGCGAGGAGATCGAGACCGCCGTCAACCGCACCTCCGTCGCCCGCGTGATCCGTCCGATCGCTGTCGAACAGAGCCTCATCGGGGACACGGTCGGCGCGGTCGGGGCCGCGTCACTCGTGCTGCACGGCAACTACGCGCCGGGCTGGCGGATGCTGACCGAGGTGCCCGGCTGACCGAGTGCGGTGACGAGGGGAGACCGGCGGTCCGGTGGGTGCGACCCGGGGCGGGAACCACGGAGGCAGGCCCCTGGCGGCCGACGTCCGCAGGCCCTTCATACACTCACCCGATGAACAACATACGGTGCACCCAATGCGGCGCGGTGGGACTGGAACCGGGCTTCGTCGAGGAGTCCGGCCAAGGTGCCCGCGGGTTCGCGCGGTGGATCGCAGGGCCGCTTCAGCGGGGCCCGCTCGGCAACGCCAAGAAGATGGGCCGACCGCACTGGCAGATCGATGCCTTCCGCTGCCCCGTCTGCGCGCACCTGGAACTGTTCGCCGCCCAGCCTGGCTAGGGGGTGTCCGGACAGCACAGCGGCGAGGTGGCGGTGCGCAGACAGCTCTCGGTGCCGCCGAAGTTCTTGCGGATGGCCGGGCGCTTCAGCGGCGAAGATCACGAGTCGGCGTGCGGGTCCGCGGTCTCACTCCAGAGGTGGCCGGGCGGTTCGACCACGGCAGTGGGAAGTCGCTTCCTGCACATGCTGGTACCAGCATGCGTCGACCTCACGGCCGTCGCCCAAGGCGAACCGTGGCGGTCCTGACGCAGGGCTGAAGCCCGCCGAGGCAAGCGCTCTTCGAGACGCGTCGTTCGTCGGCTCGGCGCCTGCCCGCACGACCTTGAGTCCGAGATGCCGGTGCCCCAGCTCGACGGCCGCGCGAAACAGCTCTGCCCCGAGTCCCTGCCCGCGGTAGGCCGGGGCCAGCCAGCCTCCGATCTCGCCGGATTCGAGGCTCACGTTCGTCGCGCCCGCGTATCTGCCGTCGGCCATATGCACCGCCGTGAGCCGGACGAGACCGCCGGAGTGCTTCTCCAGCTTCCTCATCATCACCAAGCGGTCGCGCGTCTCGAACCCTGACAGGTCGTCATCCGCGCGGAGGGACAACAACACGTCTCGCGTGCCCTCGTCCTCGACGATCTCGTCGTTCGGGGACCCCAGCCAGCGCTGTGCCTCGGCATCGGAACCGGCCGCCGCGGGCGCGAGGACATCAAGAGCTATGAGCGGCGTGTACAACAGCAGCCGCTCGCCGCGCACCACATGCCGGCCCGCGCCGCACCTACCGCGCAGAGGCGGATGCAGCGGTAGCGGTCCCGCGGACCGGCGAAACAGTGCTTGCCACATCGTGCCCCGCCCCTGGTGAGAAGACCGCTGAAGTGCTGTTCCAGCACTGTGCGACCGCCGAATACAGCGCGACTCCGCAGGCTCCCCGTGAGCCTGGGGCCGATGCCGCATCACTCACATGCCGCGGGGTGCTGGGCGGGGGCGGTCCGTGCTCTCTCCGTCTGCTCGACCGGTGCCATGGCTTTCGCGCCCGGTCCCGGCATGGTCGGTGTCCCGGGCCAGGGAACTGGGCCACCAGGCTCGGGGGCCGATGTCGAGCACAAGGGCCGGTACCAACAGTGAGCGGACGACGAACGTGTCGAGGAGGACGCCGAAGGCGACGATGAACGCGATCTGCACCAGGAACGCGAGCGGGATCACGGTCAGGGCCGCGAACGTCGCAGCCAGCACGACTCCGGCCGAGGTGATCACCCCGCCGGTGGTGGTCAGCCCGCGCAGCACGCCGGCCCGCGTGCCGTGGGTCAGCGACTCCTCCCGTACGCGCGACATCAGGAAGATGTTGTAGTCGACGCCGAGGGCCACCAGGAACACGAATCCGTACAGCGGCACCGAGGCGTCCGTGCCGCTGAAGCCGAGAAGGTGCTGGAAGACGAGTGCCGAAACGCCGAGCGTGGCAAGGAAGTTGAGGGCGACGGTGGCCACCAGCAGGACGGGCACCAGAAGCGAGCGCAACAGCATCATCAGGATGACGAGGATGATGCCGAGCACGATGGGCACGATGACCGTGCGGTCGCGGGCGGCGGTCCGCTGGGTGTCGTACTGCTGCGCCGTGTACCCGCCGACCAGCGCGTCGGCTCCGGGCACGGCGTGCACATCGGCCCGCAGCCGGGCGATGGTCTCCTTGGCCGCGTCGCTGTCCGCCGCCGCCTTGAGAACGGCGTCGATCCGTACGCGGCCGTCGACGACGAGGGGCTTGCCGGCACCTGGCCGTCCCGAGGCGGACACCGTGCCGGCCGATGCCACGCCTTCGGTGCGCAAGGCGGCGGCCGCCACCTGAGCGGCGCGGTCGGCGTCGGTGATGATCACCGCGGGATTGCCGGAGCCGCCGGGGAAGTGCTTGCCGAGTGTCTGCTGCGCGGTGACGGAGTCGGCGTGGCCCACGAAGATCTCGTCGAGGGGAACTCCCTTGGCGGACAAGGTCGGTGAGAAGGCCGCGAAGGCGGCCAGGACGAGGGCGGTCACCACCCAGGTCCGCCGCGGACGCCGGTTCACGACGCCGGCGACCCGTGTCCACACACCGCGTCCCTCGGCTGCGGAAGCTGCCGAGCCGGCTGCTGCGGCGGGTGTGCCAGGTGTGCCGGGTGCGTCGGAGGCCTTCGGCCGAGAGGGCCAGTACGCGGTACGGCCCAGCAGCGCCAGTACGGCCGGCAGGAAGGTGAGCGCGGAGAGCGCGGCGCATGCGATGCCGATGGCGCCGACGGGACCGAGGGCGCGGTTGTTGGTGAGGTCGCTGGCGAGCAGGGCGAGGAGTCCGAGCGCCACGGTGGCGGCGCTTGCCGTGATCGCACCGAACGACCTGCGCAGCGCGGTCACGGCAGCGGCGGCCGGGTTGTCGTGCCGGGTGATCTCCTCACGGAAGCGGGCGACCAGCAGGAGGGCGTAGTCGGTCGCGGCGCCGATCACGAGGATCGACAGGATGCCCTGTACCTGCCCGTCCACCCGGACGATGTCCCGGTCCGCGAGCGCGTAGACGACGGCACACGCCAGCCCGAGAGCGAACACGGACCCGATGATGATCAGGAACGGCAGCAGGACGCTCCGGTAGACGAGCAGCAGGATGAGCAGGACGGCGCCGAGTGCCACCCCCAGCAGCAGTCCGTCGATCCCGGCGAACGCGTTCGACAGATCGGCCTGACTCGCCGCCGGTCCCGCGATCTGCGCCATGGCGCCCGGCACATCCCGGATCGCCTCGCGCACCCTGTCGAGGACGTCGGGAAGGTCCTTGCCGAGGTCGGGCCTCAGTTGTACGACGGCCTGCATGGCCTGTCCGTCGTCGGAGAGGAGGGCGGGGGAGGGGCGGCCCACGATCCCGGACTGTCCGGCGAGCGTGCCCACGGCGCGGGTGGCGGCGGCCTGTTGGACCTTGCCGACCTGGTTTCCGTGGGCCGTCCAGATCACGATGGCCGGCAGGGTCTCGGACTGGTCGAACGCCTTCTGTGCCTTGAGTGCCCGGGTCGACTCGGCGCTCTGCGGGAGGAAGGCGGCCTGGTCGTTGGTCGCGACCTCGCCCAGTTTCCCGGCGTAGGGACCGAGGGTCCCGCCCACGCCCAGCCAGACGAGGAGCAGGACGACGGGCACGAGCCACCGGGCCCGGCGCGATGTGGTTCGCATGAACATCCTCAAGCGGCAGAGAAGGTGAACGGTGAAACAGTAAGTCAGTCATCAAGAATCTCAATGATTGAGAGAACATATACTGGTGTCATGCCCGTCAACAACACCTCGTCGATCTCTCCCGGAGACGACCCGACGGGACTGCAGAACTTCGCCGTACTCCTGCGCGCCATGAACGCCGAGTTCAACCGCATCGCCCACGACTTCGCGCAGGCGCAGGGGTTGCACCTCACGGACGTACTGGCACTCATCGCGATCCTGGACGCCGACGCCGAGGACGGACCCATGACACCGGGCCGGCTGCGCGAGCGTCTGAGCCTCACGTCCGGTGCCGTGACCGCCTGCATCGACCGCCTGGAGAAGGCGGGCCACATCCAGCGCGTCCGGGCGGTCGACGACCGTCGTGTCGTCCACCTGCACTATGCGACGGCGGGTCGGCGCGTCGCAGCCGACTACTTCCGGCCGTTGGCCCGGAGCACCGCTGCCGCGTGCGAGCGCTTCAGCGCCGACGAACTGGCCGTCGTCCTCCGCTTCCTCACCGAGATGAACCGGGAACTCGGACTGTTGAGCCGTTGAGCCGTTGAGCCGTTGAGCCGTTGAGCCGTTGAGCCGTTGAACGGCTGGGCTGGGCTGGTGCCGCGCTGCCTGCCTGCGTCTGACGCCTGTTCAACTGTGGGGTAGGCAGCGCGCCCCACCCCACAGCCCCTCCACGGGATCGAACACGCGCGGGTGCGGGCCGGACGGCCACGAGGACGCGCGCGCGTCGCTCCGGCGAAGGGCGCCCGCTCCCGTACGTTGTCCCGGGTGCACCTCGGCGTCGTATCCGGGAGCTCTCTGTGCGTGCGGGGCACCCCAGCCTTCCCGGGCCGCCTTCTCACCTCACGGAGCGATCATGAACGACTGGCACTGGCTGTTCGGCGACCAGTTGGGCCCGCACTTCCTCGCACCGGAAGAAGGCGGCCCGGCCCGGGACAGCAAGGTCGTGATGATCGAGGCCCGCTCGGTGTTCCGCCGCCGCAGATTCCACCGGGCCAAGGCCCACCTGGTGCTCTCCGCGATGCGCCACCGTGCCGCCGAACTCGGTGACCGCGTCCACTACGTCCGCGCCGACACCTACCGTGAGGGGCTGCGCGAGGCGGTCGGTGACGACCCGGTGACCGTTCACCACCCCACCTCACGTGCCGCCCTGGGCCTGGTGCGCTCCCTGGAAAACGTACGGGTGCTTCCCGCGCGCGGCTTCCTCGTTCCCCAGCACGCCTTCCGCGCCTGGGCCGACGAGCACGGCGGAGCCGGGCGGCTGCGGCAGGAGGACTTCTACCACTGGGCACGCCGGGCGCTCGGCCTGCTGATGGACGGCGACAGCCCGGCCGGCGGGCGATGGAACCACGATCACGACAACCGGGAACGCCCCCCTCGTGGCGCGCGCACCCTCGGTGCCCCCGAGCCCTACCGGCCCCGCGAGGACGACATCGACGCCGAGGTGCGCGCCGATCTCGACCGCTGGGAGCGCGAGGACGGCATTCGTTTCGTCGGCCGCGACGGACCCCGCCTCTTTCCCGCCACCCGGCGGGAGGCGCGCGCGGGGCTCCGCCGGTTCGTCGAACACCGGCTCGCCGGGTTCGGACCGCACGAGGACGCCATGCTCGCCGCCGACCCGGTCATGAGCCACAGCCTGCTCTCCGCGTCGCTCAACCTCGGCCTGCTCGACCCGTGGGAGACGGTCACCGCCGCGGAGGAGGCCTGGCGCGCCGGCCGTGCCCCGGTCAACAGCGTCGAGGGATTCGTCCGGCAGGTCGCCGGGTGGCGTGAGTACGTGTGGCAGCTCTACTGGTACTTCGGTGAGGACTACCGGCACGAGAACGGACTCGGGCATCACACCGCGCTGCCCGACTGGTTCCTCGAACTCGACGCAGACGCGGTCGAGGCCCGCTGCCTCGCCACCGTCCTCGCCCAGGTACGGGACACGGGATGGACGCACCACATCCCGCGCCTGATGATCCTCGGCAGCCACGCCCTCCAGCGGGGCTGGGAGCCCGGCCGGGTCACCGACTGGTTCCACCGCTGCTTCGTCGACGGCTACGACTGGGTGATGCTGCCCAACGTCACCGGCATGTCCCAGTACGCCGACGGCGGCCGTATGACGACCAAGCCGTACACGTCGGGCGGCGCCTACATCCACCGCATGAGCGACCTCTGCGACGGCTGCGCCTACCGTCCCGGCGACCGCGCGGGTGAACGGGCCTGCCCGTTCACCACCGGCTACTGGTCCTTCGCCCACCGCCATCGCGACCTGCTCGCCGCCAACCAGCGCACCGCCCGGGCCGTGCAGGGCCTGGACCGGCTGGGCAACCTCGACGCGGTGCTCGACGCCGACCGGCGCTGGGACAGCCGTACGCCGTGAACCCGGCGCAGGGCCGGCCGGTTCAGCCCAGGTCGGCGGCCACCTCCCGGGCGGCGCGGGCACCCGAGGCGAGCGCGCCCTGCACCGAGCCGGTGGCCCGGTGGTCGCCGCAGACGTACCGCCCGGCGGCCACCCGGGCACGGCGGCTGAGGGGGAGACCCGGTTCCATGGCCGGCAGCGCGCCGGGCACCGTCCGGACGGTGAGCAGGTCCCAGTCCGCCGTCTCGGCGCCGTAGCACTCGGCGAGCGCGGTCCGCGTCGCCCCTTCGCGTCCCTCGCTGTCGTCGCCGAGTACGGAGGTGGCGATCAGCGCGTACCCGCGTGGCGCGTACCCGGCGTGGGCCTCGCTCAGCACGACGCTGTTGGTGAAGCGCCGCCGCGTGTCCGTGAGGAGGGTCGGCTCGCGCAGCGGTGAGCGGGCCGCGAGGTGGTAGTAGGTGGTGACCGTGCGGTGCGGCGGCACGGTCAGCCCTGGCTCCAGCCGGGCCGCCGCTGCCGCGTCCGTGGCGACGACCACCGCTCGCGCGGGCACCGTCCGCCCCTCGCCGTCGAGCACGCCCTCGTCGGTCAGCGCCACCACCGGTGACTCCAGGGCGACCGTCCCCGGCGGCAGCGCGGAAGCCAGCGACTCGGGTACGGCACCCACGCCCGACTCGGGCAGACAGATCGTGCCGCGCGCCATGCTCCGCCACACCAGGTGGAAGAACCGGCTCGACGTCGCCAGGTCCTCCTCCAGGAACACGCCGGACAGGAACGGACGGAAGAACCGTTCCACGAACCCCGTACTGAAGCCCGCTGCCGTCAGCGCCCGTCGCGTGGACGTGTCGTGCGGCCGCCGGACCAGAGCGGCCGGCGCCAGTGCGTCGAAGCCGGTCAGCGCGGCCAGGGCCGCCAGATCGCGTGGCCCGGCCAGCCCGCCGGCGACACCGCGCCATGCCTGCCGGGGCGCGCGCGTCGGGTCGGCGAACCGCAGCCGCCGCCCGCCGTCGTGCACGAGGAACCCCGGTGTGAACGCCCGCAGCCGCAGCTCCCGGAGCGGAAGATGGGCGCGCACCTGCGGATAGGCCGTGTTGAACACCTGGAATCCCCGGTCCACCACACACCCCTCCACCCGGTCGGTCCGCATCCGGCCGCCGACCCGGTCCCCGGCCTCCAGCAGCCGTACCCGCAGCCCTCGCGCACACAGATCCCGCGCACAGGCCAGACCGGCCAGCCCGCCACCCACCACGACCACGTCCCACCGCCGAGACGCTCGCTCACCGGTCACCTGAGGCCTCCCACGTCTCTACGTGTCTGTGTCTCTACGTCTCTACGTTCGCCGTACGTCTCCACTTCCGCGCGGCACGGCGGTGCGGATGCACCTGTCGACGGCCAGGGCCTCGGGGTTCTCGGCGTGGAACGCTGAAGTCCCGCTCGATGTGGCGGGTGACGTGGTGCGTGACGTGGTGATCGCTAGCGGGGCCGGCGCTTCACTCGGTGCTGCGCAGGGCGAGCCAGGTCTTGTGATTCATGATGCCGTTGACGGCCAGCTGCTTGTCGCTCTGGAAGCTCCGCACCGCCGACTCGGTTCCGGCACCGTAGTCGCCGTCCACGCCCGTGCTCCCGATGTCGTATCCGCGTTTGGCCAGCATGCACTGCACCTGGAGCACACGCTTGCCAGTGTCCCCGGGAACGGTGCGCTTGCTGCCGGCGTAGTACGTGCAGTCCGAGATCCAGGCGGGAGTCGCGGGTTCGGTGGAGGCCACCGTGCTCGGGGACGCGGAGGGAGCCGTGCCGTCCGAGGCGGTGGAGACGGGGCCGGGTCCGGGGCCAGGGCCGTCACCGGGAGCGGCGGATGTGCCCCCGGCCGCCGTCGTGACGGACCCCGGGTTCTCTACGGTTGTGCCGACACCGTTCGGGTTCGTGGCGCCGCCGTCCGTGCTCTTGCCGGAGGCCGCTTTCGCCTCCGACGCGCCGGGCTTCGGGGAAACGGTCGAGCTGCCGGGCACTGTGTGGCCGGTGGTCCGGCCGGAGGCGGAGCCTGAGCCGGAGTCCGTGCCGGGCGCGGAAGCGGCGGGCGGGGCGTCGAGATGGTGGGACCACAGGACTCCTGCGGTCACCGCGCAGACGGCGATGCCCGTGGCGATGGCCCAGATCAGTCTCTTCGGGAGACGGGCGCCGACCTTGGTCTGCCGCGGGCCTGCCGTGGGTGCACTGGAGACTGCGTCGGCAGCCACGTCCGGCGGAGCCGGAGCGGGCGGAACAGGCCGGCCTACCTGCGCCGCGGCCGACGGAGTCGCCCTCGGCGGGACGTCCCTGGACCGGAAGCCTGCTCGTGATGCGGCGGGAAGCCGGTGCAAGATCTCGTACGCTCGCTGCCGGACCAGTAACTGGTCGGCCAGCGGCTCGGGCCACACCGTGGGCGCGATGCGCGTCCTGGCGGTGTCGATCAAGTCCTGCCCTGTGGGCCGCCGTTCGGGTTCCTTGGCCAGGCAGGAGGTCAGCAGCGAGCCCAACTCGGCGTCCGCCGCCGAGATCACGGCGATCAGCTCAGGGTCCGGCTCCTCGAACGCCACCCGATGCATGACGTCGACTCCGGTGCCGTCACCGAACGGGGCACGTCCCGCCGCCGCGTACACGAGCGTTCCGGCGAGGGAGAACACGTCCGACGCGGTGTCGGACTGCCCGGTCCTCAGGTGTTCCGGCGACATGTAGGCCGGAGTTCCCACCCGGATACCCGTGCCGGTGATGTTGCTGGCGTCCACGGCCTTCGAGATGCCGAAGTCGATCAGATGCGCGCCTCCGACGGTCATCAGCACGTTCGACGGCTTCAGATCCCGGTGCACGATCCGCGCGGCGGCGAGGTCGGCCAGGGCCTGTCCCAGCTCCGCCACCAGACGCCAGACCGCGGCCGTGTCCAGGGCGCCGAGTTCACGTACGGCGTGGGCCAGATCCAGCCCCGGCAGATACTCGGTCGCCATCCACAGCAACTCGTCCTGGAAGCCGGTGCCGCACAGTTTCGGCGTGTGCGCCGTGCTGACCCGTTCGTACAACGAGGCTTCACGCTCGAACCGACGCCGGAAGGCGGGATCGTCCGCGTACTCGGGTCTGATCACCTTCACCGCGACCAGACCGGGGCTGTCGTCCGCCGGGCAGGCGAGATAGACCCGCCCCATCCCGCCGCTGCCGAGCAGGGCGATCGGCACGTAGGGGCCGATGCGGTGCGGGTCGGCGGGGCGTAGAGGTGACGCTCCGGTCCGGCGGAGCGCGGCGGCCTCGCTCATTGCCAAGTCCGCCGGCAACGGCCGCTGTTCTGACACGGAACCCCCGAAGTGATCTGCGCCGTACGTCAGTTCGGCCCCATGGAAGGACGAGGCTAGTCGAGTGCCGGCGTGCGTTCAGCGTTTCCTGCACTTCTGTCCGCCGGAAGGTTGTTATCGGGTGGATGAGTGGGGTGGGCCGGTGGGCGTGCGTCGGCGGTGCAGGGCGGTACGGGTGGGCGTCGCCGCTGTGCGCGGGCCCGGTGGTCGGAAGCCGAAGGTCCGTTCTGCCCGGTCCGTCCACCCGGTCGACGGCCTCACCTGGGCTGCGCACACGTCACGGCAGGGGCGTATGGGCCGGGCAAGGTTTTCGCCAGGTCGGCGCAAGGTGGGCGTCCCACGATCGGTGCACCCATCGCCGAGGGGGCCGGCCCGGGACGTGTTCGTGGCCGGAAGGATCACTTGTGGGAAAGGACCTTGAATGAACGTCACCACACGCACCGTCCGCAGGACCATGAGCGCGGCCGTCGTCGCCGCCACGGTGGCGGCTCTGGGCTTGTTGGCACCGGGTTCGGCCGAAGCCGCCGCGAGCTGTCCTTCCGGCAGCCTGTGTGTCTGGGATCAGATCAACTACACGGGAAACCGGTGCAGTTGGAGCAACGCCGACAGCGACTGGACCAGCGGGACCGTGTCGTGCTCGTGGGCGGACGACCGTAACGTCAAGTCCGTCTTCAACAACGGGACTTCTTCCTCGTACGCGGGTGTCGGCCTCTACTCCGGTACGGGCTATTCGGGGTACCTCGGCTGCATAGGGCAGGGCGTGAAGGGCCCTGGCGTCAGCGGCGGCCCCGGCCTGAAGGTGCTGTCCCACAAGTGGCTCACCAGCTGCTGAGTCCGACAGCCCAGTGGGTCTGTGCCCAGTGGGTCGGCACGGCAAGGACCGAGCGCCTGGTGGGGCCTTCACGAAGGAGCGGGCCTGCGATCCTGGCAGAGTCGCTCAGCGCGTGGCCCGCTGTGAGATTGCATGCGCTCGCAGCCTCGGCAAGCCGATCCACTGGACCCACCCGACTCCCGGCCATCCCTGACGGCGACGAGACCAACGCTCCCCCTCCGGCTCACTCGCGGCGCGCGCAGATCGCGGGTGGGTTAACCTGCGCGCATGCGCGGACAGTTCACCGGCTGGCCCCAGCAGGCCATGGACGTGTTGTGGGAGCTCCAGGGCGAACCGAGCCACGCGACGCGCGAGCGCTGCCGCCTGGACCGCGAGCGCCTGATCCGGCAGCCGATGATCGCCCTGCTCGGCGAGGTCGCGGACACCGATCCCCGGTACGAGGACTTCTCCGTCTGGCACTACCGCACCGACTCCTGGTGGTGGCAGCACCAGGGCGCGGTGATCCGACTCGGCCGCAAGATCGAGATCGGTCTCCGGTTCGACCTGGACGGTCTGCGGATCCAGGGCGCCTGGTGGTACCCCGATCGCGGTCAGGTGGACACGTTCCGGAAAGCCGTTGCCTCCGAGGGGAGTGGCCGCGAACTGTCCGCCATCGTCGGGGACTTGCGGAAGAAGGGCTACGACATCTCCGGGGACGTGATGAAACGCGTCCCGCGTGGCTATCCGACGGACCACTCACGTGTGGACTTGCTCCGCCACCGTTCGCTCATCGCCGCCCGTCCTCTCGGTTGCGAGGAGTGGCTGCACACGCCCAAGGCGGTCGACCGGGTCCTCTCGGCCGCCGCCGACCTGGACGCCCTGCTGATGTGGCTGGTCCGCAACGTGCGGCACGCCACCTGACATCACGGGGATGCCGTGAAGTTCGGGGCGGCGATTCTGACTCCGCTTCGCCGAGCCGCAGGGCGGATTGCCCCGCGGCTCGGGGCCGGTACCGGACACCCGGCGTTCCTCTGATCAGCGCGAGCGGCGCCGGCCCGTGAAGCGCAGCCGTCCCGGCAGGATGAGGAGCAGAAGGCTGTAGTACTGCAGCAACGGCACGGCGAGGGCGATGGCGAACGCGACGACCGTGACGATCACGGTGACGCAACTCTCGGTGTACAGGCGCCCGATCCTCGGGCCTGTCTCTTCGCCATCGCCCTCGACCATCCCCGGGTTGCCCTTGAGGACCTTCAACATGGCCAGTCGGCACACCATGCCGATCAGGAGCGTCGCGTAGTAGAACGCCGCCACGAACCTGTCGCGGCCGAAGGCGCCGATCATTTCCGTCGGGAGCGGGAGCACCACGACCGACAGCAGCCACCCCATGTTCCACGCCAGGAAGGGACGGGTGGCCGTGCTGACCGTCGAGAAGCTCCGGTGGTGCTCCTGCCAGATGTTCGCGATGACCGCGAAACTGAGGAGGAAGCTCCAGATCTGGTCGAGGTGACCGGTGATCACCTCGCTCGCGCCTTCATGGGCGGACGCAGCCTCGGGGACGAGGTCCACCAGGGGCAGGATGAGCAGCGTGATGGAGATCGCGGTCACTGCATCGGTGAACAGCACCAGCCGCTCCCCTGAGACACCTCCCTCCACCTCGTTCGGCGCGGGAATCGACGAGTCTCCTTGCCCGAGCGGTCCCGTTCCGGCCTCGTCGATGACGCCATTGCGCCCCATGTGTCTGCACCTCTCCCTAGTCGTTGCCCGCCGCGGCAGCGGCGAACAAGGTCAGCTGCTCTTCGAGCGCCGAGTCGTCGTGCACGGCCCCGCCCGGTCCGGCAGGCCGATGTGCCTCGGTCCTACAGGCCGATATGTCGATGTATCAATGTGCCGATGTACTGGTCGATCGTGGTGTCCGTCATGTTTTGGTGGCTCCTTCGGTGGTGGCTCCTTCGGTGGCGGCCCCTTCGGTGGCGGCCGCCGCTTTCTCCAGAAGCTCCGGGTCGAACAGCGTGCTGGGGTGACGCAGCATGTAGGAGACGTTGTTGAAGGCTCGTGACACATCCGCGTCGATGAGAGCGGCGCCGACGATGTGTTCTATCAGCCGCCGCTGCCGCCGCACCTCCTCCGGCACCTCGGTGCCGTTCTCGGCGTCGATGCGGGCGGCGTCACCTCCCGCGGACACCGCCCACGCCGCGTCGACGACCACCTGCTGGAGTCGGAAGAAGTCCGTGGCCGCCGCGTCGAGGTCGGGACCGCTGCCGAGGTAGGAGGCCAGGCAGGAGGCGTGCAGGGCGGCAGAGCTCATGCCTTGGCCGTAGACCGGGTTGAAGGAGGCCACGGCGTCCCCAACGCTGACAAGGCGCGCCGGCAGACGGCCTGCTTCGGTGAAGTGCCGCCGTCTGCTGTCCGCCTGACGGTATGTCACCACCTCGCGGGTGACGTCGCCGCGGGTGACATCGCGCAAAACCGTCGTCAGCGAGGAACAGCGCGCACGGAACTCGTCGGTCGTCCTGCCGGGCCGGTTGTCGCCGTAGCCCATCAGCATGACGAGCCACTGCTGTGCCTCGACCGCGGTCGCCGCCGCGACGGAGACTCCGCCCGACGGATACCGAGGCGTGAACAGCTGCAGTACGGTCGCCACGTCCAGCTCGGAGAACGTCGCCCGGCGTTCGAACAGGGCGGTCGCGTAGTTGACCGGGGATTCCAGCCGTTCGAGCCGGGGCTGGTCGTAACCGTCCAGCCCGAGCCAGTTCGACAGCCTGCTGGAGCGGCCCATCGCGTCCACGACGAAGTCCGCCGCGAGGACCCCCTCCGCCCGCTCTCCGGTCCCGGGCCCGGCGAAGCGCACGCCGATGACGGAGCCGTCGCCGTACCGCAACCCGGTCGCCCGCGCCCGCAGGACCGAGACATTGGGCAGGGCGGTGACCCGGCCCCGGACGAGGCGTTCCAGCAGAGGACGCCCGACCGCGAGGAACTGGTGATCCGCGCCGTCCGGGATCTGCCGGATGTCGTCGTGGCCGACGAACTGCTTGTCGGGTCCGACGAGCGACGCGCCCCGGGCCTGAGCCTCCCGCGAAACGCCTGGGAGCCACCGCTCGATCCACAGTCGGCCGGCCGGCAGCAGCGTGTGCACCTGGTGGCCCTGGGGCACCCCGGAGCGCGGCTCGGCCTCCGCCGACAGGTCGTCGGGCTCGACGATGACGACCCTGCGCGCACGGTCGGAGAGCACCCGTGCGGCGAGGAGCCCCGCGATGCTCCCACCCATCACGCACGCCGTGTCGAACAGGACGGGAACGTCGTGCGGTGGCTCGGCGCCGACCAGACTCTCGAAGAGAGCCACCACTGAATCGGACACCGAATGCTCCCGTTGGTGAGTGAACTGGACCTGGACAGGCAGTGCGACCGCGGCGGCCGGACCCGGCCCCGAAGGCCCGGCGGAGCCTGCTCGTCCCAGAGACGACGCGACAACCCACTTGTGCCGGGCGGCGAGGGTCGCCCGACCATGATGACGAGGCCCGTACGCCGACGGCTTGTACCAGTCGGCCCCGTGGGTGGTACTTCCGTGCCACCCAGAACCGAAAGGTGGGCCTGGCCGGGGCGGTGATCATGGGGAGGGGTAGCTTGATCCGGATGAGCACCGCAGCCACCGTGTCCCCGTGGCGGATCGGAAGTCCTTCCGCACCCGTGGTCGACGTCACCGTGCCGTACGCGAACGAGAACCGGAACCGCGTGCTTCTCGATGAGTGGCGGCGCCAGGCGGGGGAGTCGGTACCGGCTCCGCCGATGCGGCTGCCACGTCACAGCGAAGGCACGTACCGCGCCCGTATCTGGAAGCAGAACCTGCTCGACATCTTCCTGGAGGACCAGTACAGCGACGCGGTCGCAGGGGGCACCGGAGGCCCGGGCGGGCACCTGGAGGACCGGATCGTGACAAGCGTGACGCTCAGCGGGGAGTGGCGCTTCGCCACGGGAGGCCGGCGAGCGACGGCGGCGGCCGGAACCCTGTGCGTGCGGAGGAACGAGGATCTCTGGGACTTCGAGGTCGCACCCGGCACCCGCGCGATCACCCTGGTCCTTCCCGCGAGCGAGATCCGCTTCCCGAAGAACAGGCGAGCGGTCACCGCGGATCAGGCGTCGCCCGCCGCGGCCCTTCTGCTGGCCCACCTCCGTCTCTGGACGGAACTGGCGGACGGGCTCGGCGCCGCCGCTTCGGGCGCTGCCCGCAACGCGACTCTGGAACTGTTCAGAGGACTGCTGAACGACCAGACCATCGACGACGCCGAGTTCGCGCCCGCGCTGCTCAGAGCGGCCATGGACCACATAGAGGCCAGGCTGCTAGCCGACCCCGACCTCGACCCCGGGGGGATCGCGACCGCTCTGAACGTGTCCGTCCGCACCCTCTACCGCGCCTTCGGTCAAGGGGGAACGTCATCGGTCATGGCCTATGTACGCGAACGCCGGCTCGAACGCGCCAGGGCAGAGCTGCTCTCGACACGCCTCACGGTCTCCGAGATCGCCGCCCGCTGGCACTTCGCCGACAGCAGCCATTTCGTCAAGGCGTACAAGAAGCGCTTCGCCGAGACCCCTGCCGCGGGCCGGTAGCCCCCGGCGGCTGCACCGCGAGGTGGGATTGGCGGGCGTTGGCCCGGGTGAACTGCCCCTGCAGGCCTTGGACTTCTTCGCCCCGTGACGGATGTCCGCGCCCACGTGGCGCCCGCGATGCCGCGCGGGCGCCACAAGGACGTCGGCCGTCCCGATGTCCTCCGCTCCAGCGGATCTCCGTACTGCCCGGTCGGCCGCTACGCCGCCTGTGGATACAGCAGGCGGGCCAGCAGGTCGTCCAGCGTGACCATGCCCGTGAGCCGGCCGGTCGCGTCGCGGACGACGGCCAGGGAGGCACGGCGCTGTCGCAGCTGCTCGATGGCGTGGCTGATGGTGTCCTGGTCGGTCAACTCCGGTACGGGACGGGCCAGATCGCGGGCGGTGACCGTCCGTCCCCGGGTCCGGGCGATCAGCGCGTCGCGGGCGTGGACGGAGCCGATGACACGGTCTCCGTCGCGGACCAGGAGGCGGTTGCGGTCGTGTGCGGCGGCGGTCGCCAGGACGGCGTCCACTTCCGCTCCCGCGTCGACCGAGGTGATCCGGGCGGCGGGCACTTGCAGGTCACCGACCGGGTTCTGCGGCTCGGTCAGCGAGCTGGTGATCAGCTCGGAGTCCTTCTTGCTGATGAGGCCGAGCCGTTGCGACTCCTCGACGAGGTGGGTGAGCTGTTCCCGGTTGTGGACCGAGGCGAGCTCGTCGCGCGGGGTGACCCGGCACAGCCGTACCAGGGCGTTGCTGATCCTGTTGAGGACCGAGAGCAGGGGGCGTACGACCTTCACCACCGCCCGGAAGGGTGGCGAGAGCAGCATCGCCGAGCGCTCCGGGTGGGCGATGGCCCAGGACTTGGGAGCCATCTCGCCCATCACCATGTGCAGGAAGACCACCACGATCATCGCCACGGCGAACGCGATGCCGTAGCTGATGGCGCTCGGCAGGCCCAACTTGTGCAGCAGCGGGTCGAGTTCGTGGGAGATGGCCGGCTTGGAGACCGAGCCCAGGCCCAGGGTGCAGATGGTGATGCCGAGTTGGGCGCCGGCCAGTATCAGCGACAGCTCGCGCATGCCGGACAGGGCCGCCTTCGCGCCGCGCTGTCCCTCGGCCACCGCCTTTTCCATCCGGTGCCGCTTGGCCGCGACGAGCGCGAACTCGGCGGCGACGAAGAATCCGCTGCCGATCAGCAGCAGCACGGTGACGAAGAGCGCCATCGGGAAACTCATGCCTGGTCCTCCGTCCGCCCGGCCGAGTGCTCGACCCGCACGCGCTCGGGCACGTGTCGGTCCAGGGTGAGGACGTCGATCACGGCCCGGCCGCCGTCGGGTGTCTCGACGGCGAGGCGGTCGCCGACGGCCGGGAAGCGGCCCAGCCGGTCCACGATCAGGCCCGCCACCGTGTCGAAGTCGTCCTCCTCGGGCAGTTCGATGCCGGTGGCCTCGGCCACCTCGTCCAGCCGGCGGCCGGCGTCCACCAGCCAGCCCGCGCCGTCCGCCGCAGCGAGTTCGGTGATGGTGTCGCTCTCGTCGGCGATGTCGCCGACCAGTTCCTCGGCGATGTCCTCGTAGGTGACGATGCCCGCCACACCTCCGTGTTCGTCCAGGACGACCGCGAACTCGTCGTCCTGTTCCCGCATGTGCTGTACGGCTTCCGGCAGCGGGAGCGTGTCGGGGAGCAGCAGAGGCTGTCGGGCGAGGGCGCCCGCGGTCGTGCCGGCCAGCCGGTCGGCGGGCAGCCCCATCAGTTCCCGCACTCCGAGAACCCCGGTGACGTCGTCGGGGTGGTCGCCCAGTACGGGGTAGTTGGAGTGGCCGTGCTTGGCGATCAGGTCGACCGCCTCGGCGGCTGACGCGTCCTTGCGGACGAAGACCGCGTCCGCCCTCGGCACCATCACCTCGTCCAGGTTCCGGTCGGAGAACTCCAGCGCGTGGTCGAGGAGTTCGGCGGTGTCCTTGGGCAGTTCGCCCTGTTCGTGGGACTCACCGATCAGCTGGCTGAGTTCCTCCAGGGTGGCGCCGTGGTGCAGCTCCTCGACCGGCTCGATGCCGACCCGGCGCAGCAACCTGTTCGCCGCCCCGTCGAAGACGTGCACCAGCGGGCCGACGACCTTCAGATAGGCGAGCGTGGAACCGGCCAGCGACTTGGCCAGCCGCTCAGGGACGGCGATGGCGAGGTTCTTCGGGGCGAGTTCGCCCAGCACCATCTGCACGACCGTGGCACCGACGAAGGCGAGAACCACGGAGACACCGCTCACGGCCGCGTCCGGAAGGCCGAGTCCCGAGAGGGCCGGCTTGAGCAGTGCCGAGACCGACGGCTCGGCGATGAAGCCGACCACCAGACCCGTGACCGTGATACCGAGCTGGGCGCCGGACAGCATGAACGACAGCCGCTCCAGCACCTTCAGCGCCCGGGCGGCCTTCTTGTCGCCCTTCTCGGCCTCGCGAGCGAGGGCGAGGCGGTCGGCGGAGACGTACGCGAACTCCTGGGCGACGAAGTACCCGGTGGCGGCGGTCAGCACGAACACGGCAAGCACGCCCAGGAGGGCGCTCGCGACACTCACAGGACACCACCCCGCCGTGTGCCGCGATCAAGCTTCCGAGGGCGGGATGGTCGGGGACTGTGCCCCGAGGGGTCCGTCGATCTGGCGGACAAGGCCGGAACTCCTCTTTCGGTAATGGACTCGTAAAACGATTGTGGCCGCATCGGAGTTCCCCGCACCTCGGACGGCGGGCGTAGGACCCCATGAACTCCGTGAACCCGATGCCGGCCGTCATCGCGCGAGTGCCCGCGACTTCGCCATCGGGCCCACCGGCACAGGCGGCGAGGCGTTCATGGCGCCGGGAACCCGCGCCGGGACGCGGTGCCATGCCTGCTCGCCGGCGGCTGCGTCGGCCGTCCGCGGTCGGGGCACCGCCCGCTGACCGCGGACCCGGCAGACGCCTCGCCCTGCGGGGGACTCAGGCGGCGGGCGAGCTCTCGGAGGCCGTGCGGGCCTTGTCGGTCTCGCCGGGAGCCGCCTGGATGACTCGCTGGGCGGGCTCGCCGACGGGGCCCTCGGCCGTGTGCCCGGCGGGGCGCGGGGAATCGTCGTCCTTCATCGCCTTGGCCTCGCTCTTGAGGATGCGCATCGACTTGCCCAGTCCTCTGGCGGCCTCCGGCAGCTTCTTCGAGCCGAACAGCACGATGACCACGATCGCCACGACCAGCAGGTGCCACGGTTCCAGTCCGTTGCGGAGCATCCGGCCCGTCCCTTCACTCTGTTCCAATGACCGTTCTAATGGTTGCTACATTGCGCAACTGTACAACCGTGGGAGGGCGGTAGTCCTCCCTCGCGCATGAGCCCTACGGGCAAAGGCGAATCCTGACCCGCCCTTTGCCGAACGATCCTCGGAGAGCCCCCACATGACCTGGCTTCATGCCACCGTGCTCGGCCTGCTGCAAGGGCTGACCGAGTTCCTGCCCGTCTCGTCCAGCGCCCATCTGCGGGTCTTCTCCGCCCTGGCCGGCTGGGGCGACCCGGGCTCGGCGTTCACGGCGGTGACCCAACTCGGCACGGAGAGCGCCGTACTCATCTACTTCCGGCGCGACATCGCGGCGATCGTGAAGGCATGGAGCGTCTCGCTGGTCGTCCGCGAACGGCGCAAGGATCCCGACGCGCGCCTGGGCTGGTTCGTGATCGTGGGCACCGTGCCGATCTCCGTGCTGGGCCTCGCGTTCCAGGACGCCATCGGGACCGGACTGCGGGACCTTCGGATCACCGCGAGTGCGCTGATCGTCTTCGGCGTCGTCCTGGCGTTCGCGGACCGCACCCGCGCGATCCGCTCCGCCAAACCGATCAGCGAGCTGAACCTGCCCCAGGCCCTCGGCTTCGGCTTCGCCCAGTCCCTGGCCCTGATCCCGGGCGTCTCCCGATCCGGCGGAACGATCAGCGCCGGACTGATGATGGGCTACAGCCGGGAAGCCGCCGCACGCTACTCCTTCCTGCTCGCCGTGCCGGCCGTGCTGGCCTCCGGCGGCCTGGAACTCCTGAAGATCGGTGAGGGGACGGCACCGGCCTGGGGACCGACACTGTGGGCCACCTTCATCGCCTTCGCCTCCGGTTACGCCGTGATCGCCTGGTTCATGAAGTTCATCTCCCGGCACAGCTTCACCCCGTTCGTCGTCTACCGGATCCTGCTCGGCATCGCGCTGCTCGCACTGGTCACCTTCGGCGCGCTCGCACCGGGCGCCGGGCCGCAGGGCTGACAGGGGTGACAGGCCCAGGATCACGTCGTCCAGCAGGCGAGCGGCGATGCGTGGAGACGCCTCCACCGCCGCGCGCCGTGCGGCTCCTTGGCGGCGCTCCGGCCCGGGTCATCGGGCGGAGTCGGGCTTGTCGCTCGCCGCCGCGTACGCCTGGGACGGTGTCATGGCGACCCCGTTGACGGACACCGTCTTGTAAGTGCTCACCTTGGCGCAGGCCTTGGCCTCGTCCGCGGTGGAGGCATGGGCGTTGGACACCGCGGCCTGTGCATCACCGGATGCGGACGACGACGAGGACGGGGACGTGGGCGAGGACGTGCCGCCGGGGTAGCTGGTGCCGCTGGTCCAGTCGCTGCCGATCACCAGGGTCAGCCCCGTGCCGGTGCCCTGTTTCAAGCGGGAGGAGGGCAGGCCCAGCGCCTCGGCGACCGTCTGGGCCTCGGCCTTCTGGCCGGTGCCGTAGGTCAGTGTGGTCGTGGCGGCGGCGCTGGGCGCATTGACCGTGGTGGTACCGGAGTTGAAGCCCTGTCCGGTCAGCGCGGTGGCGATGGCGGAGGCGCGACCGGTGACGGTGGTGCCGTTCTCGACGGTCACGGCGATCTCGGAGGCGGGCACGGGCGAGGAGGTGGCTGTCGCCGATGCCGCCGCGGACTTCTTGCCGGAGTCGGTGGTCAGCGACTGGTCGCCCGCGATGGTGGCGAACAGGCTCCTGGCTCCGGCGCCGACCACCACGCGGTTGCTGTCGGACGGGTCGGGGGCGGTCTGCATGGTGGTGAAGGTCATCCGCTTGGCGGGGACCTTGTTCAGGTCGGCCGCGAGTCCGATCAGCTTCTTGACGCTGCCCAGGCCGTCGTCGACGGTCAGCGCCTTGGTGGCCGCGTCCGCGAGGCTGTAGACCGCCGCGGGATCGGTGAGTGTGCCCGCGCTCTTGAACTTGCGGATCATCGCGGAGAGGAAGATGTGCTGGGAGACGGTACGGCCCAGGTCGCTGCCGTCACCGAAGCCGTGCCGGGAGCGGACGAACTGGAGCGCCGCCTCGCCCTTGAGGGTGTGCGTGCCCTTGGACAGCTTCAGGTGCGAGTAGGTGTCGTAGACGTTGTCGCTGACGCAGACGGAGACCCCGCCGACCGCGTCGGACATCTTCACCACACCGGAGAAGTCGAGCTTGACGAAGTGGTCGATGGGGATGCCGGTCAGCCGGTGGACGGTGTCCACCTGGCACGCCGGCCCGTACCGCAACGCGCTGTTGATCTGCCCGTAGTACCCGGCCGTCGAGGCGCTGCCGTCCGGGTCCTTGCAGGCCGGGATGTTCGTCATGGTGTCGCGGGGGATGCTCATGACGGTGGCGTTGGAGCGGTCCGCCGCTATGTGCACCACCATCTCCACGTCGGCGTTCCCGTTGCCGCTCTGCACGCCGGTCTTCGAACAGCCGCCGCCCAGCTTGCAGTCCGCCGCGCTGGTACGGCCGTCCGATCCCATCACCAGGATGTTGATCGGCGTGCGGCCGAAGGCGTCCGCCGTCTCCGAACCGCCCTTGCCGTCCAGCGCGAGGCTGTTGATGTTGCCGTTCAGATGCTGGTAGAACCACCAGCCCGCACCCGCCGTCGCCAGCACCAGGACCGACAGGCACATCCCGACGATCCGCAGCACCCGCCGTCCCCGCCGCACGGGACGAGCCCGCCGCGACGACCCGCCGCCACGTGAACGGCCCGCGCCCCTGTTCGCGGCCCGGCCGCCCGGTACCCGCGCGCCGCCGGAACGGGATGGACGCGGCTCGGACGCGCCGGTGGTACGGCCGCGCGTCGGCTGGCCGCCTCGGCCGTCCCGCAGGTCGCTCATTTCCCACTCCCACGAACGGTCGGGCCCGTCGGGCCGGGCCGAGGTACTCCGGCCGCGTGCCCGCGGCCGTACACGGACAGGAGGGGCAGGAACTCGATCCCCAATTGCATAGTTGCGCAATCTAGCAAATAAATGGGCCGCGAAAACACGTCCGGCCGGAGCGTCGCCTTCTCAGCCGCCTTCTCATACGGCTTGTACGGGTCGGCTCACCGGAGCAAGGGGAGGGTCTCGGCTGCAGGACGGACACCACTGCGGGGAGGGCGAGGCAGGCCGAGAGGAGGAGGAAGGGCAGGCATCGCCCGCGTGCCCGCCGGCCGCCATCGGCGGTGAGCGAGGCGGGGAGCCGGGTGGGATCGGCGTCGGCGAGGGCGAGTGCGGCTCACCGGGGCACGGACCGCCGGGTGAGGCTCGCGCGCAGGGCCGCCACGCGGTTGAGCAAGTCCCCGCACGCAGGCGTGCGGGGACGTGGACAGGGGGTTTCTTCGCGCGGTCGGGGGACGGCGGTCGGCGTTCGCGACGGCGCGCCGCGGACCGGCGCTGCTCTCGCTGAACGCAGGGGTGTCAGGGGCGGGGCGGGCGGGTGATGGTGTCCAGGTAGAAGGCGTCGATGCTCCGGACGGCGTGTTCGAACTCGTCCAGGTTGACGGGCTTGCTCACGTAGGCGTTGGCGTGGCTGCTGTACGCGCCCGCGACGTCGTCGGGTGCGGTGGAGGTGGTGAGCACGACGACGGGGATCGTCTGGAGGTTCACGTCCGTCTTGAGGATCCGGAGCAGGTCCCGACCGTTCATGCGGGGCATGTTGAGGTCCAGGACGATGAGGTCGGGGCGCGCGCTGGTGGCGTCGCGGAGGTGTTCCAGCGCGGCGACCCCGTCGGTGACCTGAACCAGGTTGCGGGCGCCGCGTTCGCTGAGGGCTTCCTCGATGAGCAGGGCATCGGCCATGTCGTCCTCGACGAGGAGAACGTCGAAGGGCCGTGCGGGGGTGGTCATCATCGGATGCTCCAGGGGTGCTTCGGAAGAGTGGTGGAAGAGTCCCGGCCAGCGGCGTCGCGCGCCTTGGCGGGTCAGGCCGCAGGCGGCGCCGATCTGTGGGTAGCCGGCTCCCGCGCGGGCGGCGGAGACGGCGGCGTCCCGTTGGAGGCGTTCGGCGGCCTGTTGGAGCTGGTCCAGCAGGTACAGCATGGTCAGTGCCGGAGCCGCGGGATCCGTCTCCTCCTGCGCTGGGAGCGTGATGTCGTCCCGCAGTTGGAGGGCGAGGCGGCGCGCGAGCCGGCCGAGCGCGGCGTCCGCGACGGCCGCCGTCTCCTCGGGGGTGGTCTGCGGAGCGAAGTCCTTGCCGGGCATGGTCCGAACCTTAGGCCCCGGCCTGACAGTACGACAACTATGGTTGTCACACATCCTCTACAGTGGCCGCTGCCTGCTCATGGTGCAGGCGGCAGGCGCAGTGGAGGGGTACTCGGGATGAGCGGGAGCACGAGAGCGCGCGCGGGCGCGTTCGCCACCTGGACGACCCGGCGCTGGCTGCGTGCCGGGGCCGTCGTCTCGCTGACCGCTCTGACTCTCCTGGGAGTGACCGGAGCATGGATGCTGCAACGGACGGCATCGATCACCGAGAACCTCGTGGACGTGAGATCTCCGGCCCTGAGCGCGTCACTGCAACTGGAAGCGGCGCTGCTGAACCAGGAGACCGGCATTCGCGGCTACGGCCTCTCCGGCACCGCCGACTTCCTCACGCCCTACCGGCAGGGGCTCACCGACCAGGCCACCATCACCGCACGACTGACCCGGCTGCTCCACGGTGACAAGGCCGGACTGAAGGATCTGCAGGCCGTACGGGACGCGGCGGAGACCTGGCAGGCACGGGTGGCCCGTCCGGTCGCCGCCACACCGGCCGGCAGCCCCTCACCGCTGGCCGCCCAACGCGCCACGGAGGGAAAGAAGGACTTCGACGCTCTCCGTGCCGCCCTGACCGGCCAGCAGAACCGGCTGCGGGCGGAGCGGATACAGGCCGCGGCGGACCTCTCGTCCACGATGCGGCTGCGCAACTGGGTCTTCGCCGCGATCGCGCTCGTCATCGCCGCGCTGAGCGTGCTGGTCTTCGAAGGTCTGCGCCGGGGCATCACCACGCCCCTGGGCCAGCTCGGCACGGATGCCCGCGCTGTCGCCGACGGTGACTTCGACCATCCCATCACCCCCACCGGGCCGGCTGACCTGCGCCGGCTCAGCGGCGAGATCGACTTCATGCGCCGACGCCTGGTGCGCGAGCTGGCCTTCACCGAAGAGGCCCGCCTGAGCCTCCACGCACAGGCGGCTGACCTGCAGCGGTCCAACGCCGAACTGGAGCAGTTCGCGTACGTCGCCTCCCATGATCTGCAGGAACCGCTGCGCAAGGTCTCCAGCTTCACCCAGCTCCTCCAGCGCCGCTACGGCAGCCAGTTGGACGCCCGGGCCGACCAGTACATCGACTACGCGGTCGACGGCGCGAACCGTATGCAGGTCCTCATCAACGACCTCCTGGACTTCTCCCGCGTCGGCCGGGTCCACCACGAGCTCCAGAGCGTCGACCTCGATGCGGTGCTGCGGCAGACGCTGTCCTCCCTGAGCATGAGCATCGAGGAGACCGGGGCGACCATCACGCACGATCCGCTGCCTTCGCTGGTCGCCGACTCCACCCAGATGGGCATGCTCTGGCAGAACCTGATCGGCAACGCCGTGAAATTCCGCCGCCCCGACCAGCCGCCTGTCATCCATGTCTCCGCCGCCCAGGACGGTGCACTGTGGCGGTTCTCGGTGAGCGACAACGGCATCGGCATCGGCCCGGAGTACGTGGACAAGGTGTTCGTGATCTTCCAGCGGCTGCACACCAAGGACGCCTACGACGGCAGTGGCATCGGCCTGGCCATGTGCAAGAAGATCGTCGAATTCCACGGCGGCACCATCGCCGTCGATTCCGCGTACCAGGACGGCGCCCGCATCACCTTCACCCTCGCCGCAGAGCCCCCCAAGGTCATGGTCCCGCCGACGATGCCCGAGGTGATCCGAGCCGACACGGAACCGGGGCGGTGACCACCCCGGCTCTCACCCGGCTCCCGTGACTGCCCGGACCGCGAGGCCGAGGCCGACCGCGATGACCAGGAGGGCTGTCGCGGTGGGTCCGAGACGGGGCAGCAGGCCGTAGGCGAAGACCAGAAGGACACCGAAGGCTGCGCGGCCCAGGGCTACGGAGCCGAGCAGGACGGCGAGGGTGGCCGGGGCTCGATCCGAGTCGTGGGGTGGCGTGGACGTACGGGGAGAACGTCACCGCTGCGGGGTGGTCGGCAGCCCGGGGTTTCTTCGCAAGGGCATGAACGGACCGGTGGGGTAACCGAGTTCGCCTCTTGCCGGTCCTTGCGGTTGAGGTGGAGCACTGTCTGCCGGGTGGGCAGGGTCGTGGTGCCCACCGCGTCGGGATCCCCTGCCGCCTTCCGACGGCGCTCGCTGGCGCGCGGATCCTGACCCGACAGGCACGACGCGAGCCGTCCGGCGGAGCCCGTGTTCACCTCCCCACGCTGGTGTGGCTGTGGGGCATGGCTGTTCTCCTTCGGCTCGTCCTGTGCGCTGATGCGTCCGAGGCCTGGCGGGTGCCTGATTCGGCCGACTCCTGATCCGAAATATACCCCGGGGGGTATTACTGCTACGGTGGAACCAGATACCCCCCGGGGTAATTTTCGGCGTGAGGAGTACCGGCGTGTTCTTCGTTGACACCATCGAGCTGGAAGGTCTCGGCAATCGCAGCTACCTGGCCGGCGGTGAGAGCGCCGCCGTGGCCGTGGACCCGCCCCGCGACATCGACCAGGTCCTGGCGGCTGCCGCCCGGCGGGGTGTGCGGATCTCCCATGTGGTGGAGACCCACATCCACAACGACTACGTCACCGGCGGGCTGGAACTCGCCCGGATCACCGGCGCCCGCTACCTCGTACCGGCCGGCGCGAACGTCACCTTCGACCGCGTGCCCGTGACGGACGGCGACACCGTCGACATCGACCCCGGCAGCGAGGTGGTGCTGAGGGCGATAGCGACCCCGGGGCACACCCCGCACCACACTTCCTACGCCTTGCACGAGGCGGGGTGTGCCAGGGCCGTCTTCACCGGTGGGTCGCTGCTGATCGGCACGGTGGGCCGGCCGGACCTGGTCGAGCCGCGGCTGACCGAGGAACTGGCCCGCGCACAGCACGCCTCCGCCCACCGCCTGGTCTCCGATCTTCCCGACGAGACGCAGGTGCTCCCCACGCACGGCTTCGGCAGCTTCTGCGCCGCAGCCCAGTCGGAGGGGGAGGAGACCACGATCGGCAAGGAGAAGAGCGCGAACACCGCACTGACCGTCGATGTGAACACCTTCGTCGCGGACCTGCTGGCCGGTCTCGGGGATGTGCCCGGCTACTACGCCCACATGGGTCCGGCCAACGCCGAAGGCCCCGCACCGCTCGACCTGACCCCGCCCGCCGTGGCGGACGCCGATGAGATCGCCGCCCGCCTCGCGGCCGGCGAGTGGGTGGTGGACCTGCGCAACCGTGTCGCGTTCGCCGAAGGGCACGTGGCCGGGTCGTTCAACTTCGAGGCCGACGGCAAGCTCGCCACCTACCTCGCCTGGATGATCCCCTGGGGCAAACCGGTCACTCTGCTCGCCGAATCCGCCGAGCAACTCGCCGAAGCCCAGCGCGAAGTGGTCCGGGTGGGTATCGACCGCCCGGCCGCGGCCACCACCGGCATCCCCGCCGACTGGGTGCCAGCAGGTCAGTCCCCGGCATCCTTCCCGCGGTCGACCTTCGCGGGACTCGCCGCACACGGTGGGGACGGGGTGGTGGTTCTGGACGTGCGCCGCGATGCCGAGCGCGCGGGCGGCTGGATCGAAGGCTCGGTGCACATCCCGATCCACGAGCTCCACGGCCGCCTCGCGGAGGTCCCGCCCGGGACGGTGTGGGTGCACTGCGCCGGCGGTATGCGGGCCGCGATCGCCGCATCCCTGATGGACGCCTCCGGCCGCGACGTCGTCGCCGTCGACGACGGTTTCGGCGCCGCCGCCGACGCCGGCCTGCCCCTGACGACCTGCTGACCCGCACCTCGCGACAAGGCCCACCCTTCACAGAAAGGACAGGGGAGAAAACCGATGTTCCTCTTCCGCCGCAGCCGGCCCCGCGTCAGCGTGGACCAGGCCTACAGCCGCACCACCGGTGACACCCCGGACGCGATCCTGCTGGACGTCCGCGAAAGCTCCGAGTGGACGGCAGGCCATGTCCCGGGCGCCGTTCCCGTCCCTTTGTCGAGACTTGTCGCCGGAGACGGCCTGCCAGTCGAAGCCTCCGACCGACAGCTGGTGGTGATCTGCCGCAGCGGACACCGCTCGCAGCAGGCCGCGAAACTCCTCACCCAACGAGGCCGGCAGGTCGTCGACGTCGAGGGCGGCATGAACGCGTGGGCCGCAGCCGGATACCCCGTCCTCGACCAACGCGGGAACAGCGGCCGGATAGCGTGACCGCGTTCGTTCTCGCCCTCATCGCCGGGGCCGTCGTCGGCCTCGCCCTGGGAGCCCTGGGTGGCGGTGGCAGCGTCCTGGCCGTGCCCGCGCTCATCTACCTGCTCGGCTTCAGCCCGGCCGCGGCCACCACCGCCAGCCTGATCATCGTGACCGCCACCTCCGCCACCGCCCTGTACACCCACGCGCGCGAGGGTCACGTCGTGTGGAAAGCCGGATCGTCGTTCGCCGCGGCGGGCATCATTCCCGCCTACCTCGCGGGAGCCGCCGCGGGACGGGTGCCGGAAGCCGTGCTGACCTTCGCCTTCGCGGTGATCGCGGCACTGGCGGCCTTGCGGATGTTCCGCCCGTCCTCGTCCCGGCCGCCGGAGCGGGTACGGCCCGGCAGGGCGGCCGGGGCGGGCGCCGGGCTGGGCTCGGTGACCGGGTTCCTCGGCGTCGGGGGCGGGTTCCTCGCCGTCCCGGCCCTGGTGGGCGTGGTCGGTCTGACCATGCGGCGGGCGGTGGGCACCAGCCTGCTCGTCATCACCGTCAACTCGCTCGCCGCCCTGCTCGCCCGCACCGGGACCGGCCCAGGTCTCGACTGGACGCTGATCGGACCGTTCACCGGAGCGGCCATCCTCGGCGCCTGGGACGGCAAGCGCCTCAGCGCCAAGGTCTCCGGCGGCACCTTGCAGAGAGTCTTCGCCGGGGTGCTCCTGGCGGTGGCCGTGTTCATGCTGATCGACGTGATCGCATGAGCGCCCCGGCTGCCCCGGCCGCCGCGTCCGTCAGGCCAGGGACAGAAACAGCTTCTCCAGCCGGGCCCGCATCTCGTCGCGGTCACCGGCTGCCTGGCCGCCCTCGGCCATGCAATGCTGCAAGCCGGTCGCGATGATCGCGAACCCGGCCCGGTCCAACGCGCGGGAGACCGCGGCGAGTTGCGTGATCACGGACTCGCAGTCCCGGCCGTCCTCGATCATCTTGATGATCCCCGCGATCTGGCCCTGAGCCCGCCGCAGCCGATTGAGGACCGACTTCAGCTCGTCGGCGGCCATCTCAAGCTCCACCATCCACCTCCATGAATACCCCTAGGGGTATCATACGGGATCGAGCAACCGGGTCCCGGACGCAACGGAAGGACCCACCGGCGCATGAACACCCCCACCGCCCTCATCCCCGCCCAGGCAGCCACCCGCCTCGACGACTACACCGTCATCGACGTGCGCACGCCCGGCGAATACGCCTCCGGCCACCTTCCCGGTGCCCACAACATCCCCCTCGACCACCTCCGCACCGCACTGCCCGCCCTCAGGACGGCAGCCGCCCGCGGCACCCTCCTCCTGGTCTGCGCCTCCGGCAACCGCTCCACCACGGCCCGCGCCGAACTCGCCGCAGCCGACATTCCCGCCACCGCTCTCACCGGCGGCACCACCGCCTGGGCCGGCGAAGGCCGCCCCCTCCACCGCCCTGACAACGCCTCGCCCGGCTGGCCCATGGAACGCCAGGTCCGCCTCGCCGCCGGATCCCTCGTCGTCCTCGGCCTCGCCGCCGGCACCCGCTGGTGGCCCGCCCGTTGGTTCTCCGCGGCCATCGGAGGCGGCCTGGTCCTCTCCGCCGCCACCGACACCTGCGGCATGGCCGCCGCCCTCGCCAAGTTCCCCCACAACCAGCACGGACCGTACCGCTCTCTCCGGGCGACGAGGCGGCAGGCGCAATAGGAGCGGCCCCACACGGCGCACCATGGCGTCCGGCGGCGGGTGCGGGTCAGTCCGCCAGGGCGCGGGCCGCGCGGACCAGGGCGCTGTTGTCCGGGGCCAGCCCGCCGTCAGGAAGATGGACGCCGTCCTCGAAGCCGATGCGCGTCTGGTGGCCGTCCGCCAGGGCGGCGCGCAGCACGGGCCAGGTCGTGGCGCCTTCACCGTGGTAGAGCAGCGGGCAGGTCACGCCCGCCGCGCGGATACGGGCGGCCATCTCGCGGGCGTGGGCCACGGCCGTGTACGGGTCGCTGTCCTGCGGCTCGATCAGGACCCGCACGTTCGCGCCCAGCGTCGGCGACGCCAGCAGCGCCGGAACGTCGTCCAGGGTCCACACAGCGCTCTCCAGCTCCATCCCGCGGGCGACCACGAGGGACGCCGTCTCGGCGGCGCCCTCCTCGCTGAAGGCGACGGACGCGAAGTCGGGCAGTACCTCCCACGCCTTGACCAGCGCGTACCGTTCCTCGGGACCTCGGCAGGTCCACAGACCCGTCGTGGTGCCGACGATCGCGCCGGGCGCCGCGGAACGGACCTCGCGCAACACCTCGGCCAGGGCGCCGGGTTCGATGGTCTGGCCCCCGTCCGGGGTACGGACGTGGAGGTGGACGACGTCCGCGCCGGCGGCGATCACCGCGGCGGTGTCCGCGGCGAGTTCCCGAGGGGTGAGGGGAACCGAGGGGTGGTCGGTCCGGGTGAGTCCGCCGTTCACGGCTGCCTTGAGAAACACGGGAGGAACTTCCTTGTCGAGTGGGTGAGTTGGTGGGCTGCCGTCGGCTAGGGCGTCGCGGGGGAGGCGAGCAGTCTCGCCACCGTCGCGGAGGCCCCGGTCAGCTCACCGAGCGGTTGGCCCGCGTAGAGCTCGGCCACGAGCGAGGGTTCCTCCTCGTCGTCGAGGAGCGCCTCGTCGAGTACGGCGGCCAGCCGCGCCGCGGGCGCGATCAGCAGTCCGTTGGCGTCGCCCAGGACGATGTCGCCCGGTCTGACCGGCACACCGCCGCAACCGACCGGCGCGTTCACGCTGCCGTCGGGGATGCCGTGCAGCTTGGTGGTCAGCAGCGAGGTGCCGTACGCGTGGACGGGCAGGCCGAGTTCGCGCAGCGCGTCGATGTCCGTGCAGACGCCGTCCACCACCGCGCCGGCCGCTCCGCGCGCGAGAAGGGCGTTGACGACGACCTCGCCCAGCGGGGCGTGCCTGCGATCGCCGCCGCAGTCGATCACCACCACGTCACCGGGGCCGACCAGGCTCGCCGTGTGGTGCAGCAGCGTGGAGTCGGTGGGTGTGATGCGCACGGTCACCGCGCGGCCGACGAGTCTGCCGGAACCGGCGATGCGCCGGAGCGCCGGATCGCAGAAGCCCTCCTCCAGGTAGTGGCCGAGGGTGGGGAAGTCGACCTGGGCGAGCCGGGCGGCCAACGACTCGTCGAGCGGCGGGAGTTCGCCCAGCGGGCGGAAGTCGATCGGCATGCTGGTGGTCACCTCGGTCCGATGATGATGCGGCGGTTGCGGAGCACCGGCAGCACGGTGCGGGCGCGGTCGATGCGGTGCTTGTCGGCGTCGATGACGAACAGGGCGCGCTCCTCCTCGCCGAGCGCGCCGCGGACCACGCCCAGCGGATCGACGGCCATGCTCATCCCGATGCAGTCGGGCGTGGTGAGCGAGGACGCCACCAGCCAGCACGTGTTCTCGATGGCCCGGCTGCGCAGCAGCGTGGTCCAGTGGTCCTCCTTGAGCGGACCGCGTACCCAGGCGGCCGACACCGACAGGAGGTCGGCGCCCATCTCCACCAGGGTGCGGGTGAACTCGGGGAAGCGGATGTCGTAGCAGTTGACCAGCCCGACGTTGAACTCGCCGATGCGCACCACGCAGGGCCCGTCCTCGCCACGCTGGATCTCGCGGGACTCCCGGTAGTCGAAGGCGTCGTAGAGATGCATCTTGCGGTAGCGGCCGAGGAGTTCGCCCTCGTGGGAGACGGCCGCGATCGTGTTGTAGGGGAGAGCCGCGCCGCTGCCCTCGTAGCCGCCGGCGATGACCGCGGTGCCGTGTGCGGTCGCGATGCGGGACAGCTCATCGAGGAAGACGGGCCAGTGCTTCTCGGCGACCTCGCGCAGAGGCTGCGCCGCGGCCTCTGCCGGAATCATCGACTCCTCGGGGAAGACCACGAGTTCGGCGCCCTTGGTCACGGCCTCGCGGACCATTTCCTCGATGGTGTCGACGTTGCCGCCTATGTCGGCGGTCGGGGCGAACTGGGCTACGGCGACCTTCAAGGCCGTGTCTCCTTGCTGTGGACGTGGTGGGGGTGCGGGTGCGCGAGGACGGCGTGAGGTCACTCGGCCAGGAGCCGGGACGCCTGCGGATCCCAGTGGGCCACCACCGGCCGGCCGGCCGTCAGTCCGGCGGGCGCGGCGCCGTGGCTCTCCGCGACGAACGTTCCGCCGTCGGCGAGGGCGAGGTGGTAGCGCGTGGCGCTGCCGAGGTAGACGACCTGCTGGAGCGTGGCGGGCAGTCCCGCCCACCCGGCCGGCGGCGCGGATTCCCCGGTGTGGAGGCGTACGTGCTCGGGGCGTACGGCGAGATGCGCCTCACCGGTGAACGCGCCGGCCGGCAGGGGCACGGCACCGAGGCCGGCCACCGTCAGGACGGAGCCGTCCGCCTTGCCCGTCAGGAAGTTGGACGTGCCGATGAACTCGGCGACGAAGCGCGTGGCCGGTCGTTCGTAGATGTCCTCGGGCGTGCCGACCTGGACGACGCGGCCGTCGTGCATGACCGCGATGCGGTCGGACATCGTCAGGGCCTCCTCCTGGTCATGGGTGACCGTGACGAAGGTGACCCCCACCTCGCGCTGGATCTTCTTCAGCTCCAGTTGCATCTCGGCCCGCAGCTGTTTGTCGAGCGCGCCGAGCGGCTCGTCGAGCAGCAGCAGGGACGGCCTGCCGATGAGGGCGCGGGCGATGGCGACGCGCTGGCGCTGGCCACCGGAGAGCTGGGAGATGGCCCGGTCGCCGTATCCGTCCAGCCGGACCAGGGCGAGGGCTTCGCGGACGGCTTCGGCGATCGCCCGCTTGGCGTGGGTCTTGCGCACCTTCAGTTCGAAGGCGACGTTGTCGTGGACGTTCAGGTGCGGGAAGAGGGCGTAGCTCTGGAAGAGCATGTTCAGGTCGCGTTTGTGCGGCGGGACGCCGTCGGCCGTGACACCGCCGAGTTCGATGGTGCCCTGGGTGGGCTCCTCGAAGCCGGTGATCATGCGCATCAGGGTGGTCTTGCCGCAGCCGGACGGGCCGAGAATGGAGAAGAACTCGTTCGCCCGGATGTCGAGGGTGACGTCCCGGACGGCGTGGGTGGCGCCGAACGACTTGCCGATCCCGGCCAGTTGCACGGCCGGCACGGTCTGGGGTGGGGAGACGGTCATGGTCAGGACGCCTTCACCTTGGTCCAGCCCTGCTGGAAGTACTGCATGGCGGTGCCCGGGTCGAGGAGGAAGTCGGCCTTGGTGATGGCCGAGTCGGGCGCGTAGATCGCCGGGTTGTTCAGTGCCGCCTTGTCCTTGATGTAGCTGCGGGCCGCCTGGTTGGCGCTCGCCGAGGAGCCGTCGTCGGTGGCCTTCGCGGCGATCTCGGGACGCAGCAGGTAGTTGATGAACTTGTACGCCGACGTGGTGTTCTTCGCGCCCTTCGGAATGGCCATCCCGTCGGTCCACACCGAGCCGCCCTCCTCCGGGATCACGTAGTGGACGTGGGAATCGGACTGCACGACCTTCGCCATCGCGGTACCGCTCCACGCCTCGGCCGCGCACGCCTGGCCGCTGGCCAGCAGCTGCGCGTAGTTCGTCGAGTTGTAGCCCGCGAGGATCTTCTTCTGCTTCTGCAGAGCCGACGTGGCCTCGGCGATCTGGTCCTTGTCGGTGCTGGTGGCCCGGTGGCCGGTGACCTGGAGCCCGGCGATGTAGGCGGCCAGCATGTTGTCCAGCATGTACAGCTTGCCCTTGTACCGGGCGTCGAAGAGGGTCTTCCAACTGGTCGCCGACTTCACGCACTTGTCGTTGTAGGCGAAGCCCGTCGTGCCCCAGATCCACGGCACGCTGTACTTGTTGCCCTTGTCGTACGACGGGTTCCGGAACTTCGTCGCCAGGTTCCCGAGACCCTTGATCTGCGTGTGGTCCAGGGGCTGGATCAGCTTCTGGCCGATGAGCTGCTGCACGGTGTACTGGCTCGGCTCGACCAGGTCGTAGCCGGACGAGCCCGAGCTGAGTTTGGCGGTCATCGTCTCGTTGCTGTCGAAGGTGTCGATGGTGACCTTGATGCCGGTCTCCTTCTCGAAGCCCTTCACCACGCTGTCGGGGATCTCACCGGCCCAGGCGTAGATGTTCAGGTTCTTGCCGCCGCCGGAGGAGGAGACGGCCTCGGAGCCGGAGCCCCCGCACGCGGCGGCGAGGAGGGCGGTGCTGGTGACGACGGACGTGGCCAGCAGAGTTCTGGCGAAGGTACGACGGAGCATGACAGGGCCTTTCGGGAACGTACGGGAGCAGGCGGAGCGGAGATCGGACGTACGTACGGCGGTGCGGGTCCTGGGGCGGGGTCGGGGTCAGCCGAGGGTGCGGTCGCCGCCGACCAGCACGCGGCGCATCTGACGCAGACCGGCGCCGAGGATGATCAGGAACGTGAACAGGACGAGGAGCGTGCCGAGCGCGTTGATCTCGGGAGTGAGCCCGCCCTTGAGCAGGGAGTAGACGCGCAGCGGGAGCGTGGTGGTGCCGACACCGCTGGTGAAGGTCGACATCACGATGTTGCCGAAGGAGATGGTGAAGCAGAGCAGCCAGGCCGCCACCATCGCCTGCCGGAGCAGGGGCAGGGTCACCCGGCGGAAACGCTGCCAGGCATTGCACCCGAGGTCGGCCGCGGCCTCGTCGAGCGCGGGGTCGAGGGCACCGTGGGCACCCAGGACGATCAGGGTCGCGTACGGCAGGGTCACCACGAGATGACCGAGGACGAGCGTGGTCAGCCCCAGGTCGGCGCGGAGCTTGCCGAACACGGACAGCAGGGCCACGCCCAGGACGATCTCCGGGATGATCAGCGGCAGGAACAGCCCGCCGGAGAACACCACCCGGAACCGCCGGCCGAGCCGGGCCATGCCCATCGCCGCCAGCAGTCCGCCCGCGGTGGCCAGGGTCGCGGACGCCACCCCCACCTCGGCGCTGACCCGCAGCGAGGACAGCAGATCGGTGTCGTGGGCGAGGACGCCGTACCAGCGGGTGCTGAACCCGGCCCACTTGTAGGTGACGTCGGAGTCGTTGAAGGACAGCACGACGACGACCACGATCGGTACGTACAGGAAGACGATGACGCCGCGGGCCAGCCAGCCGGTGACGCGATCGGGCAGTGACTTCACGACGCCTTCCTCCTCAACCGCCCGGCCGCGGTACCGAACACCGCCAGCGAGACGATCATCAGCGCCAGCAGGACGACGGAGGCCGCAGCGCCCATGGGCTGGTTACGGAACTCGGTGTAGAGCGTGACGATGAGATTGCCGACGAGCTGGTGCTTGCCGCCACCGAGCAGGACCGGGATCACGAAGACACCGAGCGTGGGCACGAACGTGAGCAGCGCGGCGGCCAGCAGTCCGGGACGGGCGAGCGGCAGCAGCACCTTGCTGTGCACCCGCCACCAGCCGCAGCCCAGATCCCGCGCGGCCTCGCCGAGCGAGGGGTCGACGCCCCGCAGGGAGGCGTACACCGGGAAGATCGCGGTCGGCAGGAAGGCGTAGACGAGACCGACGAAGGAGGCCCCCTGGCTGGGGATCCACGCCGTCGGCCCGTCGGTCAGCCCCAGGGCGTCGGTCAGCGCGTTCACCGGACCGCCGGGACTGAGCAGGTTGATCCACGCGAAGGTGCGCACCAGGAAGTCGGTCCAGAACGGCACGATGATCAGCAGGAGCAGCAGCCCCTGACGCTGCGGTGGCCGCCCGGCGAGGTAGTAGGCGACCACGTAGCCCAGGATCAGGCACACCAGTGTGTTCAGCGCCGCCATGCCCAGGCTGTAGCCGAAGACCTTCAGATAGACCGGGTCCAGCAGCTCGTGGTAGTTCGCCAGGGTGAAGCCCCCCTGGATGCCGCCGTACGGATCGGAGGTCGCGAAGCTGTTCCGCACCACCAGAGCCAGCGGCACCAGCACCAGCGCACCGACGGTGAGCCCGGCGGGCGCCAGCAGCGCCACCGTCACCGCCTTGTGCCGCAGGCCCGCCCGCGGAGCGGGGGCCGCCGACCGGGGCGTGGTGGAGGGCGGCACGGTCGCGGTGTCCGTCACCGCTGCCTCCACGGCGGCGGGGGAGGGGGTGTCTGCATGTGCTCTGCCTCCTTGGAATCCGGCCGGACGCCCGGAGCGGATGCCCCGGTCGTCCTGTTTGCGCAACAGCTTCCGTCAGGAGGACAGGAGGTGAACAGGCGCCACGGCATCGAATCCAGTGGAATCGCGTGCCTTGTTCCACTCATCTCGCAGCGGACCGCCGGTAGCGGCCGGACACGGCCCCGACCACCGGCATCGGCCGGGCCGGGTGATGATGTGGGGAGACGCGGAAGCGACGACAGACGGAGGAAAGGGGAGGTGCGCGCATGATCGACGACCTCGACCGGCAGATCATCGACCAGCTACGGGTCGACGGCCGGCGCTCCTTCGGCGAGATCGGCCGATCCGTGGGCCTCTCGGAGGCATCCGTACGCGCCCGCTTCCAGCGCCTGCAGCGCCGGGGAATCATCCAGGTGGTCGGGATGACCGACGCGGTGAAGCTGGGCGAGATGGAGATCCACCTCGCCGTGCGCGTCCACCACCTCCCGGTGGCCTTGGTCGCACGCGAGCTCTCCCGGATGCCGGAGGTGCGCTACGTCGCCTCCTGCGTGGGGCCCTACGACCTCATCACCGACGTGCGCTGCCGCGACATCGCGCACCTCTCCGAACTGCTCACCGAACGGGTCCGCCGGGTCAACGGCGTGGCGCACGCGGAGGCGCTGACCGTCCTGGACGTCGTCAAGGACACCTATCTGTGGGCCGGCTTCAGGGACCTGCCCGCGGCACCGGGCGACCGCATCCTCCCCCTGTGATCACTCCCCGCCCTCGCTCTGCCCCACCGCACTGGTCAGGCCGTCCCACGAGTAGTCCTTGAACAGCTCCAGCAACAGCAGGACCTGCACCTTCGACACCCCGGGCATCATCCGGATGCTGTCGAGCAGCTGCACCAGCTGCGCCTGGTCCCGGCAGGTCCCCTCCAGGAAGATGTCCTGACTTCCGGCGCACAGCGCCACATGATTGATCATCGGCATGTCCGCGAGGCTCTTCGCCACGGCCCGCGGCGTCAGATCCCGCACCCGGATCATCAGCCGCACCGACTGATGGCCCAGCGTGAGCGGATTGCACAGGGCGACGATGCGCAACGCCCCGCTCTCCTGGAGCCGCGACACCCGCTGGCGCACGGTCGCCTCGGACACCCCCAGATCCCTGGCCAGCGCCGTGTAGGGCGTCCGGCCGTCCCGGGTGAGTGCCTGCATGATCTTCTGGTCCAGCTCGTCGATCACGGTGCGCCTCCTGGCCCGATCGTACGTGCGTCGGGCCGCGCGGCGCCTTCGCGGTCGAGCGCGGGGGCCCCAGGGGGCGGCCACCGGACGGGCCCGGATGGTCGAAGGGGAACCCTGCCGGGCTCGTGGTCACAGCGTGAGCGTCTGTCCAGTGGGCAGGATGCGCACGTCGGTGTCGGGAGCCAGATCCCCGGCGGCGTCCTTGTAGTGCTCGGGATGACCGCGGTCGAGCTTCACGAGGATCCGGTCGCCGATCGCGCCGGAGGTGTAGGCGTAGTGGATCGGAACCGCCAGCCGGGGGCGCAGCAGGGCGGTGAGTTCCGCCGCCTGGGCCGCGTCCATGACCTCCTGGCGGTTGCCCTGCGGACGGGAGGAGAGCCCGTTGATCGGCATCAGGGCCAGGTCGATGTCGGGGAAGCGCTGGGCGATCTCGTTCAGTTCGGGTATGCGGCGGGTGTCGGCGCCGAAGAAGACCGTCGTACCGTCGGCCTCCAGCAGGTAGGTGACCTCCGGCACGCCGTGGCTGGCCGGCGCGGCCGTGACGCGGACCGGGCCGAGGCGGGTGGACTGCCAGGGGTCCAGCTCGGTGACGTTGCGCCACCCCTTCGCGCGGACCTTCTTCCCGGTGCCCCGGTTGACGACGATGGGCACGTTCTTGTCGGGGTAATGGGCCAGTGCTCCCAGGTCGCAGTGGTCGTAGTGGGCGTGGCTGATGAGGATGCCGTCCAGTCGCGGCAGGTCCGCCGCGGTGGCGATGCTGCGCGGCTCGCCCTGGCGGTACAGCACTCTTTCGGAGAACCAGGGGTCGGTGAGGATCTTCGCGCCGTCGAAGTCGAGCAGGACGCAGGCGTGTACGACACGTTCGAGAGTGGTGGGCATACGTGTGTCTCCCTTGGTGGACCAATTCCCTTGGCGGGCTGATACGGATCCGACCGGACCCGACCCCTTGGGATCGTCAGCCGCGATGTGATGGACGACTGGACGGTGGACGGCCGCGCTCGATCGCCGAGTTCGATCGCCTAGTCCGCGTTCCGTCCGGGTGAGGGCCGGCCTGATGTCGGCCGGAGCGCAGACGGGAGATCCGGCGAGGAAGTCCATGACGCCTACGGGGAAGGGGCGTCCGCTTTTCGCGCGCCGACGTGATCGTCCGCTCTGCTCCCAGACCGACAGCGGCCGCGCTCACGCGGTGGCGACCGCCGTGGCGACGTGGACGGCCGTCAGGAACGAGGCACCCGCGATCATCGTCCCTTTGCGGGCGGCGAGTCCGATGAGGGCGTCGCCCACCTGTGCCGCGGCGGCCGCGCACAGGATGAGCGCGCTGGCCGCACCCGACCACGCGAGGGGTGCGACGAGCGCCGCCACCCCCAGAGGTACTCCTCTGGTCGCGTACATCCAGCCGTAGAACCGTTCACCGGCGGTTGGTGTGCCGCTCTCGCTCAGGGCCGCCGGGCGGATGCCTCCCACCAGGGCGAAGGCGATGCTCGCGACCGCGCCGACGGCGTTGACGCCCAGGAGGATGTTCACGAGGCGTACTCGGTCGACGGTTCGGTGCCGTAGCGCGTCCAGACCTCGGCGACGGCGTCGCGCGACAGCGGCTGGCCGGACTCGACCATGGCCTTGAGGTCACGGAAGTACTGCACGTACAGGTCCGGAGTGAAGGTGTTGAGCATGACCGCCGGGTCGTCGCTCACGTTGGCGAAGGTGTGCGGTGCGCCCGGCGGGACCATGACCCAGGTACCGGCTCCGGCGTCGTAGTCGTCCTCCCCGACGGTGAACCGCACGCTGCCCGAGAGTATGTAGAAGCCCTCGTCGTGCTGTGCGTGGCGGTGCTGCGGAGGGCCGGCGGTGTGCGGGGGGATGGTGATTTCGCCCATTCCCAGGCGGTGTTCGGTGTTGCTGCCGTCCTCAAGGATCCGGATCGTCGACGGGCCGTTGACGATGAGCTCGCCTTCGCCGGGACCGGTGATCGAGACCTTGTTCATGAAGCCTCCCTGACTGGTGACTGGTGGTTGCCGACGCCAGGACCCTAGGGGCGATGCGAGCACGAATGCAAGTGGACTCTTAAAAAAATAGTTGACTCCAATTCAGGGAGTGGACCCGCTATGCTGGCAGCTGGAACGAGAGGATGATCATGGTCGAGCGGGGTCGCCCGAACGGGCTCAGCAACACGATGGAACGCACCAGGTCGGCGATCGTCACGGCCGCCCGCGACCTCGCCGACACCGGAGCCGAGATCACGATGCCTGCGGTCGCGGCCCACGCGCGGGTCTCCGAAGCGACCGCGTACCGCTACTTCCCCGACCTGCTCAGCCTTCTGCGCGCCTCCGTGATGGCGGAGGACCTGGTCGAGGTCCTGCGGTCGGCGACCCGGGGAGACGACCCGGTGGAACGGATCGGGCAGGCCGCGGAGGTCCTCGGCCGGGCGGTACTGCGCAGGCAGGGCGCCGTCCGCGCGGTCGTCGCCTCGACCATCGCGAAGCCCTCGGCCTCCAAGAACCGTCCCGCCCACCGCTTCGGACTCATTGAGCACGCGCTCGCCCCGTGGAGCGAGCGCTGCGATCCCGCGCACCGCGCGGAGGTGGAGCAACTGGTCCGGGGCCTCGCTCTCGTGATCAGCGCCGAGTCGCTGTTCGCCCTGACCGACCTCTGTGGTCTGACCCCTGACGACGCGATCGTCAGCCTCGCGACCACCGCGCGGCAGATGACCGCGGCGGCCGTCGCGGCGATCCCCACGGCACCCGCGGCCGACTGAGCCACCGCATGTGACGCGTCGCCTCCGGTCGTCGACCACGCCACCGCCACCTGCGACGAAATGCTGACGTCCGCTCCGGCGGCGGCTCCACGGGGCCTTCGCGATTCAGTCATCTATCGCCTCAGAAAACAGTGAATCACTCATTATGCGACAACACTGAATATTGTTCGCTTTTATGCCCTGCTTTCATGGCATGTTGGCCTCCCTGTTTCCCGAGGGAGTAACGCATGTCCAACGCCCCCGTGCCCCCGGACCCGGCCCCGCGATATCCCCGCTGGTCCGACCGGCTCATCCGTCAGCTCGACACCTTCGCTGCCACCCGGTCCCGCGCGGAGAAGGTGCCTGCCCTGCTCCTTTCCAGGGCTGACGGCGGCGATGTCCGGGCACCGGCCTTCATGGTCCGGGAATACGAGCACCGAATGTCGCGGCGGCGGGGCACTCCTCATTTCCAGGTACCGCATGCCGTCGTCGATGACGCGGAGCTGGGCGGCGGGGGCTTCCTCGCCGCAGTGGACCGGGTGGCGCTGCGGTTCCAGCTGACCATGCCCTCGGGAAGGCTGCGGCTGCCGGCCTTCCACACCTGCCGGGCCGTCCTGGACGCCGAGCGCGGAGCGGGCGACTCCCAGGCCCAGCAACAGCCGATCGTGGACGCCTTGTACGCGGTGCTGCTCAAACGGCGGAAAACGTTGAGCGCCTGCGCCGGCCTCGCGGACTTCCTGGGCCGGAATTTCCTGACCGGCTGGTTGCAGGGACTCGTGGCCGCCCTGATCGTCGGCTTTCCCAAACTGTGTTACCGGTTCTATCTGCGGCACTGGGGCCTGCGCTGGGTCGCGGACGAAGCGAACGCGACCTGTTTCCTGGACGCCGCGCTCGCCTTCTGCCAGGACGGCGAACTGGAGCGGAGCGACCCGCGCGTCGCGCGTATTCTCCTGCGCGCGCTGCTCACCGATCTGCGGAAAGCGACCCGGGGAAGGTCATGGCTCAGTCATCTGTGGGCACGGCGCCGGTGGTCCTTCGTCATCCTCATTCCTGAGACCGACGACCCGGACGGCCCCGGCCGCGCATTCCTCGGCACGTTCGAGGAACTCGCCGGTGACCACCCGTCCCGGCCGCTGCTCGTCCTGGCCGCCTGCGAGGGCCAGCCCCCGGACTACGCCGCGCCCCTGGGCGCCGACCCGGACCGGCCCAACGGCATCGCCGACAAGGTCTTCACCTTCCTCGATGAGGGCAGCGACGAGCCGGTACGCCTCATCACGCTGCCGGCCGAGGACGACGCCGAGGGCACGGCCAAGACGAAGATCCACACCCATTGGGGTGTCATGGCCCGCCGGGACCACCCCCTGGACTGGCTGCGCCCCTCCACCCTGCCCCTCATGGCCGCGGTGGCCGCGGGCATCCTCCTCGCTCCGCCCTACCTTTGGCCCACCGAACCTCCCGCGTCCGCCTCATGCGTCACGGTCAGCACCGGTGAGCGCGTCGGCATCACCGACGGCAGCCAATGCGACCTGGCCGTACCGGGAAGCCGAGGAAAGGAACTCAGGACCCTGGAACAACAGGTCGCGAAGGAGAACGCCCAGCTCCCGGGCGACCGTTACCGCACCCTCGTCTTCCTCGCTCCGCTGAGTCTGCAGAACGGTGTGTACGACGACCCGCCGATCGGCCTGCAGATCCTGCGCGGCGCCATCGCCCAACAGCACAAGCTCAACACCGGCGTGCGCCAGAACAAGATGCCCATCCGCCTGCTCATAGCCAACACCGGCCAGTACTTCCAGTACGGCGCACACAGCACCGCGGCGCCCAAGCAGGCGGACGTCGCGCAGATGATCATCAACCGTCGGGAGCGGGACCGCATCGCCGCCGTCATCGGCATCACCCAGAGCCGTCCTGAGTCGCTGAAAGCGGTCGGCGAACTCAACCAGGCCAAGATCCCGGTCATCGCCAACGGTGTGTCCGGCAGCATCATGGTCGGACCCCACTCGCCGGAGCGGTACTTCCAGATCTCGGCACCCAACGGGCGCATCGCGCAGGTCCTCGCCGACTTCGTCCACCAGGCTCCTGCCGTCCGCCGACTCACCAGCCGCAAACCGCACGCCGTGGTGGTGTACGACCCGACCGACACGGCCTTCAGCACGGACCTGATGAAACTGTTCGTCAGCGCCTACCGACGGTACGGCGGCACCGACGACGAGATCGAGTACAAGGAGAAGCCCGGCGCGACCAGGCCGGAGGACATCGCACGGTCGGTCTGCAGCAGGGTCGCCGCCACTCACGGGATCGTGGTCTACCTCGCCCGCTCCGGAGTGCTTCCCGGCTTCCTCGACGCGATGCAGAGGGCCGGCGGGCAGTGCCAGCCGCCGCAGGGCACGACGATCCCGATGATCGCCGAGAGCTCTCCGATCGACTTCCAGCTCCACCCCCAGCAGACGGCGCGCGCGTACCCGTACATGACCCTCTTCTACGAGACGCCGAACGCCCCCACCACCGACTCGCGGGACCCCTACGCCCAGTTCGCCCAGGACTTCGCCTCCGTCTTCGGCGCACGCAGCGCCGACGCGGACGCCGCAGGCGGCTTCGACACCGTGGGAGTCGTCAGCAAGGTCATCGAGAACCTGCTGCCGGCCGACGACGACACCCAGCCCAACAACATCTATCTGTGGCTCACCGCCCACGGCGTGTCCCAGTACCCCGGCGCGTCCGGTGTGCTGCAGCTGGACGGCACGAACAAATACCCGCCCAACAAGGCGGTGTTCATCCGGGAGATCACCCAGCCACGCGGAATCACCACCACCCTGCTCAGCTGCGGAGTCCTGCCCGACCAGCGAGACCCCGCGACGTGGGGCAGTCCGCCCGACAGCTTCCCCTGTCCCAGGGACGACACAGCGGCGACTTCTTCGTGAAGGATTCCGGGTCTCCGTCTCCGGCGTGACCGGAGACGGAGAACGCGATCACCTTGGCCGGGATGCGTCAGCTCCTCAAGGTCGTGAACCCGTACTCGGCGAGCCCGTACAAGAACGGTGTCTCTGACGTCCGTTCCTCGGAGCCCACATCTCGCATGCCCGTCTGTCCGGGAACTTTGTCATGGGCCGGACGGGATTGCCGGATCGCCTGAGAACCAGTCAGATCGCGAGCGAGGATGATGTCATGACGTGGATGACGCTGGGTGATGACTTCTCCTTTGTCGGCCGTGAGGAGGAGCTCGAACTGATCCGAGCGGCCATGAGCGGGAGCCGGATGGTCACGATCACCGGTGCGGGAGGCGTGGGCAAGACCCGCCTCGCCCGGCAGACCGTCGCTCCCAAGATGGCGGCGGACGGTCACGACGTCGCCTGGGTGGATCTTTCCCCGCTGCGCAACGCGGACCTCCTCGCCGCCACCGTCGCGGACGCCTGCGGCCTTTCCGACCACACCCCGCGGATGCCCACCGAGTCGATCTCGGCATGGATCGGCGACCGTGAGGTGCTGGTGGTCCTCGACTCCTGCGAGCACCTGTCCACCGAGTGCCGCAACGTGGCCGGCAACCTTCTGACCGCCTGTGAGCGCCTGCGGATCCTGGCCACCAGCCGTGAACCGCTGCGGGTGCGGGGCGAGACGCTCGTCCCGATCGGTCCCCTGGCCACGTCGGAGGAGGCGGTGACACTGTTCGCCGACCGTGCCGCCCAGGCGGGAAGCCCGCTTGAGGACGAAGGGGACCGGCAGCTGGCAGCACGCCTGTGCGACGAACTCGACCGGCTGCCGCTGGCTCTCGAACTGGCCGCCGCGCAGTTACGCACGATGTCGCTCACGGAACTCTGTGCGGCACCGCGCTCGGCCGTGGACCTGCCTCAGAGCACCGGGTACCGTCCGACGCCGCGTCACGCGGGGCTGCGCACCAGCATCGGCTGGAGCCACGAGCTGTGCAGTCCGCTCGAAAGACTCCTGTGGGCGCGCCTGTCGTTCCTGCCGGGCTCCTTCGACGAGAACACCGCCTGGAAGGTCGCGAGCGGGGGACCGCTGTCGCCGAGCCAGGTCTCCCGCACCCTCGCGGCCCTGGCCGACAAGTCGGTGATCACGCGGCAGGACGGTGTGTACCGGATGCTGGACACGATCCGTGAGTACGGCCGTATGTGGCTCCACGAACTGGGCGGTGAACAGGAGATGGCCCGCCGGCATGCCGAGCACCTGCTCAGCGAGACCCGGCAGGCGCATCAGGAATGGTTCGGTCCGGCCCAGCGCGACTGGTACCGCCGGATCGACCTCCTCCACGACGACATCAGGCTGGCGGCCGACTATTTCCTTGCCACCGATCCGACCGCCGCCCTGGAGCTGATCGGTCACGTCAGCTTCTTCTGGGTCTGCTCGGGATACCTGTACGAGGGGCGCCGGTACCTGGAGCAGGCAGCCGCGCTGGGGGCCGGCGCGGAGCAGGACGAGACGCGCGTCCAGGGGCTGTGGAGCCTGGGGCTGGCCCTCACCCTTCAGGGCGAGCACGACGCCGCGCACAAGGTGGCGGTGGACTGCCGACGTACGGCCGAGGCCACCTTCGACGCCGAAGGGCTCGGCAGAGCCGTCTACCTGGAAGGCCTCCTGCACCTCCTGGAAGGCCGGCCGATGACCGCGAGCAGCCTGGTGGAGTCCGTGGAGTTCGGCGTGGCAGTCTCCCGGCCAGGGCAACTCACCGCCGCGACAGCGCTGTGCAGCCTGGTCCACGTCTTCGGCCTCACCGGATCCGGCAGGCTCGCCCAGGCCCGGCAGGAGGCGGCCGAACTCCGCGACATCTGCGTGGAGTCGGACGAGTACTGGACGCGTTCCTACCTTGAGCATCAGCTGTCCCTCATCGCCGTGCTGGAGGGACGCACGAAGGACGCCGTCGCTCACGCGCGGGCGGCACTGCACGCCAAGCGGCACATCGGCGACGCCTTCGGTATCGCCATGGTCCTGGACGTCCTCGCCATCGCCCTGACCGACGCGGGGGAGGAAGACAGCGCGGTCTACGCCTTCGGCGCGGCGGCACGCTTCTGGGAGACCGTCGGTCACCCGCAGCGTGGAACGCCGGAACTGGCCCCCCTGCGAGAGCAGTGCGAGGAGCGGCTCGTGGCATGTCTCGGCACGGAACGGTTCGAGAAGCTCTTCAGGCGTGCGGCGGCAGCCGACAACCGGACGCTCACGGCCTGGGCCGCTCACGGAGGTCCCGTTCCGGAGACGTGACCGGGCCGTACCTCGGACCGTGCCGTACTTGGGACCGCGGCGGCCGGGGCGCCGGGCGCGCCGTTCAGCCGGCGAGGCGGGAGCGTCCGGACGCGTCGTGGGGCGGTACGCCGAGGTGTTCCAGCAGCAGGCCCTCGCGGGTGGACCAAGGGCAGATCTCGACGGTCTTCACCCCGCAGACCTCCATGAGGGTCTGCGCGATCAGGGCTCCGGCCAGGGACTGCGCGGCCCGGTGGTGCGAGATGCCCGGCAGTTTGCCGCGGCGGGACGGCTTCGCCTCGGCCAGCAGGGTCACCGAGGTGCGCAGGTGCGGCAGGGCCAGCTTCCGCCCCGCCCGGGGCGCCTTGCCGCGCGCGGCGGCGAGCCGGGCGAGCTGTTCGAAAGTCTTGGAGCAGGCCAGCACCCGTGTGCCCGGCTCGGCGTGCGGCAGACCTGGAACGGCCTCCAGCGACCGGCGCAGGTGCTCGCGGATCTCGGTCAGCCGCTGCGGGGACGGTCTGGAGTTGCCGGGCAGCCAGTCCCGGGTGACCCTGCGTGCGCCCAGCGGCAGCGAGTGCACCGTGCGCGGTCGGTCTCCGGTGCCGGAGGCGATCTCCAGGGTGCCGCCGCCGATGTCCAGCACGAGCAGCGGGCCGGACTCCTCCGCCCACTGACGGGCGGCCACGTAGGCGAGGCGCGCCTCCTCCTGGCCGGTCAGCACGCGCAGGCGGGTGCCCGTGGTGCGCTTCACGCTCGCGATGATCGCGTCACGGTTGGGGGCGTCCCGGATGACGGACGTGGCGAACGCGAAGACCTCCGGTCCACGCGGATGGGGGTTCGCGGCGACTGCCTCGGCCACCGCCTGCTCGACGCTCTCCACGCCGGCCGGGTCCAGCCGTCCCTTGTGGTCGAGGGTCTCATGCAGTCTCAACCGCACCTTGCGGGAGAAAACGGGCTCAAGGAGCGAGTCCGGGCGCCGCCGCACGATCGTCAGCAGAGCACTGTGACATCCGACATCGAGCACACTCGCCTGCCGCACTCCGTGCCCCCTTTGCTCTCGCGTCCGACCCGACCGGCTGCTACTCCCTGTCCTCCGACAGCCCGCACAACGGTGCGCGGGTTTCCGGCCCAAAAGGTCATTCTATCTTCACCGCTTGTGCACCCTCCGAGTTGCCCGTGGAACAGCGGGGTGACGGTGTGGCTCCGCGTCGGCGGTGAGGTGTGCGCCGGAGTCGGGCCGCGTTCCCGTGCCGCGTCCATGAGCGGCGGGCGGGCCATATCTGGCGAAGTGTCAACTTCCACACCAGGAGCGCCAGTTCCAGTGACCCAACAGGTCTCGTCGCGTCCTTGTCCGATCGTCCCGGGTCAGTCTCGAAGACACTCTCCGCGGCGGAGCGACGCGTGCCTACCGTCCGGTCGTCGAGGTGGGCCGGCAGCGCGGGCCCGCCGCAGTCATCGGAACGCAAGGGGAGGCATCGTGGCGAGTGTCGAAGTGTCGCTGAAGGAGATGATGGCCGGCATCGAGGGGGCTCTGGGGGCGGCGGTCGTCGATTACACCAGCGGCATGGCGCTGGGGACGTTAGGCGGCGACAAGAGTCTCGACCTGACGGTCGCGGCGGCCGGCAACACCGATGTGATCCGGGCCAAGGTGCGCACCATGGACCAGCTCGGCCTCAAGGGCCAGATCGAGGACATCCTGATCACGCTGGACAGCCAGTACCACCTCATCCGGCTGGTCACGGGTCGTGACGGCAACGGTCTGTTCCTGTACCTCGTGCTCGACAAGGCCCGCTCGAACCTGGCCATGGCCCGGCACCAACTCAAACGCGTCGAGGGGGCGATCGAGATCTAGCCCGTCATCGCGTGCGGGAACCACGTACGCCCTTGATGTGAAGACTTCTTCAACTAGCGATATCTGCATGGTCACAAGGTGCGGTCGTGCAGGCACCGAGACGTGAAGGATCGGCTTCCGAGGGCGGCATGTGATGTGGCGGCACTCTCGGGTGCCGCCGCATTCCGGCGGCCCCGGTCCGAACAACCCGGCAAGGAGCGAGCATCCATGCAGGTACCCCTCTATCAGGTCAAGGCGGAGTTCTTCCGCATGCTCGGCCACCCCGTGCGCATCAGGGTCCTGGAACTCCTCCAGCACGGTCCGGTGTCCGTACGGGACCTGCTCGCCGACATCGAGATCGAGCCCTCCAGCCTGTCGCAGCAACTGGCCGTCCTGCGACGCTCCGGGATCGTCGTGTCCACCCGGGAGGGCTCCACCGTCCGCTACGAACTCGCCGGCGGAGACGTCGCCGACCTCCTGCGCGCCGCCCGCCGCATCCTCACCGAACTCCTCACCGGCCAGAACCAGATCCTCGCCGAACTCCAGCAGGCGGACGCACTTCCGCAGCCGCTCCCTGCCCCTCGGTGACGTCCGGGCCGCGCGCGAGGTGGCTCAGCCCGGGCCGATGCCGACTGACGCGACCCGCCTACGATCCGTCCGCCAACTCCGCCCGACGGCAGCTCACTTGAGGCGCCCATCCGCCGAATCCTGTGCGCGGGGCGGCGCCGTCGAGGCCCGGATCACGAGATCCGTGGCGAGTTCGATGTGGTGGGACTCGACCTTCTCGCCGTTGGCCAGCCGGAGGGCGATGCGGAGGGCCGCACCGCCCATCTCCCGCAGCGGCTGGCGCACCGTGGTCAGCGGCGGTGACGCCATCTGGGCGAGGCTCGTGTCGTCGAAGCCGACCACGCTCAGGTCTTCGGGGATGCGCAGGCCTCGGAGACGGGCGGTCTCGAGGACGCCGAGGGCGATCTCGTCGTTGCCCGCGAAGACCGCGGTCGGTGACTCCTCCAGGTCCAGGAGCAGTTCGGCGCCGAGCAACCCGGTCTCGTACGTGAACTCTCCCGGCCGTACGTAGGTGGTGGGCACCTGCACGCCTTCCGCCTCCATGGCGGCGCGGTAGCCGTGCATGCGTGCCTGGTTGCAGATGGCCATGGCCGGTCCGCCGAGATAGGCGACGCGGCGGTGGCCCAGGGACAGCAGGTGCCGGGTCGCGGCCAGGCCGCCGGCGAAGTTGGTCGCCCCGACGCTGTTCACCCGGCTGTCCGGCAGGTGCAGAGGGTCCAGCACGACCAACGGCAGCCCGGCCCGGGCCAGTTCGTTCAGGTGCCCCGCGGTGTACACGCTGGTGACCGCGATGACGGCGCGGCGCCCGGCCGAGACGAGGTCCCGGGCCCAGTGCGGGGCACGGGACGCCTTGCTGACCACCACCGAGGCGCCCAGTTCGGCGGCCGAGTCGATGATGCCTTCCAGGGTCTCGGCCACGTACGACTTGAGTCCGCCGTGGAACTGGACCTCGATGGTGGGGATTTCGACGGCCTCGGTGTGACGGAACACCGGCGCGAGGTAGTCGTGCTGATGCAGCAGTTCCTGCACCCGGGTGCGGGTGTCCGGTGCCACGTCACCGCGGCCGTTGACGACCTTGGAGACGGTCGCGACGGAAACCCCGGCCGCTTGGGCGATGTCCGCCAGGGTGGTGCGCCTGGAGTTCGGTCGCATCGGTTCCTCCCAGGTGTTCGTACCAGTGTGGTGAGCCGCCGGTCGGACCGGCAACGCGGGTGGAACCGGTCAACCGTACGGCAGTTCGGCACCGAGATCGTCCGGGAGAGCGCCCGGTGTGAACTCCCGCCCGAGGCGCACCACTTGAACGCCGCTCCGCCGAGCCCTGTCGGCCTCGCGTGACCTGCGCCGACGAGCAGGTCCGCCGCGGCCGTCGCATCGTCCCGTCCTCAGGTGGAGGATTTCGAAACAGTTTCGGACTTCGCGAAAGGCGTGCAGGACGCCTTCTCGCGATGTCACGCCACTGACGACAGCCCGAATTCGCTTGCCTGCACGTGTCTTGACAGGGCATCAGATCGAAATCTAGCTTGCACGAACAGAGCTCTAAGAAGGTTGTTTCGAAAACCTTTCACCATGACTCACGAGAAGCCTGTGGCTCTCGAGTGCGGAGTAAAGACATGGCGCTCTCCCGACGTACCCTCCTCGGCCTGGCCGTCGGCGTGCCGGCCTCCGCGGCGCTGGCCGCCTGCGGCTCGTCCGGTCCCGGCAAGAGCGGCGGGGCCACGTACTGGTACCTGAACGGTCAGCCGCAGGAAGGCGTCAGGGCCGGAGCGGTGGACGCGTTCAACAAGGCCCACCCCAAGGAGCAGATCAAGGACACCACCTACCAGAACGACGCGTACAAGACGAAGATCAAGACCTCCATCGGTGCCGGAAAGGCGCCCACCATCATCTGGGGCTGGGGCGGCGGGACGCTGCGCACCTATGTGGAGGCGGGCCAGGTCGAGGACCTCACCTCGTGGTTCGGGGAGCACTCCGAACTCAAGAAGAGCCTTTTCCCGTCGTCCTTCGCCGCGGCCACGGTGAACGGCAAGATCTACGCGATGCCGGTCGAGACCGTCCAGCCGATCATCCTCTACTACAACAGGAAGGTCTTCGACCAGGTCGGAGTGGAACCACCGAAGTCCTGGGACGACATCATGGCGCTGGTGCCCAGGTTCAACGCGAAGGGCATAGCGCCCTTCTCCCTCGGTGGCCAGTCCCGGTGGACGAACATGATGTGGCTGGAGTTCCTGTTCGACCGCATCGGCGGCTCCGAGGTGTTCCAGGCCATCACCGAAGGGGAGAAGAACGCCTGGTCGAACCCGGACGCCATCACCGCGCTGACCAAGGTGCAGGACCTCGTCAAGGCCCACGGATTCGTCAAGGGCTTCTCCTCGATCACCGCGGACTCCAACGCCGACCAGGCGCTCCTGTACACCGGCCGGGCCGCGATGATGCTGCACGGGGCCTGGTCGTACGGCATCCAGCAGGCGGACGGCGGGGACTTCGTCTCCGGCGGCGGCCTGGGCTACATGACCTTCCCGCCCGTGGAAGGCGGCAAGGGCGATCCGAGCGACACCGTCGGCAACCCCGCCCAGTACCTGTCCATCTCCTCGAAGGCGAGTGCCGAACAGAAGAAGGTCGCCAAGGACTTCTTCGCCACCGGCGTCCTCCGGGACGAAGAGGTGAAGCAGTGGATCGACAACGGATCGGTCCCGATCCGGCTCGGCACGGAGAAGCTGCTCGCCGCCTCGAAGAACGCCGACTTCCTGCAGTTCACCTACGACATCGCCAGCAAGGCCAAGGTGTTCGGCCAGTCCTGGGACCAAGCGCTCAGCCCGACGGCCGCCGAGACCCTGCTCGACAACATCGTCAAGTTGTTCCAACTGTCCGTCTCGCCCCAGCAGTTCGCCGACAACCTCAACGCGGTCACCAGCACATGAGTTCACCCATCGGCCATCGGCCGCATCGCGAACCGCGCAGCGTCCTGCCGTGGCTGGCGGCTCCGGCGCTGGTGGTCTTCGTCGGCTTCGCCGTGGTTCCGCTCGTCGGGGTCTTCGCGCTGAGCTTCACCACGTGGGACGGGATCGGCGCCATCCACCCCTCGGGGCTGACCAGTTGGCGCGCGGTGCTCACCGACCCCGGGCTGCCGCACGCCCTGTGGGTGACGTTTCTGGTGATGGCCGTGTCCTGGGCCGTCCAGACACCGCTGAGCATTCTGCTCGGCACGTTCATGGCCGGCCGCCAGCGCTACCGCGCGGTGCTGGGCGTGGTGTACTTCGTCCCGCTGATGCTCAGCTCGGCGGCCATCGCGCTCGCGTACAAGGCCCTGCTGGACCCCAACTTCGGGCTCGGCGCCGGGCTGAGGATACAGGCGCTGAGCAAGGACTGGCTGGGGCGACCCGGACTCGCCTTCGGCGTCGTCATCTTCGTCGTCTCCTGGCAGTTCGTCCCGTTCCACTCCCTGATCTACCAGGGTGGTGTCCAGCAGATCCCGAAGTCCCTCTACGAAGCGGCGCAGTTGGACGGAGCCGGACGGATCCGGCAGTTCTTCAGCATCACGCTGCCCCAGCTGAAGTACACGGTCATCACCTCGTCCACGCTGATGGTGGTCGGGTCGCTCACCTTCTTCGACCTCATCTTCGTCCTCACCGAGGGCGGCCCCGCCGACGCCACCAGGGTCCTCGCACTGGACATGTACAAGCGCGGGTTCCAGGCCAGCCTGATGGGGCCGGCCAGCGTCATCGCGGTCATCCTCGTCCTGGTGGGACTGGCTCTCGCCCTGCTGCTGCGCCGGCTCGGTGGCCGGGACGCCGGCGCGAGCCAACTCGAGGGGGCCTGACATGACCACCCTGACCGAGCCGCGATCACCGCAGAAGGCCACCCACCGCGAGCGTCGACGCCACCCGCGTCGGACCGCCCACCGCCCCAACTGGGCCGGCGGCCTGGCGGGTTGGCTCTGGCTGGTCGTCGTCGCCGTACCCCTCTACTGGACCCTCATCACCAGCTTCAAGGCCAAGAGCGGCTACTACGCCAGCAATCCGCTGGTGCCGTCGAGCGACCCGACGCTGGAGAACTACCGGTTCGTCATCGAGTCCGACTTCCTCCGCTACTTCCTCAACAGCGTCGTCGTCACCGCCGGCGCCGTGGTGCCGGCGGTCGCGGTCTCCTTCATGGCCGCCTACGCGATCGTCCGCGGGTGGCGCATGCGTGTCCTCCGCGCGATCAACGGACTGTTCCTCATGGGCCTGGCCATCCCGCTGCAGGCCACGGTGATCCCGGTCTACCTGATCATCATCAAGCTGCACCTCTACGACAACCTGCTGGCACTGATCCTCCCGTCGATCGCCTTCGCGATCCCGCTGTCCGTCCTGGTGCTCACCAACTTCATCCGCGACGTCCCGAACGAGCTGTTCGACTCGATGAAGGTCGACGGCGCCACCGAGTGGACGACACTGTGGCGGCTGGCCGCACCGCTGACCCGGCCGGCCATCCTCACCGTGACCATCTTCAACTCGCTGACCATCTGGAACGGGTTCCTGCTGCCGCTGATCCTCACCCAGAGCCCCGACCGCCGGACCCTGCCGCTCGCGCTGTGGACCTTCCAGGGCCAGTACGGGGTCAACGTCCCGGCCGTCCTCGCCGCCGTCGTCCTCACCACCCTGCCCGTCCTGGTGCTCTACGCGTTCGGCCGCCGCCAGCTGCTGAGCGGACTGACCGCCGGATTCAGCCGTTGACCGGCGCCGACACCGTGTCCGGTGCCCGGCCCGCGGTCCGGGACGTCCGGTGAACTCCGGTACCGCATCCACCGGCTCGCGCGGGACCCGCACCACCCCCGGAACAACGGCAGCCCCGCCCCGCTCCGAGTCCCGTCTACCCGTTCGCCCGTCGCGCCCCGCCCAAGGGCCCGACGTACGTGGGAGGAAAGTGAACGCCAACGTGGCCGTAGAGAACATCCCCGGAATCGCCCTCTGGAACGACCCCACCAGGCCCGTCGCCGCACGCGTCGACGCCCTGATCGCCGCGATGACCCTCCAGGAGAAGACCGCCCAGCTGTACGGAGTGTGGGTGGGTGCCTCGGACCAGGGTGGCGAAGTCGCCCCCCACCAGTACGACATGGAGGAGGCCGTCGACCTCGACGCGCTCCTGCCCGCCGGACTGGGCCAGCTGACCCGGCCCTTCGGCACCGGCCCGGTCGACCCCGCCCTGGGCGCACTCTCCCTGGCCCGCACCCAGGCCCGTATCGCCGCCACCAACCGGTTCGGCATCCCCGCGCTCGCCCATGACGAATGTCTGGCCGGATTCGCGGCCTGGGGAGCGACGGCCTACCCCGTGCCACTGTCCTGGGGGGCCACCTTCGATCCGGACACGGTACGGCGCATGGCCGCCGTCATCGGCCGCGACATGCGTGCCGTCGGCGTCCACCAGGGACTCGCGCCCGTCCTGGACGTCGTGCGCGACACCCGCTGGGGCCGTGTCGAGGAGACCATCGGCGAGGACCCGTACCTCGTCGGCACCATCGCCACGGCCTACGTGCAGGGCCTGGAGTCGGCCGGGATCATCGCCACCCTCAAACACTTCGTCGGATACTCGGCCTCCCGCGCCGGCCGCAACCTCGCCCCCTCCTCCATGGGGCCGCGTGAGCGCGCCGACGTGCTGCTGCCTCCCTTCGAGATGGCGGTCCGTGAGAGCGGCGTCCGGTCGGTGATGAGCGCCTACACCGACACCGACGGCATGCCCTCCGCCGCGGACGAGGATCTGCTCACCGGGCTGCTGCGCGACACATGGGGCTTCGACGGCACCGTGGTCGCCGACTACTTCGCCGTCGCCTTCCTCAAGACGCTGCACGGCATCGCGGCCGACTGGCCCGACGCCGCCGGAACCGCGCTCGGCGCGGGCGTCGACGTAGAACTGCCCAACGTCAAGGCGTACGGTGCGCCCCTGGCCGCGGCTGTCGCCGACGGCCGCGTCCCGGAGGCGCTGGTCGACCGCGCCCTGCGGCGGACACTCACCCAGAAGGTGGTGCTCGGCCTGCTCGACCCGGACTGGGACCCCATGCCGGCCGCGCTCGACGGGGCGGACCTGACCGATCCGGCCGCCCTGCGCGGCCGGATCGACCTGGACGGCCCGGAGAACCGGGCGCTGGCCCGCGCGGTCGCCGAGAAGGCGGTCGTGCTGCTGAGCAATGACGGCACTCTGCCGCTGGGCAGGCCCCGGCGGATCGCACTGCTCGGCCCCAACGCCGACGAGCCCGTCGCCGTCCTGGGCTGCTACTCCTTCCCCCAGCACATCGGCGTCCGCCACCCCGCCACCCCACTCGGCATCGAACTGCCCACCCTGCGCGACACACTCGCCGCCGAGTTCCCCGACGCCGAGATCACCGTCGCTCGCGGTACCGGAATCGACGACGGAGATCTCTCCGGCATCGACACCGCCGTCCGCGCGGCACGTGAGGCCGACATCGCCCTCGTGGTGCTCGGTGACCGGGCGGGGCTCTTCGGGCGGGGCACCAGCGGCGAGGGATGCGACGTGGAGACGCTGGCGCTGCCCGGCGCCCAGCAGCAACTGCTCGACAGCCTCCTCGACCTGGAGACGCCTCTGGTCACCGTGCTGCTCGCGGGACGGCCCTACGCCCTGGGCCGCGCCGTGGAGAAGTCCGCCGCGATCGTGCAGTCCTTCTTCCCGGGCGAGGAGGGGACGCACGCGATCGCGGGGGTGCTCAGCGGCCGTGTCCATCCCTCCGGACGCCTCCCGGTCAGTGTGCCGCGCGGGACGGGCTCCCAGCCGGCCACGTACCTCGGAGCGCGGCTCGCCCACGCCAACGAGGTCTCCAGCATCGACCCGACGCCCGCGTTCGCCTTCGGGCACGGCCTGACCTACACACGGTTCGACTGGACGGACCTGACCGTGGACTCCCAAGAGGCCCCGACGGACGGCGAGTTCGGTCTCGCCTTCACCGTCCGCAACACGGGGGAGCAGCGGGGGACCGAGGTCGTCCAGCTCTATCTGCACGACCCGGTGGCCTCTGTCGTCCAGCCCGTGCAGCGTCTCGTCGGCTACACCCGGGTCGATCTGGAGCCGGGCGAGGCCCGGCGCGTCCACGTCACGGTCCCGGCCGATCTGGCCTCCTTCACCGGACGCGACGGGCGGCGGATCGTCGAACCGGGCGAACTGGACCTGAGGCTGGCCGCCTCCAGCGCGGACCCCCGCCTGACGGCCAGGGTCACGCTGACCGGAGCCGGGCGCCACGTGGATCACACACGGCGCCTGCACGCCACGGTCGGACAGGAGCCTCTCGCCCAGGCGTGAACGGGCGTGCGCAGCGCGTGCCGTGAGAACGGCGGCGCTGCGCACAAGGCTCCGGACGCCCTCACGACCGTAGAAGCTCTCGCCCACTCAGAGCACGCCGCGCCGGGCGAGGTTGCGCATCAGCGCTCCTACGCCGGATGTCCACGGCGCGGCCCGCTCGCTCGGGACGACCGTGTTGACCAGAGTGCCGAGGCGTGGGCTGGAGATGCGCACGATGTCGCCGTACTCGTGGGTGAAGCCCGCGCCGGGGGCCTGCCGGTCCTCGGTGGCGGCGAACAGCGTTCCGGTGAACAGCACGAAGCCGTCCGGGTACTGGTGATGCGGGCCGTGCGTGGCGGCCACCAGGTCCAGTACGTCGCGGCTGATCTCCCGCAGGGAACTGCTGCCGTGCAGGACGTAGCCGTCCGTGCCGTCGATCCGCAGGTCGATGTCGAGCCCGCGTACGGTGTCGAGGTCGAAACCCTCGTCGAGCAGGCGCAGGAACGGGCCGATCGCGCAGGAGGCGTTGTTGTCCTTCGCGCGCGACAGCAGCAGGGCGCTGCGGCCCTCGATGTCGCGGAGGTTGACGTCGTTGCCGAGCGTCGCGCCGCGCACCCGGCCGCGCGAGTCCACGACGAGGACGAGCTCGGGTTCGGGGTTGTTCCACACCGAGGCGCCCAGCACTCCGACCTCGGAGCCGGTACCGACCGCGGACAGGACGGGCGCCTTGGTGAACACCTCCGGGTCCGGCCCGATCCCGACCTCCAGATACTGCGACCACAGTCCCTCGGAGACGAGCAACTCCTTGGCCCTGCCGGCCTCGGGAGACCCCGGGCGGATGCCGGCGAGCGTGCCGCCCACCACCTGCTCCACGCGGGCGCGCACCCGTGCGGCCTGTGCCGGGTCGCCGCCCGCGCGCTCTTCGATGACGCGTTCCAGCAGACTCCGGGCGAAGGTGACCCCCGCTGCCTTGATCACTTGCAGGTCGATGGGGGCGAGGAGACGTGGAACGTCACGGCGGCCGGGCTCGGCCTGGAGCAGGTGGTCCAGGCTCCATGTCTGTCCGCCGGACGCCTCGCGGACGACTGCCGCCGCGTCGTCGCGCTCCATGAGGTCGGAGACGGTGGGCGTCACGGCCGTCAGGTCGACGACCTGCTCGCCGCGGACCGCGGCCACGCACGGTCCGTCGCACGCCGGGTCGTGGACGCGTGCGACGAGCAGGGCCCGGTCGGCGTCCTCCGGCAGGACGGAGCCAGGCGTGAGGACCGGACGAGGGTGTACGGCTGACGGTTCCACGAGCGATGCTCTCCTGGATCAGAGGGGGTACGGTCGCGCGGGCGGGCTCAGTGGGAGTCGCGAGGGACCTCATGGCCTCGGCTCCCGCGCAGAAAGCCGAAGTCGGCGCCCCGGTCGGCCTGTTCCACGTTCTGGGTGTAGAGCCAGGAGTAGCCGCTGGTGTGCCGCTCGGCCGGTGCCCTCCAGGCGTGCCGACGGCGCGTGAGCTCGGCGTCGTCCACGTCCAGGCTCAGGGTGCGGTTCGGGACGTCGAGGACGACCGTGTCACCGTCCCGCACCAGGGCGAGAGGCCCACCGACGGCGGCCTCGGGCGCCACGTGCAGGACCACCGTCCCATATCCGGTGCCGCTCATCCGGCCGTCACAGATGCGCACCATGTCCGTGACGCCGGCCTTCAGCAGCTTGCCGGGCAGCGGGACGTTGGCGACCTCGGGCATGCCGGGGTAGCCCTTGGGCCCGGCGTTGCGGATGACGATGACGGTGTTCTCGTCGACGTCGAGTTCCGGGTCGTCGGCCACCTCGTGGTAGGCCTCGGGGGAGTCGAAGACGCGCGCGGGGCCGCGGTGGGTGAGCAGGTGCGGTGAGGCGGCGGACTGCTTGACGACAGCGCCGTCGGGGCAGAGGTTGCCGCGCAGTACGGCGATTCCGGTGCCGGCCGGCTGGAAGGGGGCGTCGAGGCGGGTGATGACGTCGGAGTCGACGCGTTCGGTGTTCTCGGTGTTCTCGGCGACGGTGCGACCGGTGACCGTGATCTGGCCGCCGTGCAGCAGGCCGCCGCCGAGCAGTTCGGCCAGGACGGCGGGCAGGCCGCCCGCGTAGCAGAAGTCCTCCATGAGGTAGCTGCCGCTCGGCATCAGGTTGACCAGGGTCGGCACCGCGCGAGCCAGGTCGTCGAAGTCCCGCAGGCTCAGCTCGACACCGACGCGTCCGGCGATGGCGATGAGATGGATGACGGCGTTCGTGGAGCCGCCGATCGCCGCGTTGACCCGGACGGCGTTCTCGAACGCCTCCCGGGTCAGGATCCGCGAGGGGCGCAGCTCCTCCTCCACCATCCGGACGACGCGCTGCCCCGCCGCCTGCGCGACCTCCATCCGCCGGGAGTCGACCGCGGGCCAGGCCGCCGACCCCGGCAGTTGCATACCGAGCGCCTCGGCCAGGCAGGCCATCGTCGAGGCGGTCCCCATCGTCATGCAGTGCCCGTTGGAACGGGCCATGCACCCCTCCGCGAAGAAGCACTCCTCCTCGGTCATCCGGCCGGTCTTCAGATCCTCCTCGAACTTCCACACCTGGGTGCCCGACCCCACGTCCTGGCCCCGGTACTTGCCGTTGAGCATCGGCCCACCGGTGACCATGACGGCGGGCAGGTCGACGCTGGCGGCACCCATCAGCATGGCGGGGGTCGTCTTGTCGCAGCCGGACAGCAGCACGACACCGTCCAGCGGATTGGCCCGGATCAGCTCCTCGACCTCCATGGCCATGAGGTTGCGGTACAGCATCGCGGTGGGCCGCATCAGGGTCTCGCCGGTGGCCATGGTGGGGAACTGGAGCGGCAGGCCGCCCGCCTGCCACACACCCCGCTTGACGGCCTCCGCGACACGCGTCAAATGGGCGTTGCACGGGGCGAGTTCGGATGCGCTCGTCGCGATGCCGATGACGGGACGCCCGTCGAACACCTCGTGCCCGAATCCCTGGCTGCGCATCCAGGAGCGGTACACCATCCCGCTGCGGCCCTGTGCGCCGAACCATGCCTGGCTGCGGCGGCTCGTCTTCTGACCGTCCGTCATGTGCGCACTCCCGTGGCTGTCGCGTCGGCCGCTTCGCTGCGGGGCGGCGGCAAGGCGATGGGGCAGTGGTGGGCGAGGACCCGCGGGCCGTACCCTGGAACTCAATCATTAGATGATTCGATGAATGGCGTCCAGGGGGCGAGCAGGGATCGTGGCGCACTTCCCGACCACGCATCAGCGCGTGGTCGACGAGTTGGGGCGGCGCATCGTGGGCGGGGCGTGGCAGCCGGGGGAGACGCTGCCGGTCGAGGACACCCTCGCGGCCGGGATCGGCGTCAGCCGCGGCCTGTTGCGAGAGGCGGTCAAGGTACTGGTCGCCAAAGGAGTGCTCCAGGTACGCCCCCGCACCGGCACACGCGTACTGCCCCCGGAGCACTGGAACCACCTGGACCCGGACGTCCTGCGCTGGAAACAGGCCGAGGACGCCACGGCCCTGCTGCGCGACACGGGTGAACTGCGCCGGATCGTCGAGCCCGAAGCGGCCCGGCTCGCCGCCGACCGGGCCGGCCCCGACGAGGTACGTGTCCTGTACGAGGCACTCGCGGCCATGGAGGCAGCGGCGGCGGATCCTGCCCGCACCGGATACATCGAGGCCGACATCGCCTTCCACCGTGCCCTGCTCGACGCCGGCGGCAACCGTCTCCTCGGATCACTGGGCCGTGCCGTCGGGATCGCGCTGGAACACAGTTTCCTCCTCAGCACACAGACCCCTGGCGCGGTGGAAGCCTCCCTGCCAGGTCACCGAGCCGTCGTGGAAGCCGTCGAGGCCCACGATCCCGCGGCGGCGGCAGCCGCCGTACTGGCGATCATCGAAGCCGCCGAACGAGAGATCGCCCAGTCACCGGGACTGCCGGGCGACGCGGTGTGAGCGGTGACGGCCGCGCCTTCGCGGGCCCGCGGGCGGGAGCGGGCTCAGGCAACGCTCCAGGCGCGCAACTGACGACCGATCAGGCCAACCCCTGACGCACCGGAAGCCGCGTCCCGCACGAGAGCGACCGCCTCCTTCGGCGGGTACTCCAGCCGGCGCCCGTTCAGCACGAGGTAGGCCTCCGTGCAGTGCCACGCCAACGCCTCGTCGGAGTGTTCCAGGCACGGCAGCCGTACCAGCGTCTGGAGCAGTGACGACGCCTTGAGGAACAAGGACCCGCTCCTGCTGCTCGTCAAGCTCATGCCGCGCGGCGAGTTCCGCCGCGCGGCGCTCCTCGGTGGGATCGGTCGCGCCGGCCGCTTCGGCGAAGGCGTCGCCGCTACGGGCCATCGACTTGCTGAAGGCGTCCAGGAAGTGCGTCTCCACCGCGGTGGCGCGGGCGCAGGCGGCGGACAGGACGTGGGCCGCTGTCGGCACGGACCGCGAGGCCGGGCAGTAGAAGGCCGGGCGATGAGTTCGCGGACCCGGAGCGGTCTGCCCCTGTAGTGAACGGATCAGACGGATCAGAAGGATCGGACGGCTCACCGCGAGGGCGACGGAAGGTCGCCACGAGGAGGACGACACAGTGACCGGACATCGGGGCAAGGTGACCTGCGACCTCTCGGTCTCGGTCGACGGGTATGCGGCCGGGCTCCACCAGGCCGAGCACCGCCCGTTCGGCGACGACGGCGGCGACGGCTGGGGCGGCAGACTGCACGCCTGGATGTTCGCAACCCCGGAACAGCGGCAGGCCGAGCTGGACCGGCTGACGGCAGTCGGCGCCTTCATCATGGGGCGCAACATGTTCGGCCCCGTACGCGGCGCGTGGGATCGGCACTGGACGGGATGGTGGGGTGACGATCCGCCGTATCACGCACCGGTCTTCGTGCTCACCCACCATCCGCGCGACCCGCAGCCGATGGCCGGCGGCACCACGTTCCACTTCGTCACCGACGGCATTGAATCCGCGCTGCGGCAGGCTCGCGAGGCGGCAGGGGAGCGCGATGTGTCGGTCCACGGGGGCGCGACCACCGTCAACCAGTACCTCGCCGCAGGCTTGATCGACGAACTGCGGCTGCACATCGTGCCGTTCACGCTCGGCGCCGGCACGCGGCTGTTCGACGGCGTGCCGGCACTGAATCTCGAACAGGTGGAGTCACGAGCGGCCGATGCGGTCACACACGTGACCTATCGCGTGACGGCCTGAGCGAGGTTACGTTCGGCCGCATGGCTGACGACTGCTTCGGGCATCCACGACTCGCCGCGATCTACGACCCGCTCGACCCCGACCGCGGCGACCTCGATGCCTACCTCCGGATGGCCGAAGAGTTCGAGGCGTGGCAGGTCCTGGACATCGGCTGCGGCACCGGGGTGTTCGCACTCCTCCTGGCCGACCGCGGGGTCGACGTCGTCGGCATCGATCCCGCGCGGGCATCCGTCGACGTCGCCCGGGCCAAACCAGGCAGTGAGCGGGTGCGCTGGATCTGCGGTGACGCCACGGTCCTCCCGCCACTGCGGGTCGACCTCGCGACGATGACAGCGAACGTCGCCCAGGCCATCGTTGATCCCGGCACCTGGCGGAAGACGCTGCGGGGAGCCTACGAGGCACTGCGGCCGGGCGGGCACCTGGTCTTCGAGACCCGCGATCCGGCCGGACACGCCTGGGAGCAATGGACCCGCGAGCACTCCCACCGCGTGACACGCATCCCGGGCGTCGGCGCCGTCGAGAGCTGGGTCGAGCTGATCGAGGTGAGCCCGCCGCTCGTGACCTTCCGCCGGACCTACGTCTTCGCTGCGGACGGACAGGTTCTGACGTCGGACTCGACCCTGCGCTTCCGGGAGCGCGACGAGGTCGAGGCGGACCTGGTCGTCCATGGCTACGTGGTGCAGGATGTCCGCGATGCGCCTGACCGGCCGGGCAAGGAGTTCGTCTTCGTCGCACGACGTCCCGACGGAACTCCCTGACCGCGGTTCCCCTCACGTCACCGAGGGCAACACCGACGGCACCGCCTCCGTCGTCCTGCACCCGTCTCCGCGGTGGCCGATTCCGGCCCGTCCACAGCTTCCCCGGCCGATTGTCAGTGATCGCCGCTAACGTTCCGCTTGTCGTCGCACAGATGTCGGGACGTCCCGGCTGAACTGTGCTTTCTTCGGGCTGGGTTGAAGTGGGAGGCGGGGGCATAGTGGGTTGGCTGTCGGCGGGGGACGGGTATGAAGTCGCCCTGGTGGAAGGCCGGGTGGCGGCGCGTGCCACCGGGGGCCGGTCGGCGGGGCGGCAGTTGAAGTCCCTGCCGCGCGCACTCAAGGACCACCCGGAGGTGGACCGGCTGCGGCGGTTCGCCGAATGGCTGGATCGGCACGCGGCGGGCTGCGTCGCGCAGGTCGACTCCTGGATGGTGTCGTCACTGCCCGTGCCCACCGGCCTGCTGGTCCGGGTATGGCCGGACGAGGCCTGGCAGTCGGCCCTGCGCGACCTGGCCGTGGTCGGCGACGACCCGGACGAGGTGGGTTTCCTGCGCGGCACCACCGAGGACGGCGAGTTGCGGGTGGTGAACCTCGACGGCGAGACGGTCAGGCTGTCCTCGCGCACGGTGACCCTGCCGCACCCGGTGCTGCTGCCGGACCTCGACGACATCCGCGAGTTCGCGGCCGAGCTGGGCATCGTGCAGCGGGTCGAGCAGATCCACCGGGCGACCTGGCTGCGCCCCGACGAGATCGCCCCGAAGGCCACCGAGACCCGGGAGTTCGCGGGCGGCTCGTTCCGCTCCCGGTTCGCCCTCGCCGCGCGCGCCAGCTCGTTGGGCTACCGCGTCTCCGGCGGCTACGCCACGGCCCGGGTGCGTGACGGCGGGCGCACGGTCGAGGCGTCCGTGTGGATCGGGGAGCCGTACTGGGAGGACACGGTGGAGACCGGAGGTCTCAGCTGGCAGGACCAGGACGGCCGCGCCCTGCCGTTGCGGGAGGTGGGACCGGTGGCCTGGTCCGAGGGGATGCGGATGGCGGCGGCCCTGTACGCAGGACGTGACATCGAGGAAGGCAAGAGCGCATGAGCGGGGGGACGCAGGTGTCGTACGAGGAGATGCTCGCGGCGGGGGCGGTGCTGCCGCCGGACACGGAGGGCGCCGGTGAGCGGGCGGTGCCGCTGACGGCCCGCACCTACCGGCACCCGGGCCTCGACGACCGGGTGGTGGTACGGCTCGTCGCCGGTGAACTCGGTGCGGCGGAAGACCTCGCCGCCGGGTTCCTCGGACTGGAGAAGGACGCCGAACCGGCCGTCGTGGGGCTCGGGTCCCACCAGTCGCTGGGCTTCCCGGAGTGGGTGCTGGTGCACCACCCCGGCGACGGGCACCACGCGCTCGGCGTCGTACCGGACCTGGAGCGCGCCGCCCGGCAGGCGAAGTCCCGGCCCAAGGCCGCCCTGGACGCCTACACGGAGATAGGCGCGCGGCTGGCGGCCTCCGTCCCGCACTTCCTGCCCACCTTCTACGAGCAGGCGGGCCGGGTGTTCCTCGCCGAGGAGAACGCCACCTACGCGGCCCAGTTGTTCACCCGGGCCCGCAAGGCCGAGGCCGAGCACGGGCTCGTCATCGAGGAGGACCGGCTCGACGCGGTGTTCCTGGAGTTCGCGCTCGCGGGCGCGCTGCCGGTGAAGGTGCTGTCCTCCTACGGCAAGGAACTGGCCGCGCGGGTGCCGGCCGAGGAGGCGCTGCGCCGCTTCACCCGGCTGTGCCTGCGGCGCACCGCCGGTGGCCTGCCGCCGTCCGCGCAGATGGCGGGCGATCTGCGCAAGCTGGCCCGCGCCGCCGGACAGGACGCCGACCTCGCCGAGCAGCGGTACCTCTCCGAACTGCTCGGTCTGCCCGCCACGCTGCGTGCCGCGGCCGGCTGGTGGAAGGGCCACCGTGCCGCGCTGGTGGCGCTGGCCGCGCGGGAGCGGCACGTGCGCGGCACCCTGCTGGACATGCTGCCCGCCGGCGCCGACGACGAGATGCCCGCGCTGTGGCTCCAGGTCCTGTCGGACTCCGGTGCCACGGAGGGGCTGTGGGAGGCCGGCCTGCCCGAGGAGGAGCGTCCCCGGGACGGCACGGCGGGCTGGCTTGAGCGGTTCCTGACGTTCCGGGAGCGGGCCCGGTCCTGGCGCGGCTCGACCCGCATGCCTGAGGTGTACCCGCTCGTGGAGCGGACGGTGGACCGACTGCGGGCCGAACTCGCCGCGTCCGGGCGCGCGTTGAGGGTCACGCACGACATCGACCTGATCGACCTGCTGCTCTCCCTGGACGTACCGGTGGCGGCTCCGGACCGGGACCACGCCCTGCCGCTCGGGCAGTGGGCGGCGGGCGACGGGCAGCGGGACATGCTGTTCCTGGGCGCCGACACCCGCTTCCACGGCGCCTTCCTGAAGGGCGCGGACCGCTTCGGCAACGACGACTCAGGGCTGCGTGCCATCCGGCTGCTCGCGCAGTCGCCCGGGTGCCGTCCGCTGATGGCCCAGTGGGTGCGCACGGTCGTCGAGCGGTTCACCGCCGTCGGTCTGCCCCAGCTGCCGGACGCGCTGGCCCGTCTGCGCTGGCTGCCGGCCGAGGCGCTGGCGCTGGCCGAGGCGGAGGTGCGCGCGGCGGTCGCCACCGACCTCGCGCCCGTGCTGGCGCGCACCCTGCGGGCCGGCCTCTTCGACGAACTCGGCTGGCCCGCCTGGGAGGAGGCGGCGGCCGAACTCGTCCCGAAGGACCGGGTGGAGGACCTGGTCGTCGCCGACGCCTGGCCCCACCTCGTGGTGGCGGGCGAGGCCCAGGCCCGGGTGATCGGGCCCGACGGGACCCTGCTCACCCATGACCTGCGCGTCCCCAAGGACGACCGCTACGGCGACCCCGGCTTCCACCACGTCGACGGCGAACTCCTCGTCTACTGGAACAGCCGCAACGACGGCCTGCGGGGCTACTGGCACACGCGGGCCGACCGGGTCGAGAAGCTGGAGGGCCCGCGCGGTACCCGGGGTACCGAAATGGACTGGTACAAGGCCAACTTCCCCATCACCCTGCCGCTGCCCGGCGGCGGCAGGACCACCGGCCGCGGTGTCCTGCATGCCGGGGACACGACGGTCCCCGAGGAGCGTCCGCTGCTCTTCGACGGCTCCACCCACTGGGTGTGGCACGCGGAGTCCGAGGACCAGGAGGAGCACGGCTGGTACGAGTACGATTCGGCCACCGACACGCGCGGCCGTATGAGTCGGCCCGCGTTCTTCGCCGACGCGCTGCGCGACGCCCCCGCGGGCAGCAGCTTCGCCGGGGGGCGGCTGCGGCCCTCTCCCACGACCGGTGCGGCTCCGGCCTCGGCGCCTGTCGACGGCCTCGTCGGCCTGCGCAGGCTCGAACTCCCTGACGGCTCCACGCGTGTCGAGGACCTCGCCGGGCACACCCTCACGCTGCCCGCCCACGCGGGTCGGCCGTACACGCTGGTGATGTTCCCGGGGGCGGAGCGGCCCACCGCGGTCGTGCACAGCGGCTGGCAGCTCGATCTGGTCGACGCGGACGGCGTCGTCACCGCGTGGGGGAAGACCGACCGTACGGCGGGCGTCTTCGGTGAGGGCTCCCTGCTGCTGCCGCCCGTGCAGTACTGGGAGTGCCTGACCCCGCGCGACCCGGCGGGCTCCACGGGACTGCGGCGGATCGAACGGGACACCGCCGCCGCGCTGCTGTCGGCGGCCGGCGACCAGGAACCGGAGACACTGCCCGGCGCGATCCGCGCGCTGCTGCCCGTCACCCACCCCGCTCTGCTCGCGGGCATCGCCGGGGTCGTGCGGTACGCGGCGGCCCAGCAGGCCGTCCTGGACGCGGCGGCCACCCGGCTCACCCTGGCTCTGGAAGGCGGCCTGGAGGACGAGGGTCCGGCCGGTCCCGCGGACAGCCTGCTGCGGGACGCGATGAGCGGTCTCGGCGCGTCCAACGGCTACTGGTGGAATCGCGACGACCATGCCGACACCGTCTTCCGTGTCCTGCGGACGCTGACCCGGGCCGCCGACGCCACCGACGCGGTGGCCGTACCGGAACAGGCCGCTGCCCGGCTCCACCTCGACGGACCCGAACTGCCCGTCGGGACGCCCGAGTTGCACACCCTGCTCGGCCGGGTGACCGCCCTCGCCCACCGCGCGGCGGCGCGCACCACCAGCGCCGAGCACCGCGAGGCACTGCGGCAACTGCTCGCCGGATTCGAGCGGTTGGGGCTGGGCCCGTCCGGGGCGGCGGGCCGCTGGCGCAGGGTGACCCTGCACCTGGACGCGCACCGGCTCCGCTCGGCCCCTGACCACTGGCGGGAAGGCTCCTGGCACGGGCTGCTGCCGCTCGCGGACGGGGCTTTCATCGCCGTGACCGGACACGGGTCCGCGGACGACGACGGCTGCGACTTCACCGGCCTGTTCCACGATCCGGCCGGACGGTTCACGGCCCCGGAGCCGTACAAGGTCCTGGCCTGCGACCCGATCGGCGAGGACCAACACCCGGGCAGGCTCGGCGCGTTCCTCGCCGCGCTCGCCGAGCGCGGTCCGGCACCCTGGTTCCCGGACGCCGCCGGGGAGTTCGCCCGGCTGACCGGCGTCACCGAGACGCTGGCCCGGCTCGTCGTCGCCGGGCTGCCGGGCGTCGACGCCTACGAGCGGACCTTCCTCACCACCGAGGCCCGCAACGTCATCGGCGTGAAGGTCGCCCCCGCCGCCGTCGCCAAGGACGAACTCCGCGGCATCGACAGCGCCGTCCGCGCCGAGGTCGTGGGCGCGCTGCTGCCCGCCGACCCGGTGCGCCTGTGGACCGAGGGCCCGGACGTGGTGGCGGCTGCCGCCGTCTGGAACAGCAGGCTCGGCAAGCGTCCCGCCGTCCCCGAGGATCTGCTCAGCGACGCGATCCGCGCCTTCCGGCACGCCCCGTGGCCGGTGCGGGAAGCGCTGCCCGCACTGCTGGACCCGGCCCGTGCCCCGCAGCTCAGCCGGGACCTGCGGTGGGAGGTCAACGGCGACCGGGTGCGGCCGGTCGGCAACGACACGACCGGGTTCACCGTGCAGACCCTGGTCGGCTCCGTCGGTCTCGTCGCGTGGCTCGCCCACCGGCTGCCCGCCGGCGACCCGATCCGCGCCGCGCTGCCACCCGCGCTCACCGCCGTGCGCGCGCGCCTCGCCGCCCCCGGCCTCATGCTCGACCTCGGCCAGTACATCGGCCTCCCCGCCTTCCGGAAGACGGCGGGCACCCCCACCGAGACCGGTCCGGGTTTCGAGCGCTACGGCGCCGTCGTCCTCGCCACCCATGACGACCAGCCGGCCCCGGGCATCCGGGTCGACCTCCTCGACGAGGCGGGCCAGGACCCCTACCTGCCCGCGACCCGCGTCAACGACCAGCCCTACCCGGCCGAGGTCGCCCTGCGCATGGTCCGCGATCCCCGTTTCGCCGCCCTCCTCGCCGACCCCGGTGAGCCGATGGCGGGGGACCGGGACAAGGACGGCACCTGGTGGCCGCAGCACCCGGGCTGCTCGGTGCCCGACCTGGTCGTCGAGGTGGCCAAGGAGCACGGTCTCGGCGAGGACGCGGCCACGCTGTATCTGATGCTGCTCGCCATGCCCGACCCGACCGACCGCGCGACGGCCCGGTGGACGGGCTGGAAGCCGGCCCGGCTCAAGGCCGCCCGCGCCGAACTGGCCGCCACCGACCTCGTGGTGCAGGCCACCCGGACCAGGGCCGGGCGCTCGCTGTTCCTGCCCGGCGGCTGGGCCGAACAGCCGTCGCCGCGAGTCCCCCTGGAGCGCTGGAAGCTGCCGCTCTTCGACCTCGTCGTCAACGACCAGACACCCCTGGGCGTGATCGTGCCGACCGAACCGGCCGCCGACCTCTACCGCAGAGCCTGGCAGCGGGTCCGCGAGGGCGACGCTCCCCGGTTCGAGGAGCTGAAGGTGCGCCGGGGCCGCCGCCGCTGACGTACGCCGTACCGGGGGCGCCGGAACCACCGGCGCCCCCTCCACCAACGACCGATTGACCTACCCGGCAAGGACATCCATGACCCCGACCGACACGGCGACGGCCCTGCCCGACCGGCAGACCCTGCCCGCCGAAGAGCGCCACGCCACCGAACTCGCCTTCCTCGCCGCCCACGACGAGGGCCCGCGTCCGCCCGGCTGGCGACTGACACCCCGCTCCGTCATCACCTTCGTGTGCGGCAGCGCGGGCGCAACCCTCAAGCTCGCCAAGCCCCACGAGACACTGCCCCGCGAACTCGTCATAGCCCCCAAGTTCGTCGGTGAACGCGCCCTGGTGGAGCGGTGCGTCGTCACGCTCGCCGGAGAACGCGGGCTGCTGCTGGTCGGTGAGCCCGGCACCGCCAAGTCGATGCTCTCCGAGCTGCTCGCGGCGGCCGTCTGCGGCACCAGCGCACTGACCGTGCAGGGCACCGCGGGCACCACCGAGGACGCACTGCGCTACGGCTGGAACTACGCCCTGCTCCTCGCGCAGGGCCCCACCCCCCAGGCGCTGGTGGACTCGCCCGTGCTCGGCGCGATGCGCTCGGGCACGGTGGCACGGGTCGAGGAGATCACCCGCTGCCTGCCCGAGGTGCAGGACGCCCTGGTGTCGATCCTCTCCGACCGGCGGATGAGCGTTCCCGAACTGTCCGGCACGGACGACGCGCAGGTCGCCGCCGCCCCCGGCTTCACCGTCATCGCCACCGCCAACCTGCGCGACCGGGGTGTGTCGGAGATGTCCGCCGCACTCAAGCGCCGCTTCAACTTCGAGACGGTGCACCCGATCGCGGACGTCGACGCCGAGAGCGCGCTCGTGAAACGACAGGCCGTCGCGGCCGTCGAGCGGGCGGGCGCCGCCTTCGACGTCGACGACGCGGTGCTCGACGTCCTGGTCACCGTCTTCCGCGACCTGCGGGCGGGACGTTCGGCCGAGGGCTGGGACGTGGAGCGCCCCGGCACGGTCATGTCCACCGCGGAGGCGGTCCAGGTCGCCGTCTCCCTCGGAGTGGCCACCGCCTACCTGCCCTCCGGCGACCCCCTCGACCTGGTGCCCGGCCATCTCCTGGGTGTGGTCCGCAAGGACGACCCCAGCGACCACGCACGCCTGTTGGGCTACTGGGACGGACCCGTGCGCCGCCGCGCCGAGGACGGTTCGGCGACCTGGCGCCGCCTCTGGGACCTTCGGGAGAACCTTCGGTGACGATCGCTCAGGACCCCAGGGCCGCGCTCGACGCCCTGGCCGACTCGGTGGTGCCGTACCTGCTGGGCGTACGGCACCACAGCCCGGCCCTCGCTGCCGCCGTGCCCGCGCTGCTGGACGCGGCCGGTGCCGAAGTGGTCTGCGTGGAACTGCCGGTCGACTTCCAGCCATGGCTGACCCATCTCGGCGCGCCCGGCACGCTCGCGCCGGTGGCGCTCGCGGGTGCCGGTGCGGACGGACGGCTCGGCTTCTACCCGTTCGCCGACTTCTCGCCCGAACTCGCCGCGGTCCGCTGGGCCCGGGAGCGCGGAGCGGAGGTCGTGTGCTGCGACCTGCCGATGACCGACCCGCGCTGGCACGCGGCGGCTCCCGAGCACACCGAGGCGGCCGACCGGCCGGCGCCCACCTCCTTCGCGAAGGCGCTCACCGCGGCCGGGACCGGTCGCGACGGGGACGACCTGTGGGACCGCAGCGTGGAGGTCCTCGCCCCCGGCTGCTCCTCCGAGTCGCTGCGCAGGGCCGCCCTCGGCGTCGGCTGGGCGCTGCGCCAGGACGCCGAGTCGTCGGGCGGGATACCCGCGGTGGACCTGGCGCGCGAGGCACACATGCGGGAGACGATCGCCCTCGCGGCGGCCGGCGGACGCCGGGTCGCGGCGGTGATCGGCGCCTTCCACGCGTCGGCGCTGACCGAAGGCGCGGGGCCGGAGGGGACCGCACCGGTGTTCCCCGCCGAGCCGTCGTCCGTGGTCACCTCCCTGGTCCCGTACGCGTTCGACCTGCTGGACTCACGGTCCGGGTATCCGGCCGGGATCCGCGACCCGCGCTGGCAGCAGGCGGTGTTCGGCGCGGCGGGCGATCCCGAGCTGCTGCACGACGCCGCCGCGCGGGCCATCACGGGAGTGTGCCGAGAGCTGCGCGCGGCCGGACACACGGCGGGGACCGGCGAGGCCCGCGAGACACTGCGGGTGGCCTGCGACCTCGCCCGGGTGCGCGGACTCCCCGCACCGGGCCGGGGCGAGGTGCTGGAGGCCCTGACGTCCGTGATGGGACAGGGCGAACCGCTCGGCCGGGGCCGTGCCCTCGCGCGTGCCCTGGAAGTGGTCCTGGTGGGCACCGAGCGCGGCCGGGTCGCACCGGGCACCCCGCGCTCCGGGCTCGCCCCGTCCGTCGAGGCCGAACTCGCCGCCCTGCGACTGCCCGGCCCCGACGACCCCGCTCCGCGCGAACTGCGCCTGGACCCGCTCCGTTCACCCCTCGACAACCGGCGCGAGATCCTCCTCGGACGGCTCGACGTGTGCGGAGTCGGCTACGGCGAGCGCGTGGAGGTCGCCGGTACGGGCGACGCCGCCGCGCTCACCACGCGGTGGCGGCTGGCGTGGGTGCCGTCCGTGCCCGTCCGGCTCGACCTGGCCGGCGTGCGGGGCGTGACGGCGGCGCTGGCGGCCGAGGGCACGCTGCGCGAGACCTTCCGCCGGGAGTCGGCGGAAGGCGGGCCCACCTGCGCCCTCGTCCTGACGGGGCTCCGGGACGCCGCCCGCTGCGATCTGCCCGCCCTGGTCGCCGAGCGGCTGGCCGAGGCCGCCGAGGTGCTGCCCGCCTCCGCGACACTCCCCGAACTCCTCGCCGGACTCGACCTGTTGGAGGCGCTGCGCCGGGACCACCTGCCCGGCACCACACCCGGCACCCGCCAGGCGGCGGGCGCGCTCGCCGCCGACCTGCTGGAGTCGGCCGTACGGTCCCTGCCGGGTCTGGCGGGCAGCGACGACCCGGAGGAGGCCGCCGCGCTCGTCGCCCTCGCCACCCGCGCCGCCGACCACCGGCTCGGACTGCGCATGGACGAAGCCCTGGACGGCCTCGCGCACACCGGTTCACCGCTCGTCCAGGGAGCCGCGCTCGCCTGCCGGGTGCTCCTCGACCTGGCCGACGCGGACGCCCTCGGCGCACGGGCCGCCGGCTGGATCGACGCCGCCACCGGCCCCGACGCACGGCACGCGCTCGCCCGCAGGCTCGCCGGACTGCTGACCGGGGCCGCACCCCTGCTCCAGTCGGCGCCGAGCGCACTCGACCCGCTCCTCGACCGGATCGACTCGCTCGGCGACCAGGCGTTCCTGGACAGGCTGCCGGCCCTGCGCGGCGGCTTCGACGCGCTCAGCCCGGCGGGCCGCGACCGTCTCCTGCACACGGTCACCGAGCGGCTCGGCGACCGCGTCGACCTGACCCTGTCCGCCTCCCCGCGCCTGCTGGCCCTGTGGGCGGCGGCGGACGAGGCCGGCCGTGCGGCGGTGGAGGCGCTGCGGTCGGCGGCCCCGACGCCCCGGCCCGCCGACGCCGCGGAGCCAGGGACCGTCAGCCCACGTCCCACGCCGGTGCCGGACCGGCCGGTCGGTGACGGACTCCGTCTCACGCCGACCGACCGGTGGCGGCTGCTCCTCGGCAGGGAGAGCGACAAGCTGCCGCCGGGCGCACGCCGTTACGCGCACGCCCTCGACGAGCTGTACGGCCGGGGCCGCGGCGAGGGCTCCTCGGATCTCGGCCGGGACGGCGGTTCCGGCGGCGGACAGGACGCCTCCTTCCCGACCGCGCGTGAATGGGCGGAGGAGCTCCAGGCGCTGTTCGGCGCGGAGGTGCGGGAGGAGGTCCTCGCCCGCGCCGCCGATCAGGGCCGTAGCGATGTACTGGCCGAACTCGACCCCGACGCGGTACGTCCCTCGGTCGATCTGCTGTCGTCCGTGCTGTCGCTGGCGGGCGGGATGCCCGAACAGCAACTGGCCCGACTGCGACCGCTGGTGCGCCGACTGGTCGACGAACTCGCCAAGGAGCTGGCCACCCGGCTGCGGCCCGCGCTGTCCGGACTGGCCACACCCCGTCCGACCCGCCGTCCGGGCGGCCGGATCGACCTGTCCCGCACCCTGCGGGCGAACCTGGCCCACGCCCGAAAGAGGCCCGACGGCAGCACCCTTGTCGTGCCGGAACGACCGGTGTTCAGCACCCGTTCGCGCAAGGAGGCGGACTGGCGGCTGATCCTGGTCGTCGACGTGTCGGGGTCGATGGAGGCCTCCGTCATCTGGTCGGCGCTGACCGCCGCCGTACTCGGCGGGGTACCCACGCTCAGCACCCATTTCCTGGCGTTCTCGACGAACGTGATCGACCTGACGGACAAGGTCGAGGACCCGCTGTCCCTGCTGCTGGAGGTGCGGGTGGGTGGCGGCACCCACATCGCGGCCGGACTGGCCCACGCCCGCTCCCTGGTGACCGTGCCCAGCCGGACCCTCGTGGTCGTGGTGAGCGACTTCGAGGAGGGCTACCCGCTGGGCGGACTCCTGGGCGAGGTAAGGGCGTTGGCGAGTTCCGGAGTGCACCTGATGGGCTGCGCCGCCCTGGACGACTCCGGCACCCCGCGCTACTCCGTGCCGGTGGCGCAGCAGCTCGTCGCGGCCGGGATGCCCGTCGCCGCCCTCAGTCCTCTCGCCCTCGCCCGCTGGGTGGGCGAACGCCTCCGCGGAGAGTCCCGATGAACCCCGAACTGCCCCCGGTCGCACCCGAGGTGGCCGCTGCCGCCGTCGAAGCCCTGACCTCCCGGCTCCTCAAGAAGCTGGACGCCGCGATCGAGACGTACGCGTCCGCACCTGTCACCGTCGAGGGTGCCGTACGACGGGTGCGGTGCGGCGAGGACGCGGAGGTCGTCCTCACTCCGGGCCCGGCCGGGACGGTCACGGACCCCGGGCAGGCCGTGTGCAGCTGCCTGCTGGCCCCGAGGTGTCTGCACCGCGCCGCCGTGCTCGGTGCGTGCCCGGTGGCCGACGCGGAGACGACCGTGGCACAGGAGGCCGAGCCGCCGGAAGTCGTCGACGCTGCCCAGGTACCCGGGCCGGACCGGACCGAGCCCAAGCCTCAACCGGGACCCACGGACGCCCAGTTGACCGCCGCGCGCTCACTGTGGGCCGCCGCGGCGGCCGTTCTGGCCGTCGGGATACCCGCGGCGGGTGCGGTCGCGCAGGCCGAGGTGCTGCGCGCCTCGCACACCGCGCGCCTCGCCGGACTGCACCGCGCCGAGGCGGCGGCGCTGCGGGTGGTCCGCGGCCTGCGGGGCGCCCGATCCCGCCATGACGGCCACCGGCTGGCCGACCTGGTCGCAAACCTGCGCGAACTCCTCTTGACCACCGCCTTGTTGGCGGCGGCCGACCCGGCCCCGGCACTGGTCGGCACCGCCCGCCGCGCCTACCGGCCCGAGGGCGCGTTGCGCGTGCACGGGGTGTGCCGGGAACCGGTGATCTCCGCGACCGGTTACGGCGGAGTGGTCACCCATGTGATCGCCGACGACGGGCGCTGGTTCACCGTCTCGGACGTGAAACCGGGCGGACCCGCCCGTGCGCGCGGAGCCGCCACGGCCACGGTCGCACTCGGTTCGGGCAGCCTCGACCACGCCGGGCTCTCCCGCGGCGGACTGCTGATCTCGGGGGCGATGCTGTCCTCGGACGGCCGTCTCGGGGCCGGCAAGGGTGTCCAGGCCACTCCGGTCGCGGGCCTGTCCTGGAACGCGGGCCCCTTGGCGGCCCTGTTCGCCCGGCCCCTCGCCGAAGCCGTCACGGCCCGGCTCGGGAACGCTCCGGTGAGCGACCCGGAGGGCGCCGAGCGGACGGCCGGCGAGCTGATCGGCTGTGACCTGGTCATCGTCGGAGTCGTCGAACAGCACCTGCTGGCGCGGGAGTTGACCTCCGGCCGGGCGGACCCGGACGGCCCGCTGATCCGCCTGCTGCCGGCCAACGGTCACCCCGACCTCGCCCACACCGCGAACCTGCGCCGCCTGGCCTCCCGCCCCGGACTGCGGCTGCGCGTCGTCGGCCGCCTGGACCCCGATCGCGCGGCGACGCTACGGCCGCTCGCCGTCGGCCCCGTACCGGAGGCGGACGAGGGTACGGCGACGCTGCGGCTGCCCGCGGAGTGGCAGGGTCACGCGGACCTGGGCTACGACCGCATCGAGGGCAGCCATCTGCCGCCCGCCGACGCGTTCCCCGAGACCGCCGGACTAGCCGCAGTCCCGTCCGACCCGGTGACCGAGGCGCCGTTGTGGCGGCTGCGGCGGCTGGTCGAGGTCGCGGTGTCCGGCGGACGCAGGGCAGCGGCCGAGCCGGCACGCGACGGCGACCGGGCCGGGGCCGTCGTAGCGCTGCGGCGGGCCGGATTCCGGACGGCCGCGGACCTGTCCCACGCCCTCGCGGCGGAGGCGGACCGACGCGGGCGCGATGTGTTCGGCCGCACCGAGGAAGCCGACCCGGACGGATACGCGCGTGCCTGGCTCGCCGCGGCCGTCTATCTGGCCGGCACCGAACGCGCGTTGGTCCGGGGCACTTGGGAGCCGCCGGACGCGGCCTGACCGCCGGGCCGATGCTCGGCGCGCCGCCGCTTGTGTCACCTGTGCGTGGCGGACCGTCGTACGCCCCGGAACCTGTCCGGGGCGACGGCGTGGGCGTAGTGGTGGCGGCCATGGTGGCCACCGCGTTCGCGGTGTTGATTCGGAGCCTGGTCGCGGGCCTGGCGCGCGCGATGTCCCGTCGTCAGTCGCGTGTCGTGAGCAGTGCCGTCGTGCCGTCCGCCCTGGGGTCGCTCGCCGCGTCGACCGTGCCCGCGCGCAGGCGTGCCGTCTGGACGTGCCCCGCCTCGTCGTGCGGTCCCGGGGTCCTGTCGACGGTGAGCCCGAGCGCGTGGGCGGTCTCGGTCAGGCCTTCCGCGTCCGGGGTCTCCGGCTCCAGTACGAGCGTGGGCCGGGGCCGGTTCAGGTCGCGGGAGCCGATCACCCAGCGCGGACGGGCCAGGAGCGCGCCGGCGTCGGCGGTGTCGAGGAGTTCCTCGGCCACCTGGGACAGAATCCACGCCTGGGCCCGGCCGCCCTGGCAGCCGAGGGCGAGGACGCGGTCCGGCGCGGTGGCCAGCGCAGGGCACAGGGTGTGGGCGGGGCGCGCGCCGGGGCGGAGTGCGCCGGGGTGTGCCGGGTCGAGGCTGAAGGCGGAGCCGCGGTTGTGCAGGACGATGCCCGTGGCGGGGTCGGCGATGCCGGATCCGAAGGTCTGGAAGACGCTCTGGATGAGGGAGACGGCGTTGCCCCGGTCGTCGACGGCGGTGATCGCGACCGTGTCCCCGGCGGGCCGGGGTCCGGAGGGCAGCGCGATGGTGTCGCGGGGTGCCCGCAGCAGCAGTCCGTCGAGGTCGACGGGGCCACAGCGGGGATCGCCGAGCAGCGCATCGCGGTTCACTTCGGCCTGCCGGGCCGCGGTGAGCCGGTCGCCGTCCTGGCCGAGCACGGCGAGCAGGCTGACGCCTTGGCTGGGGGGCGGGGCCGCCCACCAGGTGACGCCGTCGCGGGTCAGGGCGAGCGGTTCGGTGAGCTGTGCCCGGTGGGCGGCGAAGTCCTCCTGCGTGAGCCGGCTGCCGCGGGCGCGCAGGGCCGCCACCAGCCGCCGGGATGTGGGTCCGGTGTAGAAGTGGCCCCAGTTGTCGGCGAGTTCGCCGAGTGTCGCGGCGAGCGCGGGCTGCCGGAGGGTGTCCCCACGGTCCAAGGGCTGTCCGGCCTTGTCGAGCAGAAGTGCCGACAGTCCGGGGTCGGCCCGTACGACGTCCAGGCGGCTGCGGACGGCGCGGGCCAGTCCCGCGCTGACCGGGACCCCGGCGTCGGCCATGTCCTGCGCGGGGGCCAGCGCCCGGGCGAGCGGCAACCGGGCCCCGAGGCGGGCGAGTTCCGCCCACCCGGCGACCGCACCGGGCACGGTCACCGTCTGCGCGCCGCCGCCGGGCATCCGTGCCCCCGCCGCGCGCTGTGCCACCGGGTCGGTGGCCGCGGCAGCGGCTCCGGCCGACAGTACGGCGTGCACGGTGCCGCGTGTTCCGTCGCGGACCAGGGCGACGAGGTCGCCGCCGAGGGAGCACTGGTGGGGGTACGCCACCGTGAGCGCGGCCGCGGCGGCGAGAGCGGCGTCGATGACGCCGCCCCCTTCGGCGGTGACCCGGCGGGCCGCCTCGATGCCGGCGGGGTGGGGGGCGGCGATCGCGATCGTGGTCATGACCGGTCCCGGGTGGTGAGGATCGCGCGGGCGAACGAACCGTCGGCGCCGACCAGTTTGGCGGGCAGGCAGGTCAGGTCGTAGACCCCGCCCGGTACCTGGTCCAGGTCGGCGTTCTCCAGGATGAGGACGCCGGCGCCGAGGAGGGCGTGGTGGACGTCCCAGGTGTCGGTGCGGTGGTGGCTCTCGATGGTGAGGTAGTCGATGCCGACGAGTTCGACGTGGTGCTCGATGAGCCAGTCCGCTGCCTTGGGCGACAGGCCCACCCAGCTCGGGGCTCGTTCGGTCTCCTTGAGCGGTCCGGCTGAGTTGGAGGTCTTGAGCAGGATGCGGGTGTGCCCGGCGGCGCCGGCATCCTCCAGGTGGTGCGGTTCCACGTCACCCTCGACGTGGGTGAGGTCGATGACGAGGGCCGGGCCGACGAGCGAGTGCAGGGACACCTCGTCGATGGGGGTGGCCCCGTCGCGGAAGTGGGCGGGAGCGTCGACATGGGTTCCGGTGTGCGCGCCCAGCCGCCAGCGGGTGACGTTGGAGGCGTCACCGCCGGCGAGGGACTCGACGATCTCCACCTCGGGCCTGCGTCCCCAGTGCAGCATCTCCGGGTGGATGGGGAGGGTGATGTCGTAGATCTTCACGAGGTCGCTCCGGGACGGTGGGTGGGGTCGGGCCAGGGTTCGCGGACGGCGGCGGAGACCGCGCGGGCGGTGGTGAGCAGACAGCGGTCGAACTCCTCGCCGCCGTGCTCGGCGTCGGCGTCGGCGACGTCGCGTCCCCAGACGCCGGTCTCGCTGACCTGGTCCATCCGGTAGTCCCAGAAGGAGTCCACGTCGACGTGGGAGGTGGCCTTGTCCATCCGGACCAGTTCGGGGTGGAGGTGGAGCATGACCGAGGTCTCGAAGAAGTTGGCGTGCATGAGCGCCCGGCCGTAGCGGACGTGCCCGTCGACCTCCGGGCCGGGGTACATCGTCACGTAGCCGAGGGCACGGACGCGGGCGTCGCGGTGGCGCACGCGGAGCTTCTCGGCGGACACGTCGAGCGCGCCGTTGTTCCAGATGTGGCCGTTGAGCAGGATGAACTGGCGGACTCCGGAGGAGTACAGGGAGTCGATGACGTCCTCGACGAGGGCGATCATCGTCTCGGGGCGCACGGCCACCGTGCCGCCGAAGTCGCCGTGGGAGGCGGAGACCCCATAGCTGAGCGGGGGCACCACCGGGACGCCGGTGAGCGCGGAGACGCCGTCCGCGACGGCGGCGCAGATGAGGGTGTCGACGGCCAACGGCAGGTGCGGGCCGTGCTGTTCGGTCGCGCCGACGGGGATGATCACCGCGTCGCGGGCGGCGACGGTCGACTCGGCCTGCTGCCAGGTCAGTTCCTCCCAGCGCACCGGCGTGCCGGTGCCGCCGAGTTCGGCGGCGAGCGAGGCGACGTCGAGTCCGGTGGGGACGGTCACTGGTGCTGTCATGGGGTGTCCTCCTTCTGCGCGCGCGGTGCTCACCACGCGCGTCGGCTCTTGTCCGGCAGCAGGTCCAGGGCGCGGACGGGGACCACCACGTCGTCCTCGACCGTGGTGATCCAGACGACGGCCTCGGGGCTGTAGTCGCTGATCAGTTCACGGCACACCCCGCACGGGGCGATCACCCGGAACCGTCCGGCGGGCTTGATCTGGACGGAGACGACCGAGGTCACGGACAGCGGCAGGTGCCCTGGGTACGCCGCGCGGGCCGCGCCCAGGGCGGCGCCCTCGGCGCAGATCGAACTGCGCCGGCAGGAGCCCTCCAGATGGACCCCGGTGTGCACGGCCCCGTCGGCGGTGCGGACCGCCGAGGCCACCTCGTGACGGCCGTCGCGCCACACCCGGGTGAGCAACTCCTGTGCGACGGTGAGGAGTTCGGCGTCCTCTCCGCTCATGGCGGCCGGCACCTCGACCGACCGGACGGCACTCACGCGGTGAGCCCGAGGAGACGTGCCATGGTGCCGCCCTCGACGAGCGCGCGGTCCTTGTCGTCCGGTATCGCCTTGGCGATCTTCATGCGTTCCAGGTCGAAGTCGGAACCGGGCCATTCGCTGCCCATGAGGATCTTCTCCGGGCCGAGACGCGCGTAGGCCCGCTTGACGTCGCTCATCAGCGTGGCCGAGGTCTCCAGGTACACGTGGGGTTGCCGTTCGGCGACGATGATCGCCTCGGGGACGTTCCAGACCGCGCCCATGTGGGCGATGATCGTCGGGACTCGGGGATGGTCTCGGGCGATCTCCTCGATGGCGAGCGGAGCGCAGAAGGAGTCGTCCAGGGCGTTGATCAGGACCATGAGACCGCGCCGGGCGCACGCTTCGAACACCGGGTCCAGCAGGCCGTGGTCGGCGACGTGGTAGCCGTGCAGGCTCGGGTGGAGCTTGAGGCCGACGAGTCCGGCGTCGGCCATGCGGTCGATCTCCTCGACCGCGTCGTCGGTCTGCGGCAGGACCTGCCCGAAGCCGAAGAACCGGTCGGGGTGGGCGGCGACGAGTCCGCTGATGAAGTCGTTCTCGATGCGCTGGGCGAGGGAGCACACCATGGCCATGTCGACGCCGGCGGCGTCCATGCGGTCCAGGATGCGCCGGGGTTCGAAGGGCGTGTACGGGGGCGGCGCCTCTCCTTTGCGTACACCTGTGAGGTAGTCGGAGCGTCCGCGGACGTCCTGGGTGGTGTTGTACGCGTCGATGATCAAGCGGGTTCAGCCTTTCTCGGGGTGCGCCGACGGCAGGAGGGATGCCGGCGGCGACGGGGGCACCAGCGGCAGATGGCAGCGCACGGTGCGGCCGGGCCCGATCTCGCGCAGCTCGGGCATGCGCGTGCGGCACTCGGCCTCGGCGAAGGGGCAGCGGGTCTGGAACAGGCAGCCCTCGGGCGGGTCTGCCGGGTCGGGCAACTCGCCCTCCAGCAGGGGCCGTTCGGGGCGGTCGTCGGACGTGAAAGAGGGCACCGACGCCAGCAGGGCGTCGGAGTAGGGGTGGGCCGGGCCGGCGAAGAAGTCGTCCCGGGACGCGGTCTCGATGATCTGGCCGAGGTACATCACGGCGACCCGGTCGGCGATATGGCGGACGACGCCGAGGTCGTGGGAGATGAACAGCATGGTCAGACCGCGTTCGTCGACCATGTCCGCGAGCAGGTTGAGCACCTGCGCCTGGATGGAGACGTCGAGCGCGGAGACGGCCTCGTCCGCGACGACGAAGCGGGGTGAGGAGGCCAGGGCACGGGCGATGCCGATGCGCTGGCGCTGTCCGCCGGAGAACTCATGAGGCTTGCGGTGGCCCGCGTCCGCGCTCAGACCGACCCGTTCCAGCAGCTCGTCGACGACCGGCGCGGCCTCGGCGCGGCTCGTCCCGCGTGAGCGCAGCAGGGGTTCGGCGACGATGTCGGCGACCCTGCGCCGGGGGTTGAGGGAGCCGAACGGGTCCTGGAAGACCATCTGGAGGTCGGCCCTGGTGCGCCGCAGGCGGGTGCCTCGGAGCCGGGTGATGTCCAGACCGAGGAAGTCGATGGTGCCGGAAGCGGGTTCGACGACCCGCAGCAGGGCCCGGCCCAGGGTGGACTTGCCGCAGCCCGACTCGCCGACCAGGCCGAGCGTCTCGCCCTCGTAGATCTCCAGGTCGATGTCGCGCAGGGCCCGCACCTTGCCACCGGACCTGCCCCGGTACTCGACCCGCAGCTTCTCCGCCCTGATCAGCGGGGTTCCGGGCCGTGCGGCGGCGAACGCCGCGGCGGGGGCGGGTGTCGTGGGCGGGGAGGTCATGGGCGCCTTCCTTCCTGGGCCGCCAGGTGTCGTCCCGCGGGCGCTGGACGCGGTGTCGTCGGGCGTGCCGCACCGGGCAGGACGCACGCGTCCAGGTGCCGGGGGCCGCCGTGCCGTGCGCGCAGCGCGGGCTGGTCGGCGCAGTCGGGCCCGGCGTGGGCGCAGCGGGCGGCGAACGCGCATCCCGCCGGGCGCTCGACACCGGTGACCGGCTGGCCGGGGATGGCGGGCAGCCGGTCGAGGACGGGCCCGTCGATGGGTGGCACCGAGCCCAGCAGGCCGACGGTGTAGGGGTGTTGGGGGTTGCGGAGCACCTCGCCCCGGGTGCCCTGCTCGACGATGCGTCCCGCGTACATCACGGCGACGCGGTCGGCGACCTCGGCGACCACACCGAGGTCGTGGGTGATCAGTAGGACGGACGTGCCGTGTTCGGCGCGGGCGCGGCGGAGCACGGAGAGGACCTGCGCCTGGATCGTGACGTCCAGGGCTGTGGTGGGTTCGTCGGCGATGAGGACGGCGGGGTCGTTGGCGAGCCCCATGGCGATCATCACGCGCTGGCGCATACCGCCCGACATCTGGTGGGGGAGTGCGCGGGCGTTGCTCCGGGGGCTGGCGATGCCGACCTCGTCGAGGAGTTCGACGGCCCGTTCCCTGCCCTGGCGGCGCGAGACGGGGCGGTGGGCCCGCATCATCTCCACCACCTGGTCCCCGACCCGGTGCAGCGGGTTGAGGGCGGCGAGGGCGTCCTGGAAGACGACGGCGATGTCCTTGCCGCGGACGGCGCGCAGTTCCCGCTCGGTCGCCGCGGCCAGGTCGCGGCCGGCGAACTTCACCTCGCCGCTGATGTGGGTGCGCGGTCCCCGGTTGAGGCCGACCATGCTCATGGCCAGCGCGGACTTGCCGGAACCGGACTCGCCGACGAGCGCGAGGATCTCGCCGCGGCGCAGGGTCAGGTCCACGCCCGCGACGGCGGGCAGGCGGCCCGCGGGCACGTCGAAGCCGACGCGCAGGTCGCGGACCGTCAAGACCGCCTCCTCGCCGGGCTCGTGCGCGTCGGCGGGGTCGGGCCCGTTCACGACGTTCCGCTGACAGCCGTGGCGGCGGCGTGGACGAGGTCGGCCACCCGTCGCGGGTGCACGAGGGTCGTGTAGTGGCTGCCCGGCACGTGCTCGGTGCGGGCGCCGCAGCGGGCCGCCATGTCGCGCTGTGCCTGGGGGCGCAGGGTGCGGTCGTCGTCGGCGACGAGGTACCAGCTGGGCAGGGTGCGCCAGGCCGGTTCGCCGGTCGGCTGGCGGAAGATGGCGTCCTCGGCCTTGCGGCCCTCCGCCTCGACGACGGCCCGGTGCTCCGGCGACAGGTCGGGGCCGATCTCGGCCCAGAACCGGTCGCCGGGTTCCGACTTCCACTCGCCGTTCGGGCCGCGGCGCATGAAGGCGGAGATCTCGGCGGGCTCGTAGCGTTCCACGATGCCGTTGACGGTCTCGCCCTTCTCGGGGGCGAAGGCCGCGATGTACACCAGGCCGCGGACGGCGGAGTGCCGGCCGGCGTTGGTGATGACGGCGCCGCCGTAGGAGTGCCCGGCCAGCAGGACCGGCCCGCCCATCTCCTCGATCACCGAGGTCGTGTGGGCGACGTCTTCCTCCAGGGAGGTCAGCGGGTTGGTGACGGCGACGGTCCGGTGTCCCCGGGCGGCGAGCAGCGGTTCGACCTCCGTCCAGGTGGTGGGGCGTCCGCCCGCTCCGTGGACCAGCACGATGTCCATGCGGCTCAGCCTTTCCGTATGCGGGGGTCGAGGATCATGTAGAGGAGGTCCACGGCGTAGTTGACGAGAACGAACAGCAGGGCGATGGCGAGCGCGGCACCCTGCACCACGGGGTAGTCGCGTTGGAGGACTCCCTGGACCAGCAACCGGCCGACCCCGCCGTAGGAGAAGACGGTCTCGGTGATCACCGAGCCGCCGAGCAGGGAGCCGAACTGGAGGCCGAGGACCGTCACGATCGGCAGCCAGGAGTTGCGCAGGACGTGGCGGCGGACGACGGCGCTCTCCGTGAGCCCCTTCATCCGGGCGGTCCGGACGAAGTCGTCGCCGAGGACGTCGAGGACGGAGGCGCGCACGATCCGGGTGATGTACCCGGCCATCGAGAGCGCGAGGGTGGTGGCGGGCAGGATCAGGTGCTGGATCCAGGGGCCGATGAGTTCGGGGCGGTTCTGCAGGATCGCGTCGAGCAGCACGAAGTTGGTCGTCGGCCGGTAGTCCAGCGAGCTGGGCAGCCGTCCCAGGACGGGCAGCCAGCGCAGCCAGACGCCGAAGACGACGATGCCGATGACGCCGAGGGCGAACCAGGGCAGGGAGAAGCCGACGGTGGCGACCGCACGGATGGTGGTGTCGATCCAGGTGTTCCGGCGCAGGGCGGCCAGCACGCCGGTGCTCACGCCGAGCAGTACGGCGATGGTCATGGCCGCCAGCGTGAGTTCTACGGTGCTCGGCAGGGCGTCGCCGAGCAGGCTCAGGACGCTGTTGGAGCCGAAGAAAGACTCACCGAAGCGGAGGTGCGCCAGGTTGTCGAGGTAGGTCGTGTACTGGGTGAGCAGGGGCTGGTCGAGGCCGAGCGCCTGGCTGGCGCGGGCCTCGTTCTGGGCGATCTGCTCGGCACTGAGGTTCGAGCCGCCTCCGGAGAGCGAGGCGGTGGGGGAGCCCGGCAGCAGGCGCATCGCGATGAAGACGAGCGTGACCAGCGCGAACATGACGACGGGGATGCCGAGGAGTCTGCGGGCCATGGTCCGCAGGGTGTCGGCGCGTTCCGAGCGGGGGCGCCTGGGGCGTCTCGGGAGCGGCAGCGGGAGGGCGGTCATGCGGTGCCCTTCGGGTCGAGCGCGTCCCGCAGGTCGTCGCCGACGAAGTTGCAGGCGACGACGAACAGCAGGGTGAGGGCGGCCGGCAGCACCACCAGCCGGGGTGCGGAGTACAGGAACTCCTGGCCCGCCTGGACCATGTAGCCCCAGTCGGGCGTGGGCGGCTGGATACCCAGGCCCAGGTAGGACAGTCCGGCGGCGAACCCGGCGGCGACCGACAGGGTCATCACGACCTGGGCGACCATCGGTCCGGCGATGTTGGGCAGGATCTCCTGGAAGAGGACGCGCGGGCCGCGGGTGCCGCCGAGCCGGGCCGCGACGACGTAGTCCCGGGCGGACTCACGGGCCGTCAGTGCCCGGGCCAGGCGGGCCAGGCCGGGTGCGAGGGACACGCCGACACCGACGACGAGGCTGGTGGTGCCCGGTCCCGCGGCGGCGACCAGCAGGATGACCAGGAGGATCGACGGGAAGGCCAGGGCCAGGTCGACCACCCGCATCAGCACCTGCTCCACCAGGCCGCCCGCGTACCCCGCGAGCAGTCCGACGACGGTGCCGAGCACCGCCGCCAGGGCGGTGGCGGCGAACGCGACGAGCAGCAGCGGGCGTGCTCCGTGGACCAGCCGGGCCAGTTCGTCCCGGCCCAGGTCGTCGGTACCGAGCGGGTGACCGGGCGAGCCGAAGGGCAGCATCGCGGAAGAGGTCTGGCGGACCGGATCGGCGGTGACGAACCACGGGCCGGCCAGGGCGACCAGGACGATGAGCACCAGGCAGGCCCAGGACACCAGGGCGGGCCACGAGGTGCCCAGGCGGCGGGTCCGTTCTCCGGCGACACGGGCGGGGGCACCGGCGGGGGCGGTCGTCGTCCCCTCGGTGCTGCCGGTCGCGGCACCGGCCAGGTCAGACACTGGCCTTCTCCATGAAACAGCGGTGGTTGCCGAGTGCCGGAGCGTTGATGTTCTTCACCTTCGCGCCGCTGACCACGAGGTTGGTGGAGCAGGCCAGCATGGCGATCACCATGTACTCCTCCGCCCAGCGGCGCTGGATCTTGGAGTAGGCGGCGGTGCGCTTCGCGCCGTCGGGGAGGTTCTTGGCCGTCACCAGGTCCTCGGCCAGGGAGTCGACGCCGTCCAGGGTGTTCAGGCCGGTGATGGTGGAGCCGTACAGGCCCGCGGGGTTGGCCATGGAGCCGACCATGTTGTTGGGGTCGGGGACGTAGGAGTTGCGTTCCCAGATCATCAGGTCGTGGTAGTCGTCGTCGCCGTCGCTGAGGCGGCTGAAGTAGGAGGCGGGGTCGACGGAGGTGGCCTTCACCTTGAAGCCGGCGTCCTCCAGGTTCTGCTTGACGATCTGCGCGGCCTTGGGATGCCAGGAGTCGCTGGCCGCCATCAGCCCCAGTTCGCGGCCTTCGGCGCCGGCCTCCTTGAGGAGCTTCTTGGCCTGTGCGAGGTTGCGTGTGCTCAGGTCGGCGAGCGCGGTGTCGTAGCCGTTCTGGGCGGGCGGGATCGCGTAGCCCTCGGGTTCGCTGCCGACGCCGAAGAAGGCCTGCTGGACGATGGCCTTGCGGTCGATGGCGAGGTTGATGGCCTTGCGGACCTTCAGCTCGGGGATCCGCCGGGCGTCGATCATCAGGATCGCGTCGAAGCCCTCTTTGGTGTCGTAGACGGTGACCGAGGCGTCGGACTTGAGCTGTGCGACGGCGGAGTAGGGGGTGAACTGGGTGGCGGAGGTGTCGCCGCTGAGCAGGGAGCTGACGATCGCGGAAGGGTCCTGCACCTGGCGCAGGACGAGGCGGTCGACGGGCGGCTTGCCGAGGCGGAAGCCGTCGAACGCGGTGAGGGTGATGGCCTGGCCGGAGGTGGCCGAGGCGAACTTGAACGGGCCGGTGCCGACGAGGTGTTTGCCGATGTCGGCGCCGTACTTGTCGAGGGCCGCCTTGGAGATGACCCGGCCGCCGATGTCGGAGAGCTGGGCGAGGACCGTGCGGTCGGGCGACTTGAGGACCAGCTTGACGGTCAGGTCGTCGTCCGCCGTGAGGGAGGCGACGTTGTTGCCGAGGGATGCCAGTGGTCTGGTCGCGCCCGTGGGCAGGGTCTTGTCCTCGGGGTCGAACTGCCTGCCCAGGCTGGCGAGGACGTCGGCGGAGGTGAGTGTCGTGCCGTCGTGGAACGTGACGCCTTCGCGGAGGGCGAAGGTGTAGGTGAGCTGGTCGTCGGAGACGGTCCAGCTCTTGGCGAGGTCGGGTGCGGGTTCGTTGGACTCGAAGGAGATGAAGGTGAGGCCGCGGCAGATGCAGTCGACGGCCATCCAGTCGCCGAGCGTGGTGTAGAAGGCGGGGTCGTTGACGGCGCTGGTCGAGTCGATCGCCAGGGTGAGGGTGCCGCCCTTGCCGGATCCGCCGTCGGAGTCCCCCGACCCGTCGTCGGCGACACCGCAGGCGGTGAGCAGCGGGGTCAGGCCGAAGCCGACTCCGACGCCCAGGAGCCCGGCGCCGCGCAGCAGGGAGCGGCGCGAGACCGGCGGTCGGGCCGGGGTGAGTGCGGGTGATCCCTGCGGCTGATCCGGCATGAGGGCCTCCTTGGGCACCGTTCCTGGGAAATTTGGATCACATCTTGAACTGATTGGATCCAATAAGATGCTGTCGGTCTCGCGATTCCGAGCCGTGTCCCGAGTGTTACGGGATGATGAAACGCTGATATTTAATGTTTTGTCAGGAAGTGCAGCAGTGCTGGACGTCGGCCGACGGGTCGGGGATGTCCATCGCCGGGTTCCGGTCGAAGAAGCCGTCGGGCTCCAGGACCAGGCGCACCCGGTCCACCGGCATGACCGGCCACTGCTCGGGCCGCGGGAAGTGATGAGTGCCCACCACCGGCCACAGCACCAGCTCCGCACCGTCCAGCGAGCGGTCCTGCCGCTGCCAGACCTGCACCCCGTCCTCGCCGGGCTCCGCCTGGTTCGGGTACTGCCCGCCGACGAACCGCTCGGTGGGATCGGAGACCGTGGCCCACAGATGCTGGTGGACGAATGGCGCCCGGCGGGCCATCACCGAATCCGGTCGGGCGAACGGCCGGGTGGTGTTCGGCAGCAGCAGCCGGTACGCCGTCGGCTCGCCGTAGCGGTTCTCCTGATCGGCGCTCTCCACCCGCCAGTGCCGCGAGGTCGCCGGGTTGGTCAAGCGTGCTGCCCGTGCCTCGGACAGCAGCGGGGTGCGCACCATCCGCACCGCATTGCCGTAGGGGTCGTGGCGCGGATCGTCCTCGGCCTCCACGTTCTCCTCGACCAGCCGGTTGAGCGGACCGTCGACCGCGGTGTCCAGCCGCAGGCCGAAGTAGTGCTGGTGGGTGGGGGCCTGGACATTGCGGGAGACCACCCGGCCGTGCCGCACCTCCTCCCCCTCCTCGATCCCCGACGCCGACAGCATGCCGGTCAGCTTGATCTCCAGCTCGATCCTGCCGTCCTGGTACAGCGACCAGTAGAAGCCGTAGTCGTAGTTGGCGACCGTCTGGAAGGTGGAGACGATCAGGCGCCGTGAGCGGCGCACCTCATTCACCCCGCGCCGCAGGTCGTTGTGCTTCCACAGGACGCCGTCGTCCTCCTCGTGCATGCAGACCGCCTGGGCGACCTCCTGGGCGGTGCCGTCGCCCGCGAGGTAGGCGGCGTCGAAGTAGTGGATGACGCCCAGGCAGTCGCAGCCCAGGGCGAGGGAGTTGGTGAGCGGGCCGGCGCCGTACTCGCCCCAGTCGAAGAAGTTCTTGCGGAACTGCGTCGAGCTGGGGTCGAGGTAGGGCACGTACATCTCGTTGCACGCGGCGCGCTTGAGCACCGAACGGCCGAGGAAGGACAGGTCGTACAGCACCAGCCCCTCGCGGTGGGTGAAGCCGACCCGGAACTCCCAGCCCTGCCAGCTCACCCGGTGCCCGTCGACGGTGAAGCTCGGTCCCTCGGGCTGCACCACCTCCAGGGGCTTCAGCCCCTCGCGGTCCCTGCCGAAACCGCCCGCCGACAGCGGCCCCGCCTCCTCGGAGACCGGCACGACCCCGTGGTCCTCGACCTCCAGCACCTCCATCGTGGCCATGTCGATGAGCGGTATGACGCCCTGTACCGGCCGCACGTAGGCGTTGTCGTCCTCGCTGACGCGGTGCCAGACCGAACCCCAGGTGAGCCTGCGGTCCTTGTACTTCTCCGGCACGAAACCGCCGATGGACTCCGCGTCGATCACCGTCAGCGACACGTCGTGGATACCCCGGCGGGCCAGCGCCTCACGGAAGAGCGGGCTCGCGCGGCAGGACTGGGCGGCGGCGCGCGCCTCCGCGGACGTGATGCCGGGGCGCCGCACGTCCACCGGGCGCCAGGCCAGGCAGCGCGGGTCGGTGCCGAGCCGCACGTCGATCTCCCATGCGCCGGGCAGGTCGTGGTCCATGGCGACCAGGCCCACCCGGACCTCGCCCGCGGGCTGACGGCCCGCCATGACCTCACGGGCGAACGCCTCGTCCAGCACCGCGCCCCAGAACCTGGTCCGCTCGCCGAGCCGCCCGTCGGCCCGCGCCACGGCCACGGCGGCGTCGATCTCCGCCGGGGACAGCGGGTCGAGCGGATGGGTCCGCTCGCGCCGCGCGTGGATCCGGGTGCTGACGCTTCCGCGCTCCTCGCTCATGATGTCGCTCCGCTCGCTCGCGGGGTCCGGCCCAGGGGCCGACCCTTCTTTTGGATCCTGATAGAGATAGAATGGATACACAGCGTCGTACGGGGGCCGTCACCGGCGCACACTCCGCGCGGGCGGCCCCGGACCTCGCCGCACCGGCCGTGAACGGCCCCGATCACCCTCGTTCCGACGGAGACCCCATGGACACCGAACCGGCCGCCCCGACAGGCAAGGGCAAGGCGCTCGTCGACGACACCGCCGCCGCGATCCGCGCGCGGATCCTGTCCGGCGAGATCCCCATCGGAGCCCAGCTCCGCCAGGCGGAACTCGCCGACTCGCTCGGCGTCAGCCGCACCCCGGTGCGGGAGGCGCTGCGCCAGCTCCAGGCGGGCGGACTGATCGAGGTCCTCCCCAACCGCGGGGCCGTGGTCCGGGTCCCCGCGCCCTGGGAGGTCCGCGAGGCCTACGAGGTGCGTGCCGAGCTCGAAGGACTCGCGTGCGTTCGCGCGGTCCGCGCGGTCACCCCCGACGTGCTCCGGGAACTGCGCGAGGTCAACGAGACGGTGCGCACTGTCAGCGGCACCCCGGCCCCGGCCGAGGGCTCCTCTCCCTCCACCGCCGCCAACGACTGCTTCCACACGCTCATCCACACCGCCGCCGGCAACGAGCGTCTGGCCCGCGCCATCAAGGAGATCAACGAGGCCTTCCCGCGCAACGTCTCCGCGCTCGTCCTCCAGGACAACCCGCGCCACCGCGAGGACAACATCCGTGAGCACGAGCGGATCGTGGAGGCGCTCGCCGCCGAGGACGCCGAGCAGGCCCGTGCCGAGATGAAGGCCCATGTCATCAGCGCCGGAGAGCAGTTGGCCCGCTGGTACGAGCAGCGCTCGGCCACCGTGTTCCGCGGCTGACGTCCCGCGCGGGCGGGCTCCGCGCCTCATCGTCCGGCCTCCTCGGTGAGCCCCATGGCGGCCGGCGACAGGAAGTCCAGGTCGGGCCGCCGCCCGCCCTCGGCCAGATCGGCGAGGGCCGCGCCGAGCGCGGGCCCGAACTTGAAGCCGTGGCCCGAGCAGGCCGCCGCGACCAGCACCCGGTCCTCCCCGGGGAGCGCCCCGACGGCGAACCGGTTGGCCGGCGCCATCGTGTACCGGCAGGTGATGCTCTCCTCCACGGTTCCGTCGACTGCCGGGAGGAACCGGGCGGCCAGACCGAGCAGCCTCTCGCGTTCGGCCTCCGTGACCGGCCCGGCGCTGACCGAGGGGTCCTCCGCCGGGCCGTGATCCAGACCGATCTTGACGCCCGCTCCGCCGTGGGCCGGGATGCCGTAGAGCAGTCCGATGTCGGGGACCTCCACGGAGAAGGCGCCCAGCAGCGGCGGCTCCAGCAGATGGCGCCGGGAGGAGCCGAGGTGCAGGTTGACGATCCGCACCACCTTCAGCCGGGTGGCGAACGCTGACAGCAACTCGCCCGTCCAGGCCCCCGCGCACACCACCAGCCGGCCGGCGCGCAGCACGCCCCGCTCGGTGTCGACCCGCACGCCCGCGCCCTCGCGGCGCCAGCCGAGCACCGCGCAGCCGTCCCGGCGGTCCACTCCCTGGGCCTTGCCCAGCGCGGCCAGCGCGCCCAGCGAGGCGGCGGCGTCGATGACACCGGCGTCGGGATCGTGGACGGCGGAGAAGCCCTCGCACAGCCGCAGCCCTGGGAACAGTTCGGCGGCGCGTGCGTGGTCCACCGTCTCGCAGCCGGGGCCGCGCAGCCCGCCCCGGGCCGTCGTCGGCCGGGCGAACAGACCTCCGGTGACCGTCACCAGCCGTCGTCCGGCGGCCAGTTCGAGTTCCTCCCAGGCGCCGTAGGCGGTGTCGACCAGCCCGTCCCAGACCTCGGACGGGTAGGCACGGCGGATCATCCGGGTCCGGCCATGCGAGGAGCCCTCGGTATGGCCTTGCGGGTACCGGTCGAGGTGGATGACGCGGGCGCCGCGGGCCGCGAAGTGCCAGGCGGCCGAGGAGCCGTGGACACCCGCTCCGACCACGATCACGTCCGCGTGGTCCGCGTCGGTGGTGGCCGCTCCCCAGGGGACCCCGTCGGGCGCCGGAGCGGGCGTGGACACCGTCCCGGGCAGCGGTTCGGAAGCCGCTTCCCCACGCCGTGGGGCGGACCCGGCCGGGCGGCGCCGCCGTTCCCTTCCGTTCAGGGCTGCCACGAGCGCGTCCACGTCGTCGGCACTGTTGTAGACGTGCAGGGAGGCACGGACGACCCGTTCCAGACCCCGGCTGCCCAGATCCCACTGCCCGTGCGAGGCGGGCACGGTCGTCAGCCGGAACCCCAGAGCCCGCAGATCGCGTACGGTCTCGCGCGGATCCTCGTCCTGCCGCAGGAAGGTGACGATCCCCGAGGCAGCCGCGGGCGGGTCGGTGAGCCGTACGCCGGACACGTCCGGCAGGGCGCCCCGCAGCCGCGCGGCCAGCGCCGTCACATGGTCGCGGATCCGCTCGACGCCGAGACCGAGGGTCTCCTCCAGGGCGGTTCCGAGCCCCAGCCGCAGGGCGTGGGACGACTCCCAGGTCTCGTAGCGCCGCGCTCCCGGCATCACCTCGTAGCGGTACGCGGACGACCACTGGGCGCCCCGGACGTCGGGCGCCGTCGGTCTCGCCCGCTCGCGCACCCCGGGCCCCACGTACATCAGTCCGGTGCCGCGCGGTCCGCGCAGGAACTTCCGGCCGGTGGCGACGACGATGTCGCTGCGCGTCTCGCGGACGTCCACCGGCAGCTGGCCCAGCGACTGGGTCGCGTCGAGGAGCAGGGGTACGCCCGCGGCGGCGGCCAGCGCCCCGGCCGCCGCGACGGGTTCCACCAGCCCCGAGGACGTGGGCACATGGGCGAGCGTGACCAGCGAGGCCGGGGTGCGCAGGGCGCGCTCCAGCGCGTCGAGGTCGATGCGGCCGTCGGCGCCGGCGGGCACCACCTCCAGCTCGATGCCGTGCGACCGGCGCAGCTCCAGCAGGTGCAGGGCGGAGCTGACGTAGGTCGAGGAGGACGCCACGACCCGGTCGCCGGGCCCGAGGCGCAGGGCGTCCATGGCACGCTGCCAGGCCGTGGAGGCGCTCTCCACCAGGGCGATGTCCTCCGGCGCCGCGCCGAGGAGGCGGGCCGCTGACCGATAGACCTCCTCGGTCCGCGGGGCGAGCGCCTCAGCGGCCTCGTAGCCGCCGAGCAGCGACTCCATCCGCAGGTGCTCGGTGATGGTGGCGAGCGTCGCGCGGCTGGGCAGCGCGGCGCCGGCGGCGTTCATGTGGTGGGCGTGGCGCATCCCCGGGGTGGCGGCACGCAGGGCGGCGACGTCGAGGTGTGCCGTGCCGGGGGCGGGCGCGGGCGCCCGGAGCGGGACGAGGTCGGTGCTCATAGTGCGACGACCACCGCCTTGCGCTCGCAGTAGGAGTACAGGGCGTCGTCGCCGAGGTCCCGGCCCAGGCCGGAGTCGCCGAACCCGCCGAAGGGCAGTGCCGGGTCGAAGACGTTGTAGGTGTTGATCCACACCGTTCCGGCGCGCAGTCGCGCGGCCATGCGGTGAGCGCGGGAGAGGTCCTTGGTCCACACGCCCGCGGCCAGCCCGTAGGAGGTGTCGTTGCCGATGGCCACCGCCTCCTCCTCGTCCTCGAAGGGGATCACGCCGAGCACCGGGCCGAAGATCTCCTCACGGGCGATCCGCATGGCGTTGGTGACGCCGGTGAACAGCGCGGGCTCGACGAAGTAGCCCGGCCGGTCCGGGACCTGGCCGCCGGTGACGAGCCGCGCGCCCTCGGCGATGCCGGACTCGACGTACGACAGGACCTGTTCGCGCTGCTCCTCGGAGACGAGCGGGCCGACGGTCACACCGCCGTCCAGGCCGTTGCCGACGGGGACCTTGCGGACCGCCTCGGCGAGACGCTCCTCCATCTCGGCGAGGACCGGGCGCTGGACCAGGAGCCTGCTGCCGGCCGTGCACATCTGCCCGGAGTGGCCGAAGCTCGCGCGGATCGCGGTGGTGACGGCGGCGTCCAGGTCGGCGTCCGCGAAGACGATGTTGGGGCTCTTGCCGCCGAGTTCGAGGGTGAGCCGCTTGACTCCGGGGGCGGCGGCGCTCATGACGAGACGGCCGACCTCGGTGGAGCCGGTGAAGGACACCTTGGCGACATCGGGGTGCGCGGTGAGCGCGGCACCCACCTCGCCGTCGCCGGTGAGGACGTTCAGCACGCCCGGTGGCAGTCCCGCCTCCTCGCACAGCGCGGCGACACGCAGCATGGTGAGCGGGGTCTGCTCAGCGGGCTTGACGACGACCGTGCAGCCCGCGGCGAGCGCGGGGGCCAACTTGAAGCAGCCGGTCATGATGGGGAAGTTCCACGGCAGGATCAGCGCGGCGACCCCGGCGGGTTCGGGCACGGTGTAGACGTGGTGCGCCGCGTCCAGCGGGACCACGGTCCCGGTGAGCCGGGTGGGTGCGCCCGCGAAGTGCCGGAAGGTCCTGGCGCTCATCGCCGTGTCGGCGCGTGAGCGTTCGACGGGTTTGCCGTTGTCGCGGGTTTCGAGGACGGCGAGTTCCTCGGCGTGCTCCTCGATCAGTTCGGCGATCCGGTGGAGGATCCGGCCGCGCTCCGCGGGCGGCAGACCTCGCCAGCGCCCGTCCTGGTGGGCGGCGGTGGCCGCGGCGACGGCGCTGTCCACGTCCTCGGGCGTGGCCTGGGCGACATGGGTCAGGACGGTGGCGGAGGCGGGGTCGTGGACCGGGAACGTGACACGGTCACCGGGGACGATCCACCGGCCCGCGACGAGAAAGGGCTCCAGCGGCAGCGGTTGGGCGTTGAACCGGGTCATGGCGTCTTCCAAGGAGGGTGGGCCGGTCCCAGGACCGGGAGGGGGCGGTCAGACGAGGTCGAAGTACTCGCGCTGCTCCCAGTCGGAGACATGGGCCAGGTAGCGGGCGAACTCCGCGCGTTTGATCGTGGTGAGCCAGGTGATGACGTCCCGTCCCAGGGCCTCGGCGAAGACCGGGTCCGCGTCCAGGGCGTCCAGCGCGCTTCCGAGCGAGGTGGGCAGGGCGGGCGCCTCGGCGTCGTAGGGGTCGGTGACCGGGAGGCCCGGGTCGAGGCCGCGGGCCATGCCGTCCATGCCGCTGACGATCTGTGAGGCGATGTAGAGGTACGGGTTGGCCGCCGGTTCGCCGGAGCGGTTCTCCAGCCGCGTGGCACCACCGCCCTGTGCGCCGGCGACACGCACCATGGCGCCTTTGTTGTCGATGCCCCACACGACCCGGTCGGGTGCCAGGGACATCGACCGGTACCGCTTGTAGCCGTTGACGGTGGGGGTGGTGAACACGGCTGCCGCATGGGCGTGTTCCAGGAGCCCCGCGAGGTAGTGCAGGCCCGTCGGGGACAGCGTCTGCCCCGGCGCGGGGTCGAAGACGGCGTCTCCGGTGACACGGGAGCGCAGCGACTGGTGCAGGTGCCAGCCCGTCGAGGCGCTCTCCGCTCCGGCGGGCCGGGCCATGAACGTGGCGTGGTAGCCGTTCCTGCGGCAGATCTGCCGCACGGCGGCCCGCACGAGGAGGGCGTCGTCCGCGGCCCGGAGCGCATCGCGCGCGTCCAGGGTCAGCTCCAGCTGACTGGGACCGAACTCCAACTCCACGGTGCGCAGCGGCAGATCGAGGCCGGTCAGGCCGTCGTGCAGGAGGCCGACGAGGTCGTCCACGCGGTCGAGGCCCTCCTCGTGGAGGAGCTGCGCGCCGCTGGTCAGCGGTTCGACCTGGAGCGCCGGGCCGGGTGCGCCGCCCGTGGTGCGGTAGACGTGGAACTCCAGTTCGACGCCGATCGTGAGGTCGTAGCCCTGGTCGGCGAGCGCGGTCAGCCTGTTCCGCAGCAGGCCGCGTGAACAGAACGCGGCGGGGGTGCCGTCCGGGTGGTGGACGTCGCACAGCAGCCAGCCCGTGCGCCGGGCCCAGGGAAGGACGCGAAACGTCGTCGGGTCGGGCACGAGGACGAGGTCACCGGCCCCGGCGAAGCGTCCGGAGACCAGCGGGTCGCCCTCGGTGAAGACGGGGAAGACCGTTCGGCCGGAGGTGTCCTTGAGGAGCAGCGAGGACGGCGCCGTGATCCCGGAGCGCAGCGCGCCGGCGACCGCCTCCCGGGTCAGTGTCTTGCCCCGGAGCACACCGTGCTGGTCGGCGAAGGAGAACCGGACCATGTCCAGGCCGAGTTCGTCCATCACCCGGCGCATCTGGCCGGCGGCGGCGTGGTGGCGTTCGTCCCACAGGCCGTGCCGTTCGACGAAACCGCCGGACCGGGTGGGGGGCAGCGGGCGGGCGCCGGGGCCCTGCCCGCCCTCGGCGCGCGGGCGGGCGTCAGCGCTGCGCATGCCGTACCTCCCGTCCGGCCCAGGGCGAACGCGCGCGCCGTTCGGACTCCCGGGTGCGCCAGGCGGTCTCCCAGCCGTCGACGGGTGTGACGGTGTCGATGGCGAGAGGGCCGGTCAGTTCCTCGGCCGCCCGTTCGTCGAGGGGGAGACCGGGGACGGTGGTGCCGTTCTCGAAGGCGGTGACGGCCTTCAGGAGCAGCCTGCGGTTGGCGGTGACGGCACGGTCGGAGACGCCGAGTCGTTCGACGGTACGGTCCTGGACGGGGCCCATGCTCTCCACCGCCCACTGGTCGTGCACGTTGATGTCCAGGCCCATGCCGGTGTACGTCAGTTCGCGCTGTTCCCGGGGGTCGAAGCCCCAGTCGTTGCCGCGGTTGCGCAGCGGACGGTAGTCCGGCAGCGACACCTCCGCGAGACGCTGGGCGAGCAGGGCGGCCTGGTCGGTGACCTCCTCGAAGTCGTAGAGGATCATGAACCAGTAGTGGTTCTCGTCGTCGATGGGGACGTGCCACTGGCAGAACGCCTTGCCGTTGCCGAAGGGCACCACGAAGGCGTTGGGGAAGACCAGGTTGGTGATCCGCACGTGCCGGACGTCCTCGGCCAGGTCGCGCAGCGCGAACACCCGCAGTCCGTGCTCGGCGCTCTCCACCTCGATGTCCGGGCGGAAGGCGGCGCCGACCAGCTCGGAGAGCTTTCTGCCCGTACCCTCCACCACCTCGCTGAACTGCTGCCCGTACACCTCGCGCGGGTCCTCGCCGACGAAGCGGTGCAGGAAGGAGACATGGCTCGGATCGATGCCGCCCTCCACGCCCTGGAGCCAGTTGCACTCCCACCAGCCCTTGAAGGCGAAGGTGTACTCCTCGGGCGCGCGGAAACAGTCGTACGCCGGGAAGGGCGGCGGATCGCCGGTGCCGAGGTAGGCGAAGACGATGCCGTTGCGCTCGGCGCAGGCGTAGCTGGGGATGCGGACCTTGGCGGCGAAGGTGCTGTGCTCGGGTTCGGCGGGCTGTTCGACGCACTGGCCGTCGGGTCCGTACAGCCACCCGTGGTAGAGGCAGCGCAGTCCGCCGTTCTCGCGGCGCCCGAAGGAGAGGTCGACGCCCCGGTGGGCGCAGTACCGGCCGACCAGCGCCCACGTGTCGCCGGCTGACGCCCCGGCATCACCGGGGACGTCCGGGCCGTCCTCGCGCCGGAACAGGACCAGGTCCTCGCCCATGATGCGGACGGCCTTGACGGGCCGGTCCCCGGACAACTCCGAGACGAGCGCGACGGGTTGCCAGTAGGCGCGCATGAGCTGTCCGAGGGGCGTGCCCGGGCCGGTGCGCGTGACGCGCTCGTTGTCCTCGCGACTGAGCATCGCTCTCCTCGTGCATGCGATCGATCTAAGATTGGATCCAATACTTGCACATCAGAATCCACTGCAACAGGGGTACTTTTCGTCGGGCGGCCGTCAGGCCCGGGCTTCGGCCTCCGCGGGAAGAGGCAAGTCCTCTGATCCGTATACGAGTTGGCCGAACACGTGCGTCATGGCCAGGCGAGCATGACGGCCATGGTGCCGATCATGAGGGCGCCACCCGACTCCGCGGCGAGCAGGGCCTGTCGTGCGGGACGGGGGCCGGTCGGCCGGGCCGGCCACGCCCGGGACACGAGGACCGCACCGATGCGGGCCAATCCCCAGCAGCCGACGAGGACCAGCACGGCCCACGCGGTGGCCGCACCTTCCGCGACGGAAACGGAGGCGGAGACCGATCCGGAACCGTCGTGGTGAGTGTTCTCGGAACCCACGGCGACGGCGCTCAGCATCGCCATCGCCGCCAGGTTCACCGACTCGGCGGATCTGCGGTACGAGCAGCCGACACGCCACTGCCACACGCAGACGGCACCGAGCACCACGGCACCCGCCGACAGGCCGTCAGGACCCGTGGCACCGGGCAGCATGGCGAGCATGACCACCGTCACGACCGCGTGCGGCAACCACTGCCGCGGGGGAGAGGGCAGATGGCCGGCGAGGCAGAGCACGGCCCCGGCCAGTCCGGCGACCCGCAGCACGTCATGCACGAGGCCGGCCCGGGACGCGGTACCGGGCACAGGACGACGAAGTGGCGCGCACGATCCTCCTGGTGTCTCACACCGCCGGCGGGACTACCCGGCGGACACGACAAACGTGCGCGCTACATGTTTCAACATTGAACTGCCACGCGTTTCTCCTGAGTAACGGATTGCGGGCCCCGTCGGTACGGTGAGCATCCGGCCCGGCAGGCCGTGCGGTCGGTCGTCCCGGGAGGACGCTCGACTCGTGGGCGCCGGGCGGGTGGTGGAACCGTGGGCGGTGGACGCGTGGGCGTCGACGCCGACACCGAGGACACGGCCGTCATGCCTGTCCCCGCGATACCACCAGCCGTCAAGCCTGTCCCTGCGAGTACCAGTAACAACAGGATCTGGAACCCGGCGGTCGTGCACGGTGATCCTGTCGTCATGGCACACGTACTCGTTACCGGTGGGACCGGCTTCCTGGGCTCCCACACGATCGCGCGGCTCCTGGCGTCGGAGCACAAGGTCACGGCCACGCTCCGCTCGCTGAAGCGGCAGCCCGACGTCGAAAGGATGCTCGCCGTGGCTGAGGCACCGGGGTGGGAGGACGTCTCCTACGTCGAGGCGGACCTGACCTCCGACGCCGGCTGGGACCGGGCCGTAGCGGGGGCCGACTATGTCCTGCACATCGCCTCGCCCTTCCCCGCCTCCCGTCCGAAGGACGAGAACGAACTGATCGTCCCGGCCCGAGACGGTGCCCTACGGGTGCTGCGGGCCGCGCGGGCCGCAGACGTCAGGCGGGTGGTCCTGACGTCCTCGTTCGCGGCGGTCGGCTACGGCCACGGCCCGACGGACCAGGTCTTCACGGAAGCCGACTGGACGAATCCTGACGGGCCCGGTGTGAGCCCGTACGTCAAGTCGAAGGCTGTCGCCGAGCGCGCGGCATGGGATTTCGTCGCCGCCGAGGGCCACGGTCTGGAACTCACCACGATCAACCCGGTCGGGATCTTCGGCCCGGTACTCGGTTCCGACTACTCCAGCTCGATCCGCATCATCCACGCGATGCTCACCGGTGCCATGCGCGCCGCACCGCCGATCTGGACCAACACCGTCGACGTCCGGGACGTCGCCGACCTGCACATCAAGGCGATGACCTCGCCGGCTGCCGGCGGGCAGCGGTACCTCGCACTGGCGGGGGAGCCGATCTCCTTCCAGCAGATCGCGCTCGCCCTCCGCGCCCAGCTGGGCGAAGCCGCCGCGAACGCACCCACCCGGTCCGCCCCCGCCTGGCTGCTGCGGCTGCTGTCCACGGTCAGCCCGCAGCTGCGCGAGACGGTGCCTCAGCTGGACGTGGTCCGCCGGGCCAGCAACGCCAAGGCCCGAGAACAGCTGGGCTGGGCACCGCGCTCGAACGAGGAGAGCGTCGTCGAGAGTGCACGCAGTCTGGTGCGGCTGGGCCTGCTCGCCGATTAACGTCGAAGGATGAACGAGATGGCGGACACCCTCGGCGACTTCCTGCGGGCCCGGCGCGAACGGCTCAGCCCCCAGGAGGCCGGCCTGCCCGCCGGAGAGCGCCGCCGGGTACCGGGGCTGCGCCGGGAGGAGGTCGCCCACCTCGCCGGTATCAGCCCCGAGTACTACCTGCGCCTGGAGCAGGGCCGCAACCAGCACCCCTCCGACCAGATCCTCGACAGCCTGGCCGCGGCGCTGCACCTCGACGACGACGCCGTCGCCTACCTGCACCGCCTCGCCCACCCCACACCGCCCGCCCGGCGACGCCGTCACCGGTCCCAGGCGGGCCAGGCGGACCTCCAGCCCCTGCTCGACAGCTGGCCTGTCACACCCGCCTATGCTCAGGGAACAGCCGGCCGCGTCGTCGCCGCCAACCGCCTGGCTGTGGCCCTGTGTCCGTTCTTCGCCGTGGGGAGCAACCCCCTGCGCGCCGTGTTCCTCGATCCCGAGATGCGCAGCCTCTACCCGCAGTGGGACGACGTGACCGCCAAAGCCGTCTCCGGACTGCGCGCGACCCTCAGCATCGACGACGCCGATCCCGAACTCCTGGAGACCATCGGCGAGTTGACGGTCGCCAGCGAACGCTTCCGTACTCTCTGGGCCAGACGGGAAGTGCGCCGCCGCGCCATCGGCTACACGCGGTTCAACCATCCTCTGGTCGGGCAACTGGAGCTGCACTACGAGAAGTTCCTCAGGCCGGAGGCGGACCAGCTCCTCGTCGTCTACCACGCCGAGCAGGGATCACCGAGCGCCGAACGCCTGCAACTGCTCACCAGCCTCTGACACTTAGGCACTGACAGCACGCCCCACCCGTACCTGGACCCGGGGCGGCCGGCTGTTGCTCAGGCGCCGGCCTGGAGGCGCAGGCCGGTCAGGGTGAGTTCCAGGGCGGAGCGGAACTGGTCGATGTCGTCGTGGCCGTCGAACTCGTCCACGATCTCGTGGACGAACGGGAATTCCTCGGGGTCGAGTTCGCGCCAGGTCTTGGCGAAGCGGCTGAGGAATTCCTCGCGGGTCGTGGCGCCGTCGAGGATCTCCTGGGGCGGCTCCTGGCCGAGGTCGACGGCGGAGCCGACGACGACGCCGACGATGGCGGACACCGCGTAGAACCGCTGGAGTGCGGTGAGGTCGAGGCGGAGCGTCTGCTGGCCGAGCCTCTCGTACAGGCGCAGGGCGTTGCCCTGGACGTCGGTGTTGCGCATGAAGTAGTCGCCGAGCCAGGGGCGTTCGACGATCCCGTCGAAGAGTGTCAGGGCCATCTCGCGCAGGGCGTCGATCGGGTCGTCGCGGTGCGGGAGGCTCTCGATGTCGACCAGGACCGTGCCCATCACGTGGTCGGTCGCGCGGTCGAGGAGTTCGTCCTTGCTGTCGACGTACCAGTAGATGCTGGCCACGCCGCCGCCGAGGCGCTGGGCGAGCGCCCGGAACGTGAGGGCCGACGCGCCGGCCTCGTCCAGCAGGGCCACCGCCTCCGTGAGTACGGACTCCATCGAGTGCGAGGCCCGTCGGCGTCCCGTACCCGAGCGGCTCTGAAGGCGTGCCATGGCTGTCGTCTCCTCGCTTTTTCACGTCTCTCACGTCGCGTCTTGCATCGTATCGAACGTTGTTCTATCGTACCGCATCGTACGGTGTTCGATACCCGTACAGCGTTCGATGACCGTGCGCCGTTCGATGACCGAACGGTGTTCGACCGGAAGGCCTGTGATGACCACGACCACGCTGCACACACCAGCACGCTTCTACCCGTCCCTACGCGCGGCGTGGATCCCTCTGGCAGCCCTCTGCCTGGCCTTCTTCGTCGAAATGGTCGACAACACACTGCTCTCGATCGCCCTCCCCACGATCGGCCGCGACCTCGGCAGCGGGACGACCGCGCTGCAGTGGGTGACCGGCGCCTACTCGCTGACCTTCGGCGGACTGCTGCTCACCGCCGGGTCGATAGCGGACCGGTTCGGCCGTCGCCGAGTGCTCCTGATCGGGCTCGGCGTGTTCGGCTCGCTGAGCCTGCTCGTCGTCTTCGTCACCACCGCGGGCGAACTCATCGCCCTCCGGGCCGCGCTAGGCATAGCCGCCGCCGCGATGGCCCCGATCACGAACTCCCTCGTCTTCCGCCTCTTCGACGACAAGGCGCTGCGCATGCGCGCCATGACGGTGATGATCGTCGTGGGCATGTCCGGCTTCGTCCTCGGCCCCCTGCTCGGCGGCACCGCGCTGGCCCATGTGCGGTGGGAGTGGCTGCTGGTCGTCAACGCCCCGATCGCCCTCATCGCCTGCGTCGGCGTACGGCTCGGTGTGGCCGCCGACCGGGCCGAGGACCTGACCAAGGACTCGCTCGACGTACCCGGCGCCGCCCTGAGCGTCACGGCCATCGGCCTCGCCTGCTACTCGCTCACCAGTGGCGTCGAGCACGGCTGGCTCTCCACGATCACCCTGGTCTCCATCGCCGGTGCCCTCGCGGCCGCGATCGCGTTCGTCCGGCACGAGCGCCGCAGCGCCGCCCCCATGCTGGATCTGGGCCTGTTCACCAGCGGCACCGTCCGGGGCGCGGCCATCGCCCAGGTCGGTACGTCCATCGCGATGGCCGGCATCATGTTCGGCCTGATCCTGCACTTCCAGTACGCGTACGGGTGGAGCCCGGTGCGCGCCGGGCTGGCCAACCTGCCGATCATCGTGACCATGCTCGTCGCGACCCCGCTGTCCGAATGGCTCGGCCGCCGCTTCGGCCACCGCGTCGCCTGCCTGGTGGGCGCGGCCTGCCTGGCCGGTTCGCTGGCCGGTCTGTCCTGGGGCGTCGATCACGGATACGTCGCCATCGCGGTCTGCATGGTGATCATGACCGTAGGACTGCGCACCGTGATGACGATCTGCGCGGTCGCACTCGTCGACGCGATGCCCGCCAACCGCACGTCCATCGGCGCCGCCCTCAACGACACCGCCCAGGAGGTCGGCTCCAGCATCGGCACCGCGGTGGTCGGCACCCTCATCGCCGCCCTGGTCACCACCCAACTGCCCGCCGGTACCTGGAGCCACGGCCTCGTGGCGTCTTTCTTCCACGGCGAACGGATCACCTACGGCGTCCTCGCCGTCGTCGTCGGCCTGATCGCCGCGGGCGGCGCGCTCAGCCTCACCGACTCCCACAGCGTGGAGGAGCACGCCGACGAGGACGCCGCCTGAGGAACACCCCGACGATGCATCCAGCACGTCACCCGACCGTGGGCAGTTCCGCCCTCGAACCGTTCACCCTCGCCGCCGGTCAACCCGGCGGCGAGGGTGTGCCGGGCTCGGGGTTACCGCCCCCGCAATCCGCACCGGATCGCTCGGCTCATCAGGGCCCACCGCCGTCAGGGGCGTCCAGGGTGATGTCGTCGGCGAAGTAGGTGCCCTGCGCGTACCAGCCGTGCACGTAGATCGTGGCGCTGGTCTGGGACGTGCCTGTCGTGAAAGAGACAGTCAGGTGGCTGTAGCGAGAGGGAGATTTGACCCACGTCGAGGGGCCGCCGTCCACGCCCAGGTAGACGTACGAGCCGCGGACCCAACCACCGAGCGAATAGCTCGTGTTGGGCTGGACCGCGACGGTCTGACTGCCCTGTGCGACATCGCTCGCAGTCACAGCTCCCCGGAGAGCCTTGGCCCCTCCATGAACAGGGGACGAGACGACCGAAACCAGGTCGCTGGTGGTGTTCCACGGCGAGAGGCCGTCCGACTCGAAGCCGGGGTTGGCCAAGAGGTTGGCTCCATCGGGCGCACGCGTGGTGGTCGGGTTGGGGTCGGCGGACGCGTTCTCCGCCGGCGCCGCTGTGGGGGTGTCGGTGCGGTCGAGGAGCAGGCGGCCGCAGCCGAAGCCTGCGACGGCTGCCGCGCCCAGTGCGATCACCACTGCCAGGCGGCGACGTCGTACCGGTCCGGAGGCTGGGCTGCGACCGCCCGTATACGACGGGTGGGTGTCGCGGTCGGCGGCGGGCGGCAGTTCCTGAATCCCGGCGTCGATCTGAGGGGATCGTGCGGGTGCGGGTGCGGGTGCGGGTGCGGGTGCGGGTGCGGTGTCGTGTCGGCGGTAGTCCTTGTCTTGGCGTAGTTCGGTGAGGAGTTGGCCTATCGCGTCGGTGCGGTACCGGTGCGGCTCCCGGACGGGCTCCAACGCGGGGCGATCGTCCGGCGACCCGGACCCGGGCGGTGTGGACACAGTGCGCTCCTTCCGTCCCCCGGCAAGGATCTGAGTCGGCCCTCAGCCAGGGATACGCTCCAGCCGCCACGGGTGTTCAGCCGTGACCCGCGCCCCAGGGCATGCCCGCCGGACGTGCACTTCGGCGAACCTGCCATCCGTCGCGGACGTCGTCGACGAGCGTGCATTCCCAGGAAACGGAGGCGTTGCCGGAGCAAGGGGCTCGCAGTGTCGTTGGCATCTGGTGACCAGCCGACGACCGGCTGCTCGACGTCGATCGGGGTGAGCGAGCCGGAAGGCGGTTCAGCTGCCGGAGGCCAAGGCCCGGAGTCGGTCCAGCGTCTCGCGGATGACGTCCTGCAAGGCTTCGTCCTGGGAAGCGCTGACCCATCGTGAGAAGGCGACGCGGAACACGGTGACGCTGGTCTCGGCGGCCAGAGTGGCCTCGATGTCGTCGATGCCCCGCTGCCGCAACCTGTCGGCCAGCGCGGCGGACAGGAACGTGAGCTTGATCAACTCGCGTTCGCGGAGATCGGCGTTGGCCGTGATCACCTCCTGGCGCAGTCCGGCGAGCTGGCGGTCGCCGCCCACCATCTGGGCCACGGCTTCCAGTACGGCCGCGACGGCATCCAGTGCCGACGCCGTGGCCGGTACCTCGTCGAGAGCGGCGAGAGACTTCTCCTCCAGGGCCGAGGAGTCGTCGAAGAGGACCTCGCGTTTGTCGGCGAAGTACCGGAAGAACGTGCGGGCGGTCACGCCTGCCCGCTCGGCGATGTCCGCCACCGTCGTCTGCTCGAAACCGCGCTCCAGATAGAGCGACAGCGCGGCCTCACGCATCCGCTCACCTGCCCCAGGCTTCCACCGTCCCATGCCGGGAGTGTAGGTGATGTCACCTCGTGACACCGTGCTCCGTCCGAGGTGATGTCACTCCATGACATCGCCATGCTAGGGTCATGTCATTCAATGACATCACTCCTCGGAGGCACCGATGCGGCGCATCCAGTACCACCAGTACGGCGGACCCGACGTCATGCGGCTGGAGGACTTCGAACCGGCCGGTCCCGGGCCCGGCGAAGTCCTGGTCCGCGTTCGCGCGGCCGCGGCCAATCCGATGGACTGGGGCATTCGCGGCGGCGCCATGAAGATGGTGACCGGGCGGAAGTTCCCGCGCGCACTGGGCCACGACTTCGCGGGCGTCGTCGAGGCGGTGGGCGCGGGCGTCACCCGGCTCGCCGCCGGCGACGAAGTGCTCGGCGGGGCGTCGATCAAGGCCTCGGGAGCCTTCGCCGAGATGGTCCTGGCCGCGGAGAAGGGCGTCGTGAGGAAGCCCGCGGAACTCTCCTTCGAGGAGGCCGCCGCCATCCCGACCGTCGGGCTCTCGGCCTTCCAGGCCCTTACCAAGAAGGGCGAACTGCGGCCTGAACACGCCGTGTTCATCAACGGCTGCCTCGGCGGAGTCGGCCGAGCCGCAGCTCAGCTGGCCCTGGCGCGCGGCGCCTCGGTGGGCGGCAGTTGCCGCGCCACCGCGATGCAGGCCGCCCGCGACCTCGGCATCGACCCGACCGTCGCGTTCGGCTTCGACCCGGAGCCACTAGGCGGCCGGTTCGACATCGTCCTCGACACCGCCCACACGCTGTCCGACCGAGCGGCGAAGCGGCTGCTCAAACCGGGCGGGCGCATCGTCGGCCTCCACCCCACGCCTGCGACGCTGGCCAAGGCCGCTTTTCCAGGCCCCTACCGCGTCCTGGTCGCCCAGGTCTCGACAGAAGATCTTGAGGAGGTCGCGCGCGCCGCCGGACGGGGTGTCCTGCGGGTGCCGATCGCCCGCACGGTACCGCTCACGGACGCCATCGAGGCGCTCACCGAACTCGAGCGCGACGGCACACCCAAGGGCGGCAAACTCGTCGTCACCACCGGCTGACACCCACCTCCGGCCGACCGTCGGCCTCCTCCCGTACAGGAGCTCTTCGAATGAGCGCACAGATCTGGGTACTCGGCGGCACCGGACGCAGCGGCCGTGCCATCGCGGAGCAGCTCGCCCAGCGCGGCCTTCCGGCCGTCCTCGTCGGACGGGACGCGAACCGTCTGCACACCGCGGCGGAACAGTCCGCCGCCGAAACGCTGCTGGCTCCGTCCCTCGCGGCCGCCGCATCGGAAATCCGGCGGCAACGACCCGGCGTGGTCATCAACACGGTCGGGCCGTTCACCGAGACGGCCCCTGCGGTCGTCGACGCCTGCCGTGACGTTCGCTGCCACTACATCGACCTGGCGAACGATGTCGCGGCGCTCTCCGCCGTGTTCGACATGCACGACGCGGCCACCCGGGTGGGTCACACGCTGGTCACCGGCGCCGGGTTCGGCGTGACCGCCACCGAGAGTGTCGTGGTGAAGCTGTGCGAGGGCCGTCCCGCACCCCTTCGGGTCCGGGTCGACATGGTGCCCTCGTTGGCGATGGAGGAAGGCACCGTAGGTGAAGCCCTGATTGGCACCTTGTTGGGCGGACTCGAAGGCCATCGGATCACTGAGGGTCGTCTGACGCGCGCCCAGATGTTCGGTGACGCCGTGCGTCTCACGCTGCCGGACGGATCCCAAGTGACCACGGCGAGCATGCCGTTGGGTGAACTCCTCGCCGCTCAGCGGGCGAGCGGTGCCCGCCATGTCCTCTCGGCGTCGAGTGAGGCGCCGTCCTCGTTCGTGATCCGGGCGATGATGCCTGCCGTGAGCACGCTCATGCGGTCGGAGCGGCTGCGGTCGTTCACCGTACGTCGCCTCGCGCGGGTACGTGTCAAGGCGAGGGAACGGTCGCGTGATCACTCCTGGGGGCACGCCACGATCATCTGGGCGGACGGCGAGACCCGAGAGGGCTGGCTGCGCCTGGGCGACGCGCAGGAATACACCGGAGCGGTGCCCGCAGAGATCGCCAAGCGGCTGCTGGCCGGTGAGGGCTCGCCCGGCGCCTACACGCCGGCCGCCCTCTTCGGGTCCGCCCTGGCCGAATCGTGCGGCGGCGAATACCTGCTGCCCAGGCCCGTCCGGCGATGACGTGCGTACGGTCCTGTCCGGTCCCATCCGCGCCGCACCCGGTCAGCCGCCCAGTCCGCCTGCGGGGGATCGGCGTAGCGGCCAACTGCGTTCGCCATGACGGGCGTCGAGACGTGAAGCGGATCGCCGAGACGCCGGCTGACCTGCCTCGTCACTCGGGAAGAGTCACGCAACAACGAGCCCCGGCCAGGCGGGGGAGACGGTGAGCCCTCCGGCTCGGAGGTCTGCGCGCAGTGGGGCGATCACTGGACCGGTCACCGGGGCGGGGAGCCGGCCGAATGGTGAACTGGCCGCCCGGGCAACGGGGTTGGGGAAGTGCTCGAGGGCGGCACCAGTAGGCGACCTGGAAACCGTCAGTGGAACCCTTGGCTGAAGTGGCCGAAGTGGCCGAAGTGGCCGAAGTGGCCGAAGTGGCTGACGTGGTGGACGTAGAAGGGTCGCACGGTGGGTGCGCCCGGCGCCTCGGCCGCGGTGAACAGCGGGACGAACCGGGCGTGTTCGGCGTACGGGGGAGGAGGCGCGCCGTCGCGGAAGTCTCGGGAACGACGAACGCCGGTTGCGCTCCGCGTCATCGTCCTGGGGCGCAACCACTACGGCGGCGACAACGATCGAAAATCCACCTGTTCTGCGACCGCAACGGACTGCCCCTGTCTCTGGGGATCTCCGGTGCCAACATGCACGACAGCCTCGGCCTCGAACCCCTCGTGCGCGGGATTCTGTCCATCCGATCCCGCCGCGGCCCACGGCGACGAAGGCTGGCGAAACTACACGCGTACAAGGGTTACGACTACGACCACCTGTGCCGATGGCTCCTCAGGCGCGGAATCCGCCCCCGCATCGCCCGCAAGGGCATCGAGTCCTCACAGCGTCTCGGCCGCTACCGATGGGTCGTCGGGAGAACCGTGTCCTGGCTCGCCGGCTGCCGCCGACTCCACCGCCGCTACGAGCGCAAAGCCGAACACTTCCTCGCCTTCGTCGGCATAGCCGCGGCCCTGATCGCCTATCGCAGACTGGTCAGGGAGAAGGCCTGACGATGCTGCCTGTCACACCCGTCCGTCATGCTCTGCGACATGAACGAGGACGTCTTCTGGCAGCTCATCCATGAGTGCAGCCCTTCAACCCCTGACCCTGACGGCCATCAGCTCGCCGCTTCTCTGGCAGCCCGCCTGGCGAAGGGACCCGTGTTTGACGTGGTCGGCTTCGCCGAGCAGCTTTCCTGGGCGCTGTACAGACTGGACCGTAGGGAATACGGCGATGACCTGTCGAGCGATCAGTTCCTCTACACCCGGGCTGGGGTCGTCGCAGCTGGCCGGGAGGAGTACGAGAGCGTACTTCGGGACCCACAGCGGTTCATGCCCTACGCCAACGGCCTCGTCTGGGCCGAGGCACTGCTCTACGTACCCGACAAAACCTACGAGCACCTCACCGGAGACGAGTGGGACCGCAGTACCCGGTACAGCTACGAGTCCTACTCCAATCGTGCCGGGTGGACGGACGCATAGACGCCGACGATCCGTTCCTCACCATCGGAAACGACGTCTAAGCGCCCCCCTCGCGATCCCGGTGGCGTGCCAGACATGTCCCGCACCCCCCGATCACCCTCGCACCCCGTCACGCCGGAAGGCGCTCACACCACGGATCGAACGCAGAGAGCGCACGGTTCCTCTGCGCGCGGGTGACCGCGGCAGGCACGACTCCGCCGACGCCTCGCGGCAATTGAACGTTTCAAAACAGCGAAACCTGGCGCACGCTCCATGGCTCTCCCGCACGTCAGCACCCTCATCGGCGCGCCACGCAACTGGCCCTGGGATCCGCCGCATTGATGCACGACAGGCCGAACAAGGTGCCAGGTGATCGGTTCTTGTGAGAAGCCTTGACGCTCCATGTGTCCGCATCTACCGTCTCCCGGCAGCGACTTTAACGATTCAAAATGCTCGGCGATCCCAGGTACTGACCCCCACCCGAAGGGAGCCCCGCGCGTGCCCGCACAGCGCGTCCCCGCCACTCCTTCCCGCCGTCAGATCGTGTTCGCGGCATCGACGGCCGCCGCCGTCACCGCACTGCCCTCCCCCCTGAACCCGTCCGCCCGGGCGGACGCTTCCGAGACGACCTCCAAGCCCACGTCCGCGGTCGCCTCCGCGGCGGACCCCGTGAGTGCGGGGAGACCGGAGGCGGAGCCGCTCCTCGCCGCCTTCCCGCTCTCCGAGGTGCGTCTGCTGGAGAGTCCCTTCCTGGACAACATGCGGCGTACGTGCGCCTATCTCCGGTTCGTCGACATCGACCGGCTCCTGCACACCTTCCGCGGCACCGTCGGCCTGCCCTCCACCGCGGAACCCTGCGGCGGCTGGGAGGCGCCCGACGTGCAGTTGCGCGGGCACACCACCGGCCATCTGCTCAGCGCACTGGCCCAGGCGCATGCCAACACCGGTGACACCGTGTACGCCGACAAGGGCCGCGCCCTGGTCTCCGCGCTGGAGCAGTGTCAGCGGGCCGCGCCCTCGGCGGGATTCCACCGCGGATACCTGTCCGCATTCCCGGAGTCGGTCTTCGACCAGTTGGAGGCGGGCGGCAAGCCGTGGGCCCCGTACTACACCCTGCACAAGATCATGGCCGGACTGCTCGACCAGTACCAACTGAGCGGCAACGCGCAGGCGTTCCAGGTCCTGCTGGAGAAGGCGGCCTGGGTGGACACGCGGACGGCGCCGCTGTCCCGCGAGCGGATGCAGACCGTGCTGAAGGTCGAGTTCGGCGGCATGAACGACGTACTCACCCGGCTCTACCAGGTCACCGGCGACAGCGCCCATCTGCGCACCGCCCAGCGCTTCGACCACGAGGACCTGTACGCGCCGCTGGCCGCCGGCCGTGACGAACTCGCCGGCCGGCACGCCAACACCGAGATCGCCAAGGTCGTCGGCGCCGTCCCCGGCTACCAGGCGACCGGGGACTCCCGCTACCTGGACATCGCGGACACCTTCTGGACGACGGTCGTCCGGCATCACTCCTACGCCATCGGCGGCAACTCCAACCAGGAACTCTTCGGTCCGCCGGACGAGATCGTCAGCCGGCTCTCCGAGGTGACCTGCGAGAACTGCAACAGCTACAACATGCTGAAGCTCGGGCGGCAGCTCTTCCTGCACCGCCCGCATCGCGCGGAGTACATGGACCACTACGAGTGGACCCTCTACAACCAGATGCTCGGCGAGCAGGACCCTGACTCCGAGCACGGCTTCGTCACGTACTACACGGGTCTGTGGGCGGGTTCCCAACGGCAGCCCAAGGGCGGCCTCGGCGCGGCCCCCGGAAGCTACAGCGGCGACTACGACAACTTCTCCTGCGACCACGGCACAGGGCTGGAGACGCACACGAAGTTCGCCGACAGCATCTACTTCCGCGCCAAGTCGCCCCGGGCGACGCCCACTTTGTACGTGAACCTCTTCATCCCCTCCGAAGTGCGCTGGTCCGAGGCCGGAGTGACGCTCCGTCAGCAGACGGAGTATCCGAAGGGCGACCGGACGCGCCTGACCGTCGTCCGCGGCACCGCGCGGTTCACGATGCGGATCCGGATCCCGTCCTGGGTGGCCCAGAGCGGTCGTACGCCCACCCTCAAGGTCAACGGCCACCGGAGCGCCGCGCCCCTGCGACCCGGCAACTACGCCACGGTGGAACGCCTTTGGCGAGCCGGCGACACGGTCGAACTCGTACTGCCCCGCGAACCCGTGTGGCGTCCCGCGCCCGACAACCCTCAGGTGTCCGCGCTGTCCTTCGGCCCTCTGGTCCTGGCGGGGGAGTACGGCGACACCGCCCTGGCCACCCTCCCCACCGTCCTGGCCGACACCCTGCGGGCCGTTCCCCGGAGGCCCGCCGAGTTCACCGCCGTCGCCGACGGACGCACCGTCACACTCCGTCCTTTCCACGAGGTCCACCACCAGCACTACAACGTGTACTGGGCCCACACCCCACGGCGGAGCCGGGAGCGGGACATCGCCCGGTACCCCCTGCTGGAGGGCAGCGGTACGACGGCAGCCGACACCACCGGTTCCTTCGGCGACGCCTCGCTCGCGGGCGGTGCCGACTGGACGACCGACGACGGCGTCACCGCCGTGCGGTTCGACGGGGTCAGCGGTCATCTGGCGCTGCCGCCCGGCCTGTTGAGCGGCCTGGACGAACTGACCGTCAGTGTCCGCGTGCGGATCGACAGCCTCGCCGCGTCCGCCCGTGTCTTCGACCTCGGCTACCACAAGGAGACCTACCTCTTCCTCGCCGCGACCACGGGCGCGGGGCGCGCCCGCGCCGCGCTGAAGATCGCCGGTATGGAGGCGGAGGACGTGGTGGACGCCGCCGAGCCGCTGCCCGTCGGCCGGTGGACGCATGTGGCCCTGACGCTCGGTGGCGGCACCGGAGTGCTGTACGTCGACGGCGCGGAGGCCGGCCGCAACACCGCGATGGTCAGCGGTCCGCTGCTGCTGGGCGCGACGAGCCGCAACTATCTGGGGCGGTCGCAGAACACCACCCACCCGTATCTGCACGCCGCCGTACGCGACTTCCGCCTGCACAACCGGGCGTTGAGCGCCGCGGAGGTGGCACGGCTGGCCTCCGGCTGAGCCGCAGGCACCGCTCCGCTCCTCCGACGGTCCGCCCAGGGACCCGCCCGGCCGGCTCACGGGACCGGCCGGTCCCCGCCACGCCGTCCGCCGACCGCCGCCCGACGCCGACGCCGGCGCCGATGGAGAACCACATCGCGCTCCCGTACCGCGGCACATGCGCCCATCGCGGCGCACGCGTTCACGGCCGTACCAGCACTCGCCCGCACCGCATCGGAAAGGTCATCCATGCCCGCACCACAGTCCGACCACCCGCTGCCCAGACGCACCTTCGTCGTCGCCGCCGGACTCGCCGGCGGCGCGCTCGCGGCGGGGCTGCCCGCGACTGCCTGGGCGGCGGATCAGGCCGTCGCGGCGGCACCCGCCGAGCTCGCCCGCCGCGGTTACTCCGCAGCCGGTTTCGCCGACCCCGCCAAGGACAGCCGGCCCACCGTCTACTGGTACTGGAACGGCCCGGTCACTCCCGACCTGGTGGACCGTCAAATGGCCGACCTGCGCGCCAAGGGCATGTACGAGGTCGTCCTGTTCTCCTTCGACAACGCCGAGATGCAGCCCGCCTTCTTCACCGAGGAGTGGTTCGACATCGTGGGCCACGTCCTGCGCACCGCCGAGCGCACGGGCATGCGGGTGTGGCTGTTCAACGACGACCACTTCCCGAGCGGCCGGGCCGGAGAGTACATCGTCAAGGGAGGCACGGTCGGCTCCCGCACCTACCCGCCCCGGCCGGACCTGCGGCTGAAGGCCCTGTGGCGGTCGACCACCGTCGTGGAGGGACCGGTCACCTTCGACCTGCGCCGTAGTACGGGAGTCGGCGTGGAGGCCGGCCACTTGGTCGCGGACGCGGGGGTGCTCAACGGCTCCGCCGTGCTGCGGGGCGGGGAGAGCTGGACCGACTGCACGGTCAGCGGCAGCGCGAAGGCCGACCGCACCGCCGCCGAACTCGTCGTCCGCGCCACCGCCGACGGTCTCGGCGGATACGCGGTCGGTTTCGACCAGACCGGTGTCGTCACCGTGCTCCGTCTGGAGCAGGACACCGAGCCCGCGCTTCTGCTGCGCAGCACCCGCACCGACGGATTCAACAAGACGAAGTTCCACACGCTGGCCGTCTCCGTGCGCGGCGACGGCCTGTCCGTCACGCTGGACGGCCGGGACAAGGGCACCGTCACCGACGACCGGTACGCCTCCGGAAGCGTCGGCGTGCGCGCGGTCGGGGACGAGCGCGGTCTGTGGGACAGCCTGTCCGTCACATCGGCCGACGGCGGCACCCTGTACACGTCGTCGTTCGACACCGCGGACGCAGCCGAGGACTTCCCCGAGCGTGCCGCCCTGACCCCGAAGGCCGTCGCCGCCGCGGCCCGGCCCGTGGCCTCCGCCGACGCCTCCGACGTCGTCGACCTGACGAGCCGACTCGACAGGGACGCCAAGTGGCAGGTACCGGCCGGTCGTTGGCAGGTCGATCTGTTCGGCGGCATCCCGCTCGTCGACGACAGCCAGGGCTACAGCCGCAGTTACGTCGACCTGCTGGACGACGAGCCCGTCAAGCTGTTCCTCGACATCGTGCCCGGCGAGTACCACCGCCGTTTCGGCCGGTACTTCGGCACCGTCGTGCCGGGGTTCTGGGACGACGAGCCGTTCTTCGCCTCCGCCGAGGCGCACTTCAAGCGGCTGCCGTGGTCACCCACGCTGGACCGGGCGCTGCGCGACGTGGGAGTCGCACCGGGCGTGGCGTACGCCAGTGCCTTCGACGACCTCGGGCGGCCTGGCCGGATCGCCCGCGGCCGGTACTGGCAGGCCGTGTCCAACCGGTTCGCACGGTACTTCGAGCGGCAGTCCCGCTGGTACGACGAGCGCGGGGTCGCGTTGATCACCAATCCCCTGTACGACGAGACGGCACCGGCCAAGCGGATCCCCTCGACCGGGGACCTGCACAAGGTCAACCAGTGGGCACAGGTGCCCGGCGGCGACATCATCACCGCCGAGTACGTGGCGGGGGAGCAGACCATGCTGCCCCGCAACCCGGTGTCCGTCGCCCATCAGATGGGCCGCGACCGGACCCTGATGGAGATGTTCGGGAACATGGGCTGGCAGGTCACGCCCTCGTTCGTGCACGTGACGGTCGGCGCCCAGGCGGCCCGTGGAGTCAACCTGACGGTGCTGCACGCACTGTGGACCGACGAGACGCTGGTCTACTTCCCGCCGCCGTTCGGCCCCCGGGCCCCTTGGTGGTGGGCGATGAAGCCGCTCGCCGAGTGGATCGGCCGGCTGATGGAGGTGGCCCGCGGCACCTCCGCCGCACGCACCGCACTGCTCCAGCCGCAGCGCGCCGCCGAGCAGTGGACCGGCACCGACCGGCAGGGCGAGGTGGACGGCGCGCTCTCCGACGCCGCCTACGCGCTGGAGCGGGCCCAGGTCGACTTCGACCTCGTCCACGAAGGCGCGCTCGCCGGTGACGAGCAACTGCTGTGCCGGGCCAGGGTGTTGGACGGCACCCTCGCCGTGGGCGCCGCCCGCTACGACCTCGTGGTGCTGCCGGCCACGGACACGCTGGACGCCGCCTGTGTCCGTACGCTGGCCGCTTTCGTCCGCGCGGGCGGCACCGTCGTAGCGGTCGGTGACCTGCCAGCCGACGACGCCGACGGCAACGACCGCTCGCTGGCCTGCGGACTGTCCGACCTGTTCGGCGACGCGGTGCCCGGCAGCCGTCGGCACGGTGGAGGACAGGCCGTACGGGTGGCGGACGTCTCGGGTCTGCGGGCGGCGACGCACGAGGCGGGGGTGGCCGCCGCGGTCCTCGAACCGGCCGGTGACGCGGTGCGGGTGCTCCGTGTCGCCCGGGGTACGGACACGGCCTTCCTGTTCAACAACGAGAGCGGCAGCGCCGTGGAGACCACCGCGACCCTGCCCGTCGACGGCGCGCCCGAGCTGTGGAACCCGCTCACCGGCGACACCGGCCCCGCCCCGCTGTACCGCACGTCCAAGCGGGGCATCCATCTGCCCGTCCCGCTCGCCCCGTACGAGACCCGGATCGTCGTGGTCCGGCACCGGTCACCGGCCGCACCCCATCTGACCTCCTCACCGCTGCCCGTCCTCGCCGTGAGAGCGGCCGGTCGTTTCCTGCGCGTCAGCGTCGAGGCGTCGGCGCCCGGCACGTACCGGCTCACCGGCACCGCCGACGGCCGCGTCTACGAAGGCACGGTGCGCGTGACGGATCCACTCGCTCCGCTCGCCGTGACAGGCGACTGGACCCTCACCCTGGAACGCGCCGGCGCCACACCCGTCACGGGCCCCCTGGGCAGCTGGACCGCCCATGACCCGCTGTTCTCCGGCAGCGGCACCTACACGATCACGGTCCCCCTGGAGCGCGCCTCGCTCGACGGGCGGCGCGTCCTCCTCGACCTCGGCGATGTGCGCGACGTCGCGGGCGTGACCGTCAACGGCACCGCGCTGGAGCCCCTGTTGTGGGCCCCCTTCGCCGTCGACGTCACCGATCACCTGGTCGCGGGCGACAACCTGCTGGAGGTCCGGGTCGCCAACACCCTGTCCAACGAGCGCAACAAGCCGCTGCCCTCCGGGCTGCTCGGCCCGGTGACGTTCCGCTTCCGCCGCCGTGTCACCACCGACCTCCCCCGCGTGTGAACCGCCGCAAGGATTCCGATCGGTCCCCACACCCCCGAAGGATCACCATGCCCCGACCCAGCGGACGCGGCCGCCCTCGCCGAGCCCTCGTCCTGCCCGCCGCCCTGACCGCGTTCGTCACCGTGCTGGCCGCCGCGGTCGGCGCCGACGCCGCGGCGGAGACCACCATCACCCCGACCGGCCTGAGAACCCAGCACCTGGACCAGGCGCTCGGCATCGACGACACCACCCCCGACCTCAGCTGGCGGACCACCGCGCACGCCGCGAACGCCCTGCAGGGCGCCTACCGCGTACAGGCGGCCAGCTCGCCGCAGCGGCTGCGGTCCGGGCGTCCCGACCTGTGGGACTCCGGCAAGGTGGCGTCGGCCGTGCCGGAGACGACGTACGACGGCCATGCGCTCGGCTCCCGGACCCGGGTGTACTGGCGCGTCATGCTCTGGTCGCAGGGCGGCAGGCAGGCCTCCCGGTGGAGCGACCCGGCGGTCTTCGAGACCGGCCTGACCCGGTCCTCGGACTGGGGCGCGGACTGGATCACCCACCCCGACTGGCAACTGAGCCGGCGCGGTATCGAGCCGGTCGTCGTCAAGGTGCCCCGCACCACGGCCCGTTACGTCCGCCTGGACGTCACCCGCCTCGGCCTGCCCCTGGAGGAGGACTTCCCCGACCGCACCTGGCGGCTGCAACTCGGCGAGATCGACGTCCGTGACTCCGTCACCCAGGCCGCCGGTCTGGCCAAGGGCGCCGCCGTCACCGCGTCGGAGAGCAACACGGTGCGCAAGACCTGGGAGCCCGCCCTGGCCGTCGACGGTCTGCCCAACAGCGCGCTGCAGACCGCGGCCGGCTACTCCAGCGCCGCCCACGGCTCCGCGGACGTCGCCGGGAGTCCCGTGACCCTGATCCTCGATCTCAGGACGGCCAGGACGTTCGACGAGGTCGCCCTCTACCCGCGGGCGGACGTCCTCACCGACGACGGCCGCGTCCCGGACTTCCCCACCGACTACGCACTGTCCTCGGGTGACGCGGCGGACGGGCCGTTCACCGGCCTGGCGCGGGTGACCGGCGGGAAACCGCCCACGCCGTACCTGCCGGCCGGACTGCCCCTGCTCGCACAGGACTTCGCCCTTCCGCGTGCCGTGCGCAGCGCCCGCCTCTACATCGCCGGGCTCGGCGTCTACGACGCCACCCTCAACGGGAAGCCGGTGGGTGACGCGGTCCTGGAGCCCGCCAACACCACCTACACACGACGCGTCCAGTACGCCACCTACGACGTCACCGACCGGCTGCGCGCAGGCGCCAACACCATCGGAGTCGCCCTCGGCAACGGCATGGCCAACGTTGTCAGCACCGCCGACCGGTACCGCAAGCTCTACGGGAACATCAGCGATCCCAAGCTCATCGCCCGGCTGGAGGTGACGCTCGCCGACGGCAGCGTCCGCACGGTGACGAGCGGCGGCGACTGGCGTGCCACGCTCGGTCCGACGACCTCCTCCAACTGGTACGGCGGTGAGGACTACGACGCGGGCCGCGAGATCGCGCACTGGGACGAGCCGGCCGGCGACCGCTCCTCGTGGGACCGGGCCGTCACGGTGGCCGCCCCGGGCACGGAGCAGGCCCCGGCCGTGCTGAGCGCACGCGAGACGGAACCCGTCCGGAACGTGGAGACCCTCACCGGCACGGAGGTCGACGGCGCCGCGGGCAGCCGCGTCTTCGACCTGGGCCGCAACATCGCCGGCTGGCCGGAGATCACGATCGGCGGCGCCCCTGCCGGGACCGCGATCCGCATCTACCCGGCCGAGAGCCTGAAGGACGGTCACGCCTTCCAGTCCATCAGCAACGTCGGAGCCCCGCTCTGGGACGGCTACACCACCGGCTCCACCCGCACCGCCACCTGGCACCCCACCTTCAACTACCACGGCTTCCGGTACCTGGAGCTGAAGGGCGTGCCCGCGGGCGCGACCGTCACGGTACGAGGACGGGTCCTGCGCACCGACAACGCCTCCGCCGGTGACCTCACCACCTCCGACCCGCTCATCAACGGTATCCACGCGCTGATCCGCCGCGCCGTCGAGGGCAACATGATGAGCGTCCTCACCGACTGCCCCAGCCGGGAGAAGCTGGGCTGGCTGGAGCAGGACCAGCTGGTGTTCCCCGCGCTCGCCGCCAACTTCGACATGGAGTCCCAACTCCGCAAGATCGTGCGGGACATGGCCGACGCGCAGACCGAGGACGGGCTGATCCCGAGCACCGTGCCGGAGTACACCAGCCTGCCGGGCGCCTACCGCAACGACTCCAACTGGGGCGGCGCCTTCGTCCTGGTGCCCTGGCAGCTGTACACGACGTACGGCGACCTCGACACCCTGCGCACGTACTACCCGCGCATGCGGCAGTACGCGGCCTTCCTGGCCGAGCAGGTCTCCGGCGGAATCCTGGACTACGGTCTGGGCGACTGGTTCACTCCCGACCGCACCTTCCCGCGGGCCGTGGCGGGCACCTACGGCTACTGGCGTGTCGTGGACACCATGGCGCGGATCGCCGCACTCGTCGGCGACCGGACGGCGGCCGACGACTACCGGGCGAAGGCCGACGCCAGTGTCCGGGCGCTGTCGGACACGTACTACTCCACCGCGACGGGCACGTTCGGCGGTGGCGGCCAGGGCGCCGAAGCCCTCGCCCTCGACATGGGCGCCTACCCGGCGGGCGAACGGGACCGTCTCCTCGGCCACTTCATCTCCTCCGTCGAGACGGCCGGTGATCATCTGCTGCTGGGAGAGATCTCCCTTCCGGCCGCCTTCCGGGTCCTGTCCACCGCCGGACGCGACGACGTCATCGAGAAGACCGCCACGCGGACGACCAGCCCCAGCTACGGCTACCAGGTCCTGGCAGGCAACACGACGCTGGGGGAGTCCTGGGACGGTGGACCCGGGCAGTCGCAGAACCACTTCATGCTCGGCGCGATCGACTCCTGGTTCACCACGCGTGTCGCGGGCATCGACCAGACGCCCGACTCCGTGGGCTACCGCGAGCTCCTGATCGACCCGGCGGTGGCGGGCGAGCTGACCTCGGCCGCCGGTTCCCACCGGACTCCGTACGGCGTGGCGCGTACCTCGTGGCGGCGGACCGGCGACCGGTTCCGCCTGGGTGTCGACGTCCCGGCGGGCAGCACGGCCGAGATCCACGTCCCGGCGGCCGACGGCCGGGCACAGGCGCCGCTGGGCGCACGCCTGCTGCGGACCGGTGACGGAGAGGCCGTGTACCAAGTCGGCTCCGGCCACTGGGAGTTCACGTCGCTCATGCCGTCGTCCTGATGCCCGGGCCGCCTCCCTTACGGCCGTGTGACCGATGAACCGATCGCCATCCGCTATCCCGAACGGCGATGACCGTAGTGCCGGTACGCGGAACGCCGGCAGATCCCACGAGAGAAGGAGCACCGCACATGGCACAGCACCAGATGCCGAGACGACACTTCCTCGGAACCATCGGCGGCATCGGCGCTGCCGGTCTCGGCGGCGCGACGGTCGGCCCCGTGCCCGGCAGGCCCGCCGGGCACGGGGCCGGTCTGCCGTACCCGACGCTCCGGCGGCCGTTCGCCATGCCGGGCGTCAAGGAACAGGACTGGACCGGCGCGCTGTTCGTCGGCACCGGCGAGTCCCGGTTCGCCCTGCGGGTAGGACTGCTCACCGCACAGGGCAAGCTGCTCCGCGAGAAGATGACCAACTACCTCTGGCGGATCGGTCCGATGACACCGGACGGCGCTTACAAGGAGGTGCAGGTCACCACCGACGACCGGACGGTCATGCCGGCACACCTGGACGCGCTGCGCGAGGTGATCGCGCATCCCGACCAGTGGTCGCAGAGCGAAGTCACCGACGCCACGGCGAAACTTCCTCAACTGCAGGCGAAGTACGACCAGTTGCAGAGCGAGAAGCGCGCGATACGGGTGCGGTACGCCCGCACCGGCGACGGAAGCGGCCTGGTCGGCTCCGTCACCGCACTCGACGACGACACGACCGTCGTCCTCGAACTCTCCTCCCCCTGGGGCGAAGAGGCGTCCTTCGCCCTGGACGACGAGGCGATGACGGGCAGCGCCCCGGCCCTGCTGGACACCCCGCACACCGGCCACCTCCGGCTGTCGCCCACCGAACCCGCCGACCACAGCGGCACCTACGCCTCGGTCGCCGACATGACGGCGGCCGTGACCGGTGGCAGCGGCGCGCCGGGCACCGCCGTCTCCGCACTCGTCTACCGGCTCGGCAAGGGGCGGACCATCTCGTTCGCCGCCCGTGTCGACGACCGCCCGGTCGAAGCCCGGAGACCGGAGGCACACGAGGTGGAGCACGCCCTCGACACCGCCGGCGCACACGTCCGCGGCGGCAACCTCACCGGCTCCGGGCCGGTGGGGCGGGCGGCCGACGCCGTACGCGACGCGCTGTCCCTCAACACCAACTACGACCGTGACCGCCTGCGTACCTTCGTGATGTGGGGATGGGGCGGCGGAGGCGGCCTGTTCACCGGGTGGGACTCGGCCTTCGACGCGGTGGACGCGGCTCTCGTCAGCCGCCCGCTGGCCGTCCAGCACGAGACGGACGTCTTCGAGGCTCCCGCACCGCCCAACCAGGTCCCGCTCCAGGGGCCGCGCTACGACCAGCAGAACTCCGGGCCCATGCACGCGTACGCCGTGTGGCGGCTGTACACCAAGTTCGGCGACCGCTCGGTCCTGGAGAAGGCCTACCCCGCGCTCGTCACCTTCCACGACCTGCTGCCGGAGTGGGACGCCGACGGCGACGGCCTCCTGGAGACGCCCTACTTCGGCGACCGGATCGGCGGCCGCGGCAACCACCTCGGCCTGGACGACAGCCCTGTCTACGCCTCCTACCACCGCATCACCAAGCAGGGCGGCAGCGGTGACAAGCGCGACAACACCGACCTCACCGACGTGGCGCTCAACTCCTACTACGCGCTGCTCGCCGAGACCCTGGCGAAGATGGCGCACGTGCTCGGCAAGCCGCAGGACGCCACCCGCTTCGCTGCCCAGCACACCACGATCCGGCGCCTGCTCAACGACCGCCTGTGGCACTCCGAGAAGGGCCTCTACCTGAGCCGCTACCTCGACGGCACCTGGAACGAGGTGGTCACACCGACCGTCTTCTACCCTATGTTCGCGGGCCTCGCGACGGCCGAGCGGGCGCGGACCCTGGTCGGGCGCCACCTCCTGAACCCCGAGGAGTTCTGGGGTGACCACGTCGTCCCGAGCGTCGCCTGCAACGACCCCGCCTACTGTTCCGGCGGCCCCGTGCACCCGGCCTCCGAGCACTTCCGCTTCTTCGACCGCTACGGAGAGGGCAGCGCCCCGGAGCAGTGGAAGGGCGCCGTGTGGCCCCCGATGAACGCCACGGTCTACGACGGCGTCAAGCGGTACGGCTTCGACGACGTGGCCGCCCGGTTCGCCGCCCGGAGCACCGCGATGTACCTCGACGCCTGGGACAAGGAGAACTGGTTCCCGGAGTCCTTCGACCCGGAGCCCGGCCAGTCCGTCATGGACTCCGCCGTCGACACCGCATGGCGCACCTACTCCTGGTCCAACGCGATGCCCGTGCAGGGCCTGCACGAACTCCTCTCCGACAACCCCTGGGACGGCGACCCCTCGGCCCTCATGTTCGGCACGCTCGCCCTGCCGGGCACCAACACCCTCGCCAACGTGGAACTGCGCGGCCACACCTACGCCGTCTCCGCCGGACCCGACAGGACCACCCTCGTCCGGGACGGCCGCACGGTCTTCCGCGCCACCGGCGCCCGCGTCGCGGTCCGCAACTTCGTGCTCCACGGCTCCGGGGCCTCCTTCGACATCACCGCCGACGGTCCGGCCCGCGTGGAGGTGTTCGCCGAGGACGGCGGTGTCCGAGGGCGGAAGGTGCCCGCCGGCCGTACCCATGTCTCGCTCTGAGCGACGTCCCCTGCCCGACGAATCGACGACCTACGGAGAACCATGCCCGCCCTGGCAAGACGAACCGGAACGGCACGACGAACCGGCCCGGCGCGCCGGCTCCCCGCACGAGGCACACGTGCAGCACGGGCCATACGCGCCGTGTGCGCCCTGCTCATGTCCTGTCTGGCGCTCGTCGCCCCCTCCACGGCACACGCCGGCACCACCGGCGACGCGCCTTCGGCGCAGCAGATCACCGTGGACGCCGACGGGACCGGCCGGGTCTTCGACGGCATCGGCGCCATCAGCGGGGGAGGCGGCACCTCACGGCTGCTCGTCGACTACCCGGAACCGCAGCGCAGCCGCATCCTGGACTACCTCTTCAAGCCCGGGTACGGCGCCTCGCTCCAGATCCTCAAGGTCGAGATCGGCGCGGACACCAACTCCAGCAACGGCGCCGAGCCCAGCCACATGCGCACCCCCACGCAGGTCGACTGCGACCGCGGCTACGAGTGGTGGCTCATGGAGCAGGCCCACAGGCGCAACCCGAACATCCGCTTCTACGGCCTGGAATGGGGCGCGCCCGGATGGTTCGACGGTGGCTTCTGGTCCCAGGACAACATCGACTACCTGATGCGGTGGCTCGGCTGCGCGCAGCAGCACGACCTGCGCATCGACTACCTCGGCGGCTGGAACGAGAAGGGCTGGGACGCGGCCTGGTACGGGAAGCTCAAGGACGCCCTGGTGCGCGACGGCCACGGTGACGTCAAGGTGGTGGCGGCCGACAACGCCGGCTGGCAGGTCGCCACCGACATGAAGAACGACCCCGCCTTCGACGCCGCCACGGACGTCGTCGGCATCCACTACCCGTGCTCCGCCGTCCACTGCTCCAGTTCACCGGACGCCCTCAGCCTCGACAAGCCGCTGTTCGCCAGCGAGTCGGGCTGGAACAACTACCTCACCGGGGCGACCAGACTCGCCGCGGAGATGAACCACGAGTACGTCGACTCCCGCATCACGGCGTTCATCAACTGGCCGGCCGCGTACGCCTGGTACCCGACCGTCCAGATGCAGGGCAGTGGTCTTCTCCGTGCCAACGAACCGTGGAGCGCCCACTACGAACTCGGCCCGACACTGTGGACCATCGCCCAGACCGCGCAGTTCACGCGCCCCGGCTGGAGCTACGTCGACTCCGCCAGCGGCTACCTCGACGGCGGCGGCACCTACGTGACCCTCCGGTCACCGGGCCCGCGGCCGGCGTACACCACGGTGTTCGAGACGACCGGCGCCACTGCCCCGCAGAAGGTCGCCGTCACACCGACCGGCACGCTGCCGCGCGGCGCCCTGCACCGCTGGACGACCACCCTCGAATCCACCGACCCCGCCGACTGGTTCGTCCGGGGCGCCGACGTCGCTCCCGACGCGACGGATGGCCACGGCGTCACTCTCCCACCGGGCACCGTCACGACGCTGACCACCATGCCCGGCGGGAAGGGCGACGCCGTGGCGAACGCACCCCGTACGCGGGAAATGGCGCTGCCCTACCGCGACCACTTCGACGCCTACCGGACCGCGGCCACCCCGCGCTACCTCTCCGACATGGAGGGCGCCTTCCAGGTCGCTCCCTGTGCCCCCGCTCCGCAGGCCGCGGCCGGCAGCCGGGGGACTGGCAGGTGTCTTCGTCAGACCATCACGGCCCAGCCCACGAAATGGTCCAGGGTGGCCGCCCCGCTCACGTTGTCCGGGGACAGCCGGTGGACCGACTACACCGTCTCCGCCAAGGTGCTGATCGACCGCACGGGCACGGCCTCACTGCTCGGCCGCGTGGTGAACCAGCTCAACAACGTGGGCACCGGCCGCGTCAACGCCTGGGAGGGCTACTACCTCAAGCTGTCGGACTCCGGCGACTGGTCGCTCGAAGTCCTCGCACCTGACAAGACCACCCGAGTCCTGGCGAACGGCAGCCTCCCCTCCGCCGGAGCGGACACCTGGCACCGCCTCTCGCTCGGCTTCTCCGGAGAGACGATCACGGCCCGCGCCGACGGAACGGATCTCGCCCAGGTGTCCGACCCGACATACGACCACGGCCAGGTCGGCTTGGGACTGGACTCCTACACCGCCTCGCAGTTCGACGACCTGGAGGTGCTGACGCCTCATCACGCCTAGCCCGGACGCTCCACCGGCACCCGCCGACCTGCCGCGGTCGGGCATCGCGGCAGGAGGTGGGCCCCGCTTCGCCGCTCCGTCCTCATCGCACGGACGGACTCGGCGACGCCGTGCCGGTCGTCGGCGGGGTGAGGACGACCTGCGGCTGGCCGGCGACCGGAGGCGGCGGGGTCACCGATCGGGCCGGGAGTTTGGACGTGCTGGTCTCCTGTGCGATGACCTGACTGAAGTCGACCCGGCCGGTCTGCTCCAGCACCGTCACGTTGTCCAGGACGGTGTCGTTGGCGGCGTCCGCCAGAGAACGGACCAGGGAGTTCCTGGTGGTGGTGCGGATGCTCGCGATCGTGGAGAGGAAACGGCCGTCCGTCGCGCGCAGGATCGTGGCCATGTCGGTGGCGAACTGCTGGCCGCTGTCCCCGTTCAACGTGGTCACGAAGCCCTGCTGTTGGGGCGATGCCTGGTTCGGCAGCGTGATGGCCAGCTGCGCGGCGACTCGGCGGGACGCGGCGTCCAGCGAGGCATGTCCTTCGATCAGGTGCTGGGCGGCCGTCCTGACCGCCTTCGTCGTACCTTTCCGCAGGGCCATCTGACCGACGGGGTACTCCCACAGTCCGGCGGAGCGCACCTCGACCACGAAGTCCCGGTCGGCTTCGGTCAGGGGTCCGGTCGCCGGGGTGGCGATGACTCGCTCGGGCGCGCTGGTGACCTTCTGGAATCCGAGCATGGCCGGGTACAGAAGGGACCCGAGCGTGGCGACGAGCGCACCACCCACCATGAGGGTTCCCGCCGCTTTCCGTGAAACGAGCACTGTGTCTCCTGTCCTGAGGTCTTTCGAGTGGCGAGGGGCGCGAGTGCTGACGTCGCACCCAGGCGGACCGGGCCGGTGGAGGCGCCGACCGGGAACAGGCTGGTGAAGCCGGAGTTCCGGGCGCGGAGGGAGTCGCTCGGTGAACGCTGTGCAGCGCCGCCGGGCCCGGCCGCGATGACGGCGCCGCCGTTGCGGCCGCACGTTCGTGGCGTGGGCCCTCCCGCCCGGGCCGGGGCCGTCACCGCCGCGACATGCGCACGCCCATGGATCATGTGGTCTACCTCCGCGGAGCCTGTCGCCCTGACCCGCCACGGTCAGGGCGTCCCGCGCCACGATCTCGTCGCCGCAGGCGCAAAGGGAGGGCCGTTCGGCCCTAAGCCACCGACGAACGGCCCCTTTCGCATCCGTCGCCACGGACAAGCGGAATCGAGGTGCGCCGGCCGGGTGAGCCGTTCAGCCAGGGAGCGTGAGGCGGAAAGTGGTGTGTCCGGGACGGCTGGTGACGATGGCCGTTCCGCCGTGGGCGGTGATGACGGCATGGACGATGGAGAGGCCCAGGCCGGTGCTTCCCGTACTGCGGGAGCGGGCGTGGTCGGCGCGGACGAAACGGCCGAAGACTTCGGGTCGGAGCTCGTCGGGGATGCCGGGGCCGTTGTCCGTCACGTCCACGCGGACGGTGGTCTGTTCCGTCGTGAGGGAGACGGCCACGTCGGTGCCCGGTGGGGTGTGGGTTCGGGCGTTGGCGAGGAGGTTGCCGATCGCCTGCTGGAGGCGGTGGGCGTCGCCGGTGACGGTGACGGGCTCTTCGGGGAGGTCGAGGAGCCAGTGGTGGCCGGGGCCGGCGGCGCGGGCATCGTCCAGCGCGTTCAGGATCAGCAGGGTCAGGTCCACCGGTTCGTGTTCGAGGGGCCGCCCGGCATCCAGGCGCGCGAGGAGGAGCAGGTCGTCGACGAGGCGGGTCATACGCTGTGACTCACTGTCGATGCGTTCCAGCGCGTGGTGCACTTCCGCGGGAACAGAGGCGTGCCGGCGCAGGGCGAGTTCGGCGTGGCCGCGGATGTTGGCGACGGGTGTGCGCAGTTCGTGGCTGGCGTCGGCGGCGAACTGACGCAGTCGTTCCTCGCTCGCGTGGCGTCGGGTCAGGGCGTCTTCGACGTGGCCGAGCATGTGGTTGAGGGCGCTGCCGACCTGGCCCACCTCGGTACGGGGGTCGGTGTCGGGGAGGGGGCCGGGCATGGCGACTTCGCCGCTGGCCAGCGGTAGTCCGGCGACCTCCGCCGCACGGGCGGTGACCTTCTGGAGGGGGCGCAGGGACACCCGTACCCAGACGGCGCCCGCGATGCCGGTCCCCAGGAGGGCGGCACCGAACAGCACTGCTTCGACCGCTTCGAGGCGGTGGACGGTCTCTTCCACCGGGTGCAGGGGCAGGCCGGTGATCATGACGTCCTCGTCGTCGCCGTTGACGGCCGTGACGCGGTAGGTGCCCAGGTCGGAGAGGCGGATGCTGTGTCCGTTTCCGTCGACGGGGACTGACGCAAGGGTGTGCCGGTCACCAGGGGTGAGCCGGAGGGGGCGGGCGGTGGCGTCGTCGACGACGGCGGCCTGGGTGACGGTGCCGTTGAGGAGACGGGCTCCGAAGGTCGACTCGGCCTGGCCCCGGGTGTCGGGGCGGTTGTCGGCGTCGGGCTTGGCCTCGTGTTCCAGACTGGCTGCGAACCGGCCGCCGGACGCGGCCAGTTGCTCGTCCAGACGCCCCATCAGGAAGCCTCGCAGAGCAAGGGCGGTGAAGATCCCGACGGCGAGACAGGCGAGGGCGAGCAGGGCGACGAGCCCGACGGTGAGCTGGCCGCGCAGGGTGCGGGGCAGCGGGCGCCTCACGAGGCCTCCGGCTTGAGGACGTACCCGACACCGCGCACTGTGTGGATCATCGGAGTGTGTCCCGCGTCGATCTTCTTGCGCAGGTAGCTGATGTACAGCTCGACGATGTGGGCACGTCCGCCGAAGTCGTAGGCCCAGACGTGGTCCAGGATCTGGTCCTTGGACAGGACCCGGCGCGGGTTGCGCATGAGGAAGCGCAGGAGTTCGAACTCGGTCCTGGACAGCTCGACGGTGACCCCGCCGCGTCTGACCTCCCGGGCCTCCTCGTCCATCGTCAGGTCCCCGACGGTGAGCCGGTTGGTGACCGGCCCGGCAGTCATGCCGGCCCGCCGGAGCAGCCCGCGCAGCCGGGCAAGGACCTCCTCCAGGCTGTAGGGCTTGGTCACGTAGTCGTCGCCGCCCGCGGTGATCCCGGCGATGCGGTCCTCGACCGCGTCGCGGGCGGTCAGGAACAGGACGCACACCGTGGGCATCTCACGTCTGAGGGCCCGCAGGACCTGGAGCCCGTCCAGGTCGGGCAGCATCCAGTCCAGAATCACCGCGTCGGGCCGGAAGTCACGGGCCGTCGCCAGCGCGGTCGCGCCGTCGCCGGCGGTGCGCGCCTGCCAGCCCTCGCCCGTGATGACCCCGGCCAGGACGTCGGTGATGTCGGGTTCGTCGTCGACGACGAGGATCCGTACGGGGTCTCCGTCCGGGCGGTGCAGAAGCGAGGGTGTGCGCGGTTCGTCCATGATTCCTTCAGCATCCCCCGGCGCAGGCCACGGGCAGGGCGAGGCGTGTCTCTGAGTTTCCTCTGAATCGGAGCCGAGAGCGGTCGGGGCGGCTGTTTCAGAAGGTTCTCAGAAGTTGTGCTGTGAGGCTGGCCGCCCATCGCCGGAGCGTGCGCCCTGTCCGGAGGCCCCGCATGACCACCACGTTCACGACCACGACCTACGCGAGCCGAGGCATGCCCCACCGGCGTCCGCGCCGCACCCTCGTGCCGCTCCTGGTGCCGCTGGTGATCTGGGGCGGCGCAGCCGGAGTGCTGACGCTGTGGTGGAGCGACACGAACTCGGTGGTCGGCCTCGCGGGCTGGCTCACTGGCGCCGGACGCATCACCGGCCTCCTCGCCGGTTACGCCTGTGCGGTGCTGCTGGCCCTCATGGCCCGGATGCCGCTCCTGGACCACACCATCGGCACCGACCGTCTCGCCCGCTGGCACGCCTGGGGCGGCCGGTGCACCGTCTCCCTGGCCCTGGCACACACGCTCCTGATCATCTGGGGCTACTCGCTGACCTCCCACACGAACGTGGTCAGCCAGACCTCGACGCTCGTCCTGCACTACCCCGACCTGCTCAAGGGCACGGCAGGCTTCCTGCTGTTCGTCGCCACAGGAATACTGTCCGCCCGCGCCGCCCGCCGCAGGATGAGCTACGAGGCGTGGCACTACCTGCACTTCGCCACCTACCTGGCCGTCTTCCTCGCCTTCGGCCACCAGCTCTCCAACGGAGCCGACTTCGTCGGCAACCGCCTCGCGCAGACGGCCTGGTACGCGCTGTTCCTCGGCGTCGCGGTCCTGGTCGCCTGGTACCGCTTCACCCTCCCCGTCCGACGCGGGCTGCGCCACCGCCTGCGCGTGGCCGCGGTCCACCCCGAGGCACCGGGCGTGGTCTCCGTCCACCTCCGCGGCCGGCACCTCGACGAACTCGGGGGCCAGCCGGGGCAGTTCCTGCGCTGGCGGTTTCTGACCCGCGGATTGTGGTGGACCGCGAACCCCTACTCCCTCTCCGCTCCCGCCCGCCCCGGCCACCTGCGCATCACGGTGAAGACAGCCGGCGGGCACAGCGCGGCCCTCGCCCGCTTGAAGCCCGGCACCCGGGTGTGGGCCGAGGGACCGTACGGCGGTTTCACCGCGAACCGCCGTACCGCTCCCAAGGTCCTGCTGCTGGCCGGAGGGGTCGGCATCACCCCTCTGCGCGCACTCTTCGAGACGCTGCCGGGCCAGGTGACCCTCGTCTACCGGGCCCGCCGCGCCGTCGATCTCGCCCTGCGCGGCGAACTCGACGAGATCGCTGCCCGCCGGGGAGCCACCGTGCACTACATCGTCGACGAACCGGCCGGACACTCCGCTCCGCTCACCGCCCAGGCCCTGAGCACCCTGGTCCCGGATCTCGCCGCGCACGACGTCTACCTCTGCGGTCCGCCCGGCATGGCCCGCGCCGCCGTCGAAGCCCTGCGCGGTGCCGGGGTCCCGGCCCGGCGCATCCACCACGAGTCGTTCGCGTTCTGAGGGGAACCGCCATGCGCCGAGCCGTCCTCACCACCACCGGGATCAGCGCCCTGACCGTGGCTCTGCTCGCCCTCAAACCCCATCACCTGCCCGCGCTCGCCGGGGTGGCTCCTCCTTCCGCCACGGCCTCGCGCACCCCGTCGGCCACTTCGCCGAGCACGTCCACCGGGACCGGCACGTTCACCGGCGATCCCATCGACACCCAGTACGGAACCGTGCAGGTCGCCGCCACCCTCAGCAAGGGAAGGATCACAGCGGTCAAGGTGCTCCAGGCGCCGGACCAGAACGGCCGCGACCAGCAGATCGCCTCCTACGCGCTGCCCCGGCTCACCGCCGAGGCGCTCGGCGCCCAGAGCGCGCACATCGATGCCGTCTCCGGCGCCAGTTACACCAGCCAGGGCTACATGCAGTCCCTCCAGAGCGCCCTGGACCAAGCCCATGCCTGACACCGCGATCGCGCTGCGCCATGTCGAGCACGTCATGGGCACCGTCTTCTCCTTCGACGTCCGGGACCGGCCGACCCCCGCCATCCGCGACGCACTCGCCGCGGCCGTCCACCACCTGCACCGGGTTGATGCCGTGTTCTCCACCTACCGGGCCGACAGCCACATCAGCCGGCTCGACCGCGGCGAGATCCGGCTGAAGGACTGTCCGCCCGAAGTGCACGAAGTCCTCTCCCTGTGCGCACACGCCACCTACGCCAGCGACGGCTGGTTCAGCATCGTCCCCCGGGGAACGCTCGACCCCTCAGGACTCGTCAAAGGCTGGGCCACCGAAGCGGCGTCACGGATCCTCCACGACGCGGGCGCGCGCCACACCTGCGTCAACGGCGGAGGAGACGTGCAGCTCCGCGGCCAGGCGGGCCCGGGCACCGCGTGGCGCGTCGGCGTCGCCCACCCGCTACGCCCCGGTGAACTGGTCACCGTCGTCACCGCCGGCCACGACCTGGCCGTCGCCACCTCCGGCACCGCCGAACGCGGCGCTCACATCGTCGACCCGCACAGCGGCAGACCTGCCGACGCATTGGCCTCCCTCACCCTCGTCGGGCCCGGTCTGACACTGACCGACACCTACGCCACCGCCGCGTTCGCCCGAGGCGAGGGAGCACAGGCCTGGCTGGAAACACTGGACGGCTACGAGGCACTCGCGGTCCTGCCCGACGGCCGGGAATGGCGAACTCCAGGATTCAGCCGCTATGGAACATGAGGTGCGACGCGGAACCACGCCTCCGCCCCGAGGACGGGCGCCTCCCTGTCGCGGCCCCGGCTGTGCCGACGAGCCGCCTCATGATCCCGATCCGCCCTTGCCCTGTTCCGAACACCCTCGAAGGAGCTTCCCGTGGGACTCAGCCTGATCAACGGCCTCCCCGCGCACGTCCTGCTCGTGCACGCCGTCGTGGTTCTGGTACCTCTCACTGCCCTCGCCCTGATCCTGTGCGCCGCGCTCCCCTCGGTGATGCGCCGGTTCGGCCTCGCCCTGCCGGTCCTCTCACTGGTGTCGCTGGCCAGTGTGCCGCTGACTACCAGCGCCGGCGAGTGGCTGGAACGGCATGTGGACAGCGATCCCCTGGTACGCAGGCACGCTGAACTCGGGGACGAGCTGCTCCCCTGGGCCGTAGGCCTCTTCCTGGTGTCCACGGCGGTCTGGTGGTTCTACCGACGCGCGGCCGGCCCCGGAGCGACCAGCACGGTGGGCACGTCGCTCCGTGTCACCGCCGCGGTGCTGTCCCTCGCCGTCGGCGTGGGCGCCGGCGTACAGGTCTACCGAATCGGTGACTCAGGCGCCAAGGCGGCCTGGCACGACGGCTATTCCGCCACCGCGCACCCTGGACGCGGCTGACGGAACCGGCCGCGACGCCTCCCGCAGCCAAGGGAGCGCGGTCATCCCGTCCCTGGCCACCCTCCCTCCGGCCCGCGAAAAGCCATTAAAAGGGCTTATTTCCGACCTGGTCGTGCATCTGTCCGTGCGGATCGGTGCGAAGACCCAGTGAGGTGCGGCCGAGAGGGCCCGCCTGCGGAGCGAGGAGAGTTCATGCCCCACAGCGCGGTGTACGAGGCGCCGGTCCTCGGAGCGGCCTCCCCCGAGGCGCCCGGTGCCGGCTGGGCGACGGTGCCGGAAGGGGAGCTGACCTGGCGCGCCCTGGGCCTGGAGACGGTGGCTTCCATGCTGGTCGTCTCACTGCGCCGACAGGGGGACCGGGCCTTCGAGGCGTGGTGCCAGTGGCCGCGGCTGCATCCGCTGAACGAGCGCGTCAACGTCGTGGAACATCATCCGCTGATCGTCGTCGAGTCCACCCGGCAGATCGCCGTCGCCATCCAGCGCGGGCATCTCCGGACCGCCGGGGAGCGGCAGTTCGAGCCGGTGTCCGTGAGCCTGGGGCTGCATCCGGGCCTGCAGCCGTCGGAGAGCGGCAGCGTCACCGATGTGCGGGTCCGGGTCACGTTGAGCGATCTCGTGCCACGCGCCGGTGCGCCGGCCTCGTTCCGCGTCACGGCCGAGTTCCTGCACGCGCGGCAGGTGTTCGCGACGTGCACCATGACCTGCGCGCCGCCCGAACCGGACGAGCGTGGACCTCGCGTCGCGGCGCCGGAGTTCGGGCTGCTTCACCCCAGTGCGGCGGCGGTGGGCGCGGTGGCCGACGCCGATGTGCTGCTCGCCCGTGGACCGCAGGGCCGCCTGGTGGTCTTCCCGCGCGACCCGGCCCATCCCGTCCTTCTGCCGGGGCGGCCGAGCCTGCTGACCGCGCTGGCCGTACTGGAGGCCGGACGGCAGGCGGTCCTGCTCTCCTCCGGTATGACGCCTCGTGCCGTGGCGGGTCTGCGGGTGGACATCCGATCGGCGGTACCGGCGAGGGGAGCGACCGTCGCCGTCGTCTCGGATCACCTGGGAGCGCATTTCGCCATGACCGCCGCCGACCGGACCGTGGCGACGGGCTCGGTGAGTCTGCGGCGGCCGTGACGTGCGGAGTCCGGCTCGTGGCGGCGGCCCGCCGGCCGGCTCGTCAGGTGCCGATCCGCTGCGCGACGCGGCCGTTACGCCGACCGGTCGAAAATTCCGGAGGAACGCAACCGTATGACCGTTATGCCACGAACAACCCTTTGAGCGGTCGGCTCGGAGGCTGCTCCGCGGAAGCCCGCGACGCGTTCGCGCACCGGAAAGGATTCGCCATGAAACTGAGCGACGAGCTGCCTGTGGACCACCAGCTGACCACGGTCTACCGGTACGGCGCCGCACTCTGCGGACTCACCCTGCTTGTCTTCGGCGTCCTCGGATTCGCCGACGAACTCAGCCCGTTCAACACCCACGGGCATCACATCGCGGGGATGTCGACCAACGGCCTGCTGAGCCTGATCTCCGTCATCGTGGGCCTCGCGCTCATCGCCGGAGGCGTCGTCGGCGGGAACTTCGCCTCGACACTCAACATGGTGGTCGGAACGCTCTTCCTCCTGAGCGGGTTCGTCCACATCTTCATCCTGGACCGGTCGGCCAACATCCTGGACTTCGGGATGACCAACGTCCTGTTCAGCTTCGTGATGGGGCTGATCATTCTGACGTTCGGCATGTACGGGCGCGTGTCGAGCAAGCTGCCGCACGACAACCCGTACTGGCGTCGTCGGCACGCCCGGGAGGCCGCCCGCGAATCCCTCGCGGTCCGCCGCCGGAGCCAGGAGGAGAACCCGGCGCTGTCCACGGGCGGCACACATGCGAGTCGGGTGCTTCCCGCGGCGCCTGCGAAGCGCGAGAGCTGAGGGCGTGAACCAGCCGACCGGTTCGTCGTCCCTGCCACACCGGACGGGGACGACGAACCGGCCGGTTCGTGCTGCGTACGGCACCGCGCCCGGAGAACGCGAAGTCCGCAAGCACGTCAGCGGACGGACGACACCGGGAGGTGGTCGCCGTCGAGCATGAGCAGGGCTTCGTGCAGCCCCTGCGGACGCAGCAGCCCGGAGTGCTGCGTCCGCCGCCAGCCGGGCCCCGTGAGCAGGACCCGGCTCTGCGTGCGCGCCCCGCGGACGCCCCACCGGGTGGCGGCCACAAGGCGGGCCAACGGCAGACTCGCCGTCGACGCGGACTGCGACCACAGGACCACGGCACTCGGGCCGACCCGCTGTACCGCGGCCACCAGGGCTTCCGCCGGGACGGCTCCACCGAGCATCAGGGTGGGTACACCTCGCTCCGCGAGAACGGCCGTCAGTGCCTCAAGCGGCAGCGTGTGCTGCTCGCCGGGCAGGCAGGCCAGAATCACCGGCGCCGAGCGCGGTGCTTTCTGCGCGGCCACCGCACTCACGTAGACGTGGCGGAGGGTCGCGGAGATGTGCCAGGACAGCAGGTGCTCCACCTCCACGTAGCGCTCGCCCGCGGACTGCCACTTGCGTCCCACCGCCTGGAGCGCCGGAGCCAGGATCTCCTCCCATGTCACGACCAGCCCGTGGCTGCGGACCGCCGAGGCGAGTTGTTCCTGTACGGCGGCGCCGTCCAGCCGTACGGCCGCGCGGGCGAGTCCCTTGCATTCCTGGCGCACGTTCCCCAGCGGCAGACCGCTGCCTGACCGTGACGCGTACGGGGACGGGGAGCCGGTCGTCGTCGGAACGAGAACATCGTCCGCGAGCCCGGCGGTGTCGGATGCGGCCGTTCCGTTTCCGGTGTCGCGCCCGTCCTTGTGGCCCTTGGCCGCCTTCGCCGCCTCTCCCGGCGGGATGCCGGCTGCCGTCAGGCGGCACATCTCCAGGACCATGGCGACATCGTCGGAGGACCATCTGCGATGGCGTCCCTCCGCCCTGGTCGCGGGTCCGAGGCCGTAGCGGCGGTCCCAGGAACGCAGTGTGGTGGGCGAGACGCCCACCCGTCTCGCGAGGGAACCGGTACTCACCCCGGCCTCCGGCGGCAGCGCCGCGTCCGTGTCGGCAACGTCCGTGCCGCCGGTCACTGGAGATGTCCTCCGTCCGAGGGCGGAACCTGCAAGGCCCGGTCCACTGCCTGAGGCAGTTGCGCGGACAGCTCGTCCCCGAGCCGGTCGAACTCCCGCTTCAGCAGGGGAGTGGCCAGCCGGGCCAGCCCGTGGAACTCGACGCGGGCCCGGTAGGTCAGCCGTGTCCGGCCGCCGCGTTCCTCGAAACGAAGGTCGTCGGTCGAGGTGGCGGTCTTGTTGTGTCCTACGAAGGTCAGGTGATCGGTGTCGAAGCGGTCCAGCCGGTACCGCAGTTCGGTACGACGGCCCCGGAAGTCGGAGACGTTGTCCCACTCGGCTCCCACCGCCGGACCGCCGGTCCCGATCCGCCGGCAGGAGACGGTTCCCGGGTCCCACAGCTCGGCGTTCGAGAAGTCCGCGAGGAAACCCACCACGTCGGGCAACGGGTGGTCCAGTGTCATGACACGCTCGACTTCGATCACAACTGCCTCCGCCATCGACATCCGGCCGCCGGAACGCACGCTGCTCTCGGCATCTTTCCTTCCGTGCCAACGCCGCGAACGGATGCATCAGTACGTGATCGTTCAGAATCCGCCATTCCGAGTCCCACCGGTCGGCGCATCCGAACAGCAGATCCTCCGGGCACCGCGCCGACCTGACCCTTCGCATCCCGCGCGTTGCATCCGCCGGACGGCCTGGCGGCGAACCAGACACGTACCACCAAACCGGCGGTGCATTCGGGGAGCGACGCATGGACCTACGACGCGCACGGACCCACACCTCTACGGACCAGGCCTCCGAGGGCGACGTCCTCGGGGGCGGTAACGGTTCGCCCCGGTGCCGGCACCGTGCTGGCGCTTGTGCGGCGCTCGAAGTGGTGGGGTAGGGCGGGGCATGGAGACAAGACGTACCGGCTCCAGCCCCTCGGCCCACCGGCCCCGGCCCGTGGAAGCGCTGACGCCACTGGCTCCCCGCCCGGTGCGCCGCGTGCTCTTCCGGCAGAGCTGGCGGGACCTGGTCTTCCTGCACTGGGCGGCCGACCCCTTCGAGGTGGCCCGGCTGCTGCCCGCCGGCACCGTGCCCGACCTTCACCAGGGACGGGCCTACGTCGGCCTGGTCTTCTTCCGCATGGACGGCCTCGCGTTCGGCCGGACGCCTGCGCTGCCCTACCTGGGGAGCTTCGACGAGGTCAACGTCCGCCTCTACAGCCGTGATGACGCGGGCCGGCGGGGTGTGGTGTTCCGCTCCCTGGACTGCGACCGTCTGTTGCCGGTGCTGACGGCACGATGGGCATGCGGCCTGCCCTATCGATGGTCGCGTATCAGCGGCAGGTGGTTCGACAGCCGGCTGCTCTACAGCACGACGCGGCGTGGCGGCGGAGGCGCGGGGGCGCGGGTGTGGCTCGACGTGGGAGACAGACCGGTGGCGGCCGGGCCGCTTGAGGAGTTCCTCACCCAGCGGTGGGGACTGCACGAGCAGTTCCTCGGCCGTACGTACTACCTGCCCAACGCGCACCCCGCATGGTCCTTCCGTGAGTGCGACCTGCTGGGTTGGGCGGACGACCTGATCCCGGCCGCGGGTCTGTCGAAGCCGCGGGGGGAGCCCGTCAGCGTTCTGTACGCTCCTGGCGTCCCGGTGCGGTTCGGGCCACCTGTGCCCCTTCTCCGCTCCGGCCCTGCGCGGACCTGACCTGCCCCGAAGCCCGCGGCGGCACGGCGACAGGGAATCAGGTCCGTGCGGACAGGGCGCCCATGGACGCCAGCAGTTCACCGGCGGCCCATCGGGGGCCGCGTCGGCCCACCGACTCGGCCAGAGCAGCCACGCGTGGCTCCAGGGAGGTCCACGCCGCTGCGAGCGCGGCCGGGACGTCGTCCGGCGCCATGGTGTTCGGATCGAGCACCACACCGGCGCCCGAGCGCTCGGCGTCCCGCGCGACGGAGAACTGGTCGCTGGAGAACGGCAGTACCACCGCGGGTACGCCCGCCCGCAGGCACTCCGTGAAGGAATTGCCGCCGCCGTGATGCACCATGGCGTCCACGTGGTCGAGCAGCGCACGTTGCGGTACCGAGCGGGCCACCTCGACCCGGTCACCCGCGAGATCGGCCAGTGCCGCGGTCCGCTCGCCGGCCGCGACCACGACAGACACGTCCTGAGTTCCCTCCACCAGTCCGGTCACGACTGTGCGCAGGACATCGTCCCGCGCGGACAGGAACGTGCCCAGCGCGACGAGGACGAGCCGCTCGCTGTTGCCGCGCAGGCGGCGGAGCCGCGCGTCCCAGTCTGTGTCGAGAGGGTCCGGGTCGGCGGCCATGTGCCCGGCGAACAGGCGCGCCGGCCCGTGCGGAGGCTTCGGCAGCCATGGGAAGGGCGGGTACGCGTAGACGACCGCGTGCGGTGAGCTGAGCGCGAAGGCCCTGCCCGGGGCCGGCCGGGACGGCGCATGCTGCCGGGCGAACGCTTCGAAGAGGGAGGTGAAGAGCTTGTCGTTCCGCCGGGCGGCGGTACGCAACTCCCGCAGACGCCGAGGGGCGGGTCGCAGCCCGCTGGGCCAGTCGTAAGGCACGCCGAACCAGGCGTCGGGGCCTGCGAGCACGTAGCTGGGGTGGCCCGGGCAGAAACTCGCGTAGGGCAGACCCAGGCAGTGCAGTGCAAGGGTGACCGGGTAGCTGAGCTGGTCCACCACGTACCAGTCGGGACGCACCTCCCGGTCCATCGAGCGCAGCGCGTCGAGCACGCCGTCCGGGTCCGCGAGCATGTCCGCGCGCCGGTGACGCGCCTGCGTCAGGAGCGTCGACACGGCACCCTCCCTGGTGGCATCGAGGAACTCCCGCAGGCGGGCCGCCTCCTGATCGTCCTGCTCTGTCGCCTCGGCCACCCCGGTGTTGGCGTTGCGTGTCACGGACAGCGGCACGAAACGCGCACCTGCCTGCCGGGCCAGGTGCTCGAACGCCGGCGCACAGGCGAAATGGACGTCCGCCCCTTGCCGGCCCAGCGCGCCCGCCAGGACCGACAGCGGGCGGGCGTGGGACATGAACGGCGGGCTGACGACAACGACGCGCGGCATGGGCACCCTTCGGCCAGACGTCTTCCGTCCTCGACCGGTCAGAGCGAGGCGAGCGCATCGTAGGCGACGTCCGGCCAGGTCGCAGCCTGTGCCGACGATCACCGGGGAGGCGCATCCGTAGGGCCGGCACTCCTGGAACCACATGGGTCGGATCCGTCCCCGAGACAGGAGAGCCCATGGTCGGCACCGCCTTCGCACCTGCCTCGGCGCCCCGAGGCCCCGGACGTCCGGCACAAGCGGGCCAGGAGGACCACGACGTCCTGGTGGCCGCCCGCGTCGCGTTCTTCGACGGCTCCGGACGGACCGGTCACACGCCGTCCTCGGGAGGGCGGAGCGCCGTCCCCGTCCCGGACGAGCTGGCCCGGCTGTTGGACGCCGAATACGGAAGAGGGCCACGGGCGTTGCCGCCCGGGAACGGTCACGGCACGGCCCGCGACGACACGGCCGTGGCGGCGCTGCGTCGCGCGGCCCGACTCGGCGGGCCGCCGACCCCGGAGACACTCCTCGCCCACCACGACGGCGGACCGAGGCTCGTCGCCGCGCTCACCGAGGTGTGGCCGGACACCGTCCGCCGACATGGCCGTCAGCACGCGGAGAAGGCACTGCGCTCCCTTCTCGCCGACTCGGCCGACACACCGGCCGCGGGCAGCCTTCTGGACCTCGCGGTGGCCGCCGGACTGCACCCTCTCACTCCGGCCGAGGGCGCCGCGCTGGGGCAGCGCAGCGCCCATCGAACGGTGCGCCATTCCACCTGGAGGTATCTGCACCAGACGCCAGGAGGCCCGGCCCACCTCCCAGACCCCGACCGGGCCGCGGACGCCTACGAGAGGCTTCTGCTGACGCCGCCAGCGCCCGTGCTCGGCCCGGACAAGGACGGACCGTCGGGCCTGCTGGTCGCCCAGACCATGCTGCTGGGCCGGCTGGACTCACCCGGACAGGGCATGAGCGGAGGACTGGCGGTACTCCTCGGAGACCTCGGCGACCGGCTCGCCGAGACCGACGGGATCGCCGGCGTGATCACGATCGTCACGGCCGGACACGACGACTTGACGGAGACCTCCGGGCTCGTCCGTCAACGCGGTCCGGGCCACTGGGTGCTGCGGCTCCCCGTGGACGCGCCCACGTCACCGGTCCAGCCGGACATGCACCGCCACCGGGCAGCGCTCAGCTGGTGGGCGACCCGCCTGCTCGGCGGGATGGCGCGGCCCCTGGACGTCCTGCACGTCAGGTATGCCGACGACGGCAGCCTGGCACTCGCGGAGGCCGCCCGGCGACTGGGCGCCGCGCTGGTCTTCACGGCCACACCCGATCCGCATCGCGACCTCGCCGCGCGTCACGCCGCGCGCGACCCGGCCGACCCGGTGGCAGGGGAGGAGCTGCGGCAGGATCTGCATCGGGTGTTCGTGGCCGATCGCCTCGTGGCACGTGCCGACACGGTCGTCGGCATCCCCGGACGTGGCGGTACGGAGGAACTCGTCCGCCATTTTCCCCGCCTCGCCGGGCTCAACGCGGGTGCCGGACCGAGCGCACCGCCCGAGGGCATAGCCGCGTACCGGCCGGACCCCGACGAGGACGACCGGAGACGCCAGGCGCTCGCCATGCTCTACCGGGACGGAGCGCGCCCCGACTCCCTGGCCCCCCGTGACCGTGGCGTGCCCCTGCTGCTGTGCGTGGGCCGACTTCACCCGGTGAAGCAGCAGGACCTCCTGGTCCGGGCCTGGCTGGCGACAGGCGGATACCGCACCTGCACCCTGGTCCTGGTCGGCGGCAGCCCCGGTGCAGGCACGGCCGAAGAGGACGACATCCGCCACCGCATCGACACGCTGCTGGCCGCGTACCCCCAGGCAGGCGGCCGTCTGGCGTTGCTGCCCGCTCTTCCGAACACCGAGGTACGCCGTCTCCAGCGTGCTCTCGCCCGCCGGACCCCGGACGCCTGCTCGTGGTACGTGTGCCCCAGCGCCAAGGAGGAGTTCGGGCTCGCCGTACTGGAGGCGATGGACGCGGGTCTTCCCGTGGCCGGGCCCCGGCGCGGCGGCGTCACGCACTACCTCCGCGATCGGGTCAACGGACTCCTGATCGACACGTACGACCAGGCGGGACTCATGCGGGGGCTGCGGCGCGTCGCCACCACAACCGTGGACGACCGGCGCCGTTACGCGGAGGCGGGCAGGAAGACGGTCGCCGAACGATTCTCCGTCGCGCGCATGGCGGACCAGCTGGCAGACGAATACATCGCTCTGCGCGGCCACTGAGCCGCATCGATCCCGACCTCCTTCAGCGGCCACCGTGGCTTCTACCAGCCGCGTTGCCGCCTCGGCCATTTCGATGCAAAGACGATGCGAGTTGTCCATCTTGCATCGAATGCGCACCGTAGAGGGGACGCAGTCACTCTCGGCGACCAGCTGGTCCAGCGAGGAGCAAGCCATGACGACCGCAGTGCACATCGACGCGGAGATCGACGACGGTGCCCTCGTGGACGGGTTCCTGGACGGCGACGAGGCCTGCCTCGAAGCCCTGCACCGCCGATGGGGGCCTCTCGTGTACGCCCATGCCAGACGCTCGACGGGGGATGCGCGGGAAGCCGAGGACATCACCCAACTGGTGTTCTTCGCCGCATGGCGCGGCCGAGCCGGATTCGCGCCCGAACGCGGCACCCTTCCCGGGTGGCTCCTGGGCATCACCCGCCGGAAGATCGCCGACGCCCTCGCTGCTCGCACCCGCCGTACCGAACTGGTCGACGCGGCAGCCGCCGAACTGGTGCTCAAGGCGAACAACGAGGCCGTGCAACCGGAGGCCGCGCTCGACCGCGTCCTCCTGGCCGACGAACTGTCCCGCCTTCCCAAGCCTCAACGCCACGTGCTCAACCTGGCCTTCTACGACGATCTCACCCAGACCCAGATCGCCGAACTGACCGGCTGGCCCCTGGGCACCGTCAAGAGCCACGCGCGCCGCGGGATGCACCGCCTGGCATCACGCCTCCAGCCGGACACCGGCCGTGAACGCGCCGCATGACGGCACTGCGTTCCCGGCCTGGTCGTCGAGGGGCCGTGGTGCCGGAGGAATCGGCGCAGGTGCGGCCGGTGGTCCTGGTCGAGCAGTCCGTCGTGCCGTGTCGTAGGCGTATGCCGTGGTGAAGGGCACCGAGCCCCCTCGCCTGCGACGGCCGCCACCGGTTCAGCCTCTGCCGGGAGGTCGTCATCCTCGTCGTGATGTGGGGTATGCGGTGTTGCACCCGACGGAAGGATTCTCATGACCACCTACGTGATCACCGTGCCCGGCACCTTCACGTCCGGCGTCGACGACGCGGCGAGGCAGCGGCTGGGACGGGCGCTGCGGCCTGCGGATCCGCATGGCACCAGGATGGGCAGCGCCGAGGACCTGGACGCGCTCACCGTCAACGACGACAACACCTTCGCCCTCCGGCTCACCGTGGACGCGGACACCAACGCCGACGCGGAGCGCGAGGCGCGGAGGCTTGCGGACGCCGCGCTGCGAGAGGCCGGACTCGACGCGGACGATGTGCCGCTCGGCCCCGCGGTGATCACCGGCATCGACTCCGAGATCGCCTGACCGGCAGGAGGCTGTCCAACCCGCCGCGCACCCCCGCACCGACGACGGGGGCGCGCCCACGGTTGCCGCCCGTTCGATCGTGGGTGCTGCCGTCGGTGATTTCGGTCGGGTCGACGGTGCCCATCTCCCGGATGACGATGTCGCGGCCGGCGACGACGTGGCGCAGCTGCCGGGTCGCATCCTGGCGGAACCGTGGCTCCTGGCCCGTGGCCGTCACCAGATGGAGATGCCGTTCTCGTACTCGAAGCAGCTGATCGTTTTGGGTCCGGCTATCCCGTCGACGCCTCCCGCGCACCAGGAGTACGTGCTGGTGTCCTGGATCAGCCGGGTCCATGCCCTGGTGTTCTGGCCGAAGACGCTGTCGACGGTGAGTACGTCGCCGAAGTGGTGGTTGATCTGGCGCTGCCAGCCGGAGACGCAGTAGTCCGTGCTGCCGTACGACAGGTCGGCATCGGGCACCAGGAGTTTCTCGGTGCCCGGGATGAGGGGGTTGTCGTAGTACTTCAGGTGGCACACGGTGGAGGACGCTTCAGCCGGGCTCGCCACGAGGAGCGAGGCTGCGGCCAATGCGATCACCGTGCACGACGCGGCGATGTGCTGGGCTCTGATCATGGATGTGTCCTCTGATACTCGACTGCGGCTCGCGCGGCACGGATAAGGAGCGTTTCGCCAGGGTTGGAGAACGCCAACGCCTATATAGAAAAGGGGTGTTGATGTTCAGGCGAGGGAGACTACTACGGCCCATCGGCGCCGTCAGCGCATGGGAAGGCCCGGTGCCGTAGGCGTCCGCGGGCGGCAGCGTGGACATGCCGCTGCCGCCGCCGCTGCCGCTGGGAGCAGGACACGGCCGTTTCCTCTGTAAGTTAGGTTAGGCTAACCTTCTCGACATGGCGAAGATCCGCAGACTGACACCGACGCACCCCAGGATGTTCCGTGCCGAAGTGGTGCGCACCGAGCGCGTCTCCCCGTCCATGCACCGCGTCACCGTCACGGGCCCTGACCTCTCCGGATTCCCCTGGCTCGGCTACGACCACTGGTTCCGGCTCTTCCTGCAACTCCCGCACCAACAGCGCCTGCGGCTGCCGGAGTTCACCGGGGCGCGCTGGTGGCAGCCCTACCTCGCGATGCCGGACGCGGAGCGACCGCACTGCGCCAACTACACGGTCGCCGACTTCCGGCCCGAGGCCGCCGAGATGGACATCGACTTCGTCGTGCACCACGGTCCCGACGGCGAGTTGGCGGGTGGCGCGGCGATCTGGGCCTGCGCCGCTAGGGCCGGCGACGCGCTCGCCGTGCTGGACCAGGGCATCTTGTTCGATCGCCCGTCCGACGCGACGGAGGTACTGATCGTCGCCGACGAGACCGGCCTCCCGGCCACTTCGGGCATCCTCCGCTCCCTTCCCCGGAACACGGTCGGCCGCCTCATCCAGGAAGTCCCCACCGAGGCCGACCGCCGTACCATCGACGCACCGCCCGGAGTCGCCGTCACCTGGGTCGTCCGCGAGCACCCCATGGCCGTCCCCGGCGCCGCGGCCCTCGACGAACTGCTCCGGCACACCTCCGCCGACGCGGCCGGATACGCCTTCATCGTCGGCGAGTCCACACTCGCCACGGAGGGCCGCCGCCACCTGCGGGCCCTGGGCCTGCCCAAGGAGCGCATCACCTTCTCCGGGTTCTGGCGTCACGAGATCCATCAGGCCGCCTGACGACACCGGCCGGGCGCGACGCGGGCCGGCCGGCCGGGCAGGGGAAAGCCCTTTCACCGTGCGGCAGTTGTAGGGGAGGTGCACGTGGTGGGGCACCCGTTGGGTCGCTGCGAAGGGCTCGCGGCGTTCGAGCAGCCCTCCTGAATGGGGCAACGGGCGTGACTCACCTTTGGCGGGGCCGCACTTCGCAGCGTTCAGCGTCTCCGGTACCGGCCGTGCCGGCGGGGCTCATGTCAGGACGGGGCCGACGGCGGTTGCCCTCACCCCGCCCGCCACCGCTGCTCCGCGCCCCCGCTCAACGGCACCAGCGACACCCCCTCGGCCCCCTCGGGTGTCACACCCGTCCCGATCGCGATCGCCGGCCGGATCACGCCATCGGAGTCCACCGTGAATCTCAGGTTGTCGCCGTGGCTCCCGTCCACCGAGTCGCACTCCCAGACACCGACCCCCTTCTCCACCGATCCTCGGCTGTCCAGGCACAGGTCCGAGTCGGCGGACGACTGCACGACCCCGCGTGCGACATCGACCCGCCACAGCTGGGTGGCCGACGAGGTGCAGGGGGCCGTGACCACATCCGTGCCCTCCGTCAGATCGCCGTCCCGGATGTCCAGGCACCGGCCCGTGGAGACGTTCACCACCTGCGCGTACGTGCTGTCCGGCGCGTGAGCGGTGGGGGAGGGGGACGGAGTCGGCGTGGTGCCCGCGGGCCTGGTCGGCTTTGAACTCTGCTTCGGGGGATGCGACTTGGGAGGCGTCGGCGACCGCGTCACCGGGACTGTCGCCGTCACCGTCACCTCCGTCGGGGCCGACGGCACCGACACCGTCCCCGCCGCTGCCCCGGGGTGCGGCGCGTCCCCCGGCCGCAGCAGCAGAAACAGCAGCGGCACCAGCGCCACACCCAGCGCCGCCGAGGCCAGCACCAGGCGGCGGGAGGGTGACCAAGTCGGTCCCGTGGCACGGGGGTTGACCTCCGGCTCCGTGCGGTTCCGCAGTAGGTACGACGATCCCACCCAGGGCAGCAGGCCTTCCGCCAGCGTCGCCCGCGGCGCGTCCCGCAGCGCAGTGAGTTCCTCGTACGCGCCCGTGCAGTGGACGCAGTGGGCCATGTGGGCGTGCAGGTCGGCGCTGTCCCGGGGGCTGTCGGGGCGCACCGACTCCTCGATCAGGCGCCGGAAGTCTCCGCAGCGCGGGTCGTCGGACGCGGCCAGGCGGGCCTTCAGACAGGCCTGGGCCATCGCCTGGAGGGCGAGTTCGGTGCCGTGGACGACGTCCTCGTGGGTGAGGCCCAGGAAGGTGGCGGTCACGGCCGGCGGTTCCTGCTCGACGACGCCGTACCAGACCAGGCCCTGTGTGCGGGAGGGGAGGGACTGGAAGGCCGGGAGCATGGTGGGTCTCGGGGCCGTCGTGCTGAGCAGCAGGAGGAGGCCGGCGTCGAGGCCGGCCGAGCGGTCGTCCAGGGACCAGGACTGGGCCACCCGCCCTGTCAGGAGCAGGAGTTGGTGGCGCCAGGGGCCCGTCGGCTCCACGCCGCGTGCCGTCTCGCGGGCCGCGAGCGTGAACGCCTGCGCCGCCAGCTGCCGTGCCGCGGGTTCACTCGTGGTGCACAGGCGGGCGTAGGACAGGACGGACGGCTGGTGTCGGGCGCGGAGTTCCTGGAGGGCCGGGTACAGCGTGGACGTGTCGGCGCGCAGCAGTTCCGTGAGGCGTGCGTCGGACGCGTGGGCCTGTGTGCCGCCGTACTCCTGGGAGTGAACCATTCACCGCTTCCTCGCACCCGTGCTGACCTACCAGCCAGTTTGTCGGGTGACCATAGTGGTGGAAGGGGACCGGTGGGGAAAGAGGTTCCTGCGGGTAACCCGACAAGGCCCGGGCCAGGGAACGCCTGACCCCGGCCGAGGACCTCATCGGGGTGTTCCGCTACAGAGGTGCCGACGCCCTCAACCTGAATGACGCGCAGGTCCGCGCTCGCTGCTTGGAGCGAGCCAAGTTCTTCGTTGGCCAGGCGGACGCGCCCCCGGGCGGTGTCGTCAAAGTGGGGGCATCTCGCAGGGCCGTGTCACGGAGGTCTCCCTGCAGCCCGTTGAGAGACTTCTCCACCGCCCGGTACTGCTGGACTCCCAGAATCCCCACCCCTCCCGCCCGCGATAGCCTCTCTCGCCGCGCCTGGTTCGCTGTCACCAGCCGGTCAGCAGCAGGTGGTTGAGGAGCAGGGCCAGGACGGCCTGTGCGGTGAGCCAGGCGCGGGGCCGGGGGAGGAACGCGTACGCAGGGAGCAGCCACATCGCGAACGGCAGCCAGATGCGTTCCGTCTCCGCCTTGCTCATGCCGGAGAGGTCGGCAAGGAGAAGGGCCAACGCGGAGGAGGGACCCCCGGCGGTCACGTACACACTCTGGTTGTCCAAGACCAGCAGGGTCAGGTCCTCTGCAGGTCCTCTCATGGCCGGCCTGGCCGACCATGTCGCCGAGAGGCGGCCGGATCCTTCCCCCCTCGGCGACCGGGCGGACCTGCTCAAGGAGCCCGGCGCGGAAAGCGCCCTGGAGGCACTGTGCGAGGACCTGGTCCGGCACGCGGTCGGGCCGCTCCACGACGATGCCGCGATGCTGCTGCTTCGGTACCACGGTCATGGGGAAGGAAAATCTGTTCCCATCGGGTGAGGGGGCGGCGACTTCGGCACGGTAGAAAGGACACATGCCGGAGCACGAGAACCCTGCGGGGACCATGGACGACGTCGACGCCGTCACCCGGGCGGTACTGACCGCCTCCCGCCTGCTGGTGGCGGTCTCCGCCCGATCCCTCGCCGAGGTCGAGGAACGGGTCACCCTCCCGCAGTTCCGGATGCTGGTGGTGCTGTCCACCCGGGGCGCCACCAAGCTCGTCGCCCTCGCGGACCTGCTCCAGGTGGCGCCGTCGACCGCGATGCGGATGGTCGACCGACTGATCGCGGCCGGGCTGGCCGACCGGCAGACCAACCCCGGCAACCGCCGCGAGACCTTGCTGCAGCTCACCGAGGAAGGCCGGCGTACCGTCGAGGACGTCACCGCGCGGCGCCGCGCGGAGATCGCGACGATCGTCGCACGGTTGGGCCCGACACAGAGACTGGCGCTCATCGAGGCGCTCAACGCCTTCAACAGAGCGGGCGGAGAGCCTCCGGCCCCCGCCTTGGACGACCCGGAGCCGCACCCCCTCGGCTGGATCGTGGACAGTGCGATGGCGCACGACGTGTGACTGCCGTCCCGACCGGGCGGAACCGGTCTCCGGACGACTCTTCTCCTGACCCCGCAGATCTTGCATAATGCAATGGATCGGTGGGTGGGACTTGGTTGCCGGACTTCGGCAGCTCACGTCGCACAACTGGGGCTGATCAAAGACGCGATTGGTCGTGCCGCCGTTCTCGGCGGTCACCGACTCACGGGCAGGGACGCCGGGGGGACACGGATGCGCCGAAGGCGTGGACCCTCGGCCGTTGTCGAACCGCACCTCATGCAGCATTTGCGCGGCACGGTATGGGGGCCCGCGGAGTTCGTCGGGCTGCCGCCCCGATGGTTGGTCGCAGAGGGGATCCTCGTAGCGATCCTCGGTGTCGTGGCGATCATCGGCACGAGCCTCTTCGGTGCCTGGACAGGGAGGCCGTCGCTCGCCGACGGTGAGGGCGGCCTGGTGTGTGCGGCCGCCGTCGGCCTGTACCTGTCATTCGTAGGGGCCGGACGTGCGCTCGTCGGTGTCGCAGCACTGCTCGGCGCATGCCTCGCCCTACAGGCTCCGCAGGCCGCCGCCGGTCTGGTGCTGGCGGAACGGGGACAGACGCGGTCCGTCGTGGTGACGTCGGTCGAGGAAGGCCGGACGACGGACGGCGGGCACCTCCTGCACCTCTGCTCGGTGAGGGACCCCGGCGGGGTGCCGCTGAAAGCCCGCATCTGGCGCGGTTGCGGGCGAGCCACCCGGCCCGGAGACACGCTCACCGTCGTGTACGACCCACGGGGCGCTGTGCCCCCGCGCGGCGCGGAGCCGGATGCCGGAATCCTGGGAGCGGCACGCGATCTGGCGCCGTGGGCCGCGGTACTCGGGGGCGTGACTCTGGTCGCCGTCGTCCGCTCCTACCGGCTGACCCGTCTCACCCTTGCGGTGCCCGGGCCGACGGACGGAGCCGCCACCCGCTGATCACTCGGCTGCGGCTGCGGGGGTGGGTGACGCGGTGTTGATGCCGAGGTCGGGGCGCGCGGTCAGGGCGACGATGGGGGCGCCCGGCTGCGGCGGGGGAGGGGTGACCTGGTCCTTGGGGAGCTTGGGCGGGGTGGTCTGCTGGAAGTTGACCTGGTCGAAGTTGACCACTCCGGTCTTCTCCAGCACGGTGATGTGGTCCAGGACGGTGTCGTTGGCGAGGTCGGCGAGCTGGCGCACCAGGGTGTTGGTGGTACTGGCGCGGATCTTGGCGATGGCCGGGAAGATCTGGCCGTGGGTGACGCGCATGATGTTGGCGGCGGTGCTGTCGAACTGGCGGCCGGACTGTGCGGCGGAGGTCGCGACGAACTGCTGCTGTTGCGGGGTGGCCTGGTTGGGGAGTGCGATGTTGAGCATGGGCGCGATCTTGCGGCACAGGTCGTCCAGTCCGACGTGTCCCACGATCAGGTGCTTGCCTGCTTCCTTCATCTCCGGCGTTGAGCCCTTCTCCAGGGTGAGCTCGCCCAGCGGGTACTCCCAGAGCCCGGCGGAGCGGACTTTCACGACGAAGTCGCGGTCGCCTTCGGTCAGCGGCCCCCACTGGGTGTTGGCGATGATCCGGGACGGGTTGGAGGCCGTGGTCTGGACCCCGAGGATGCTCGGGTACACGAGGGCTGCCAGCGTGGCGGTGAACGCCCCGCCGACGACAAGGGTTCCGACCGTGCTGCGGCGGATGGGCATGGCGCCTCCTGACGCGAGGGGGACTGTTCGTCAGGAGGTACGGGCACGTCATGCCGACTGATCATTGCGCAAGGTAAAATTTGCATGCTGCTCTTCCGTGGTCGGCGTTGCGGCCCTCACCCGGTGGTCGGTGAAGGCGTCGGAGGCGTCGCGGAAGAACCGTTCGACGCGTCCTCGGGGGCGGTGGTCGGGCCCGTCGGCACTCCTGCGGTGGCCAGGCCGGGAGGCACGGTGAGCGCGACGATGGGCGAGCCCGGTTGGGGTACGGGTGGCGTCACCTGGGCGGCGGGGAGCTTGGGCGGGGTGGTCTCCTGGAAGTTCACCTGGTTGAAGTTGATCAGTCCGGTCCTCTCCATCTGCGTGATGTGGTCCAGGACCACGTCGTTGGCCTGGTCGGCCAGCTGGCGCACGAGGGTGTTCTCGGTGGTCGAGCGGATCTTGGCGATGGTGTTGAAGATCGAGCCGTGGGTGATGCGCAGGGTGTTGGCGAAGTCGGTGTCGAACTGCTTTCCCGTGTCCGACTGGAAGCCGGCAAGGAAGCCCTGCTGCTGTGGCGTGGGCTGGTTGGGGATGGTGATGTTCAGCTCGGGGGCGATCTTGCGGCAGCTGGCGTCGAGCGCCGCGTGGCCGATGACCAGGTGCCTTCCGGCCTCGCGTACGGCCGCGGTCGTGCCCTTCTTCATGGCGAGGTCTCCGGAGGGACCCTCCCAGAGACCGGCGGAGCGCACGAAGACGACGAAGTTGCGGTCGGCCTCGGTCAGCGGTCCCCACTGGGTGTTGGCGATGATCCTGGACGGATTGGAAGCCGTGGTCTGGACACCGAGGATGCTCGGGTAGACGAGGGCGGCGAGGGTCAGGCTCAATGCCCCCGCCACGAAGAAGGTTCCTGTCGTGCTCCGCGACATGCGCATGGTGTCTCCCGACGTGAACGGCGTAATTGTCGATGAGTACGGGAGTGACAGGACACAGCAACCTTTGCTCCAGGTAAAGCTTGCATCATGCTATGTATGTCGTGCCCACCCGCCTCGACTGACGAGGCCGTCCTGCCGCGTGCTGAAAGGGAATCCGCCGCGCGTCCTGAAGCGCGGGTTCAGCTCAAGCGGGTGCCCGTCGAACCAGCCGGATCCGCTCACTGCGTGCTGCGGATGTGGAGCCACACAGCTCTGGACGGGTTGCCGTTCCTGGTAGTGGCGAAGGCTGCGCACGAGCCGGACGACACGCGCGAGGTGTCCTCAGGCAGCTCGTACGGTGAGTGGACTGCCTGCGTGGTGGGGGACGTCAAGGGGAGATGCAGCGTTGCGCGGAATCGGTGACGTGGGCGGCCGATCATGGGTGCATGGGCCGGACGCGGGCGATGTGGACAGTGTCCGGGGGAGGGGCGTGACCTCGGCGTCGCGTTCGGCCTCTGTGCCGTCAACTCGCCGCAGGTCCGGCCGTTCGCGGTGGAAGAGGCAGGTCGTTGAGAAGGCCTCGACGTGCCGCTCGAAGCATGAGCTGCTGGATGCCGTGCAGGGCTTTCGTCACCGCGATCACCACGGCACTCGTCACCGTCACGGGGAGAGAGGCTTGACCCGGTATTTCCAGTCACAGGAGGGTGGTGAGGGGGCTCCGCCGCCGTCGCCTTCCGAGCAGGCGGGCCGACCTGACCCGTCCCGGCCGGACGGCGCGTACCTTGCGGCTCTCGCCGGAGGAGCAGCGGGGCAACTGCACTGGTGACGGTACGTGTTTGCCGTCGAGTCGGTGGACGGCCGTGATCCGTCCGTGTTCGTCCATGGTCACGTCGATGTCATACGTGTCCTCCCAGCCGTACCAGCAGTCGAGACATGCGAACGAGTACGAGCGGTGGACATGCTCTGTGTGCATGGCTGGCCTCTCGGGAGTGGTCCGTCCGTCGAAGTTCCGCCTCTCAAGGCTTGCGTAGCGCAAAATATTGTCGGCAGTCTCCTCGGGGCGCGGTCAGGCGGTCCCGTGCACGGCCCGTAGGGCGCTTTGGTGGCTGAGCCAGCCGATCGGCTTGCCGTGGGTCGAGTCGATGACCGGCACGCCGGTACCCGCAGCCGACAGCAGTATGTGCAGCGCTTGGGCGAGAGGCTGGTCGGCCAGGACGGGCACGGGCACCTCGGCGAGCTGGCCGATCCGGGTCGGTGCGTCCTCCGGCTGTTCCGCCAGGGCCTCCGCCACTGCCTGCGCCGTGACCACGCCCACATAGTGCCCGCTGTCGTCGACCACCGGGAGTGCGCCGTGGCCGGACAGGCTCAACAGGCCGGCGGAGTCGGCCAGCGTCGTCGACGCGGGCAGGGCAGAAGGCAGTGGTTCCATGACGGCGCCGACGTGTTGGGTGCCGATCCGTGCGCCGGTGGCGGGCCCTTCCAGGTCGACGCCGCGGCGGCGCAGTTTGAGCGTGTAGATCGTGTCGCCCGACAGCAGGCGGCTGGTGGCGGTGGCCAGCACGATGGCGAGCATGAGGGGCAGGATGATCGAGTACTCGCCGGTGAGTTCGAAGAGGATCACCACGGCGGTGATGGGTGCGCGTGCGGCGCCGGCGAACACTGCTCCCATGCCGACCAGTGCGTATGCGCCCACCGCACCGGCGGAGCGGGGCAGCAGGTGGTGCACGCCGATGCCATAGGCCGAGCCCAGCATGGCACCGATGAACAGGCTGGGGGCGAACACCCCGCCAGAGCCGCCGATGCCGATCGTCAGGCTGGTCGCCAGCATCTTGCCGACCAGCAACAGCAACAGGAAACCGACCGCGTAGCCGCCCTCCGTCGCCTTCTGCAGTACCGGGTAGCCGACGCCGTACATTTCCGGCAAGGCCAGCAGTACCAGGCCGAGAAGCAGGCCGCCGGCCGCCGGACGCAGCCACTCCGGGCCGCGCCACAGCCAGTCGCAGGCGTCCTCGATCAGGTACAGGAACCGGGCGAATCCCATCCCCACCACTGCGGCACCGATGCCGAGCACCGCGAACAGCGAGTACTGGGTGAGGTGGTCGACGTGGAAGCCCGGGAGGTTCAGAAAGGCCGTGTCGCCGAAAGCGGCGCGGCCGATGACACTCGCGGTGACGCTGGCGAGCACGGTGGCGCCGAAGGCTTCCGCGCTGAAGGTGTCGAGGATCAGTTCCATGGCGAAGAACACGCCTGCCAGCGGTGCGTTGAAGGTGGCGGCGATGCCGCCCGCCGCGCCGCAGGCGACCAGGAGTTTCATCCGTCCTTCGGCCACCTTCGTCACACGGCCCAGCGTTGAGCCGAGTGCTGAGCCGATCTGGACGATCGGGCCCTCGCGGCCCACCGAGCCGCCGGAGCCTATGGTCAAGGCAGATGCGAGGGTCTTGACCAGGGCCACCTTGGGACTGATCCGCCCACCACGTTGGGCTACCGCGAGCATCACCTCCGGCACCCCGTGACCGCGCGCCTCCTTGGCGAACCGGTTCACCAGAGGGCCGTACAGCAGTCCGCCGACCATCGGGGCCAGGACGACGAAGTACGGCCCGAGCCAGGGCACGTGCGGATTACTCGCGCCGGGCGAGGCCGCGTAGTCCGTGTGGCCGGAGAAGAGGTGCGTGAAGGTCGTGATGCACCAGCGGAAGACGACCGAGCCCGCGCCGGCTCCGCCCCCGATCACCACGGCCAGCACCATCAGCCCCCAGGGAGCGGAGCGCAGACCCACGAAGGCCGGTGGAGAAGTCGAGCTGCTCGTCGCGGTGCTGGTCATGCGATTCCTGTCCGTGGATGCCTGGGAGCCTGGATGGCACTCATCAATTCTCGTGCCTTACCTTTGCATTATGCAAAACTGGTCAGGAGGCCATCCCTCGGGGTGCTGTCGCCGGCCGGAGGTGTCGCGGTCGATGTCGACGCCGACTTCCACCACGAACTGGGGTTCCACCAGCGTGACGACCAGCTTTCGTCGGTTGTCCCACTCGGCGGAGACGGTCGGCCCGTCCACGGATGACGCCGCGCCGCCCGGGAGCGGCAAGTCGGCGATGGCGGCACCTGCCGTCCGGGCGAGGATGTTGGTGCGGCCGGCGTACTGAAGGCGGGCCGGCTCGTCGTGCCTGCCGGGCAGCAGCGTGCGGGGAGCCGTCGGGGAAGGGAACCCGTGACTGTGCCGACAGGCGGGTTTCCGGCCGTGGCGCAGTGGAGGTGGGCGACCGGTTCGGGGTGCGGGACTCGCAGGTGTGCGGCGGCGGAGGCGCGCAGCTGAAATACGCGCGCGAAACCGAAAGCCCGCGCGCCCCTTTCCCGTGCGCGCCCCTCGCCTGCTCCAACAGTCCCTTACCGGGCACACAAGGCGCTGATATTACGGACTCCTGCACGACAGGGGGACAAAAGTGACACGCACCGACACGGGCTCCGACGACGACACCACGAGCAACGACCCGCAGGGCGGGGACGGCAAGCACGACAACACGACCAGGATCCTCATCGCGGTCATCGGCGCCCTGGCGGCCATCGGCGCGGCAGCGGCCGGGGCGTATTTCGCTCAGGACACCGACTCGAAGGGGACGACGGATTCCCGGACCGGCTCTTCGGCTTCCGTATCGGCATCGGCATCGGCCTCCCTCTCGGCCGAGGACGAAGACTCCTGCGATCTGCGACGACTCGCGGACTCCTGGGACCAGCCGCCGTCACAGCGCTACAACGAGACCCTCTTCGGGAACCGCCGACCGCCGCACGTCTACACACAGGTGGGCGGTCCGGCAAGGAGTCCCGAGATCAGCGTCAAGGGCCAGTTGAGCCTGGACATCCCGGCGGGCCAAGTCCTTTATCTCGTCACCCGACCCGACCCCGATTCGAAGGACGAGTTCGGGCACCCGGGCAACGGCCGCTTCTACCCTGGCACGCCCATCAGCCCCACATCCGGGGGCTGTTGGGAGGACGACAACCACTCGGTCGGCTATCCGGGCGTCGAGGGAATCAGCGAGACCTACCTCCTTGTCCTCGTCGGCTCCGACCAGGCCGCGAAGTTTCCGGCCGACCGCAAGGCGAAGGGCTGGGACGGGTACAGCGAGGAGGACTGGCGGTCGATCACCAAGATCGACGTCATGAATTTCCATGTCTCGACGGCGTAGCACGGCCGCCATGAGAGCCGAAGGCGCGTGCCAACGGCGGCTCATCCGGTCTTCGTTGGTCCCTCCTTCCAGATTTTGGGGTCGACCTCTACGAAGCGCGATTGCCGGCGGTCGCCGCCAGTCCCTCGCTCATAGGTGCTTGGTATCCGGGTACGTAGGCAACTGAGCAAGCACCCAGGGTCGGCTTTTCGGCGTGTTGCCGATAAGTCCTGCTGTGATCTCGAACGGGTGGCCTTTGCGATTGTCGGGAAGGTGCAAGGTCCGGTCGTCGACGTGGACGGTCATGTCGATGTGGGAGCGGGAGTAGTGCCGCCTGGTACTGCGATCTGCCTCCGGTCAGATGGACCTGTTGAGCGAGGACGGTCGTGCCACCACCACTGATGGGCGTTCTCCGCGGCGCGAGTGAGAGTCGGAACTGGGTGTCGAGTGGTCGGTCGATGGAAGCTACGGACGGCAGAGCCTTGAAAGGCACACTCGACGCCCTTGGATGCTCACCCTACGAAGGGCACCGCCTCCCGCTGACCAGCGTAGGGAGCTTTGAGTGAGGCGAGTCCGGGTCACCGAGGTTTGCTCACGCCTGATCAGACGCTTGTGATGTCAGGCCGATCGGTCGGCGGAGCAGTCCCTCGCACGCCCGCTTGCTCGGCGTGCTGAAGCTTGCCGGCGCGCAGCTCCCGGCCGTCAGAATTCTCCTATGGACTCAGGGGTGGCGGCAGTGTTGGGCGCAGCTGTGGGAGTGGTGGGTACCACCCTCGCGGCCGCTGTTGCAGGCATGTCGGCTCAGCGACAGGTCAGGGCGGAGCATCGGCACTGGCGTCGGCAGCTCCGCCGTGACGCGTACTCGGCGTTCACGGCCAAGGCGGATGAGCTGCACAAGGCGTTGAAGGAGATCGATGCCGGGCTGATCGCGCCGGGAGCGGATCTCGAGGTTCTCCGTGAGGGACTCGCCCATGCCCGGGGATTGCTGCGTGGCGGGCTGGCCGATGCTCAGGCGACGGTGGAGATCGAAGGGCCGGAGAAGCTGGCCCGTATGGCGGAAGAGCTGTCCCGATCGCTCTCGGCCTGCGTCGCCGTCATCAGCGCGGCCACTGTCGGGCAGGGCTCTGGTGCTTCCTCGGACATGACGGAGTCCCGAGGGGCCAGACGGTTTCTCGATCACGCGGCTGCGAAGCGAAGCCAGTTCGTGGAGCATGCTCGACGGACCATCGACGTGTGAAGCGCCCTCGTCAACTGCGAATGCGCCCGAACGCTGCTCACTGCTGCTGAGGATGTCCGAAGGGCGGGACGGCACCTTCGCGTCAACCCGCTTTCACCAAGCGACCCGGCGTCGGTCCCGCCCAAAGGACCGTTTGGCGGTCACAGCGCCATCCGTCCGAGCAGCGCTGAGAAGTACCCGAGGCGACGACATCATCGTCGAAGGACTGACAGTGATCATCGTCATGGGCGTGCGGTGTCTGTTGTCAGAGGCGGAGGGCAGGATGACGGTCATGACGGAGGGAATGAGTTGGCTCGCTGGTCGACAGTCCATCGCTTTCGGGGGTTATCACGTGGTCCTGGCCCGCGGGCTATCCCCGAAGGGACTCGCTGAGCGGCTTGCCGCGGCGTTGCGGTACGACGCGGAGCACGTCGTCGTGTCGGTCGGGGAGCAGACGGGAACGTCGCTCTTGGAGCTCATGGATGACTACGACGACGTCGGGTTGCGTCTCGGGTCTGTGGGGGACTGGGTGTACGCGATTGCGTACGGTGGCTGGCAGGCCGAGTTCGGACCGTTGGCGCCGGTCTCGCGTGATGGCGTGCATGTCTGCCTTCTGGAGTACGAGGAGGAGAACGGCAAGCCGGTGCCGCCCCAGTTCGCCTATTTCCAAGATGGCGAGCTGCTGGCCGCCTTCAATCTGCACCTGGACGGGTCCTGGGGGTACGAAAAGGTCGAAGGCGACCCCGATACAGCCGCGCGACTGCAGGAGCGGCTCACGGCTGCCGGCCTTCCGGATCCGGAGCGTAACCGAAGGGAGGTTCACCGCGCCGCGCTGGGCGTCGTGGAGGAGTTCTTCGGACTTGCGCTGCCGAGGGAACCGATCGTGAGGGGGATGCTGCCGGCGGTTCTGCTGGAGCCGGCGTCACCCGTGACGGGTGTCATCCGACGACACGCCCTCGTACGGGCGGCCTGAATCGTCCCCGGGAGGGTCGGGGAGGGCCGGCGAGCGCGGGAGGGAGTAGACCGCCGGGGTGAGCGCTGACAGCCTGACCCCGGAACGGTCTCCGGCTGATGCCGAATGCGCTGCCGACGGCCCCGATCCCGCCTCCCAGTCCGATCAGCTCACCCACCAGACCGCGACGAAGAAGAGCCGGTGTTGCTGCTTCTGGCAGCAGCGACAAGAGAAGATATCGACGGGCCTTTCCGGAGGCGCGCCGTCCGGCCGGTGAACGCTCGCGGCCCACGGTCGGCACTCGAAGTTCCGGAAGTCCAGTCATTCGGCGACCACAGACACGTCCACCTGCTGCGATCGCGGCAGACGGGGTGGGCGCCTGCGCCATCCGTCGGACGGGGCTGTTCTTACGAGACGATGACGTGGCGTCGGATCACCGATGTCCTCCCGTCACACAGGCCACTCTGGCGCTGTCGGTCACCCGCCGTGGGTGCCGGGCAAGGACGGGAGGATCACGTATGAGCAGCCACATCAGGCGCAGGTCGCCTCGCAAGGTCCGGCTGACCATCGCCGGAGGTGCGCTTCTGGCGGTGGCTGCGACGGCCGGCATCGTGACCATCGCGTCGGCGGACGAGCCCGCCGACGCTTCGTCGAACGGGCCGGTCCGCCCGCTGAGCGCGCGGGCGCACCTGGGCGCCGACCACGCCGTGTTCGTGCAGGGCAACGAGCTGGTGGGCAACACCATTCATGCCTTCAAGCGCGGCGACGACGGTCAACTGTCCGCCGCCGGCACGTTCGCGACCGGCGGGAAGGGCGGCGATCAGGTCGACGCGCCCACCGACTCGCTCGCCTCGCAGAGTTCGCTCGTCTACGACAACCGGTCGAAGCGGCTGATCGCGGTCAACGCCGGCAGTGCCACGGTGACCTCGTTCAGGGTCGAGGGACAGAAGCTGACCGACCGTCAGACGGTCCCTTCGGGAGGTGACTTCCCTTCATCGATCGCGGTGTCCGGCAACCTCGCCTACGTCATGAACGCGGGCGGCAAGGGAAGCGTCCAAGGCTTCCGGATCACCGGGAAAGGGCTGGTCCCGCTGAGCGGCTCCTACCGCTCTCTGGGCCTGCACAACAAGAAGGTTCCGCTGTTCAGCAGCTCGCCCGGTCAGGTCGCGTTCACGCCGGACGGACATGCCCTGGTGGTCACCACCAAGTCCGCCAACACCGTCGAGGTGTTCCCGATGCGGTACGGCGGGCGTCCCGCGGCTCGAGCCGTGGTCAACCCCTCGGCAGGCGGTGTTCCGTTCGCGATCACCTTCGACCGCTCCGGCCGCATGCTGGTGGCCGAGGCCGAGAAGTCGACTGTCACCACGTACCAGGTGCGCCGGGACGGCGTCCTCAGGGTCGTCCAGAATCCGCTCCCCAACGGCCAGGAAACCCTGTGCTGGCTGGAACGCGCGGGCGACTTCTTCTTCGGCGGCAACACCGGCAACTCCACCGTCACCGGCTACCGAACCGATCAGCACGGCAAGTTGGCCCTGACCAATCGCGTCGGCGTCGCCACGCCTCCGTCAGCGCGATCGCAGGGTGTCATCGACCTCACCGTGACGAAGGACGAGAAGTTCCTCTACGTCCAGAACGCGACCTCCGGCACGGTCGACGGCTTCCGGATCGGCAGGAACGGCTCTCTCAGCAAGGTCACCACCCTCACAGGACTGCCCCCCTTCGCCGGATCCGGCATGGAGGGCATCACCGCGGTGTAAAGAAAGCGGCCATCGCGGTACGGCGCTCCGGAGAGGTCCCTCACCGGAGCGCCTACGCGTGTACGGACCCTGATCGGTCGCCGGTCGGGCGGCCTTCGCCAGCTGCCGCCTCACATGGACGAGGGCGGTGATCCGGGCGAGGATGCCTTGCGGACTTCGTTGTGCCTCGGGTCTATGATCACTCCGCCCCAGCGTCCGCCGTGGCCGCACCCGTCTCCGAGACAGGCCGAAGTCGATGACGAGCACCACCCGCAAAGCTCCCTGGATCATCGCCCGCTTCGCGCAAGTGGCGACAGCGGCGGTGGCCGTGGCGGACGTGCTCCGCGCGGTGGCGGTCCGGGATCACTACCTGCGCCGTACGGATACGTCTCTGCACAGGTCGGGCCTCATCTCCATGATCTTTCTGTATCTGATGAATCTCGCGGTCGTGCTGTTCCTCGTGTGGCTCGTCCGGTCCCGGCGCAACGCCCAGGAGCTGTCCCCTCAGGCCTCGCTCCCCAGGCGGGGCTGGACCATCGGCGCGTGGTTCATTCCGGTGGTCAACTTCTTTGTCCCGCGCCGGTTCGTCCTGGACATCGGGCGGGCCAGCTCCGCCTCATGGGAGGAGAAGCGGGACGCAATGCTGGTCAACCTCTGGTGGGTCGCCTGGATCACGCACGCGCTGGTACTCGTGGCAGGGAACCGGCTGGCCCCAGGATCGATGGCGTTCCTGGTGGTGGCTGAAGCGCTCATGACGGCGGCAGCCGTGCTGCTGGGGCTCGTCATCCAGCGCATCACGGCGTTGCAGAGCGCCGCGCTCGGTGCCACGGTCCCGGTCGTATCGCTCGCCCAGGCGTGAGCCAGCTCCCGTGATGCGATCCCTCGCGCTGCGGTAGGGGAGTTGGCTGTGTAAGGGGAGTTGATGGACGTTTTGTCGTCGGTCAGGGAGCACCGGGAGTACTGCTGGAGAGCTGGTGGCGGCACAGCCGCTTTTATCTGACCCGTGCTCGGAAGGCTGGCCCTGTCGGGCAGTGCTGCGCCGACTGCTGGGCATCAGTTGGTCTTGCGACCCCAACTCGGCCCTACAAGTTGCCACTCCGTGCCCCAGGAGTCGATGCGGCGCCGGTCCAGCCGGTATCGGGCGGCCGCCCCCGTGCCGAACGCCATGCCCGCGAAGGCGAGCGTGGCGGTCAGGCCCAGGGCGGTGGATTCCAGAGTCGCTTCCGCCGAACTGGCCGGCTTGCTGGTGAAGTTGTCTGCGGAGTCCAGCCAGACCACGACCTTGGAACCGGCCTTGCGCCCCATGTCCACCAGGGTGCTTCCCGTACGGCTGGTGCCGTCGGCGGTCGTCCAGCGGACCTTAGCCTTGATCAGGTCGCGCACCCCGCCGGATGTCGAGCTCGCGGGCGGGGTGTCCGTGAGGAGTACGGCCTGCACCGAGTGCCGTTCGGTGCGCTGCGCGGCGAACATCGTGGCGGCGGCGTCGCACGTCACCAGGCCGGCGAGTGCGCCGCCCACCACGATGACCGCCCACATGACCAGGACGATCCAGGCCTCGACGAGGTCGTCGCGCCGGCGCAACGGGTTGCTCCGCCACCGCCACAGCCGCGCCTTCAGACGCCTGTTCCTGCCCATGAGTCCGCACCTCCTCGTCGTGCTCGTCACTTCGAAGGTGTCAGCCGCGGGCATGGCGTCGCTTGGGCCGAACAGGGGCTGCGAGGTGCCCCATCGGCACGGCATCCCGCGCGAGGACGGGCCGTTCAGCCCGCTGCGGCGGAGGAGTCGCCGGACGTCGGCTCTGCGGCCAGGGACTTCGGCAGCCGTGCGTGGATCTCGAAGACGCCTCCGAGCTGGGCGTGGCGAAGGATCCGCAGGAAGCCCGCATCCCCGGTGACGAGTCGGAGCCGTCCTCCTCTGGCACCGGTCCGGTGGTGTGCCCGGCACAGGACGCCCAGCCCGGCGCAGTCGATGAACGACACGGAGCGCAGGTCCAGTACGAGATCGGGGTGGGGAATCGCCGTGAGCGTGTCCAGGCGTGTCGACAGCGGGGGCCCCGTGAGGACGTCGACCTCCCCGTGCAGCTCCAAGACGGTTGTCCCGGCGATGAGATGTTCCGACGTGCGCAGGACGGCGTCGGTGTGGATCTCGGTCATGGTGCGAGCCAATCGGACAGGTGGTCCCGCCCGGAAGAGCCGACCGGACCTGTCCACCTGTTCGGCCTGGGCCGTTCGGCCCAGGCCGGGGCCGAACGGTCGCGACGGTCCCGTTCGTCCGGACGATGAGGGCCGACCGGCCCAAGCGAGGAGCGACGGCCCCGGACACGCTGGACACACCGGGGGAGTCGACCGAGTGGGGAAGGTACGTCATGAAGGGCTTCGTGTTGCAGGGCCCGGGACAGTTCTCCTGGGAGACCGTCCCGGATCCCGGTATCAAGGACGCGACCGACGTGATCGTGCGCGTCCCGCACGCCGACCTCTCCGTCCACCTGCTGCTCAGCACACTGGAGGCCAAGGACGCCGTCCTGCTGGCGGACAACTTCCCCACCGGCTACTACGAGGTGGGCGTGCTCAACGGACAGATACGCCCAGGAGACACCGTTGCCGTCATCGGCGTCGGCCCTGTCGGACCGGCGGCGATGGCCACCGCCCGGCTGGACGCGGCGAATTGGTTCGGAGCCGACGTCGTCGTGGACACGCGCGACACCGAGGAGGCGTACGACGTCTTCGCCAAGGCGGCCGACACCGGCGTCCTCAAGGTGGTGCTCGGTGGGACCCGGCACGAGGAGGTCGCCCTACCGGCGGCCGGACGAGAGGACGTGACCCGTCATGCCTGACCCATTCCCGATGAGCGTGCCAGAGGGGACACCGTCGGGTGACCTCGGACGCCGGATCGCCGTACGGCGCACTGCACTTGGTCTTTCTCGTCAGGAGGCGGCCGGTCTGGCGGGCGTGGCGGACAGCTACCTCCAGTACCTGGAGGAGGTTCCCGGTGCCGCACCCGGTCGGAGCGTTCTGCTCAGACTCGCCGCGGCTTTGGACACCACGGTGACGGACCTCGCCGGAGGCCACAGCGACCGGACGCCCGGCTCGGGGCGGGCCGGCTCCGACCCGACGTTCACCGAACTGACCGTCCAGGAGTGCCGCGAGCTGTTGTCGACGCACGGGGTGGGCAGGATCGCGGTGCAGACCGCCTCGGGACCCGTCATCGTTCCCGTCAATTACACCGTGGTCGACGGCACGATCGTGTACCGGACCGCTCCCGGTGCGATGCCGTCCCGGGCGGCGGGCTGCCAGGTGACCTTCGAGATCGACCGGATCGACGACGCGTTCGGTGAAGGCTGGAGCGTGCTGGCGCTCGGCCGGGCCCGGACCGTGACCGAGGAGGACGAGGTACGGCGGTTGACGGAACACGTGTTGAGCGAGCCGTGGGCAGGCGGCCCGCGCGAGGAGTGGATCCGTATCGACGCGCTGAGCCTCACCGGACGTCGTATCACCACGCGACCGGGGACGTTCTCCGCAGCGGACGGGACCGATGGCCCCTCACCCGCAGACTCCGCGGCACGAAACATGGAGTGACACCCGCATACGGACACGCAGACCCCGCGTACAGGGCGAGAGACGGACTGGCTGATGTATTCCAACGACGGATTCCGCGAACTGGAACGAACCGATTGCCTGCGCCGGTTGGGCCAGGCACTCGTCGGCCGCATCGTGCACACCCGCCAGGCCCTGCCCGCGGTTCTGCCCGTGAACTTCTCTCTGGACCATGACGGGGCGGTGCTGCTGCGTACCTCCGCGGCCTCGGAGCTGGTGCGCGCGATCGACGGCTCGGTGGTCGCTTTCGAGGCCGACGAGGTCGACACCGTCGCACACTCCGGCTGGAGCGTCGTCGTCACCGGGTCGGCCACCGTGGTGACCGACCGGGCCGAACACGAACGCCTGACCCGGACCGGCCCGTCCTCCTGGGTGCCCTCGCCCCAGGAGGTCTTCGTACGGGTCGAGCCCGAGTTGGTGACGGGACGTGAACTCGTCGGCGGTCGCTCGATGTACGGGGTGGATCTCACCGGTTCGGCCTGATGAGGATGTCGCCGCGGGCTCGTCAACTGGGCGTGGAGAGCGCTCCTGTACGGCGCGAGGGATGGCCGCCGACTCGTCCCGCGACGGCACGACACCTGGACCGTACGGCCCCTCAAGAAGGGGCCGTACGGCGTGTCAGGAAGTTCCTGCGACCCCTGACCCGGTCCGTCCGCGCAGGACCAGCATCGCCAGCGGAGCCGCCGTTGTGGGTATGGGCGGCCCCTTCCCGCTGAACACCGTGAGCATGCAACAGCCAGAAGGGGAAAGGGACATGACGTTCCATCATGTCGTCGTCGGAGTGGACGGTTCACTGATCTCGGTCCGGGCACTGGACTGGGCCGCGGACGAAGCCGCGCGCCGAGGCGTCGAACTGCGCGTCGTGTACGCCGTGCCCGACAGCGACGAGTCGGGCCCGATCCTGGACTCGGCGGTCACGCGCCTCACCGCACGTCATCCGGAACTGCCCGTGGTGGCCTGGGGCGCGGTAGGTGGCGCGGTGCGCACGCTCGTGCGGGAGAGCGAAGGCGCGGACCTCACCGTCGTGGGGACCCGGGGCATGGGCGGCGTCGCCGGTCTGCTGTTCGGTTCGGTGAGCCTGCGTCTGGCCGCTCAGGTGCACAGCCCGTTGCTCGTCGTCCGCGGCGACCATCGGTGCGACGACGGCCGACCCGTTCTGCTGGGCCTGGAGGGAGACGGCGACGAGAACGCGGCACTCTACGCCTTCCAGGAAGCCGAGCGCCGAGGAGTTCCGCTGCACGTCCTGCACAGCTGGACCCACCGGCACGTCACCCTCGAACTGCCCTCATTCCTCCCGGCGATGAGCCCGGGCCAGGAGCAACTCGCCCAGCGGGGAGGGGCAGAGGATTCCGTTCCGCGGTTCAGCCTGGCTCGGCTGAGTGAGCGGCATCCCGATGTCCGGGTCGAGAGCCGCACGATACGCTGCGCGCCGGCGGACGCCCTGTTGGAGGCCACGCGCGACTGCGCCGTCGTGGTCGTCGGTGCCCATCACCGCACCCACTGGTTCGGCCCGCGGCCGGGTCCTGTGGCACACGCTCTGCTGCACCGTTCCCATTGCCCTGTCGCGGTGGTGCCCACTGCCAAGTGACCCGGCGGACAGGGCCGTTCGGGCCCTCGCCCGGGGACCTGCAGCCCCTCCGCCGCCGCCGTCCGCCGCGAGACATTGAGGACGCAACGAGAGTCGTTCGATCCCAAGCATCGTTCCCTCGAAAGGGATGAGCATCATGGCAGTCCAGAACCACCCCCAACACCACCCGCGATTCCGCTTCCCGTCCTTCCACCGGACCGGAACGGCGCAGGTCGCCGCCTCTGACGCGACGGCGACGGTGTCCGTGGCGCGTGCTTACGCTTTCGCGTCGTTGCGTCTGGCCACGGGGTTCGTGTTCTTGTGGGCGTTCCTCGACAAGACGTTCGGGTTCGGTTACGCGACTCCGTCCGGCAAGGGCTGGATCGACGGTGGTTCGCCGACGAAGGGCTTTCTGAGCTCGGTGGCTGCCGGGCCGATGGAGTCGACGTTCCATGACTGGGCTGGTGCGGGCTGGGCGGACTGGCTGTTCATGCTCGGTCTGCTGGGCGTGGGTGTCGCGCTGGTTGCGGGTGTCGCGCTGCGGCCGGCCGCCGTGGCGGGTACGGCGATGATGGCGTTGATGTGGTTGGCCGAGTGGCCGCCGGCGAAGCACCTGTCCGACGGGACGCCGAGCATGTCGTCGAACCCGTTCGCCGACTACCACCTCGTCTACGCGATCGTGCTGATCGCCCTCGCGGCTGCGGGCGCCGGTGTCACATGGGGGCTGGGCAGGCTCTGGGCCGCGCTGCCCGTCGTCCGCGACCACACCTGGCTGAAGTAGACAGCCGGTTGCCCACCGAGACCGGGGTGCTACCGCCAACTGGCCGTGGCACCCCGGTTGTTGGCGGTCCGTCGCGTTCCAGCACCGTCGACCTGGGCGGCTCGCCCGGACGCCCTGACATTTGGGCGGGTGCCGCATGGCCAGATGTCAGGCTTCGGCCGGCTGGTCGACGGGGACGAGGAGGAGCCCGGTGACCAGGTCCGGGCGGATGCGGACCGCGTAGTCCATCGGCTGCCGTACCCAGGGACGCAACAGCGCCTGGTATCGGGCCAGTTCGCGATCGTCGTTGACGAGGTGCGCGTATCCCGTGACCACAACGCTCCAGCCGAGGTGCGTGTCCGGGTCGATGTCGTCGGCCTCGTAGGCCACCACGACTCCGGGGCCGTCGGCGTGGTGGGTGCGCAAGGTCAGGGCCGCGCCCTCGTGTGTGCGGATGACGATGTTCCCGTTGTCCACGATGTGGTTCACCGGGCGGATGGTCGGCAGCGCCTGCCGGGTGAAGGCGATCCTGCCCATCGGCACGCTGCCCAGCAGCCGCAGTGCTTCCACGCCGTCGACCTCGACCATGCGGCGCAGCGGATCCACGGCGACCGACTCCTCTCGGTCCGGGGCCCCGGGAGGCCGCGCGACAAGGCTTTCGCTCACTGCTCGTTGTCTCCGGCCTCTGGCCCACCGAAGGGACCAGGTGGCGGCCGGTGGGTGGAGCGTCTGGGGTTGATCAGGCCATTCCAGGCGTTCCGGTACCGGTCGGGCTAGGGCCGTTCGGCCCTGGAGCGTGTCCGATCGGCCCCCTGCCCAGGAGCGGGGCCTGCGGGCGGCGCGTCGTCGAGGTCTCGGGCCACCGAAACCTCCTCAAGGTGCTTGATCCACCTACCCGCATCGGCGGGGGCGGCTACCGTGGCACGTGACTGGAGCGGTAGGCCCGCGCGGTGCGGGTAGGGGATCTGGAGGATCACCGGTGGGAAGCCCTGAGGAGTCCCGGGTGGCCAGGGTCCGGCTGCCGCAGCTGAAGATGGACGAGCTGCTGGAGGAGCTGCAGGCACGTCTGGACACCGCTCGGGGTACACGCGACCGCGTGCACAGCCTGCTGGCGGCCGTCCTCTCGGTCGGCCGGGAGCTGGACCTGGAACAGGCGCTGCACAGCATCGTGGAGGCGGCGGCCGTCCTGGTCGACGCCGAGTACGCGGCGCTCGGTGTGATCACCCCTGACGGCAAGGCCCTTTCGGCCTTCCACACGGTCGGTGTCAGCGAGGAGCAGATCGCCCAGATCGGTTCCTATCCGCAGGGCCACGGCATCCTGGGTGAGCTGATCCGTCACCCGGAGCCGCTGCGGCTGACGAAGATCTCCCAGCACCCCGCTTCCTACGGCTTTCCGGCCAACCACCCGCCGATGAACAGCTTCCTCGGCGTCCCGATCCGGGTGCGCGACCAGGTCTTCGGCAACCTGTACCTGACGGAGAAGCGCGGCGGTGCACAGTTCGACGAGGACGACGAGTCGGTGCTGTCCACGCTTGCCGTCGCGGCCGGCGTCGCGATCGACAACGCCCGTCTCTATGAGGAGTCGCGGCTGCGTGAACGCTGGTTGCAGGCCAATGCCGAGGTCACCCACGAGCTGCTGTCCGGCGGAGCGCGTACCGATGTCCTCGCCCTGATCGCCGAGCGGGCGGGAGAGATCACGGGCTCGGCCCTCGCGGCGGTGGCGCTGCCGATGGAGGACACCAGGTCCCTGGCTGTGGAGATCGCCGTCGGACTGGACTCCGAGATGCACCAGGGGCTTGTGCTGTCCGTGGACCGCAGCCTGATGGGACTGGCCTTCGCCAGTGCCGCTCCCGTCACGAGCGTGGATGTCGGCAGCGACGACCGCATCTCGCCGGATCCACCGCGCTTCGAAGGACTCGGTCCTGGCGTGGCCGTGCCCATCGGTACGGCGGAGGCGGGTGTGCGCGGCGTCGTCCTGCTGGCCCGTGAGATCGGGAGGCAGCCCTTTTCGGCGACGGAGACGGAGACCCTCCAGGACTTCGCCGCCCAGGCCTCCGTAGCCATGGAACTGGCCGACCACCGTCGGGACGCACAGGAGATCGCGGTTCTTCAGGACCGCGACCGCATTGCCCGCGACCTCCACGACCTGGCCATCCAGCGGCTGTTCGCCACGGGCATGACCCTGCAGAGCGCCGGCCGCTTCATCGAACACGAGGAGGCCGCCGAACGCGTCGTGCGCGCGGTGGACGACCTGGACGAGACGATCAAGATCATCAGGTCTACGATCTTCGGCCTGCGGGCACGGGACGGGGGTGCGGGGACGGGGCTGCGGGCCCGTGTGGTGCGTGCCGTCGGCGAGGCGACACCGGTGCTCGGCTTCGCGCCCAGCGTCCGGATGGAGGGCTTGGTCGACACCGATGTGCCCCGGGAGACCGCCGACCACGTGATCGCCGTGCTGTCCGAGGCGCTGACCAACATCGCCCGGCACGCCCATGCCGATCGGGCCGACGTCGCCCTGCTCACCGACGGCCGCGAGGTACGCCTGTCCGTCACCGACAACGGCGTCGGCATCCCGGCGGAGGGCCGACGCAGCGGGCTGCGGAACATGGAGGAGCGGGCCCAGCAGCTGGGTGGAGCACTGCAGTGGACCACTCCGCCGGAGGGCGGCACCGTGCTCGTGTGGAAGGTACCGGTGACCGGGGAGTAGGCACCGCTCCGCCACCGTAGGTGCCCCCAGAGACCTGGCCGCGTCACGCGCGCCGGGCACCATGCGGTTGCTGCATTCCCGTGCCCGACCCGTCGCCGAGCGCCCAGCGCGTTCTGCGCCGGTCAGCTCTCGTACGAGGCCGAGGGGCCGATCCGCCGGGCCGTTCGAGCAGCGCGATCAGGGTCTGCCCGGCTCACCGAACCACTGCGGTCCTGGGTGCGGTGGCGACGACGGGTCCGGGACGTGGGCCGAACGGTGCGGTGGTGGGGCCCGTCCGGCCCCTGTGAGACGTCGGCCGCTCGCACGAGTCTGGGAGTCAGTGGAGCGCTTCCTCCGTCCGGGGAGGGTGCCTGGAGAGGGGGACTGTGATGGGTGGCCCGGTGGTCGTGGGAGTGGACGGTTCGCCGGCGAATCTGGCGGCGGTGGAAGTCGCCGCGCTCGAGGCGGAGCGGCTCGGCGTCGGTCTGGAGCTGACCCAGGCGGTCGGTTGGCCGTCCGGAGCCGGTCGGTTCGGCATTCCCGCATGGGAGGTGGACGGGACCGGTGCGCACGCGTCGACGAATGGCGTGCTGGCCGAGGCCGAGAGGCGCGCCCGCAGTGCCGCACCGCGCGTGCGGATCTCACGCGGAGTCCTCGTCGGCGAGCCCGGGACCGTGCTGGAGCGCGAGTCGCGCGCCGCCTCGCTGACCGTCGTCGGAAGCGATGGCGCACGCGGCGGCCTGCATGACGGCTTCCTCGCCGGACATTTGTCCGGATGCGTGTCGGGACCGCTGCTGGTGGTGCGTGGCCGCCCGAACCCGGCGGGCCCGGTGCTGCTTGTGGTCCACGGCGCGTCGACGCTGCGAGGAGCCGCCGAATTCGCCTTCGCCGAGGCGTCGGCACGCGGGGCGGAACTGGTGTCGGTGCACCTGCGCAGCGTCTCCGCCACGCGTCCCCACGTCAGGCCCGCCCTGGCTGGCGCCGAAGACAGGGAAGATGCCGCGCTCGCCGAGGCGCTGTCCGATCTGCGCACGCGGTACCCGGACGTCACCCTGCGCTGCCGTCGGCCGCGTGGCCGGTCCCGCCAGGCCCTTGTCGCAGCCAGCGAGGACGGCCAGCTCATGGTGGTAGGGGTGCGCGACAGGTTCCGGTTCGCGCGCCTGCCCCTGGACCCGGTCTGCCGGACCGCCCTGCACGAGGCGGACTGCCCTGTCGCCCTTGTCCGCTGCTAGCCCTCGCGGACAGCCCCGGGGACGGAGGAGGAACGGCTGCTCCCGTCCAGCGTCGTGGCGCGCTGCGGGCCGGGGAGGGGCCGTACGGCCCGGCGTGCGGCTCAGGCGCCGGAACGGTCGCCGGAGTCCGACTGTTCCAGGTGAGAGGCGAGGACCGCGGCCTGCACCCGGCGCTGGACGCCCAGTTTGGCGAGCAGCCGGGAGATGTGGTTCTTGACGGTCTTCTCCGACAGGTAGAGCCGCTTGCCGATCTCGCGGTTGGTCAGGCCGTCCCCGATCAGCGCCAGGATCTCCCGCTCGCGCGGCGACAGGCTTGCCAACTCCGGTGCCATCTCGGGGGCTTGGACCGGTTCGGCCCGCAGTGAGCGCATCAGGCGGGCGGTCGTCGCGGGGTCGAGCATCGACTGGCCGGAGGCGACGGTGCGGACCGCCGAGACCAGGTCCGAGCCCTTGATCTGCTTGAGGACGTAGCCGGACGCTCCGGCCATGATGGCGTCGAGCAGAGCGTCCTCGTCGTCGAACGAGGTGAGCATGAGAACGCCCAACTCCGGCATCTGGTCACGGAGTTCGCGGCAGACGGTGATGCCGTCCCCGTCGGGCAGGCGTACGTCCAGGACGGCCACGTGCGGGCGCACCGCAGGGGCTCGGACGAGGGCGTGCTCCACGTTTTCCGCGTCGCCGACCACCGAGATGTCCTCCTCGGCGTCCAGCAGGTCGGACAGGCCGCGACGGACGACCTCGTGATCGTCCAGCAGAAAGACGCGGATCGGATCCTGTGCGGTGAAGGTGCGTGCCTCGGCCATCTCGACGCCTCGTTCCCCTGAGTGCGAACGGACTGCGCGCCGTCCGTGACCTCGATCATCACGCGCCCGCATCCGAAGCACCAGGGCCGACCGGCCCAACCGGAGCGCGTGAGGGGTGCCGACCGGCCCCGGCGCGACGGTCCGGTGGCCCCTCCCGGGGGCGATCCGCCGGTGAGACCTTCCCCTTGTTCTCGTCTGCTTCTCGTGTGCGCAAGGCCGGTGAGGGGTGCGCCTGATGCGGAAGAGCAAGTGCGTGAAGGGCCTGAGGTCCTGGGGTCCGCGCGGGCGAGGAGCGGAGCGGAACATCGGCCGGCCACCGGGCGGTGGGGGAGGAGCTGGAGCGGACCGGGGAGCGCTGGGGGCGCCGGACCGGCTGAGACGCCGTTGCCTCGCCGGCCGTCGGTGGTCGGCGGGGCAACGGCTTTCCGCGCTCAGTGCGCTTCGCTTTCCGCCGAGGCCGGTTCGGTGGACCGCGGGCGACCTGATGACCGCGGTTCACCGCATGCCGCCGCTGCCGTAGGGGCCGTAGAGGTCCAGCAGTCGGGTGCGGGCCGCGCGGAGTCGGTGGGCCACGATGTCGCCCACCCACTGGAAGACGATCACGCCGAGCGCGGGATCGTCCTTGCACAGGGTGCGTACGGCCGTCGCGTCGAACTCCCAGGCCCGCACGGGTGTCGTCGCCTCGGCGCCCAGGTGCCAGGTGTGCGGGCCGAACAGCCAGGACCAGCCGACGAGTTCGTTGTGACCCAGCGACTCGATGACGGCGGGCTGACGGCCGGGCACGTGCATGTCGAGGGCGATCGTTCCGGTGCGGATGATCCAGAACCGGTCGGCGCGGGCGCCCTCTTGGAGAAGCCGGGTGCCCTGAGGGATCGACACCTCGCGGGCAAGCCGCATCAGCTGCTCGCGGTGTTCCGGGGGCAGGGCCCGCGGCATGCTCAGGGTCGGGGAGACGTTCATGGCGTACCTCCGGAAAGCAGGCGTGGCTACCACTTCCAGCGTTCGCCTGTGCGTCCCGGCGGACCATGGGCCGTCCGGCCTGCCTACCGGGCCGATCGGCGCCCCGGGAGAGGCCTGCGGCACCCTGTGCCACCGGGCTGCCCGTGGTGTGGTGGAACCGCGAGAGGCACTCGTCCGACAGGAGGGGGTGGACACCGTGGGTACGACGTTGACACCGGAGTTCTGGAGGCAGTTCGCCGTCCTGCTCGTGATCGCGACCGTGGCCACCGCCGTGCTCAGCGGCCTGTTCGACGCGCTGGTACTGCGGACGCGCACCCGCGCGCAGCAGGGGCCGCCGGCCACACGCGTGGTCCGTACGCATCGAGCGACCCGAAGGACTCCCGTACACCACTGACACACCGCGCGGGGAGAGCCGATCCCCAGGCCGCAGGTCCGCCGACGCGACACGGCGTCCTGCGGGTCCTTCGTACTCCGGAAGCGAGGGTGCCGCACGCGCCCCACAGACGGGTTCGTACGATCGGAGCGTGATCAAGCGGAGGCCGGTGGGCACGGGACGGAAGCGGGTCTTCGGGACCCTCGTCTGCGGAGTGATCGCTCTTCTCCTCCTCGGGCTCGCCGGCCGCATGGCCGTGTCGGCCGTCGGGCGTCTGGGACTGGCCGGGCAGGAGCTGACCATGCGGGTCACGGACTGCGAGGCGTCCGCGCCGGTCACGACATCCCGGGGCGGCGGCCATCCCGACCTCGATTGCAAGGGATTCGTGGATCCGGCGCAGCACTCCGGCGACGGGACGCGCAGGATCGTGGCGACCGGCTTCTCCTCCGAGCCCGCCTTCGGCGCACCGGTGAAGGTGGCCAAGGAGCCGTGGGGATCCTGGGTGCCGGTGGACCACGGCGACTGGAACCGGCTGGGCCGCGCGCTCTCCCCACTGATTCCGTTCGCCTTCGCGGGCCTGTTCGCCACGGCGCCCCTCACTGTCTGTCGCCGGTGGTGGAACGCCAGGCGGTCGCCCGACGGGGCCCCGGCGTAGGAGGTTCCGCGCTCCCCGGGCGCATCGGGCAGCGGGTCGTATCCACTCGGCGTCACCGCCGAGTTCCTCAGGGACCGACGAAACGCCCGCCGGCCGTTCCGCCGGCCTTTCGGCAGCGGGACCGATCGGCCCTGAAGAAGGGGTCGTTCAGCCCGCCGACGACGGCTCAACGGCATCAGGTCACCGACGGAGCAGCACGCGAGAGTCGGAGGTGCGACGAACGACCTGACACCTCGAAAGGACCACGACCATGGCCGTGCACGAGCACCCGCACCGCACCTCCGGCTTCCACCTGCCCGCATTCCGCAGGAACGGCTCGGCGTCGGACGGCGCCACCACGGCCACCGCGGCGCGTGCCCACGCCTTCGCGTCCCTGCGTCTGGTCATGGGCTTCGTCTTCCTGTGGGCGTTCCTCGACAAGACCTTCGGGTTCGGTTACGCGACTCCGTCGGGTAAGGGCTGGATCGACGGTGGTTCGCCGACGAAGGGCTTCCTGAGTTCGGTGGCTGCGGGTCCGATGGAGTCGACGTTCCATGACTGGGCCGGTGCGGGCTGGGCGGACTGGCTGTTCATGCTCGGTCTGCTGGGTGTCGGTGTGGCGCTGGTCTTCGGTGTCGCGCTGCGGCCGGCCGCTGTGGCGGGCTCCGTGATGATGGCGTTCATGTGGATCGCCGAGTGGCCGCCGGCGAAGCACCTGTCCGACGGGACGCCGAGCATGTCGTCGAACCCGTTCGCCGACTACCACCTCGTCTACGCGATCGTGCTGATCGCCCTCGCGGTTGCGGGCGCCGGCGCCACCTGGGGCCTCGGCAAGATCTGGGCCGCGCTGCCCGTCGTCCGCGACCACACCTGGCTGCGCTGACCGTAGAAGGAGCGGCGGGCTCTCGCGAGGGGGCCCGCGCTTCGGCAGCCCGTTGGGCCGATCGGTCCCTGTCGGGGACCTGCGGCCCCTGCTGCGGGAATCCCTACGCCACGAAGCTGGAACCACATCCCGTTGAGGAGGACGAACCATGGTCCGCAGTGTTGTCGTAGGTCTCGACGGTTCACCCGAGAGCCGCGCCGCCGCCGAATGGGCGGCCCGCGAGGCGGAACTGCGCGGTCTGCCGTTGAAGATCGTCCACGTCTGGGTGGCCGCCCCGGACCCGTTGGCCCAGGCCCCGCTGATGGGCGGCGAGACACAGCAGCAGTGGAGCGAGCGGATTCCGCGTGAGGCGGGCGAGTCCCTGCGCCGGAGTCACCCCGGCGTGGACGTGACCGTGGAGCAGGTGTCCGGAGCGCCCTCGGACGCGCTGGTGAAGGCAGCGAAGGACGCCGACCTGCTGGTCCTGGGCTCCCGTGGACTGAGCGGTGTCGGCGGCTTCCTCGTCGGTTCCGTCGGTCTCTCCGTCGTGGCGCGCGCCGAACTGCCCGTGGTCCTGGTCCGGGCCGACGAACAGGCTCCCGACGAGGAAGAGGCGCCCTCCGCGTCCGCCGCCTCGAACCGCCCCGTCGTCCTCGGCCTCGACGCCGAGGGGCCCGCCGACGCGGTGATCGAGTTCGCCTTCGCCGAGGCCGCCCTGCGCGGCACCACCCTGCGCGTCGTCTACGGCTGGAACCTCCCGCCCTACTACGCGTACGGCTTCGCTCTGGACGCGGGCCTGCACGACGAACTCTCCCGCGAGGAGACCGACTCCCTCACCGAGGCCCTGCGCCCCTGGCGGCAGAAGCACCCCGGAACCGAGGTCTTCCTGGAGCCGCGTGTCGGCAGCGCCGCCGACCATCTGGTGGACGCCTCCCGCGAGGCCTCCCTCGTCGTCATCGGCCGCCGGATCCGCCGCGGTGCGCTCGGCGCCCACATCGGCCCCGTCGCGCACGGTGTCCTGCACCACTCCACCGCTCCCGTGGCCGTCGTCGCACACGACTGACCCACCCCCGTCCCCCTGAGGAGCAGTAGTCATGAAAGCAGCCGTCGTCCGAGCGTTCGGCGAGCCCCTCTTCCTGGAGGAGCGTCCCGATCCCGAGCCCGGCCCGGGGCAGGTGTGCGTCCGGGTGGAGGCGTCCGGGCTGTGCCACACCGACATCCACGCCGCGCACGGCGACTGGCCGGTCAAGCCGAACCCGCCGTTCGTGCCCGGCCACGAGGGCGTCGGCCTCGTCGAGCAGCTCGGCGACGGCGTCACCCACCTGAGCATCGGCCAGCGCGTCGCCGTGCCGTGGCTCGGCAAGGCATGCGGCCGGTGCGAGCACTGCCTGTCGGGCTGGGAGACGCTGTGCGAGCAGCAGATCAACACCGGCTACGGCTGCGACGGCGGATACGCCGAGAAGATGCTGGCCTGGGCCGACTTCGCCCAGCCGGTGCCCGACGGCGTCAGCGCGATCGACGCCGCGCCGCTGACCTGCGCGGGTGTCACGACGTACAAGGCACTCAAGGTCGCCGGCGTGCGGCCTTCCCAGCTCGTCGCGGTCTCCGGGGTCGGCGGGCTCGGACACCTGGCGGTGCAGTACGCGAAGATCGCGGGGGCGACGGTCGCGGCGATCGACGTCAGCGACGAGAAGCTCGAACTCGCCACGGCTCTCGGGGCCGACCTCGTCATCGACGCCCGCAAGGACGACGTGGGAGAGGTCCTCAAGCGGCACGGCGGCGCGCACGCGGCGGTCGCCCTGGCCGTGAACGAGGCCGCGTTCGCCGCGGTCAACTCCGGTCTGCGGCGCGGCGGAAAGCTCGTCATGGTCGCCCTGCCCGCGCACGGCACGATCCAGGTCCCGATCTTCGACACCGTGCTGAACGGCACCTCGGTGATCGGCTCGATCGTCGGCACCCGGCAGGACCTCACCGAGGTCTTCCAACTGCACGCGGCGGGACAGACCAAGGTCATCTGCGAGACCCGCACGCTGGACTCCGTCAACGAGTCCATCGGGGACGTGCTGCGCGGCGACGTCAAGGCCCGGATCGTGTTCGACCTTCTCGGTACCGGGCGGTGACCACGATGACACTCCCGATCGTCGTCGGCGTGGACGGCTCCGAGCCCAGCCTGCGCGCCGTCGACTGGGCCTCCGACGAGGCCACGCTGCGCGGGGTGCCGCTGCGGCTGGTGTACGCCTCGCTGTGGGAGCGCTACGAGGGGACCTCGATCGCCGAGGACCTCGCCAGGCCCGACGACCAGGTGATGGCCGAGGACATCGCCGACGACGCCGCACGCCGGGCCCGTCGCCGCCACCCCGAACTCGACGTGCGAGCCGAGGTGTTGGCGGAGGAACCCGAGTACGCGCTGGTGCGGGAGAGCCGCAGCGCCTCGATGCTGGTGACGGGGACCCGGGGGCGCAGCGGCCTCGCCGAGGCGCTGCTCGGTTCCGTGAGCCTGATCGTGGCCGGGCACGCGCAGTGCCCGATGGTCGTCGTGCGCGGTACCCACGACAACCAGGCCAGGACCGGCACGACCGGCCGTGTCGTCGTGGGCGTCGGGGAGAAGGCGGCGGGCTCGGCCGCGGTGCGCTTCGCCTTCGACGAGGCGCGACGGCGAGGGGTGCGGCTGGAGGCCGTACGGGCCTGGCGTTGGCCCGCACGCGAGTCCACCGACCATCCGCGGATGGCCGGCGAACCGGCGCGGCTGCACGAGCGACAGGCGGTGGAGGCGCTGGACGCGGCGCTACGGGACGCTCCCGGCGAGGTGGAAGCGAGCCGCCGCACCGTCGAGGGCCACACCCGGCCCGTTCTCGTGGACGCCTCTCGGGATGCCGGCCTCCTGGTCGTCGGAGCGAGGCGCCGTCCCGGGCACTTCGGGCTCCAACTGGGCCGGGTGGCACACGGAGTGCTGCACCACTCCGCCTGCCCGGTGGCCATCGTGCCCGAGAAGGGATGAGCGCGATCGTCCCCGACTCCAGCCGTTGACGCAGTAGTTCCGCCTCCCTCGCCCGTCGACCCGTAGACGACTTCAGGAGCCCATGATGCCCACGGCAGAACACCACGACGCGACCGTGCTTTCCGGCCTCTCCGACGCAGAGCTGCGCACCCTGGACGCGCACTGGCGGGCCGCCAACTACCTTGCCGCAGGCCAGATCTACCTCATGTCCAACCCGCTCCTCACGGAGCCCCTCCGCCCCGAGCACATCAAGCCGCGACTCCTCGGCCACTGGGGCACCTCGCCCGGCCTCAACCTCGTGTACACCCACCTCAACCGGGTGATCAAGGCGCGTGACCTGGACGCGTTGTGCGTGTGGGGCCCCGGCCACGGCGGGCCGTCCGTGCTCGCCAATTCCTGGCTGGAGGGCAGCTACAGCGAGACCTACCCGGATGTGCCGCGCGACGGGGCGGGGATGGAGCGGCTGTTCCGACAGTTCTCCTTCCCCGGCGGGGTGCCCAGCCATGTGGCGCCGGAGACACCGGGGTCGATCCACGAGGGCGGCGAACTTGGCTACTCGCTGGCGCACGCCTACGGCGCGGCCTTCGACCATCCGGACCTGCTGGTCGCCTGCGTCATCGGCGACGGCGAGGCCGAGACCGGCCCGCTCGCCGCGGCCTGGCACTCCAACAAGTTCCTCGACCCGGTCCACGACGGCGCCGTCCTGCCGATCCTGCACCTCAACGGCTACAAGATCGCCAACCCGACCGTGCTGTCCCGCCTTCCGGAGGCCGAACTCGACGAACTGCTGCGCGGCTACGGCCATGAGCCGATCCACGTCACCGGCGACGACCCGCTCACGGTGCACCGCGCCATGGCCGCCGCGTTCGACGACGCGCTGGACCGTATCGCCGTGATGCAGCGCACCGCCCGCGAGGACGGCGCCACCGAGCGCGTGCACTGGCCGGTGATCGTGCTGCGTACGCCCAAGGGCTGGACGGGTCCGGCCGAGGTCGACGGTGTCCCGGTCGAGGGCACCTGGCGCGCACACCAGGTCCCGCTGGCCGAGGTACGCGAAAACCCTGAGCACCTGCGGCAGTTGGAGGCGTGGCTGCGCTCCTACCACCCGGAGAAGCTGTTCGGCCCCGAGGGCCGGCCCGCCGCTGACGTCCTGGCCTGCGTACCCGAGGGCGTCAAACGCCTGGGCTCCAGCCCGTACGCCAACGGCGGTCTGCTCGTGCGGGATCTGCCGGTCCCGTCTCTCGACCGGTTCGCGGTCCCCGTCGACAAGCCGGGCACGACCCTGCACGAGCCGACCCGCATCCTGGGCGACCTGCTGGAGAAGGTCATGCACGACACCTCGGCCGGCCGCGACTTCCGGCTCGTCGGTCCGGACGAGACCGCCTCGAACCGGCTGCAGGCCGTGTTCAACGCCAGCGGCAAGGCCTGGCAGGCCGGACTCCTGCCGGTGGACGAGCACTTGGAGCGGCACGGCCGCGTGATGGAGATCCTCTCCGAACACACCTGCCAGGGCTGGCTGGAGGGCTATCTGCTCACCGGCCGGCACGGACTGTTCTCCTGCTACGAGGCGTTCGTGCACATCGTCGACTCGATGGTCAACCAGCACATCAAGTGGCTCAAGACATCGCGGGAGTTGGCGTGGCGGGCACCGATCGCCTCGCTCAACTACCTTCTGACGTCGCACGTGTGGCGCCAGGACCACAACGGCTTCTCGCACCAGGACCCCGGCTTCGTCGACCACGTCCTCAACAAGAGCCCCGAGGTCGTACGCGTCTACCTCCCGCCGGACGCCAACACCCTTCTCTCCGTGGCCGATCACGTCCTGCGCAGCCGTGACTACGTCAACGTGGTCGTGGCCGGCAAGCAGCCCTGCTTCGACTGGCTCTCCATGGACCAGGCCCGCGCCCACTGCGCACGCGGCGCCGGGATCTGGGAGTGGGCCGGCACGGAGAACGGCGGCGAACCCGACGTCGTCCTCGCCTGCGCCGGCGACGTCCCCACCCAAGAGGTCCTGGCCGCGGCCCAGTTGCTACGCCGCCACCTTCCCGACCTCGCCGTCCGCGTCGTCAACGTCGTCGACATGACGAGGCTCCTGCCCCGCGACGAACACCCGCACGGCATGCCGGACTTCGAGTACGACGGCCTGTTCACCGCCGACAAGCCGGTCATCTTCGCCTACCACGGCTACCCCTGGCTCATCCACCGTCTCGCCTACCGCCGGACCGGCCACGCCAACCTGCACGTGCGCGGCTACAAGGAGTCCGGCACCACGACCACACCGTTCGACATGGTCGTCCGCAACGACCTCGACCGGTACCGCCTCGTCATGGACGTCATCGACCGCGTCCCCGGCCTCGCCGTACGCGCCGCCGCCGTACGCCAGACCATGGCCGACGCCCGCACCCGCCACCAGTCCTGGATCCGCGAACACGGCACCGACCTGCCCGAGGTCGCCGACTGGACCTGGGACGCCTGACCCGCCCTCCCCCGTAAATCCCTTGCAGCGCACAGGAGTTCGTCGTCATGGCCGTACGCGTCGGCACCAGCGGCTTCGGCCGGAGAAGCCGCACCCGGCCTGCGCGCTGCACTCGACCGTGCCGAGGCGGGCACTCAGGACGTCGAGGTGGCCCTGGCTGTGGTGAGCAGGCCAGGGTCGTGGGCGTTGACGATCAGGAGGTCCGGGCCGGCGGTTTCCCGGAGTTCGGAGAGCCGTTCGTGGTTGGCCCGTACCGTGCGCCAGTCGTGGGCGACGGCGCGTTCCATGGCCAGCAGCGACCTGGGCACGTCGGCGGATCCGTCGATCTGGCCCCGGTGGTAGAAGGCGTCGCCTGCGTGGAGGATCCAGTGATCGCCGGCGTCGACAGCGACCGCGGCGTGTCCTCGGGTGTGTCCGGGCAGGCCGATCAGCACGATGCCGGATGAGACCGCGGTGAGTTCCGTCGCCGCCGTGAAGCCGCGCCATGTCTCGCTGTCCCGGGCCGTGTGGTGGATCAGCGTCGGGCGGTGGCTGCGCTGGGCAGGCCGGTAGCGCGCCTTCTCGGTGCGGGTGGCCGGGTGCAGGGCCGCGGTGGCTTCGTCGGCGGTCAGGTGGATGCGCGCCCAGGGGAAGTCGGCGGCTCCTCCCACGTGGTCGGCGTCGAAGTGGGTCAGAACGATGTCCCGTACGTCCCTGGGGTCGAAGCCGAGTGCCGGGAGCTGTCGGACGGCGGTCTCGGCCGCGTCGAAGGCGGGGCGTACGAAGTGCCGGGCCGCTCCGAACCGGGTGCCGGGGGCGGCCCGATCGTCGAGGCCGAGCCCGCTGTCGACGAGGACGAGTCCGGTGGCGGTCTCGACGAGCAGGACGTGGCAGACGAGCCCCTCGGGGGCGCCCCAAGGACGCATCGTGCCGCAGTTCAGATGGTGGACCCTCACCCGAAGGCCTCCATCAGCTCGGTCAGGGCCGTGGAGTCGCCGCCGACGAGACGGGCGTCGATCCGCTGCACGGGCTGGGTGCCGTCCCAGTTGGCGGCGGCCAGCCTGATCAGGTCGAAGACGAGCTTCTTGCCGCCTCCGACGTCGGAGATCTCGATGACGGTGCCAGGGTGGTGCTCGGTCTCCAGATAGGCGAACCTGCCGTCGGCGCCGCCGATGCGGCCTTCCTGGGCGACGGTGAATCCGGCGGCGCGGGCGCGGTCGTAGAGCGCCTGGTAGTCGTCGGTCCAGTAGGCGATGTGCTGAACGCCCTCGTGTCCGGCCGCGAGGAAGTCGCGGTACATCGAGGGTGCGTCGTTGACGGGCGTGATGAGTTCGATCTGGGTGTCGCCGCTGTTGGCGACGGCCACATCCATGACCATGTCGGAGGGGTGGCCCCGGTAGGTGAAGTTCTCGGGCCTGACTCCCTCCAGGTGGAACCAGGGGCCGATGCCGACGCGGGCGAAGTGCTCCATCGACGTCGTGATGTCGCGGACGACGTAGCCGATCTGCGCGATGCCGCCGAACATGCCGGCGACCGGGTCGGCCGCGGGCGGCGGCCCGGTGTGGGCGTCGGCGAAGGAGAGGACGACCTTGCCGGTGGCGGCGTTGTCCCGGAGCCGCCGGGCGGCTTGCGCGGCCCGGGACACCGGGTGCACGGAGTCGAGGCGGGGGCCGATCCGTCCATCGGCGACCGCGGGCAGCACCTGTTCTCCCAACGCGGCGACCACGTCACCGAGTTCGGCGCGGGTGCGGATGCTGAAGGTGGTCCCGATCAGCCTCTGGCGGCGGAAGGCGACCGTGTCCAGGTCGAGGGTGGTCGCGGCTCCGGCGAGGCGTCCGATGCTGACGACGGTGCCGCCGATCGCGGTGGCCTGCGGGAGTTCGGCGAACGACGCGCCGCCGACGTGGTCGAGGGTGACGTCGGCGCCTCGCCCGTCGGTGGCGGCGAGGACGGCTGCGGCGAGGTCCTCGGTCGCGGTGTTCACCGCGACGTCCGCGCCGGCGTCCAGCAGCGCGGCGCGTTTGGTCTCACTCGTGGTGGTGGCGATGACGGTGCCGGCCCCGAGCGCTTTGGCCATCTGGACGCCGATCAGTCCGATCGCGCTCGTACCGCCGACGATCAGCACGGACTGGCCGGCGGTGAAACCGGCCTGGGTGACGAGCGCGTCGTGTTCGGTGACCAGGCCGACCGGAAGGGTCGCCGCTTCCTCGAAACCGAGCCGGTCCGGGATCGGGACGAGCAGACGCGGGTGGCACAGGACGTAGTCGGCGAACGCGCCGACGGTGATCCCCATGACCCGGGTTCCCGCGGGCAGATGGGGTGCCAGCGGGCTGCCCGTCTCGACGACTCCCGCCACCTCCATGCCGGCGGTGAACGGTCCCTGGCCCTGCGCGTTGGCGGTGTAGGTGCCCTGGAGGGCGTAGAGGTCGGCCCGGTTGAGGCCCGCGGCATGGACCTCGACGCGTACGGCCCCGAGTTGTGCGGGCAGTACGGTCTCCTCCAGGCTCCAGTCGGGGCCCTTGCCGCCGACGAGGGCCCGCATCGTGGCCGAAGTCGCCGCGTGGGTCGTCGAGTTCACGGGATGCCTCCGATGGTCGTGGGCTGTCAGCGGACGAAGTCGGGCGGGGTGGTGGCCAGGAGCCGGGGATCCGGCGCTCCGCCGGACATCGCGAGGAGTCCTCTGACGAGGCGGGCGAGCTTGAGCAGGCCGCGCGGGCTGCGCTTGTCGATCCCGGCGACGAGCTGCTTCAGGATGGTCAGCTGGTCGAAGTAGATCCGCTCGGTGACGAGTCGTTCGTTCTCGTCGAAGACGAAGTAGGCCGTCATCCTGGTCCGGTGGACCGCCCCGGTCGCGGGTATCCGGCCGAGCGGTCCCTTATGGGTGCCCAGCAGCCAGAACTCGACGATCACGGCGTCGACACTGTGCCGGAACGCGATGATCTCGTGGTCCTGGTCGGGGAAGGCCACCCGGGTGTCGTGGTAGTAGCCGCGCACCTCGTCGTCGCCGTCGTGGACGGTCATCTGCGCGATCAGTTCGTAGTGCGGGTGCGGGAAGGTGGACAGGGTGGCGTCCCAGTCCTGGGCGACCTCGTCGTGGAAGTGGTCGAGCACGAGCTTCTCGCGGGCCCGCAGGACGTCCTCCGGCGGCAGGGTGAAGCGCGACATGGTGGTGCCTCCTCAGACCGGCTGGGCGCCGTGCGTGATGTGACCGTGGCTGAAGGTGGGAGCGGTGCCGGGGTTCGTCCAGGCTCCGGTGAGTTCGCTGGACGGGAAGAACTGGAGGAACCGCTGGTCCGCCTGGCTGCGGTCGGCGAGGGTCTTCTCCAGGACGACCGAGTTGTACTGGTCGGCGGTCGTCTCGATCGTGTTGGCGTTGAGCACGGCTTCCTGCTGCCACTGCCGCGCCCACTTGGCGAGGCCGGGCAGACGGGAGTGCTCGGGTGTGAGGGCCTCGGTGGCGATGACGTTCTCGCTGCTGACCCAGATGCCGGAAGAGGTGTTCACGACGAGGCTCTGGTTGCCGAAGACATGGCCGGGTGTCTTGACGACGGCCACGCCCGGTCCGAGGAGGACCGAGCCGTGGATCGGCACGAACGCCTCCGGTGGTACGTCGCGATAGGCGGCGGGCTGGTACCAGGGTTTCTGCAGCGGGTGCAGTTCGGCCATGCCCGCGAGTTCGTCCCGCTGGACGATGACCTTGGCGTTGGGGAACGCGGCGCGCGGACGGGAACCGAGATCGTCCTGGTCGGAGGTCGTTCCCACCCAGCGGCGCAGGTCCTGGGTGTGCAGATGGTCGAACAGCAGGTAGTCGACCTCGTCGGGCCGGATGCGCAGCCGTGCGAGATGGCTCAGGACCGTGCCGTGTTCGCGGACCATCCTTCGTGCGAGGACATCCGGTGTCTTGTGGGCGAGCTGGTCGAAGTACGGCGTGTAGCGGCCGAGTTCGACATCGCTGGGTTCGAAGAGCAGCACCCGTGGGCGGCCGTCGCTGTCGTGCCAGCGGATGACCAGCATGCGGTTGGTGATCGACAGGAACGGGGCGATGGCGCGCGACGCCCGGAAGAGGCCGAACCGGGTGGGGTAGGGCAGGGTGACCAGGTCGCGGGTGAGGATGCTGTCCGGCGTGCCGGTGAGCGCGAACTCGGCGCGGAACGCCTCGGCCTGGGCGCGGGCGGTCCGCAGCCGAACACCTGGTGGCTGGTCCGATCTCGACAGGTCGGACAACGTGTCGACGGCGGTGCCGACCGTCGGGAGGTCGGCCACTTCTTGTGAGCCCCACGGAAAACGCATCGTCGCTCCTCCCGCTTTACCCACGGCGTGGGTATTGAGGGGCGCCACTATACCCACGTTGTGGATTAATGCAATGGAGGGCATCATGAGGCCATGACCGCGACACCAGAGTCCCGGCGGGGCCGCCCGCCCAAGGGCTCCTCCCGGCTGAACCGCCCGGCCGTCGTCGAGGCCACTCTGAAGGTCATCGACAGCGACGGCGTCGACGCGGTCTCCATGCGCACGGTCGCCCGGGTCCTGGGCGTCGACGCGAAGAGCCTCTACAACCACGTCGACGGCAAGGACGATCTCCTCGACGCCGTGGCCGAACACATCCTCGGGTCCGTGCCCCTGCCCGAGCGCACCGGAGACCCACGCGCCGACCTGCGAGCCATCGCCCACGCGTTCCGCCACTGCACCCTGGCCCACCCCCAGGCGGCCTCGCTCGTCCTCACCCGGCAACTCGCCTCGTTCCCAGCGCTGGCCCCGGTCGAAGCGGTCCTCGCCGTACTGCGCTCCGCCGGCTGCCCACCGCGAGAAGCGGTCCCGCTGCTCCGCGCCCTGGTCGCCTTGGTGATCGGCACCCTGTTGCGCGAAGCGCAGGCGGGACCCACCTACGGCACCACCGACCCGGCCGCCATCGCGCGACGCCGGACCGAACTGGAGCGATCGGGCCTGCCCCACGTGGCCGAGGCCGCCGCCGATCTCGCGCGCTTCGACAGCGACGCCGAGTTCGCCCACACCGTCGACCTCGCCCTGGACGCCCTCGCCACGCGACTCGGCGTGGGCGGACCTCGTACCGGGGTGGACACGACCTGACGTCCCATCTCCCGCCGCCGTCAGGGAGATCCGGCCTGCCGTCCGCCGTCGGTGCCCGGTCGCTCAGGCGCAGGATGCCGCTGCTTCGCGAGGCCGGTCATCCTGTCGGCCCCCGACCTTCAGCCCGAAGCGCAGCCGCCTTTGCCGCCTCTGCCGTTCCCTGCGCCCGGGCGCCGTGCTGTCCTGAACACTGCCGGACAGCTTGATTGAGGGCGGGTGTCGTCCCTGACCACACGAACACCAAGAAGATGGCCGACCGCTTCGGCAGCGTCCTGTCCAGGCCCACCGTGACGAGCTACTTCAACGTCCAGGTCGGCCGGGACCTCACCATCGGGGAACTGTTCCAGCACCACCACGCCGTCCTCCGGGCCGGCGGCGCCCCCGACGACCGCAAGCTGGGCGTCGACGGCGAGCACCTCGACGGCGTGCACGCCGCCTGGTCCTTCCACCATGTCCCCTCGATCAACCGACCGCGTGCGCGGAGGCTGTGAGCTCGCTCCGCAGCGAACTCGAGGGCGAGGCGAGGCCATGGCGATGGCATGGACATCAAGTAGCCGACGCTGTCGTGGAGTTGAAGACCGTGGGGCTTGTCGAGCGGCCCCAGCCCGGGGCACCTTCCCGTTGTGCGCCAGGGGGTTCACGCACAACGAGATCGTCGTCGGGTCGCTGGATGTGATACCGCTTCCCTCACGTTGCTGACCTGCGGACTCACGGAACTTCGGGCAGAGCCGGATTCACGAATCGCCATCACCATGTCGCCCGCCTTTTGGCGCCGCCGCTTGCCGCAGGCTCTCGTGGTTCAGGGCCTGCTCGCGGCGTAGAACGGCATGGAGTCGAGTGGGGCGATCTCGATGTTCTTTCCGGTGCGCGGGGCGTGGATGGCTTTGCCGTCGCCGATGTAGAGGCCGTTGTGCTGGGTGTCGTTGTACCAGTAGATGATGTCGCCGGGCTGCAGGTCCGCCTTGGTCACCTTGCGGCCGGCGTCGTACATCTGCTTGACGGTGCGTGGCAGCGAGACGCCCGCGGAACGCCACGACGCGCCGACCAGGCCGGAGCAGTCGAAGGAGTTGGGGCCGGTCGAGCCCCATTCGTAGGGCTTGCCGAGTTGGGCGTAGGCGAATTCGATTGCGGTCTTCGCGCGGCCGCTGGCCGGGCCGTTGTAACTCGCTGTCGCGTCGCTGGTGCCGGTGGCCGTGTCCTCGCGATCCTGGGCGGCTGCCAGGCCGGCGCGTTGCTCCGCGGTGAGGCTGTTGAGGAGTTTCCGGGCTTTGGTGAGTTTGGTCTGGACTTCGTTCTTCTTCTGCGCGGCCTTGGCGCGCGCCTCTTTCAGCACCGTCAGCCGTTCCGCCGCGTCCGCGCGTTCCTGGGCGAGTTCGCGTTGCTTGCCCTGCAGTGCCCGCAGGGCGGCTGACTGCCGGTCTCCTGTGCGGCCCAGTATCTCGGCCTGTTCGAGGTAGTCGTCCGGGTCGCTGGACAGGAAGAGCTGCACGGTGGGGTCGATGCCGCCGGTGCGGTACTGCGCTGCAGCCAACGGGCCAGCCTTCTCCCGCAGTTCGTTGATCTCTTGTTGCTTGCGGGCCAGGCGTTCCTGCGCGCTGTCGACGTCGTCCTGCAGCTTCTGCTGTTGCTCGCGGATGCCGTTGTACGCCTCGGTGGGCGCCTCGGCCTCCTCGTAGAGCTTCGCCACCTGCTTGCGTACCTCGTCCACCGAGGGTGCCGGGGCCGCCTGGCTCTGCGTGGGCAGGAGGGTCACCGCTCCGGCGGCGATGCCGAGGGTGGTGATCCGGGCACGGCTGGGCGGCTTCGGCCGGCGGTGGGTTCCCATCGTGGGGTGACTCCTCTGGGTGTGGTGTGCCGCGGCAGGGGCGCGGTGTCGGCCGGAACAGGCAAGCTCGTGAAAACTTAGTAGATTAGTAGTTGTGGGAGCAAGTGAGTCCGGAACCCAAGGGGGTTGGCTGTCTGGGCCGTCAGCCGAGGCCGGGCGGCGGGCAGGCGATCAGCAACGGCAGCAGCGGCAGTGCCGCGGCCAGGACCGCCACGGAGGCCCGGAGCACGGGATGGGCGGCGGCGCGGGGGCCGAGTACTCGCCTGAGGCGGATCAGGACCGTCTGCCCGCCGGCCGCGAACGCGTCCTTGGGCGTGCGGGCCGCCGCCATCTCGTACATCGCCGTGGCCAGCGCCTCTCCGGAGTGCCGGCGCAGTGCGCGGTCGTCGGCGGCCATCTCCAGCAGGAGCGCGGTCTGTTCCCGGGCGTGACGGGCCAGCGGCAGCCCCCTGAACACGGACCGGTACGACTGCGTGAGGGCCAGGGCCAGGTGATGGCGGCCCGCGATGTGGCCCCGTTCGTGTTCCAGTACGGCGCCGAGCTGGTCGGCCGTCAGCTCGCGCACTGCGGCGTCACTGATCACGACGCGTGGCCGGCGGCCCGGCAGACAGTACGCGGCGGGGGTGTCGTAGGGCAGGACGGTGGCACGCAGCCGGGCCGAGTGGCGGCCGACCAGGTCCACGGCCGCACGGTGGCGTGATCGTGCGCGGCGGGCTCGTGCGACGTGGAAGGCGAAGGCCGCCGCCAGAGCGAGTCCGATGGCGGAGGGAAGGGCGGCGGCGAGCCGGTCCGCCGCGTGGCTGTCGGGCCCGCCCTGCCCGCGTGCCAGTCCGCAGGAGTGGAGCAGCCCGACCATGCCCGCCTCCAGGTGCTCGGCGGGCATGACCAGGTTGTAGGCCGTGAGCGCGGCGCCGATCGAGAACGAGACCAGCAGGATGTGCCACACCGCTGCCGCCAGGGCGGGGGCCCGGTGTGTCCAGCCCGCGCGCAGGAGCAGTGGAGGGGCGGCGAATCCGACGGCTGCCGTGTAGGCGGCGAGAACGGGGACCGCGTTCACGGCTTCGCCTGTCGTCCCATGCTCCGCAGGGCGGTGCGCAGGGCGTCCACTTCGTCCTCGGACATGTTCTCGACGAAGTGGACCAGTGCGGCGGAGCGGTCCTGGCTCTCCTGCAGGCCGTCCTCCATCAGCGCGGCGGCGTAGGCCTCGCGGCTGCGGACGGGGGAGTAGAGCCAGGCCCTTCCCTGTTTGCCGCGCAGGAGCCAGCCCTTGCCGTAGAGGATGTTGGTCACCGTCATGACGGTGGTGTAGGCGACGGGCCGGGTCTTGTTGATGTCGTCGACGACCTCGCGCACCGTCGCCGGGCGGTTCCACGTCCAGAGACGATCCATGATCTCCGCTTCGAGATCTCCCAGCCGCCGCATGCGCCCGACTCCCTTTGACCGTCACGTACGTAGGGTCATAGTAGACGGCCGGTTTCCCCGGATTCGCGGACCGGGACCTCGTGAGTGCTTCCGGATGAACCCCGGCTCGTACGACCAAGCGATGGTCAAGTCCGGGTCATGCTTTGGATGGGGCGGCAGCGTCGGAATGTCACCGCCGATTCACCGGCGGCTGATGGTCTGGCGCACGTCGGCACCCCGCTGACGGACGAGATCCAAGGAGCCACCTCGATGCGCAGACCCTCCCGCCGCCACCTCACGATCGCAACCGCCCTGGTCACCACCGCCGTTGCCGCCGTCTCCGTGACCTCCGTCGCCGGAGCGTCCGACACCAGGCAGCAGGCCGAGCACGCGATCAAGGGCGGGAAGGCCAAGAACGTCATCCTGCTGATCGGCGACGGCATGGGCGACTCGGAGATCACCCTCGCCCGTGACTACACCGTGGGCGCCAACGGCCGCCTGAACATGGACAAGTTCCCGCTGACCGGCGCGTACACGACGTACGCGGTGCACGCCGACGGCACCCCGGACTACGTGACCGACTCGGCGGCGAGCGGCACCGGCTGGGCGACCGGCGTCAAGACGGTCAACGGCCGGATCTCCAAGACGCCCGGCACCGACAAGGCCGTGAAGACGATCCTGGAGCTGGCGCAGAAGAGCGGCTACGCCACCGGCAGCGTCACCACCGCCGAGCTGACCGACGCCACCCCGGCGGTGCTCGCCTCGCACGTCACCGACCGCTCCTGCCAGGGTCCCGCCGACATGGCCAAGTGCGGCGGCGACACGATCGCGGCCGGCGGGCCGGGCTCGATCGCCGAGCAGTCCGTCAACCACAAGGTGGACGTGCTCTTCGGCGGCGGCAAGCAGCGGTTCGACCAGAAGGTGACCGACGGCAAGTACAAGGGCCTGACCGTCACCGAGCAGGCGCGGAAGCTCGGCTACCAGGTCGTCACGGACAACGCCTCGATGAAGGCGGCCAAGGCGGGCAAGCCGGTCCTCGGCCTGTTCGCGGCGGGCAACGTGCCGGTGGAGTGGACGGGCAAGGCGGCGGCGGTCGGCGGCACCGACCCGCAGCGGTGCGTGACCTCCAACGCGAGCCGGCCGTCGACCACGCCGAGCCTGGCCGACTCGGCCGCCAAGGCGATCCAGCTGCTGGAGGCCAAGCAGAAGGCGAATCGCTCCAAGCAGGGCTTCTTCCTCCAGATCGAGGGCGCCTCGATCGACAAGCAGGACCACGCGGCCGACCCGTGCGGGCAGATCGGCGAGACCGCCGCCTTCGACCGCGCGGTGAAGCTGGCACGTGACTACGCGGCCAAGCACCCCGACACCCTCGTGGTGACCACCGCCGACCACGGCCACACCAGCCAGATCGTGCCGCTGGAGGCCACCCCGCCCGGGCTGTCCTCCACGCTCGTCACGAACGAGGGCCAGCAGCTGAAGGTCAACTACTCGACCAACACGCCGGGCCTGTCCCAGGAGCACACCGGCACCGAGGTGCGGATCGCGGCGCAGGGCCCGCAGGCGTACCGGGTGCTGGGCGTGACGAACCAGACCGACCTCTTCACCACCGTCCGTGAGGCCCTGCGCCTGCGCTGATCGGGGATCAGGGAGCGGGAGAGGCCGGCCGCCACCGGTCTCCCGCGCGGTGACGGCGGCCGAGCGTCGGGAGTCGTGGCGGTGACGCGCCGTACGGACCATGATCCGGACGGCGCGTCACCGCACCCAAGGTCGCCGTGCGACGGTCCTAGGCGGGGACGAGGTGCGCTGGCGTGTGCGGGGTCAGCCGCCCGGTGCGTGCCAGCGCCGCGACGGCCGCGGAGCACGCGAGCCCCGTGGCGGCCAGAGCCCACCAGGTCAGCCAGAGCGCGCCGTGGCGTACGGCGAAGTCCCAGAGGGCTCCCGTGGCGAGGTTGCCCAGAGTGATGCCGAGACCGGAGACAGTGTTGTAGAGGCCGTAGTGGGTGGCGACGAGACGGTTGTCCGAGAGGGTGACGACGGTGTCCATCTCGAACGGATAGACCACCGCGCTGCCAACCGCCAGCAGCGTCACCGCCAGGACCAGAGCGACGAGTACGGCGCCCGTGGTGCCCGACGAGGTGAGGGCCAGGGGCAGAAAGGCCAGGCCCATCGCGGCCAGCCCCCGCACCAGCGCCTGCGCGGGAGTCCATCGGCGCTTCGCCCAGCCGGTGAGCCTGAGTTGCCCGGCCACGGCGACCGCCGCCGAGACGACGAACAGCCCGCTGGTCGCCCACGTCCCCCGCGAGCCGAAGGCGTTGGTCGCGGCGAGAGGAAACGCCAGGTAGACCTGGAAGGTCAGGACGTAGGAGCCGATCATGGCGAGAGCGAAGAGCAGGAAGGGCCGGTTGGCTACGACGGTGCGCCACTGGGCCAGCACACCGTCGGGCGCGGACGGTCCGCTGTCGCCTCGGCGGGCGGGCAGCGCGCGCCACTGCATGACGTTCAGTACGGCGAAGATCGCGGCGGCGACGGTGCAGACGAGGCGGAAGTCGGCGGCCAGCAGGGCGAGTCCGACGAGCGGGCCCAGCAGCATTCCGGCCTGGTAGTAGACGTTGAAGGTGGCGAAGGCGTCGACGCGGCGCCCGCCCGCCTCGGCGGCCAGGTAGGCACGCACGGCCGGGTTGAACAGGGCGCCCGCGAAGCCGGTGGCCGCCGAGGCCGCGATGAGCGCGGGCAGGCTGTCGACCCAGCCCAGCAGGCAGAAGCCGACGGTGCGCAGCAGACAGCCCGCCATGATCGGGCTCTTGTAGCCGAAGCGGTCGGCGATCGTGCCGCCGATGAGGAACATGCCCTGCTGGGTGAAGTTGCGGACGCCCAGGACGAGTCCGACCGCCCAGGCCGCCAGGCCGAGCCCTCCGGCCAGGTGAGAGGCGAGGTACGGCATGAGCATGTAGAAGGCGAGGTTGATGGCGAACTGGTTGGCCATCAGCATCCGGACCGAAGGTGGGAAGGAACGGGTCTGGAGCCACAGCGTCCTCATCGGGCGGCTCCCGCGAGGGCGGGGGCGGCGTCACCCGGTCCGGCGGTGGCGGCGAGGGGGTCGCAGATGTGGGTGCAGCGGGTCCAGCGGGTGACGGTCCGGTCGGCGGGGTGGGCGATCTCGTCGGGGCGATCGGCGGGCAGATGGCCCAGAAGTCGGTGCTCGCGGCAGTAGGTGTCGTCGAAGACCGTGCCGACGTAGCGTTGCGGGCCGTCGGGGAAGACGGCGACGATCCGGTCCTCGGCGGGCAGCGTGCCTGCCAGCCAGCGGGCGACGAGGGCGACTGCCCCGACGCTCCAGCCGCCGGTGGCGTAGTGGTGGCGGGCCAGCCGACGCGCGGCCCAGACGGCTTCGGGGGCCGCGACCCAGTGGACCTCGTCGAAGAGGTCGTAGGCGACGTTGCCGGGGTAGATGCTGCTGCCCAGCCCGCGCATCACCCGGTGTGCCGCGGGCTGGCCGAAGATGGTCGATCCGGTGGTGTCCACGCCCACGACCCGCAGGCGCGGGAAGTAGCCGCGCAGGACGGAGGCGATACCGGCGGAGTGGCCGCCGGTGCCGACGGAGACGACAAGGGTGTCGATCCGGCCGAGCTGGGCGACCAGTTCACGGGCGAGCGGGGCGTAGGCGGCCACGTTGTCGGGGTTGTTGTACTGGTCGGGGCACCAAGCGTCCGGATGCGTCGCGAGGAGCTCCGCGACGCGCCGTCGGCGGGACTCCTGCCAGCCGCCGGTGGCATGCGGGGTGGCGACCAGGTCCACCTCGGCCCCGTAGGCGGTGAGCAGACCGGTCATCAGGGGTTCCATGCCGGGATTGGTGACGACGGTGACCGGGTGGCCGTAGACGGCCCCGGCGAGCGCGAGACCGAGCGTGCCGGAGGTGGACTCGATGATCCGCGCGCCGGGCAGCAGCCGACCGCGTTCACGGGCGGCGCGGACCATGTGCAGGGCGGTGCGGTCCTTGATCCCGCCGGGGTTGTGGCCTTCGAGCTTGGCCCAGAAACCGCGTCCGCCGGCGGTGAAGGGCTCGCCGATCCACGGCACCGGCGTGTCACCGACCAGGCCGGCTGGAGTGTGCAGCGGGTGTTTGGTGTCGGCCAGCAACTGGGCGGGGGAGGCGGTGGTCGGGGTGGGGTGGTTCATGGCGTGCTTCTCCTGCGGCCGGCGCCGAGAGCGGGCGGCCGTGTGTCGGGGGAGGGGCGGAGGTGATCGGCTGCCGCGCCGGGGCCGTGGCGAAGGCGCGGCGGGAACGATCAGGTCCGCCACACGCCCAGACGGGCCCGCGCCTGGTCGGATGACGGCGTGCCGGGCACAGGAGCCGAACGCCGCAGGGCCGCCGCTGCGGTGGGCTGTGGCCGGGTGCCGGGGTGCGCGGCGAGCGGAAGGCCATGGACCGCCGGCTCGGCCACCGTCACATCGCGCGAGGGCTGAAGCGTCGGCCCGTCCAGCCCCCAGCAGTGCGTACCGTCGCCGTCCTCGGGAGCCGTCTGACCGGTGGCCGGGCGGTGCGGCAGCTCGGGCGCCGGTCCGCAGCGGAGGGAGGAGGCCGAGAACAGGGTGTCGGCTCGCCCCGTCGGAGCGGCCGTCGGCCCGTGTGCGCAGTCCAGGACGTGGATGAGCGCGGCGAGCAGCACCAGGAGCACCGCTCCGGTCCGCGCCACGGAGCGGCTGCTTCGAGAGTCCGAGCCAGCCGACATGTGCACAGAGTAATCAAACATGTGCATAAGGTTTTTGTTCGCGAGAGCGTCGTCACGAGCCGTCAAGCGCGAGGCGAGCGAGATCCTCCCCGGGCGGGCCGGTCCGGCGTGTGCTGGTGGCGGACGCCTGTGTGGGCATTTCCTGGTGCCGCTGATCATCACAAAGGGTGAATCGGGGCCCCGATCGGCTGAAGCGAGGTCTCACGGCCCGCTGTCCGGGGGCGTCTGGAAGGCAGGGACACCAGAACGTTCGTATGAGGCGCACGCTCAGCACGGCCAGGCCCGCGGCAGACCGCGGGCCTGGGTGCTGTCGTGCTCCTGGCACCCCGGCGCCGGCCGGTCCGGCAGTCTCCGGACCGGTCGGCGGCATTGTCGCGCGAGTGGTCAGTCCTGGGGTGCCGCCTTGCGCCGCTGCACCAGCCAGAACACCGCGCCGCCGAGCACCGCGAGCACTGCGAGACAGACCCCGATGATCACGCCGGTGGAGCTGCCGTCGTCGTTGGCCGCCTTGGTGCCGGTGTCGGAGGCCGCTGCCGCGGCGTCGGACGGAGTGGCCGAGGGAGTGGGACTGGGTGCCGCGCTCTCGGTCTCACTGGGGCTGGGGCTCGCCGGCCGGGCGCCCGGGGCTGCCGCCTTCAGCTTCAGAACAGGCGCGGGCTGCTCGGGTTCCTCACCTCCGGTGGGCAGTTCGATCCAGCGGGAGACCTTGCCGTCGCTGTAGGTCTCGATGGTCTTGAACGCGAGTTCCTTCACGTCCGGCAGCTGCCGGACCTTGATCTGGTGCTCGGCGTCGGTCCCGGTCTTGAGGGCCGGTCCCGCGAGGTTGTAGCCGTCGGCGGTGGGCGTCAGCTTCCAGCCGGTGGGGGCCTCGCCGAGTGTCACGTCAGCGGGGGCGATGCCCTGGGGCAGCACGATGCGCAGCCCGGTGAAGCCCGCCGTGCTGGACTCGGCTTCGGAGACGAAGCTGAGGGTGACGTTCTCGGCCAGGGCCTGCGGGGTGTCGGCCTCGACCTCCGCGTGTGCGGAGGCGGGGGCGGCCAGGGCGAGGGTGGCCGTCAGGGCGACGGCGCAGGCCACCGCGAAACGACGGCCGGCGCGGGCCGGAGAGAGCGTGGGCGTGGGTGTGGACACAGGGGACACAGCGGACACAGGGGAACTCCTTGCTGGTACGGGAAGATCCGGTCCCGTAGTCGCGGGGCCGGGTGACGGACTGGAGGAACCTGCGTCGCGGTGGTCCCCTGCGCACCACCGCGTGTTCCAGAACGTCGTCCCGTGCCGGTGCCGCCGCACCGACGGATGCGCCCGGCCTGTGCTCGGGCGGCGCGCCCATGCCCTCGCCGGCGGCGCGGGCCGGGTGTCGAAGTGCGTGCGCCAGGGCTGTCACCGCTGATCTGGCCAGGGTGGCCAGCGCACCGAGTCCGGCCGCGATCCGGGCGTCCGCCCGTTGCAGCAGCCACGCCACCACCAGCGCGGCCACCACATGCACCAGCGTCATCGCCGTCCCGGCGTGATGCCAGGCGTGACCGTCTCCGGCCACCTCCGCACCGTGCCCGGCATGCAGGGCGTGGCCCGGCATGTCCGAGGGCTCGTCTGCGTCGGTGAAGGACAGCCCGAGATGGAGCAGACCCTGGGCGGCCAGTGTGCAGACGATGGTCGCGGTCGGCGTGTAGCGGCGGCGCGCCAGTGGCCACACGGCCACGAACTGGGCGGCAGCCATCACACCGATCGGCCGCCACGGCAGAGTGCCCTCGGCGATCGTGTGATGACCGATGGCGGCGAGGACGGTGCCGAGCACGGCGAACAGACCGGCCCGCGCGCACGTTCCCGCGTGGCTGGCCCGGCCGTGTGCGGCCCGCCGCTCGTGCCCTGTCCCGCGATCAGGCCGCATGGACGTCCGTCATCCCCTGCGGGTGGTCAGGCTCGCCCGGCGAGTGCTGTGGCCGGCAACTCGGGTGTGCGGGTGGAGATGTCGAGGTTGGACGTGAGGCGCTGGTCGTAGACGAGACGGGCGGTGGAGGTCACGGGCGTTCACCTTGTCGTATACGTCGGGGCGGGTGGGACGGTTCATCAGGGTCACCAGGGCCACCAGGGCCACCAGGGTTTCCGAGGAAGGAAGGAACTGACGCGCAGGTGGTACTGGAGCATCGCGCCGGTCCCGATCTCGTGGAACGAGGCGTGCAGCCGCAGCGACCGGTCGGCCACGCGGGCCGTGACACGGGGGAGCTGAGGTGGGCGAGGACGTGCCATTGCCCGGCGGCGGTTGGGTCGGGTCTCCGCTCAGCAGGGCCGCGTCCTCGTCCGTTTCCCTGGTGCGATGCCGGACGCGGCGAGGCTGTCGCTCATCGACGCGGTGACGCCGTCGCAGCAGGAGTGGTTGCAGATGACGATCTCCGAGCAGCGTACCGACCACCCCGCCCGCGCGTTCACCACAGGGTGGCATGCGCGACGACACCCCTGCCCCTTTCCCGTGCTCGGCATGTCATCGCAGGTCAGGACCCTGTTATCGGAGATGACAACGGACACCGGTGCAGCCTTTGGTGATTCGCGTGCGCATGCGGTTCACTGCCGCCAGCACACCCGTCGCAAGGGGGAACCACCGGCATGAGTGATCACGGCCACGACCACGGCCCGCAGCAGGCCCACGGTTCGGGGCACGGCCACGGAGCAGGCGGGCACGCCCACGGCGTCTCCGCGGACGCCGACCGCCGCTGGCTGGCCATCGCGCTCGGCCTCATCATCGCCTTCATGGCGGTCGAGGTCGTCATCGGCATCATGGCCAGCTCACTGGCCCTGATCTCGGACGCGGCGCACATGCTCACCGATGCCGCCTCCATCGTCCTCGCGCTGGTCGCCATGCGGCTGGCCGCCCGCCCGGCCCGCGGCGGCTTCACCTACGGCCTCAAGCGGGCGGAGATCCTCTCGGCCCAGGCGAACGGGCTGACGCTGCTGCTCCTCGGAGCCTGGCTTGCCTACGAAGCAGTCCGGCGCCTGATCGATCCGCCGAAGGTCGAGGGCGGACTGATGCTCGCCACCGCGCTCGCCGGCATCGTCGTCAACGTGGCCGCGACCTGGTGCCTGTCCAGGGCCAACCGCTCCTCCCTCAACGTCCAGGGCGCCTACCAGCACATCCTCAACGACCTGTTCGCCTTCATCGGTACCGCGATCGCCGCCCTGATCGTCGTACTGACCGGCTTCGCGCGGGCCGACGCGATCGCCACCTTGGTCGTCGTCGCGCTGATGGTGAAGGCCGGGTACGGGCTGCTGCGGGAGTCCGGCCGGATCTTCCTGGAAGCAGCTCCCGCCGACGTCGACCCGGACGAACTCGGCGACATGCTGGTCGGTGAACCAGCCGTCGTCGAAGTCCACGACCTGCACGTCTGGCAGATCACCTCCGGACAGTCCGCCCTCTCCGCGCACATCCTCGTCGAGCCCGGCGGCGACTGCCACGCAGTCCGCCGCGACCTCGAAGAGCTCCTGCGGCACAACTACTCCATCACCCACACCACCCTCCAGGTCGACCACGCCCCCGTCCCCGTGCTGCAGGCGGCCCAGCCGGGCGACCGCCACCTGCTGCCCACCGAGGACGCCGAGCACTGCGAGGAGCCGCACGGCCCCGTCCACCGCGACGAACCCCACGAACACTGACCGCTGAGTACACGCTTTCCTGAATTCAGGGAAGCGTGTACTTTTCGTGGTGTGCTGACCATCGCCTCCGACATCGACGCCCTGGCCCGGTTCGGCCGCGCGCTCGCCGACCCGATCCGCTGCCGCATCCTCCTCGCGCTCCGCGAGTCGCCCGCGCACCCGGCCGACCTCGCCGAACAACTGGACATCTCCCGCACCCGGCTCTCCAACCACCTCGCCTGCCTGCGTGACTGCGGCATCGTCGTCACCGTCCCCGTCGGCCGCCGCGTCCGCTACGAACTCGCCGACGAACGCCTCGGCCACGCCCTGGACAACCTGCGCGGCGTGGTCCTGGCCGTCGAAGCCGACCGGACGTGCGCGGACACCGAAGAAAAGGGCTGCTGCTGATGGCGGCGATCTCTCTCGGCCCGAGCCCGGACCGCCGCACCCAACTGGCCCGGCGCATACGCCTGCTGGTCGCCGCTACCATTACCTACAACGTCGTCGAGGCGATCGTCGCCATCACCGTCGGCACCGTCGCCTCCTCCACCGCCCTTGTCGGCTTCGGCCTGGACTCCGTCGTGGAAGTGTCCTCGGCGGCGGCCGTCGCCTGGCAGTTCTCCGCCGCCGACCACACCGTGCGCGAGGCTCGCGAGAAGACCGCGCTGCGCGTGATCGCACTGTCCTTCTTCGCTCTGGCCATCTACGTGACGATCGGCTCGGCCCGCGCCCTGACCGGCACCGGCGGAGCCGAACACTCCACGCCCGGCATCGTGCTGGCCGCCCTCTCCCTGGCGATCATGCCCTTCCTGTCCGCCGCCCAGCGCCACGTCGGCCGCGAACTGGGCTCCGCCTCCGCCGTCGCCGACTCCAAGCAGACCTTGCTGTGCACCTACCTGTCGGCCATCCTCCTCGTCGGTCTCCTCGCCAACTCCCTGTTCGGCTGGACCTGGGCCGACCCGCTCGCGGCCCTGGTCATCGCCGCCGTCGCGGTCAAGGAGGGCCGGGAGGCGTGGCGCGGGGACGACTGCTGCGCTCCGGCAGGGCTTACGGCACTGAAGGAAGCCGGCGGCGACCAGGGTTCGCGCAGTCGTGCACACGGCTGCTCGTGCTGCGGATGAGCTGACCGTGTCACGTGCACGAAGCCAAGCGCGCCGTGGTGGACCAGGGCGACCGTCTGGACGATCCGGGCGATCAAGCGCCGCTGAGACGCGCTTGAAGGGTGCAAGACCAAGGCCGATAAGACAGAAAGGATGACAAGTCATGCGCTAGGGCTCATGATGGCTGATTGTTGGAGGGGGGAAGTTTGCGCGTATTCGCTGTGCGCCGCCATGGCCACGTGCCACCTGCGGCGACGATGGCAGTCGTTCGCGCAGGATTGTTCTCCCTGCTCGGAACCATGGTCACAGTGATCGTGCATGACCTGGCCTTCGACTCGAACCCGTCTCGACTCGTGCAGTCGCTGGCGGCCTGCTTCCTGTTCGTTGTGGCACTGCCTGGCGCCGGAAGCGACAAGTCTCTCCGTACTCAGGTGCTGTTGGCGTTCGGCTGCCAGACCGTCATCGGGTACGGGTACGTCCTCCCCGGCAAGTCGGTCGCGTTCCGCGAGCACGGGCTGCTGGCGCCTTGTGTTCTGGCGGGGTGGCCCGTGGCGATCGGCCACATCCTGCTGACCCTGCTCTGCGCGGTCCTGCTGCACGGACTCGACGACAGAGTGCGCCGCGTGCTGTACGCAGCGAGAAAAGAGTGGTGCGCGTTGCGCGCACTGCTGCGCCGCCTCCTCGTTCCTGCGCGTCTCGCATACGAAGCAGCAGAGTTCGGGTTCGCCTGGCGCGTGAACTCCGGGCCGACGCGTGCTCGTTCGTTAGCCGTGCCGCTGGCTGGAGCAGTGATCCGCCGCGGCCCGCCGTTCCTTCCCCTGCCGTACGTCGTCGTCGCCTGATCCGTCGTAGCGGCACCCGTACGGCTTCCGGTCAACTCACCCATTCTCATTCCCGTTCCCCTTCCCGTTCGGGAGAGAACGGCCCTGTTTGCCATTCCGGCACGTGGGCTCCGTGCGAGTCCCGTGGCAGGAGGAAGTCCTTTGAACCACACGTCACTTGCGACGAGAGCGATTCCGCCCGTCGTCGCTGCGGGCCGCATCGGCCCCTCCGTATCAGCGCACCTCAGGGTCCGAGGCCGTGTTGCGGCTCCGGGGCCTGGCTGAGCGCGCTGGCGCTCGTTCCAGACGTACGTACGAGTTGTGCACCGCGCAAGGCCGGGCGGCAGGGGTGGCCCGGGAAGGAGTGGACCGATGACGGCAGCAGGCAGGGCGAAGACCGGGGCGAAGCGGCTCCTGGAGCGTGCGGGGTTCCAGCTCGTGCGCAGCACCACCCCTCAAGGTGGTGTCGATGATTTCATCCCGTTCGAGCCGACCATGCGGGCAGCCCGAGCGGCCGGTCTGTCGGTGGGCGACTACATCGACGAGGTCATGAACGCCACCCCGGGGGCCACCCAGTACACCGTCGACGAACTACGGACCCTCGGCGTGTTCGCCGCGGTACCGGACACGGTGCTGGAGATCGGCCCCGGGTCCGGGCGGTACCTGGAGAAGACGTTGAAGGAGTGTTCGCCGAGCCGCTACGAGATCTACGAGACGGCCGAGCCCTGGGCCAACTACCTGGTGGATACCTTCGGAGTGGTCGCTCAACCGGTGACAGGATTCAGTCTCGACGCGACACCGGACGACAGTGTCGACCTCGTCCAGGCCCACAAGGTCTTCAACACTCTGACCTTCCTCGGCGCCTGCCGCTACTTCTTCGAAATGGCCCGCGTCACGCGACCGGGCGGACGGATCGTTTTCGACGTCATGACGGAGACCTGTCTCGCCCCGGAGGCGATGCAGATCTGGGCGACAAAGGGAGGTTCGGGTCACGATTCGTTCCCGGCGGCCATGCCCCGCCGCACGTGCGTGGACCTCTTCGCGAAGCTCGGCTGCACCCTTGAAGCCCACTTCCTGGCTCCCCTGGGCGTGGCATCCACGGAAGTGCTCGTCTTCAGGAAGACGACCTGACCTGGGGCACACCTCCTGGTGGCCAACCGGCGGTGACGTGTCACGTGAAGCACCAGCGGCCCGGCCTGACACGTCCCCACCGGTTAGTTGGCAGCGCGGCTGACGCACCGCCAACCGAACTCGACGCACGTGCGCTGAGATCCGTCACGGAGCATGCGTTCAACGTCCCTCCGCTTTTGCCCAGTTGACTCCGACGTGCTCGGAAGGTCGCGCAGGGCAAGGAAGCCTCCGGGCGACGCGGCCCGGAGGCTGGGTGTCGGCCGGGTCAGTTGCGTCCGGCCATGACGCCGCCGTCGACGTCCCAGACCGCGCCGGTGACCCAGTCGGTCTGGTTGGACAGGAGGAAAGCGACGGTGGCGGCTACGTCGTCGGCGGCACCGGTGCGGCCGATCGGGTGGAAGGAGTCGAAGCCGTCCAGCGCGGAGTCCATCTCCGACTTGGGGATGAACTCTTCGTAGATCGGAGTGCGCACGACCGCGGGGGCGACGGCGTTGGCGCGGATGCCGTGCGGGGCGAGTTCCATCGCCAGGTGCTGGGTCAGGGAATGGAGGGCGGCCTTGGCCATGGAATAGGCCGAGGAGGGAGTGGCGGCGATGGCCTGGTGGGCCCACATCGAGCCGATGTTGACGATTGCGCCCTTCGCGCCGCGCTCGATCATGGTGGCGGCGACGGTCTGGGTGAGGAAGAAGAAGGCGCGGTTGAGGTCCTGGTAGCGGTCGTAGTCCGCAGCCGTGTGCTCCAGGAAGGGCTTGGGGGCGAAGACGCCAGCCGCGTTGACCAAGAGGGTGGCGTCGGCGTGCTCCTCGGTGAGGGTGGTGCGCAGGCGGTCAACGGCCGCAGGGTCGGCGAGGTCGGCGGCCAGGCCGAAAGCCTTGCCGTGGCTGGACAGGGCGGTGGCCGCCTCGTCGGCGCTGGACTGGGTGCGGCCGGTGACGACGGCGATGCCGCCGGCCTGAAGGACGCGGCGGGCGACGGCCTGGCCCATGCCGCTGGTGCCGCCGACGACGATGACCTTCTGGCCGGTGAAGTCGAGGGTGGTGCTGGACATGTGGTGCTCCTGTTTCAGGGGTGTCGTGAAGGGCGGGGTGAGGGTGGTCAGGGGTTGGGCAGACGGGCTGCTCTTCTTCGTCCCGCAGAGGCCGCTGTCTGTGGCGTTTGCCTTGAGGGCCTCGCGCTTTTCTTCCGTGCCGCCTGCCCGCAGGTATGCCGGGTAGTGGACGCCCCATTCGACGTCGGCGCGCTTGAGTAGGGCACGCGCAGCATGATCGGTTCGCGGTGTTCCAGCGGCGGGTCGGCGGGTCGAACTCGGCGGGCGAAGGTGCGGGCGGTCAGGCGTAGGGATTGCAGACCAGGTAGCCGTCGACGCGGCTGAGCCAGTCCGAGGCAGGGTCCGACGGGAGGGAGTGGCCGAGGTTGTCGGCACGGACCTCGCTGATCCATTGGTCGTGCTGGTACTCGTGGTTGATGAGCGCGACCAGCAGATGGTTCGCGACGATGGTCAGCTGGGTCGGGGCGCCGACCCGGCCGGCGGCGATGTCGCCGATACGGGCGTGGACGCGTTCCGCGACGGTGCCGCGGAACGCACTGAGCCGTTCGACGGTGGGCAGCGCGCCGCGGAACTTCTCCGGATTGGCCGAGTCCATGAGCCCGTCGAGTTCCGGGTCGGGGCTGGGCTCGGCCGCGGTGAGATTGCGGGTCATGAAGTGGGCGACGTGGGCCTGGTGACCGAGGTGCCAGCCGATGGCGCTGGACTCCTCGTGCGGACGCCAGGTCACCTCGTCGGGGCTGAGGTCTTTCCACAACTCGTCGGTGTAGGCGAGAGCGCGGTCGTATTCGCGCAGCAGCGCGGTGATCTCGTGCACGACCGCGGCCTCAGACGGTGTCGTAGACGCGAACGTCAGGGGCGGCCTTCAGCAGTGGGGCCAGTCCGCTGGAGACATCGCGGGTGAACAGCTCGCTCGCCAAGTACGCCTCGGCGTCAGCGACGGTCCGAAAGCCGTGGAGAACCTGGACGTCCTCGTCGCGGACGAGGAGTTCCTTGCTGGTGGCGCCGGGGACGGTGTCGAGGAACGGCTGCTTGTACTTCTCGTACACGCCCGCAGCCGCGACGCGGTGGGCCGGATCTACCTGCAGTGTGACCTGAAGATACGCCATGGTTATGCCTCACTCGATTGGCAGGGAGGGGGCGGAGCGGTGATGCCCGCAAGGTGCCTGCCACGTTAGGCATACCCGGTCAGGTCCGGTAGAGGATCTCGCTGAATCAGGATATAAGCGCTACGTATGGCTCTGCAGACGGGTGGCCGCGAGGCTGTCGGCGAGACGGAGCAGGTCGGGGCCGAGCGGGGAGTCGGCGTTCCAGACCGCTTCGAAGGAGATCTGCACCTCACGGCCCTGATCGTGCAGGGGCCGGTGGCAGACGTCGGGCGATGTCAGCTTGGAGCGGGGGACCAGCGCTGAGCCCAGGCCGAGCTTCGTCCAGTCCTCCAGGACCCGGTAGCCGGCGGCCTCGCCCGGATAGGTGTTCAGAGGCATCTCGTGCGCTTGGAAGAGCTGCGTGGTGAAGGTGGTCAGGCCGCAGGTGTCAGGGACGAGGATGAACTGCTCCTTGCCGGCCTCCGTTAGTTCGACGGGGGTCGCCTCCGCCGTGTCGGGACTGACGACGACGATCGGCTCGACGTCGATGACCCGGTGCTCGAAGCGCGGCATCGCGGCCACGGCCGGGATCAGGATGATGTCGAGCTGTCCGGCCAGGAGGCATGCGCGCAGCTCCTGCATGTTCGCCTCGCGCAGCACGAGGTCCCGGGGCGCGGGAAGGCCCTGGACCATGCTGAAGGCGCGGGCGACCAGGTGGGAGCCGATCAGCGGTGAGACGCCCATGCGGATCTTCTGCTCACCGGGTTCGGTCAGCCGCCTGGCTTCCGCCCCGACGGCATCGAGCGCGGCCAGAGCCCGCTCGATCAGCGGCAGGATCCGGACGCCGAACGCCGTCTGCGTCACACCGCGCGGCGACCTTTCGAACAGCTTGTCGCCCAGGCGTTCCTCCAGCTTCGCGATCCCGTTCGACAGCGCGGGCTGCGTGACCCCGTAGGCCCTCGCGGCAGCGCTGAAGGATCCGGTCTCCGCGACCGCCTGCGCGTACCGGAGCCCCTCAAGGTTCAGACGGTCCGTTGCCATAGCCATGGCTTATCGCTCCATTCACTGCCGTCCCCTACCGGGCCTGCTTGCCCCTGTCTACGGTGGGGATCCTGCTCATTCAGCATAAGCAGCACCTATAGACGTCATCGTTTCGGAAGAAGAAGGCACCATGCCGGACAGCGCCATGACCATGGCCGTGACCGAGCCCCGCGGCACTCTGCGTCCCGTGGTGGCGGAGACCATCCCGCCGCCCGCCGGGTGGGTCCGCGTGTCGGTGATGGCCAGCGGCGTGTGCAACGCCGACCTCGCGACGGCCGCCGCCACCGGCGAAGCCACCGCCTTCCCCGTCACCCCCGGACACGAGGTCGCCGGTGTCATCGCCGAGACCGGCAGCCGGGTCCAGGGCTGGGCGGTCGGCGACCGGGTGGCCGTCGGCTGGTTCGGCGGCAGCTGCGGACACTGCGCGCACTGCCGTGCAGGGGATGTCGTCCACTGCGCCGAGCGGAAGATCCCCGGCCTGTCGTATCCGGGCGGCTGGGCGCAGAGCATCACCGTGCCCGCCGACGCACTCGCCCGTGTTCCCGAAGGCCTCGACTTCTTCGACGCCGCCCCCTTCGGCTGCGCCGGAGTGACGACTTTCCACGCGATCCGCAAGGCCGGCATCCGCGCCGGAGGACGGGTTGCCGTCTTCGGGATCGGCGGCCTCGGCCACCTCGCCGCCCAGTTCGCGGCCAGACTCGGGTACGAGACCATCGCCATCGCCCGTGGCCGTGACCGCGAGCAACTCGCACACGACCTCGGCGCCCACCACTACATCGACAGCACCATCCAAACGCCCGGAGCAGCCCTGAGGAATCTCGGCGGCGCCGACCTCATCGTCTCCACCGCCTCCTCCACCGTCCCCGTCGAGGAGCTGCTCGCCGGCCTGCGCTTGCACGGGCAGCTCACCCTTGTCGGCGTCGACGCAGGATCCGTGACCGTCCCGGCGGCCCGGCTCGTCATGCACGGCCACACCCTCACCGGACACCTGACCGGCAGCCCGCGCGAGACGGAGGAAGCCATGGCTTTCGCCGTCACCACGGGTGTGCGCCCGATGATCGAGCGAATGCCGCTGGAAAAAGCCGACGAAGCCGTCACCCGACTCCGCTCCGGCGCTCCCCGCTTCCGCATCGTCCTGGACACCGCCGTCAGCGGCGGATAGTCAGCCCGCTCGCCCCGCCGCGCGCCCGAGCCACGCGGCCGTCGGCACCCGCCTACTCCTCAGTCCAATGCCGCGCCACCGACGACAGCGGGAGTTCTGCCTGCCCAGAAGGGAGCCACACATGTCCCACCCGGAGAGCCACGACGTCATCGTCATCGGCGCCGGCGCATCCGGACTGGCTGCGGCCACCGCGCTGCACGCCGCCGGCCGCGATGTCATCGTTCTGGAGGCCCGTGACCGCGTCGGCGGCCGCTTGCTCTCCGTCCCCACCGAGCATCCTGAGCGGGCCCTCGACCTGGGAGCCACCTGGTTCTGGGACGGTGAGGAGCGGGTACGGGCCCTGGCCGCGGGCAGCGGCATCGCCACCTTCGACCAGCACCTCGCCGGCGACACCATGCTCCAGGAGGTCACCGGAACCCGCCGTCTCACCGGCAACCTGGTCGACGCCCCGTCACGCCGTTTCGCCACCGGCGCGCAGAGCCTCGCCACCGCCCTTGCCGCCGGGCTGCCCACCGGGGCTCTGCGGCTGGGCACACCCGTCACCGCCGTCCGTCCCGGCGGCCAAGGCGGCGGCCTCGACGTGCTCACCCGCGCCGGCACACTCCACACCGAACGCGTCGTCCTGGCCGTCCCCCCGGCCCTCGCGCTGGAGCGTATCGACTTCCACGACGCGTTCCCCGCCGACCTCGTACGCCTCGGCCGGTCCACCCCGGTCTGGATGGGCGCGGCCGTCAAGGTCGTCGCCCACTACCCGACCCCGTTCTGGCGCCAGGACGGGCTGGCCGGTGCGGCGTTCAGCAGGGCCGGCCCGCTCCAGGAGATCCATGACATGTCCGGGCCCGGCGGCGAGCCCGCCGCGCTCTTCGGCTTTGCCCACGCCCGCACCGTACGCCCCGGCTTCGAGCACGCCGTCACCGCACAGCTCGCCCGGCTCTTCGGTCCGGCGGCCGGCTCTCCCGCGGCCCTGCACGTGCAGGACTGGAGCGGCGAACGGTGGACCGCCCCGTCCACCGTGCAGCACCTCGCCGACCACTCGCTCTTCGGCCACCCGCTCTACCAGCGGCCGGCCCTCAAAGGCAGCCTGCACTGGGCGTCGACCGAGACGGCCACCGACCACGCCGGACACATCGAAGGCGCCCTCGCCTCCGGAGAACGCGCGGCACGCGCCGTCCTCCAAGCGCCCGCCGACGTGAACGACACCGCCCAGGACGTCATTGCCCCCAACAGGTAGGCCACCGGCCTGACACCGTTCGTCCTTGGTCCATTTCTCCAGCTGGGCTGTTGACGGAGCGTCGTCCATCCCGCCTTCTCGTCCCAGGGCGGGTGACGCGGTGGGGGGCGCGCCAGCGATCGTGGCGCGCCCCCACAGCCCTTCACTGCGACCGGGCCCGCGGGTGGTGGCCTGGTGGGACTCGCAGCAGAGGGGCCCAGGAGCCGGAAGAGCACGGGATCCGCCATGGGTGCGGCCCCGGCCCGTCCCGGCGATCACTACCCGCTGCTGCTGCGTTCGGCGTCGCGGCAGGTGGCGCACAGGATGCGCCGGGCGGCACGCGGCAGGGTGGCCACGCCCATGCCGCTGGGCCGGTGCAGGAGGTACGAGGAAGCGTGCGCGTGCGTGAGGCAGATCCCGGCACCGCAGGTGGTACAGGAAGCGACGGCGGCAGCAGGGGTGTCGGCGACAGCGCAGTCGTAGCAGTTCACCGTCGTCCTCCGTTCTGCGGGAGAACAGGGGCGACAGCGCAGAGCACGGGGGCGCTGGAGAGGATCTCGTGTGGAGCGGGACGACCTCGCCCCGCAGGAAGGTCAACGACCCGGCGTACGAGGACCGAGAGAGTCGGGAGCGGCGATTCCACTGCACCTCCTGGGCATGCGTTCCTGACGTAGTCAGGAACCATCAGCCCGGGCGGGGCGGTTCGGACCGAAGTCCCGGCGGGATCCATCGCCACAGTCGAGTGAACAGCTGCTCGGCGCAATGGTCAAGTGCACATGGCCACAGCGCAGGTATGGACCGTCACCACGCCCCTACGAATCGCCTGTTCACGCCGGTTCACGTCTACGACCAGGCAGCACTGCCGGCGCGCGGGCCCCGATGCGGTCGCAGAGCCAGCCGGTGGCCGGGGCAGCGCACGTCGGCGGCCATGGTGGCGCAGTAGAGCACGGGCACGGCCAGGGTAGGCAGCAGGTGTCGGGCGACCAGGAGGCAGGAGAGCACAGGCTCGTCCACGGTCGGCATGACCAGCACGGTCGTCCCCGGCGACGCGGCCTCCCGGACCTTCCGTGCAACCCCGCCGCGAGCCCAGTCCGCTCAGTGGAACCGGGCGTGACAGACCCGCTGGAGGGCGATGACGCTGGGGCGCTCCAGGTACCGACTGTGGTGGGAGACGTCGTGGAGATGGGCTTGGAGCCGGTGGAGGAAGTCGTCGGCGTCGATGGTCGGTTCCAGTGGGTGTTCCCGCCGCCGGGCGGTACCGGCCCCGACCCCGGTTCGGGCGCTCGCTCCGGCTCGCCCGCCCTGTCCGTCTGGTACTTCGCCCTGCCGCTCACCTCCGCCCACCGCGGCGGCCACTCCGGTGGCGGTGCGCTCGTGGACGGCGTCGACGGCCAGGAGCGGTACCGGAACGAGGGGACCGTCTACCCCCACTCCGGCCTCGTCGAGATGATCACCTACCAGGAGCGGTACCTCCCCGAACTCCCCTGGAAATACGTCGACTTGAGCCACGTGCCGTGGGACGACGTACGCGCCGCCATCGCCGCGGACCCTCCGGACGTGGCCGCGTTCACCGTCTACACCGCCACCGCGCTGTGGGCCTTCATCGTCGCCGCGGAGATCAAACGCGTGAACCCGGCCGCGACCGTCGTGTTCGGCAACGACCACGCGGGAATCCTCCATCGCGAAATACTCACCGGCCACTACGGCCACCGGCTCGTCGATTTCGTCAGTACGGGCAACAACGGCCCGTTCACCATGCTCGGCCTCCTGTACGCGTTACGCGGCCAACTCGATCTGAGACGCGTCCCTTCTCTCGCCTATCGAGAACAGCAGGGGATCGTCAACCAGCCGGCTCCCACCTATCCGCTCGACCGCCGGATGCTCCCCGACTACACGCTCATCGAAGACCAACTGGAGCGGTACTACGACAAGGCGTTCGACGTCTGGTACGCGCACCACTACGACCTGAAGCGCATGGTCACGCTGCCTCTGGACGCCGGCTGCACCTGGGGAACACGTCCGGGACGCCGGTGCAAACACTGCTCGATCCAGGGGCTCACCCCGAAATTCGCCCGGATGGACACGATCGTTCCCGCGCTCGAAAAGGTGGTCGGCGGTCTCGGCGCCAATGTCTACGCCGCCGGAGACTCCACCCTCGGATTCTCCCGCGCGCAGTGGTCCGGCGAGATCGGCTACCTCGACGAACTCGCCGAGCGCTGCGCCGCCTCACCGGTACTCCGCGACCACCGGTTCCTCCTCGCCTACGGCCTGGTCTTCGAGTTCCTCCAGTCCGCCAAGCTGTGCCAGGGCTTCGTCCGCACATGGAACGTCGGCCTGGAGGCCTTCGACCCGAAACTCCTCAAGGGCGACTCCAAGGGCATCAACAAGGGACCCGACCGGGTTCACGAGGCACTCGAACTGGCCCAGGAACTGGACTACAAGATCTACGCCTCGGGAATCCTCGGCCTGCCCGGCACCACCCGGAAGCAGCTCCGCGAAGAGGTCGACTCCTGGCTCTCCCTCGCGGAGACCTATCGGGACACCATCACCACGGTCTCGGTCGCCGCACCCGGCGTGATCCCGGGCTCGCGCATGTACTGGGAGAGCTTCCGCACCCACCCCGACGTGCGTGCCGCGCACGGCGAGATCATTCCGGCCCGGCGCCTCACCGAGCTGTACGTCCACGAGAACACCGAGGTCGAACTCGCGGACGTGGAAGCCGCCATCGCCGACGTCGGCCGGGGCGTGATCGCCCTCGGCCGGGAGCGCGGACACATGAAGTTCGGCGGCTACATGCTCGGCGGAGTCGACGACGACGAGGCGGCCGAGCGCCGACTGCTCGACGAGATCTGCGCCCAGCTCTGACACGCGCGACGGGCTCAACAGGGCGACGACACCGGTGAAGGCAGGGAACATGACCGCGAACACGACCGTGAACACGGCGCGGACGACGTCCGTACCCGCAGCGTGGGCCCCGAGGGTTGTCGTCGTCGGCGCCGGAGGCGCGGGCCTGGCCGCCGCCGTCGAGGCCGCCGCCGAGGGCGCACACGTCGTCCTCGTCACGAAGGCCCTCTACGAGCACGCCCGGCACCGCTGGGCCTCGGCCGGCGGCTGCACCTGGAAGACCCACGCCTTCAACGCGGCCGTAGCACCGGACGACAGCGTCGCGGCCCACATCGAGGACACCCTCGCGGGCGGTGCCCACGCGGGTGACGAGGGCATCGTACGGACGCTGTGCGAGGGCGCGTTGGGCCTGGTGGAATGGCTGGAAGGCCTCGGGCTGCGATTCGAGAAGAGTGGCGACGGCCGGTTCGCCACCCGCCCGTTCGGCGGCAACGGCGCACCCCGCGCCGTCCACCTGGAGGACCGGCTCGGCTTCCACATCCAGCGTGTCCTCCGCGGACGACTGGCACGACTCGTCGAGGAAGGCCACGTCGAGGTCCACTCCGGGCTGCGGGCCACGGACATCCTGCTCGACGCCGACGGAGCCGTACGCGGACTGCGGGCGCTGTCCGTCGAGAGTCTCGAAGTCCTGGAGATCGCCGCGGACGCCGTGATCCTCGCGGACGGCGGCGGCACCTCGATGTACGCACCGTCGGCCGCCTCCACGGACAAGACCTGCGACGGTCTCGCCCTCGGACTGCGGGCCGGCGCCGAGGCCATCGACATGGAATACGTCCAGTTCCATCCCACCGGGCTCGCGTCGGACGTACCGACGTACGACGGAATGCCGGTCGAGGAAGCCGTACGGTTCGACGGCGCGACCCTGCTCAACCGTGCCGGTGAGCGGTTCATGCTGCGGTACGACCCGCTGGGCGAACAGGCCACCCGGGACAAGGTGTCGCGCGGTGCGTACCGCGAGATCGTGGAGGGGCGCGGCTTCCCGGACGGCACGGTCCAGCTCGACCTCGGTGCCTGCGCGCATCTGATACCGGAGCGCTATCCGGCCCTCTACGAACGACTCCGCCTGATCAGGCCGGGATTCGGATCGGCGGACGCATCGGTACTCGCCGTCCGCCCCACCGCCCATTTCCTGATGGGCGGACTCCGGACCGACAGCACGGCCCGCACCACGATCCCCGGCCTGTACGCGGCGGGCGAGGCCGCGGGCGGCGTCCACGGCGCCAACCGCCTCGGCGGGAACGGCCTCTCGGAGGCCCTTGTCTTCGGCCGGATCGCCGGTCGGCACGCGGCCGCCGACAGCGTCGGTACGGGACCGACGGAAGAACACATACGGCTCACCGGGCCCTACCGCATGGACGTCTCGCCGGACGGCGCCAGCCCGGAGGCCCTGCTCCAACTCCTGCGGCGGGAGATGTACTTGAAGGCCGGCCCGATCCGTACGGCCCGCGACCTCCTCGCGATGACCGAGACGATCGAGGCACTGGACGAGCGCCGGGAGAAGCTGGACATCGCCTCCGGGCCTCGGGCCGCCGGCCAGGTACAGACGTGTCTGGACCTGGAGAACCTCCTTCTTGCCTCTCGGCTGATCGTCGAGTCCGCGCTGCTCCGCGAGGAGTCGCGCGGGGCGCACCACCGCGACGACTTCCCCTCCACGGCCGCTCGCGTCACCGGCAACGCGGTCGTGCGGGACTCCGGGAAACTCGTCTGGAAGCCGGTTCGCCGCGGTGGAACACGGCCTTCCGACGTCGGCGCGGAGCACCGACGGTGAACCTGGACAACGGGATCAGCGTGGCCGCGATCTCCCTCGGCGTCGTGATCACTCCCGGGCCGAACATGATGTACATGGTCTCGCGGAGCATCGCCCAGGGCCGTCGCGCCGGTGTGGTGTCGTTGGGCGGGGTCGCGGTCGGTGCCCTGGTCTTCGTGGTGGTGACGAACCTCAGCCTGATGGCCGTGCTGCGCACCGTCCCCGTGCTGTACACGTCCTTCAAGATCGTGGGCGCCGCCTATCTGGGCTGGCTGGCCTGGCAGGCCTTCAGGTCGGACGGCGCGTCCGTCTTCGCTCCCCGAGAGATGGCGGACACCTCCACCCGCCGCCTCTTCGCCATGGGGCTGGTCACGAACCTCCTCAACCCCAAGATCGCCCTGCTGTACCTCTCACTGATCCCGCAGTTCGTGGACACCCGCGCGGGCCACGTCCTGCTCCAGGGCTTCGCCTTCGGCGGCATCCAGGTCGCCGTGAGCGTGTGCGCGAACCTGGTCATCATCATGGCCGCGGGCACCCTGTCGGAGTTCCTCGTCGCACGACCAGCCTGGCTGCGGGTCCAGCGGTACGTCACGGGATCCGCCCTCACCGCTCTCGCCCTGCTGCTCGCGACGGACCAGTCCCAGGCCTGACGAACCGTGAACACCGCCCGCACGGCACGGGCGTAAGGACGTCACGGGCTACTGGCGGCCCATCCGCCGTCCCGACGTCACGTACTCCTACAACGCCCGGCACTACGGAGCCGCGTACTTCCGCTACAGCCGTGGCTACACCAGCTGCGTCGAACCGGGACGCCGGGCCAACCTGACCATCCGGCAGCGGACACCCATCCGATCGCGAGGAAGTGCTTGACGGCTCAGCTGGGACCCCGCGACCGTGGGCCCTGCCGGTCGCGCCCCCCTCGGTCGCGACCGGCAAAACGGTCACCTCAGTCGCACGCCACCTCGTACTTGACCCACTCCCCGTTGACCTGTACCTCGATGAAGCACTTCTTGGCGTTGGCGGGGGCCGCCGACGCCGTCACGGCGCCGCCTGCGGTCATCCCGATCACCGCGACGAGTACGCCGATCGCGGCTGCCGTTCGCTGTCTGCGGGTGCGTGCACTGTGGGGCATGGTGCTCGTCCTTTCGACGGGGCACCGCCGGGCCGGCCGGCAGCGCGGTGTGTGCCCCCAGTGGCAGGGGGCGCGTTACGAGGATGCGACGACCGGGAGGCCCGAGGGAGGTCACACCATGCCCTGGCGGGATCGTGCGGCGGAGCTCGCATCTACTGGCGGGCGTGGAGATCAGCCACAAAGATGCCTGACATGGACACCTTCGACGCCCTCCGCGACTTCCTCGTCTCCCGCCGGGCCCGACTGCGCCCCCAGGACGTAGGGTTACCCGACCACGGAGTCAGACGAGTGAGAGGACTGCGCCGCGAGGAGGTCGCCACGCTCGCGGCCGTCAGCGTCGAGCACTACATACGGCTCGAACGCGGACAGGCGTTCCGGGTGTCGGACGCCGTGCTGGACGCCGTGGCCGAGGCGCTCCGGCTGAGCACGGGCGAGCGTCGCTACCTGCTCAGTCTGGCGAGGCCGAGCACGGGCACCGACCGCGAGGGCTCCCGCGGCGTACGGCCGAGTGTGCAGCACATCCTCGACTCGATGGCCGGCACTCCCGCCTACCTCGTGGGCAGGGGAGGCGCGATACTCGCCTGGAACCGCCTGGCGGCGGCCGTCTTCGCCGACTTCGACAGCATCCCCTCCGCACAGCGCACCGTCGGACGGCTCGTCTTCACGGATCCGCGCGCCCGGTGGCTGTACGTCGACTGGGAGGCGAAGGCCCGCGAGGCGGTGTCGTACCTGCGGACCGAAACCGGCAAGAGGCCCCGGGACCCGGAGCTCATCCGCGAGATCGATGAACTCGCCCGGCGCAGCGAGGACTTCCGGCGGCTCTGGTCGGAACAGCACGTCCTGGAGACCACGCACTCGACCGTCGTTCTGCGCTGCCAACCTCCCCATCACCAGCTGGAGTTCTCATGGGAGGGGCTCCAACTGACCAGCGACCCGGAAGAGATAGTGCTCGTGTACACGACCATCCCCGGGTCGCCTTCCGCCGCCGCCCTGCTGGAGATGTCCCGCGCAAGCCGAGGCGGTCGGTGACTCTGTCGGCGGCGCCGACCGGACCCCGACCGGATCGCGCCACGGCGGAGTCCGGAAGCGCGGTCATGTACGGCGATGCATTTTGCCAATTGCTTCGGAATCCAACGAACGCCACTGGCCCAGTAGTTCGGGGTTCCGCACTTCTGAGGCAGATAACCACGGTGCTGCTCCGGTGACGCTCCCGGCCCGCACATGGCTGAATGTCGCCTGTCGTTGCGTGATGCGTGCTCTTGATGTGAGCCCATCTGCACGCGTGCTTCACGGAATATCCCGTTCCACACCCTCAAGATCATCCATTAACGGGCGAAGTCGCCTATCACGCTCACGCGCTGCGAGGTTGGTTTCCCGACTTACTGAACTCGTGTGAGCGATGGGGTCCTTGGTGAGATCCCTCTGCCGGAAAGGGTGGCTAGCATGAGCAGCGCGTGTCATCCGGAAGGCCACCGTCCCTGCGGTCGAGCTTCGGGAAGGCGACGACGTGTGGTCGCCCACGCAATCTCTGCTCGTACGGACCGAGGGACCGCGGAATGCCAGTGCCTGCTCGCCCCCGTCAGCGTCGACGAGGGAACGAGGTGCGCTCATTGCCGGCCGTGTTCCCGGTGGCCCTGGTCCTCGCGGCCGCAGGGGCTGTCGCTGCCGTCCTCCTCGCCCCCGGCCGCGCACGGCCCTGGGTGCTGGGCACGGCGGTCGTCGCCTGGTTCTGCGTAGCGGCTGTCGTCACCACCGCTTCCTACCTCCTGCGCCGTTCCGTGCGGCAGGCGGACGCCAGCCGCAGCGAGCTGGAGATGGCCAAGGACAACTGGCGGCGCCAGGAGGGGCAGGCGGCCCAGCTCGTCGGCGTCGCGTTGCCGGGCGTGACGCGGCACCTGAAGAGCGGCGCGAGCGCCGACGAGGCACTCTCCCAAGTGGTCGTCCCGTCCGACGCCCAACTGCGCCGGATACTCCAGACCTTCGTCGGTCAGCTCGCTGAGTCGGTGCAACAGGCCGCGGCGGCCGAGGCGGAACGGAGCACCGCACGCAGCCAGTTGGCCCGGCGGAACGCGGAACTCGAACGCCTCACCGCCGAGACCCTCCCCGCCGCGGTGGCTCTGCTGCGGGAGGGGAGTTCGGGAAACACCGTCCTCACCAAGCTCGACTTCCCTCAGGACGCCGTGCTGTCCGGCGTGGCCGAATGGTTCGTCAGGGAACTGGCGTACAGCGAGCGCCGGTCCGCCGCCGCCCAGGCCGCGTCTGCCAAGGCGCTGAGCCGGGTTCAGGCGAAGACGGTCTCCATGCTCGCCGATCTGCGGGACATGCAGGACCGTCACGGCGGGGAGGTCTTCGGCGATCTGCTCCGACTGGACCACAGCACCTCCCAGCTCGGCCTGATGACCGACCGGCTCGCCCTGCTGATGGGCGGTCGCTCCAGCCGCGTCTGGAACAAGCCGATCGGGATGGAGAGCATCCTGCGCGGTGCCGTCGGCCGGATCGCCGCCTACCGGCGCGTGCGCCTGCACTCTTCCAGCAAGGCTGCGATCGCGGGCTTCGCCTCCGAAGGCGTGATGCACCTGCTGGCCGAACTCATGGACAACGCGGCCAACTTCTCGCCGCCCATCGACGAGGTGCACGTCTACGTCGAGGAGCGGAGCGCGGGTCTCGTCGTCACCATCGAGGACAGCGGCCTGAAGATGTCCGACGCCGCCATGCGCCGGGCGGAGGAGTCGGTGTCGGGCCGTGTCACCGACCTGGCCTCGCTGCAGGGCACCCGCCTCGGCCTGGCCGTGGTGGGACGCATCGCCGAGCGGTACGGCATCAGCGTCAACTACCGGCCCTCCTCGCGCGGCGGGACCGGCGTCGTCGTACTGCTTCCGCCACAACTGGTGGCCCAACAGCGCGAACCCGTGATCGAGTCGCCCCGCAACGCCCCGGCGGCCGTGCCCGCAGCCGCCCCGGTACCGGTGTCGGAGGAGATGCCGGTGCCGCGCGTGGACCCGGTCGTACCCAAGCCTCAGGCTCCGGAGAGCGATTCCAAGCCCGCGCCCGTGCCGGACTCCCTCACCGACAACGGACTGCCCGTACGCGCGCCGGGCCGCACCATGGCGGAGGCTGAGCGCGCCCGGCAGAAGCCGGCGCCGCCGGCAGCCTCCGGCGGGGCCCGCGAGCCGCGTCCGCCGCGCGACATAGGTGCCCAGTTCGGCGCCTTCCACCGCGCGCGGTATGGCGGCGCGGGCGACAGCTCCACCACGCCGCCCGCTGACGAGCCCGGGACAGCGGCGGACTAGAACACGGACCTTCCGCGCCCACAGCCGTCCGCAGATCCCTGCTTCCCCGCTCCTCACGAGCATCAGCCCACCAGTACCGCAACTCGCAGCCGTAACCGATGGATTGGAGGAACGGGCCGGGTGACCTGACCGGTCATAACCCGTCCCACCCACCATGGAGACCACTGACAACAGCCTCACCTGGCTCCTGATGAACCTCTTGGAGCGCACCCCGGGCTCACGCCACGCGCTCGTCCTGTCCCGGGACGGTCTGAAGCTGTGCTGGACGGAGCACATGACGCTCGACCAGGCCGATCAGCTCGCGGCCATCTGCTCCGGTATCCAGGCCCTCGCGCAGGGCGCCTCCGTAGAGTTCGGGGACGGGTCGGGTGGCGTACGGCATTCCATGACGGACTTCCATGGTGGCCTGCTGTTCATCGTCGAGGCCGGCGAGGGCGCGCACCTGGCGCTGATCGCTCAGCAGGACGCCGACCCGGGCGTCATCGGTCACCAGATGACGGAACTCGTCGAGCAGATCGGCGACCACCTGCGGGCCGAACCCCGCACGCCCGTCGGCCGAGGTGCCTCCGCGTGATGCACAAACCCGTGGACGTGGGTGATCCCGACCGGCTCTACATGGTCACGGGCGGGCGCAGCACTGCCGACGACACCTTCGATCTGGTGACGTTGATCGTCAGCGAGAGCGAACCCAGCGCCGGCATGCAGTCCGAGTACGTGCGCATCCTCGAGCTGTGCCGTCACCCCGCGGCGCTGGTCGAGATCTCCGCCGAGCTGAAACTGCCCGTCACCGTCACCCGCATTCTCGTCGGCGACCTCCATGACATGGGCAAGGTCAGCGCCCGGCACCCGCACGCGGCCCCGTCGGTCGCCTCGCTCTCCCAAACCGCCCTGCTCCAGGAGGTCCTCAATGGGCTCCGCAACCTCTGAGTTGCCCTCTCAGCGGACGCCGCTGGGCGATACCGTCGAAACCGGCCTGAAGATCGTCGTCGTCGGCGGCTTCGGGGTGGGAAAGACCACCATGGTCCGTTCGGTGAGCGAGATCCGGCCGCTGAGCACCGAAGAGGTGATGACGCAGGCGGGGCAGGACATCGACGAGACGGCCGGTGTCGAGCGCAAGACCACCACGACGGTCGCGTTCGACTTCGGCCGCATCAGTCTCAACCAGCGGATGGTCCTGTACCTGTTCGGTGCCCCGGGCCAGGAGCGTTTCTGGTTCCTGTGGGACCGTCTGTTCTCCGGCACGCTGGGCGCGGTCGTCCTCGTCGACACGCGTCGCATGCAGGACTCCTGGTACGCGATAGACAGGCTGGAACACCACAAGACCCCGTTCGTGGTGGCCGTGAACCGCTTTGACGACGACGAGAACCGCTTCTCGCTCCAGGAGATCCGCAAGGCCCTCGCGCTCGGCGAGCACGTCCCGATGGTCGACTGCGACGCCCGGGTCCGGTCCTCCGGCAAGGAGGTCCTCATCACCCTCGTGGACCACCTCTACTCAATGGCCCTGTCCCAGGAGAGCACACCGTGAGCGACCCCACCGGCTCCCCGTCCGCGCCGCCACCCGGCTGCCCCGCGCACGGTTCCGCCGTGCACCTGGGCGGACTTGAGTACCAGCAGACGCCGTCGCAGCTGTACCGCACCCTGCGCCGGGAGCACGGTCCGGTCGCGCCGGTGCTCCTGGACAACGACATCCCGGCTTGGCTTGTTCTCGGCTATCCCGAGGTCTGCTACGTCACCGGTCACGACGATCTGTTCGCGCGGGACTCGCGGCGGTGGAACCAGTGGGGCAACATCCCGCCCGACTGGCCGCTGCTGCCGTTCGTCGGCTACCAGCCCTCGGTGCTGTTCACCGAGGGGACGGAGCATCAGCGGCGGGCAGGTGTGATCACACAGGCGCTGGAGGGCGTGGACCAGTTCGAGCTCGCCCGCGAGTGCGAGCTGATCGCCCGACAACTGATCTCCACGTTCGCGGGGGGCGGCGAGGCCGAGCTGATGAGCGCGTTCGCGCACGCGCTGCCGGCCCGCGGGGTGCTCTGGATGTGCGGCATGCCGCAGGGCAGCGCGGACACCGAGCAGCTCGTCGACGACCTGCGGATCTCGCTCGACGCCGGCGAGGGCGACGACCCGGTGGCCGCGTACATGCGGGTCGGCAGCCGGATCATGCAGCTGGTGAAGGAGAAGCGGGAGCGGCCGGGAGCGGACGTCACCTCGCGCATGCTGCTGGATCCGGCCGGGCTCAGCGACGAGGAGATCGTGCAGGATCTGATCTCGGTGATCGCCGCCGCGCAGCAGCCCACGGCGAACTGGATCTGCAACACGTTGCGCCTGCTGCTCACCGATGAGCGTTTCGCGCTCAACGTCTCCGGTGGCCGGGTGAGTGTGGGTGACGCGCTGAACGAGGTGCTGTGGCTGGACACCCCGACGCAGAACTTCATCGGCCGCTGGGCGGTGCGGGACACCCAGCTCGGCGGGCGTCTGATCCGGGAGGGAGACTGCCTGGTCCTGGGTCTGGCGGCGGCCAACACCGACCCTCAGATCTGGCCCGAGTCGCACGTGGGTGCGGAGAACTCCGCGCACCTGTCGTTCAGCAGCGGTGAGCACCGCTGTCCCTATCCGGCTCCACTCCTCGCGGACGTGATGGCGCGCACGGCGGTGGAGACACTGCTGGACCGCCTGCCCGACCTGGTTCTGGCCGTCGAGACGGACGACCTGAACTGGCGTCCGTCGGTGTGGATGCGTGGCCTGACGTCGCTGCCGGTGCGGTTCACTCCCAGCCTGCAGTAGGAGCGCCCCCACTGCCCGGCCAGCGGGATGTCTGCTGTTCGGGCGGTGGGGGAGAGGGGCTTGGCGTGGCTGCTGCCCGGATGGACAGGCCCCTGCTGACGGTGCGTTTCAGCCGCCGTTCGGGGTGAAGCGGACCGGCAGTGACTGCGGTCCGCGCGTGAACACGCCCCGCTCGACCGGGTCGAAGCCGTCTGCGAGGCGAAGGTCCGGCATCGCGTCGAGCAGGTGGTTCACCCCGGTCTCGACCTCCGCCTTGGCGAGCAGCGCACCGACGCAGAAGTGACGGCCGAGCGCGAAGGCCAGGTGGTCGGCGGCGGCGGAGAACGCCGACGTCGTGGTGAGGTCGTCACGGAAGATGTCGAACCGGTCGGGTTCGTGGAAGCGCCGCGCGTCTCGGTTGGCGGCACCGATGAGGCAGGTCACGGTGGCCCCGGCCGGTATGGTGCCGTCGCTGACCTCCACGTCCGTGGCCGACTGACGCATGATCATGTGCACCGGCGGGGTGTAGCGCAGTGTCTCCGCGAAGGCCGCGGGTATCAGGCTCCGGTCCTCGCGGACGGCGGCCAGCTGCTCCGGGTGCATCAGCAGGTTCGCCATGATGCTGGCGATCGCCTTGTCGGTGGTCTCGCCTCCGGCCGCGAGCAGCAGGCTGCAGAAGGCCTTGATGTCCTCGTCGCTCATCCGGACACCGTCGACCTCGGCGATGCACAGCGCCGACAGCAGGTCGTCCCCCGGGTTCTCGCGCCGGTCGCGGATGATCGGGATCATGTACTCGGCGAACTCGGTCCGGGTGCGCTCCCCGGCGGCGGTGACGTCGGGGTCGCCGGAGAGGTTGCCGAGGAAGGCGATCACGGCGGTGTACCAGTTGTGGAACCGGGCGTGGTCGGCCTTGTCCAGGCCGAGCATGTCCGCGATGACGTTGACCGGGAAGCGGGTCGCGTAGTCGCTGACGATGTCGGCGGAGCCGGAGTGCCGGAACGCGTCGATGAGTTGACGCGAGTTGCTCTCGATGACCGGCATGAACTTCTCCCGCAGGTCGCTGCCGCGGAAGGCGGGGGCGACGAGCGCCCGGCGCACCGCGTGCTCGCGGCCGCTGAGCTGCAGGATCGTCTTGCCGTGGACCGGCTCCAGCTGCCAGTCGTAGTTCTCGGTCGTGAACTCCGCGTTCTTGTCCCTGAAGACGCGCTCGACGTCCTCGTATCGGGAGATGACGTAGCTCTGGGTCGCCTCGTGCCAAATGAGCGGTTCCCTCTCCCGCATCACCGCATAAGCGGGGTAGGGGTCCGCGGCGAACTCGGACGAAAGGATGTCGGGAACCGGCGGGGCAGCGGACACGGAACTCCTCGGTTTGGATGTCTGCGTTCACGGGTCAGGTTAATGATCTTCCGGTGACTCAAACAGACCAGTCCTGGCCGAAGTTGAGCGTGCAAGCGATCTGTCCTGCGGGAGGGAGCGGACGGTTACGCGGAGGGTGCCGTATCGTTCACCGGCCCAGGGGCGGGTGACCTTCCGGTGACGGGAGTCGTCCTGGAGGAGCCTTCGTCTTGGGCGGGGGCGGCCGAGACCGCCAGGATGCCGGCATCGTCGGAGAAGATGCTGTCGTCGGCGCGGGCACATTCGCTTGCCGTCCGCGAGTGAACTCCGGCTTCCGTGCGTGACGTTGGACAGGTGCGAGTCCGCGGCCCACCCGCTCGCATGGGCCGCTTCGTCATGGGATCTAGGGGATCTGGGGGAGCTGAGGGAGCTGAGGGAGCTAGGGGATTTCCCTCAGCTCGATCTGGCCGGAGCCGCTGAGTCCGCGACCCCCGCAGAGTCCGGGACCCCCGCGTAGTCGGGCAGCTCGACGCCGTTGATCGCGCGCCCGACCAGTTCGGTGAACCACTCGCTGGTGAAGTCAGGGCGCGGCTCGGCGTCCGGCCCGGGGACCTCGCGGCTGCGGGCGTTCAACCGGCCGATCTCCTGGTTGGCCTCGACGAACGAGCGCATGCGTGCCTCGTAGCGGGCGAACCCGGTGCTGGGGTCCCATCCGGCGGCGGCCAGCTCTCCGGCCAGCAAGTAGGCGCCGACCAGGGCCAGGCCGGTGCCCTGCCCGGACATCGGCGACGAACTGAACGCCGCGTCGCCGAGCAGCACCACCCGTCCGTTCGACCAGCGGTCCATCACTACCTGGGCGACCTGGTCGAGGTAGAAGTCCGGGGTGTCGTCCAGATGCGCGAGGATGTCCGGGGTCAGCCAGGCCAGGTCCGCCACCCGTTCCCGCAGCAGGCGCTTCTGGGCCGCGACGTCACGGTAGTCGACGTCGAAGTCGGTTGAGGGAAGGTAGAACATGGCCATCGCCCGGGTGGCGTCCTGGATGGGCCGCAGGAGAGCGGAGCGCCCGGACTCCTGGTCCTGGTACTCCAGAAGCCAGCGGTCCAGCCCGAACTCGTTGGGCACACTGTAGAAGGCCAGCACGTGCCCGAGGTGGCGGAGGAACCGCTCGTGCGGACCGAAGACCATCGCGCGCAGCTCCGAGTGCAGCCCGTCCGCCCCGATCACCAGGTCGAAGCGTCGCCGGTCACCGCTCGCGAAGACCACGTCGACCCCGTCCGCGTCCTGGGCGAGTTCGGCGATTCGGTCGCCGAAGACGTACTCGGTGTGGTCGCGGGTGTCGTCGTAGAGCACCTGGGACAGGTCTCCGCGCAGGATCTCGATGTCCGCGATGAACCCGTCGCCACCGTCGTCGTCGGCACGGAAGGTTTCCAGCACCTGCCCGTTCGCGTCCACGGTGTGCGCGCCGGCGGTGTCGGTGCATGCCGCGCGCACCGCCGCGTCCAGGCCCATGCGTCCGATGACCTCCTTGGCGACTCCGCGCGCATCCACCGCCTGACCGCCGGGACGCAGCTCGGGAGCCCGCTCCACCACGGTCACCTCGGCCCCCCGCCTGCGCAGCCAGTGGGCCAGCGCGGGTCCCGCGATGCTCGCTCCCGCCACCAACACCCTGGGACTGCTCACCCGCGCCCCCGACTCAAGAGTCCGTGTGGTGTGCTCCTGCTCGGAGTCGTCGACGCTCATTACAGCCTCCATCTGCTTCGTCCCGCGCTGGAATGTCTCCAGCACGGCCCCACCGCCGTCGGTGTATCCAGCCGTATCGACCATGGAGACGCACAGAACTCATCGGTCACGGCCGACATTGATGAGAAACGCCAACACACGTTGCCCTGGTGGCACCGGATGAGGTGATCCGGCACCGGAGGCTCCCCGTGTGCCTGAGCAGGCCTGCGAGGGCTGCACAGGCCAGGGACGTGCCGCTGAGGCAGGGCGTACGGATGTCCCGCGGCTCTCCTGCATGACGCTACGAAGCATTGGGTTCAGGCATGGGCACACGCTGAGGCTGAGGTGGGAGCGCGCGCTATCCTCGCCGGGCCGATCGAACTGTCACCAATAATTGCTGACAATATCTTCGCTGATAAGATCAGCAATCTCATCCGATGCCCGTGACGCCCGTGAAGACGAGACGGCGTATGTCCGCGTGCGAGAAGGGGGCGAAGCCGGTGACCACCGCGCCCATCAAGGGGGCAGCCGCCCGGAGCTGTGTGAGCACGCATATCCGGCACGCCCTGCGGGTCGGTGACCTTGTGCCCGGGCAGCGGCTGGTGGTGCAGGATCTGGCCGAGCTGCTCGGAGTGACCCGCAGCTCCGTGCGGGAGGCACTGGCAGATCTCGCTTCCGACGATCTCGTCGAGATTGTGCGCAACCGCGGGGCGCGGGTCCGGGTGATCTCGATCGAGGAAGCCGTCCAGATCACCGAGTGCCGCTCGGCGCTGGAGCGGGTGTGTGCGCGCCGGGCGGCGGTGCACGCGACCGAGGCGCAGCGTGCCGAACTGACCGAGGTCGGCACTCAGTTGCGCGCGGCCGTCGCGGAGAACGCCGTCGAGACCTACTCGGCGCTCAACCGAAGGCTGCACGACCTCATCATCGATTTCAGCGGCCAGGTGGTCGCCAAACGCCAACTGGAGCGGCTCAACACGCAGATGGTGCGCTTCCAGTTCCGCCTCGCGATGCGGCCCGGGCGCCCGCAGCAGTCGTTGCCGCAACTCCTGTCCATCATCGACGCCGTCGTCTCCGGTGACGCCGATGCCGCCGACGCTGCCGCCGGGGCGCAACTGGCCAGTGTGATCGACGAACTGCGTGCGAGCAGGACCTCCCTGTCCGTCGAGTCCGTGGGCTGACACCTGCGGCCCGGCCGGGTCCGGCCGCGTGGCAGGGTGCTGACGCCGGTCGGCGGACACGTGTCGAGTTGTGCTCTGCCGGGATGTGGCGCCGGAACCGTCCTCGGGGCGGATGAGGCGCGGCGACCGTCGCTTCCGCGGCCTCTGATCGCGAGCCGTCTTGCTCCCCGGTCCGAGAACAGTCCGGTTTCAAGGCGGTTGTGACACAGGTTTCTTCGGTCGGTCTTGCCTGGTGCGGGCCGTGGCCGTGAAGCCTCCCGTGGCCACCTGACCCTCGGTGATCCGATCCGATCCGGACCGGACCGGGCGAGGCAGGCCGGGCCTGGGCCTGGCCGGGTCCGGCTCGGTCCCGGCCTCCTGCCCTGCTGCGCGCGAGCGGATCCGTCCGCGCGGCGGCGACCCGCGTTCCGTGGGGTGCATGTCGGGATCCGTCTCCTGATGGCCGGTGCGTGGCGCGGTGGAGCGGGCCCTGTTGGCTTCCCGGTTGCGGTCGACGGCGCGGAGCGTTGCTTTCGACGTGTCCGCGCGACTGTGTCTGGGCGCGTCTGTGCGACGGCCTCTCGATTGGGCCTCCGTCGGACGTCGTCCCACGTCAGCGCCAGTCCCGGCGCCGTCCCAGACTCCTGCCGGCTGCCTCCTTCCCGTGTGATCGGAAGCCTGGGCCGCAGGATAGCTGTAAAAATGATCGGATAAAATTGTTGACAATCCTGTCGCCCTGGACTTCAGTCTGAGTACGGCTTTCGGCCATGCCGAGAGGCCGGCACCGATTCGAGGACCTTGGGAGGCCTGATGGAGATCGTGGACACGCACACCCACGTGATCTCACCGGACAGCACGCGCTATCCACACGCCCCAGTAGGGGGACGGCAGTCCGCGTGGTCGCAGGCGCACCCCGTGGACATCGACGGACTGGTGCGCGCACTCGACGAGGCGGGTGTCTCGCGGGCCGTCGTCGTGCAGGCGTCCACGGTCTACGGCCACGACAACCGCTACGTCGCCGAAGCGGTCCGGACCCATCCGGACCGATTCGCCGGGGTCTACTCCGTCGACGCCCTGGCGGACGACGCGGTGGCGGAGATCAAGAAGTGGCAGGACGAAGGGCTGTCCGGCTTCCGTCTGTTCACCACCGGGACGACGATGCCAGGCCAGGCGGACTGGCTCGGCCATGAGCGCTCGTACCCCGCCTGGGCCTACGCGGAGGAGAACGACATCCCCGTGTGTCTGCAGATGACCATCCAGGGTCTGCCCGCCCTGCGGAACCTGCTGGAACGCTTTCCCCGGGTGCGGGTACTGCTCGACCACTGCGCCCGCCCCGACCTGTCCGACGGTCGCCCCTACCAACTGTCCAGGGAACTCTTCGAGTTGGCGATCCACCCCGGTGTCCACCTGAAACTCACCCACCGCGCCCTGGACGCCGCCAGGGCAGGCAGGTCCACGGCCGACGAGTTCCTGGCCGACCTGGTGACCGCGTACGGCGCCGAACGGATCGCGTGGGGCTCCAACTTCCCCGCGGCCGAGGGCGGTCTCCTCGGTCTCCTCGACGAGGCCCGGAGCGCACTGTCCGGCCTCTCCGGCGACGACCAGAGCGCGATCCTCGGCGGAACAGCCCGCGCGTTCTACCCCTCCCTCGCGACGACGGGCGGAACCCGTGCCTGAGCCCTCCGTCCTGCGCACTGTCCTCGCCGACCACCCCCACACCGTGCAGCTGAAGAGCGGCGACATCCGCGACGAGCGGGTCACCCTGTCGTTCACCGACATCGCACCGGTCCACCGCGCCTTCGCACCCATGGTGCGCGAGGAGGCCTACGACCTCAGCGAACTGGCCGTCGTGACCGCCCTGCAGGCCATCGCCTACGGCCGCCCCGTGGTCCTGCTGCCGGCCGTGGTGGCCGCACGCTTCCAGCGGGGCTGCCTCATCGCCCATGCCACCCGGCCCCTCGCGCCGGCACACCTGGCCGGCGCACAGGTCGGCGTGCGCTCGTACACCCAGACCACGGGAATGTGGGTACGCGCACACCTCGCCGAGGACTTCGGCCTCACGGCGCGGGACCTGCACTGGCTCACCCACGACGAACCCCACGTCGCCCAGTACACGGACCCCGGCTTCGTCCGGCGCGGGAGCGGCGGAGCATCCCTGCCCGACATGCTGCGCGAGGGCGGGATCGACGCCGCGATACTCGGCAACGACCTCCCCGGGGGCGAGGAGTTCGTCCGCGTGGTGCCGGACGCCGACGCCCGCGACCAGCAGTGGTGGCGTCGGCACGGATACGTGCCCGTCAACCACATGGTTGTCGCCGGCGCGACGGTCTGCCGTCAGGACCCGCACGCGGTCCGCGCGGCCTACCGCCTTCTGCGCAGGGCCGACGCGGCCGTCGAACGCCGGGCCGACGATCCCTCCCCGACCCTCTTCGGCATCGACCGCCTCCGTGAGCCGATCGAGTTCATCGTGACGGCCTGCCTGGAACAGGGGCTGCTGCCCAGAGAACTCACAGCCGAGGAGATCTTCGAACCGGCACGGAGCATTCTCGGCAGCGACGCCGCCTGACCCCCGCGCTGGCCGCTCCCGCCCATGCCAAGCCAGCCCACGAAAGCGCGGCAGAGCGCCCGCTTCCCCGACCCTCGCCTCTCGGCCGGTCTTCTCCCGCACCAGTATTTCAACGAAGAAACTGGAAACGACGATGAGTGAAGCAACATCCACGGCCGTCCCCGCACAACCGGTCAAGCCGCCCGGCCGCTTCTACAACGACCTCGCCTTCCAGGTGCTCGCCGGAGTCGCGCTGGGCGTCGTCGTGGGCAACTTCGCCCCGTCCGTCGGACACCACGTCCAGTTCCTCGGCGACATCTTCATCCACCTCATCCAGATGGTGGTCGGCCTCATCATCTTCTGCACCGTCACACACGGCATCGCCAGCGTCCGTGACCTCGGCAAGGTCGGCCGCATCGCCGTACGCGCCCTCGTGTACTTCGAGGTGATCACGACGATCGCCCTCGTCATCGGGCTCGTCGTGGTCAACGTGCTGCGCCCGGGCGCCGGTATGCACATAGACCCGTCGTCGCTGCACCAGGCGGCGAACACCGCGCCCGCCAAGTCGGAAGGCTTCGACGACTTCCTCGTCAGCCTCGTGCCCACCTCCGCGGTACAGGCCTTCGCCGAGGGGGACATCCTCCAAGTCCTGGTGTTCTCCGTCCTGTTCGCCTGCGGACTGGCCTCCCTCGGCGATCGGGCGCAACCCGTGCTGGACATCGTCGGCAACATCCAGCAGACGCTGTTCTGGATCATCCGCAAGGTCATGCGCATCGCACCCCTCGCGGCCTTCGGCGCCATCGCCTTCACCGTGTCCAAGTACGGTCTGGGCACGCTGACTTCGCTCGGGAAACTGATCGGGGTCTTCTACCTGATCGTCCTGCTCTTCTTCGTCCTGGTGCTGTGGCCGGTGTCGCGGTACGCGGGCATCAGCCTGTTCAAGCTGTTGCGGTATTTCCGCGCGGAACTCTTCCTCGTGCTCGGCACCAGCTCTTCGGAGAGCGTCTTTCCGCAGCTCACCGCGAAGCTCGAACGACTCGGAGTCGACGAGCCCGTGGTCGGCCTGGTGCTTCCCACCGCGTACAGCTTCAACCACGACGGGACGTGTCTGTACTTCGCCTCGGTCAGCGTCTTCCTCGCCCAGGCCACGGGCAGCGATCTGGGATGGCAGGCGCAAGTGGGTCTCCTGCTGGTGCTGCTGCTCACGTCCAAGGGCGGCGCAGGAGTATCGGGATCAGCCATCGCGGTACTGGCACTGACCCTGAGCACGACGCACAAGATCCCGGTGGACAGCATCGCCCTGGTGCTGGGTATCCACAGCATCCTGTCGGCCGCCTTCGTCTTCACCAACATCGCCGGAAACTGCGTGGCCACACTCGTCGTCGGCAAATGGGAGAACGCGATCGACCGGGACCGCCTGCACGCGGAACTCGACGCCGGCTACCAGGCAGTCGCCTGAAGCACGGCCGCGCGCGAAGCGAGTCCGGCGTGACCGGTCTGGCTGCCAGGGCAGGACGCAGGACGCCCGGGGAGACACCGGTGACCCACACCTGGCCGGGGCGGGTCGCGGTGTCTGCCGTGTCACCCGTGCCCGGCGACCGGTGCCGACCGGCCGTCCACACACCCGGCCGAAGACCTCTGACGCCATCACCTCCACCACTGTGTCGGACGCCCACGGCGACGGAACCTCCGCGAGAAGGAAGACTCAATGATCATCGACTGCCACGGGCACTACACGACCGCGCCGCCCGCCCTGGAACGGTGGCGCAACCGGCAGATCGCCTCCCTCACCGACCCAACGAACGCCCCCACCCGCTCCGACCTGCGCATCTCCGACGACGAACTCCGCGAGAGCATCGACGGCAACCAGCTGCGGCTGATGGACGAACGCGGCATCGACATGACGGTCTTCTCACCGCGCGCCTCGTTCATGGCCCATCACGTGGGGGGCTTCGAGACCTCAGCCGCCTGGGCAGCGATCTGCAACGAACTCTGCTTCCGGGTCAGCCAGTTGTATCCGGAACGCTTCGCGCCCGCCGCGATGCTCCCGCAGTCGCCCGGTGTCGATCCGGCCACCTGCATCCCGGAACTGACCCGCTGCGTGGAGGAGTACGGCGCCGTCGCTCTCAATCTCAACCCCGACCCCTCCGGCGGCCACTGGAGCGCGCCGCCCCTCACCGACCGCTCCTGGTACCCGCTCTACGAGAAGATGACCGAGTACGACATCCCCGCGATGATCCACGTCAGCACGAGCGTCAACCCGGCCTTCCACACCACCGGCGCCCACTACCTCAACGCCGACACCACGGCGTTCATGCAACTCGTCCAGGGCGACCTGTTCACAGACTTCCCCACCCTCCGCCTGGTCATCCCGCACGGCGGCGGAGCCATCCCCTACCACTGGGGCCGATTCCGGGGACTGGCCATGGCCCTCGGCAAGCCCCCGCTCGAACAACACGTCCTCGACAACGTCTACTTCGACACCTGCGTCTACCACCAACCCGGCATCGACCTGCTCCTCGACGTCATCCCCACGAAGAACATCCTCTTCGCCTCGGAGATGATCGGCGCGGTCCGGGACATCGACCCGTGCACCGGCCACCACTTCGACGACACCCGGCGGTACACCGAGGCGGCCGGTCTCCCTGCCGACCGCCTGGCCGCGATACACGAACACAACGCACGCACCGTCTACCCGCGCCTCGACACGCTCCTCACAGCACAGGGCCGCTGAGCATTCCACGCGGCGACTGCGGACCCACGCATCGCGACCTGGGCGCTGATCACCGATGGACACGAGGTCGAAACGGGGCCGAGTGTCGTCTGTGGAGTTGCGGATGCTCGCCGATCGAAAGTGCGGGTTGTCCGGCCCTTGAGTCGACCGCTCGGCACCCAGCAGAAGCATCAGCGGACGGGACAGCGTCTATGCGCGGTCCACGAGAAGGTCTCCAGCCCCTGGTCGATGATGACGCCGGCGCTGAGCCGTGAGGCGGAACGCCCAACAGCACAGCGAAGGGCTCCCGCGCGGGGGTCGGTTCGGTCCGCCGGGCGGCGTCCTGGTTCGGATGTCGTGGGGTGGGTGCTGGCCGCAAGTCGCCGGTTATCGCCGAGCAAGGTGTCACGCGTCCGTTCGGGCGGGACAGGAGTGGACGCCGTGCCACCACTTCAGGAAGTCGGGCGGTGGGGATGGTTGCGGGCCGTCCGTGTTTCGGCGAGGCCTGGATTCCGGGGCCCGGTGATGTTTCCGGGTGCTCATCCGAGTTCCTGTCCGCACACGAGCCGGTCACTCGACCGGTCGTGCATGGATGGGCCCGGGAGCCTGCCGCTGGTCGACTGGGGGAGACGTGCACCCTACCGAGAGGCCTCGACGTGCGCTCCTCCATACGCCTCACGTGTGCTCTGGCGGCCACGGCGGTACTGCTGTCCCCGTGCGTCGCCGCGCGAGCCGCTACCGCTCCGTCGGCCGACACGGCGTGCACGGCTCCGACCGGGCCCTACCAGCGCGACCTGGAGAAGTACCTCGGCCGCCCCGTCGACGGACGGCAGTCCGAGGCCGACTGCCGGGCCGTCCGCGCCTTCCAGGCCGGGCATGGGACGTCCCGGCAGGATGGTTACGCCGATCTCGGGACCTACCGCGCCACCGTGGTCGCAGCGGCGGGAACGAACCCGAACGCCGCCGGGCGATGTCCGGTGCGGTCCTACCGGGTGACCTGTGTCGACATGGACCGGCAGATCCTGTGGGTGCAGACCGGAAGCAAGGTCCGCTTCGGGCCGGTGGCCATCCGCACCGGCCGCAACGCGCAGGAGACCCGGCCGGGCTGGCACGCCATCTATCTGCGCAACCGCGACCAGGTCTCCACGCTCTACGACGACGCGCCCATGCCGTACTCGCAGTTCTTCGACGGCGGCCAGGCTCTGCACGGCCATCCCGGAGACCTCTACGACGGAGGGGGCTCGGCGGGCTGCGTCAACCTCACCGTCGCCGATGCCGCCGTCCTGTGGGATCTCCTCGACATCGACGACGCCGTCTACGTGTGGGGCGTCAAACCCGGCACCGGCGCCTGACGCCACGGCCCGGCAGGATCAGCCCTTGCCGCCCTTGGGGGGCTCGCCCCGTGTGTTGGACAGTTCGACCGTGACGTCGTGGCTGCCTCCGTCGACGGTGTAGGGGCCGCTCACCGGGTTCCTCGGCAGGACATAGCCTTCCGGGACGGCGCTCTCCTGGAGGTAGTACTGGCCGTACTCCAGGTCGTCGAAGGCGCAGGTGCCGCGGGTGTCGGTGGCGCAGGCCGGTCCGACCTTCGTGTCCGCGGTCCGGCCGCGGGTCTGCAGGCCCCGGACGCCGTTGGTCTCCTTCCACACCTGGAAGACCGCGCCGGGCAGCCGGCGCCCATTCTTCGCGTCCGTCTTGTGGATCACGATCCTCCCGTGGACGGACGGCGCCGGGGTCTTGGTGTCGTTCGCGGTGACCGTGACGCCCTGGGACGCGTTGGCCGTGGTCAGCACCAGCGGCCCGAACACGGCGGGGGAGGGGAGGTCGTAGCCGATCGGGGCCTTCGTCTCCTGCCAGTAGTAGGTGCCGGTCTCGACCTCGCGGGAGCAGATGCCGTCGGCGCCGGTGGTGCAGGTGTCACCGACCTGCGTGTCGGGGTCGGTTCCGGTCGTCTGGAGGCCGGTGGTGCCGTTCGTCTCCTTCCAGAGGGCGAACTGCGCTCCGGGCAGCACCGCACCGCTCTGCGCGTCCTTCTTCACCACCCGTACGGTTCCGGTGGCGTTCGGCGTGGGCGTCGAGTCGCACTGGAGCTGGGCGTCGAACGGGAAGTAGTGGATCTCGCCGGCGTTCACGGCGCCGCCGCCCGAGCCGCCCGAGAGCGGTCCTGCGACGAGTTCGCGGGTGATGATGTCGCCCTCGATGTTGGAGGGGTCCAGGTCGGTGAGCTTGGCGCGCGGGGCGTAGATGGTGCCCTCCAGCGAGTCGCCGTCCGCGATGGTGATGTCGGTCGCGTCGGCGAAGTTCCACAGGATGTACGGCGCCTGGGTGCCCGAGACGCCGGCCATCGTCGGCGTGTGCCAGGTGAACGAGCTGTTCGTCCCCGTCGTATCGACACTGATCAGCAAGGGGGTGTCAGCCGTCGGCGGGTTCAGGAACGTCAGGACGTCGATGTTGTTGAGCTGCTCGCCCGTCAGCCGCAGGACGTTCGTGCGGCCGGACGTCAGTGCGATCTTGATGTTCGATCCGGGAGGAACGACGTCCTGGTCGGGCAGCGGATCGCCGTTCCCGTCGAGCAGGGTCACGTTCGCCGAGCACCCGGCCATGGTGTCGGAACGGTCGCGGTAGGTGGAGAACAGCGACGCGAAGTCCATCAGCCCGGACTGGGCGACGGAGGCCGTGGGCTGCTGGGTGTTCAGCTCGATGCGGGGCGTGGAGTCGTAGGCCGCGCCGGAGGCCACCACGTGCGTGTTGACACTGGCACCGTTGGCGTCCTGGTCGAGGGCCGTGCTGCCCGTCATGCCGCCGATCTTGACGTAGCCGCTCTGGAGCACCTTGAGCACCCCCGACGGACTGCTGCCCGCGTAGTCGACGGCCCCGCCGACCAGCAGTGCGGTGGGGCGGGCGTCGCCCGGCGCGGTGAACGTACCCGCATTGTTCAGAGCGACGTTGTAGCCCGCTCCGTAGGTCAGGTTCCCGCCGACCGCCACCGGGCCCTCGGCCTCCGTACTGCCGAGCGTCGCGTCGGCCTCGGTGACCACGCCGAAGCCGTTGCTGCCCGCCACCGGATTGCCGATGTTCACGGGCGCGCGGCTCGCGGCCGCGGCCGGACCGGCGGCCAGCGTCGTGACGGTCAGAGTGCAGGTGCAGGCGACACCGACGACCGTGAGCGCGGCCGAAGCCCGGAAGTGATGAGACGAAAAGCCCGACTTAAGTGTTTTTGTCACACGGGGCAAGCTAGCAACGGGCTGCCCGGTTCCCCCGCAGCCACGCCCCGGCGACGGGGTCGTGTCACGACAGGCCCCTCCGCAAATGTGGCCGACTCCCTTTGGGACCAACGAGGTCCCGCGGCCGGGGTCCTCTTGCTCGGCCTAGCCGGAGAACGTGATGATGCGGGCGACAGCGCCCTGCCACCATGGGGTGATGAACACGCCAGACCTGCGAATCAGCCTGGATGAATCCACATGGTCCGGGTTGCTCGCGCTCGCCGAGCTCTACCACGCACCCCCCGAACGGATGGTGAAGAGCTGGGTGGAAAACGAGGTGGCGCGTCGGCTCGGTGAGATGTTCGCCGATATGCCCGCGGAACTCGTCGTCCCCAGGGTCGGCACGTTTGCCGAAGTCCCGGCTCCCGACAACTTTCGTTGTTGGACGATCAGCGGCTATCGGCCGACGGAGACCGATGAAACGGTGACCGTCAATTTGATGGCGGCTTCCAGTGAGTTGCCGCCCGACGTCTACTTTGTCGCCCGGACGCTGCGGCGCTGGGCCGGGTTGGGCGCACTGGCACGCAGCACTGTCGTGGACCGGCTTGCCTTGCCTTCCGGCACGGTGCTGGGCGGCGCGGAGCTCACCTTCGGCAGTGGTCAGGGCTGGACGGTGCGCTTCGCCGAGTGCGATGCCGCCGGCTTGAGCGAACTCGGCGTGCTGGTGGAGTTCAACGATACGAAGCTCACCAACATCGACGATCTTACGGACGCCACGGAGATGTGACCGGACTCGTCGGCTCGCGAGTACGACAGGGATGAGATCGGGCTGCGTCCAACAAAAGCGGAATGATCATGTGACTGTCGGCTTGATCGCTCGTTGATGTGGTCGTGGTGCAGCGTCAGTCGCGGCCGTGGATCGCGTCGGACGAGTCGTGGTCCCTCATCGAGGCACTGCCGCCCGAGCCGCCGCCCCAGCAGGCGGAAGGGCGCCTGCGGGTGCCCGACCGCCAGGCCTTGCCCGGGATCTTGTTCGTGCCGCATACCGGGATCCAGGGGACGACCTTCCCCAAGAACCCGGCTCCGGCTCGGGCATGACGTGCTGGCGGCGGCTGGCGGTGGAGAGAGTTCGCGGCCGCGCCGATGTCCTTGATCACGTGCCGTTCCACGGCGATACCGCAAGCCTTCAACGGGCACCGATCAGCGGATCGACTCATCAAGGAGGCGCGCTCTGGTCCGTTGTCCGGTCCCCGCCTGCGAGGGTCACCAGCCGGTCAGCAGCAGGTGGTTGAGGAGCAGAGCCAGGACGGCCTGCGCGGTGAGCCAGGCGCGGGGCCGGGGGAGGAGCGCGCACGCAGGGAGCAGCCACATCGCGAACGGCAGCCAGATGCGTTCCGTCTCCGCCTTGCTCATGCCGGAGAGGTCGGCGACGAGGAGGGCCAGCAGCGCGGCGAACGCGAGCAGGGCGAGCCGGTGTTCGGGCGGGGCCGTACGGAAACCGGCCCGGAGGTCCCGGAGTTGGGGACGTGCGGATGCGGCGCCCGCCCGCCGCAGCCCCACGACTGTCGCCGGTCCCACGATCAGCGCGGTGCAGGCCAGGTTCGCCCACACCCAGTAGCTGTACGGCCGCGTCCCGCCGACCCCTTCGTAATAGCGAGTGATCAACAGGTGGTACGCCTCCCACCAGTTGAAGCCGAACAGCGTGAACACGGCGGGTACGACGGCGAGTCCGGCGACGAGATAAGGGAGGGAGCGAAGCCGTCGGTGGCCGAGCAGCAGGACGGCGCCCGCGATCACGGCGAACAGTGTCAGGCCGTACGAGAGATACGCGGTGAGGCCGAAGAGGAGGCCGGAGGCCAGGCCGGTCGTTCGCGGACGGTGTCCGGTGACCGCGAGGGCGAGGAAGGCGACGGACCAGGCGGCGACCGCCGCGAAGTAGCCGTCGGCCGAGGTGCCGATCCAGACGGCGGCCGGTGCGAGGACGAGGAAGGGCGCGGCACGGCGGGCGAGCGGCTCGCCGGCGAGGACGCGCACGGTGACGAGGACCGCGGCGGCGGCCGTCGCTCCGACGGTGATGCACCAGACGCCCGCCCAGGCTCCGCCGCCCAGGCCGATCCGGTCCAGGAGGACGAAGGTGACGGTGGCAGCCGGGGGATGCCCGGCGATGTGCGCGGGCCAGGGCGCGGGGGAGTGGCTGAGGATGTGGTGGGTGAAGTCGCGCAGGGTGCTCGGGATGTCGTGGAAGCGGCCGATGACCGTGAGGTATTCGTTCCTGGTCGTCAGCCGTCCGGCGATGCCGCGCTGCCAGCCGTCGACGAGGGCCAGCGAGAACGTCCACGCCATGGCGGTGCCCCAGGCGGTGAACAGCAGGGCCCGCCAGGGCAGTCGGGCGGCGAGTGCGGGACCGTAGGCGACGACGGCGACCGCGACGGCGAGCGCCGACGGGGTGCCGGGGCCGATGTGCGGTTCCCACTGGGCGAAAACGGGTGGCCAGCCGACGAAGAGCGAATGGTCACGGCGTTGGATGGCCGTGCCGACCAGGGCGGCCACCAGGACGAGCAGGGAGGCGGCGAGGGCGGCGGCCAGGTCGCGGACGAGGTCCCGCCGGCGGTCGCCCGGAACGTCATGGGGACGGTCGTCGGGACGGGTACGGGGACGGTCGCGGAGAAGATCGCGGTTCACACCGACACGCTAGGCCGCGATGTGCCCGCTGGAGCCGCCGCCGGAGTGGACGTCAGTGTTTCGTCATGGTTTGCGAACCCGTTTGGAGGGGGTCCCCGGCCTACGGTCGGGTCATGCCACGCTCCCCCTCCTCACCCGCGTTCTGGCGCAGCCCGTTGCGCGGCCCCTGGTTCACGTCCGTGCTGGGCGTCGTGCTGCTCGTCGGGATCACCGTGCTGTTCGTGACGGGTCTGCTGTCGTACGCGGCCTACAACCCGGACCTGTCGCCGGTGAACGACAAGACCCCGGACAAGGGCCTGCTCGGCTTCTATCTCTTCTCCTGGCCGACCGATCCGTCCTGGCTGTACCGCCTCACGCAGGGCACGCACGTCACCCTCGGCATCACGCTGATCCCCGTACTGCTGGCGAAGCTGTGGTCGGTCGTGCCGAAGCTGTTCGCCCTGCCGCCGGCCCGCTCCGTCGCCCACGCGCTGGAACGTCTCTCGCTGCTGCTCCTGGTGGGCGGCGGCCTGTTCGAGTTCACCACCGGCGTCCTCAACGTCCAGCTGGACTACATCTTCCCCGGCTCCTTCTACCCCCTGCACTTCTACGGCGCCTGGGTCTTCTTCGCCGCCTTCCTGGCGCACGCCGTACTGAAGACTCCTGTGGCCCTGCACAATCTGCGTCACCTTCGGGACGAACACGCCGCCGAGGACGGGGAGTTGGTGTCCCCGGATCCCGCCGAGCCCACCGTCTCGCGGCGTGGCGCCCTCGGCGTGGTGGGCGGTGGATCGCTGCTTCTGCTCGGCACGACGGCGGGCCGCAGCTTCGACGGACCGCTGCGGGAGACCGCGGTCCTCGCACCGCACGGCGGCCCCGAACCGGGTGGCGGTCCGGGCGGGTTCCAGATCAACAAGACGGCCGCCTACGCGGGCATCAGCCTGATGGAGACCGGAGAGGAGGCGTGGCGGCTGGTCGTGACCGGGCGCGACGGCCGCAGCGTACGGCTCGCCCGCCCCCAGCTCCTCCGACTCGCCCTCCACAGCTCGGCGTTGCCCATCGCCTGCGTGGAGGGCTGGTCGACCTCGGACCAGTGGTGGCGGGGTGTACGACTGCGGGATCTGGCCGCGCTGGTCGGACACGACGACCCCGTCGACGTACTCGTGGAGTCGCTCCAGCGCCACGGTGCGTTCCGGCGTGCGGCCCTGCGCGCCAACCAGGTCGGCGACCCGCGGTCCCTGCTCGCCCTGTTCGTCAACGGCGAGGACCTGACCCCCGACCACGGTTACCCGGCCCGCGTCATCGTCCCCGCGGCGCCCGGCGTGCTCAACACCAAATGGGTGGCCCGTATGACGTTCGGAGACCTGTGATGCGCATTCCGTTCACGCGCCCGGCACTCGGCAGTCCGCTCCAACTCCTGCTGCTCGCCTGCTCGTTCGCGCTCGCCGGGTACGCGGGGGTTCGACTGCTCGCGGACGACTGGTTCGGGGTGGCGCTGTGGTTCGTGGGCGCGGCGCTGGTGCACGACCTGGTGCTGGTGCCGTTGTACGCGGGGGCCGACCGGGCCCTGGCAGGAGCGCTGGGCGCGGTCGGCCGCAGGAGGTGGACGATCTACGTCCGTGTCCCGGCGATGCTCTCCGGCCTCCTGCTGTTGGTGTGGTTCCCGCTGATCAGCGGGCAGGTCGCGAACCACTACAGGTCCGCCACCGGCCTCTCCGGTGACGGGTTCCTGTCCCGCTGGCTGCTGGTCACGGCGGTGCTCTTCGGGGGCTCGGCCGCGCTGCTCGTCCTGCGGTTGCGCAGGGCGAGGAAGGAGCGACCGCCCGCCGCCCACTGACCTTCCGGGCGCCACCCCGCCCGGCGGGCGTGGCGCAGCAGGGCAGGGGTGCCCAGACGGGCCCACGGGAAGTCCGTGCCGGAGGCGCCGCGCCCGTCGGCGACGTGCACCTGTACGCGTTCGTCGACATCGACCGGTGCCGTCTCGGCGATCAACAGTCCGCCGGAGACGAGGAGTTGGGACATCCGTCGCAACAGGGCGCCCGGGTTGCCGCCGATGCCGACGTTGCCGTCGATGAGGAGGGCTGTGTCCCAGCGGCCCTCGCCGGGGAGGGGATCGAAGACGGACCGGCGCAGTGCCTGTCCGCCGAGGCGGACGGTGTGCGCGACGGCGGCCTCGCTGACGTCGACACCCAACGCGCGCCACCCTTGCTGGGCGAGCGCCGTCACGAGCCGCCCGGGACCGCAGCCGACATCGAGCACGGCACCTTCGCACCGCCCCAGCACCTCCCGGTCGGCGGCATCGGCCTCGGCGCACCAGCGCTCGACCTCCAGGGGCAGCAGCCAGCCGTCGCTTCGGCGGAGGTAGAGAGGGCCGCGACCGGTGCGCAGAGCGTCCGTGTACGGGTCGGCGGACCAGGAGCGGGCCGTGACATCGGGCGACGCGGAGGGAAGCCGCCCGACGACGTGCGCGGACACAGCGCTGCGATCCGCCTTCGGTGAGGGGTGGTTCATAAGGGCGAGCGCAGGACTTCCCTCCGCCGCAGGCTGACGCGTCTCGTGTCCGGCGCTCACCGGGCAACTGCCGTTCGCAGCCTCGCCAGTTCCCTGGCGAACCGCCCCTCCGGTGCTGCGGCGGCGACCAGTCCGGCGTCGTACGCCGTGTCCACGTCGCGCAGGCTCGGGAGGTCGCGGACGCGGAGCCCCGCGGCGGTCAGCCGGGCGCGCTGTACGGCGCCGGTGGTGGGCGTCGACATCGGTACGCCACGCAGGAGTTCCGGGTCGGGTTCGGCGAGGCCCAGCGCCCAGAAGCCGCCGTCCTCGGCCGGCCCGAAGCAGGCGTCGCAGTCCGCGAAGTCGACGGTGAGCAGGTCGGGCGTCACCTGCGGGGTGTCCATGCCGATGAGCAGGGCGGGCCCGTCGCAGGCGGCGAACGCGGCGGCGAGCCGCTCGTCGAGCCCGCCGCCGCACTGCGGTACGACGTCGAAGCCCGGCGGCAGCCAGGGGCCGGGCTCTCCGGCGAGCACCAGGACCCGGCGCCGCGCGGGTGTCGCCAGCACCGCGTGCAGGGTGTCGACGAGCGACGCCTCGGCGAGCGCGGCGGCCTCCCCGGGTGTGAACGACGGGGTCAGCCGGGTCTTCACCCGGCCCGGCAGCGGTTCCTTGGCGATGACGAGCAGGGTGGTCACAGGGAGTTCGCTCCTTGAGGTGCGGAGAACGAGCCGGTGCCCGACAGGCTCGTGGCTGCCGGGGGTTCGGCCAGGACGCGACGCATGTCCCGCACGGCCTGCCAGGTTCCGCGCCAGGTCCCGGTGACCTTGGAGGCGCCGGTGCGCGGCCGATACGGCACGTCGTGCTCGGTGACGCGCAGTCCGGCGTCGGCGGCACGGACCACCATCTGGAGCGGGTAGCCACTGCGGCGGTCCGTCAGGCCGAGGGCGAGCAGATCCGCGCGGCGGCCGGCACGGAGCGGGCCGAGGTCGTGCAGGCGAAGTCCGGTACGGCGGCGCAGCATTCCGGCGAGGGCGAGGTTGCCGGCCCGGGCGTGCGCGGGCCAGGCCCCTCGTCCCTGCGGGCGGCGTCGCCCGAGCACGAGGTCGGCCTCGCCGTCCCGCACTTCGCGAACGAAGGGCGCCAGCAGGGACGGGTCGAGCGAGGCGTCGCAGTCGCAGAAGCACACGATGTCCGAGGTGGCGGCCGTCAGCCCGGCGTGGCAGGCGGCACCGAAGCCGCGTCGCTCTTCACGCACGACGGTGGCACCGAGGCCACGGGCGAGTTCCGCCGAACCGTCCGTGGATCCGTTGTCCACGACGAGCGCGCGCCAGCCGGCCGGGATGCGGGCGAGGACCCAGGGCAGGGCCTCGGCCTCGTTCAGACAGGGGAGGACCACGTCGACAGGCGCCGGGTCCGGTTCCATTGCAGGGGAGGTCGTCACGGCTTTCACCCTACGGGCGAGAATCCGGCATATCGGGCTTCCGGTCCTTACGAAACGCGGACGTCGAGGCAGGAAAACGGGTGGCGGGCGCGGCTGGTGGAACGCTGGACGACATGCAGCAGCCGAACGAATCCCCAACCGCCGTACCCGTCCTGAGCAGGCCCCGGGACACGATGCGCATCCTCGTCGTGGACGACGATCCGACCGTCGCCGAGGTCGTCTCCGGGTATCTCGACCGTGCCGGGTAGGCGGTGGACCGCGCAGAGGACGGGCCGGAGGCGCTCGCCCGGGCCGCCACGCACTGGCCCGACCTGGTGGTGGTCGACCTGATGCTGCCCGGTATCGACGGACCTGAAGTATGCCGCCGGAAGCGCGGGCCCGGTCCTGTGCCGGTCATCTTGCTGACTGCGCGCGGCGACGAGGACGACCGGATCCTGGGTCTGGAGGCCGGGGCCGACGACTACGTCACCAAGCCGTTCAGCCCCCGGTAACTGGTCCTGCGCGTCGAGTCGGTGCTACGGCGCACCAGGCCCGCGACCGCCGCACGCACCCTGCGTTCGGCCGACCTCACCGTCGACCCGGCCGGCCGCCGCGCCACCAAGAAGGGTTCTGAACTAGCCCTGACTGTAAGGGAGTTCGACCTTCTCGCGTTCTTTCTGCGGCATCCGACCCGCTGGCGCGGGAACACGGTGTACGGCTGGTCGGCCACTGGATCGAACCGGTGCCGGTCGAGGCCGACGGCAAGGAGATGAGCCGGGTGCTGGGGAACCTGCTGGTCAACGCCATCCGCAGGACACCGGCCGACGGCACCGTCGCCGTAGCCGCCGAACGGTGTGCCGAGGGTGTCGTCCTGTCTGCGACGGACGGCCGCGGCGGTATCCCGGAAGACGATCTGCCGCGCGTCTTCGACACCGGCTGGCGCGGCACGCACGCGCGGACCCCGCCGGCCGGGGCCGGGCTGGGGCTCGCGATCGTGCGCGGCATCGTCGAGGCCCACCAGGGCCGGGCCGCCGTACGGAATGTGTCGGGCGGCTGCCGCTTCGAGGTGACGCTTCCCATGGCCGAGGCGTGACACCGGCGGCCTCCTTGAGCGGCTGGTGCCCGCCGACCCACCGCTGACCTGTCCCTGGCCGAATTCTGCTCGCCGACCGGCTGCCGACCGGCGTCCGGCCCACCACTGATCCCCGGCCGGCTGGTGAGTGATCCCCGGCCGGCTACTCCTGCCCGCGCAGCTTCGACGTCGCGAACTCGCGCATCCCCTCCGCGAATTCGACCTCGGCCTTCCAGCCCAGCTCGGCCCGGAGCCGTGACGAGTCCGCCGTGATGTGGCGGACATCCCCCAACCGGTACTGCCCGGTCACCACAGGAGCAGGTCCGCCGTACGCGGCGGCCAGCGCCCGCGCCATCTCCCCGACCGTGTGGGGGTCGCCGCTGCCGGTGTTGTAGGCGGTCAGCGTCCCCTCCTCGGGCTCGGACTCCAGAGCCGCCACGTTGGCCGCCGCCACATCCCTGACGTGCACGAAGTCCCGCCGCTGGCCGCCGTCTTCGAAGACGCGGGGCGACTCACCACGCGCAAGCGCGGACCGGAAGAAGGAGGCGACCCCGGCGTACGGGGTGTCGCGCGGCATCCTCGGGCCGTACACGTTGTGGTAGCGCAGCGACACGGCCGAACCATCCGTGGACCGCGCCCATGCCGCCGCCAGATGCTCCTGGGTCAGCTTGGTCGTCGCGTACACGTTCCTGGGGTCGACCGGTGCGTCCTCGTCGACCAGCCCCGGCGTCAACTCCTCACCGCAGCGCGGACACCGGGGTTCGAACTGCCCCGCGTCCAGATCGGCCACGGACCGGGGCCCCGGCCGCACCGGTCCGTGCCACTCGCAGGCATAGGAGCCCTCGCCGTAGACGACCATCGACCCGGCGAGCACCAGCCGGCGCACCCCTGTGTCACCCATGGCGGCCAGCAGCACCGCCGTACCGAGATCGTTGTGCGAGACGTAGTCGGGCGCGTCGCCGAATCCCGTGCCCAGTCCCACCATCGCCGCCTGGTGGCATACGGCGTCCACGCCCAGCAACGCGGACGCGACCGCCTTGCCGTCGCGCACGTCCGGACCGTCACGCAGGTCGAACACGACCGCCTCGTGCCCGCGCGCGGTCAGCGCCTCGACGACATGGGACCCGATGAACCCGGCACCGCCGGTGACCAGTACTCGCATTCCCCCGACGCTAGGGTCGCGCGCCCGCCGATCGACAGCGCCACGCCCGTCACGTCACTGGTCCGTAAGACTTCATCAGCACCTCGGCAGTGCCGTCCGAGACACCATGGTTTTTCGGCCGGGCACGGGTGTGGGCCGGTTCCGCTCCCATGGGCTCCGGCCTGGCGGGAAGGGAGCATCCGCATCCGCCGCCGCTTCTGTCATGTCAGAACGACCGCAGTGGGGACCCCTCTGCCACGCACTGTGCGCGGATGCGTTCGCCGGCGTCGACGAAGGCGTGGAGGTCCTGTCTCTGCGCGGCGCGGACGAAGTCCTGGAGCGCTGTGGCGAGAGCGGTGTTGTGGCCGTCCTCGGCCAGCCCCACGGCCTCGAAGAGCCCTGCGCTCTTGTCCGCTCCGGTCATGTGGTCCGCGTTGCTCATGACCTCGTCGAGCTTCTGACAGGCACGCGCGGCGGCCCCGCGGGAGGCCACTTCGGGCCGGCCGGCACTCGTCTGGATCGTGAGCCCGGTGAGTACCACCGACAGGGCCAATACGCCGGCTGCGGAGAGGACGGCTCGCTGTCCGCGGGAGACGGGCGCGAGACCGGTGGGGACACGAGCGCGTGCATCTCGCCGACGTGTCCACGAGGAGCGGACCGAGGCGGCCGTTCCGGCTCCGACCACCGCCACCACGGCGCCCACTACGACCGTGCGTAGGAGGCTGTCGCGCGCGGCGGACGGAGCGAGGTTGAACCCACAGGGTCCGGAAGCCAGCGCGAGTGGGTCCCAGCATCCGCCCGCGACGGCCGACCCGAGGAACACCACCGTCGTGAGGCACCCCGTCATGAACGCCGCCATCAGCCCGAAGAGCACCGCGGGACGGCCATGTGCGTGGTACAGCCGTGCGGTGACGAAAGCGGCGACCACCCCTTGCAGCAGTACGGCCACGATGACCAGCCAGTGCTCGAACACTCCGGCGTAGCCAGGGCTGCCGCGGAGCTCTGCGGCTACGCCGAAGTGGGCCGCCAGGCGGGCGCCGAACATCACGAGCGTGAAAACGGCCGTTCCTCCGAGGACGGACATCATGACCCGACGGGCCCAGCCGGACGACGGTGCGCTCGCACCCCGGCGCCACAGCACCGCGAGAGGAAGAGCCCAGAGAGTGGCTGCCGCCACCACGGCGGGTGTCCAGCGGTAGAAGAGCAGGGCCATGGGATGGTTCAGCGCCGCCCACGCCCAGAGCGGCCCGGCGGGAGCGAACCCCATGGCTGCGCGGTGGTCGGCCACCAGCCCTTCGTTGACCACGTGGAGACCGTCCGCCATGTCGTAGAGCAGCAGCCACCAGGCGAGCAGGACCGCAAGCGGCACCACCGCGGCCACCCAGGCAAGCGGCCAGGCTCGGCTGAGGGGACGGCCCAAGGGATCGAGCCAGACTGTGGCACCCTGCGCCATCCAGCGGAAGAAGAGCACCAACAGCACGCCGAGAACGAGAGACCACACTCCGGCCGCCCACGACGGAAACAGGGATCCGCCACCGCCGATGCCGTTGTCCGCCGCGATGTAACGGCCCACCACGAGACCGACCGTCAGACCGAAGGCGGGGAGCACCGTCGGGGGGCGGATCCCGTCCGCCGCCTCCGGGTCTTGTCCCCTCGCCCACGCCGTGGCCCGCCACATTCCGGCCCCGGTCACTGCCACCACCAAGGGGGCGAGTACCAGGGCGATGGCCCAGGGAATTGTCCGAGCGTCGGGACCGATGAAAGCGGTCAACAGCAGGGTGCTCAGACTTGACACGGCGACCGTGGCGGACAGCCCGACAGCCAGGCACTCGGTGAAGCCGAGACGGAACAGTCCCGCCGGGCACCGGACCTGGGCGGCACGCTGCGGGCCGGAGGGATGCAGCGCCAACGGCCCCCGGAGCCAGAACCAGCGGCCTTGTCCCGGTGTCGGTGGGGTGGTCAACAGCCGCAGCAGCCCCGCCCGAGCACCGCTCCAGGAGGCGGCACGGACATCGGCTGCGGTCTCCCGGACACGCAGCACGGCAGCTGCCGTCAGACAGACCAGGCCGACGAGGACCACCGCGCGCCAGCCCACGTCCAGTGCGTTCCCGGAGTCGGTCCCGGCCAGGGCGACGGCGAGTGGAATGAGCCCGAGCGGGACGAACGACAAGGTCAGCGCCACGGTGAGGTAGGTGATGTCGATGTCCCGGTTACGAATGTGCGCCAGTTCGTGCAGTACTACGGTGCGCAGGTGTTCCGGGTCCTCGGCGCCCTTGTCGATGAGTCCGTAGTTGAGCCTCACCCGGTAGTCGCCGAGTCTGCCGAAGGCGAGGGCGCCGGCCTGCTTGCAGTTCGGGGCCACGTAGAAGCGCGGCTTCACGCGCAGGCCCGCCTGTGCGACCAGTGACTCAAGGACCTTCGACAGCGCGGCTTCCCCGGGATCGATGTCGGGTCGCAGGGGTGCGAGTCGCTGCCACGCCGTCCGCAGCCACGGGAGGGACACGTGGAGGGCGGCAGTCGTGAGTGCCAGCAGCGCCAGGCCTGAGAGAACCCACAGCGTCTCCTCGTGCCTACCGGGTGCGGTGCACGCGAGGAATTCCTTTGTGTAGCTGCCTGGCGTGGCTCCCGGTGCGACGTGAGCCTTCACCACGCAGGCCGTGTAGATGTCCGCGGCCCGGGGATGGACTGCGTAGTAGAGCAGGTTCCAGATGAACGCGGAGGTCCCGAAAAGAGCGGTGACGAGCAGGACGAAGCGGAACTTCACGCCGTCGGGAAGACCGAACGGGTCGGGGTGGCCCACGGTGGCGTGGTCGCAGTGGGCCTCTGGCTGCCGCGTACCCGTGGCCGGTGGGAACGTCCACACTGTCAGCGCCTCAGTTCCTCGATCAGGGCGTCGGCGAGCCGTAGGGCACTGTCCTCATCCAGACCTTGGGCCATGGCAAGTTCGCGGGCACGGGCGTGCATCGTGCTCAACTGTTCGGCGGTGAGGGGTTCTTCGTCCTCGGAGACAGCGCCGGGTGCGTTCGGCGTCGCCTCGTCGGCAGCCGGGCGTCGCAGTGTCCGCCGGAGCAGCCGTGCGACGCTTTCCCGGCTGCGGTCGATGGCTGATGAGGCCACTGACTCGATCAGGGAAGTGAGTACGCCCTGTACGACGGCGAGGGCGAACGGCGTCAGCGCTACGACTGTTTCGGCGGTGCCCCACGCGAGCAACTCCTCCTTCGGCCTTGCCCGCAAGCTTTTTCGTGCCGCGCTCAGTTCCGCCTCGGGGTCCTTGAAGAAGGCGTCGCTGCGGCGCCTGAACAGCGTCATCTCCCGCGGTGTTACCCGGCTGATTATGCCCTGCGCGATATCCCTGACGAGTTCCCCGTCCACTGCAGCACCGGATTCCGGGGCCCGCCCGCCCTTACGCCTGCTCATCAATATTTCCCCCGTATCAGCACTGATGGGCGTCACGTACCGCTCGTCTGGCGGACATAACTGACCCCGTCCAGCATCAGATTCTCGAATGTGTACCCGTAACCTGCTTCGAATGCCTGGATGGACCAGCGGCGATAGTGAATCGGCCCGCCTGGCACGTAAAGCGTCAAGGAGGTGTCCTCGGCGACGGCGGTTCCTTCGAATGTCCCACCGTTGTTGAACAGCAGAGCAACGCTGCCGTCGGCACCGAACCTGATCTTGTCGAAGCGAACGGCCGTGCCGTCGCCGTCCCATTCGCCCACGAGCTCCGCAGGAACGGATCCCGTCGGGACCGTGGCCGCCGGAGGATCGGGCTCGGCATCCACGGGAACCGATGCGGAGGCGGAAGACCCGGAAGGAGCAGAGGCAGAGGAGACCGATGAGGACCAACTGGGAGAGGGAGGTGGGGACGATGACGAGGACAGTGAGGGTGAGTCAGACCTGCCGCATCCCGCCAGGAGAACGACCGAGAACATGGCGCCCCCGGCGCACCACATCGCCACCTGACGCATGAATTCACCCCTTGTTCCGGCGGGTCCACTTGGCTTGAAGCTTGCTGGATCTGTCAACTCTCAGGAACCGTAACGGCGTCGGCCCTTCCTTTGTGGCCTCCGATGCAAGTGGTCGAATTTGGCGTACAGCTGCCAAAACGCTTCACCGAATCATTCACAAACGGCCTTTTCGTGAACCGGAATCTATAGAAGTCAACCCAAGAGCTCGTAGCGGGATCTTGTTGGGGCGTGCTGGCGGCGCGGGGCCGAGGTGATGATCGCCCGAAAGGGCGCGTGGTTGTACCAGTCACCGACGAACTCGCCACCGGCACTCATGTCGTGATCCTCGGCGAGGGCGAGCAAACACGCGTGCGTTCGGGATTGCCCCAGCCCTGCTCCCGTTGACGTTCCGGCCGACTGTCCGTCCAGGACACCGACGTCCGAACCGGTCCTGGTGCCGGTCCGTCAACTGGCCCTAGGATGCGGTGGTTTCAGCACGTGCAAGGCAACACCCGCACCATCCGTGTGCGACCGGGGGAAGCCGGTGTGAATCCGGCGCTGACCTGCAACCGTGTGCGGCCCGTCCGGGCCGTGAGTCGGGGAACCCGGCGTGCACTGTGTACCGCTTCCCACTGTCATGGTCCGCAGCGCGAAGCCGAGAGCCCTGGTCCGCCGACACCGGCCGGTCTTCACCGGCCTGTTCCGTGCGCGGCCCGCTCGGTGCCGGGTCGCGGGCCGCCCACGCCAGGAAGGCACCGACCTTGCGCCGTACATCCGCACGCCGCGTCCTGATCGCCACCACGACCCTCGGCCTCGCCCTCGTCTCCGCCCCGGCCGTCGCCCAGCCGGAGGCGGTCGGCGGCGCCAACGCCCCGGTCCGGGTGAGCGTGACCGTGCAGGGGCCGGACGGGCTCCTCTACAAGGGGAGGATCAGAACCAAGGGGCACGACGTGACGACCGCGACCGGCGGCACTCACCACTGCGACGGGACGAACGGCGGCGCGAACCCCAGCGCCGTCCCGACCCCGACGGCCGCGCTCGACGACGCCGCCCGCAAGCATCACTTCACGTGGGACGGCACCTGGTACGCCTCGTTCGACGACTACTCGGTCGACACCATCAAGAACGTCAGCGGCGGCGCCAGTGCCTACTGGAACATCTCCGTCAACGGCACGCCCACACCGGTCGGCGGCTGCCAGTTCAAGCTGAACGCCGGCGACAAGGTGGCCTTCACCTGGACCGCCTTCTGAGCAGAGGGGTTGCGAGGGTCACAGGGCGCGGGCCTCGGAGGCCGTGACCGGCTTTCCGGTCCGCACCCCGTGCAGGACGTGGGCCAGCACCTCCGCGCCGCGCACCACGCGCGGCCCCGGGCGGTTGAAATAGGACGGTCCGTCCAGCACCCAGACCCGGCTGTCGCGCACGGCGGGCAGTTCCGCCCAGCCCGGCAGCGCGGTCAGCAACTCCGCCTCTCGCAGGGTCCGTTCGGGCGGGAAGCCGCACGGCAGGACGAGCACCACGTCCGGTCGTGCGGCCCGCACCGCCTCCCACGTCATGGACTTGGTGTGTTCGCCCGGCGCGGCGAGCAGCGCCTCGCCCCCGGCCGCCGCGATCTGCTCGGGCACCCAGTGTCCGGCGGGCCACAGCGGGTCGAGCCACTCGATCGCCACGACCCGGGGACGGGACCGTCCGGCGACCGAGGCGCGGACGTGGTCCAGCCGCGTCCGCAGCTCGGCCCGCCGCTGCTCCGCGTGCGCCCGCACGCCGAGCAGCTCACCGACCGTGACCAGACAGTCCAGCACGTCGTCCAGGGTGCGTGGCTCCAGGCTCAGTACGCGGGTGTCCGCGTCCAGCAGCCGCACCGTTCGGCTGACCTTCTCGTACGACACCGCGCAGACATCGCACAGGTCCTGCGTGAGCACCACGTCGGGGCGCAGGGTCGCCAGTGCCTCGGTGTCCAGCGTGTAGAGCGAGGAGCCGGAGTGCGCCGAACCGCCCACCGCGTCGGAGATCTCCCGGCTGGTGAGCCGGTCCTGATCGAGGTCCGCGCCGGTCACCACGGGGACACCGGCCACCTCGCGCGGCGGCCAGTCGCACTCGTGGGTGCGGCCGACCAGCCGCGCGGACAGCCCCAGTTCGGCGACGATGTCGGTCGCGGCAGGCAGCAGGGAGACGATACGCATGCCGCGACCCTACGACTCCGACGTCCGCGGAGGACGTCGGCGTCAGGCGCCCCAGCGGACGGCGATCGTGTCGCCCACGTTGATCACCTGCTGCCGGGTAGCGCCGGCGAAGGCGCCGCCGTCGACGCTGACCTTCCAGGTGCTGGTGCCGCTGTTGGCCTTGCCGTTGAGGGCGGTGATCGTGCCCGTGCCGGACGACGGGGCCACGCCGGTCACACAGCCCGCGGGAGTGGCGGCGCCGGTGGCCGCGTCGAGGACCGCGCCGAGCGTGGTCGTGGTCCCGGTCGGGGTGAGGGTCACCGAGCACACCTGGAGATTGCCCGCGCCGTCGTCCACGGTGAGCGCCAGCTTCGTCGCCGTGCCCGAGGTGAGGGTGGTCTGGCCGACCCACTGGGGTGCGCCGGATGTCACCGGTGTGGGCGGGGTGGCGGTGAAGCCGCCGCCGGCCACCGCGCGCAGCCCGTCGATCGACGCGTAGGCCGACGGACTCGTGTCGCTGGGCAGGTACTTGAACCCGCCGCCCGGGTTGAACTGCTGGGCGATCAGGAAGTCGACCGGTGTCTTGCCCTGGGCGGTCAGGAAGTCGCCGGTCTGCGGATTGATGCCGCAGGCGTTGAGGCCGGAGACGGCCCAGCCGTTGGAGTCGGTGTTGACGCCGAACAGGGCGTTGAACGCACCGCTCGCGGCCACCAGTTTGCTCTTGAGGAACGCTTTGGCCTGCACGATGTCGGTGTCCGTGCTGGGTACGCCGGACACGCACAGGGCCGCCATCGCGGCCCCGGTCATGTCGATGTCGCTCGCCGCCGCGAGCTGGGTCGCGTTGCCCTCGGCCTTGCTGTAGTTCCAGCCGCCGTCGTTGTGCTGGTTGGCCCGGAGGCGGGTGACGATCGCGTCGCGCAGCGCCTGCGGGACGCGGATCTGTCCTGCCGTGGTCTTCGCTCCGTTGAGCGCCAGGGCGGCGAAGACGGTGCCGTTGAAATTCGCGGACGGGCCGAAGTAACCGGTCTCCGCGGTCTGCCAGTAGCTGTAGATGTCGGCGACGAGGTTGCGGGAGGCGGACACGCGGGCGGGATCGATGCCCGCCGCGTAGGCGTTCAGCGTGGCCCGCTCGTAGTCGGTGACCACCGGGGAGGTCGAGGGCCAGGCGCTCGTCGACAAGAGGGTGCGGTAGACGGTTCTGGCGTTCTTGGTGGTGTCGCCGCCCGGCGTGACGTCCACGGCGGCGGTTCCGGCGGCGGCGAACGCGCTGAACGCCCACTCGTTGGACAGACCCGAGCCGGCGTACGAACCGTCCGCCGCCTGAAGGGACTTGAGGTAGGCGACACCGTTCGTCTTCGAGGTGGCGATCTGGGCCGGGGTGGCGGTCGCCGCCGCCGGCAAGGTGGTGAGTGCGAACGCGCCGAGTGCCGCCGTCGCGGTGAGGGCGCAACGGCGGGCAACGGTACGGGACATGGCCTGCTCCTGGGATGAGGGACACCGACCGGACCCGTGCCGGAGACCCTGACGGCCTGCGCGGCGGCGAGCGTGACCGGTGTCCGAAACGCGTGGACCGGCTACCAAAAATGCTTCACCGCTTGGGCATTCGGGCTCGGGACGACCCCCTGCCGTCCCACACCGCTGCGCGTCAGCCCCGGACTCCCACCGGGTTCCCCCACTCGGCAGTGCGGGACGGTACTCGACCGGCCCGGCCCTCGCCAGGGGTGCTCCGGACAACCCGCGAGGCGGCCTGTGACCCACCTTGACGCTCCCTGTGAACCATGTTCAAATCCGCCTGATACGCAAGAAGTTCCAGGGGAAGCCGGTCGAAACCCGGCGCTGACCCGCAACCGTAGGCCCGGCACCGCCGGGCGAGCCGGAATGCCTGGGGCGTGTTCATCAGCAACAGACGCCGTCGCGGACTACGGCGTGGTGCGACCGCCTTCCAGGCACGGGGACCTTCCCCCGCCGTGGGGGCCCTCACCCACGTTCCCGCCCGCGCCGGGCAGGCTACGAGGGGGCCACCATGGGGACCGAAGCGCGCAGAGACAGCCGTACGGGCACAAGACCCGGACCGGTGGCGGCACTTGCGTCGGCACTCCTCGTACTGCTCGCCGCCTGCGTGACGTTCCTCACGACGACGTCCGCCGCCGCCGACCCGATCGGCGACTGCACCGCCACGAAGGGCGCCGTCGTCGCCGTCGACTTCGCTCCCTTCGGCGGCACGCTCCAGCGCGGCTGCGACACGACCCCGACCACCGGCTACGACCTCCTGCACGACGGCGGCTTCACCACCACCGGCACCCAGCACGACGGCCCCGCCTTCATCTGCCGCATCGGCTACGGCAGTTCGGGCACCCAGTACCCGACGCCCGACAAGGAGTCCTGCGTCCTGACCCCGCCGGCCACCGCCTACTGGTCGTACTGGACCGCCGCGCCCGGCCAGGACGACTGGTCCTACAGCCAGTACGGGGCGATGGACCGCAAGCTCAAGGACGGTGACGTCGACGCCTGGGTCTACGGCGGCACCGACGTCGGCGGCAGCACGGGCAGGCCCGCCTTCACCCCGGACGACGTACGTGCCGGCGCCACCGGCACCCCCGACCCGAGCGGCTCGCCCACCGGCGCCCCCGGAAGCGTGGACGTGACCGCCGCCGCGAAGTGGCTGACGTCCCAACTCGCCGACGGCGAAAGGATCGTGGACGACGGCGCCGACACGCCCAACTACCTCCTGACGACCGAGACCGCCTACGCGCTGGCCGCGGCGGACGCCAAGAGCGCGGCCCTCGGCAGGATCAGCTCCTTCCTGGCCGCGCACACCGACGCCTACGCCTACCCGGCCGGCGCCGACCAGGCCCCCGACGCAACCGCCGCCGCCCGTCTGGCACTTCTCGCCGAGATCACCCAGAACGATCCCGCCCACGTCGGCGGTCACGACCTGATCGGCGACCTGAAGGGCAACGTCTGCACCGCGGGCCCGGAATCCGGCGAGGCCACTCCCGGCTGCACCGCGAAGGGCGACTTCCGCAACGCGACCTACACGGACGGCCAAGCGCTGTCCGTGCTGGCCCTGTTGCGGGCCGGGACCACGCCCCCGGCGGACACGCTCGCCCGCCTGACGCAGCTCCAGTGCGCGGACGGCGGCATCACCGACATCCTGATCCGCCCCGGCGAGTTCTGCGACGGCGACCCGGCCACCACCGGGCTGGTGGCTCTCGTCTTGCGGAAGGCCGGTGGCCACGACGACGCCGTGGCGAAGGCACGCGCCTACCTCGGCACGGCGCAGCGCGCGGACGGCGCCTTCCCCGGCTACACCGGCTCCACGACCGGCAGCGTCGCCGCGACCGCGTACGCCGCAGAGGCCCTGCGCGCACTGGGCGACACCGACCGCGCCGACGCGGCCGTGGGCTGGCTGTCGCGGCAGCAACTCGACGGCGGCGGCTTCGGGTTCGAGGAGGGCGCCGCCGACCCGGCCCTGTATCCGACGCCTCCGGCCGTGCTGGCCGGAGCACTCACCGACCTGACCGTCCTGACGACGAAGCCGACCGAGCCGACCCAACCGCCGACCAGCGCACCACCCACCAGCCAACCGCCCACGACGGGCCCGGGTGACGGCCCCGACCTCAAGAAGGGCGTGGCCTATCTGACCAGCGCCGCCAACCTCCAGCAGGGCCGGTACTACACCTCCGGGCCCGGCACATCCCGCGCCGACTTCGGCCTGACCATCGACGGCGCCTACGCACTCGCCGCCACCGGCCTGAACAACGCCAAGCTGCGCGGCATCGTCGACTTCCTCGACCACGGCGGCAAGGACGACGAAGGCCGCACGGTCAACGACTGGACCGGCCTCGGCACCGCGTACGCGGCCGGCGGATCCATCGGCAAGACCGCCCTGCTCGCCGAGGCGGTGGGCCGCGACCCGCGCGACTTCGCCGGCAAGGACCTCATCGCCGCCCTGGAAAAGACGGTCTGCGCGAAGCCGAGCACCGCACCCGACCGCTCCTGCGCGGCCGAGGGCGCCTACACCTACGCACCGTCCGTCTTCGCCCAAGCCCTCGCCGTCATGGCCCAGTTGAGGGCCGACGACAAGGCGGCGGCCGAGCAGCCGATCGCCTACCTGGAAAGCCTCCAGCACAGCAGCGGAGCCTGGCCCAGCCTGATTCCGTCCACGAACGACTCCGACGTCGACTCCACCGCCATCGCCGCCATGGCCCTTGACCTGGCGGGCGGCGACAAGGCGGAGCGGGCCGTCGGCAAGGCCCTCGCCTGGATCGCCTCCAAGCAGCTGGCCGACGGCGGCTTCCCGGGCGCGGCGGGCGACTCCGTCAACTCGGCCGCCCTCGCCGTGCAGGGGCTGTCCCTCGACGCGTCCAAGTACCCCGAACAGATCGCGCACGCACGCAAGTTCCTCGCCGGACAGCAGAACTCCGACGGCGGCTTCAACGTGGCCAAGGAGGGCCAGCGCGGCTCCGACCTGCGAGCCTCCACCCAGGCCGTGGGCGGCACGACCGGCATCTCCTTCGGTGAGCTGACGCGCGACCTCAGCGGTACGTCACCGCAGCCCACCCCGAGCCCGAGCGCGAGCACGCCCGACATCGTGACGCCCGGAGACACCGGCGGCGCGAGTGGTACCGGCGGCACGGGGGAAGCCAGCGGGGGAGGTCTCGCCGCCACCGGCGTGCAGGTGGGCGCCCTCGCCGGGATCGCCGCACTGCTGGTCCTCGTCGGCTGGCGCACCGTTGCGGTCGCCCGCCGCCGGACCGGTGCCGGAGGTTCCCGGTGATCCCAACACGTCTCGTGCGGGCGGTTGTTCGCGGTGTCGCGGCGCTCGGTCTGACGGCCGCCGCCTTCGCCGCGACCACCGCTCCGGCAGCAGCAGACCCCCAGCCGATGGGCCGCTGCACCACCACCTCCGGTGCGGTCCTCGCCGTCGACTTCAGCCACTGGGGCGGCCCGATCCTCCGCTCCTGCGGTACGACGCCCACGACCGGATACACGCTGCTCAACCAGGGCGGCTGGAGTACGACCGGCACCGGCCACGACGGGCCCGCCTTCATCTGCCGTATCGGCTACAGCGGTTACAAGGGCGGCAAGCAGTACCCGACGCCGACGCAGGACGACTGCGTGCTCACCCCGCCCGCGTCCGCGTACTGGTCGTACTGGCACGCCGACCCGGGTGCGACAACCTGGCAGTACAGCCAACTAGGCGCCATGCTCTACAAACCCGAACCCGGCAGCGTCGACCTGTGGATCTTCGGCGGCACGAACATCAAGGGCACCGAGGGACGCCCCACGGTCACCCCCGACCAGCTCCGCGCCCACAACACCAAGCCGCAGGGCGACGCCGGCAAGCCCGCCTCCACCGCCAAGGCACCCACCCTCACCCCCGGCGTCGACACCGGCCCCGCGCCCGAGCGGCCGAAGAAGCACCCGACGACCTCGGCCCCCGCCAGGCCCGAACCGAAGCCCACGCCGACCAGGACCGAGTCACCGACTCCATCGGCCGGCCCCACGGACACCCCGGAGGCCACCGCCGCACCGAGCCCCAGCACCCACGTCGTGGATGCCGCGCCCGCCGCCGACACCCGGCACGACGCCGGCTCGATCGTCCCCGTGGCCACCGGCCTCGGACTCGTCGCCCTCATCGCGGGGGCTGCGGTGTTCGCCGCGCGCCGCCGACGCCGTAACGAGTGAACGGCCATGGCCCGTACGACAGTTGACGCGGCAACAGCCCCGCCCGGGTCCGGCAGCGCGCCGGACGCGGGCGGCCGCCGGCTGCCCCGCACCCTGCACCCCATGGCCTGGTGGATCTGGGCCCTCGCCCTGGCGACCGCCGTCAGCCGCACCGACAACCCGCTCCTGCTCCTCCTCGTCCTCGCCGTTCTCGGCTACGTCGTCACGGCCCGCCGCACGGAGGCACCCTGGGCGCGCGGCTTCAAGTACTACCTCTACCTGGCCCTCACGGTCGTCGCCCTCCGCGTCGTCTTCCGGGCCGTGTTCGCCACCGGCATCACGCCCCGAGACCACTTCCTCTTCTCCCTGCCGCACATCCCCACCCCCGACTGGTACGCGGGCATCCAGATCGGCGGCCCGGTCTCCCTGGAGGCCGTGCTCTCCGCCGCCACCGACGGGCTGCGCCTGGCGTGCATGCTGTGCTGCGTCGGCGCCGCCAACACCCTCGCGAACCCGAAGCGGGCGCTGCGCGTGCTGCCCGGCGCCCTGTACGAACTGGGCGTCGCCGTCACCGTCGCCATCAGCGTGGCACCGCAACTCGTCCAGAGCGTGCAACGGGTCTCCCGCGCAAGGAAGTTGAGAGCAGGACCGACGAAGGGGCGCAGGGCGTTCCGCAGCATCGTCGTCCCCGTTCTGGAGGACGCCCTCGAACGCTCCCTGCGCCTGGCCGCCGCCATGGACTCCCGCGGGTACGGCCGTGCGGGCACCGCGACCACCCGTTCCCGCCGCGTCACGGGCGTGCTGATGCTGCTCGGCATGTGCGGCCTGTGCGCCGGGGCGTACGGCCTGCTCGACGCGACCGCCCCGGCTCTCCTCGGCCTGCCCGCGATGCTCGCCGGAGCCCTCCTCTGCGTGGCGGGCCTGCGCCTCGGCGGACGCCGGGTCACCCGCACCACCTACCGCCCCGACCCCTGGCGCCTGCCCGAATGGGCCGTCGCGGGCGTGGGCGTCCTGTCCGCCGTACTCCTGTACAGCAACCTCGGCTACGACGCGGCCGAGCTGAACCCCTCCTTCTATCCGCTCAGTTGGCCGACCCTGCCGCTGACACCCACCCTCGCGATCCTGCTCGCCGGCACGGCCGGAGTCCTCGCACCCCCGCCCAGCCCCGACCGGAGAGGCCAGGCCACGTGATCACCTTCGACCAGGTCACCGTCCGCTACGACGACGCACCCGAACCCGCCCTGCGGGACGTCGACCTGACGGTGGAGGAAGGCGAACTGTGCCTTGTCGTCGGCCACACGGGGGTGGGCAAGTCCACGCTCCTCGGAGCGGTCAACGGACTCGTACCGCACTTCACGGGAGGCACCCTCTACGGCCGGGTCGTCGTCGACGGCCGCGACACCGCCCACCATCCGCCACGCGAACTCGCCGACGTCGTGGGAGTGGTGGGCCAGGACCCCGTGGACGGTTTCGTCACCGACACCGTCGAGGAGGAACTCGCCTACGCCATGGAACAGTTGGCCATCCCGCCGGCCACCATGCGCAAACGCGTGGAGGAGACCCTCGACCTCCTCGGCCTCGCCGACCTGCGCCACCGGGCCCTGCACGAACTCTCCGGCGGCCAGCAGCAACGCGTGGCCATCGGCTCCGTCCTCACCGCCCACCCCCGCGTCCTCGTCCTGGACGAACCGACCTCCGCCCTCGACCCCACGGCCGCCGAAGAGATCCTCGCCGCCGTCACCCGCCTCGTCCACGACCTCGGCGTCACCGTCCTCATGGCCGAACACCGCCTGGAACGGGTCGTGCAGTACGCCGACCGCGTCGTCCACCTCTCTGGCGACGGCCGCGCGGTGATCGGCGCACCCGCCGACATCCTGCGCACGGCCACCATCGCGCCGCCGATCGTGGAACTCGGCCGGGTCGCGGGCTGGTCCCCGCTGCCGTTGTCCGTCCGCGACGCCCGCCGCGCCGCCGCACCCCTGCGCACCCGCCTGGCCGGACGCCCGCCCGGCCCCGTGCGCCCCGCCCAACCCACTGACACACACGCCCTGTTGACCGCTCGCGGTGTCACGGTGACCTACCGCGGTGTACCGGCCGTCCGTGAAGTCGACCTGGACGTGCACGCCGGAGAAGTCACCGCGCTCATGGGCCGCAACGGCTCCGGCAAGTCCTCCCTGCTGTGGGCCCTTCAGGGCTCCGGCCCTCGTCGCGCCGGAACGGTCAAGGTCGCCGACGCACCGGGAGATCCACACACGTTGTCCGCCGCCGAGGCGCGCAGGGCCGTAGGATTGGTTCCGCAGACACCCGCCGATCTGCTCTACCTCGAAAGCGTCAAACAGGAACTCGGCCAGGCCGACGCCGAGTCGGCCGCATCGGCGGCGGTGGGGGAGTCGGCCCGTGCCATCCTCGACCGGCTCGCGCCCGGCATCCCCGACGACACCCACCCGCGCGACCTCTCCGAAGGGCAGAAACTCGCCCTGGTCCTGGCCATTCAACTCGCAGCCGCACCCAGGGTGTTGCTGCTCGACGAGCCGACCCGCGGCCTCGACTACCGGGCCAAGGCGGCACTCGTCCGGATCGTCGACGCGCTCGCCGCCGAGGGGCGGGCCGTCGTCATCGCCACCCACGACGTGGAGTTCGTCGCCCGAGCCGCCGACCGGGTCGTCGTCATGGCCGAAGGGGACATCGTGGCCGACGGCCCGACCACCGAAGTCATCGTCGCCTCACCGGTGTTCGCTCCGCAGACAGCCAAGATCCTCGCCCCATCTGCATTCCTGACGGTTGATCAGGTGCGACCGTTCCTGGAGGGGGACTCCCGCCGATGACTGCCCCGGCCATCCGGCTCACCCCGCGCGTCGGCATCGTGATGACACTCGCCGCGTTCCTCGGACTGGTCGCGTTCTTCTGGCCGTTCGTCGTCGCACCGGGCACCTTCGGCTCGAACTACGCGCCCCCGCTCGTTTTCGGCGTCCTCCTGGTGCTCGTCCTGTGCGTGGTCCTCTCCGAGATCGCCGAGGGCGGCATCGACTCCAAGGCGCTCGCCATGCTCGGTGTCCTGTCCGCCGTCAACGCGGCCCTGCGTCCGCTGGGCGCCGGGACGGCCGGCATCGAGACGGTCTTCTTCGTGCTTGTCCTCGCCGGACGGGTCTACGGCCCCGGCTTCGGCTTCGTCCTGGGCTGCACCTCGCTGTTCGCGTCCGCGCTGATCACCGGCGGGGTGGGGCCGTGGATGCCGTACCAGATGTTCGGCTGCGCCTTCGTCGGCATGCTGGCCGGCTTCCTGCCCCGTGCGAGCGGCCGGCGCGAGGTGATGATGCTGGCGGTCTACGGATCGCTCTCCGGTTACCTCTTCGGCTTCCTGCTCAACCTCTCCTTCTGGCCGTTCTCCCTCGACCCCAACAGCTCGATCGCCTACCTGCCCGGCCTGCCGTTCACCGAGCAGTGGCACCGCTACGTCGCCTTCGACCTCGCCACGTCCCTCGGCTGGGACACCGGACGCGCCGTCACGAACTTCGTGTGCGTGCTGCTGGCAGGCCCCGCCGTGCTGACCACCTTCCGGCGAGCCGCCCGGCGGGCCCGATTCCGAGCGCCGGTGCGCTTCTCCGCGCCCCCGGCTTCCGATGCCCCATGACGGGCAAGCCGCTGAGAGTCGGGAGGAGTGCGTGACCCGGCATCGGAGCGGGGAGAAAATCCCGGCCGCCGAGCCTCCGCGCGACTACTGTCCTGCGGGTAAATCGTCCGAGCTGACGAGGGGACGAGTCGTGCTGACCACTACGCACCCGCCGTAGGTACCTCTGGAAAGTCCGGAGGGCCCCACGGAGGCTCTCGATGTCCCGAACCGTCCGCACAACTCCCAGCCGACTTCGCGTCCAGGACGCCGATTCGGAGTCCATGTCCCTGTACGACCTGCGCTACGCGCACGCCGAACTGGCCCGGGCCGCACGCGAGGGCCGTCGCCCTGCCCCCACGAAACTGCTGCACCGGATCACCTCCTGGCAGTGGATGACGCTCTCCTGCAGAAAGGGCTCGTTCTCCGCCGAGATCGGCATGGCTGAAAGCCGGGCCCGACTTCAGTGCCGACTCGAAGTCCAACGGATCCGCGGACTGCACCACGCCGGCCACGACCTCGACGACGCGGACATCCCTCCGGTCCGCCACCGCCACGACGGGCTCTGGAACGCCTGGTAGAGCTGCCTGTCCCGAAGGAGGCCGGATACGCCTCCGGGAATGCGTCGGCGCGTTCAAGCAGCCCTCTTGGACCTCGTCACGGTGTGCGGGTCTCCACCGGATAGGGCACGTACGTACGCCGGTCGGGGTCGATGGCGAGGCGTCCGCCGGCGGGCGGGCGGGCCCGCTGCGCGCAGTCACGGCGTTCGCAGATGCGGCAGCCCAGGCCGATCGGAGTGGCGGCGCGAGGGTCGTCCAGGGCGATGCCCTCGGCGTAGACGAGCCGGTGCGCGTGGCGCAGTTCGCAGCCGAGGGCTACGGCGTACTCGGCCCGCGGGGCGTGGTGGCCGAAGCCGCCGCGGGTGACGGTCCGCGCGATCCAGAAGTACCTTTTCCCGTCCGGCATTTCGGCGACCTGGGTCAGTATCCGCGCCGGCGCGGAGAACGCCTCGTACACCGTCCACAGCGGGCAGGTTCCGCCGAGCCGGGAGAAGTGGAAGTCGGTCGACGACTGCCGCTTGGAGATGTTGCCCGCCCGGTCGACCCGCAGGAACGAGAACGGCACCCCGCGCCGCCCGGTGCGCTGGAGGGTGCTCAGACGGTGGCAGACCGTCTCGAACCCCACGCCGAAGCGGGCGGACAGCAACTCGATGTCGTAGTGCACCTCTTCGGCGGCGGTGTGGAAAGCGGTGTACGGCATGAGGAGCGCGCCCGCGAAGTAGTCGGCCAGGCCGATGCGGGCCAGCGCGACCGACTCGGGCGACGTCAACTCTGTGGCGCTGTCCGCGAGTTGGTCGAGAAGCGGCCCGTGTTCCAGCAGGGCGAGCTGGGTGGCGAGCTGGAAGGCGCGCTGGCCGTCGCTGAGCCAGGGCGAGAGGAACAGCAGCCCGGCGTCCGGGTCGAAGCGCCGGGCGTCACCGGAGCGGCCCGATGCTGCCTGGACCACCTTCACGCCGTGCCGCTCGGCCAGCCGTACGGAGAGCGGATCGGCGACGCGGCCCGGCCGCAACTCCAGCTCCGCAGCCGTCCGTTCGGACTCGGTGTCCAGGGGTTCGAAGTGATTGTGGTGGGCGTAGAAGAAGTCCCGCACCTCGTCGTGCGGTTCCCCCGGAATAAGCCGCGTGCCTGCCGACGAACTCGGATCGGCGAGCGCGGCCGTCTGCTCCGCCGCGTCGCGGTACCGCCGGTGCAGGGCGACGAGGGCGCGGGCCACCTCCGGATGGTCGCGGGCGGCCTCGGCGATCTCCTCGGCGGCCGGCGGTTCCACCCCGCACGCCTCGTCCGCGAGCGCGGCCCGCAGATCGGCGGCGAGCCGGTCCTCCTCGGCCTCGGAGAAGAACTCCGCGTCGACCCCGAAGACCTCCGCGATCCGCAACAGCACGGACGCCGTGAGCGGACGCTGACTCTGCTCGATCTGGTTGGCGTAGCTGGTGGAGATGCCGAGCGCGCGGGCCATCTCGACCTGGTTCATGCCGTGCTCGCGGCGCAGTCGCCGCAGCTTGGCATGGGCGTAGACCTTGCGGTCGGCCACGCGCCGGGACATGGCCCACCTCCTTGTCGGGAGCCGCCGGGCGCCGGTGCCACGGCTGCCGTTCCTGCGAACCTAGCATCCGCAGAATTCGCACCATCCGCAGATTCGCAGCACCGGGATGTACGGATTCCGCACAGTGGAGCGGTGGCCCGGCCGTCGTCCGCCGGGCAGGCTCGATCTCGCAAGCACCGTCAGGACCGGCCTCGCGAGGAGTCCCGTGATCGAGCACCACGTCCGTGTCCACCCCAGCGCCGACCGGCTGTCCCGGGAGGAGCAGCTCGCCTGGAAGCTCGCCTCCGTCGCCACCGGGACCGAGGAGCTGGACGCCGGCAGCGCCGCCATGGCCGTCAACCGGGTCATCGACAACGCCTCCGTCGCGGTCGCCTCCCTGCTGCGCCGCCCGGTCGCCGTCGCCCGCGCCCAGGCCACCGCCCACCGAGCGAGCACTCCGGGCGCCTCGGTCTTCGGCACCGGCACCCGCGTCCCCCCGGAGTGGGCGGCATGGGCCAACGGCACCGCCGTACGGGAACTGGACTTCCACGACACCTACCTGGCCGCCGACTACTCCCACCCCGGCGACAACATCCCGCCCCTGCTCGCGGTCGCCCAGCACACCGGCCGTACCGGTGCCGACCTGCTGCGCGGGATCGTCGCCGCGTACGAGATCCACGTCGCCCTGGTCAAGGGCATCTGCCTGCACCAGCACCGCATCGACCACGTCGCCCACCTGAGCGCGGCCACCGCCTGCGGCCTCGGCGCCCTGCTGAGGCTGCCCACCGAGACGGTGTACCAGGCCGTCCAGCAGGCGGTGCACACCACGACCGCGACCCGGCAGTCCCGCAAGGGCGAGATCTCCAGCTGGAAGGCGTACGCCCCCGCCTTCGCCGGCAAGGCCGCCATCGAGGCGGTGGACCGGGCGATGCGCGGCGAGACCTCACCGTCGCCGGTCTACGAGGGCGAGGACGGCTTCCTGGCCTGGATGCTCGACGGGCCGCAGTCCGACTACACCGTCCTGCTCCCCGCTCCCGGCGAGCCGCGTCGCGCGATTCTCGACACGTACACCAAGGAGCACTCGGCCGAGTACCAGGCCCAGGCGATCATCGACCTGGCCCGACGGCTGCGGGAGAAGACCGGCCCACTGGAGCGGGTGCGGTCCGTGGTCCTGCACACCAGCCACCACACCCACCACGTCATCGGCTCGGGTGCGAACGATCCGCAGAAGTACGACCCGACGGCCAGCCGCGAGACCCTCGACCACTCGGTGCCGTACATCTTCGCCGTCGCGCTGGAGGACGGGACCTGGCACCACGAACGCTCCTACGCCCCCGAGCGCGCCCGCCGCCCGGAGACGGTCCAACTGTGGCGGAGGATCAGCACGGTTGAGGACCCCGAGTGGACCCACCGCTACCACGACCCCGACCCGGACCGCCGGGCCTTCGGCGGACGGGCGGTCATCACCCTGGACGACGGCTCGGTCGTGGAGGACCAGCTCGCGGTCGCCGACGCGCACCCGGCCGGCGCCCGCCCCTTCGAACGGCCCGCCTACACGGCCAAGTTCCGCACCCTGTCCGAAGACATCGTCGCCCCGGCCGACCAGGACCGCTTCCTCACCGCTGCCGAGCACCTCGCGGAACTGGGGGCCGCCGACCTGGACGGCCTGTTCCCGGCCGTCGACACCCACGCCGTCGCCGCATACGACGCACGCCTGCCGAAGGGCCTGTTCTGATGCTGCTCCACACCCGCACCACGCCCGCCGAACGCCGTCGCGCCTTCCGCCAACAGCTCGCCTCCGGACGGTTGTTGAAGATGCCCGGCGCGATCAACCCGCTCTCCGCCCGACTCATCCAGGACACCGGCTTCGACGCCGTCTACCTCTCCGGCGCCGTCCTCGCCGCCGACCTCGGCCTGCCCGACATCGGCCTCACCACCGCCACCGAGATCGCCGCCCGCGCCCAGCAGACGACACGCGTGACCGACCTCCCCGTCCTGATCGACGCGGACACCGGCTTCGGCGAACCGATGAACGCCGCCCGGACCGTACAACTGCTGGAGGACGCGGGGCTGGCCGGACTGCACCTGGAGGACCAGGTCAACCCCAAGCGCTGCGGACACCTCGACGGCAAGACCGTCGTCCCGCGCGAGGAGATGGTCCGCCGGCTGCGGGCCGCCGTCGATGCCCGCCGCGACCCCGACTTCGTCCTGATGGCCCGCACCGACGCCCGCTCGGTCGAAGGGCTCGACGCGGCGATCCGGCGGGCCAAGGCGTACGTCGACGCCGGTGCCGACGCGATCTTCCCCGAGGCCCTGGCCGACGAGTCCGAGTACGAGGCGTTCCGCAAGGCCGTCGACGTCCCCCTGCTCGCCAACCTCACCGAGTTCGGCAAGACCCCGCTGCTGGACACGCGCACGCTGGAGAACCTCGGCTACAACATCGCGCTGTACCCGGTCACTCTGCTGCGGATCGCCATGGGCGCGGTCGAGGACGGCCTGCGCGCGATCGCCGCCGAAGGCACCCAGAAGTCCCTGCTGCCGCGCATGCAGACCCGGTCCCGCCTCTACGAACTCCTCGGCTACGAGGAGTACTCGGCCTTCGACTCGGCCGTCTTCGACTTCACGCTCCCGCCCGGCAACTGACTCACCGGAGGCCCCACATGACCAGCACCGCGCCCGAGATCCACCGCGGCCTCGCCGGTGTCGTCGTCGACACCACCGAGATCTCCACCGTGATCCAGGAGACCAACTCCCTCACCTACCGCGGCTATCCGGTCCAGGACCTGGCCGCCCGACGCTCCTTCGAGGAGGTCGCCCACCTCCTCTGGTACGGCGAACTCCCCGACGCCGCCCAGCTACGGGACTTCGAGGCACGGGAACGAGCCCTGCGCCCCCTGGACCGCACCACCCTGGAACTCCTGACCCGGCTGCCGGAGACCTGCCACCCCATGGACGTCCTGCGGACCGCCGTCAGCTTCTTCGGCGCCGAGGACCCCACCGAGGACGACGGCAGCCTCGCCGCCAACCGCGCCAAGTCCCTCACCCTGCTGGCGAAACTGCCCACGGTGGTCGCCGCCGACCAGCGCCGCCGTCGCGGCCTTGCCCCGATCCTCCCGGACCAGGATCTCGGATACGCCGAGAACTTCTTCCACATGTGCTTCGGCAGCGTCCCGGCCCCCGAAGTGGTCCGCTGCTTCGAGATCTCCCTCGTCCTGTACGCCGAACACAGCTTCAACGCCTCGACGTTCACCGCACGGGTCGTCACCTCGACCCTCTCCGACCTCTACAGCGCCGTCACCGCCGCGATCGGCGCGCTGAAAGGCCCGCTGCACGGCGGCGCCAACGAAGCCGTGATGCACATGCTGATCGAGATCGCCGACCCGCGGCGGGCCGAGGCGTGGCTCGACGAAGCGCTGGCCACCCAGCGGAAGATCATGGGCTTCGGACACCGCGTCTACAAGCACGGCGACTCCCGCGTCCCGATCATGCAGGACGCCCTGGACCGCCTGGTCGCCCGCGCCGCCGACCCCGAGGTGACCCGCCTCGCCACCCTGCACGCGGCCCTGCGGCACACCATGCTGACCCGCAAGAACATCCACCCCAACCTGGACTACCCGGCCGGCCTCGCCTACCACCTGATGGGCTTCGACATCCCGGCCTTCACACCGATCTTCGTCATGAGCCGCATCACCGGCTGGACCGCCCACATCACCGAGCAACTCGCCCACAACTCCCTCATTCGTCCACTGGCTTCCTACGCGGGACAGGATCAGCGGGCGGTTCCGGCAGCTCTGTGATGTGGCACCGGCTTGATTGACGTGGTCTTGATTGACATGGGTTCTGATTGACGTGGTGAAGAGACGGGCCATACGGTCGAGTTGTAGTGATGGCACAAGGAAGCTGGTGAGATTCCAGCACGGTCGCGCCACTGTGAGCCCGCCGCCGCAAGGCGACAGGCGAGTCAGATACTGCGCCCTCACTCAGCCCGTACACGCAAGGGACGCACGATCCCAACAGGAGGGCTCACTGTGAGCAGCGTTTCCGCACGCCCGGCGTCCACACCGGTCGTTCTGCCCGTGTCCAAGTCCGTCGTCCGGCTGGTCGGCACGGCACTGATCGCGCTGGCGGTCTACTACTTCATCGGTGTCGACCAGGGCGCCGTGTCGGTGTTCGGCAACGACATGCACGTCCACGAGTTCGTCCACGACGCCCGGCACTTCCTCGGTTTCCCCTGCCACTGACCCCCGTCGGCACCCGGACGTACGGACAACTCGACATGGAAAAGAAGCTCCTCCCGCGCGGCGTCCTCGCCGGCGCGGTGGCGGGCCCCGACCTCTTCAGCCGGACCATCCAGGCCAACGTCGGCACCGGCGTCGGCATCGTCTTCTTCGGCATGGCCATGGGCGCCCTGCTCGCCGTCGCGATCGGCATCGTCATGCTGCTGCTTCCGCAGATGGGCCATCTCTCGTACAACGAGGCCAACTTCGGCAAGCACGCCACCGAGACACCCCTGCCGCTGACCGACTCCCAGGGCAACGTCGTCTATCCGGGCTTCCCGGCCGACGTGCTCTTCGACTTCCGCTTCTACTCGGTCGCGGCCCAGCTCGTCCTCTGGGCGGCCATCGGCCTGGTCTTCGGCCCGCTGGCGGAGCGCCTGCTCCGGCCCACGCGCCCGGACACGGTCGCTCCGTCCCAGGAGCCGGACCCCGTCCCGGCATGACCAGCCCTTCCACGGTGAGCGCGGTGATCGAGGAGATCACCGCGCTCGGTCCGGTTCTCGCCGTACGGACACACTCGTCCGGAACGGAACTCCGAGCCCTGGCAGCCGATGCCCGGCCGGCTGCCGGCGACCCGGGCAGCGGCCTCCGTCGCCCACCTGGAGCTGACCGCCCGATCGGTCTCGCCACCCGCACCCGCACCGCCCTCCTCCGCTGACCAGGCCCTGCCCGGCCGTTCGCACCCGAAGAGGAATCGACGTGAGCCGACGTCCCGAGCCCCGCAGAATCGTCCTGGACGGCGCACCCGCCGTCGCCCTCACGCCGGACGACTACGACCGCCTCGCACTGGCCCGCCGCCAACTCGGCAGCCAGAGCTCCCGCATGAGCGGCCTGAACCGCGACTTAGCCCTGGCCGCCCGCCTCTTGGAGGACGCCCGAACCGCACTCTGTCCCGCCGCCGAACACCACGGCGAATGCCCCGCCGACCACGCGGACGAGGAGCCCGATCGCCTCTGCTGCCGGATCCAGGCGCTGCTCGGCTCGCCGCGGTTCGCCGCCGTCGCGGGTTCCGTCCAGGCCGACACCGGCCCGAAGTCCCGGTGACGGGCAGGCCGCGGTCCGGCTGACCGGCGCGAAGGAAGTGCGACGTGAGAGCGGCACGGCCGGACGCGGCGAGGGCGGGAGACGCCGGCTTAGCGTCTCCCGCCCTTCCCCTGACACCGGTCGGTGGATCTCTCAGGCCGACGGTGAGGTCCGGGGCCCGTACGTGTGGAAACCCCGTCCGGTCTTACGGCCCAACAGCCCGGCCTGCACCATCCGTTGGAGCAGTGGCGGCGGAGCGTAGAGCGGCTCCTTGAACTCGTCGTAGAGCGACTCCGCGATCGCGACGACCGTGTCCAGGCCGATCAGGTCGGCCAGTTTGAGCGGGCCCATGGGGTGGGCACAGCCCAGTTCCATCCCGGTGTCGATGTCGGCGGCGGTCGCGAAGCCGGACTCCGCCATCCGGATCGCCGACAGCAGGTACGGGATGAGGAGGGCGTTGACGACGAAGCCGGCCCGGTCCTGGGAACGGATGACGGTCTTGCCGAGGGTGCGGGTGGCGAAGTCCTCGACGGCGGCGACGGTCGCCGGAGACGTGTGGAGGGACGTCACGATCTCCACGAGGGGCAGTACGGGCACCGGGTTGAAGAAGTGCAGGCCCACGACCCGGTCTGCGCGAGCGGTCGCCATTCCGAGGCGCATGACCGGGAGGGACGACGTGTTGGTGGCCAGCACCGCCGCCGGATCCTCGACGATCTTGTCGAGAGCGGTGAAGATCTCCGTCTTCGCCTCCACGTTCTCCACGACCGCCTCGACGACGAGCTGCCGGTCCGCCAGGTCGTCGAGGCTGCCGGTGAAGACCATGCGCGCCAGTGCGTCCCGGGCCGCCTCCCGCTCCAACCTCCCCCGGAGTACCGCGCGTTCGAGCGAAGCCGAGACCCGGTCGCGGGCGGCGTGCGCGGCGACGGCGTCCACTTCGCAGACGACGGTGTCCAGTCCGGCTCTGGCGCACACCTCAGCGATCCCGGCCCCCATCTGGCCACCGCCGATCACACCCACCCGCTCCATGCCCGTGCTCATGACGTGCCCTTCGGATGCCGGACGAGGTGACGCGAGTAGGCGTCGGGGGTGAAGAACAGCGGCAACTCCTGCGCCAGGGCGGTGCGTTCGAAGAGCGCCCGCACGTCGTCCAGGGCCGACCAGGGGAACTCCGCTCCCAGCGCGGCCAGTTCGTCGTCGAGCAGTCGTAGCACCGTGTCCCGGTCGACGACCCGGTGCCGTAGCCACTGCCAGATCTGCACGCGGGCGATCTCGGCGGTCGCCGCGTCCTCCATCAGGCCTTCCAGGGCGACGGCGCCCTGTCCGCGCAGCCAGGCGTCGAAGTAGCGGAGCGAGACCGCGATGTTGGTGCGGAGGCCCTCCGGTGTGGGCGGTCCGCTGACGCGGCGCACCGACAGCAGGTCGCCCGCCGTCACGTCCACGTCGTCGCGGGTGCGGTCGAGCTGGTGGGGCCGGTCGCCGAGGACGCCGTCGAACACGGCGCGGCACACGGGAACCAGCGCGGGGTGGGCGACCCAGGAGCCGTCGAAGCCGTCCTCGGCCTCGCGTTCCTTGTCCAAGCGGACGGTGGCGAGCGCGGCTTCGTGGGCGGCCCGGTCCTTGGCGGGGACCTGGGCGGCCATGCCGCCGATGGCGTGGGCGCCGCGCTTGTGGCAGGTGCGGACGAGGAGTTCGGTGTAGGCGCGCATGAAGGGTGCGGTCATCGTCACCTTCGCCCGGTCGGGCAGGAGGAAGTCCGTTCGGTGGCCGAAGGTCTTGATCAGGCTGAACAGGTAGTCCCAGCGGCCCGCGTTGAGGCCCGAACTGTGCTCGCGCAGCTCGTAGAGGATCTCCTCCATCTCGAAGACCGCGGTGATCGTCTCGATGAGGACCGTGGCCCGGATCGTGCCCCGGGGGATGCCCAGCAGCTCCTGGGCGGTGATGAAGATGTCGTTCCACAGCCGGGCCTCGTACCGGTTCTCCAGCTTGGGCAGGTAGAAGTACGGGCCGTGGCCCGCGTCGATCTGCCGTTGCGCGCAGTGGAAGAAGTAGAGGCCGAAATCGACGAGCGCGGCGGGCACAGGTCGGCCGTCGAACTCCAGGTGCTCTTCGTCGAGATGCCAGCCGCGCGGCCGGACCACGATGGTGGCGAGCCGTTCGCCGAGCCGGTACTCCTTGCCCGCCGGGGTGGTGAAGTCGATGCGCCGCTCGATGGCGTCGAGCAGGTTGAGCTGTCCGCCGACGATGTTGTCCCAGGTCGGTGAGGTCGCGTCCTCGAAGTCCGCCAGCCACACGCGCGCACCGGAGTTGAGGGCGTTGAGGGTCATCCGGCGCTCGGGCGGGCCGGTGATCTCCACCCTGCGGTCGTCCAGGCCGGGAGCGGGCGGAGCCACGCGCCAGGTCGGGTCCGCGCGGACCGCGGCGGTGACCATCGGGAAGTCGAGGGGGGATCCGGCCGCGAGCCGGATCGCCTGCCGCTTGCGCTCCTTGAGGAGTTCCTGACGGCGCTTGCCGAAGGCGGCGGCGAGATGGCCGACGAAGTCCATGGCGGCGGGGGAGAGGATCTCGTCGTGTCGGTCGTCCGGTCCCGCGAGGACGCGGACGTGGTGGGTCAGTGCGCTGGTGGACATCGGGAACTCCTGATCGGGGAGCGGGGCGGGAGCCGGGTGGGACGGTGGCCCGGCTCCCGCCCGGTCAGGGGAGGGAGCGCTCGGGCGACCGGGCGGGGCCTAGTGGAACTGCTCCTCCTCGGTGGAGTCGGCCAGGGCGGTCGTCGAGGAGGCGGGGTTGACGGCGGTCGAGACGAGGTCGAAGTAGCCGGTGCCGACCTCGCGTTGGTGCTTGACGGCGGTGAAGCCGTGCTGCTGGGCGGCGAACTCCCGTTCCTGGAGGTCGACATAGGCGGTCATGCCGTGCTCGGCGTAGCCGCGGGCGAGGTCGAACATGCCGTGGTTGAGGGAGTGGAACCCGGCCAGGGTGATGAACTGGAAGCGGTAGCCCATCGCGCCCAACTCCCGCTGGAACTTGGCGATCTGGTCGTCGTCGAGGGCCGCCTTCCAGTTGAAGGAGGGCGAGCAGTTGTAGGCCAGCATCTGGTCCGGGTACTGGGCGTGGATCGCCTCGGCGAACTCGCGGGCCTGCGCCAGGTCGGGCGTGCCGGTCTCGACCCAGATCAGGTCGGCGTAGGGGGCGTAGGCCAGGCCGCGGGCGATCACCGGGGCCATGCCGTTGCGCACACGGTAGAAGCCCTCCGCCGTCCGCTCGCCGGTGGTGAACTCGGCGTCGCGCTCGTCGACGTCGGTGGTCAGCAGGTTCGCGGCGAGGGCGTCGGTGCGGGCGATGATGACGGTCGGTACGTCGGCGATGTCGGCTGCGAGGCGGGCCGCGTTGAGAGTACGGATGTGCTGCGCGGTGGGCACCAGGACCTTGCCGCCGAGGTGGCCGCACTTCTTCTCGGAGGCGAGCTGGTCCTCGTAGTGGATGCCCGCCGCGCCCGCCGCGATCATCGCCTTCGTCAGCTCGAAGGCGTTCAGCGGACCGCCGAAGCCGGCCTCCGCGTCGGCGACGATCGGCGCCAGCCAGTCCGTCGTGTCGGAGCCGCCCTCGGCGGTGGCGATCTGGTCGGCGCGCAGCAGCGCGTTGTTGATCCGACGCACCACCTGGGGCACGGAGTTGGCCGGGTAGAGGCTCTGGTCGGGGTAGGTGTGCCCGGCCTGGTTGGCGTCGGCGGCGACCTGCCAGCCGGAGAGGTAGATGGCCTGGAGGCCGGCCTTGACCTGCTGCACGGCCTGCCCGCCGGTGAGTGCGCCGAGGGCGTGGATGTAGTCCTGCTCGTGCAGGTGCCGCCACAGCCGCTCGGCGCCGCGCCGGGCCAGTGTGGCCTCCTCGCGGACGCTCCCCGACAGCCGGATCACGTCCTCGGCGGTGTAGGTGCGCTCGATGCCCTGCCACCGCCGGTCGGTGGCCCAGCGTTGAGCCAGCTTCTCCGCGGCCTGCGTCCTCGTCTCAGCCATGACTGTCACCGTCTCCTCGGTCTGTGCCGTCTGCCAAGCCCGCCGTCTGTGCGGACGGGCATGGCACTCTGTGTCACTCACTGGGATGCGGCCCGCCATCACACCGTGGTGCGGAGGTGAATAACGCTGCCGGAGCGCGCCACCGTCGTTGCCGGGATCTCCGACATCAGGGCGCGAATCGTGCCCCGGTTCCGACCGGTGGTCGCCGGTGTCCGGCGGGCCGCACTCAGACTCTGACACTGGCACTCAGTGCCATCAAGTAGGGATGCGTGCCAAGGTCTGCGAATCTTCTACCGGCGTCTTGTTAAGTCTGCGAAGGGTCTGCCGGACGGCTGATCGCGTACGCTTGCCGCCACCCGGACACGGAGGAACGCGCGGTGAGCAAGATCTACGCGGGAGCACGGCTGCGGCGACTGCGCGAGGACCGGCGGATGAGCCAGGCCGAACTGGCGCGCGTCCTGGGTATCTCGGCCAGCTATTTCAACCAGATGGAGCACGACTCCCGCCCGCTGACCGTCCCCGTCCTGCTGAGCCTCACCGAAGCCTTCGGCGTCGACCCCACGTTCTTCTCGGAACGGGACACGACCCGGCTGGTGGCCGACCTGCGCGAGGCCCTGGCGGGCGAACTCGCCGACTCCCGAGTGGCCCCGTCCGAACTGGCCGAACTCGCCTCACGCCTGCCCGCGGTGGCCCACGTCCTGCTCGACCTGGGCCGCCGCAACCAACTCCTGGCCGAACGCCTCGCCGGCACCACCGACGGACGCGACGGCGAAGCGACGGCACCGCGCTCACCGCACGAGGAGATCCGCGACTTCTTCTACCGTCGCCAGAACTACCTGCACGACACCGACCTCGCGGCCGAACAACTCGCCTCCGACATCGGCATCCGGCCCGGCGAGGTCGTCACCGCCCTCACGACGCGACTGGCCGACGCCCACGGTGTGCGCCCGGCCGCAGAGACCGACGACCGCCTCCACCACTACGACGAAGCGACCCGCACGCTGCACCTGTCGGGCCGACTGCGCCCCGGGCAGCGCGCGTTCCGCATGGCCACCCAACTGGCGCTGCTCGAATACACCGACGAACTCGACCGCCAGGCCGCCGAGGACTTCCCCGCGGACTCACCCGCTCACGCCCTGGCCCGCATCGGCATCGCCAACTACTTCGCCGCCGCGCTGATCCTGCCGTACACCGCCTTCCACGCGGCGGCCGAGGAAGTGCGTTACGACATCGAGCGCCTCACCGACCGCTACAGCCTCGGCTACGAGACCGTCTGCCACCGGCTCAGCACGCTCCAACGCCCACGCCTGCGTGGCGTGCCCTTCTCCTTCGTACGGGTCGACCGGGCCGGCAACATGTCCAAGCGCCAGTCCGCGACCGGCTTCCACTTCTCCCGCGCGGGTGGCACCTGCCCCCTCTGGAACGTCTACGAGGCGTTCGCCGCCCCCGGCCGCATTCACGTCCAGATCGCCGAAATGCCGGACGGACAGCGCTACTTGTGGACGGCTCGCGCGCTCACCCGCCATCGCGGCGGCTGGGGCGAACCCGGGAAGACCTTCGCCATCGGCCTCGGCTGCGAGATCCGCCACGCCTCCCGGCTCGTCTACTCCGACGGACTCGACCTCACCAGCAGCTCCGTCGCCACACCGATCGGCATGGGCTGCCGCGTCTGCGAGCGCCTCGCATGTCCCCAGCGGGCGGCGCCGCCGCTCGGACGGCCGCTGCGGATCGATCCCCACAGCAGCGCGTTCGTGCCGTATCCGGTCGCGGATCTCGCCACGTAACCCGCTTTCCCGTCACCGCTGTTCAGCCCTTGATGACGACGCCTTGGCCGCCTGCGCACACGTGCTCGCGAGCCGGGCGGTGCTCCTCGCGAAGTTCCCGGAACTCCTTGCGTCGAAGGAGGCCGAGGAGCCCGCGAGGACGGCGATGAAGGGGCCCGCCGTGACGGCGCCGGGCGTGATGATGAAGCCGGGGCGCTCGTACCGGCCCGCGTCGCGCTCCGCCGGGACGGTGTGGATCACGGGGTCCGCGACCTCGTCACGGATCAGACGACGGAAGTCGGGACGCCGGCCTCTCCGGTCGCCTTCAGGTGTCCGCTCCGCACCGGTCATGAATGTCTTTCACGGGTTCCCGAAGTCCCTTGGGACGGTGCGCAGTTGCGTGCGTCGATCGCACCCGGAACAGTCGCGGCCGTACGTCGGTCGCGATCGTCTCCGAGTGGTCCGTGGGGACGCGGGCCTCGGGGTTGTCTAGCATCGCGCGGTCGTGCTCCTGGGACTCCCACTGGGCGTAGGGGATGACCCGTTCGCCGTCCCGCACGTCCGCCTGGCTGCCGACGGGCCCCTCGCGGTGTCGGCGAGCGCGATCAAGTCGCTGACGTCGGATGATGTCACCGGCCTACGCACGTCCAACCGGCACTGCTGCTCGTGGTTGGTCAAGTCGGGTCTTGTGTTCGCTGACCGGTCCTCAGGTCGGCGAGGATTTCGGCCTGGCCGGTCAGGACGGTGGTGAGGATGGTCCGTGCGACCGCGAGAAGCTCGGCCACCTCGGGACTCACGATGGAGTAGTAGACGGTGGAGCCCACTTTGCGGGTGGCAACCAGGTTCATACGCCTCAGGACGGCCAACTGCTGTGACAGGTGCGCGGGTTCGATGCCGACTTCCGGGAGCATCTCGGCCACGGAGTGCTCACGCTGACTCAAGAGCTCCAGGACACGGATGCGTGCGGGATGTCCCAGAGTCTTGAAGAACTCTGCTTTGAGTTGGTACAGGGGCCGGGTCAACAGTCTTCCCCCCAGGGCGTCGCGCACAGCAGAGGCCGCCCGCCGTGTGCTGCACCCGCCGCTTCGTCCATGACTCCATCTTCCCGCCACGAGGTCCAGGCGGATGCGTCCGCGGTCGCTCCTGTCATCACCCGACGGAGTGAAGTGTTGAATCCGCCTTTGACCACGACTTGTTGATGGCTCCCCTTCTCCTTGTTCCAGGTCCCGCAGGAGGACGCCTGCCAGCTGCGTGGCGGCACCGCGGGAAGGCATGAGGACCACCCTGCACCGCCGATACCGAACACGCAAACTAAGGACTTGCGAACATTTGCAATTCGTTGAGGCCGTGCCCATCCTGATTTCGGCCCGCCCCCGAAGGCGGTGCCTCCGCAAGATCACATCTACGGGGTGTATGCAGGTGTACGGGTTCAGTGAGGACGGCGTGCTGTCGGCCTCACTTCAACACAGGTCAGTGGGCGGGCTCATCGGGCGCGACGCGGAGCGAGAGCAGTTACGGCTGCTGCTGGGTTCTCACCGGCTGGTCACCGTGACGGGTGCGGCCGGCATGGGCAAGAGCGCGCTGGCAGCGGAGGCGGCAGGTCAGTTGCCGGGGCGGGTCGTGGGGCTGCGGCCGAGCAGGAAGCCTGTCGGCGCGACGGCTGCGGACCGCGACGCACTGCACGAGGCGTGTGCCGACGCGTCCACCAGCGGCACCCTGGTGTTCCTCGACGGTGCGGACACTGCCCGACGCGAGTGCGTGCGGCGTGTCCAGGCCGCACTGTCGCAGGTACCTCATCTGCGGTTCCTGGTCACCTCCCGGCGCCCGTTGGGGCTGGGGGAGGAGTACGTGGTGCGGCTCGGGCCGCTGGCGGACGCCACGGAACAGGGCTCAGGACGGACCGCGTCGGTGGAGCTGTTCCACGCGCTGGCCCAGGCTGTCACCGGCCGCCCCGTCCCAGAGGACGAGCACCCCACTGTTTCCCTGGTCTGCCGAGAGCTGGAAGGCCGTCCGCTGGCCCTCGAACTGGCCGCCGCGCAGCTGCGGGAGATCTCCCTGTACGAGCTCGGCGAGCGTCTCGCACAAGGCCAGTGCTGGCTCAGCGGCCCCACCTCCGGCCACCCAGGCCATCGCTCCCTGCGCGCGGCCTTCACGCAGGACTTCGTGGCGAGCCCAGCCGCAGCACGGGCCGTGTGGGCCCGAGCCAGCATCCTCTCCGGGTTCTTCACCGCGGACGACGCCGTCCTCGTCTGCACCGGCGGAGGCATCACCGCCCAAGCCGTACCCGCCCTTCTCGCCGACCTCGCACTCCAACACGTCCTGGAAACACAGAGCGACCCCCTGCTCCTGCACCCGCCTCGCTACCGGATGACACGCGCCGTCCGCGAGTACGGCCTCCAACAGCTGCGCGAAACAGGAGAGTTGGACATCGCGACCGAGCGCCGCTGGAGCCAGGCCCGGCACCTGGTCACCACCTCGGCACGGCTGTGGGACTACGGGGATCAGCACGAGGCCGTCCGTATCGTCCTTGAGCACGGAGAGAGTCTGACGGAGGCCCTCGAACACGCCATGAGTCACCCCGACACCGCCCAGGACGCGCTGGCCGGCGTCGTCGCGCTCTGGTTCTGGTGGACCGAGCACGAGAAGCTTGAAACCGGGCTCGCCTACCTCAACCACCTCCTGGCGGGTCGTGCTCCCGACAGGACAACCGCGCGTGCCCTCTGGCTGGCAGCGTGGCTCAGCGCGGCTGCCGACCCCGAACAGGCACAACGATTCCTCACCATGGCCTGGCCCGAAGCGGTCCGCGCGGGAGACGACGCGCTCATCGGCAGGATCGCCCACGTCCAGGGCGTCATCGCCCTGCACTGCAACGCCCCCCAGACGGCCGCCCGGCACTTCCAGGACGCCGCCGACCTCATCCCGCCTCACGCTCCCGGCGGCCCGTCCCACCTGGTCAGCGCCGCCGAAATGGCTCTCGCGCAGACCCGCTACAGCCTGCAGACGGCGCACCGCACCACCCGTCGCCTGCTGGCTCAGCCCGACATCTGCGGCGACGCCCACGCCCTCAGCCTCGCCCGACTGGCCCGCGCCCTGGTCGACCGCCACAGCGGACGCCCGCAGCGAGCGCGCCGCCGCGCACACCGTGCGCTCACCGACATCAGCAGAAACCTTCCGACACCGCGTGTGGAAGGGGAACTGCACCGGCTGATCGAGGACATCGACAACGGCCACCCCCAACCCCCGGGACGGCAGTCACCCCAAGCACGACTGCTGCAGCTGATGACGTCCACCGTCACCAGAGGGCCGAGATGACCGACGACGCGATCGCCGACGGAGAATCCCACCGCCTGTCTCGGCAGGACCGGACCCTGCCGAGCGCCGCGCAGTGGGACCACTGGCACAGCACGTGCTACCCCCGCGTGGTCACCCACAAAGAGGCGGATCTCTTCTACCGCCACCTCAGCCCCCGCCCGGGCACGGCGGCCGTCGACCTCGGCTGCGGCAACGGACAGTGGACCCGCCAACTGGCCCGCTGGGGACTGAGAGTGCGCGGCTACGACTTCTCCCAGGAGGCACTGCGCCAGGCACGTGCGGCGACCACAGGGCACAACCCCGCCTACGCGTCGTGGGACATCGCCGGCAGCCCCGCCCCCGCAGACATGCCCACCGGCACACTCGACCTGGCCACCTGCCGAGACGCCCTTCCCTACTTCCACCACCCCGAACTGCTCACCCAGATCGCCCGATGGCTACGCCCCACCGGAGCCTTCTACGCGCTCACAAACCTCACCCCCCAACACGCCAGACGGCGCCCGCGCGAGTTCCACCGAGGCCTCACCCTCCGGGAACTCCACACCGTGGGCTCCAACTGGCCTCACCGCCTTGTCTACAGACTCAGCCCCCAGAGGTACGCCGTCATCCTGCGTCCGCAGTAGCGGTACATGAACCTTTGCGGCGCCGCATAGTCCGGTCCGGGCGCGTGGGTGCCTGGCGCGTACCCATAAGCCTTCGGGCCACAGCACGGTGTGCAGAAAGCCGTCCCGGTGGGGGCTCGGCAGCAGATTCTGCTGTACGGAGAGGACGTGGCGGCAAGCAGGCGGGGATCGCTCTCAAGCGCAGGCGTCTTGAACCGCCCGAGGTGTGCGGACTGGACGTCTGCGGCTTTGTAGGCGTACTTCACCTCGATCAGCAGTTCCCGTGAGGGGATTCCGAACTCTGCTTGGTAGGTGCTGTGGCCGATCCGGCGGATGCGATGCCGACGAATTGCCGAGCGTGTTCGTGGAACAGGCCGAGCCGCGGGAGCGGCATTTCTGCGGATGAGGACGCTGATGGCTGTCCGACGGGCTGCTCTGGCTGAGGCGGGTGAAGCCCGTCGGAACGCCGGTCTCTCATGAGTCGGTCACCGTTTTGCAGGCCAACGGTCGCGGCTACGACGCACCTTGGGCGGCCTCGGCCGCATCCGGGTCGAATCGCATCGGCGTGATCTGCCTGACGTCGTAACGGCTGCGCATGCTCTCCACCGCCTCGGCGTCCACCGCGCGGCCGGTGGACCAGATCTCCGCGATCTCTTCGAAGTAGAGCTCGTGATCGGGTGACGGGAAGCACTGGAACAACATGCGCACCGGTTTGTCGGTGGCGTTCCTGAACGCGTGTGGAGTGTCGGGCGGGACGAACATGCTGCTGCCCGCGCTCGCGCGGATGAGACGTTCACCGTCGGCGGACTCCCAGTCGAGCCAGTCGTCGTCGGTGCGTTCGGTGGGCTCGAATGCCATGAGCTCCAACTCGCCCTCCAGGATGTAGAAGAACTCCTGAGAGTGCTCGTGGAAGTGTGCGCCGGTGTCGAATCCCGGAGGAACGACCACCTCGAAGATCGACACGGAGGAGCCCAGCTCTCCGGTGGCCTTGAACGTCACTTCCTGCGCTCTGGTGACCAGTTTCCGCCCCTCGCCCGGCAGAACGATGAGGTCGCGCACGTGACCATCTCCTCGTGTGTAAGGGGTGAAATATGATTGCGACAATTACGACGCTAAAGTCTGGAGCTCAAGGACTGCTGGACCGCTGCTTTAACACCGGTTGTCTGGACGGGTTGGTGCCGTGGATGGTGGGCGGCCGCGGGTGGCCGGACGGCGGTGCGGCCCGCGACCGTGCCCGCTCGGTCGACGCGGATCATGTCCGCCGCGACCGGCGCCCCGCGCGGCACGGCCGGTGCCGCATCGCGGGCAGCCGTCGCGACCAGGTCGTCGAGCCGTACCCCGGTGGCCGGGCACAACTGGATGGCGGCGAGCCCGGTGTTGGCCTCCGCGACCTTGGAGGCGAAGGCCGGGGAACGTGTCATCGCGCCGGCCGACTCGACAGTCGAACCGCGGTGCCGTCGACATCCATGACAGGCCTGACACCGGCGGCCAAGGCGGCCCTGGGGGAAGCGGACCGCGCCTGGGGCGGTGTCCCGGTCGGTCCGCGCGAGCGTCTTCATCCTGTGCTTGGCGGCGCGCTGCACGAGAGCCCGGGGGAGGGGCGCGCAGCAGCAGGTTATTGCGGACGTGCGGGCCGTCCAGGTACAGGATGGCGCAGGTCTCGTCGCCGCCCCTGAGGGCCGTGCTGCAACTGCCCCTCCCTGAGCAGGTCGAACGCTCCGTTGCTGCCGCGACGACCTCGGAGGCGCGGCTCGTTCTCGCCCTCGCGGCGGTCCACGCGGCCCGGGTGGCCCAGCACCGCGCACCTCCACCTGCTGATCGACAACCTGACCGCCAACACGAACAGCCGGGCCAGCAACCACGGGATCAATGCCCCGATGCGGGGACAGGACGCGACCCTGGAACGGCTCCGTGTTGACCGGCAGCTCGAAGAGGCCCTGACCCACGGGCCTGACCCACTGCATCTCGCTGAAGTCTTCGGACCGACGAGAAGACCGCGATGCGCTACCTGGACTCCGCAAGGGCCCTGCTGGAACAGGTCACTGAACAGCACCTTCGATGAAATCTGCTCGACCTGGACACACGGTGAAGGGAATCATGGACGAGTGACGTCGACCGAAGCAGCAGCAATCGCTCTCCAGGACCACGCCGCTCTTTGGAGCATGGGGGAAATCAGCGCGAGCGATGTGGTGAATGCCGCCTGTGATGCGCTCGTCGCCGGACTCGACACTCCCGGCCTTCGCATCCTCGCCGCCTGCACGCGTGCCGAGGCGGACTACGACGTCCACGACCTGCTTCCCGCCGCGCTCGACGAACTCAGCCTCGCCTTCCATCCGGTCGGCAGCGAGGCCAGTCAGGAAGCCGCCGCCCGAGCCCTCGCACGCCGCATGCTCGCTGGAGAGCTCACGCCTCGGGAGTTCACCTTCCGAATTCACCAGCGCCACGGACATGAGCTGCCCCTGACCGGGCGCCTCGCCGAGCTCGACGACGAGTACGACATCCTTGAATACGGCGAAAGAACTGTGGACCAGGTGGATGGCGAGGTCACCGCCGAAGCCCGCCGCCTCGTGGCTCACCCCACGGTTCCCGCCGAACCCGCGGATTCGCCCCGCTGATGCACACGAAGTGACCCGCAAGTTCCCGCTGAGATTGATCATGGTCAGGGCGTGAATGCGCTGCCCCCGGTTTCGTACTCGCGGCGGGCCTTGCGCTGCGCAGGGGCTGCGAGAGGGCCCTGGCCGCGTCGTACGTCCGTCCCCTGGTCGAGCGCGGCGCGCTCGGCGGCCTGCAACTCGGTACTGCGGAGGTAGTCGGCGATCTTGCCCAGCATGTCCAGGGTGACCGGCAGCTCCCGGACGTCATGGAGCCCATCCCCGGTCAGTTCCTCCAGCGGACTCGTACTGCGGCCCAATGAAGGATGCTGACTGCTCTGGCCAGAGGACGTCTTCTCCAATTCACTGCCCTGGCCGTCACGTTGGCGACACACGGAGCCTGCGAAGCCTGATTGTGCGGAGAGTAGAAGCCGGCCCCTTGGCCGGGCCGAGGGTGTCACGGTGTGCGCGCAGGTGAAGTCACGGACTCTGTACCTGGTATTTCGTCGTGGACCTACGGCATCCCTGCCTCACGAAGGATCAGGACGAGGCTGCCGACTCCGACGGGAGAGAGGTGGTCGTCCTGCGTGTGCCGAACGCGGGAGCGAGGAAGACCGCTACCGCGGTGAAGGCGAGGACGACGGTCATGGCGGTGCGCAGACTGTAGTGGTCGCCGAGAAAGCCGAGTCCGGGGGGACCGACCAGGAACGCGACGTAGCCGATCATCGCCACCAGACTGACCCGGGCGGCCGAGTCCGGGCCGGAATCACCGGCGGCGGAGAGCGCGACGGGGAATCCGAGCGCGGCTCCCATGCCCCACAGGAGGACCGCGGCTCCGGCGAGCGCGGCCGAGTCGGAGAAGACGACCACGGCGATGCCGAGGGTGGCGGACACAGCGCTGGCCCTGACGACGGCGGCACGGCCGAGGCGGTCGATGAGGAGGCTGCCACCGAACCGGCCGATCGTCATCGCGGCGGCGAAGACTGCGTAGACGGCGGAGCCCAGGGCCGGATCCATGCCGTGCCCGTCGACCATGAGCAGCGGAAGCCAGTCGTTGGCGGAACCTTCGGCGAGGGCCATGGCCAGGATGACACCGCCCATCAGCAGGAGGCTGCGGTCCTTCCACACCTTCGCCCGGGCCGGTGCCGCACCGGTTTCGTCGGACTCCGGTGCCTGGCCGGCGTCCTTGCCCACGCCGCTGGGAATGAAGCGGTAGGCGTAGGCGAACATGCCGGCGGTGACCAGGACGACGATGGCCAGGTGCCAGTGCACCGGGAACGACACGGCAGTGCACAGGATGCCGAGCGAGGCGCCGACGACGGTGCCCAGGCTGAAGAAGCCGTGCAGAGTGGGCAGTACGGTCTTCCCCGTGATTCGCTCGACGTCGGCACCGTCGACGTTGATGGCGACTTCGCCCGCTCCCGTCCCGGCACCGAAAAGGAACAGGCCGAGGGTGACGAGGGGCGCGGATGACACCGTCGAACCGGTACCGACGACCGCCATGCTCAGGATGATCAGCACGGTCCCCCCGCCCGCGACCGGGCGGGTCCCGAACCGGTTGACGAGCCTTCCGGAGCTGAGGATGCCGATCATGGAGCCGACGGACAGTCCGAACAGGACAAGTCCCATCTGGGCGGTCGACGCTCCCAGCCGGTCTCTGATATCAGGTGTCCGAGTCACCCATGAGGAGATCGACAGACCCGGTATGAGGAAGAAGACGAAGAGCGCCGCCCTGCGGCGACGGACGGCCAGGTTCATGAACGACGTACTCTCCCGAGCGAACGCGGTGGGGTGTCCGGCACCCCGGACTGTATATGTACAAACGTACGCGTCCGTGTCGGGCCAAGGAAGAGGATCACTGTGACGGGCAGCTCACGCGGTCCGAACGACCCGGGGCGCCGGGACCGCATCATCGACGCCGCGCTGGACGTGATCGCCGAGCACGGGGTCGCGGGCGCCACGCACCGGCGTATCGCCGAGGCGGCGTCCGTCTCTCTCGGCTCGATGACGTACTACTTCGACGGCATGCAGGAGTTGCTCATCGAGGCCTTCACCCGCCTCGCCGAATCCATGTCGGTCCGCTACCGCGCCCAGTTGGAGGCCGCCGAGACGACGGAACAAGCACGCCAGGCCGTCGTGGAGATCATCTGCGGAACCGATCGGGGCAGTCCTCGGGAACTCATTCTTTGTTACGAGTTGTACGCCTTCGCCTCGCGCGAACCGGCCGTCCTGAGCGTCACCCGATCCTGGATGAGGGCGAGCCGGACCTCGCTGAGCAAGCATTTCGCCCCCCGAACGGCCCGCGCCCTGGACGCACTTGTGGAAGGCCTGTCGATCCACAACTCAATGGACGACCACCCGATGACGCGGGAGGACGTGGCCGCGGTCGTCGAGGCGGTCAGCGCGGGTCTAGGACAACGCTCCTGAAGCGGTGGAGCCCAGAGACGAAACACGACGGGCAGCCGGGGCGGTTCACGTGGCAGCAGCTCGCCGGGCCTCGGCTCCGCGTCCAGGCAGCGATCGGTGCGATCGTCGTGGTGATGCGCACACAGCTCATCCAGTCGTTTGGATGGGCGAGTTGCGCAGCGACTGCCGCACAGCGTCGGCTGTCGCCCGGGTCATCAGGAGGACCGGCAGATCGCCGTATCCGTCAGCCAGGCCGGTAGCCGAGGAGGACGCGGCCTTGATGCGAGGGACATTCCGTACGACTCGTTCACGGCCTCTGGCGGAGTCGGTGTCCACACGATCATCCCCGTGAGCGCGGTGTGCCGGGAGCATACGGACCGACCTCGCCATTTGCTATGTGCTGGTACCAGCACATAGCTACAGTGGGGATATGGGAAAGCAGACGAACATCCGACTGGACGAAGAGGTCAAAGCAGCCGCCGAGGACCGGGCCAAGCGCCGAGGCCTGAGCTTGCAGGGGTACGTGGCCGATCTGATCGAGGCCGACCTGAACCAGTCCCGCGCAGCCTTCATGGCCGGCGCCTCGTCGTTCCTCGCCGCCTACGCGGACGTGTTCGATGCGGAAGTGGGTGAGGATCGGTACCCCAGCCTTCCCGACGCCCCGGCGGGGATGGCACCGAGGAACGCCGCGTGACCCTCCGCGTCGATCTCGCGTGGATCCTGGCAGTGGCGCAGCAGATTCCAGGAGATCCCCAGGTCATCGACTACGGCGTCCCGGTCGCGGCGGAAGCGCGTCACCGGGCGGAGATCCTTGACCAGGAGGTCTACCCCGAGCCTCATCACAAGGCTGCGGCGCTGCTGTGCGAGCTGGCGAGAAACCCGAGCCTGGAGATGCGGAATCTGCTGTACGCGGCCACCGTGACCGCGGCCTACCTGTCGGCCTGCGGGATGCCGATACGCCCTGGCCTGGACACCGTTCTCCCGCTGGCCCGTGCCGCAAGGGACGGGCTCCCGGTGCGGGATGTCGCCGTCCAGATCAAGACCTGGACGAGCTGATCTTCTCGTCGGGTGAAATAGTCAGGAGAATAGACCGATATGGTGGCATTCGCCCAACTGGTGAATCGCAACGAGTTCGCAGCTGTGATCATCAGGACCGACTTCAGCGATGAGGCGGCGTGGCGGCAGGTGGCGGAGGAGCTGGAAGAGTCTGCCCCCGACGACGATCCGGCAGAGTCCTACGACGTAGTTGATGCTCCTGAGCTGGCCGACGCCGATACGGACACGATCCTGGCAGCGGTCGCGGCTCACGAAGAGCTGTGGGAGCAGCTGAGCGTCGTGTTCGTCGCCGACAGCAAGACGATGCGCTTCGAGACCCGAACCCTGCTCACCGTGACGACCATGACCCGCGAAATCATGGGTGAGCAGGGCTACGAGGCGATGACGGAGTTCGGGCGTGAATTCCGTACCGTGCCGAGTGGTTTGCACTCGATTCATGCCAATCTGGAACTGGCCAACATGGACTTCGAGGATTTCTCGGCGAAAGCACACAAAGATCCCGAAGGAATATTCCGCTCTTTCTAGCCTGGCGGTTTCGTGACGGTCCGCCGACGGAGTCGGCGGACCGTTTTCGAGCCGTGGGCGGAGACTGTGCAGATCCAGGGCCCGAGTGTCGCCTCGCGGTGGCGCCGGGTTCCAATGCTCCGAGTGTTGAGCAGTTGTAGCAGAGACGGGAATCCGTTGCTCAGCCGGGTTCGGCAGGAGTGCGAGCCGTTCAAGAGCTGTGGTGATGTGGCTGCACCAGGCCAGTGCCGGGCCAGGCGGAGGATTCGCCGTCGATCGGCGGTCGCGAGCTGTCCGGCCGTGGTGAACAGGCGGAGCTGCAGTCGGGCGGGGCTCCCAGAGCCTGGCCGTGCCGGTCAGGGCGAGCATCGTCATCCAGGCCGGCAGGTCCGGTGCGATCTGCGCGATCTCCAGCCAGATCTGGTTCTGGGCGGTGCGGTGCAGTCGGAGATTCGGCAGGCCGACGGCCCGGGCATCCCGAATGCTGTCCTCGGCCCGGGCCCGCAGCCGGTGACGGAGCTGGAGCTCGGCGATCGGTTGGCCCGAGGTGTCCGTGGCGAAACAGGTCAGCCGCATGCCCTTGGGCCAGCCGTTGAGGACAAAGCCGGTGGGCTCAGCGACCCAGGCACCGTCACGGATCTCGCCGTCCGTCTCGACGGCGGGTCTACGGGCCGATACCGGAACCTTCAGTACGTGCTGGTGGATTGTGTCCGTGATCACCACGTCGACCGAGTAGGACGGCCACCGTCCTGGCTGGGCGAGCCGGGCGACGAGGTCGTGGGTGCTGCCCGCGAAGTCGGTGCGTATAAGAGTCTGGCGTCCGCGCGGCTACCTCTTCGGCAGTTGAGCCAGGGTCAGTTGGGTGGCGGTGAAGTGGTCGGCATCCGTGTTCGATCCCGTGTTGCCCGGCCTGAGCAGGGCCCCGACGGGCTCACCCGTGCCGCCCGGTTCCTTCCACGTCGGCGCGGTGTCCTCCGTGTCCGTGTGCGCGATCACCAGCACCCCGTCGCGATCGACGGTCACCGCCCTGCCTGCATCGGGCGCTTTCCCGTCGGCCAGGCCAGTTCGTTTGGATCACTTCCGTCGGCCGAGGTTGTCCTTGATGATGTCTGTGTGACTCACCGCATCAGCGCTTTGATCTCGGCCTTCGGTGTCCTTGCCGGCGTCATGCTGGTTGTTGCGTGCGTTCGTGAGTACCGCACTGGCGCGTCGGTCCTCTGGCTCGTGGCTGGAGCCGCCATCTTTCTCAGCGCTTTGTACACGCTCGTGCGGGACGTGCGGCGGCTCCGCACTGGGCTTACCGACTGACGGCGGTGTCGTTCCAGTCAGCTCCGCCGGTCGCTGTTCGTATACGAGAAGACCATGGCCCTCCACCTGGCCGGACTCCTCATCATGGGCACCATCCTCTGGTCAGCCAGGTGATCCAAACGGCGCCGCTTAGCTCTGAACGGTGAAGACTTCACCGGAACATGCCAGTTACCCAGCAGTCCCAGCCTCCGCAGACCCGTGACCAGGTGCCGCATGACCTCGACATAGGGAGCCAGCTAAGACAACGCCAGCCCCAGAACGAAATACACCACCAACCGCAGGAAGCAGCCGTCTCCACTGTTCTGCATACCCGCCGTTTGGTCCATGTTGAACAGCGAGCGCAGGGCGACGAGTTGGTCGTGGCGCTGGTGGCTCTGCAGGGTCGGCCAGCTCGCTGCCCCAGCCGCGAACAGCGTCCCGATCTCCGGCTCACTCGGCTGGATGCGGAACTGGGCATCGTTGACCCCAGGCGGCTGGTTCATCTCGTCGATCAGGCACTCGACCACCCCGGCCCGTCACCCTATGGATCTCGACCTTGCGCTGCAGTTCCAGGAACAAGAAGTACGTGCTCAACGCCTGCGGCCGGCCCCGCCGGATGCCGCTGGGCGAGTGCCGCAGCACGTTCCCGACGTACACGTCCGCGTCAGCGGGCTCCATGTCCCACAGCGGCCGGCCGAACCAGGAACTGATCTGATCCAGGTGACCGACGTCCCCGCGGATGGTGCCGTCCGCCAGCCCGGCCGAGGCCCGCGGGAGAACATCACGGGTCAGCAGAGCACACCAAGGAGGAAGACCCCCTGACGGACAGGTCCTGAGAACAGCGGGGCTCAGGGGGACTCACGGGATGTCGCACAATTCCTCCGCGATTGCCCCTTGGTGGGTGGTCGGACTCGCGCATTCCGCGACGCCGACGCGCCGGGGGAGTCCATGCCGGGCCAGCTGGTGGTTGATGCCTGCGATGCGGCGACCATTGGTCGATTCTGGAGGGCTTCCTGTCTCCGAGGGTACTGAGTTCCCTCCTCCCGTCATGTCAGTACCCTGTGGTGCTGCTCTGGATCCCTTCCAACTGCTGAACGATCTGCCACACGGGGGTATCGGTCCTGGCGACCACGATCATGGTTTCTGCCGTGTTGCCCCAGGTCCGGTGCACGAGGTCGAGGGCTTGGTGGACAACGATGTTCGCGTCGCTGCCGGCGCCGGAGCTCAGCCAGGCGCGAAGACCGTAGTTGTGTGCGGCCACTACGCTCGCGGCGACGGTGTACGCCCGGAGGTCGCCATCCTGGAGGGTGGCGAATCGGCGCCTCAAGTAGGAGGCGAGGGCTCGTTCGTAGCGCCTGACCACGGACGTCTCGTGCGCTTTGAGTGCCGCGACCTTGCGGGTCAGGGCGTAGCGTTTCACCGAGAATTCGGCGTTTTCCGCGTACATCCGCATCACCAGGCGGGCCGCTCCGCAGGCGCGTCCGACCGGGTCCGGGTCTTGGGCGCCCTCCTCCAGGTAGCCGACCATCTCGGCGAGGGCTCGCTCGTGGTCGGGGAAGACGACCTCTTCTTTGGTGGGGAAGTACCTGAAGAAGGAGCGGCGGCCCACGCCGGCGCGACGGACGATGTCGTCGATGGTCGTGCCGTCGTAGCCGTGCTCAGTGAAGAGTTCGAACGCTGCGGACACGAGGAGATCCCGGATGGGCGTCTTTTCGGGCTCTTCCCGGCCAGTGGGCTCGCTTGGGCTGTTGTGGATCGCGTCGTCTGACGGCTCTGTCATGGCATGAAAGTACAGGGTCGCCCCCAGCGTGGCACTCGGTGTGCATAATGAGGGTACTGAGTGCCATCCGGGGAGATCGTATGCCTGATTTCGACCTGTACCGCCCGTCGGAGGAGCACGGCATGCTCCGCGACGCGATCCGCTCACTGGCCGAGGCGAAGATCGCGCCGTACGCCGCCGCGGTGGACGAGGAGTCCCGCTTCCCGCAGGAGGCACTGGACGCCCTCGTCGCGAACGACCTGCACGCCGTCCACGTGCCCGAGGAGTACGGCGGCACGGGCGCGGACGCTCTGGCCACGGTGATCGTCATCGAGGAGGTGGCCCGCGCGTGCGCGTCCTCCTCCCTGATCCCCGCGGTGAACAAGCTGGGCTCGCTCCCGGTGATCCTCTCGGGTTCCGAGGACCTCAAGAAGCGGTACATGACCCCGCTCGCCAAGGGCGACGCGATGTTCTCGTACGCCCTCTCCGAGCCGGACGCGGGCTCGGACGCGGCCGGCATGAAGACGAAGGCGGTCCGCGACGGCGACCACTACGTCCTGAACGGCGTGAAGCGCTGGATCACCAACGCGGGCGTCTCCGAGTACTACACGGTGACGGCGGTGACGGACCCCGACAAGCGCAGCAAGGGCATCAGCGCCTTCGTCGTCGAGAAGTCCGACGAGGGCGTCTCCTTCGGCGCCCCGGAGAAGAAGCTCGGCATCAAGGGCTCCCCGACCCGCGAGGTCTACCTCGACAACGTCCGCATCCCCGCCGACCGCATGATCGGCGCCGAGGGCACCGGCTTCGCCACCGCGATGAAGACCCTGGACCACACCCGCATCACCATCGCGGCCCAGGCCCTCGGCATCGCCCAGGGCGCCCTCGACTACGCCAAGGGCTACGTCCAGGAGCGCAAGCAGTTCGGCAAGCCGATCGCCGACTTCCAGGGCATCCAGTTCATGCTCGCCGACATGGCCATGAAGATCGAGGCCGCCCGCGCCCTCACCTACCAGGCCGCCGGCGCCTCGGAGCGCGGCGACAGGAACCTCACCTTCCAGGGCGCGGCGGCGAAGTGCTTCGCCTCGGACGTCGCGATGGAGGTCACCGTCGACGCGGTCCAGCTCCTCGGCGGCTACGGCTACACCCGCGACTACCCGGTCGAGCGCATGATGCGCGACGCCAAGATCACCCAGATCTACGAGGGCACCAACCAGGTCCAGCGCATCGTCATGGCACGCAACCTGCTTGCAGCCAAGGAGGGAACCCGATGAGTTCACCTGCCGAGGGAATACGGAACGTCGGAGTCGTCGGCTGTGGGCTGATGGGCTCCGGGATCGCCGAAGTCTGTGCCCGCAATGGCCTGGACACGCTTGTGTACGAGGTCAATGAAACGGCGTTGGAGCTCGGCAGAACCAGAATTGACCAGTCGCTCAACCGGGCCGTGGATCGGGGGAAGCTGACGGCAGAGGGGCGCGATGCGGTGCTGGGAGCCCTGAAGTTCACCGTCGATCTGGCCGACTTCGCCGACCGGGATCTCGCTGTAGAAGCGGTGCCTGAGGACGAGGAACTGAAGACCGGCATCTTTGCCACCCTTGACCGTGTCATGATCCGACCGGATGCTCTGCTTGCCTCCAACACCTCATCCATCCCCATCATGAAACTCGCCGCGGCTACCTCCTGCCCGGGCCGGGTCATGGGTCTGCACTTCTTCAATCCCGTTCCCGTGCTGGACCTCGTTGAGCTGGTTCCGTCGCTGGTCACGAGCGACGACGCCTGGTCGAGGATGCGTCAGTTCGTCACCGACGTCCTGGGGCGGCATGTCATTGTGTCCCAAGACCGGGCAGGCTTCGTCGTCAACTCTCTTCTGATTCCGTACCTTCTCTCGGCGATCCGAATGTTCGAGTCCGGTTTTGCGGTCGCCAGGGACATCGACGAAGGCATGGTGCGTGGGTGCGCCCATCCGATGGGTCCGCTGGCCCTTGCCGATCACATCGGTCTGGACACGACGTTGGCCGTGGCGGAATCGCTGTACAACGAGTTCAAGGAGCCGCTGTACGCACCACCGCCCCTGCTTGCCCGCATGGTGGTGGCCGGTCACCTCGGACGAAAGGCCGGCCAGGGGTTCTATTCGTATGCCTCAGCATGACTCACGCTCCGGCTGGTCTGTCGATTCCACCGTCACTCCAAACATCTTGGCCGAGTACACAAGGCCCACGCCTGGAGCGACGAGGGTGACCTGATCCTCGACGCACATCCTGCGGCTCGGCGCTCCGATCGTCTTGAACCGAGGCAGACTCAACAACCGTCCGACAGTGGAGCACCTTCCTGCCCAAGAGGGCGTCTCAACTGGCCTGATCGCTGAGCTGACGGCCTTGATGGCGATGACGGGATGTCTGGTGCCGGCCCGGATGTGATTTGTGCTTGCCTGTGGTCCCGGCTGCGCCGGTTGGCCCGCAGTGCGGTGGCCGTCGACGCCACGGCGGTCGCGCTGTGCCGACGGCGATCCTGTTCGTAGCCGCAACCGACTGTACTGACGACAACTACCGCCCGTCTTCAGCCCGCTCGTGCCGCCTGCTCGCACCGTGGACCGCGTCGACGAAAGCCTGCCGAGCTCCAGGGCGACAAGGGATGCGACAACGACCATCTGCGCCGGTGGCTGCACTCGCGGAACAACACGCCACCTATCGCACACAGGGGCGTCGAATCCTTCCAGCGGCTGGGCCGTCATCGCTGGACCGTGGTGCGGACGGCCGCCTGGCTTGCCGGATCCATCACGCAAGTCCCCACGGCCCTTTCCCAGGGAGCTGTGCGATGCCTGATGAGGCCTCGTCCGGTCCGCGCTCGAACCCTGATGCCAAGCCCGCGACTGCACCGCGGGTGCCACCTGTCCCACCCAGTGGCTGCCTGATCGACGGCCGGCGACGGAGGTGACAGATCAGGCAGGCTCCTCAGCGAGGCGCTGTGCCTGGTGTGTCGCGCAGTTGGTGGGCCAGCTCGACGAGGTGCATGGCTGATTCCGAGGGCGCCGCGCCCAGCCAGACGGCGTTGAGCGCACGGACCGGCCTCAGACCTGGGACGTCGAGCCGGACGAGGCTGCCGTTCTGTATGTCGGTCGATGCCGCTCGCGCGCTGATGACGCCGATTCCCCCGCCGGCGCGCGCGGTGGCGAGAATGGTGGTCGTCGAACCGAGTTCAATTGCGTACGGGAGGTTGGGCGCGCCGATTTTCAAGGCGCTGGCCAGCGCTGCCACGAACGTGTCCCGTGTGCCCGACCCGTGCTCGCGCAGCAGTGTCGGCTGGGTGAGCAAGTCGGCGGGCCGTAGAGGGAACGAGCGGCGTGATGCCGGATAGGTCGGCGCCGCGACCAGGACCAGCTCGTCGGTGTCGACCTGACGGTGGGACAGGCCCTGGGGAACGGTCGGCATCTCGACGAAGCCGATGTCGGCCTGCCCACTGCGCACCCGATCGCAGACGTCGTGCGAGTTGGCGACGACGGCGGAGACCTCGAGATGAGGATGGTCACGGCGCAGGACGAGAAGCCAACGAGGCATGAGGTACTCGGCGTTGGTGAGGCTCGCTGCGACGCGCAGCCGTGCTCCTCTGCTGTGGCGCAGGGCCTCGACATTGGTCGCCAGTACCTGCGCCGGCCGGAGGACATCGCGAGCCCACGCGGCGAATGCCTCGCCCGCGGGTGTCAATGTCGTACCGGTGGTCGTGCGTGTCAGCAGGGCGAGGCCTGTCCGGCGCTCGAGTCGGTTCAGCCGGTTGCTTGCCGCTGGTTGGCTCACGCCGTGCTCGTGGGCGGCCTTTCCGACGCTGCCGAGCTCCGCGACGCTCAGCAGCAGGTCGAGTGACCCGAGGTCCGGAATCCATGAAGGCAGCGGCATGACCTCACCCGACCACGAGTTGGAGGAGAAGACTGGTCGCGGCCACCGTCGCCCAGAGGATCATGCCCAGAACGACGGGCCGAGGTCCGGTGCGCCGCAACTCCGTGATGTTCGTCGACAGCCCGATGCCCGCGAGGGCGGTCGTGATCAGGAACAGTGCTGTGTGGGACAGCGCTGCGTGCGTCGTGTGGGGCAGCAGGCCGACGGTGTTGGCTGCTGCGGTGAGGAGAAAGCCGACGAGGAACCACGGCACGAGCTGGAACGGGTTGACCTTCCCGCCCGCGGTCGCCGGTTCGGTCCTCGTCTCACGGCGACGCACCAAGGCGGCCAGCGCGAGGCAGATCGGAATGATCATCAGCGACCGTACGAGTTTGACGACGACGGCATGGTCGGCGGCCGCGTGCCCGTAGGACGATGCTGCCGCCACGACCGAACTGGTGTCGTTGACGGCCGTGCCCGCGAAGAGGCCGAAGTCCGACTGGCTCATGCCGAGCAGGTGGCCCAGTGGGGGAAAAACGAGCACCGCGGCGACGTTGAAGAGGAAGATCGTCGACACCGCGTAGGCGATGTCGTTGCTCTTGGCCTTGATGACCGGGCTGACGGCCGCGATCGCGGATGCACCACAGATGGCGGTACCGACGCCGATGAGCGTGCGCAGGTCGGCGCCGATCCTCAGCCAGCGCCCCACCAGATACGCAACGCCCAGGCACGCGGCGAGCGTGCCGAGCATGACGGGCAATGAACTGGCTCCAACCTGTGCGATTTCGGCGAGTGACAGCTGTGTGCCGAGCAGTACGACGGCGAACTGCAGTACAAAGCCCTTGGCTCGGGCCACTCCGGGAAGCAGTACGGGTCTGATGCCCAGACGGACACGCCACAGTGTGCCGATCAGGATGCCGATGACCGGAGCCCCGACGAGCGGGGCGACCGTTCCCACTCCAGTCGCAACGGCCGCTATGGCCGCGCAGGCCGCGAGCCCGGGGACCAGCCGCAAGGCTTTCGTGCCCGGTGCGGCAAGGTGCCGCGGATCCGTGGCCGGCGTCTGTCGTGCAGGGGGAGTCGGGCCGCCGGGCCGACGCTGTGTACTGGTCATGCGGCCAGTCTTTGTGCGAGGTCAGCCTCCTGGTAGCGGTCACTTGGTTGGCACGCTCATAACGCATGGTTATGCCCGAAGGGGCGGAGTCCGGTCAGAGCAAGGCCGTGGTGATCAGCAGGCGTCCCGTCGCCCTCGCGGCTTCGAACGAGTCCTCCCCGGGGCGCAGGGCGGCGGAGAGCAGGGCTCCGTCGTAGAGCACCATCAGCGATTCCGCCGTGCGTTCGGGAGTGGCCACTTTGCCTGTCAGGACCTGCTTGAGCAGTGTCTTGATGGCTGTCTTGTGTGTTCGTGCCCAGTGCGCCGCGGGCCCGTCCGCCGCCGGCATCTCCGCGACGGCGAGCGCGAAGGCGCAGCCTCGGAACGATCCCTGCTGGGAACGGCTCTCGCCGACGTCGAGCAGGGCGTCGAAGACAGCGGCCGGGTTGTCGCTGTCCGTGTGCTCGATCGCGGCGGTGACGGCGGCGAGGGTGTCGGTGTGGCGTCGCTGCAGATAGGCGGCGATCAGGTCGTCCTTGCCGCCGAAGTTGCCGTACAGCGTGCCCCGGGCGACGTTGGACTGTTCCAGGATGCGCTGGATGCCGGTCTGCTGGATTCCTTCGGCATAGAGCAACTCGTCGGCGGTGGCGAGGAGTCGCTCGAGTCCTGGCTTGCGCCGATGCTGTCGCTCGACGCCGGTCTGTGGCGCGCTCTCCGCCTCGCCGGTCTGCGTCATGGGGCCGAGGATAGCACCGACATTGACTTTAACTAGACCGGCTGTTCTAGTTAGGACCGCGCCTGTGCAGTCGCGCAGTCGCCTCCTCCGAAAGGATCCGCGCCATGTGCTTTCACGAGCCTGCTGACCGCAAGTACGCCGCCAACCTGCGCCGGGCCGCACCGACGATGCAAGCGGCCTACGCCGCGTTCGGCGAAGCGGTGTTCAAGAGCGAGGACGCCGCACTGCCGCAGAAGGTCCGTGAGCTGATCGCTGTCGCCGTCGGCACCACCACCCAGTGTCCGTTCTGCATCGACAGCCACACCCGCGCTGCCGTGGCCGCAGGCGCGACACCAGAGGAACTCGCCGAGGCCGTGATGGTCTCCGCCGCGATCCGTGCCGGCGGCGGTATCACGCACGGCTTCCAGGTGATGAAGACCCAGGTGGAGGAGGCGCGGAAGGCAGAGACGGTCTCCTCCACCTGAGGACGCGTGGGCTGAGCACTCCGAACACACCCTGAGGACCCCTTCAACGCGCCAAGGCACCCGCACTTCCCATCATGACGAGGTAAAGACACGATGAGTTCCACGCTCGACGCCCCTGCCGCTCCCAGCGACTTCGTCGTCATCAACCCGACCTCCGGTGAGCAGGTCGGCACCTTCGCCAATGCCACCCAGGACGACATCGACTCTGCCGTACGGCGGGCGAAGACCGCCCAGAAGCAGTGGTGGGGCATGACCTCCGATGCCCGCAGCCGCGCGCTGTGGCGCTGGTCGGAGCTGATCGAGGAGCACCACGAAGAGCTCGCCACCCTCGACGCCCACTGCACGGGCAAGGTCATCCGCGACGGCCTGGCCGAAACCAAGAACGCCGCGCGCTACGCCCGCTGGTGGTCCGGGAAGACCGACAAGCTGTACGGCGAGCAACTCGCCGACGTTCCGGGCCGTATGTCGTACACCATCCGCGAGCCCCTGGGCGTGTTCGCCGTCGTCCTGCCGTGGAACGCACCGGCGCTGGGCAGCGTCTCGCGCACCCTGCCACCACTGGGCTGCGGCAACGCCGTCATCGTCAAGCCGTCCGAGTTCTCCCCGCTGTCCGCGCAGCGCATGGCCGAACTGACGGTCGAGGCGGGCATGCCCGAGGGCCTGTACCAGGTGCTCATCGGTACCGGGGCTGTCGGTGGCGCCCTCGTCGAACATCCGGGCATCGACGGCATCTCCTTCACCGGCTCCGTGCCGACCGGACAGAAGGTGAACCTCGCGGCCGCTGCCGGCTTCAAGAAGGCGACCCTCGAACTCGGCGGCAAGAGCCCGGTCGTCGTGTTCCCCGATGCGGACCTCGACGACGCCGCGCTCGGCGTACTCATCGGCATCCTGATGAACGCCGGCCAGATCTGTGCCGCCAACAGCCGCCTGCTCGTTCACGAGGACATCGCAGCGGCGTTCACCGAGAAGCTGGTGGAACGTGCCGCACGCGTGGTCGTCGGTGACCCGCTCGACCCGGGCACGCAGGTCGGCCCGCTGGTGTGCCAGCGGCAGTACGACAAGGTCATGGACTTCATCGCCGCGGCGGAGGCCGAGGGCGCCACCATCAGCGCAGGCGGTGGGAGGCCGGTCCACCTGGCCGAGGGCAAGGGGCTGTTCATCGCCCCGACGATCATCACCGATGTGCGCCCGGACATGAAGGTCAGCCGGGAAGAGGTCTTCGGACCGGTCCTGGGAATCACCACGTTCAGCACCGAGGAAGAGGCCGTCGCGCTGGCCAACGACAGCGAGTACGGCCTGTCCTCCTACGTGTGGACGTCCGACGCGGCCCGGCTCCACCGGATGGCCGAGAGCCTTGAGGCCGGTGTCGTCCACGGCAACACCTATCTGGTCATGGATGTGCAGCTTCCGTTCGGCGGCTTCAAGCAGAGCGGCGTCAACAACGCCTTCGGCAACGAGGCGGTCGAAGCGTGCACCCAGGTCAAGCGTGTCACCCTGCGCACGGGCGAAGGCCCGCTGCCCAGCCCGTGGCCCGGCGTCTGAAAGGGATCGCATGCCTACTACCACCAGGGCCTATTTCCAGCGGGAGCAGGACGGCCCCCTCGAGCTCGCCACAGTCACCCTCGCCGACCCCCGCCCCTATGACGTGCGCGTCAAGCTGATCGCGACGGGCGTCTGCCAGAGCCAGATCTACTGGATGCATCAGCCCAGGCCCAAGCCGCTTCTGTTCGGCCACGAGGGCTACGGAGTCGTCGAAGCCGTCGGGGACGCCGTCACACGTGTCACCGTGGGGGACACGGTCATGGTCACATGGCTGCCCAGTGCCGAGAGTGCCGAGCGCGCGCCCGGTCAGACGCTCGCGACGCTGCCCGACGGCACGGAGGCGTTCTGGACGAACGTCAGCACGTGGAACGAGCACACCATGGTCGACGAGCAGTACCTCGTCGTGCTCGGACCCCAACTGCGTGACCCCGCCCTCGCGCTCATCGGATGCGCCGTACCCACCGGCGCTGGCGCCGTCATCAACGCAGGCGCCGTCACCGCCGATGACACCGTGGCGGTCATCGGCCTCGGCGGGGTAGGCCTCTCCGCGGTCGCCGCGGCAGCGGCGCAGGGCGCCGCCGCGGTCATCGCCATCGACATCGCTGACGAGAAACTCGCCTTCGCCAAGCGGTTCGGGGCAACCCATGTCGTCAACTCCGCCACCCAGGACGCCGTGGCCGCGGTACGCGAGCTGGCACGCGGACGCAGCGGGAACCCCGGTGTGGACGCTGCGGTGGACTGCGTCGGCAACGCGACCACCATCACGCAGGCCGTGGCCATGGCGGCCGACGGGAAGGTCTCGCTGCACAGGGGTGGCAACGCCGTCGTGGTCGGCGTACCGAAGACATCACTGGACCTCGACCCGATCCAGTTGCTGACGAAGGAGAAGTCGCTGCTCGGCACCCTGGGCGGCGGCTGCGGCCACGACCAGCTCGGCCTGTTCTGCGACTGGACCCTGACCGGCACCCTCGATCTCGCCGCGATGGTGACCGAGCGGTTCGCCTTCGAGGACCTGCCGCTGGCTGTCGAGGCACTGCGCAAGGGAAGAATCCTCGGCCGATCCCTCGTAGAGATGGGCTGATCCGGCAGCAGTCCAGACAGCACCCCCGTACGCGAAGTGTGCGTACGGGGGTGCTGTCTGACGTACCGCCGGGCAGCACGGACCACGCCTCCGGAACCGGCCGCAGCGTGCGCCTTCGGCTGGTGCGATCCGACCCGAGAGGGCAGGGTGCCTCGGCCTCGTGCCCGCGCCACGGAGGTCAGGAGGCCGAAAGGCCGGTGGCGGCGCGACCTCGTCGTCGCGCCGCCACCGGCCTCTCGTGCGGACCTCGTCTACTCCGCGTGCGCCCAGGCGGAGACGAATGTCTTGCAGCTACCGTCCTCTTCGCTGTAGGAGCGGCGGGGCAGTGAGCCGATGTCTGCTCCGTACACGTGGATGCCGACACACGGCACGTCGCTCGCGGCGGCGACCGAGTGCACGTCCTGGTCGGTCGTGCAGCACACCTCGATGTCGCCAGGCTGGAGGTATCCCTCTCCGAGTTCACGCAGTCCGTTGGATCGTGAAGGGTCGACGACGAAGCGCCGTTCCCGCTCCCGGCCGGCGACGATGCCGATCACACCCCAGGTTCCGTGGTCGTGCACGGGTGTCTTCTGTCCGACGTTCCACACCGCGGAGGCGATGCTGAACGAGCTGTCCGGCGCCACGTACATGGGGTACATGACGTAGTGGTCCTCGTTCGGCCTGCGCAGTGGTTCGGGGATGGTGATTCCGGACTCGAACCAGGTCCGCAGGTGACGGGCGACCGCCTGTGTGACGGCCTGTTCGTCGGTACCGATGGTTTTGACCTCCATGTCGACTGCGCGGACGAAAGCGGCGAATGCCGCGTCGTCGCCGAGAGGAAGGCCGCAAGCGGACTCGGTCATGGAGCTACCTTTCGTCGTGCTGAGAACGTGTGGGCCCGGACAGCGAGCCGCGCGTGTAGTGCGCGAGGGAGTCGGCGAGATCGGGGGAGCGGGCCAGTGAGCGGGCGAGGTCGCCCAGGCCGGCGGGGTCCGGCTGCTGTGTCGCCTCCTTGAGCGCGGCCAGCACCGCGGGCGAGCGGCGGGCGGCATCGACGGTCTCGCGGACCGCTTCCTCCAGCCGGCCGTCTGCGACGACATCGGTGAGCAGACCGGCGGCCGATGCCGCGTGCGCATCGAGGACAGCCCCGGTGGCTCCGAGTTGCACGGCACGGGCGGGGCCCACCAGTTGTGCCAGCCGAGATACCCCGAGGACCACGCCGAAGGCGCTGCCCGGGAAACGGAAGCGGGCCCGTTCGGTGCCCAGTCGCACGTCGCAGGCGGCGACCAGGTCGGCTCCCGCACCGATGGCCGGGCCTTCGACGACGGCGATCGTCAGCATGCCGGCCGTCATGACGCGCTCCAGCAGCAGACCGATGCGCAGGAATCGTAGTGTCAGCACCGCTGACGCGGTCGGGTCCGACGTGTCCAGGCCGAGGTCGAAGCCGCCGCAGAACTGGCGCTCGGCCGAGCGGATCATGAGCACGGTGCACGCCGCGGCCCGCGCCGCCTCGATGCCGGAGAGCATCAGGTCGACCATGTCGGCGGTCAGTGCGTTCGCGCGTTCCCCGCGTTGCAGTGTCAGCGTCGCGAGAGTCCCCTCGGTCTGCAACTGCACCGGAGGCGCGGTCACCCGGTCCACTCGGTCACGACCTCGTCGTTGTGCTCTCCGAGCAGCGGCGGACGCCGCGCACCTGCCGCCTCGGTGCCGGAGATGCGAGCGGGGAACGCGATGTCAGGCACCTCGCCGAGGATCGGTGCGGTGAGCGACGTCAGCAGCCCGGTGGACGAGACATGCGGGTCGGCGAGGATCTCCTCGAACGTGTTGATCGGCCCGCAGGGTATGCCGTGGGCGGTCAGCGTAGTGACCCACTCGTGGGCGTCGCGCGTGCCGAACGTCTTCTCCAGCAGTGCGGCGAGCACCTCTTGGTGCGCCACGCGACCCTCCTGAGTCTCGAAACGCGGGTCGTCGAGCAGATCGGCGCGGTCGACCGATACGCAGACCGCGCGCCACAGAGCGTCTGTCCCGGCGGCAAGGGTGAAGTAACGGTCTCGTGCCTTGAACGCCTGGTAGGGGGCGTTGCGCGGGTGTGCGCTGCCCAGCGGGCTGGGTGTGCGCCCGGTGCCCCAGAACTCGCTGACCTGCAGTGCCGATGTGGCCAGCAGACAGTCCAGCATCGGTACGTCGATGTGTCGCGAGGTGCGCGGTGACGCCTTCTCGGTGAGCAGTGCCGCGACCGACATCGCCGCGTAGAGGCCCGTGATGAAGTCCGCCACCGGCACACCTGCCTTGACCGGCGGACCGCCGTCGGACCCGGTGACGCTCATCAGACCGCTCATGCCCTGGATGACGACGTCGTAGGCGCCGCGGTCGCGGTAGGGGCTTTCGAGTCCGTACCCGCTGATCGAACAGAAGATGATGCCGCTGTGCTCGGCGGCGATCGACTCGTATCCCAGCCCGAGCCGGTCGAGGACTCCGGGCCGGTAGTTCTGGACGACGACATCGGCCGAGAGCATGAGCGCCCGTACCGCGGCGTTCTGGGCCGGGTCCTTCAGGTCCGCCACGACCGAGCGCTTGTTCCGGTTGAGCGAGGTGAAGTTGTAGCTGAACCGGCGGCCTTCGGCATCCCCCTTGATCGGTGGCCATCCCCGCATCTGGTCACCGTTGGGGGGCTCGACCTTCACCACGTCGGCGCCGAGGTCGGCGAGAAGCATGCCCGCGAACGGACCGGCCGCGACATGCCCGAACTCCAGAACACGAATACCCGTCAGGGGCCGCGCTCGGGCAGCTGTCTGCGGCTGCTCGTCGTGGGCGAGCTGTACTGTCATTGTCTGTCTCCTATCGGCCGCGGAAATGCGGTTCGCGGCGCTCGCGGAAGGCAGCCAGGCCCTCTTGCAGGTCCTCGCTCGACGACACCCGCCCCAGCAGTCGGGCAGTGCGCACATGTTGTTCGACAGCGGCCTGGCCCACGTGCTGATCGACGAGTGCCTTGGCCGTCCGGATGACCAGCGGCGCGGACGCGGCCAGTTTCCGGGCCCAGTCCATCGCCTTGGCCACGTGGTCGCCGGGTGCGACGACCGCGTTGATCATTCCGACGTCGTAGGCGCGGGCCGCGGGGATCGGCTCGCCCAGCATCAGGAATTCCGCGGCCACCTTCTGCGGGACGCGTGCCACGATGCCCGACGCCAGGCCGCCGAACGCGCCCACCCGGCCCTCGGGATAGGCGAACTTCGCCGTCTCGGTGGCGACGATGAGGTCGCTGTACTGCGCCAGCACCCAGCCAGCTCCGATGCAGTGGCCGGACACCGCGGCGACCACCGGTTTGTCCAGGTCGACCGACAAGCCCGGTACACAGCGCCACATGTCGTGGGTGACATCGCCGAGGTCGATGCCCGCGCAGAAGCTGCGCTCTCCTTCGGAGGTCAGCACCGCCGCCCGTTCGCCTCCGTCGGCGAAGCGCTGCCAGATCTTCTGGAGATCGTCGACCATCTGTGGTGACAGCGCGTTCAGCTTGTCCGGGCGGCGTAGCGTCACGACCGCCACGTCGCCGTCGACCTCGTACGTGACGCTCCCGCTCATGAGGTTCCTCCTGTCGTCAGCCGCTCGTGCGGCAGTGCGCCGAGCACCTCGTCGGTGTGCTGGCCGAGCAGCGGCGCCGGCCGGTCCGGGACGGTGCGTGCGCCGTCGATGCGGATGGGCAGCCCGGGGTAGGGGTGTCGGCCCGCGCTGGGATGATCGAGTTCGGTGAAGAACCCGGAGCCGCGGAGCTGTTCGTCGGCGAAGAGGTCGGCGGGGCCGGCCACCCGGGCCGCAGGGACCTTGGCGGCCTGCAGAGCGGCCACGAGGGCGTCAGGATCCGCGATGCCGCTCAGCCATGCGGACACCGCCGCCTCGACACCTTCCAGGTCACCCGCCCGTCCGGCCACCGTTGCCCATCCGGGCTGCGGCGTGACACCGGCGCTGTCCATCACTGCGGCGACAGCCGCCCACTGCGCGTCGTCGTGGACACCCAGTGCCACCCACTGGCCGTTCGCCGTCGGGTAGATGCCGTGCGGTGCCCCGGTCGGGTCGCCGTTCATACGCAACTGCCCTGCCGCGCCCCGGGATTGGAGCACGTACTGTTCGCCGAACAGGGGCATCATCGCCTCGGACTGCGGGATCTCGACATGGCATCCGAGGCCCGTCCTGCGGCGCCGCTCAAGACCGGTCATCACGGCCGCGGCGGCGAACATGCCGCCGACCGGGTCGCCGATGGCGAAGCCGGTCAGCACCGGGCCGGACTTGTCGCCGGAGAGCCATGTGTTGCCGCTCGCCGCGTCGAACTGGGCGCCGAAGCCGGCGGCACGGGCCTGCGGGGACGTCGAGGGAAACGCGGTCATCTCCACCACGACGATGTCAGGGCGCAGGTCGCGCAACTGCTCGTAGCCGAAGCCCATGCGGGAGAGCACACCGGCGCGGTAGTTGGACATGACGACGTCGCAGGTCGCGGCGAGCTGCCGTGCCCGTTCGATGTCCTCGGGCGACTTCAGGTCCAGCCGGACGCTCTTCTTGCCGACGTTCTGCGTGTTGAACCAGGCGTTGCGGTTGCGCGGGTCGTCGCCGTAGTCGAGTTCCGGGTAGCGCAGGCGCAGGTCGTTGCCGTTGCCGCGCAGGATGTCGGGGCGAGCGGGGTTCTCGATCTTCAGGACCTCGGCGCCCAGAGCCGCGAGGATGCGGGTGCCCATCGGCCCCGACCACACGTGGGTCAGGTCGAACACGCGGATGCCGGCGAGAGGCAGGTCCTCGTTCACGTGCTCACTCCCTCGGTGACGAGCAGGTTCGGGATCGTCGGGGCGTGTCCGCCGCCTCGGACCTCGTGCCACACGCCGCGCGCGGAGAGGTCGGGATCGGCAAGTACCTGCTCCGGCGAGCGGACTTCGGCGGTGGCGACGTCGTGGGCGGCGCCGTCGGCGAGGGCTTGGGCGACGGTCCGTGTGGCGCCCCAGGCGTCGAACAGAAGCCCGAGCTGGGTGACATGGGCGAACCGGTCGCCGAGTTCCAGGAACCGTCGGTCCTCGTCGAGATCCGGGCGGTCCAGCATGCTGGTGATCGCGGTCCAGGCGAGGCCCGCGTAGACGACGACCCACCCGTCCGTGCAGGCGACGACGAACCGTGGGCCCGACTGTTCGAGGAGCGAGTCCGAGCCGTTGTAGGCGTACTGGGTGGTCGGGTACGGCAGCACGCTGGCGACCGTCTCCAGCAGCGATACGCGGACTTCATGGCTGCCCGGCCGCGCAGCCGAGAGTTCGGCGACGAGTGCGGTGAAGAGATAGAGCCCGGCGAGGTACTGGTAGCGCAGGCCGAAGCCGTAGACAGGGGTTCCGTCGCGGCCGACGGTGTACGCGGCCGCGCCGCCCATGGCGGCGAGGGTGACCTCGTCGGCAGCCCAGTCGGCGCGAGGGCCGGCAGGGCCGTAGGCGTCGATCACGCCCGTCAGGCGTGAGGCGGACTGCGCGGGGCTGGTCGCGTCCACGAGGATCACGTCCGGGGTGATGGACGGATCGGCGGCCGGTTCCTTCTCCGTGTCCAGGAAGTCCAGCGTGGCCTGGGTGAGTTGATTGCTCGGCTCGGCGCCGTGATCGAGGACGCGGGCGCCGTTCTGCACGAACAGCCAGCCGCAGTACCGTGAGGCGGCGCTGGTTCCCGCGTCGAGGACGGTGACGTGGCTCAGCCACGTGGTCCGGCTCATCGGCGCGGCACGATGCTCTGCGGCAGCAGCCGTCGGATGAGGACGATGATCGCCTGAAGGACGACTCCCAGCAGAGCCAGCACGATCAGGTCCGCGAAGATGGCCGGGGTGTCGCCCATCGCCTGCGCCTGCACGAGGATGTAGCCCAGCCCGTTCTGCGAGCCGACCAGTTCGGCCGCCACCGCGCCGAGCAGCGCCACGATCAGCGCGACGTCGAAGGACGGGAACAGGTAGGACATCGCGTTGGGAAGTCGCAGGTAGCGCATCTCCTGCCAGCGCGAGGCGTTGATGGAGCGCATGAAGTTGTGTTCGTCGGCGTCGATCTCGGTGAAGCCGGCGATGGCGGCGGTCATCACCGGGAAGTAGGCGAGTGAGGCCGCGACGGCGATCTTCGGCGACATGCCGTAGCCGAGAGCCACGACGAGCAGCGGTGCGACGGCGATCTTGGGGAACGCCTGGAGCGCGATCACGTACGGGTAGAACGCGATGCGGCTGATCGGGCTGTGCGCGAACAGGGCGCCGAGCAGCAGGCCGGCGACCACGCCGATGGCGAAGCCGATGACCATCTCCAGCAGCGTGGTGCTGATGTCGCCCCACCAGTCGCCGTCGATGAGTCCGGCTTGGAGTGCGTCCCAGGTCTTGTCCACCGGAGGGATCAGCAGGTCCGACACCAGATGCTTGGCCGAGATCAGCTCCCAGAGCAACAGGAGCACGATGCCGACGGCTGTGGGCAGACCGATGCGCAGTGCGAGCGAGGGCTTGCGTTCCTGCCGGTCGCCGCGAGGGCGACGGCCCTTCGTGGAGTCGGGGCCGGCGTCGGGGAGGGATACGGCTGTGTCGACCTGAGGTTCGGTTGTGGCGCTCACTCGTGTGCTCCCTGCTCCTGGTCGCCGATGAGGCCTCGTATCCGGCTGACGAGTTCGTAGAAGGCCGGATCGGTGCGCAGGTGTGGTGTGCGAGGGCGGGCCAACGGGATGTCGACGATCTCCTTCAACGTCCCCGGTCGGCTGGTCATGACGCCGACCCGGTCGGACAGGTAGACGGCCTCGGCGATGTTGTGTGTGATGAACACGACCGTCTTGGGGCGGTCGGTCCACAGCCGCATGAGCTCGTCCTGCAGGCCTTCACGGGTGAACTCGTCCAGCGCGCTGAACGGCTCGTCCATGAGGAGGACCTCGGGATCGCCGACGAGAGCGCGCACGATCGAGGCGCGCTGCTGCATGCCGCCGGAGAGTTCGTTCGGGTACCGGTGCCGGAAGTCGGCCAGCCCGGCAAGTTCGAGAAGATGGTCGGCTCGTTGCCGTGCGGCGGTATCGACGCGTTTGCCGACCTTGCACGGCAGCAGGACGTTGTCCTCGATCGTCAGCCAGCGCAGCAGCGTCGCCTTCTGGAAGACGATGCCCGTGGACGGGTCGGGCTCGCTGACCGCCCGGTCGCCGATGCGGACGGTTCCGGTCGACGAGGGGAGCAGTCCCGCGATGATGTTCAGCATCGTGGACTTGCCGCATCCGCTGGGCCCGACCAGCGACAGGAACTCCCCGCGGGCGATCGTCAGGTCGACCGAGGTCAGCGCGGTGACCGGCTGCTTGCCCCCTTTGACCGGGTAGGTTTTCGAGACGGATTCCAGGACGATTTCGCGCCCGACGCCTGTAGGTGCTGTTGGTGTCTGCTTGCCCATCGTTGCGGACTTCATAGGTCTTCCAGGTCCTTGTCGGGTGTCGCTGCGGCCGTGGGATGAATGAAGGGGGACTGGGCGACGGCTGTCCTTAACGCGCTGAGCAGCACATCGAATCGGCTGCTGATGCGGGCCTGCGGCCCGGAGAACCCGATCGCGACGCTTTCACCGGTCGGCCCGCTGACGACCATGACGGCGAGGCCGGCGACACCGGTGCGCCATTCGCTGTCGTTGACGGCGTATCCGCGCTCGCGTGTCTCGGCGAGTTCACGGCGAAGGACGTCGGCGTCGGTGACGGTCGCTTCGGTGTGTGCCTCCAGCGGCCCGGACAGCACCCTCGTGATCTCGCCCTCGGGCTGCATGGACAGCAGCATCTTGCCGGTCGCGACGCAGTATGCCGGGGCGGTGCCGCCGAGTTCGGTGTAGCTGCGGATCGGCTGCCAGCCGTCCGCCTTGTCGATGTAGGTGACCTGGCCTCGTTCGTAGGTCGCCAGGTGCACGGTCTCACCGTGTTCCTGGGCGAGACGGCGGACCATCGGGTAGAGCGTGTCGCGCACGTCCGACAGACGGAAGGACCTGCTGGCAATGCTCCACACGGTGGTCGTCAGCCGGTACGTGTCGTCGATCGGGTCCCGTTCGACCCAGCCCTGTGCGGTGAGGGTGCGCAGAAGTCGGTAGACCGTCTGCCTGGCCAGCCCCAGTTCCTGACTCAGGTGCCGGACGCTGGTGCGTCCCGCGGCGAGGCTCTCCAGGACCTGGAGGCCGTTGGCCAGGGTGGAGAGGATCTGGCCGTCGTTCTTGTCGGGGGAGGTCACGGTGGTGCTCCTTTCGCGGGCGACGGCGCCTTGGTCGGGCCCGTCGGCCGGGGGGTGGGGGGACACGGCCGGCCGGGGGTGGGTCGGCTGGCCGTGCGGGTGCGACGTCTCAGGGAGTTGCGGTCTGTGCCTTGAGGGAGGCGTCCCGGTCGTAGTTGTTCGCGGCCTTGGCCACCTTCAGGTCGAACGTCGAAGGGATGTCGATCTTCCCCTCGACGATGCCGGCGTCCTGGTGGAACTTGACGGCTGCCGCGATCTGCGCGTCGGAGAGCACTCCGTAGGAGCCTTCGGGACCCATGTTGGCGATCTTCGACCAGTACGCCTTGACGAGTGCCTCGGTCTGGGTGACGGCATCGGCGTCCGAGGCTCCGCGCGGCTTGGTGTCCGGATGGGCCGCGAACAGCTCCTTGATGATGGTCTGCGGCGAGGACTGCGCGACCAGTGATGTCTCGGACATGCCCTGGATGAATTTCACGATCTCGGCCCGGTGGGACTTCAGGGTGTCGGCGTTGACGATCCACGCGCCGGAGCCGTCGAGCTTGTCCAGCGGGGACGGCAGTATCCGCAGGCCGTCCTTCGTCAGTCCGCTGAGCACCTCATAGGGGCCGTCGTAGGTCGCGACCGCCGCCACCTGCTTGGAGTTCACGGCTTGGGCGGCTTGGGCTCCGGTGCCGATCGGCAGCCACTTGACGTCCTTGTCCGGGTTCATGCCGTCGAGTTGCAGCGCGGCGCGGTTGTAGAGGTACGAGCCGGTGTTGAGCGCCTGGACGCCGACGGTCTTGCCCTTGAGCTGGTTGATCGAGGTGATGGGGCTGTTCTTCGGCACGGCGAGGTGCCAGATGTTGCCACCGGTCACCGCGACGATCTTGACGTTCGGGCTCTGGGCGGCGACTGACAGTGCCGAACTGAGGCCGACGATGCTGACGTCGGCCTTCCCCGTGGCGACGAGCTGTGCGGACTGGGTTCCGCCCTGGACGAGTTGGATCTTGACGTTGATCCCGGCGGACTTCCACGCGTGCTTGGGGGCGTACACGTCGTAGGGCGCGTTGAATGCCGACAGAGTCTGTGCCCCGTCGACCAGAGTCAGCGTCTTGTAGCCGGACTTGCTCTTGGTCCCGCCGGAGTCGTTGCTGCCGCACGCCGTCAGGCCGATAAACAGCAGTCCGGCCGTAGCCGTCGCCATTACCGGCACGAACCGATGTCTGGGCTTCATTGCTCGCACAGGTCGCGCCTTCCATCTCGGGGGCCTCGTCACTATGTGAGGAGGCCTAGTCAAATTCTGCCGCGACTGTAGGATGTGGCTCAAATAACGTCAAGGGGTCATCAAACTACGTTCACGCCGACGTGGCGTGGCGGGATCGGATGCGGATGCGATACCACCAGGCACTCGCCCGTGCTCTGCACCAGGCCGACGTGGACACGGTCTTCGGCGTTCTCGGCGATGCGAACCTCTTCACCATGGACAGTTACGTCCGTGAACAGGGCGGACGCTTCCTCTCCTTCTCGCACGAGGGCGGCGCCGTGCTGGCCGCGGCCGGCTACACCGCCACGTCCGGAAAACTCGGCGTCGCGACGGTCACCCACGGCCCGGCGCTCACCAACACCGTCACGGCCCTGGTCGACGCCTCCCGCAGCCGTACCCCTCTTCTGCTGATCGCGGGCGACACGGCGGTCGCCGATCGGGACAACCTGCAGAACATCGACCAAGCGTCGATCGTCCTGCCGACCGGCGCGCTCTTCGAGACCGTCCGCTCGGCCGACACCGTCGCAGCGGACGTGTACGGCGCGATCAGCCGTGCCTGGTCCGCGCGCCTACCGGTCGTGCTCAACGTGCCGGTGGACCTGCAATGGGCCGAGGCCTGCGACACAGTCCCGCCCTTCATACCGACCGCGGTCCACTCGGCGACCGCGCCCGATCCGGCCGAGCTGGACGAAGCGCTGGGCCTTCTCGCCTCGGCCCGGCGGCCGATCGTTCTGGCCGGCAGAGGAGCCGCCGGAGCCAAGGACGCCCTGAGCGAGCTCGCCGCGGTACTCGGCGCGCCGGTCGCCACCAGCCTGCGCGGAAAGGGGCTGTTCGCCGGCCACCCGTACGACCTCGGTATCTACGGCACGCTCTCGCACGACATCGCCAGTGAAACGATCGCGCGCGCCGACTGCGTGCTGGCGGTCGGCGCAGCCCTGAACCCGTGGACCACATCGAAGGGCGAGCTCACCGCGGGCAAACGCGTCGTCCACATCGACAACGATCCGACCGCGCTCACCCGTGCGATCGGTGCGACTGTGTCGGTCCTCGGTGACGCGGAGGCCACCACGCGCGCGCTGACCCGTTCCTTGGCCGAGGCCGAAACGGAGCCCACCGGCTTTGCGTCCGACGAACTGGCCGCCGCGCTCAAGGAGTACCGCGACCGCGGCGCCAAGCCCGCGCCGCCCGACGGCATCGACGTCGAGCTCGCCCTCGCGCAGATCGACGCCGCTGTTCCCGCGGACCGGACCCTCGTGATCGACGACGGACGGTTCATCATCACCGCCTACCGCGAGCTCACGGTCCCGCACCCATCCGCCTATGTGCACACCTGCAGCTTCGCGTCCATCGGGCTCGCCGTCGCCAGCGCCGCCGGTGCCCACACAGGCCGCCCGGACAGGCCCGTGCTGGTCGTCTGCGGCGACGGCGGGTTCATGAGCGCCGGACTCACCGAGTTCTCCACGCTCGTTCGGCACGGCATCGACGCGGTCGTGGTCGTCATGAACGACTCCGCCTACGGCGCCGAGCACATGCAGTTCCGGGCCCGCGGCATGGACCCTGCGATCTCCACCTTCGACTGGCCCGACCTCGCACCGGTCGCCGAGGCACTGGGCGGCATCGGCCACACCGTCACTGACCACGCCGAACTGGCCGCCGCGCTGGCATCGCTGCCCAGCCGTGACCGGCCGGTCCTCATCGACGTGAAGATCGACCCGGACCGCGTTCCGACCCCGGGTTACTGATGAGCGCCCAGGTACGAGAACTCGCCGAAGCACTCCGTGACGGGCGGCTGCTCACCGCACCGGAGTCCATCCAGGCATACCGCCACGACTTCGTCCCGGACCCGTCGGCAGGAATGCCGTGTGCCGTCGCCCTCTGCGCCAGTACCGCCGATGTCCAGGCTTCGCTGCGCTGGGCGACCCGCCACCGTGTCCCCGTTGTCACCCGCGGCGCCGGCACTGGCCTGTCCGGCGGTGCCACAGCCGTCGACGGCTGCTTGGTCGTCTCGACCGCCGGTATGACCTCCGTCCAGGTCGACCCGGCCGCAAGGGTGGCCACATGCGGAGCCGGAGCGCTCAACGCTTCGGTGAAAGCCGCCGCAGCGCAGCACGGGCTGTTCTACCCACCCGACCCCGGGTCGTTTCAGATCTCCACCATCGGCGGCAACATCGCCACCAACGCCGGCGGGTTGTGCTGCGTGAAATACGGCGTCACCGCCGCCTACGTCCTGGGCATCGAGGTCGTCCTCGCCGACGGCACACTTCTGGAACTCGGTGGCCGGACGATCAAGAACGTCGCCGGACTGCCACTGCTGCCCCTGTTCGTCGGCAGCGAGGGCACACTCGGCGTCATCACCCGCGCCCACCTGCGACTCCTGCCCGCCCCGCCGCCCGCCTCGACCGTGGTCGCCGTCTTCCCCACGATGAGTCAAGCCGGCGAAGCAGTCGTTGCCATCGGTCGCACGGTGGTCACGTCGATGCTCGAACTGCTCGACAACCGCACGATCAACAACGTGGAGGACATGCGACCGAGCGGCCTCGATCGCACTGCGGCGGCGCTGCTCCTCGCCCAGACCGACGCGGCGGGATCAGGGCGCCTGGAAGACGCCGCGACCATCGGCCGCCTGTGCCGCGACAGCGGTGCCGGCGAGCTGTACACCACCGACGACCCGGCCGAGGGCGAGCTCTTCGTCGACATCAGACGCTCCACGGGACCGGCTGTGGAGAGACGTGGGGCACTCCTGCCGGAGGACATCGGAGTGCCCGTGGACCGCCTCCCGCACCTGCTCACCCACATCGAGCGGATCGCGGCGGAACTCGATGTCGAGATCCCCGTTGTCGCCCATGCCGGGGACGGAAACGTTCACCCCACGATCGTCTACGACTCCGAGTCCAAGGACCGGGCGCGGACTGCGTTCAACCGCATCCTGGAGACCGCGATCGACCTCGGCGGCACGATCACCGGTGAGCACGGGGTCGGGCGGGCAAAACGACCTGCGCTGGAATCCCAGATCGGTTCCGGGGCCCTGAAGGTCTCCCGCCTCATCAAAGACGCACTGGACCCGGACGGGCTCCTGAACCCCGGCGTGTTGTTGTGATCGTGCCGACTGCCGAAGCAGGTGACCAGGACCCCCTTCGGAACGGAACGCGGACGTCTGCTCACGACGGTCGTCAGCGCGAGGTATTTGTTGCCCCCGCGAGGCCGACGTTTCCACCGTGTGGGCCGAGCGGCACGCTGTGGCGAGTGCACCGGCGGTCCGGTGACCGACTGCATCAGATGGCTGGAATCGCGTCGTCATGAACTGACGGCTGGTACCACCAACACACGGTGGGTAAGCGGCGGACACCACGGCTGTCCGATCCGCAGGATCGTCGAGGATCCGGCGGCCGTGCTCGCCACCAACACCTGCCCACGACATGGTCGGCACTGCCGGTGGCCGTCCCGACCCGCATGACGCGGCGGGGCGACTTGGCATCGGGATTCTCCACGACGGCCTCGTCCACCAAGTGCCTGTCGGCGAGGTCGTCCAACCCGGGAACCAACTCCACGGGTGCGGGGAGCGGCGGAGCGGAGGGGAGCGGCAGGCCCGCAGGGAGGGGGGACCGCCAACCTGCGGTCGAGACAGGCGCCGTAGCCCGGCACGGTCAGGTGCCTTCGGTCGGCCGCCGTTGAACACTCCCTTCCCGCACTGCTGCGGCGAGGGGATGATCACCAGGTCAGGCGTACCGGGTGACCGGCCACTCGCGGTTGAGTTCGACGCCCTCGGCGTTCCCGCATGCCCCGCCCTGTCGCGGATTCACTCCACCCTCGGCCATGCCGATCGTGTGCTCGTACCTCGAGACCGCCGCGTAGCTCGGCTCGGCCGACGCCGACAGTACTGCTGCTCTGCGGCTCTGCACGAGGGTCCACACAGACTTTGTCCTCTAGGAAGAGAAAGATGGTCTCGTTTCGCTCCTAAGTTCTTCACGGTTTGGCAAATCGCTGCTACGTTCCTTCCCGAAGCCAGGGGACTCCGCCGACGAGGACGGAGCCCTGGGCCCAGCCTGGGACGAGGGGAGGGGCTCGTGAGACGTATGACTGCTCGACCCGAGAACGCGCATCAGGCGCGGCTGCTTCGCCTGCTGCGTGACGGCGGGTCCAACTCCCGTGCCCAACTGGGTGACCTGGTGGATCTGTCGCGTTCGAAGCTGGCTGTCGAGGTGGACCGGCTGCTCGCGACGGGGCTGGTCGTCGGGGACGGGTTCGCTCCCTCACGGGGCGGCCGGCGCTCGCACAACATCAGGCTCGCGCCGACGCTGCGCTTTCTCGGTGTCGACATCGGTGCCACGTCGATCGACGTGGCCGTGACGAACGCGGAGTTGGAGGTACTGGGCCACCTGAACCATCCGATGGACGTCCGTGACGGGCCGGTGGCGGTCTTCGAGCAGGTGCTGTCGATGGCTGCCAAGCTCAAGGCATCCGGTGTCGTGGAGGGTTTCGACGGCGCCGGCATCGGGGTCCCGGGGCCGGTCCGCTTCCCGGAAGGTGTGCCGGTCGCGCCTCCGATCATGCCGGGGTGGGACGGCTTCCCGGTGCGGGAGGCGCTCAGCCAGGAACTCGGCTGTCCGGTCATGGTCGACAACGACGTGAACCTGATGGCCGTAGGAGAGCAGCACGCAGGTGTGGCGCGATCCGCGCGTGACTTCCTGTGCATCAAGATCGGCACCGGCATCGGCTGCGGGATCGTGGTCGGTGGCGTGGTCTACAGGGGGGCGTCGGGCAGCGCCGGAGACATCGGGCACATCCCGGTGGAACCGGGAGGCCGTGCGTGTGTGTGCGGCAACCGAGGCTGCCTGGAGGCGTATTTCAGCGGTGCCGCGCTGGCCGGTGACGCGGAGGAGGCCGCGCGAGCGGGCCGGTCGCCGGAGCTTGCCGCCCGGCTGGAAGCGGTCGGGCGGCTGACCGGTGCGGACGTGTCGGCAGCCGCCGTGGCGGGCGACCAGGTGGCTCTCGAACTGATCAGGGAGGGCGGGAAGCGTCTGGGCCAGGTCATCGCCGGACTGGTCAGTTTCTTCAACCCCGGCCTGGTGGTGATCGGCGGTGGTGTGACCGGGCTCGGCCACACGCTGCTCGCCAGTGTCCGGACCCAGGTGTACCAGCAGTCCTTGCCGCTTGCCACCCGCAACTTGCCCATCGTGCTGGGGGAGTTGGGGCCGAACGCCGGAGTCATCGGTGCGGCCCGGCTCATCAGCGATCATGTCTTCTCGCCTGCCTGACCGGATACGGACCATCCCGAATGCCTCGGCGATCCGATGGCATCGCCGAAATGCCGTGGCATCGACGCAACCCCATGGCACGGCCGCAATCCCGGGCCGCTGCCTCAACCTCCTAGCGCCCTCAACCCCCTAGTGCCCTCAACCCCTAGTGCGCTGTACCACTGACTGACGTTTCGGTGACCTGGTCCGGCCGTCGCGTTGATCGCACGGCCGTCAAGCCCTCTCCGGCACCACCCGTACGCCCCGGCACGCACGACGCCTGGGGTTCCCCGGAGCTGCCCGCACACCCGAACTCCCTGTTCAGCCTGTCCACTCACGGCCCGCATCCGCCGAGGGGATCCTTCATGGCACCACTACCGCCCCTGCTCACCATGTCCGGCATCACCAAGTCCTTTCCCGGCGTCCGCGCCCTGGACGGTGTGGACTTCGACGTCCAGGCCGGTGAAGTCCACTGCCTCCTCGGCCAGAACGGCGCGGGCAAGTCCACCTTGATCAAAGTGCTCGCCGGAGCCCACCAGCCCGACAGCGGTGAGATCACCTGGCAGGGCGAGCCCGTGAACCTGGGATCGCCGATCGCCGCCATGCGTCTCGGCATCGCCACCATCTACCAGGAACTCGACCTGATCGAGGGCCTGTCCGTCGCGGAGAACGTCTTCCTCGGACACGAACCGACCTCCGCCGGCTTCGTCGTGCGCGGCTCGGCCGCCCGCACGGCGACCGCGGAACTGCTGAAGCGGCTCGGGCACTCGGAGATCGATCCCGCACGGCTCGTCGGTGAACTGTCCGCGGCGCAGCAGCAGATCGTCTCGATGGCCCGCGCGCTCTCCCACGACGTACGGCTGATCGTGATGGACGAGCCGTCGGCGGCGCTCGACCCCGAAGAGGTGGACAACCTGTTCAGGATCGTGGGCGATCTGACGGCCGAGGGTGTCGCCGTCGTCTACATCTCTCACCGCCTGGAGGAGATCCGGCGCATCGGAGAACGGGTCACGGTGCTGAAGGAGGGCCGGTCGGTCGCCGACGGTCTGCCCGCCAAGTCCACTCCGACCCATGACGTCGTGGCCCTGATGACCGGGCGGAATGTGGAGTACGTCTTTCCCGAGCGGCCCGAGGCCGGGTTCGCCGAGAGGAGGGAACCGGTACTGAGGGTCGAAGGACTCACCCGGCGAGGGGAGTTCGCGCCCGTCGACCTGGAGCTGCGGCCCGGTGAGATCGTCGGTCTGGCCGGACTCGTCGGCTCCGGGCGCAGCGAGATCCTGGAGACGGTCTACGGGGCACGCAAGCCCGACGGCGGTCGTGTCCTCGTGGACGGCGCGCCGCTGCGTCCCGGCAGCGTCCGGGCCGCCGTGCGCGCCGGCATCGGCCTCGCGCCCGAGGAACGCAAGGCCCAGGGCCTGCTGATGCTGGAGTCGGTCAGCAGCAACGTCTCGATCTCCACCCTGTCCCGGTTCGCCCGCGCGGGCTGGCTCGACCGGCGTAGCGAGCGGACGGCGGCGCACCAGGCGGTCCGGGAGCTGTCCTTGCGGCCCGACAATCCCGATGCCGCGATCAGGACGCTGTCCGGCGGCAACCAGCAGAAGGCGGTGCTCGCACGCTGGCTGTTGCGCGGCTGCAAGGTGCTGCTGCTGGACGAGCCCACCCGGGGTGTCGACATCGGTGCCCGGGCGGAGCTCTACACGGTGATCCGCCGCCTGGCCGACGAGGGTCTGGCCGTGCTGCTCGTGTCCAGCGAGGTGCCCGAGGTCCTGGGGCTCGCCGACCGGGTGCTGGTGCTCCGTGAAGGCACCGTCGTGCACACGGCGGACGCCCGGGAGCTCGACGAGCACCGTGTACTCGATCTTGTGATGGAAGGGAGCCCAACGTCATGACGCAGCCAGCCGCTCCAGCACACAAGGACGCGCCGACGTCCACGGCCAAGGCCGCGGCGGACAAGGAGCGTTCGGGAGCACGCCGGCCACTGGGCGGGTGGGGGGACGTGCGTACCCTCTCCCTGCTCGGTGTCCTCGCCGTGCTCGTCGCGGTCGGCGGGATCACCGCACCGGACGAATTCCTTAAGACGAGCAATCTGCAACTCGTCCTCACCCAGGCGTCGGTGATCGGCGTCGTCACCGTCGGCATGACGTTCGTCATCACCAGCGGCGGTATCGACCTGTCGGTCGGCGCGATGGTGGCGCTCGCCTCGGTGTGGGCGACGACGGTGGCCACACAGGACTTCGGCTTCGCGGGCATCCTCTTCACCGCCGTGATCGTCGGCGTGGGCTGCGGTCTCGTGAACGGCCTGCTGATCGCCTACGGCAGGATGGTGCCGTTCATCGCGACGCTGGCCATGCTCGCCTCCGCCCGGGGCCTGGCGCTGCAGATCACGGGTGGCACCACCCAGATCGTGAGCGTCCAGTCCGTGCTCGATCTCGGTGCCAGGGACTCCTACATCCTCGGCGTCCCACCGCTCGTTCTGATGTTCGCCGCGGTCACCGTCATCGGCTGGCTGCTGCTCAACCGCACCACCTTCGGCCGCCGCACCGTCGCGGTCGGCGGCAACGCGGAAGCGGCGCGCCTGGCAGGCATCGACGTCCGCCGCCAGCGTCTGTATCTGTACCTGTTGTCCGGACTGTGCTGCGGGATCGCCGCGTTCATGCTGATCGTGCTCGCCGGGTCGGGCCAGAACACCAACGGCAACCTCTACGAGCTGGATGCCATCGCCGCCGCGATCATCGGCGGCACCCTGCTCAGCGGCGGCCGCGGCACCATCGTCGGCTCCGTCCTCGGGGTGCTGGTCTTCACCACCATCACCAACATCTTCGCCCTGAACAACCTTGAGACCGCTGTCCAGCAGATCGCCAAGGGCGCCATCATCGTCGCCGCCGTCCTGGTCCAGCGCCGCTCGCCGCACGGCGACGCCTGACGCCTCGGCGCCCCACCCGACGCCCTGCCTCACACCGCCCGACGGCGGCCCCTGACACCGCCGTCCGGCACCCCCGTAGCCACCATCCGGCACCCCCACAGCCTTCATCCGACACACACCGCCCAGTCGAAGGGTCGATCCGCCATGCCCAGAACCCCTGCCACCAGCCGCAGAGCGCTGCTGTTCGGTACCGCGGCCGTGTCCGCCGGTGCGCTGATGACGGCCTGCACCAGCAATGACCCCAAGAACGAGGAAGCGGCCGCGGACAACGCGCCGGTGGCGGACGACAAGCCGGGCAAGGCCGTCACCATCGGCTTCGCCGGCCCGCAGGCCGACCACGGCTGGCTGAACGCCATCAACGACAACGCCAAGTCCCGTGCCGGCAAGTACTCCGACGTCACGCTGGAGATCACCGAGGGTTCCAACGACATCGCCCAGCAGATCGGCCAGATCCAGACGCTGATCAACAAGAAGGTCGACGTCCTGGTGATCCTGCCGGCCGACGGCAAGGCACTGACCCAGGTCGGTCTCCAGGCCATGAAGGCCGGTATCCCCGTCGTCAACCTGGACCGCGTCTTCGCCTCCCCGCAGGCGTACCGCTGCTGGATCGGCGGCGACAACTACGGCATGGGGCTCAACGCCGGCCACTACATCGGCGAACAGCTCAAGGGCAGGAAGAACGCCAAGGTCGTCGAACTCGCCGGCCTCGACAACCTCGAACTCACCCAGCGGCGCACCAAGGGCTTCGACGACGCGCTGAAGAACTACCCCAACATCCGCAAGGTGGCCCGCCAGGCGGCCGACTTCACGGTCGAGTCCGGCCAGGCCAAGATGGCGCAACTGCTGCAGGCCCAGCCGCAGTTCGACGCGCTGTGGAACCACGACGACGACCAGGGCGTGGGTGCGCTGCGGGCCATCGACCAGGCAGGCCGCGACGACTTCCTGATGGTCGGCGGCGCGGGGGCCAAGTCCGCGATGGACGCCATCAAGGCCGGAAAGGGGGTGCTCAAGGCGACCGTCCTGTACCCGCCGACGATGGCCGCGTCCGCCATCGACCTGGCGCGGGCGCTCGCCCAGGGCAAGGGTGTCGGCGGTCTCGCCGAGTTCGAGATCCCGTCCTCGGTGACGCTCTACTCGGCCGTGGTCACCAAGGACAACGTCGACCAGTACCTGCCGACCGGTTTCATCTGACCGGTCCGGGCCTCGGCCCCGCGAACACAGCGACGAGTCACTGACACTCCGACGAGGAGATCCGTATGGAACAGAGGGACAGTCGGACCGCTCCGCCGGCAATCGGCGTGGGCATGGTCGGCTACGCGTTCATGGGCGCCGCGCACTCACAGGGGTGGCGCACCGTGGGGCACGTGTTCGACCTGCCGCTGCGGCCGGTGCTGGCCGCGATCGCCGGCCGCGACGCGCACGCCGTGCGGGCGGCCGCGGACAAACACGGCTGGGCCGCGGCGGAGACCGACTGGCGCGCCCTCGTGGCCCGCGACGACGTGCAGCTCGTCGACATCTGCACACCGGGCGACAGCCATGCGGAGATCGCGATCGCCGCGCTGGAGGCGGGCAAGCACGTGCTGTGCGAGAAGCCGCTGGCCAACTCGGTCGCCGAGGCCGAGGCCATGGCGACGGCCGCCGAAGCGGCCCGCTCGCGCGGCCAGTTGGCGATGGTGGGCTTCAACTACCGGCGCGTGCCCGCCCTCGCCTACGCCCGCCGGCTCATCGCGGACGGCAGGCTGGGCACACTGCGCCATGTGCGGGTCCGCTACCTCCAGGACTGGCTCGTCGACCCCGACTTCCCGCTGACGTGGCGGCTGCAGCGGGACCACGCGGGGTCGGGGGCGCTGGGCGACCTCGGCGCGCACATCGTCGACCTCGCCCAGTACCTGGCGGGTGAGCCGCTGGTCGGGGTCTCCGCCCAGATGGAGACCTTCGTCAAGGAACGCCCCCACCTCGACGGTGTCTCCTCCGGCCTCACCGCTTCCGGTGGCACCCGGCGCGGGCCGGTCACGGTCGACGACGCGGTCGTGTTCACCGGCCGGCTCGCCTCGGGGGCGCTCGCCTCGTTCGAGGCGACCCGGATGGCATCGGGGCGCAAGAACGCCCTGAGCCTGGAGGTGAACGGCGAGTTCGGTTCGCTCGCCTTCGACCTCGAACGCCTCAACGAGCTGTCCTTCCACGACCACCGGGAGCCCGCCGCCACCGCGGGGTTCCGCAGGATCGTCGTCACCGAGCCCGAGCACCCGTACCTGGAGGGCTGGTGGCCGCCCGGCCACGTGCTCGGCTACGAGCACACCTTCGTCCACCAGGCCCGCGATCTGGTCGGGGCCATCGCCTCCGGCACCGATCCGATCCCGTCGTTCGCCGACGGTCTCCAGGTGCAGCGGGTACTCGCCGCGGTGGAGGAGAGCGCGCAGAAGAACGCCGTGTACACCCCTGTCCAGGCCGTCGTGGCCGAAGTCCGGTAGCGATCCGGCACGAACCCCGTCTCTCTTGGAGCCGCCATGCCCCGCCCGTTCACCCTGTTCACCGGTCAGTGGGCCGACCTGGCCTTGGAGGAGGTCTGCCGGCTGGCCCGCGACTTCGGCTACGACGGCCTCGAACTCGCCTGCTGGGGAGACCATTTCGAGGTCGACAAGGCGCTGACCGATCCGTCCTACCTCGCCGAACGGCACGCCCTGCTCGACAAGTACGGCCTGACATGCTGGGCGATCTCCAACCATCTCGTCGGCCAGGCCGTCTGCGACAACCCCATCGACGAACGGCACCAGGGCATCCTGCCCGCCCGCATCTGGGGCGACGGGGAGCCCGAGGGCGTACGGCAGCGGGCCGCGGCCGAGATCAAGGACACGGCTCGTGCCGCGGCGGCCTTCGGCGTCGACACGGTCGTCGGATTCACCGGGTCGTCGATCTGGCACCTGGTGGCGATGTTCCCGCCGGTGCCGGAGCGGATGATCGAACGCGGCTACGAGGACTTCGCGGAGCGCTGGAACCCGGTCCTGGACGTGTTCGACACCGAGGGCGTCCGCTTCGCCCACGAGGTCCACCCGAGCGAGATCGCCTACGACTACTGGACCACCCGACGCGCCCTGGATGCCGTGGACAACCGGCCCGCCTTCGGGCTCAACTTCGACCCCAGCCACTTCGTCTGGCAGGACCTGGACCCGGTCGGCTTCCTCTACGACTTCCGGGACCGCATCTACCACGTCGACTGCAAGGAGGCCCGCAAGCGCCTGGACGGGCGCAACGGGCGGCTCGGTTCCCACCTGCCATGGGGCGATCCGCGGCGCGGCTGGGACTTCGTCTCCGCCGGGCACGGGGACGTCCCCTGGGAGGACGTCTTCCGGATGCTGCGTTCGATCGGTTACGACGGTCCGGTCTCCGTGGAGTGGGAGGACGCCGGCATGGACCGCCTCACCGGCGCGCCGGAAGCGCTCGCCCATCTGAAGCGGTTCGACTTCGACCCGCCCTCCGCTTCCTTCGACGCCGCGTTCGGAGGAAGCGACAACTAGGGACCTCTGCTCAGGACGATCGCCCGCCGGATCCAGGCGGGCGAGGGCCCGGCGCCGGACGGCCGCCGGGCGGGTCCGGGCTGCCCGCACCCCTCTTTGTCCTGCCTCTGGAGAAAGTTCGACTTCTTTCTGCGCAAGGCCTTTCTGCGGAGGACGAACCGGGTTACGGTCCCGTCTCAGACACAGGCGCCACACAGTGGTCCGACAGCGACGGCGCACACCCCGCCGGCAGCACTGCTCACCGCTCCGTCCGCCGGACGACATCCGTGCACAGCACACGGCCGGCCGCCGCCCCGCATCCCGCACGACTCACCGCCGACTCGTTCGCCGTCACCGCGTCCGCCAGGGAGCCGCTCTCCCAGGCCGCGGCCAAGGCCCGCTCCTGTGCCGGCGGTGGGCGGGGAAACCGGCCCCGCACCCGCCCACCGTCCTCCAACCGCAACGGAACAACGACATGGCAGGGAGGCACCCGTGAACAACGACGGGAACGCATCGAAGCCCCGGACCGGCGGACAGACCGCACGCACCGGTGTCTGGTTCGTCGGCGCCCGCGGATCGGTGGCCACCACCGCCGTCGCCGGATGCGCGGCGGTCACCGCCGGACTGCACCGACCGACCGGCATGGTCACCGAGACACCACCGTTCGACGGCACCGGCCTGCCGTCCCTGTCCTCGCTCGTCTTCGGCGGCCACGACACCGCCCACAGCCCGCTGCCCAAACGGGCCGACCAGCTCACCGACGCAGGCGTCCTGCCGCACGGACTCGCCGCGGCCATGCACGCCGAACTCCGGTCCGCGGACGAGGAGATACGACCCGGTGGCCCGCTCCCCGGCGACACGCGCGACGACGAGGAACTCATCGCTGACTTCGCCGCCGACCTCACCTCGTTCCGTGCGCGCAACGCACTGGCACGGGTGGTCGTCGTCAACGTCTCCTCCACGGAACGGCCGCCCGCACCCGAAGACCCGCGGCTACGGCCCAGTTCCCTCTACGCGGCCGCCGCCCTGCGAGCCGGCTGCCCCTACGTCAACTTCACGCCGTCCACCGGGCTGCACACCCCGGCGCTCACAACAGCCGCCGAGGCCGCCGGACTTCCGCACGCGGGCCGTGACGGCAAGACCGGCCAGACACTGCTGCGGGCCGTGCTCGCCCCGATGTTCGTCCAGCGCGTCCTGACGGTACGGGCCTGGTCCGGCACCAACCTGCTGGGCGGCGGCGACGGGGCGGCGCTGGCCGACCCCGGCGCGGCCTCTGCGAAGAACGCCGGCAAGGAACGCGTCCTGACCGACATCCTCGGGCACCCCCCGCAGGGCGAGGTGCACATCGACGACGTACCGGTGCTCGGCGACTGGAAGACCGCCTGGGACCACATCGCCTTCGAAGGCTTCCTCGGCTCGCGCATGATCCTCCAGACCATCTGGCAGGGCTGCGACTCGGCCCTGGCGGCACCGCTCGTCCTGGACCTCGCGCGCCTGGTCGCCCGCTCCCACGAGGTGGGCCTGTCCGGCCCGCTCCCGGAACTCGGCTTCTACTTCAAGGACCCCGACGGGGGCCCGTCGGGACTCTCGGAGCAGTTCACCGCCCTGCTGTCGTTCGCCGACCGCCTGCGGGGGACGACGTGATCCGAACCGCTCCGCCCGCCCCGACCCCGCTCGCGCCCGCCGACCCACCGGAGTCCACCGCGGCCGGAGACGGCCAGGGACCCGTGGGCACCGCACCGCGGCGCGGCCCCCGGGCGCGGCTGCGGGACTGGGCCGAACTGCTCCGCGTCTCCGCGCTGTTCACCGTGCCGGGCGACGCCCTCGCCGGCGCCGCGGCCACCGGACGGCGGCCCAACCGGGGCACGGCGTACGCCGCGTGCGCCTCGCTCCTCCTCTACGAGGCGGGCATGGCACTCAACGACTGGGCCGACCGCGACGAGGACGCCCTCGACCGCCCCCACCGACCCGTTCCCTCCGGCCGTGTCTCCCCGACAGCGGCGCTGACAGCCGCCGGACTCCTGACCGCGGCGGGCCTGACCTCCGCCGCCCGCGCCGGCCGGCCCGCACTCGCGGTGGCGACCACCCTGACCGCCACGGTCTGGGCCTACGATCTCCGGTTGAAGCACACCCCCGCCGCCCCGGCGGCGATGGCCGCGGCCCGCGCCCTGGACCTCCTGCTCGGCGCTACGGCAACCCTCTCCGCGCCCACCACGACGCCGACCGCCCGCAGAGCCGCCGACCCACCACCGTCCGCGAGGCCCGGCCGGGGGAGAGGGCACAGGACAGAGCGGAGCGGGGGAGTACCTGCCACGCCCGGCACCGCCTTCCGTGCCGCGGCTCCGGCCGCCGCGCTGGCCGTCCACACCTACGCCGTCACCGCTGTATCACGGCACGAAGCACACGGCGGTTCGACGCGCACCCCCCTCGCCGCGCTCGGCCTGACCACCACGCTCGGTCTGCTGCTGTCCCGGACCGGCGCGACGGCGGGACCCGTCCCGGCGCTGTCGGCCGCCGCGTACGTCCGCACCGCCGCCGGTCCTTTCCTGCACGCCGTCCTCAACCCGTCCCCACCTCTCACGCAGCGCGCCGTCGGCGGCGGCATCCGCGCCATGATCCCGCTCCAGGCCGCGCTCGCCGCCCGGTCCGGAGCGAACGGCACCGCACTCGCCGTGCTCGGGCTCGCACCCGCGGCCCGTGCCCTCGCCCGGAAGGTGAGCCCCACATGAGCGGCCGGCAGCGACTGCGCCTCGGCTACGGCACCAACGGCCTCACCGACCTCCGTCTCGACGACGCCCTCGGCCTGCTCGCGGACCTGGGCTACGACGGCGTCGGACTCACGCTCGACCACATGCATCTCGACCCGCTGGCGGACGATCTCGCCGCCCGCACCTCCCGGGTCGGCCGCCGGCTCGGCGAACTCGGCCTCACCGCCACCGTCGAGACCGGCGCGCGTTACGTGCTCGACCCGCGCCGCAAGCACGGTCCGTCACTGCTCGACGCGGACACCGAGGGCCGTGCCGCCCGCACCCGGCTGCTGCTCACGGCGGTCCGGGTCGCGGCGGACCTCGGGGCCCACGCCGTGCACTGCTTCAGCGGCATCACCCCGCCCGGCACCGACGACGACACCGCGTGGCGCCGCCTCCGGGAGGCGCTGCTTCCCGTCCTCGACGCGGCGGCCGCCAGCGGCGTGCCGATCGCGATCGAACCCGAACCCGGACACCTCCTCGCCACCCTCGCCGACTTCCATCACCTGCGCACCGTCCTCGGCGACCCCGCTCCGCTCGGCCTGACCCTCGACATCGGCCACTGCCAGTGCCTGGAGCCGGCCCCGCCCGCCGAGTGCGTCCGGGAGGCGGCGCCCTGGCTGCGGCACGTGCAGATCGAGGACATGCGCCGCAGGGTGCACGAGCATCTGCCGCTGGGCGACGGCGAGATCGACTTTCCGCCCGTGCTGGACGCACTCGCCGACATCGGCTACCGGGGCCTGACCGTCGTCGAGTTGCCCCGGCACTCCCACGCGGGGCCGGAGCTGGCCCGGTCCTCCGCCGCGTTCCTGCGGACCATCGAGGCCACGACCGCGAAGGGAGTGCCCGTCACATGACGCACCCGCTTCCCCGGACCCGCGCCGATGTCGAGGACCTGCTGCCCGACGACGGAGCGCGCGCCTGGCTGACCGAGGCCCTGGCCGACGCCGCGTGTGCACAGACGGCGCCCGCCGTGTCCGCGCCCGCCACCTGGGAGCTGCGGTTCGCCGCCGCGGGACGGCACTGCGGCCATGACAACGCGGACGCCGTCCGCACGCTGCTGCTGACCGAGGCCCGGGCGGGACAGGAGACCCTGACCCGGCTCTACCGGCACGGCAGCGCCGCCGAACGCCGCGCCGTACTCCGGGCCCTTCCGGCGCTGGTCGACGGTCCGCACGCCGTGCACCTCGTCGAGGACGCCCTGCGCAGCAACGACACCCGGCTCGTCGCCGCGGCCGTCGGACCTTACACCGCCGCGCACCTCGCCCCGCACGCCTGGCGCCACGCCGTCCTGAAGTGCCTGTTCACCGGCGTCCCCCTCGACGCGGTCGCGAGCCTGGCGCACCGCGCGGCCGGCGACCGCGAACTGGCCCGCATGCTCACCGACTACGCCGCCGAGCGGACGGCCGCCGGCCGCGCCGTCCCCGGCGACCTCGGCCGCGTGCTGACCCTGACGGGCAAGGACCCCAAGGAGCTTTGATGCGCATCTTCGACCCGCACATCCACATGACGTCCCGTACCACCGACGACTACGAGGCGATGTACGCCGCCGGTGTACGCGCGGTCGTCGAACCGTCCTTCTGGCTCGGGCAGCCCCGCACCGCTCCGGCCAGCTTCTACGACTACTTCGACGCCCTCCTCGGCTGGGAACCCTTCCGCGCGGCCCAGTACGGCATAGCCCACCACTGCACCCTCGCGCTCAACCCCAAGGAGGCCAACGACCCGCGCTGCACGCCGGTCCTGGGCGCCCTGGCCCGCTACCTGGCCAAGGACGGCGTCGTCGCCGTCGGCGAGATCGGCTACGACTCCATGACACCGGCGGAGGACACCGCGCTGGCCGCCCAGCTTCAGCTCGCCGCCGACCACGGCCTGCCCGCCCTGGTCCACACGCCCCACCGGGACAAGCTCGCCGGACTGCACCGCACCGTCGACGTCGTGCGCGAGTCGAGTCTGCCGGTGGAGCGGGTGCTGCTGGACCACCTCAACGAGACGACGGTCGAGCACGCGAGGGACAGCGGCTGCTGGCTCGGCTTCTCCGTCTACCCGGACACCAAGATGGACGAGGACCGCATGGTCACGATCCTGAAGACGTACGGGACGGAGAAGGTCCTCGTCAACTCGGCCGCCGACTGGGGAAAGAGCGACCCGCTGAAGACCCGCAAGGTCGCCGACGCCATGCTTGCGGCCGGCTTCGGCGAGGACGACGTCGACCAGGTGCTGTGGCGCAACCCGGCGGCCTTCTACGGGCTCAGCGGCCGTCTCCGGCTGGACGTCCCGAAGCCGGAGGGCCTGCACGAGGGCAACTCCGTCCTGCGCGGCGGGGAGTGAGCCATGCGTTTCCGCCATGCCGACGGCTCGACGGTGCACCTCGCCTACTGCACCAACGTCCACCCCGCCGAGACCCTCGACGGTGTCCTCGCCCAGCTCCGCGACCACTGCGAGCCCGTCCGCAGAGCCCTAGGACGCGACCGCCTCGGCATCGGCCTGTGGCTCGCCGGCGACGCCGCACGCGCGCTGATCGCCGACCCGGCGGCGCTGCGGCGACTCCGGGCCGAGCTGAACCGGCGCGGCCTCGAAGTCGTCACCCTCAACGGATTCCCCTACGCGGGATTCGGCGCGGACGAGGTCAAGTACCGCGTCTACAAGCCCGACTGGGCCGACACCGAACGCCTCGCCTACACCACCGGCCTGGCCCGGCTCCTGACGGAGCTGCTGCCGGACGACGTCAGCGAGGGCACCATCTCCACCCTGCCGCTCGCCTGGCGGACCGACTACGACGAGCACGCCGCCGCCACCGCCGGTGCCGCGCTGACCACGTTGGCGGAGCGGCTCGACGCGCTGGAGCAACTGACCGGCAAATCGATCCGTATCGCCCTCGAACCGGAGCCCGGCTGCACGGTGGAGACGACCGCGGACGCGATCGGACCGCTCACCGCCCTGCCCGGCGACCGTATCGGCGTGTGCGTCGACACCTGCCATCTCGCCACCTCCTTCGAGGACCCGGCCACCGCACTGGCCGCGCTCGACGCAGCGGGCATCGGCGTTCCCAAGGCGCAGCTGTCGGCCGCCCTGCACGCCGAGGACCCCCGTCTGCCGGAGGTCCGCGACGCCCTCGCGGCCTTCGCCGAACCGCGCTTCCTGCACCAGACCCGCGCCCTCACACCGGCCGGCCTGCACGGCACCGACGACCTCGGCGAGGCACTGACGGGCGATGCCCTGCCCGACGACACCCCCTGGCGCGCCCACTTCCACGTCCCCCTGCACGCCCCGCCCGCCGCACCGCTCACCTCCACCCTGCACGTGCTCCAGGACGCCCTGGCCCTGCTGGTGGGCGGCACGGAGCCCCGCACCCGCCACCTCGAAGTCGAGACCTACACCTGGCAGGCCCTCCCGCCGAAGCTGCGCCCCCGCACCAGAACCCAGCTCGTGGAGGGCATCGCGGCCGAACTGGCCCTCGCCCGCGACCTGCTCACCGGCCTCGGCCTGAAGGAGCTGCCATGAGCAGCCACCCGACTCCGCTCCTGGTCCTCGACGTGGTCGGCCTCACCCCGCGGCTCCTCGACCACATGCCCCGCCTCAAGGCACTGGCCGCCTCCGGCTCGCGGGCGAACCTGTCCACCGTGCTCCCGGCCGTCACCTGCACCGCACAGTCCACCTTCCTCACCGGCGAACTTCCCGCCGAGCACGGCATCGTCGGCAACGGCTGGTACTTCCGCGAGCTCGGTGACGTACTGCTGTGGCGCCAGCACAACGGACTGGTCGCCGGCGACAAACTCTGGGACGCGGCGCGCCGCGCCCACCCCGGCTACACGGTCGCCAACATCTGCTGGTGGTACGCCATGGGCGCCGACACCGACATCACCGTCACCCCTCGTCCCGTCTACTACTCCGACGGACGCAAGGAACCCGACTGCTACACCCGCCCGGCAGCCCTGCACGACGAACTCACCGCGCAGTTCGGCACCTTCCCGCTCTTCCACTTCTGGGGACCGGGCGCGGACATCGTCTCCAGCCGGTGGATCGCAGACGCGACCCGCCACGTCATGCGCACCCGGCGGCCCGACCTGACCCTGTGCTATCTGCCCCATCTCGACTACGACCTCCAGCGATTCGGCCCCGACGATCCCCGCTCCCACCGCGCCGCCGCCGAACTCGACGCCGTCATCGGCCCCTTGCTCGACGACGCCCGTGCCGATGGCCGCACGGTCGTGGCCCTGTCCGAGTACGGCATCACGCCGGTCAGCCGCCCCGTCGACATCAACCGCGCCCTGCGGCGCGCCGGGCTGCTGGAGGTCCACACCCAGCACGGCATGGAGTACCTCGACCCGATGGCCTCCCGTGCCTTCGCCGTCGCCGACCACCAGCTGGCGCACGTCTACGTCCGCCGGCCCGAGGACCTGGCAGCCACCCGTGATGCGCTCCAGGGCCTCCCCGGCATCGAGGAGATCCTCGACGACGACGGCAAGAAGTCGAACGGACTCGACCACCCGCGCTCCGGCGAACTGGTGGCGGTCGCCGCCCCGGACGCCTGGTTCACCTACTACTACTGGCTCGACGACGCCCGCGCCCCCGACTTCGCCCAGCTCGTCGAGATCCACCGCAAACCCGGCTACGACCCCGTCGAGCTGTTCATGGACCCCGGTGACCCCTACGTGCGGCTCAAAGCCGCCAAGGCGGTGGCCCGCAAGAAGCTCGGCATGCGGTACCGGCTCGCCGTCGTACCCCTCGACCCCTCACCCATCCGCGGCAGCCACGGCCGCCGCCCCGCGAGCGACGAAGAAGGTCCGCTCGTCCTGGTCTCCACCCCCCGCGCAGTATCCGGCCGCGTTGCGGCCACCGATGTGAAGTCCCTTCTCCTGGGGCTCGCCGGCCTCTCCTGAGGCGGCGGCCGTCAGACACCCGCAGCACCGCGACGACGAAAGAGAGAACCACTGTGACCGCGTTCAACGACGAAGCCGTCACCGGCGACGCCCTGCGCCGAAGCCTCGGCGTCAGCCGCCGCCGTTTCCTCAGCACCTGCACGGTCGCCACCGCCGGGGCCATCGCCGCCCCCGTCTTCGGCGCCGCCCCTGCCCTGGCGCAGGGCAGATCCGAAGCCGCCGGCCACGACCGGGGCCGCGGCACCCTGGTTCCGCCGGACAAGCGCGGCATCATCCTCTACACCGTCCGCGACGCCACCGCTCGCGACCCGCTCGCCTCCGACCTGCCCTCCGGTTTCCGCGAGGTCTTCCGTCAGCTGTCGCGCTTCGGCTACCGCCAGGTGGAGTTCGCCGGCTACGGCCAGCACGCCAACGCGCCCGGCGGCGCCGACCTGGGCACCGTCCGGGGCGCGAGGCTGCTGCGCTCCTGGCTCGACGAGTACGGGCTGAGGGCGCAGGGCAGCCACGGCTTCATCCCGCCGTCCTGGCCGCTGACGCCGGCCGACGTGGAGGCCTTCAAGCGCTGGCTGGAGATCGCGAACATCCTCGGCATGGAGCACATGGGCACCGGCGCCGACCCCACCAGCACCCCCTACCGGGCCGACTGGGACGCCGCCGCGCAGAAGTGGAACACCCTGGGCGCCATCGCCCGCAGAGAGGGCATCAAGCTCTACACCCACAACCACGACAGCGCCTACGACTTCCTGCTCGACGGCGGTCCGCTCGACGCCCAGGGCCGTCCGACCCGCAGCTCCGGCACACGGAAGCTGGAGTACTTCCTGAAGACGACCGACCGCAAGAACGTCTACCTGGAACTGGACGTCTTCTGGGCACACGTCGCCCGGTACAAGTTCCACACGTACACCGCCCACGACGGCTCGCAGCGGAAGAACGTCTTCGACCCGGCGGCACTCGTGGTCCGCAACACCCAACGCTTCCCGCTCTTCCACGCCAAGGACGGCGTCGTGAACACCCAGAGCGGCCAGGGCTACGACATGGTGCCGTTCGGCACGGGCGACATCGACTACCGCAGGTTCTTCACCCGGGTGGGCGCGAAGAACTACCACAACCCGATGGTCGAGCAAGACAACGCCCCGAGCACGAGCGACCCCGGCCAGTCCCTGGCGTTCGCCCGGACCGGCTACGACAACCTCGCGGCCCTGCGCGCGTGTAACTGAGGGAGAACCACCCAGGAGTCCCGCCCGGTGCACCGACACCGGGCGGGTCCCAGGCATGCCGGAAATCATCCGTTATAGCTCTACAAACTTTCCTCAAAAAAGTTAAAACTTTGTCCTTGACGAGGCGAAAGTGGGCCCCCTAGCGTCCAACTCAGCTACTCTCCGCGGTTTTTGATCAGCCATCACCAGACCGAAGGAGTTCTGAGTGCGCAACAGACGGATCGTCACCCTCATAGGGGCGGCTGCGTTGGCCGGAGCCGTCGGGCTCCTGCCGCTCTCCCCGGCCCAGGCCTCCGGACCAGACCCCGCACCGCCGGCCTCGTCGGACTTCCAGAAGGTCACCCTCAACGACCGCCCGGGTGAGCCCATGGCCCTGGCCGTCCTGCCCGACCGGCGGGTCCTGCACACGGCGCGCACGGGAGAGGTCCGCATCCACGACCCCCGAAGCGGCGTGAACTTCCTGGCCGCAGACATGAAGAAGAGCCCCGCCGGGCTCTACCAGCACGACGAGGAAGGCGTACAGGGCATCGCCGTCGACCCCGGCTTCGCCAAGAACCACTGGGTCTACGTCTACTACTCGCCGCGCCTCGACACCCCCATGGACGACCCGGCCACCCCGGGTGTCAACGAAGGGGACGCACCGCAGTTCGGGACGGCCGCGGACTTCGCCCGGTACAAGGGGGTCACACGGCTGTCGCGGTTCAAACTGGCGGGCAACAAGCTGGACTTCGCCACCGAACAGAAGGTCATCGACGTCCCCGCCGACCGCGGCATCTGCTGTCACGTCGGCGGCAAGATCGACTTCGACCACAAGGGCAACCTGTTCCTGTCGACAGGCGACGACTCCAATCCGTTCTCCTCCGACGGCTACGCCCCCCTCGACGACCGCCCCGACCGCAACCCGGCCTACGACGCGCGGCGCACCGCGGCCAATACGAACGACCTGCGCGGCAAGGTCCTGCGCATCAAGCCCAAGAGCCACGGCGGTTACGCCGTCCCGAAGGGCAACCTATTCGCGCCGGGCACCCCGAAGACCCGTCCCGAGGTCTACGCCATGGGCCTGCGCAACCCGTTCCGCTTCGCCGTGGACGAGCGCTCCGGCAAGCTCTACGTCGGCGACTACTCACCCGACGCCAACAAGGCCGACCCCGGCCGCGGCCCCGCCGGCCAGGGACGCTGGATGGTCATCGACCGCCCCGCCAACTACGGATGGCCGATGTGCGTCACCCGGGACCAGCCCTACCAGGACTACGACTTCGCGACCCAGACCTCGGGCGGCGCGTTCGACTGCGCCAAGCCGGTCAACGACTCGCGCCACAACACCGGCCGCAGCCAGCTGCCACCGGTCACGGACGCGGAGATCGTCTACGGCTACGGAGCCTCCGACACGTTCCCCGAACTCGGCACGGGCGGCATCGGCCCCATGGGCGGACCGGTGTACCGGTACGACAAGCGGAACACGGCCCAGAACCGCTGGCCCCAGTACTTCGACGGCAAGCCGCTCTTCTACGAGTGGACCCGCGACCAGATGAAAGCCATCACCCTCGGCAAGAAGAACGAGGTCCGGAAGATCGAGGACGCCATCCCCACGATCACGACGGACGGCCCGATCGACGCCGAGTTCGGCCCGGACGGCGCGCTGTACGTCCTGGAGTACGGCACCGGGTACTTCGCGGAACTTCCCGAGGCCCAGCTCTCCCGCATCGACTTCACCCGCGGGAACCGCACCCCGGAGCCCAAGGTCGCCGCGGACGTGGTCAACGGCACCAGCCCGCTGACGGTCCAGTTCTCCAGCGCCGGCACGAAGGACGCCGACGGTGACGCCCTGCGCTACGCGTGGGACTTCGACGCCGACGGCACCGTGGACTCCAGGGAAGCCAACCCGAAGCATACGTTCGACGAGAACGGCGTCTACGACGCCACGCTGAAGGTCACCGACAGCACCGGACGTTCGGCCTCCGCGTCCGTTCCCGTCGTGGTCGGGAACAAGGCACCGGTGGTCTCGCTCACCACCGATCCGGCTCCGCACGGCGGTACGGCGTTCCACTGGGGTGACACGGTCACCTGGCAGGTCACCATCACCGACGACCAGCCCGTGGACTGCTCGAAGGTCACCGTCTCGTTCATCCTCGGCCATGACTCGCACGGCCACCCGTTGTCCTCGAGCAGCGGTTGCTCCGGATCGTTCGAAACCTTCGTGGACGGCGGACATGCCGGCGCGGACAACCTGAAGGCGGTGTTCAACGCCACCTACACGGACACCCCGCCGGCCGGCCTGCCGGCCCTCTCGGGCAGCGCCGAGGTCGCACTGACTCCAGCCGACTGACCTGACCGGGACACAGATGCGGGGCGTCACCCGAAGAGGGTGGCGCCCCGCCGCGCGACCGGGGCGCCGTTCATCCAGGTGTGCCGATGCCCGGCGGGCCCAAGCCAACTGAAAACACCCTTGTCCGTAGCCCATGGGACGGGTGACGCTCATGGAGCAATCCGATAGTCACGGCCATGACCACCACCCCCGATGACCGACCACCATCGGAGTGAACTCCCCATGTTGCGCGTGTACTTCACGCCTGACGACATCGCGCGGGTGCGTGTTGCCGCCGGGCCGGACCACCTATGGGAGATCGTCAACAGCTTCCAGGGCCTGTTCGAGGGCGGCGACACCGTGTCGTTCGGGCTGTGGCGGCAGCTGGTGCGGCCCCGCCTCGGCGGCCCGGCGGACCTGCTGCTGGCCGGACTGCTCCCCGGGCGCGGCTACTTCCCGGACTTCCTCACACCCACCCCGTGCAATGGCCGCGAACTGGCCGCCGCCCTCGACACCGTGCTCGGCACGTCCCACACTGCCCTGCACCGCGACCTCGCACTGCTCGCCGCCTCTCCGCACCGGCGCAGGCCGTTACCGGACCTGGCCCGGTCGCTCGCCGACGGCGAACCCGAGGCCATGTGCCGGCTGGGCACCGCCCTGCACGGCCACCACCGGCGGGCCATCGCCCCGTTCTGGCCACAGATCCGTGCCCAGGTCGACGCCGACCGGGCCGCCCGCGCCCGTGCCGTCCTGGCGGGCGGCACCGACGGGCTGCTGGCGAGCTTCCGTCCCGTGCTGCGCTGGCGTCCGCCGGTGCTGGAGGCCGACTACCCCGTCGACCGCGAAGTCCGCCTGGCGGGGCGTGGAGTGGTGCTGCAACCCTCCTTCTTCTGCACTCGCAGACCCATCACCCTGGCCTGTCCTGCGGCCGACTGGACGCCGGTGCTGGTCTACCCGATCGAGCACACCCCGGACTGGATGAGCAGCGGCAGCCGGCACGGTACGGAGCTGGGCGCGCTGCTCGGCCGGACCCGGGCCGCGATCCTGGAGGACGTCATCACCGGCCGGACCACCGGCGAGCTCGCCGCACGGTTCGGCATCTCCGGCGCCGCCGCCAGCCAGCACACCGCCGTGCTGCGCCGGGCCGGCCTGCTGCTCAGCGTCCGGCGCAGCAAGTACGTCCTCCACACCATCACCCAGGTCGGCATCGCCCTGCTCGAAGCCCGGCTCGGGCCGTCCGTCCAACGGGGCCCGCCGGAAGCAGGAAACGTCGCCTCCAGCGGGCAGGGCAGGTGTCCTTCACGTGCCGGACCACCGGCACGAAGAGCAACAGCCGACCCTGAAGCCACGGCTTAAACGTGTGGAGGGGCAACAGCGGACCCGGACAGTCTGATGGCGTCCAAGTCGCCGCTTTTCACAGGGGGTTGAAGACAGAATGCGCGACAAACGATCCATCATCGGGCTCCTCGGCGCGCTGGCTGTGGCGCTGGCGGCCCTGTTCGTCGCGGGCCCGGCCCAGGCCGCTCCGCAGCAGAGTGCGGCCAAGGGCGCCCACGTGCTGGTGCTGCCTGCGGCACCGGCCGGGGTGACGCCCAGGTCCGCCGCGGCGAGTTCGCCGACCACCTCGCCGGCTGCCAGCAGGGTCGTCCACGTGGCCAGCGGCAGCACGGTCAGCTGCACCAGCGGGAGCCTCTGCACCGCAGTGTGGGACCCCACGACGAGTGACTGGAAGGTCTTCTTCCTCTACAACTGCGCCCGGTACTCGCTGTCCTACTGGAACGGCAGCGGCTATTACGTCGACTCGCAGACCGGCGGGGTCACCTCGTACTTCTACGGTCAGAGCGGCAACGTGCTCAAGCAGTTCACGCCTGACAACACCGTGTACAGCTACGACTGGACGCCGGTCTGGTCCATCCGCAACTGCTGACCCACGGCTGAATACGCATGCGCCCCGGCCGCCCACGACGGCCGGGGCGCACGCATGTTCCTGAACGTTCCCGGCCCGAGCACTGCCCGCCGGGCCCCACGTCCTCCACCCACCACCTCACCGCGGACACTGACCTCGCCGTGGACAGGCTGCTGCTCTATTCGACGCGTCTGTAGTGTGCGGCGATGAGAAGAAGCGAGCGGCTCGCGGAGCAGTTGGACTGGTACTGGAGCAAGAACCTGCGGCCACGGCTGGACGGTCTCAGCGACGAGGAGTACTTCTGGGAGCCGGTGAGTGGCTGCTGGAGCATCCGCCGACGTGGCACGTCGGCCGCACCGATGTCGGCAGGTCCAGGGGAGTGGACGATGGACTTCGCGTCCCCTGCCCCGGAGCCGGCGCCGGTGACCACGATTGCCTGGCGGCTGGCACACGTCATCGTCTCGTGCCTGGCCTATCGGGTCGAGTGGTACTTCGACGGCCAGGACTTCGACGCCGAGGCGTTCGCCTACGCGGGGACCGCTGACGAGGCGCTAAAACAGCTCGATGAGATGTACGGGAGATGGAACGCGGGGGTCCGCGAACTCTCGGACGCCGACCTGGACAATCCGCCCGCGATGGGTCCCGAGCCGTTTCCCATGGAGAACAGGATCCTGCACGTCAACAGGGAGCTGATCCATCACGGCGCCGAAATCTCCCTGCTGCGAGACCTCTACCGCTGGCAAGGCGGAGCCGCACCGCACCGAATATGAGCAGGGTTCGGCGCCAAGCAACAGCCGGTCGGCTACCCCGCCACCGTTCGAAATTCCAGTTGGGCAAACGCCCTGACGCCGCAGGTAGTCATGTCCTGCACAGCTCAGAAATGGGAACTCGCCTTGTCGTTTGCGCCTGCGCCTCCGACGACCGATGCGGTGTGGAAGGTCCGAGGGTATGCCTGTTCCTCCACCTCGCCCACTGTGCCTCCGGCGCCGCGGGCAGCGGCATACAGAGCGGTGCGGAACGCCCGCGGGTCGGTCTTCGGGAGCGGGACCTCCGTCGGCCAGAAGAAACCTGTCGCCCCTCGTGGCAGCACGAATCTGATGTTCCCGTTCTTGCTCATGTCGCTCATTTTGCCTGGTGGGAGGTGCATCGCTTGTCGTAGGCGGCGCAGGAGTGAGTTTGTCCGGCGCTGAACACCAAGGTGACAGGCGCCAGGTGCCAGGCGAGTGCAGGATGCGGATCGCGCCCGCCCGGACAGTGAATTGGGCGGACGGCGAATCGGCGGGGCAGCGAATCGGTCGGACGGTTCTAGGAGGGGTCGGGCTCGCCGCGCGGTGGAAGACCGGCTGCGCGGTAGATGTCGTCGATGACGCCCATGGTCACGACGGCGTCCCTGGCCGAGGTGAGCACCGGACCGCCGTCGAGGACCGCCGCGGCGAACGCGGACAACTGGCAGGCGTAGCTGGACGGTTGCCTGTCCACCCGCTCGCGCCGGAGCGTGCGCCGACCGGCGTCGTGGGGGCCGCGGATCGTCAACCGGTGGTAGAGCTGCGGCATCAGGAAGTTGGTCACCTTCAGCTCGCCCGCCGACCCGATCGCACGCGCCCGGATCGACAGCACCCGCCGCGACCACATCGACGCGCGCAGCTGCCCGGTCGCCCCACGAGGAAAGACGAGGTCGGCCTCCATGGCCCGGTCGACGCGGGGGTCCTTGCGGAGGGTCAGCATGCGCGCGCCCGTCACCGCCGGGGTCTCGTCACCGAGGAGCCGGGCCACGTGCACGCCGTAGCAGCCCGCGTCCATGGTGGCGCCGCCCGCAAGGCCGTAGTCGTAGCGGATGTCGCTGAACAGGGGGAGCGGGAAGCACACCTCGGCTTCGACGCGGCGCAGTTCGCCCAACTCCCCGCTCCGCACGATCTCCTGCATCCGGGCGGCCAGGGCGTGGTGACGGTAGTGGAAGGCCTCCATCACCACCAGACCCGTGCGCTCGTACGCGGCGTCGGCCGCCTCGGCGACCCGCTCCGCCTCGGCGCGGTTGGCCGTGAACGGCTTCTCGCACAGCACGTGTTTGCCCGCGTCGATCGCCTTGAGCATCCAGTCCATGTGCAGGCCGTTCGGCAGCGGCACGTAGACGGCGTCGATCTGCGGATCGGCCAACAGGGCCTCGTAGGTGGGATGCACCACGGGAACGTCGTGCTTCCGCGCGAAGGCCTCGGCGCGTTGCCTGCTGCGGGCCGCGACAGCCGTCACCGTGACACGCGGTTGCTGCCGCGCCGGCTTGAGCAGGGCACTCGGCGCGATGGACGCGGCGCCGAGGATGCCGATACGGAGGTTGGTGGTCATGCGGGCGAGTGTGACGCACACCCGTGAAGTGCGCGTCGGCAGGCTCCAGTTGGTTACTGGGAGGCGGTGCGCCGTGGACGGTCTCCGGGGGAGCGGGAGACCTTCCACAGCGGCGGGGCCCGCGGGCCTGCGCTGTGATGCGCAGCGCGTCGACCATCCCGATCGGCGTGCTTCGGTTGACGATCCGGATGGTGTGCGTGCCTGGGTCAGACCGGACCGTTGCCACACCGTCTGTTGAACTTGGCGGGCGCCGGACATCTTCGGGTGGGCCGTCGCCATGACAGACCCGGCGTGGAGCAGGTGCCGCTCAGCGCCTTCTCGCCTGGTTGGTGGACCCGGACAGCCGTACGGAACCGTACGAGGACAGCGGCTTCGCGGTGCGTTCCACCACCTAGACCGGGCCGAACCGCGTCGGATACGGAAAGGGGCACCAGGTCGCACCTCACGCCACTGCCGGAGGTCCCAGTTGAGGCGAACTAGGCGCGGAACGAGGCGGCTTGGCGGCGCGCAGCCGCGCTCCCCGTGGTTCCGCTGAGCGAGATTTGTTAAGCACGGGGCAACGGCGTGATGGCCGCACGACGCGATCGGAGGATGCCGCCGGGGGTGCACGACACGGGTGGCCTCCCAAGGGCGCCTCGCGGTTGTCGAAGCGTGTGATCGTCGACGCCACGCTCAAGGTGATCGACGCCGATGGTCGAGCACCTGCTCGCCGGGGTGTCCCTTCCGCCCCGGACCGGTGTCCTGGGTGCCGACCTGCGCGCGATAGCCGAAGCCTTCCGCGTCCGCGCCCTGCTCCACCCTGACCCGCCAGCTCAACTCCTTCGAAGGCCGCGCCCCGGGCGAGGCGCTGTTGGCCGTACTGCGGTCGGCGGGATGCCGGTCGAGGAAGCGGTGACTCTGCTGCGCGAAGTCCAGGCCGGCCCCACCCTCGGCACCTCGGACTAGGCGGGAATCGCCGGACGGCAGACCCGTCGAGCCGTCATCGGATACGACAGGACCGCCACCCCTCACGAGGTGGCGGCCAGTCGTCTGTCATTCCCGCTGTGCGTGCTGCCCTTCCGGGGTCGGGTCTCCGTAGGTCAGGTGTCAGTCCGTTCTCATGGGCACGAGGTGTTCGACTGTCCCTGGATGTGCGCGTCCGCGTAGTCCGAGATCTTCACCCACTCCGCCGTCTTGCCCCGCCGGTCGTATGTGCGGGTGAAGTTGGTGATGCTGTCGAAGTAGACCTTGTAGCACCAGCCGGCGTCGATCTGCAGAACGTCCCAGTCCTGGGTCTCCGGAGTGTGCTCGTGACCGAGCAGCAGGTACTGCTTCTGGGCAGCCCCCTCGCTGCTGCAACTCGGCCGTGTCGTGGTGGTGTCGCCCGTGGAACCGCTCGCCGTGCACCAGTTGAAGAGGGCGGTTGCTGTCGCCCCGGTGTCGTTGTAGGTGGACGAGCATCCCGCGATGCTGCAGTTCGGACCGGCGTGCGCCGGAGTGAGACTCGTGACCCCGGCTATCGCGATCGCCGAGACGATCACCGCTGCCCGGTTCCGGTTGCGCTGGAAAACGTTGAGTGCGGTCATGCCTTGCCTTCCCCCTACGTCGATGTGACGGCCACATGGTAGAAGGCAACTCCTGCTGGTGGAGCGGTAGTTGACCATTTGCAGACCGTCACGGAATCGAGGGTGGACGGTCACCCTCCGCTGACGTTCGGGCGGAGGTCGAAGCCGCGAGAAGGGGGATGGCGACGAGCAAGCGGTGGGTCTCCGCCCGTGTCGGCCCGGTTGGACTAGCCGCGTGAGGAGTGGCGGGAGTGGCGGCATCGCAGGCTCGGTGAACGCGCTTCTCGGCAGGCGACCACGCGGTGGCTCGGCCGGCCTGGTGCGCGAGGCGGCTGGAGGGATGTGCGCGGGTACCGGCTTCAGGACGGTGCGGCACGGCAGGTCATACGGCGTTCTCCCAGACGAACCCGTCCGCGTCGGTGAACGAGCCGATCGTGCCGCCGAGCACGACGCGGTGCGAGCCGGTGCCCTCGACGGGGACCCCGAGGTCCTTGGCCAGACCTCGGCGCTTGTACAGGGCCAGCTTCACGCGGTCGGACTCGCCTGAGGTGAACTCGGCGTACTTGCCGCCGAAGCTCTTGCCCACCCTCAGGCCTCGCTCGACGTAGAACTCCTTGGTGGCTTTCACGTCCTCCACGCCGATCAGCAGGACGATCTCGTCGATCTCGCGGGTGTCCGGACCGGTGTCCTTCCTCGCCGACGTCGCGATCTTCCAGATCGTCCCGTCCGGCGCCTGCACGACGCCGCCGTAGCCCCACAGGGACTTCGCCGCCGGTTTCAGCACGGTGGCGCCGGCGTCCACGGCGGCACGGACGAAGCCGTCGACGGTGGCCGGCTGGGACACCGTCAGCGCCATGGTGAAGCCCCGGAATCCGGTGGACGGTGCGTCGGATGCCCGCAGGCCGATGTGGGCGTCCACGGCGAAGGCGGCGTAGAAGCGCCGGGCGGCTTCGGGGTCGGCCACCTCAAGGGTGACCGAGGCGAGGGAAGTGTGGGCTGCGGTGGAAGCGGTGGTTGCCATGACCATCACGCTACGGGCGGCCCCACATCCGGTGCTTCTCGAAAACTGACCGGTATGCCTTGACCTCGCCGGGAAGCTGACCGCGCATCGCGCCGTCGAGGATGACCTTGGCGGAGCCTCTGCGCACGGCCGGACCGTCTGACCGTGGGGTGCCGCGCTGCTCCCGCTCGGTGGCCGGGCCTACGAACGTGACACTACGGTGTGTTCCGACGTCCGGGCCGCCACATCGTGGTGACCACGTGACCGGTCGCGAAGGTGACCGTGTCGCGCACGGTGAATCCCACGCTCTGGTACCGGGCGAGGTTCGCGGGGTTCGACGACTCGAGGTAGGCGGGCGCGCCGAGCGTGTCGATGCGGGCGAGGCTCTCGGCGAGCAGGCCCATGCCGAGGCCCTTGCCCCGGTGGTCGTCGTGGACGCCGAGCAGGGAGAGATAGAAGCAGGGCTCGTCGGGGTGGACGAGGTCGAGCCGGCTGAAGATCGACCGAACGCCCTCGGCCACCTCCGGTTCGGCCGCCCGGCTCAGCAACGAGCCGAGGCCGTCGTGTTCCTGGGGTGTGAGCTCGGTACCGCCCGGCGGGATCCACACAGCTACCGCCTCCGCGTCGGGCGTCACCAGCGTCCACGGGTAGCGCAGTGCGGAGGTGACGCAGAGCCGCCACAGGGCGGAGGCCTGCGCGGCGCGCTTCCGCTTGTCGGGGAAGGCCGGACCCCAGAGCGGATCGTGGAAGAAGGCGGTGGTCAGGGTGTCGACGATGGGTTCGATGTCCGCGGCGGTGGCGGTGCGGGCCGGCACGGCTGAATGAATACGGCTCATCCGGCCACGGTATCCGTCATACGGCGATTAGAGATCGACGGATTTCGTCGTCTCGCAGGACCGATCCATCCGGTCCCGATGCCGATGCCGATGCCGGTGGAGGTGGAGGTGGAGGTGTCACCGGCTGGTTGACGGTGGTCTGCCTCAGTCGAGCCGGTGTGGCGCCGGTGAGGGTCCGGAAGGTGCGTCCGAAGGCGGACGGGGAGGGAGTCGAGCGACGGTTGCCGCCCAGGCGCCGTGGCGAAGGCGGTCATGGCGACAGGTTCGGAACGAGAACGGCGTCCCGTTCACGCACGCCGAGGCGGGGAGCGCGGCAACCCTGGCTCCGGCTCGGGCCGTCACCAGACGGAGATGCCGTTCTCGTACTTGAAGCAGCTGATGGTGTTGGGCCCCGACACCATGCGAAGGCGCGGCCTGAGCAGCGTTCATGTCGGGCGGGGCTGGGCCGTTTCCGGTCAGGAACGTGCGGGAGAGGCGACGAACCGGGCCACGGCCTGGTCCAGGGACGTGGGCGGATGGCCGAGGACATCCTGAAGGTCCCCGGTTTGCGACTCCAGGGCGCCGGACCGGACCAGTCCATGGAGCCAGCCCATCGCGCCGGGCGCCTGCTGCGACTCCTCGCGGAGGACGACCGCCACGCCGCGGACTCGCTCGATGGCGTCGGCCAGCTGGGGATACGTCCACAGGGGCCCCGTGAAGTCGTAGGTCCGTCCGAGGTGTTGGTCACCGCCGGTCAGTACCCGGGCGGCGGCCTCCGCGAGATCGGAGCGGAAAGCTGTGTTGAGACCCCGCCCACCGGAGGGGTCGGACAGGACGCCGGAGTCCACGGCGGACGCGAGTGCCGGCTCAAGGAACGCCTCGCAGTAGAAGGGATGGCGCAGCATCGTCCAGGGCAGACCGCTGCGCAGCAGCGCCTGTTCCGTGGCGTGGTGTGCCTCGGTCATACCGTCGGCGCCACGGTCCGCGCCCAGGAAGCTGGTGTAGGCGATGGCACCGACGCCGACGGTGTGACCCGCGTCCACGGCGGCCACGTGCTGCCGGACGCGGTCTGCGGGAGCCAGCACGGGGGAGGAGATGAGCAACAGTCGCCGGGCTCCGTCGAACGCCGTGCGCAGACTCGCGGGATCGTCGTAATCGCCCCGGCGTACGCCGACACCACGGTCGGCGAGATCGGCGACCGCCGCCGGGTCACGCACCGCGACGGTCACATGGTCGGCGGGCACCAGGGAGAGCAAATGGTCGACGACCAGCCGACCCAGGGAACCGGAAGCGGCCGATACGACGATCATCAAGAGACTCCTTGCGACAATGGGGAAGAGCGATACCGGTCAGCGACGCCGCCGCGCCACCCCGCGGGCGCCACGCACTGAACGGGTGCTGGGTCACCTGGGGCAACGTCAGTCCGTCCTGCGAACGACGGCATCCGCCGCGCGCGGACGCTACCAGGCGAGCCATCTCCGCAGCCTCTCAATTTCACGCGCTGCCGTCCGAAGCGAGTCCCCGTGTCCGGCCTTCTCGCGGACGAACGCGGATGGGCGTCCTTCCTCTGCGTCGTGCGGTCGGGTTGAGAGCGGCGACAGCGTCGGCGACGAGCGAGACGCCGTCGATCTTCGTCCGCGGCCTGCCCGTCCCGCCCCTGCACGATGTCACTCAGCCCGGCACGATCAGCCTCGACAACGAAGTCCACCGCCAGACCGGCAGCGATCTTCGACCGGCACGCGGACGCGTCCGATGTCCGCGGCTCCTACGAAGTATCGGGCGGTCAGGTCCAGTCGGCGCACCTCGGCCTCATCTCCTTCTTGCGGGACGTGCCCGGCCACAGCCGCGGCAACGCCCCCACCACGCCGCTCCCCACCTTCGTCCACGCGGCCTTCGACCAGCACTGGAAGGACTGGGCGAGCGCGCGACGCCTGGCAGGCGCACCCAGGTTACGGTCGGGGCGCCGTACGCCCACATGCTCGTGGCGGTCGACCGGATCCCCCTTCTCACTCACGCCACCCGGAACACCATCGCCCGGGTCATCCACCGTGAACTCTTCTACGACCTGTGCCTCGCGCCCGGCGGCCTTCTCACGCTGCCCTACCCCCACGTGCCGCCGAGCCCGTGACCGCGAAGGCACATCTGGTCCGATGAGCGGAACGGCCTATGACAGACCCCGTCCGGCCTCCTCACTCTGGTCACCTTGACACGGGGGAAACGGGGACGGCGATGGCCTGGAACGACCTGACTGCGGCACCACGCAGACTCGACACGACAGCACAGACACCGGCAGCACAGACACAGGCAGGACAAGCACCGGCAGGGCAGACACCGGCAGGACAAGCGCAGGCGGAACAGCCCCCGGCGCTCGCCAGGCTGCGTCTGTTCGGCGCCTTCCGGCTTGAGGGCGCGGAGGGCGGCATCGCCGTCACGGCGAACGAGCAGCGGCTGCTGGCCTACCTCGGGCTGCACCAACGCGCGCCCCGGTCCGTGGTCGCCGGAACCCTGTGGCCCGACGTCACCGAGGAGCACGCGCAAGGCAGCCTGCGGACGGCCCTTTGGCGGCTGCGCCGGGTGCGGTACCCGGCGGTCGGCAGCGACGGCGACACCCTGTACCTCGCGGACGGTGTGTCCGTCGACGTCGACGACTTCACCCAGGCCGCCCTGCGTCTGACCGGCTCCGCCCACGAGCCGACCGACGCCCTGCCGCCGCTCGCCCTGCTGGCGCGAGGTGAACTCCTCCCCGGCTGGGACGAGGAGTGGATCTGCTCCGAGCGGGAACGACTGCGGCAACTCCGCCTGCACGCATTGGAGTTGCTCAGCGCCCGGCACGCCCGGCGCGGCTGCCACGCACTCGCGCTGGAGGCCGCCCTCACCTGCGTCGCGATCGAACCCCTCCGCGAGAGCGCCCACTGCGCGGTGGTGACCGTCCACCTCGCCGAGAGCAATGTCGTGGAGGCGATCCGGCACTACGAGGCGTTCCGGCGGCTGCTCCGCGCGGAGTTGGGCATCGAACCCTCGGCACGCCTCGCCGGCATGATCCCGTACCGGGCCGGAGGCGCGGCGCGGACACCGTCGCCGTCGGCCGAGATACCTGAGCGGCACGACCGCTCCGCCTGACGAATCCGGGCCCGGCGACGTCGACCTCGCCGTGGATGCCGCCCGGCCCGAGGCCGTTGACACGACGGTGACGCCCTTGTCACGCGGCGTCTGTCATCGTCCCCGTGAGCAGGGCGCACGACGAGCGAACGCCCCTCCCGGAACCGCGCCCCGAACCGCGACCGGAACGACGACCCGAAAGGGGAATGCCGACATGGCCACCTGCCGTGGCGTCGACGTCTCCGTCTACCAGACGCCCCAGAACTGGACCGCCCGCAAGGCCGAGGGAGTCGTCTTCGCCTTCGCCAAGGCCAGCGAGGGCGAGCACACCCACGACACCCGCTTCGGCGCCCACATCACCGCAGTCATCGCCGCCGGACTCGTCCCCGGCGCCTACCACTTCGGCTGGCCGAACCAGAACGCCACCACCGAGGCGGCCAACTACGTGGCCGCCGTGAAACCCCACGCCCGCCCCGGCTTCGTCCACTGGCTCGACCTGGAACGCCGGTCCGACGGAGCGAACTACGCGGGCGTCACCGCGGCCGGGATCCTGTCCTACGCCAAGGCATGGATCAGAGCGGTCCAGGCCGCGTTCCCGGGCCAGCGCGTCGGTGTCTACACCTCGGGCAGCGATCTGACCGCGGGCCACGCTCCTACCGACGCTCCGCTGTGGTATCCGGCCTACCCCTGGTCCGGTGCCGCGACCTACGCGCAGGCAGAGGCTCACGCGCGACCTGCCCCGGCCGGCCGCACGCCGCTGTTCTGGCAGTTCACCTCGACCCCGCTCGACCGATCCATCTGCTACCTGAGCGAGTCCGCGCTGCGTACGTGGGCCGCCGGAACGGAGACCGACATGCCGCTGACCGCCGACGACATCGCCAAGATCGCCACCGCTTCGGCGAAGGCGGTGCTGACCATGGACGGTCTGATCGCCGCCCCGGCCGACGCCCCCGACGTGAAGACCAACCCGCACTGGGAGCTGCAGTCCTACATCAAGGACACCAACGTCCGGCTACGGGCCGTCCAGGCGACCGAGGCGGCGCAGAGCGCGGCCATCGCCCACCTCGCGTCCGCCATCGCGACGTTCGACAAGAACATCGACCCCGCCGCCCTGGTCTCGTCCATCACCGCGGCCATCGAGACGGCCGTGGGCAAAGTCGTCGTCCACCTCGACACCGCCCCTTGACGGCACCGGGACCCCGGGCCGCAGAAAGGCAGGACTCCCCGTGAACCTCTTCGTCAGCTTCATGCGCACGGTCGTACCTCTGGTCGCCGGACTCCTCCTGACCCTCCTGATCCACATCGGCGTCACCTTCGACTCGGCCTCCGTGGCCGGCGTTGTCACCACCGTCCTGACGGGTGCCTACTACACCGTGTTCCGCCTCCTGGAGACCCTCGCCGCGAAAATCCACAACCGTCCGCTCGCGACGGTCGCCGGCATCCTGCTGGGCTGGGCGACCCCGCCCGACTACCCGGCGACGGCCGGCGCGCCGGTCCACAGCGTGACGTGAGGCGCCTCGCCGAGTGGAGACGCGAGGGCTCCCTGCTGGTCGGCGACGGCGACGTGCACGGCTTCGGCCGTCGCGTCTCCGTCGCCGAACTGCCTTATGGAAGCTCCGAGTTGATGGAGGCGGAGACGGCTCGCGGACCCCTGCCGTCCGGCGGGGCCTCCGTCGTCTCAGCCAGCGACGGGCGCCGACACGATCGGCGCGAGAAGCCGTCAGGGCGTGTTGATCGCGCTGGAGACGGGACCGACGTCGATGCCCGCCGCCCGGAAGCCGGATCCCGGGTGCGATCCGGATGTCCGGCACGGGACAGCCGAACCGCACTCTCCGCAGCGTCCTTCGCGGCCATCCGGACCGCCCGCGGTCTGTACCCGTCCTGGCCGACCGTGATGGACTCCTTCAAGGCCGCCTCCCGGCAGATCGTCGAAGCACGGCCTACCGAGGCCGAGGTGCCGGGCCCCGACGAGATGCGGCGCGGACGTCCCCGCTGGCAACAGGATGCCGACAGCGGCAAGTGGCAGCCGACCAGGGATCGTTGGCACTCCGAGTTCGTCGACGCGCTCGGCTACCGTCGGCCTTCTCGACCGGATGGAGGTCCACACGGGCGCCGACGTCGCTCGCCGAAAACCTCATTCGGCCCGGTGGGAGCCCGTCGGTGAGGAGTTCGGCATCCAGGGGCGCAGGAGCCGCCGCGGCACAGTGGGCATGATGACCGGACCGTGAGCCACGTCGTCATCTTCCGGGTCCCAGGAGTCCACTTGCTGGACCTGGCAGGCCCCGCGCAGGTCTTCACCACGGCAGCGGACTTCGGGCACCCTGCACACTCTCCTACGGGCCCGCCATCGACACCGCGGTCCTTTATGTCCTGCGGGACCACTACGCCCGCGGCGGAACGGTCGCCAGTGTCTGCGCCGGGGCCGGCGCCCTCGGCCGGGCCTGACTTCTCGACGGCCGCCAGCGCACCACCCGCTACGACGTCCAGGACGAACTCGCCCTGCGCCACCCGAGGTGGACGGTCGTGCGGGACGACGTGTTCACCACCGACGACCGCGTCGTCACCTCGTCCGGCATGGCCAGCGGCATCGACCTCGCCCCGCCCCTGATCGCCACCCGGCATGGTCCCGCCGTGGGCGCCTAGATCGCTCGGGACATGGTCGTCTACGCCCGCCGCAACGGCCACGAACCACAGGCCATCGCGACGCTGCGGCACCGTTCCCGCCTACGCCCGCATGCTGCGGCGGTTGCGGGCCCGCGGCCAGTAGGGGAGAGGTGCGGGGGCACGAGTCGGCCCGGTACGCCGTCCGGCCGGGAGGGTGAGGGGTTCCCGGCCGGACGTCTGCCGTCGACCGCGCCACAGGCCAGGGGGGCTTCGGCCGGGACGCGTGGAGATGACGGCAGTACCGCGACGAGGGCGAACCGCGTGACCCCCGTGAGCGGCGACAGGTGACCGAACTGTCGCTCGCCGCCCGACAGCGTGCGTTCCCGGCCGTGTGCTGTCGCGGTCTGTTCCGCTCAGCGGACCTGCGGGCGTTTGTGACCTACGCGATGTGACGGGTCGTCAGGGAGGCGGGCGGGAGCACAGGTCGAGGGCGGTGACAGGGCCGTGACGGTGCGGTGACTGCGGTCCCTGCACAGTCTGCGGCATGCGACAGCACGGATGCAGGCAATGACCGCCCGGGTCATCGAAACCATGGGCGACGCGGCCCAGTGGGCGGCGGTGGAGCCGGACGGCACCACGCCCTCCACCGAGGTCGCCCTCGCCGACGAGACGGTCGTGGTCGGCTACGGCCCCGACCGGCGCGCCACGAAGGTCACCGCCACGCCGCTGGCCGCCGGCCACCTCGTGCGACGGGCTCTCGGACCGGTGGACCTGAGCGGGTTCACCGAACTCCGGCTGTCCGTCCGGGCCGATCGTCCGGCCGGTTCCGGCGGTCTCCCGTTCTTTCTCGAACTCCGGATCGGCACGACGGCGACGCCGGTCGACGACCCGGCGAACACCTGGCACCGCCTGCTGCCCGTGCGGGCCGCCGACCGCTGGGAGACCGTCCGGCTGAGCCTCGACGACCTCACCGCGGTCGGCGCCCTGACCGAACTCCAGCTGCGCTGCCTCGGCGGCACCGCGTTCACCGTCTATCTCGACGACGTGATCGCGGTCGCCCCGCAGCCGTTCGCCGACGCCGACCGTGCCCTCGCCGGGCGGCTGGCCGGCATCGAGATCGCCGGCGCCGCCGTACCGGTCACCGTACGGGCGGCCGGTGAACCCCTGTCGCCCGCGCCGGCCCTGGACGTCGTCCAGTTCGACGTGCGCTACGCCTACGACCGGGTCGTGGACGCGGTCGTCCCGCGTGACTTCACCGCCACCGGTGCGCGACCGGCGGTTCCCGGCGACCCCTACGACATCGACTACGCCGTCGCACCGGTCGCCGCCACCCGCGGTGAACAGACCGCCCTGCTCGAAGCGGTGCTGGACCGGCTGTCACCCGTGGACGAACTGGCGGCGGACGGCGAGCGGTTGCCGACCCGTCTCGTGTGGATCCCCGGTCCGAACCGGATCGGCGGCTTCCTCACCGATGTTCCCGTCCTCACCTACCGGGTGAGCGTCCGGCGCACTCCGCCGCCCGTCCCGCCGGTCCGCCCCGTCGACGACCTGGTCGTCGCCGCCGACTTCCTGGAGATCGCATGACGACGATCCTCGCCAACACCCGCAGCCGACCGGTCGAACTGCACCTCGGTTCCGGAGTGGTCGTCGTCGGACCGCTCGGCCGCGTGCCCTGCGACACCGAGGACCTCGACCTCGGCCAGGTCCGGGCGCTGTGCCGCACCGGCGTCCTGGTCGCCCACACCGAGTCCGACAAGCCGGTCCGCCGCCCCCGCAAGCGCGGCTGAGAACAAGGAAGGAGAACCCTGCGATGGCCTTCAACATCGGCGTCAACGTCATCGAGACCGACGGCACCGAGGCACCCACGGTCACGGGTGCCGCCGTCTCGGTCGGCGCGTTCAACGTGCTGACCCAGCGCGGCGTACCCAACACACCGGTACGGGTGACCAGTTTCGTGCAGTTCGTCGCCCAGTTCGGCAGCTACTTCACCGGCGGGCTCGGCGCCTACCTGGTGAAGGGGTTCTTCGACAACGGAGGCCAGACCGCCTACGTCAACCGGATCGTCGACCCCACGCTCAGCACCGCCGACGCCGTCGCGAGCCGTACCCTGCCCGACACCGGCGGCACCAACGCCACCCTGCGCGTCGAGGCCGGCTACCGCGGACAGGCCGATCCCGGCGTCTGGGGGCGCGGACTGTTCGTCCAGACCGCGCTGAGCGCCTCGGCGAGCAGCCGGCTGCGCGAGTCCGCACCCGCCACGATCACCGGCACCCCGCTCGCCGCGACCGTCAACATGTCCTCGCCGCCCACCCTGTCCGTCAAGGTGGACGGGGCGAGCACGCCGACCGTGATCACGTTCGTCGGCACCGACTTCGCCAACCCGGCAGCCGCCACCCGGCAGGAGATCCGCGACGCCATCAACCGCAGGACCGGGCTGCTGGTCGCCTCGCTCAGCGGCGGCAACGCGCTGGTGCTCACCTCCACCGGTGAGCGCGCGGCGGTCGGCGGCGGCTGGAGCGGGCTCCAGGTCACCGCGGACGCGGCGGCGCTCGGCCTCACCGCGACGGCCAACCCGGTGCAGGGCACCCCGGTCGCGCTCGGCGCCGGCGGCACCCAACTGGCCAGGCCCGACGGCTTCGACGTGGGCGACGCCCTGATCGTCACCGACGGCACCGCCACCGTCCGGGTCCGGCTGCTGTCCGTCGACCCGGTCGGCGGCGCCGTCACCTGGACACCGGATCTGCCCAACCCGGGCGCGTTCACCGACCTGCACGCGGTCACCGTCTCCACCGCCGAGTTCGACCTGACCGTCGCCCAGGGCGGCGGGGACACCGACCACACCGTCGAGACGTACACCGGACTGTCGATGGAGGCGGGCGTCGCCAACTACGCGCCCACCGTCCTCAACAACCCGCTGTCCGGGTCGCGGTACATCCGCCTGGTCGACGTCGGCACACCGAGCCCGGGAGTCGACCGGCCGGCCGCGACCAACGGCTTCCTCGCCCTCCAGGGCGGCGCCCAGGGCACACCCACCGCCACGCACTTCATCGGCGATCCCGCGGCTCACACCGGGTTCTCCGCCTTCGACCCCTTCGACGTCCAACTGCTGTGCTGCGAGCGCACCGACACCGCGATCGCACAGGCCGCACTCGCCTACTGCGCGGGCCGGGGCGACGCGGTGTTCGTCGGCGCGGTCCCCGAGGGATTCGTGGCCGCCGGCCAGGCCGTCGCCTACGGACAGGGCCTCCAGACCCGGAAGGCCTACGGCGCGCTCTACGGACCGTGGATCGTCGTGCCCGACCCCATCGGCACCGGCACCGCCCCGCAGATCACGCTCCCGCCCGTCGGACACGTGATGGGCGTGTACGCCCGGATCGAGGCGACCCGCGGAATCTGGAAGGCACCGGCCGGCGACGAGGCCAACCTGCTGGGCGTCCTGGACGTGGAGACCCGGCTCTCCGACGCCGACCACACCGATCTCGTGGTCAACGGCGCCGTCAACGGCATCCGGCCGGTGTCCCGGGCCGGGATCGTCGTGGACGCCTCCCGGACGCTCAGCTCCGACCCGCGCTGGCGCTACGTCAACGTGCGGCTGCTGTTCAACTTCGTCGAGAGCAGCCTGCGGACCGGACTGCGCTGGGCACGGCAGGAACCCAACCGCGAATCGCTGTGGAGCGCCGTCAAGTTCGGCACCGTCACCCCGTTCCTGATGGGGCTGCACCGGCTGGGCGCGTTCGGCACCGGCAGCCCGCAGGAGACCTTCACGGTCACCGTCGACGCCACCAACAACCCGCCCGACCAGGTCCAGCAGGGCCTGCTCCAGGTCCAGGTGCTGTTCTACCCGTCCCGGCCGGCCGAGACGATCGTGATCACCGTCGGCCAACAGGCGAGCGGCGCCACGACCAGTGAGGTCTGAACCCACCGGACGGTCCCGTCGGACCGTCCCACCGAAGGGAAAGTGAGGAGCGGTCATGCCCAGGGTCAACGACTTCGACGAGGGATACCGGGCCAACGAGTTCGTCCTCGTCATCGAGGGCGTCGAGAGCCCCAGCGTGAGCAAGGTGTCCGGACTCAGCGAAGGCGAGCTGGACACCATCGAGCAACCGGACGGCGGCAGCGGTCACGTCTACAAACTGGCCGCCGCGAAGATGAAGTTCGAGCCGCTGACCATCGAGCGGCGCGTCGACGGCAGCGCCGACGACAAACGGTTCCTGGACTGGTTCCAGCAGACGTTCCGCCTCAACGCACCACGGCAGGGCGGATCCTCGGTCCGCAAGAACGGAATGATCGTCAAGCGCCACTTCGGCGACGTCGTCCTCCAGTTCGCCTTCTACGGCGCATGGGTCAAGTCGTCCAAGTTCACCGACCTCGAAGCCGGGTCGACCAACCTCTTCCTTCAGACCATCGTGCTGGAGCACGAGGGCCTGGAACGCGTCTCCTAGGAGCCCGCCGATGACCCTCACCGATATCGCGCCCGGCCGGGCCGGCGCCCGCGAACTCGACGTCACCCTCCCGATCGGCTACGTCGACCACGACGGCCAGACGCACCGGCAGGTGACCCTGCGCAAGATGACCGGCCGCGAGGAGGCGCTCCTCGCCGACCCGGCCAACCAGCGCAACGGCGGCCGCCTGGTCACCGCGCTGCTGCACAGCTGCGTCGTGCGGCTCGGTGACCTCCAGCAGGTGCGCCGCGCCGACATCGACGCCATGTACTCGCTGGACCGCAACTTCCTGCTCATCCGGCTGCGCAGCTTCACGTTCGGGCCGGAGCTGCGGGCCGCCTACACCTGCCCGTCCTGCGGTGACCGCTTCGAACAGACCGAGGACCTGGACGCGCTGCCGGTGCGTCCGCTCCCCGACGGGGAACCGCCGCAGGACGTGGTCGTGGAGCTCCTCGACGGATACGTCGACCGCGACGGCTCGGTGCACACCGCGATGACCCTGCGGCTGGCCCGCGGCGACGACGAGGCCGCGGCGGCGCCGCAGTTGCGCAAGAACGCCTCGCTGGGCAAGAACGCGCTGCTCTCGCGCTGCCTGCGCTCGCTCGGTGATCTGCCCTCGCACCGGCTGGAGGCGCTGGGACCGAAGATCCTGGCCGATCTCACCCTGACCGACCGGCGGTTGATCGACCGCGCCTTCAACGACGGCGCACCCGGCATCGACCTGATCCGCGAGCTGGACTGCCCGGCCTGCGGTCACGAGATGCGGGCCACCTTGGACATGACGAATTTTTTAGTTCTGGAGTGAGTCTCGACCAGCTCCGCCGGGAGGTCTTCTTTCTCGGCTACCACCTGCACTGGTCCTACGGCGAGCTAATGGACATGGCCACCGGGGACCGGCGCGAGTTCGTCGATCTGCTCGTCGAACAGATCCAGCGGGAGAACGCCCAGGTGGAGGCGGCCCGCGACCGCGGCTGACCAGCCGACCGAGGGGAGGGCCGACGCCATGCCGGTGATGATGCTGCTGCGCGGCCTGACCGCGTCGCTGCGCGCGACGGTCCGCACCCTGACGCCGTGGCTGGAGATCGTCGACCACGAGTCGGCGGTCGTCGAACGGGCGCGGGCCGCGTTCCTCGTGCACTGGTGGGGGTTCGAGACCCCTCTCACCCGGCTCAACCTCAGCGGGTACATCGTCAACATCGCCGAGCTGGACCGGCAATTCCTCGCCGCCCAGGGCTCGGTGCCGGTGAGCCAGGGGGGCCCGAACGCGGCGGGGGCGCTGCTCGGATTCGTCGGCAAGGTCGTCGGCATGGCGCTCGACCCGCTGTACGCGCTGGCCGGGGTCTATCTGGTGACGCGGTTCACCGAGTTCAGCTGGAAGACACTGATCCTCTCGGTGCTGTGGCGGCTGGCCCCGTTCGTGCTGACTGTCGGCCTGGTGGTCGCGCCGGTCGGCACCGGCGTCCTCGTCGGGGGCGGACTGGCCGCAGCGGGCTTCGGCTATGGCCTGCTCGTGGCACTCGGCGACCGCCGTGACGTACGTGCCGCCTACGAGCTGTTCGGGTCTCTGACCCGGCTGTTCATCGCCGCCCGCGAGCTGATCGGCCAGGTGCTCGGCGACCGGATGCGCAACCCGCTCACCGCGGGTCTGGTGATCGCCGGGGCGCAGCTCGCGCGGCTGCTCGGCCAGGCACTGGGCGCCGTGGCCTTCCTCGTCGTCCGGGCAGGGCCGGCGCTCGCACCCGTCGCGGCCCTCCTGAACGGCCTCGCCACGCTCGCCGGCACGGCCGCCACCGCGATCACCGCGGTCGTCTCCGACACGACGTCCTACGCCGACGAAGCGCTCTCGGCCGGACGGCTCCTCGCCCGGGTGACCGGCGTCCTGCGTACCCAACTCACCACGGCGGGCAAGGCGTTCGCGGGCGGCCTCGGTGTCCTGGAGTCCGCGCTGTCGACGCTGGGCGGCAAACTCGCCGTAGGCACGCTGCCCACCGAACTCCACACGTTCGTGGGGGAGTTGGTGAGCGGCCACCCGACCGTCCGGGTCCTCACCGCGCTCCGCGCCGAACTCGGCGTTTTCACGGCCGCCGTGGCCGAGGCCCCGGAGAAGCCCGACGAGCCGTCGACCGGACCGAGCGCGCTCGCACCGCTGTTCGCCGCGCTGCCCGAACTGCCGTCCGTCTCCGCCACCTTCACCTTCCCCGTGCCACCCGCCCTGCCCCACATCACGGTGGCGCCTCCCGCCCCCGTGGCCGTACCGCCGCTCGTGACCCCGGTCCCGACGGTCCCGGTGCCGACTGTGACCGGCCCGAAGGTGCCCGAGCTGCCCCGCCTCCTGAGCGCGCCGGTCGATCCCGCGCCGCTGATCGCGATCGTCGACCATTTGCTGCCGCCCGTGCTGCGCGGCCCGCTGCGCGAGAAGCTCGACGAACTGCTGACCCGGTTCCCGGTCGCCGAACTGCCGCCGAGCGATGTGCTCCGGCCGGTCGTGCACACACTGCGCCTGCGGGTCCCCGACGCCGACCCGGACGACGTACGCCGCTTCCAGGACGGACTCCTGGCCCGGCTGCGTGACCAGCCCTACCTCACCGGCGCGGGCGGGTGACGACGATGCCGATCGACTTCGCCGCGGCCGCCGCCCGGTTCGCCCCGGCCTTCGCCTCCCAGGAACACGCCCTGCGCGTCGCCCGCCGGGCCGTACGCCCCGTGCTGGAACGCCGACTGCTGGCCGGACGGCAGGCCGACCGCGCGACCGTACGCTTCCCGGCGCTCCGGTTCGTCGACGGCGCCGTGACCCTGCGCGTCGTACCGGCGCAGCGCCGGACGCTCACCAGGACCGCGCCCGTACCGAGCCTGGCGGACGCAGGTCTCGCGTTCCTCGCCGGACTGACCCGGCCGCTGCGACTCGACGAGGCCGAGGCGATACCCGGTCTGCTGGACCAACTCCTGTCCGTCGCCGCCGCGTTGGACACCTCGGTGTCCGCGGCGGCCCCGAAGCCGGCCATGTTCGACAGCTCGGACCTCGTCGGAGTCGCGGTACTGGCGTTGCGGGCCCTCTCCGAGGCCAGTGCCAGGGGCGGTGAGATCGACCGGTTCGCCGCCCAGCTCAAGCCTTTCGTGCCCGTTCCGCGGACCGAGACGTCCCCGATTCCCGCGACACCACCGTCCCCCGCCCTGGACGGCATCGCGACGGGCATCGCCACCGGTGTCGCGTTCGTCGTGCTGTTGCCCGCCGCGGCCGAATCCCTGCTCGGCATCGTCGGCAGGGCGACCCGGCGCGGGCTTCAGCAGCAGCTCCAGGACGTGCTCGACCTCAGGCGCCATGCGCTGGGCACCGCCTTCGCGGGCTTCGCCGGACTGACCGGCACCACGACCCGGACGGCCCGGGGGGTCGCCGGACTGCTCGGCGCGCACCTCGACTTCACGGTGCGCTTCTGGCAGGCGTTCGGCTCCGCCCTCGGCGTCGGCATCCGTGACTTCCTCGGCGCACTCGGTCACTCCCTGCGCGGTGTGGTCCGGTTCCTGCGCGTGGCGCTGTTCGTCGTCACCACCGCGTTCGACTTCAACCTGGCCCGCCTGATCCCCAAGATCGGCGACACGGCGGTCACCGACGTGCTCGCCTTCTCGCTCAACGACCTCCTCGACGAACCGGGCACCGGACTCAACCAGGCCCTGTACGGCACCCTTTCGGACATTCTGGAGTGGGTCGGGAAAAAGGTGCGCCGCAGCCCCCTGCGGCTGTGGCCCTACGCGAACCGTCAACTCCGCCGCGCCCGGCGGCTGTTGGACGCGCTGTTCGACACGCACGGCCCGATCCGCATGCTCCTGCCCGCGTTTCCCGAAGCCCCGCCCCTCGCCTTCCACTCCGACTTCCCCCGCCTGCTCGACCCGGCCCTCGCTCCCGCCCTGACCGGCGCGGTCGATGCCCTCGGCGACGGGCTGCGCACCGCCGTCCGGACCGCACTCACCAGCACCGCCACCGGTCTGGACGGCCTGGCCGACGCGAGCCTCGCCGCCGAGCGCGACGCCGGCCGGCTGCCCGGACTGGACGCGGTCGGCGACCGCTCCGCCGCACTCGCCGACCGCCTGTTCGGCGACGAGATCCGCCGGCAGAGCGCGGCCCCGCCCCCCGACCAGCTGGCGCGGATCTTCGAGTCGTGGCTGGCGGACGGCGGATTCGTGGTGGTCGGCGCCGTCGTCGACGGATACGTCGGCGCACTGGTCGGGCGCGCGGGCGAACCGCCGCCCACCTCGCCCCGGATCCTGCGCCGGGCCGCGCTCGGCCGGGTCGTCCTGCCCCGGCTCACCCTGCGCGTCCGCGCCGGCCGCGCACTCGACGAGAGCCTCGCCGACGCGGTGGCCGCCGCCTTCGCGGGCGCCGTCCGCGACGCCTTCCGCACCGGTGAACGACGGCTGCGCATTCTCACCGAGGGGGTGCGGGTCTGATGGACGAGACCGGCGAACTCATCACCCAGCTCGGCCTGTTGCTCACCCAGACCCGGTTCGGACGCCGCGCCCTGGAGGACATCGAACGCGCCACCTCCACCTACGGCACCTTCGCCTTCACCTCCGTCATCACCGCCGGACCCGCCTTCGGCGCTCCCCCCATGGTCGACGGCGCCCTCAAGGTGTACGTCGTCAACATCAACGACCTCGCGCCGGGCGGCGGGTTCGGCGACTTCCTCTCCGGACTGCTCGGGGGCATCGGCGGGTTCGTCGGCAACCTGATCGGCGGCGCCGCCGGCGGCGCCGTCTCACAGTTCCGCCTGGTGTGGTCGCTCCAGGACCTCGCGAAACTGGCCGAGCACATCGACCACATCCTCACCGTGATCGGCGGCCCCGCGGTCACGCCCGGGGCCACGCCCGGACCGCAGGCCACGGCTCCCACCACTCCGGCGACCGGCCTCCTCGCCCAGCTCGACGGCATCAGGACCGCCGTCGACTCGCTCACCGGACTGTTCCGGGCCGGCGGCAGCACACCCGTGGGACCACAGCCCGTCGTCGATCAACTGGGCAGCGCCACAACGGCGTTGAACTCCGTCGCGAAGGTCGTCGACGGCCTCGTCCTCGCCCTGCCCATCGCTGTCGGCACGTTCGCGGTACTGATCAGCCGGCTGGGTGACATCCGGCTCGGATTCGCCGAGACACTCCGCTTCGGACTGCGGGTCGTCCTGCTGCTGCGCGGCGCCCTGCTGGTCCTCGCGCTCGACACGGCGGTCGTCGTGGCCCGCGTCGGCGCCGCCGTCGTAGGCGTCCTCGCCTCCACCGTGGACGGGATCATCGGAGGCGTCCTCGACGGCGTCCGGCAGGCGCTCCTCGCGGTGCTGCGGATCGGCGCCGTACTGGGCGACGCGGTCAGGGCCACCGTGGACGGACTGCTCAACTGGCTGATCCCCACGATCGACGCGGTCCTGCGCAACCTCGGCGACCTGAGGGCGTTCCGGCTCGTCACCCATCTGGTGCGGATCCTGCCCGCGGTGCTCCCGCTGGTCTTCGAGCTGAAGACCGACACCCGGATCTCCGCCGAGCAGCAGGGCGCGCTCACCGACGCGGCCAAGCTCGGCATGGTGTCCGCCTCGTTCGACAACGGCGGCCAGGTGGCCGTGCGGCCCGCGCCGCCGAACTTCGGCGCGGCCTTCTCCGACAAGGCGTTCATCCAGAACCTGACCGACTCGCTCGGCCAGGTCCGCAAGGCCGGCACGGACGCGATCGCCCTCGGCGGCGGACAGCTCTCCGACGGACTGCGCACCGTCGGCTCCACCCTGGAGGCCGCCGCGCGGACCGCGACCCAGCAGTCCGACGCACGGCTCGGCCGCGCCCTGGACGAGGTCAGCACCCAGTCGGCGCGGCTGGCCGACCGGCTCGTCGTCGGCGAGGCAGCCACCCCGCAGACCGGCCTCACGGCGGTCGCCAACGCCTACGAGTCCTGGCTGACCCACGGCGGACTCGACGGCCTGCTGTCCTCCATCACCGGTCACTTCGCGAGCCCGGCCGGCCAGGACGGCATCCCGCGCAGGGCAGCCGAGTCGGCGGGCCGGACCCGGGCCACCATCCAGATCGACGAGGTGGTCGTCGACGTGGACAGCGCCGCCCCCGGACCGCTCGCGCTGCCGCCGGTCACCTGGACCACCACCGAACCCGCCCCGTCCACGAGCCCGTCCGACGACATCGAACGGCACGCCCGGATGTGGTTCGACTACGACCAGCGCGGCGGCGGCAGCCGACTGCCCCACCCGATCTAGGAGTCGCCATGGCACGCACCGCCGGCTACCTCGCCAACCTCATCGCCGTACCTCCGCTGATCTTCCGGTTCCAGTTCAACCCCGAACTGCTCTCGGAGAAGAAGAGCTTCGCCTACCGGGAGACCACCAGCCTCGGCAACTGGGCCTTCGACCAGACCAAGGCGTCCAAGGGCTTCGGGAACATCAGCGGGATCGCCACCGACCTGAAGGAGATCGGCAGTTCACTGGTCGGGACCAAGGCGCTGGAGGCCGACTTCGGCAAACCCCGCTCGTTCGCCCTGGACTTCGCCCTCGACGCCCGGTCCCTCCCCGACATCCCGGCCCAGCAGGGCGGGGACGGCTCGGCGACGGACGACGCGCGGTTCGGCGGCCGGATCGAGCCCAGCCTCGCGGTCCTCCGCTCGTTCATCAACCCGGCCTGGGACCCCGTCAACGACGTACTCGCCTGGTTCAGCGGCGCCAAGACGTTCTGCCCGCCCGCCCAGCCACCGGTGTGCACGCTCAAGCTCGGCGGCATCGACCTCGACTGTGTGATGACCGACCTCAACATCAAGATCACCAAGTTCAAGCCCGACCTCACACCGGAACGCGCCGAGGTCAGCCTGACCCTCAACGAACAGACCGCGTCCATCACCACCAGCCTCGACGTGCTCGACCGGCTGGTCGAGGTCGGCAAGTCCTACGGCCAGCTCGACCTCCAGGACTGGGTGCAGGCCGTGCCCGGCGCCGGCCTGGTCCAGAACATCTTCGAACTCTGAAGGGAGCCCACGACCATGTCCGTCTCGATCAGCTCGCGCTACCAACAGGCCGCGGTGTACCCGGCCGTCGACGCCACCGGCACCTCCCGGCCCACCGTCGCGATCCGCCGCTACGCACCGCCCGCCGCCGACGCCGTCGACTACGAACACCGGGTCACCGGCGTCGAGGACATCGAGTACCTGTCCTGGCGCTACTTCGGCGACAGCCAGGTGTGGTGGCGCATCGCCGACGCCAACCCGGTCGCGTTCCCGCTCGACCTGCGGCCCGGCGCCGCCCTCGCGGTGCCGGCCTCCCAGGACGTCGGCCTGGTCAGCAGGGACCGGGTGTTCTGAGATGTCCCTGGCGACCCCGCCCCCGACGGGCGGCGACAACCGGCCCGCGTTCGCGACCGTGCAGGTCGGCACAGGCCCGGACGACCTGGGCGATGTCACCGTGCCGGTGCGCTCGGTCGCCGTCGAGGACCACGACCGCCTCACCGACGAGGCGAAGGTGGTCTTCGACGACCCCACCGGCGTCCTCGCGCACGCCTCGTTCGAGGGCCTCGTCATCCGCCTCACCCTCGGCCGGCGGATGCAGCACGCGGCGCTCTTCGAAGGCGTCGTCGTCAGCACCCAGGTCCTGGCGGGCCCCGAGGGCCAGCGCGTGGAACTGACCGCCCGGGACTACAGCCACCGGCTCGCCCAGACCCCGTTCGACCCGCAGACCTGGAACACCGGCGAACCACTCAGCGCCCTGCTCACCAAACTGGTCACCGCCTCCGGCACCGGCATCACGGTGGGCACGATCGCACCGGTCGACGACACCGCGCCCGACGCCCGCAACGCCGGACGCTATGTCGCCACCTCCGTCTGGGAGTTCATCCTCGACCAGGCCCGCAGCCAGGGCTGTCTCGCCTTCGTCGAACTCACCGACAAGCTGAAGTCCGAGTTCTCCTTCCGCTCCGTCGAGTCCATCGCCCAGACCGAACCGGTCGGCACCCTGCGCTACTGCCGGGTGGGCAGCGACCTCGTCACCTTCGCCTACGAGCGGATCGGCTCCGGTGCCCTCCCGGCCCGCTCGGCCAGCACCGTCGACCCCGACACCGGCCACCTCGTCGACCAGCCGGCGCCCGTCACCCCACCCCGGCCCCCGCTCGCCGCACCCCAGCCCGCCCGCGACCCCACCCTCACCGACCCGATGCGCGCGGCGATCACCGCACTCACCGGCAAGGCCGCCGCCGCACAGGCCCAGCTCACCGCCCCGGCCGAACGCGTCGTCGGCAAGGCCGCCGGCACCGCCCGGGACGCGAGGAACCGCGTGGTCACGGACCCGACCCGCATCGTCGGGATGAGCGGCCGAGGCAAGGCCGTGGGGAACGTCCTGCTGCGCGCGAAGGCGATGCTGCGGATCACCGGACTCGCGCCCTGGGCCGAGGGGGCCTGGTACCTGACCAAGGTCAACCACGTGTACACCCGCGACCTGGTCGGCGACCGCCAGGAGTCCAGCTACTTCACCCACATCACCGCGACCCGCTGAGCGGAGACCCGACATGCTGTCCGACGAACTCACCCGGCACACCGGCAACTTCTACGGCAAGTACCGCGGCATCGTGAAGGACAACGCCGACGACGGCAAGCGCGGCCGGCTCCAGGTGCTCGTCCCGGACATCTTCGGACCGGACGCCCTCGTCACCGCCGAGCCCTGCTTCCCGCACGGACACTTCTTCGTACCGCCCAACGAAGCCAACGTATGGGTGGAGTTCGCGGCCGGCGACACCCGGGCCCCGATCTGGGTGGGCGTCTGGTACCCGGCGGACGCCGTCCCGCCCGAGGCACAGGTCACCCCGCCCGAACACCAGGTCATCAGGACCGCCGCCGGGCACACCGTCGACCTCACCGACACCGCCGGCGGGGAACGCGTCCTCGTCCGGCACGGCGGCGGCTCCTTCGTCTCGATCGAGTCGGACGGCAGCGTCCACATCAGAGCCGACCACATCGTGCTCGACGGATCCAAGGTCGAGGTGGGCAGCGGCGCGAGCGAACCCACCCTCCTCGGCAACGGCTTCAGCCAGCTCTGGAGCCAGCTCCTCAGCCATGTCCACGGACCGCCCGGCTCACCGTCGCCCCAGCTCGCACCGCTCGTCCTCCAGCCCGGTGTGCACCTCAGCCAGTCCGCCGTCGTGAAGTGAAGCGAAGAAAGCGAAGAAGGAGATTCCCATGGCCGACGCCCGCGGAGCGGCGTTCCCGTTCCGGATCGACCCGCACTCCGGCGGCATCGCCTGGACCGAGGGCACCCAGAAGATCCGCGACGATCTGCGGATCCTGCTCGGCACCCGGCTCGGCGAGCGGCCCATGCTGCGCGACTTCGGCACCCGGGTGCACACTCTGGTCCACGAACCCGACGACGACGTCACCGCCGACCTGCTGCGCAAGCAGGCCCACGAAGCGGTCGTCCGCTGGGAGCGGCGCGTCGTCGTCACCCGCGCCCGGCTGTCCCGGTCCGACGGCGAACTGCGGCTGACGCTGAGCTACGTGCACAGCGACAAGCCCGTGTCCGCCGAGATGATCGTCCCCCTGGTGTAGGACGATGACGACACCGGCGCCCGCGATCGACTACACCGACAAGGACTTCGCGTCCCTGCGCACGGCGATGCTCCGGCTGGCCCAGCAGCGCCTGCCCGAATGGACCGACCAGAGCCCGGCCGACCTCGGCATGCTGCTGGTCGACCTGTTCGCCTACGTCGGCGACATCATGCTCTATTACCAGGACCGCATCGCCAGCGAACTGTTCCCCGGCACCGCCACCGAGCGGGCCAGCATCGTCGACCTGCTGCGGCTGATCGGCTACGAACTCACCCCGGCCGCACCGGCGATGGCCGACCTGCTGCTCACGTTCCCGCGCCCGGCCGGCCCGCGCACGGTGACCGTCCCGAGCGGCGCCCAGTTCGCGGCCCGGCCACCGGGCGCCGCCGCGATCGAGTTCACCTACCTCGGTCCCGACCTGGACCTGGTGCTGCTCTCCGACCAACTGCGCCCGGGCACCGGACCGGACGGCAGACCGGTGGTGACCTACGACGGACTCCCCGTCGAGCAGAGCCGCGCCGTCGGGCCGGTCCTGATCGGCTCGTCCACCGGCGAGGACAGCCAGTCCTTCGCGCTGCCCGACGCGTCCGTGGTCGTCTCGTCCGTGGTCGTCGAGGTCAACGAGGGCGCGGGCTGGGTGACATGGGACCGCCGCGACAGTCTCCTCTTCGACATCGCCGCGGACGGCCGCGCGGTGTTCTCGCACCCCGAGGCCCGCTACTACCAACTGCTCTTCGACGCCGACGGGATCGGCCACGCCGTGTTCGGCGCGGGCCGGGTACCACCGGCCGGCCTCAACAACGTCCGTGCCTCCTACCGCGTCTGCCAGGGCACCGCGGGAAACCTCGCCGCCGGTACCGTCACCACCGCCCTCACCACCATCGACACCCTCCAGTCCGTGACGAACCGGGCCGCGGCGGGCGGCGGCAGCGACGCCGAACGCTCCGACCACGCCGCGCGCTACGCGCCCTTCGCGTTCCGGTCGACCAATCGCGCAGTCACCGCCGGCGACTACGAAGCACTCGCCCACAGCACCGGCACGGTCGCCAAGGTCCGGGCCCGCAGCGTCTCCTGGAACCAGATCGACCTCTTCGTCGCCCCCGCCGGGGACACCCTCGTCCCGGTACCGGAGGCGCTGCGCAACCGGCTCGTCGGCTACTTCGAGGACAAGCGGATGGCCGGCTGCCTGGTCCGGGTACTGGACGCGCAGCCCGTCGCCGTCGACATCGGCGTCGAACTCCTCGTCGACGAGCGGTTCGTCACCGACGCGGTGGCCGGGCAGGTGGAGGCCGCGATCACCGCCCTGCTGTCGTTCGCCCGCGTCGACTTCGGTCAGTCCCTGTTCCAGAGCGAGGTGTTCGCCGCCGCCGAGTCCGTCCCCGGCGTCCTCGCGGCGACCGTCACCGGGCTGCGCCGGCACGACCGGCCCGCACCCGACGTCGACGCCGAACTCGCCCGCCACAACCTGCCGCCGCTCGCCGAACTGCCCGCCTTCCTCCGCGACGCCGTCACCCTCGACGTCGCCGCCGACGGCCGCATCGACGTCGGCGAGTTCGAGATCGCCGTCCTCGGCACCCTCGACGTGACGGTACGGACGACCCTGCCATGAGAATCGACACGTTCACCGCAAGCGCCGACCTGATCGGCCGCCGGATCTGGGTCCGCTGGGCCTTCACGCCCGACACCGGCGAGACCGTGCTCGACGCACCACCGGTCACCGTCCGGCGCAAGACCCGCGACTTCGCCTTCCCGGACACCGGCGCCCCCTGGGTGCTCTACGACAGCTCCGCGTTCCCGCCCGCCCCGGTGCCCGGCGCGCTCACCGTGACCGACCTGCCGGACCGCGACACGTCCACCGGCGCCGGGCGGCTCCGGGAGCGGACCGTCACCGTGACCGAGACGGCGACCGCCGTGTCCCGGGAGGTGCTCCGGCTCGTCACCCGCACCGTCTTCGGCGCCGACCGCGCCGTACTGCGCCTCGAAGTCGACCTCCTCGACGTGGGCGGCGTCGGCGGCGAACTGGACGCCGGCACGCCCTACTACTACGAACTGGACAGCCCGGCCCTGGCCCGTCCGATGCGGGCCGTCGCCACCCCGGGCGACGTGCACGGCGCGCACCGCACCCTGTACGAGCTGATCCCCGAGGTGTACCGGCGCCACGACACCGTCACCCGGACGCCCGACGCCGGCACCGGCCTGCTGCCCGAAGCCGGCGTGGGCGGCGGGCAGTTGAGGCGCTTCGTGGACGTCTACGGTGCCGCCGTCGACACGATCCGCAGCTCCGCCGACAACCTGCGCGGACTGCGCGCCGTGTCCGACGTCGACAGCCGGTTCCTGCCGCTGCTGTCGCAGTGGGTCGGCTGGGACCTCACCGCCGACACCGATCTGGCCCGCCAGCGCAACGAGATCCGCACCGCCCCGAGGCTCTACGACGCGGTCGGCACCGTGCCCGGACTGCGCAGCCTCGTGGACTTCTACACCGGCTGGTCGACGCGCGTCGCCGAGTTCTCCCAGCACGTCACCCGCGCCGGGATCGCACCGCAGCGCAACCTCTTCGCCGCCATCTCGCGCGACGGGCAGTGGTGGGGCGCCGACGAGGCGTCCGCCGTCCTCGGCCTCACCGCACCGCACGACATCGCGACCGGCTCCGCCACGACCCAGGCCGTACTGACCGGCGCGGCCACCGAACCCTTCGCACTGCGCGCCGGGACGACCGTCACCATCGCGCCGGACGGCGGACTGCCGGTCACCATCACCTTCGGTCCTGCGGACTTCGCCGACCTCGGCGCGGCGACCGCCGCCGAGGTCGCGGCGATCGTCAACCGGGACATCGGCGAACTGCGCGCGGACACGGTCGGTGGCGCGGTGCGGCTGATCTCCCGGCTCACCGGCGAGGCGTCCCGGATCGAGGTGCGCACCGCGACCGCCGGGCTGGTCTCGCTGGACGGCGCGGCCCGCGGCCGGCTCGCCACCGTCACCGACGCGACGGGCAGGCTGTGGCTGGCGCACGCCTCCACCGTCGGCGCCGGCGGTGTCGTCCCCCGGCTGCATCTCAAGGCCTACTTCCGGGGTGCCTGGGCCGACACGCGGGTGGTCGAGGCCCAGCCGGTCGCCCCGCAGGCCGATCCGGCGCCGGTCGCGCTGCCGGACGGACGGCTCGGCCTGGCCTGGGTCGAGCACCCCGACACCGGTGCCGCGCGGCTGCGCTGGCGGCTGGCCACCCCGGCCGCACCCACCCCGGCCCGGCTGCGCGGCGACACGCAGGCACCGTACGCGCTGACCGCCGGCACGGTGCTCACCCTCACCGGGTTCGGCGCCACCGAACAGTTCACCGTACGGGCCGCCGACTACGCCGACCCCTCCGCGGCCCGCGCCGACGAGGTCACCGCCGCGTTCAACGCCCAACTCACCGGCGTCACCGCCTCCGTGGCCGGGGACGGCTCCCTGGCACTGGCCACCACCGCGAGCGGACCGGGCATCGCCCTGCGCGCCGACCTGGCCGCCTCGACCGCGGCCCGGGCCCTGGGCTTCGGCGACCGCGCGCTGACCGGACGGGGCGACTGGCAGCCCGACATCGACTGGGCCCCGGCCACCGACATCCCCGCGATACCGGCCGGCCGGCACACCGACTGCACCGCCGTACTCGACCCGGAGGGCGCGGTCCGGCTGTGCTGGGCGAGCCGCACCGACGGCTGGCAGCTGTACCGGCTGCGGTGGGACGGCCGGATCCGGCTGGCGACCACGAACGGGGTACGGGTCCTGACCGGGGACGGCGCGCTCACCCCGCTCACCGGGCTGCCGTCGACGGACGTACGCGGCATCGCGGTCGACGCCGACGGGTCGAGCTGGTTCGCCACCGCCGCCGGGGGCGCGGTACGCCGGCCGGACGGCACGACGACCGTGTTCACGCCCGGCAACACCGGTGGAAGCCTTGCCACCACCGATGTGCGGACCGTCGCCGTCGACCCGTCCGGCACCGCATGGTTCGGTCACGGCGCGGGCGCCGCCGCCCGCGCCGTGGACGGCACCTGGCAGACCGTCACGGCGACGGCGGGCGGCCTCGTGAGCGACGACGTCCGGCACATCGCCGCCGACGCGACCGGTGCCGTGTGGTTCGCCACCGGCGGGGGCCTGTCCCGCCTCGACCCGGCGGGCACCTGGACCACCTTCCTCACCGGCACCGAGACCAGGCACGCGGCACCCGCACAGGACGGTTCCCTGTGGACCGCGCTCGCCCAGGGCGTCGCCCGCGTCGGCGCCGACGCGTCGGTCCGCACCGTGGACCTCGGCGCCGACGTACGGCAGGTCGCGCCCGCGCCCCCGGCGCCGAACCCCCAGCCTCAGCCGGACGACGGGGGAGTGGTGTGGGCCGCCACGGCCGCCGGGCCGGCCGAGATCCGGTCGGTGCGCGACATCCGCGTGCACACCCCCGCCGAAGGACTGCCCAGCGCCGACTGCCGGACGGTCCTCGTCGACCAGGGCACCGTCTGGGCCGGCACCGCCGCCGGACTCTCCTTCCTGGACGGTTCGGGAGCGTGGCGGACCGTGTCCGGATCGACCACCCCGGTCCTCGCACTGAGCGGCTCCTGGTCCGCGCCGGCCCGCTTCGCCACCGACGGCCCCGGCGAACGCGACCCGCACCTCACGGCCGACGGCGACCGGCTCTGGCTGACCTCGGCCGTCCGGCAGGCCCACGCCGACCAGGACGACCGGTGGCGCATCGTCGTACGGCATCTCGACTTCCCGTCCGCCGGCTGGTCGGCGCCGTCCGACGTCACCGACGCGACCGCCACCGACCGGGAACCGGCCCTCGTCCCGCTGCCGGGCGGCGCGGCGCGCGTCCACTTCCGCTCCGACCGCGGAGGCGGCCCCCGCCTGTGGTCCGCCGACCTCGACACCGCGGGCAGCCCGGCGCCGCCCGTGGCCGTCACCGGCGGACTCGCGTCGGACACGAACCCCGCCCCGGTCACCTTTCCCGACGGCGCGACCTGGCTGCTCTTCCGCAGCGACCGCAACGTCGCGCTCGGCCGGCTCGGCGGCGGAGTGCCCGGCCCCGGCCCGGACCAGTCCAGCCGGCGCGCGCCCGAGGAGGCGTCCGTGCGCCGGTTCGCCGGCACCGTCACCGCGACCCTCGCCGACCTCGACCGCAACCGCGGCACCCGGCAGTTCGGCGACCTGCTCGGCTACACCCCGCAACGCCCCGACGGCGGCGCACTCGCCGCCGACGAGGTCTACACGCCGTCCACCATCGGGCTCTACGTCGAACGCGGGCCCACCGGACGGCCGCTCGTCCAGCGCGACGCCGACCGCCTGCGCCAACTCCTGGAGCGGTTCCTGCCGGTCAACCTCCGTGCCGTCGTGGTGCTCGGCTCAGGACCCCTGGAGGAGCTGCTCTTCCCGGCGGGACACGAACTCGCCGACGCGTTCAACGACGACTACCCGCTCGCCGAAGTGCTCCGCATCGCCGAGGAGACCGGCGTCGACCTGCCCGGCTGGCAGGTGTTCCTGTCCACCGACGGTACGAGCGTCACCGTCGACCCCACCCAGCCCACCACCCTGCGCCGACGCAGCTGGTGGCCACCGTTCCGCTAGGAGGAACCGCTCATGTCCGCGAACGAGTACCCGGCCGGGATGCTGCACGGCCGGTACCGCGACGTCCTGTTCGACCCGGCGGGCCGAGTGGTCTGGGACCACGGCTGGCGGAACAACACCATCGTCGGTGACTGCCGCCGGCTGCTGGCCACCATGCTGCGCGGGACCCCTGGCTCGTCCGGGCTGCTCGGCCTGCGGGTCGGCGCCGGGCTGAGCACCTGGGACGGCACCGGTCCGCCGCCGGCCGGTGCCGCGCAGACCGCGCTGGTCGACCCGCACCCCTACACCGTGCCCACAGCGAACCTGCGCATGGACTTCCTCGACACGGCCACCGTGTCCGCGACGCCCACCAACCGGCTCCAGATCCAGGCGACCCTCGGGCCCAGCGTGCCGAACTGGCCGGACGCGAACCACATCAGCGGCAATCTGCGCGAGTTCGGCCTGATCGCGAGCCTGGACGGGACCACCGTCCTGGTCAATTACGTCACCCACCCCGTCATCGCCAAGGACCCCGCGAGCACGTTGCAGCGGACCGTCTGGCTGACGTTCTGAGCAGGAGTCACCCATGGCCTCGATGACCTCCAGCACGTTCCACCCGCTGCTGCGGTACGTGAACGTGCGGCTGCAACAGGGCGTACCGATCGTCGACTCGGACGTCAACGAACTCGACGACGTCCGCAAGTTCGAGCTCCGGGCGTTCCTCAAGTGGTACGTCGGCGACGGTGTGCCCGAGGGCACCAACGGCTTCCAGATCACCGGTGGCCTCAGCAACGACTTCACCATCGGCGCGGGCGCCCCGGCCGGCAGCGGCAGCACCGAACTGGACACCGCGCTCGCGCACACCGGCCGGATCATCGTCGACGGCCTGGACGTCATGATCACGGCCGACGTGGCGTTCTCCGCGCAGCCGCTGCACGCCTCGCAGACCGGCTCCACGGCCCTCGCGGCCAAGCTCGGCGTCCCCGTCGTACCGGCCCTGACCATGACGGGCTCCGCCACGACCCTGGTCGCCTACCTGGATGTCTGGGAGCACCTGGTCACACCCGACGACGACCCGAACCTGATCCTGCCCGGTCTCGGCGTCGAGTCCTGCGCCCGGATCAAACGCGAATGGGTCGTCCGCACCGGCGCCGCCGTGCCCGTCTCCGGGGCATCGGACTTCCTTGCCGGACACTCCTACACCGCGCTCGCCGTCCTCAACAGGCCCGCCTCCAGCACCCTCATCGCCCCGGCGAACATCGTGGACAAGCGCCAGCGGCGACTGCTGCTGCCGCCGGCTCACCTGGTGCTCGACACCGTGGGCGTCGACCCGGCCGACTACCGCAGCGGCACCAACCGTCCGCTGATCAGCCTGCGCGCCGCGATCAACTCCCTGCTGGCCGGACAACTGCCCACCACCGGCGAGGTCGCCGTCGCCAACGGTCCCGGTCCCGACCTCCTCGGCAAGGCGGTGTTCCTCGACAACGCGAACGGACTGGTGATCGTCTGGCAGTCCAGCCAGTCCGGTACCAGCCAGGTGGCCCTGGCCCGGATCGACCTGACCAACCCGGGCATCACGAGCGTTCCGGCGACCACGCTGACCAGCGCCGGCGTGCACGCGGCACCGGCCGCGCTGATGCTGCCCAACGGCGACTACTTGGTCGCCTACCAGACCGCGGCGACCGAGGACCCGAACTCCGACCTGAAGCTGAAGCGCGGGCCGCTCGGCTCACTGGCCGGCGCGGGTGAGGTGACGGTCTCGGACACGGCGTCCGTCGCCGACCAGAAGGTCCAGGCGGTCCTTGCGGGCGACTTCGTCGTCTTCGTCTTCGACCAGCAGGGCGCAAGCACCGACAAGTGGTCCTACCGCCGCTACAAGCACACCGACAACTCCTTCCCGGACACCTCGCCGGTGCAGCTGGCGACGAACTCCGGCAGCCGGGCCATGCACACGGCGTCGGCCGGCGGACTGGTGTTCATCGCCTTCCACGACGGTACCAAGCTCACCGCGAGCATCCTGAACCCGGTCACCAACACGGTCGCCAACAGCCCGCAGAGCGCCGGGCCCGCGACCGACATCCATGTCCTGGCACTCAGCGCGACCTCGGCGCTGGTGTTCTACAGCACCGGCAGCGGCCTGTCCGTGCTCACCCTCAACGGGACCACGTGGAGCGGCCCGGCAGCCATCGCGGGCACCGACGTCAACGACAGCCAGCCGAACGCGGTCCAGGACGCCGACGGCACCATCTGGCTGCTCTCCACCCGGAAGTTCTCCGACAACACCAACCACGTCGTCGTACGCCGCCGCAACGCGGCCAGCGGCGACTGGACCGCACCCCAGCGGCTGGCCCCGAGCCCGGGCAACGACGGCTTCCCGGCCGGGGTTCCCGTGCCCGGCCAGGGCCTGTGGGCCGTCTGGGCCAACGACCGCAACGGAACCACCAACACCGACCTGTTCGCACGACGGGTCATCACCGCCATCTGAGAAGGGCGTTCCATGCCACAGCCACACATCACCGCGTCCACCGATCCCGCCATCAACTCCTACACGGTCGACACCTCCAAAGCGTTCGTGCTGGCCTTCCACCAGGCCATCGACGCCGGAGTCACCAAGGCGGTCAACATCACCTACGGGCAGCCCGCCGCCGGCGGCCCCGACCCCCTCCTCGAACTCACGCTCACCGGCAACGCCCCGATCAACCTCCTGACCGTCCCGCCGGGCCAGGAAGTCACGGTCGGCGACTTCACGGTGGCCGTCACGCGGAACCCCCCGGACAACGGAAGCGTCCTGGTCAACTGCCGGATCACCAACCAGACGCTCGGTTCCCTCGGCTCCCCGTGGACCCTGCGCGGCAGCCGCCCCGCCGCGGACCGGTGGGTCGTCCGGTTCTCCGACGCCTCGGCCAAGCTCGACTACGCGATCTGCGACCCGCGCGCGGTCGTACAGGACCCCGGGACAGCGCTGGAACAGGACCACGTCACCCTGGGGGCCGACGACGCGCGGGGCCCGGCCACCGAGCCGACCGTGCTCGGCACCCTGCCGGACGGCGCGTTCGCCCCGAGATACCTCTGGCACCAGGACGCCGGCATCGCGATCCTGCCCATGGACGAGACCACCGACGAGCCGACGCTGGACGTGGAACTTCCCGGTGTGTACGCGACGATCGACGCCCCGCTGACGGTCACCAGCTTCTTCGGCACGGACGGCTTCCTCACCAACGTCAGCGAGACCAAACACCTGACGATCAGTCACCGGCCGCAGGACATCGTGCTCGTGCTGGACCGGTCCGGCAGCATGGGCAGCGAGGACAAGTGGACCAACGCGGTCATCGCCACCAGGTCCCTCGTCCACCTCATCGCCGACGCCCGAGCGGGGGTCAACGACCAGGACCGGATCGGCATCGTCACCTTCACCGACCCGGGCACCTGGCACGCACTGCCGTTCTCGGACGAGGTCGAGACCGTGCTTCCGCTGACCCCGCTGGAGGACGCGCGCGTCGCCATCAACACCCTCGACCTCGGGCAGCCGGCCGACAACACCAACATCGGCGACGGCATCGTCACCGCCCTGGACCTGCTCGCCGGCGCCGGCCCCATCGCCGACCGGCGCTTCACGATGGTCGTGATGACCGACGGGATCCAGAACTCCGGGCACTACTACATCGGCGACACGCTGCCGGACGGCGCACCGCAGGGCACCGTGGAGGCGCTCAGCGACATCACCGGAGACCGGCTGCTGATCCTGGCCGCCGCGCGCAAGTACGTCATCGGCCTCGGCTCGACCATCGACATCGACGTGCTCCAGAAGCTCACCGACACCGGGTTCAAGCACGTCGTCAACCCGGCCGAGCTGCCCGGGGTGTTCACCGACATGCTGCACTTCTCCCAGGAGGTCAACCGTCCCGTCCCGTCCGCCACGGCACCCGGCACCATCCCCACCGAGCCCGACCGGGTCTACGTCACGACGACGGACGCCGACCGCATCGTCCTCTCGGTGATCAGCCCGCCGACGGCCGGAACCATCGCGCTCGACCTGTGGGACGGCACCCGCTTCACCCCGCCCACCCCGGTGCCCGCCCCCAACATCTCCGTGACGGACCAGGCTCTCTCGGCCGGCGCGCCGAACAAGCTCCCCGAGGGGGAGGTCGTGTGGCGGGTGAGCCTGCTCAACAACACCACCAAGGAGCCGGAGCCTTTGTCGCCGGACCAGGTGCTGCTCTACGAGGACCTGCACCTCAAGGCCGATCTGTCGCTGGACCGGCAGACCTACCTGACCGGTGACGACATGGTCCTGACCGTCCGGATCCGGCACGACTCGACACCCGTCCTCGGCGCGGTGGTCCGGGCCGAACTCGACGCCCCGGCCGCCGGGTTGGGCGAGGAGATGGCGGCGGCGGCTCCGTCGCTGGCCACCTCGGTGGCGGACCCTTCCGGCAAGGACGTCCCGCCGCCGGCCGAGCAGCGCATCATCGACGTGATGCGGCACAACGGCTGGAGCCAGTGGCCCCGCCACCGGGCGCCGGGCCTGTTCGCTGACGGCACCGACACGCTGCACGACCCGGACGGCAACGGGAACTACACCAACACCTTCCGGCGCGTGTTCAAGGCAGGCTCGTACAGCTGGAAGGTCTTCGTCGACGGCCAGGACCCGGACGGCAACACGTTCAGCCGTCAGCTCGCCGTCACCACGGTCGCCGGCGTGAAGGTCGACGCGCGCACCACGAAGGTGGTGACCCAGCGCATACCCAAACACCCCAGTGGCCTGCAGGCGACACGGATCATCATCACCCCGCAGGACGTCCGGCACGAGCGTCTGGGCCCCGGCCACGACGACGTGGTCGTCTTCGCCCTGAAGGACGGCATGTACGAGCACATCGCCAACCACCAGCCGGCGCCGGTGTTCACGGACGGGACCTACCAGCGGGTGATCCTCTACAAGGGCAACCAGCACCCGGTCGTCACGGTCCTCGCCGCTGACACCCTGCTCAAGCCGATCGACGCCAGGAGCTGACCCGCCGGCGGCCACGCGACCCGGGCACCCCTCGGACCGCGTGGCCGCCGACTGCCCTGCCCTCGTTGACCAGTGCTCACGTGGCCGCCCTGCAGCGACGCGCCGCCAGTTCATTGGTTTCGCCTCTTCGGGAAAATCTAACGATCGGTATCTCATGTCGGAGAGGCTCTCGGTAATCGGCTCTGGCAGTGTCCATGCCGTGTCGTGTTCTGGAGGGGGACGTGGCTGTGTATGCGGTTCAACGATGCTGATGGCAATCTCCTGGATCCGTGGTCACGGCTGAGCCCGGGGCCCGGGCTCAGGTGTGCCGACGCTGTGCGTGTAGTGGTTACCAGGTGAGGTGGACGGCTCCGTTGTGGCCGGCGTGGCAGGGAAGGGGATCTGATCGATGGGACGCATGACCAACTCGTACCTGCCTGACACGGACCGAGGAGCGCTGATCGTCCTCGACAGTGACCAGCTTGAACTGGCCGGCTTCCCTGACGGGGGCGTGTTCAGGATGCTGCACACGGCGGCCGACCTGCACGGGGACACCCTCGCGGTGCCTCAGGCGGTGGCGGACGAGCAGCTTGCGCAGCATCACTTCGAGGCACAGGAGCTGACAGGGCGTTCACCGGAAGACGCTGTCCGCCGCCGACGCGAGGCTCTCCACGCGTTCTGCACGATCCTGCCGACGCCCGAAGGCGCCGTGGAGGAGGCCTTGGACCGAGTGGCGAAACGCCGTCTTCCCGCCCGGGCCGCATCGGCCGACGCAGCTGTCGGCAAGGCCGATGCCCACGGCATTCGGGACACCGTGGTCTGGCTGACCCTGCTCGCCGCTTTCGAAGACCGGAACCAGATGCTCTGGTTTCTCTCCGGCAACCAGGACTTCGCCGCGCGCTCCGCGTTTCACCCCGATCTGCGCGCAGAAGCCGAACAGCGTCTGGGCACGGACAGATCACTTTTCCTGGGCCTGATCAAGGACGGCATTCCCGCGCTGTTGAAGCGATGGGGTACCAAAGTGACGCTAAGCGCCCAGGACTTGAACCTTCTGGTGCGGTCGGAGTCGGTTGCGCAGCAGGTACGGGCCGTGATCACGGGGCCAGCGCGACCCTTCGCGCCGGACTTTCCCGTGCCTGGCACGGGCCTCCTGGCTTTTGACGGCCGGCTCAGCAGACCTGTGGCCTATCAGGTCGAGGACAGGCTGTGGGTGCCGACCAGAATCCGCTGGAGGGTTCACGGGGAGGAACACACGTGTTCCGGCTCCTCGTTCATCATGACGCGGGTGCTGCTGGAGGTCAGCGTCGAGCCGATGCTCGTGCTGGGCGTGACGGTTCTGGACGTCAGCACAGCCGAACCACTCGCTGCGCGAGAACGGTGAGACCTGATACGCGAGATGACACCCGCCGCGGGCCCTCACGGAAGGCTGCCTGAACCTGCCCAGCCGTATCATCCGCCTGGCGCGAGCGGCGCGCAGCGCGCGGGTGGTCTTCCCAGCGGCGCCGCATGCTACTCGTCCTTGCTGCGGACGGCCTGTGCAAGGTGGCGCCGCTTCCGGTGCGCGTGGCCGAGCGAGTTCGTGCTGACGTCCTCGCCGAACGTACTGGCGACTTCCCAGGGGCCGGGTGCCGGTTCCGGGCCGGAGCCCGGGAACGAGGTGGTGCAAGCGGTGGGTTCAGTCAGCCGGCGGGGATGACGTAGGCGCGCCCCTGTCCTCGTTGGAGGGCGCACAGATCGGGCCGCCGCGTCGGACCGGAACGGGACGCGGGCGTACGGGAGTTCAGCCGCAGGCCGGGAGCCCGCGCGCCCTCGCCGACCCGTCGCGGGGCGGGTCGGGTCGGGGAGAGCGGCTTCCTGCGGCGGGGCGGACAGGGAGAGCAGCCGCGTCGGTTCGGACCTGCGCGGCGGCTGCTGCTCGCCGTCGTGGTGGTCAGGCAGTGTGGGCGCCGGACGTGGGCGGTCGTGCCGGGACGGAGGCGCCGACCGGCGCCCGGGGTGCAGGGGCAGTGGCTCGGTGGTTACCGGGCGGCAGGCCCAGATGATGCTGCTTCCGGCGATGCAGGTCGCGACGATCGCGGCGGTCGCCCGAGCCAGCGCCGCGTGCGGCGCCGCGGAGCCGGACAGCGCCGCATCCTGGCCGGGCGGGCTATTCGAGCACGGACATGGCCGTCTTCAGCTCGCCGAACACTTCTCGCGCGTACTCGACGAGAGTCCGCGGATCCGGTGCCGACGTCCACCGGTCGAACGCGCCGTAGAACGCACGCGTGCCCAGTTCGGCGGCGAGATCGGCGACGAGTTCCGATACGCCGCGCGTGCGGAGCGCCTGCGCCGTCGCCTCGGTGAGCGCAGCACGCTTGGAGGCGGAGCGCTCCTGTAGTTCCGCGCTGTTCGCGATGACTGCCCGAAGCCGCCGACCGATGTCCCGCCGGTCCTCGGTGAACGAGGATGCGAGTCCCTCCAGCGCCAGGCCGACCATGTCCAGCGGCGTAGCCGTTTCGGGCGCCTCGGCGATCGCCTCGGCCACTATCCGGTTGTGGATCTCCTGCCCGGCGAACAGTACTTCGCGCTTGTCGGAGAAGTGCCGGAAGAACGTGGTCTTGGTCAGCCCTCCAGCCCGCTCCGCGATCTCGTTGACCGTCGTCGTCTCGTATCCCTGCTCCGCGAACAGTTCGACCGCGGCGCGGACCAGCCGTTCTCGTGCGTTCGGTTCCCATCGAGCCATGGGGACAATTCTAGGTGATGTGACTTGGTAACATCACCATGCTACGGTGATGTTACCAAGTCACATCACCTATCGAGGAGATCCTCGTGCGCATCTTCGTCACCGGAGCCAGCGGCCACATCGGCTCCGCAGTCGTCCCTGAACTCATTCACGCAGGTCACGACGTCGTCGGCCTCGCCCGTTCCGACGAGGCGGCCGCGACCGTCAGGGCGATGGGCGCCGAGGCCCGCCACGGCAACCTGACCGACCTCGACGGCCTGCGCGAGGCCGCCCGCAACGTCGACGCGGTCGTTCACCTCGGGTTCCAGCACGAGGGCATCGCGTCCGGCCGTTTCGCCGAGGTCGCCGCGCAGGACGAAAAGGTCGTCCACGCGATCTGCGGCGAACTCGTCGACACCGGCAAGGCCTTCCTCGGCATCGGCATGGGCCGCGTCGAGGACCTCGTCAACCACCGGAATCCCCGCGCCAAGGTCGCACTCGCCCTGCACGGGTACACCGAGCGCGGCGTGCGCACCGTCCTGGTCGCGGTCCCGAACGTCACGCACAGCGAGCGCGACCGGAATGGGTTCATCCCGCAGTACCTGCGGATCGCCCGCCAGAGCGGCGTCGCCGGTTACGTCGGTGACGGCGCCAACACCTGGGCCGCGGGCCACACCCTCGACGTCGCGCGTGTCTGGGCGCTCGCGGTGGAGAAGGCCCCGGCCGGTTCGCAGGTGACCGGCGCCACTGAGTCCGGCGTCCCGGTCGTCGACATCGCCGAGTCCGTGGCCCGCCACCTGGGCATCGAAGCGGTCAGTATGTCGGCGGAGCAGGCAGCCGAGCACTTCAAGGCATTCCCCTTCATCGGCATCGACGTGAAGATGCCGAACGAGGCGACACGCGAACTGCTCGGCTGGGAGCCGACCCACCCCACTCTGCTCGCCGACCTCGACGCAGGCTTCTACTTGAATCGCTGAGGCGCCGGGAGGCTGTTGGAAGCATTCGCCGGAACTTCCGTGATGTTCCTGTCGGCCTCTTGAGGGGTTCGACTCGTCAGCGTGGGCCTCACTCCTGAGAGCGAGGGGCGCGGCTGACGGAATTCAGCCGAGCGAAAGCCGCCTCGGCTCGACGGGATTCCACGAAGGGGCCGAGCGAACGTCGGGGTAGGTGAGTCCCGGACACGGCCACACCCTCGCCGACCTGTTGCGTCGGGCAGCCTGAATCCTGCAGTGGGCACCGCCGTCGCGCACGCTCTGCTCACCCGTGACACCGGCCCCCTCACCGTCGTCGACCGGCTGACGGACCGAGCCGAGGCCCTCGCGGGATCCCTGAACCGGCAATTCGGCAACGGCCGGGCGAGCGCCTCGGCTCCGGACGGCCTCCCGACCGCGACCCCCGGAGCCGACGGCCTCGTCCACACCAGCCCCGCCGGCGTGGTCGCGCACCACGGCCTTCCTCTCCCTGCCGACCTGGCGCGCCTCGGCTCGTGGGTCGTCGACGTGATCTATCAGCCGTTCGAGCCGAGCTGCTGGCGCGCGCCCGGGGGCGCACCGTGCTGAACGGTGGCGGCCTGCTCGTGTTCCAGGCGGCCGACGCCTTCCGGCTCTTCACCGGACGACAAGGGGACCGCACCCGCATGCTCGCTCACACCGCCGAGCTGGCCGCATCGGAGTGAGCGCCTGGGCAACGGGAGATGGCGACGCCGCGCGAACGCGAGATGCGCACGACCCGTCAGATCTGGCGGGGGCCGACCAACTCCCGGTACAGCGCTTCGCGTTCCTTGCTGCCGTCCTCGGTCTTGGCGAGCTTCTGCACCCACTCCTGGTTGAGTTCGTCGAGGAACGCGCGCCAGTTTCCGCCGCTGTGCTTCTGCGTGAAGTCGGAGAGCTCGACCAGGCGGGAATTGTCCTTCAGCTTGCCGCCACCGACCTTGTCACCCTTGTGGCCGTGCAGGACGGACTCGTCGTTGGCGGTGGCCTCGCTGGAAGTGGCCTTGTGCTCGTAGCCGACCGGGCTCTTGGCGTGCGGGGCGAGGGTCTCTATGCCGACCAGGAGGGAACCCTTCGTCTTGGCGGTCGGCTGCTGGAAGACCAGCAGCATGTGACCCCAGGAACCGTTGGGCAGGATCACGTCGCCGTTCCAGTCGGAGCCACCGAGACCGCCGCCCGCGATGTCCATACCCATGAGCAGCGGCGGCTTCGAGCCCGCCTTGGAGAAGAAGTTCTTCACGGCGGCCGGGAGTTCGCCCTCCTCCTGGAACTTTCCCGGCTTCCCGTCCTTGTCCTCGGTGATCTTCGTGCGGTGCGTCGCGAAGTCGCGGGGGGTCACCGAGGGGCCGGGCTGACGGGCCTGATCCTGGCCTGCCGTGTCCTGGCGTTCCGGGACCGGCTGGGTGACGCCCAGGAAGTCGGTGAGGTCGTACGGCGACTGCCCGTCGGTCAGGGCGGGAATGTCGATGACGACCCGGCCGCCGTGGGCCAGCGCACGGATGACGTCCTGCCCGTGGTCGTCCATGTGGGCCTTGCGGCCGGCGTCGTAGAGCTTCAGGCCGTTCCGGAGGATCAGCAGCACCTTCGTGAGCATCTCCCGGGCGTCCTTGTCATGGGACGCCCACTTCTGGGTGGACTCCTTGTCCGCGTCGGGGTGCCGGCGGTCGGCCGGGATACCGGCCGGGTGAAGGGTGTCGACGGCGGTCTGCCGGATCTGTTCGTAGGCTTCCCGCTTCATCTCCTCCTTCACGTCGTCCGGGATGTTGGGGGACTTGGTCGTCATGAACCTGCCGAGGGTGTAGTCCGGGTGGCTCGGGGGAGCGGCCATCGCCTGCACCATGTGCGGATGCTGCCTCTGGAAAGCCAGAGTGGCGGTGAGCACCCGTTTGCCGGAGGGCAGCTTCATCCAGTCGTCGAACCGGCCCCCCACATATGCGTCGGCGTCCTCGTACGTGCCGATGCCGACCCTCTGGAGCCACTTCGGGTTGACGCTCGAAAGGTGCTTGATGTCCGCGAGCTCCTGGTCGGTGAACGGCTCTCCGAGCTTCACCCGGCGGTCCAGGGTGCGCCGCAGTTTGGGCTCCCCCTCGACCATCCACTCCTCGGGCCACCAGGTGTTGGGGGCGAGCCAGCCGACCTTGATCTTCTGCAGGACCGTGTGGTCGGGGATCGACTTCATCAGGCGCCGGATCTGCTGCGCACCGTGCTTGTCTGCACTGGCGGCCTCCGGCGCGGGCGCCTCCTGCTCCTGGGCGGACTGCGCCGGGGCATCCCCACCGACGCGCTGGACCGCCACCCCGGCCCCGCCCCGGCCGTGGACATGCCCGTGACCTACGGCCCCCGCGTCCTGGCCCGTACCCTCGCGATGCTGTCCCGCACCCACGTCCCCCGACGCCACCCGTTGCAGGTGGGTCAGCCACGGGCCGGTGAGGGGGGCGGCCGGCGTGGTGGTCCGGGACGGGCCACCACGTCTCTGCCCGGTCTCCGGGCTGTGCTGCCGCTGGTGGGAGTGCACGCGGATTCCCCCTCGCTGACCTGGGCGGTTGCTGGTCGGCTCCGTTCTACGCCGCACCGCGCCACGAGGGAAGGTCCGCCCGGGCAGAGTCCGTTGCCCCGATTTGCGCGTGAGCGGCGTACGACCGCGCACGCACGTGGTCATGCGCGGGGAGGCGCCTCGACCTGCGGCGGAGGCCGCTTTGCTTCCTATACTCCTGGTGTGTCCGAGACATCGAGCTTCTTCCATGTGTCGTCCGTGCTCAATAGGCGGTCGATCGCGCGGCATGGCCTGGACTGGTCCCGGATGAGCGGCGCACGGGGAATCGCAGGCAGCCGCCGCCCTGAGGCGGAGGGGATCTTCGTCTGCCGGGGCGAGGAGGAGGCAGGGTTCTTCTTTCGGATCAACAACACTGGTGGGCCGGTTGATCTGTGGTCGGTGGACGGAATCGACGAGGGGCTGCTCGTCGACAACGGCAACGGATTCGTTTACCTGCCCGGTCGCATACCGGCCGCGCGAGTCCGCCTCGTGCGAGCAGACGTTCCTTCTGAGTCTGGTTGGTGACTCCGCGCGGTCCTGGGGCTGCGGGCAGGCATACCAGGACATCCGGCTGCGACGGCGGGGACGTCGACCGTGCCCCTCAGGCGGGTTCGCGCGTCCGGCAGCCCTTGACGAGGAGTGAGAAGTCATCTCGTCGACGGTTGCATCCTGGCCGCCGCCGACATCATGGCCGCCCTCGACCCCGAGGCGGCGCCGCCTCACTCATCTCATGACGCGGGTGGCTGCGCGATCGGCACGATCCGTTCCCGGGTGGCCCGGGCCCGCGCGTCCCTGACCGACCTGCTGGACCAGGCGGAGGCGACGGGAGAGTCCGCGCCGCGGCGGTCCGGCGATGTGCCGGGTGCCGCGGTCGGCGTGCGCGGTTGACGGCGAAGGCCGGACACGACCGCCGACGTGTCCGGCCCGCCCGGCGCTGCCGTTGTCCTCAGGCGGCGACCGTGTCGGCGATGCCGTACCCGGCCTCTACGATCGCGGCGCGGAGCCGTCCGTCGTCGAGGTCGGTTCCGTGCACGGTGACGGACTTGGCGGCGACGTCCACCACGACCTCGCTCACCCCCGCGACCTCGGACACCTCTTCCCTGATGCTGGCCGCGCAGTGCTCGCAGCTCATGCCGGTGACGTCGTACTGCTTCTGTGCCATGGCGCAACTCCTGGTAGCCGAAGGGGCTTTGCGTGACTTACGGGTATACGGGGTCGGATGTTCAGTGCGTTCCCGTCACCACAACAGTCGGCTGGACACAGGCGGAAGTTCCGAAGGAGGGCAGGCCGGTTCCGGGGTGGAGCGCGGGGGAAGGACTCCTCCGCGGCGCCGGGCCGGAGGCAGAGGGGGTGGCCTGAGTGGCGGACTGTCGGCACGAGCGGTATCGCGGCACGGCGTACCCCACGTGGCCCTGGGAGCCCGAGTCGACGGAGGTCCGGGGACGACGCACGCGTATCACCGGGGGAGCCTGGCCGCTGCACGTGGCGACCCTTCTCGTTCTCGCCGGGGGCTACGGCTGGCTGGGCTTCGCCGCCGACGGCGGGCTCGGTGCGCTGGTCGGATGCGCCGCCGGGCTCGTGACCGGCGCCCTGCTGCACTTCCTGGTGAACTCGGCCGTATCGGGCACCTCGATGCGTCGGCGCCCGCGTCGTAGCCGCAGGACGTCACCCCGCCCGGTACGGTGACCGGCCGCTCTGCACCCGCGTAGGCCCCGGCGCCTTGCCGCGCACCACGACCGGGGACGTCTCTCCCCGGTGTGCCGTACGTCATTTCCCGCCACGGGAACTCGGTGTTCTGTCCGGCCGACTACTGGAGCGTCACGGCTTCAACTGCCGACGCCCGTACGACGGTTCGACACCACTAGGAAGGCCGAGCATGGCCGAGATCATCCCACCGCCCCACCCCGCCGGCGTGATCGCCCGCAGGCTGTTCGTGCCGCCTCCCGCGTTGTGCGGCTTCCTGATGCTGCTCGTCCTGGTGTTCTCGGCGTCGTACGCCGTCGGATCGTCCGCCGGGCCGGTGGCGCCCGGGATGCACGGGACCCGGGGCGGGGCAGGCGGAGGAGCGGGCGACGACAGTGGCGACGGAAGCGGCGGCGGCATGCAGGACATGCATGACATGCCGGGCACGACCGACGGGAGCGGGCGGTGATGGCCGGCGAAGCGGTGACCGGCCTTGTGGTCACGGACCTCGCCGTCGGCGGGATGACCTGCGCGGCCTGCGTACGGCGGGTGGAGAAGAAGCTTGCCAAGCTGGAGGGCGTCACGGCCACCGTGAACCTGGCCACCGGGATGGCCCGGGTCAGTCATCCGGCGGACGTCGCACCGCGGGAACTCGTCACGGCGGTCGAACAGGCCGGATATCAGGCCGAGTTGCCCGCTCCGCCCGCTCGGAAGGACGTGCCGGCGGCTGCCACCGATCCGGACGGTGTCGAGGCCGCCGCTCGTCAGGACCGCGAGCGGCTGCTCGTCACCGCGCTGCTCGCCGTTCCCGTTCTGGTGCTGTCGATGGTGCCGGCCCTGCAGTTCCGCAACTGGCAGTGGCTCTGTTTCGCGTTGGCGGCGCCGGTGGCGGTGTGGAGTGCCCGCCCCTTCCACGAGCGTGCGCTGCGTGGGCTGCGGCACTCGGCGGCCACCATGGACACCCTGGTGTCGCTGGGTGTGGTGGCGTCCTTCTCCTGGTCGGCGTACGCGTTGTTCCTCGGGGGCGCGGGCGGGCCGGGGATGCGGATGCCGTTCAGCCTGCTGCCGTCCGCCTCGGACGGCACCGCGCACGTCTATCTGGAAGCGGTGGTGAGCGTGCCGCTGTTCGTGCTGACCGGACGGTATCTGGAGGCGCGGGCACGCCGGGGGACGGGGGAGGCGCTGCGGGCGCTGGCGGACCTGGGGGCCAAGGAGGTGTCCGTCCGCGAGGGGCACAGCGAACGGGCCATTCCCATCGAGGAGTTGACGGTCGGGCAGGTCTTCGTCGTGCGGCCGGGCGAGCGGGTCGCCACCGACGGCCTGGTGACGGAGGGGAGTTCGGCCGTGGACCTGTCCCTGGTCACCGGTGAGAGCGAGCCCGCGGAGGTGAGTCCCGGCTCGGCACTGGTCGGCGGGGCCGTCAACGCCGGCGGACTGCTCCTCGTGCGGGCGACGGCGGTCGGCGCGGACACCCAACTCGCTCGCATCACAAGAATGGTGACGGAGGCTCAGGCGGGCAAGGCGCGGGCGCAGCGGCTGGCCGACGCGGTGGCGGGCGTGTTCGTCCCCGTCGTGCTGGCCATCGCGGTGGCCGTCCTCGGGTTCTGGCTCGGGGCCGGTGCCGACCCGCAGGCGGCGCTCACCGCCTGCGTCGCCGTCCTCGTCGTGGCCTGCCCGTGTGCGCTGGGGCTCGCCACCCCGACCGCCCTGATGGCCGCGACCGGGCGTGGGGCACAACTGGGTGTGTTGGTGAGCGGGTCGCAGACGCTGGAGGCGCTCCAGCACGTCGACACGGTCGTCCTGGACAAGACCGGGACCCTGACCTCCGGTCACATGACCGTGGCGCGGGTGACCGTCGTGCCCGACGGCCCGGCCCGGGAGGAACTGGTCTGCCTGGCCGGAGCGGTGGAGCAGGGCTCCGAGCATCCGATCGGGCGGGCCGTCACCGCGTACGCACGCCGCTCGGCGGACCAGGAGCCGCTGCCGGAGGTGACCGGCTTCGCCGCCACGGCGGGGCGGGGTGTCACGGGGCGTGTGGCCGGTCGTACGGTCGAAGTGGCCGTTCCGGAAGGCGAGTTGCCGCCCGTGCTGGCCCAGGCTCTGGCCGCCGCGGAGGAGGAGGCGTACACATCCGTGGTCGTCCGCGTGGAGGGGGAGGCCCTGGCGCTGATCGCCGTGGGCGACCTTGTGCGGCCCGGCAGCTATCGAGCCGTGGACCGGTTGCGGCGGCTGGGAATCCGCCCGGTGCTGGCCACCGGGGACCGTGCGGCTCCCGCGCGGGCGGTGGCGGCGGCCCTCGGCATCGACGAGGTGCATGCCCGCTGTTCTCCGCAGGACAAGGCCGATCTGGTCCGGCGGTTGCGGGAGGAGGGCGGGCGGGTCGCCGTCGTCGGTGACGGGGTGAACGACGCCGCCGCGCTCGCCGGTGCCGATCTGGGCATCGCCATGGGCAGCGGTACGGACGTGGCCATCGGCGCCGCCGACCTGACCCTGGTGCGCGGCGACATCGAGGCCCTCGTGGACGCCGTCCGGCTGGCCCGGCGCACGCTGGGCACGATCCGCGCCAACCTGGTGTGGGCCTTCGGCTACAACGTCGTCACCGTGCCGCTCGCGATGGTGGGACTGCTCAACCCCATGCTCGCCGCCGCCGCGATGTCGGTGAGTTCGGTGCTGGTGGTCGCCAACAGCCTGCGGCTGCGCGGCTGGCAGCCGACACCCGCCGGCGGGCGGGCACATGGAACGCGAGCCGGGAAGGCGGCCGTTCGATGAGGAACCCGATGCGGCAGTGGACGATCCGGGCCCTCGCCGACCGGCGGCGGCTGAGGGACGGCGCTCTCGCCGCGCTCGTTCCCGTCGCCGCGTGCAGTGTGGCCCTGGCGGGCCTGACCGCCTGGGCCGGTGCCGGCCGGGCGGGCACCCCGGCGCGCATCCGTGTCACCGAGGGACGTGTCCTCCTGCCGTCGGTCCGGGGCGCGGAGACGGCGGCGTTCCTCGACATCGCCAACCACGGCGGCTCGGCCGACAGCCTGATCCGGGTGACGTCACGCGATGTCCCCGGCGGGATCACGCTCGCCCGGCACCGCATGAACGCGGGGAACGCTGGCTACCGGGCCACGATCGACTCCGTCGGGATACCCGCTGGCGGGCGTCTGGCGATGTCGCCCGAGGGCGTGGACCTGACGGTGTCCGCTCCGGCCGGGAAGACCTGGACCTCGGGCGATCTGGTCCCCCTCACCCTGGAGTTCCGGCGCAGTGGACGGGTCGACATCCTCGCGGTGGTGGTGCGTCCGGGAAGTGTCTCGTTCCAGTAGTCGTGCCGTCCGGCCGTCGAGTTCCCGGCGGAAGGGCGTGATGTGGGTCACCGCCTGCTCGGTGAGTCGGGGGGCGGGTGTCCGCACGTACCCCCTGCCGACGAGCAGACGCCGGGTGCGAGGATGAGCGGGCTATGACTGTCCGAGGGTGGTGCCGTGCGCTGCGGGCCGGTGTTTTCGCCGCCGCCTGCGTGCTGCTCGCCGCTCTCGGCCACGTGATCATGTCGGGGACGTCCGTCCCGTGGTGGGCCATGGCCGTCGGCGGCGCCGGAACCGGCATCGCGGGCTGGCTGCTGGCCGGCCGCGAGCGCGGCCGGACGCTGGTCGTCACGGTCGTGACAGCCGCGCAGGCCGTGCTCCACGAGGGGTTCTCCCTGGCGCAGACGCTCACCCGGCCGGGGATGCCCGGACAAGGCGCCCTGTCAGGTACCTCGGGCTCGATGACGGACATGAGCGGCATGGACATGGGCTCCATGCACATGGGCTCCTCCCACATGGACTCGACGCACATGGGCTCCTCTCCCATGGACCCGATGGACATGGGGTCCATGGCGCACACCATGTCCGGTGTTCACCACGCGCACGGTATGGGCGGCATGAGCGGCTCCGCCATGTACGGCATGTTCGCCGCGCACCTCCTGGCCGCGGTCCTGTGCGGGCTGTGGCTCGCGTACGGCGAGCGCGCGGTCTTCCGCGTGCTGCGGGCGGCAGCCGTCCGCCTGGTCGCACCCCTGCGGATGCTGCTGGCCGGACCCGTGCCGCTCCCGCGTCCGCTCGCGGACCGGCGCCGTACCACCGACGTGCCGTCTCCGGTGCGTCTCCTCCTGTGTTCCTCCCTCGCTTCCCGGGCCCCGCCCACGGGTGTCGCTGTCGCCTGAGACAGCCGGAACCACCGGGGCCTCACGTCTCGACCACCGTCCTGCCGCTGTCGCGCGCAGTTCCTTCCCGTCGGCTCGGCACCCGGCACCTCGCGTGCCGCCGTGCGCCGACGCGTCCTGACGGGCCCCGGGCACCGCCGTACCACCGCGTACGGCTGCCGCACCCCAAGTCCCGGTGCGCTGCCCCCTGTTCGGGCGGGCCCCGGACGACCCGAGAGGGACATCACGTGACTGTTTCCGTCCTGCCCGCTCCCCGGAGCCGACGCGCCTCGGCGGACGCGGCGGCGACCGCCTGGGCGCTGGCCGCCCGCGGCGGCGATCCAAACGCGGCCGAGCACTTCGTCCGCGCGCTGCACAACGACGTGCTCCGCTACGTCGCTCACCTCAGCGGCGATCCCCAGGCCGCCCACGACCTGACCCAGGACACCTTCGCGCGGGCCTTCGGCAGCCTGCACCGCTACGAGGGAAGGGCCTCGGCCCGCACCTGGCTGCTGTCGATCGCCCGCCGCGCGGTGGTCGACAGCTTCCGCCACGCCGCCGCCAGGCCGCGCATCGCAGACACCCCCGACTGGCAGACGGCCGTCGAACGCACCCTGCCGCGCGGCCTGCCGGGCTTCGACGACGGCGTGGCGCTGCTGGACCTGCTGGCAGCGCTGCCCGCCGAACGCCGTGAGGCGTTCGTCCTCACCCAGGTCGTCGGACTGCCCTACGAGGAGGCGGCGGGCTTCATCGGCTGCCCCATCGGCACCGTCCGCTCCCGGGTCTCCCGGGCCCGGGCGACCCTGGAACGGCAGCTGGCGGAGGCCGAAGCGCCGGCCGCGCTGGCGAGCTGAGGCGAGGGGTGGGCGCTCCCGGCAGGGAGCGCCCACCCCTTTGTGCTTGCTGCGGGCGCCAACTGCTGTGCCCGGTGCGGCTGATGGCCGCAGATCGCGGGAACTCGCGCACGCCGTGCCCCGACTACTGCACCAGAACTCCTCGGAGCACCAGCACACCTCGCACACACAGGAGCACGTATGTCCACCAACCGGCCGGCCGCCACCGCCCTGGCCGCAGCCCTCTGCCTGCTGACGGCGGCATGCGGCTCGTCGTCCGACGACAGGGCGGGCGACGGCACCGCCCAGGCCGCTGCCTCGAAGACCGGATATCCGGTGACCCTGGACAACTGCGGCCGGAAGGAGACCTTCGAGAAGACCCCCGGGCGGGTCGTCGTCATGAACGGTGCCTCGGTCGCCGAGGTCTCCACCCTCCTCGCCCTCGGTCAGGGAAGCCGGATCGTCGCCAACCAGCAGGGTTACGGCATGTCCGAGGTGCCCGGCCGGGCCGCCGCCATCAAGAAACTGCCCACCGGAGGCGTCAAACTCAACGAGGCGTACGACATCCCGCGCGAGGCGATGCTCGGCCTGCGCCCCGATCTCGTCCTGTCCGTCACCACGTACGGCTTCGCCCAGCAGAACGGCTTCGCCACCCGCGACCAGTTGGGGCAGGCCGGTGCCAACAGCTATGTGTCCCCGCAGGGTTGCGACGACGACCCCTCCAGGATGACCGTCGCCGACAGCTACCGGCTGCTGCGTGACATGGGCAAGGTCTTCGACGTCCGTGACCGGGCCGAGCAGTTGATCACCGCCTCCGAGAAGAACATCGCGGCCGTCGCGGACAAGGTGAAAGGCGAGAAGAAGCCCAAGGTCATGGTGCTCTTCTCCAACATGACCATGGGCAGCAACGACTTCAGCTCGGTCCTCGCCAACGGCATCGTCAACGACATCCTCGCCAAGTCCGGTGCGGCCAACGCCTTCTCGAACACCACCAAGGCCACGTTCGCCGACCTGAGCAAGGAGAAGGTGGCCGCCACCGACGTCGACGCCGTCGTCGTCATCAGCTACAACGACCCTGATCCGGCGGCGTACGCCAAGAAACTGCTCAAGGAGTTCCCCCAGTGGCCAGCCGCCAGGAACAACACGTACGTGACGCTGTCCGACTCGATGTACCTCGGCCCGAGCAACGACCTGGCGGTGCGGAAGATCGCCGAACTACTGCATCCCGACGCCTTCTGAGCCGCCTCGGCATCCCCCTGGCCTTCACGCTCCTGCCGGTCGCGCTCATCGCCACGATGATCGTGGCGATCAGCATCGGCGCGGTCGACGTCCCGGTCGGTGACGTGTGGGGGATCGTCCTCCACCACGTCACCGGCGCGGGCGCGGCGCCGTCGGATCCGGCACTCGACCAGATCGTCTGGAACTTCCGCACCCCGAGAGTGGTCCTGGCGGCCCTGGTCGGCGCGGGCCTCGCCGTCGCCGGCGCGGTCCTCCAGACCGTGGTGTCCAACCCGCTCGCCGACCCCACCGTGCTCGGCGTCTCCTACGGCGCCACCCTCGGCGCCGTCCTCGTCATCACCCTGGGCGGCGCCGCGTTCGCCGGACTCGGGGTGTCGGCAGCCGCCTTCCTCGGCGCGGTCGCCGCCGGGATCCTGGTGTTCGCGCTCGGGCAGCGGCGCGGGCGGATGGCCCCGACCCGGCTCGTGCTCGCGGGCGTCGCCGTCGGATACGTCTTCCTGTCGGCCACCAGCTTCGTCCAACTCCAGGCCACACCGGCCGAGTTGCGAACGGTGATGTTCTGGATGCTGGGCAGCGTCGCCGGCGCCCAGTGGGACCAGCTCCCCACGGTCGCCGTGGTCGTCCTCGGCACGACCACGCTCCTGTCGCTCTTCGGCCGACGCCTCAACGTCCTGCTCGCCGGGGACGAGTCCGCCACCGCGCTCGGCGTGGACGTCAACAGACTGCGGGCCGTCCTCCTCGTACTCAGCGCACTGCTCACCGGCACGGTCATCGCCGTCGCCGGCAGCATCGGCTTCGTCGGCCTGATGATCCCGCACCTGGTACGCCTCACCACCGGCGCCGACCACCGGCGACTGCTTCCCCTGACCGCTCTGCTGGGCGCCGTCTACCTGGTCCTCGTCGACCTGCTCTCCCGCACCCTCGACCGCCCCAACGAACTGCCCCTGGGCATCCTCACCGCACTCCTCGGAGCCCCCTTCTTCCTATGGCTGCTGCGCCGCAACAAGGGGCTGGACTGACCTCATGAAACTGACCGTCGACCAACTCCGCATCACCCTGGACCGCAACCCGATCCTGCACGGCGTGAGCCTCGAATCCCGCAAGGGCGACATCGTCGGACTCGTCGGCCCCAACGGCAGCGGCAAGTCCACCCTGCTGCGCGCCGTCTACCGCTCCCTGCGCCCGGCCGACGGCGCCGTCCGGGTCGGCGAGGACGACGTCTGGACCCTGTCCTCCCGGGCCGCCGCCCGCCGTACCGCCGCGGTCCTCCAGGACACGGGCGGCAACACCACCGGCCTGACCGTCACCGAGATCGTCGCCCTCGGCCGCGCCCCCCACCACGGACTGCTGGGCCGCGACGGGGCCGAGGACCACCAGGCCGTGGCCGACGCCGTCGACCGCTGCGGCGTACGGCCCTTCGCGGACCGCGACTACGCCTCCCTCTCCGGCGGCGAACGCCAACGTGTCCTGCTGGCACGCGCGTTGGCCCAGCGTCCCCAGCTCCTGGTCCTGGACGAACTCACCAACCACCTCGACATCCGCGCCCGGTTCGAACTGCTGGACCTCATCCGGACCACGGGGATCACCACCCTCGCCGTCCTCCATGACCTCGACCTCGCCGCCCGCCTCTGCGACCACCTGGTCGTCCTGCACGAGGGAACCGTGGTGGCGGCCGGACCTGTCCTGGAGGTACTCACCCCGCGGACCCTCGCCGACGTCTTCGGCGTCAGCGCGCGCACCGACCGGCACCCCGACGGCGTCATCCGCATCACCTACGCGGCCCGGCCCCTCGCGACCGAAAAGCCCGAGAAGCCCGCCAAGACCGAGAAGGACGAGAGGACCGAGACGGAGTCCGTGCCGCGCATCCCGGATCGCACGACGGGAGCGTGAACGCGAGGACGTTCCTGTCCGTAGGACACAACGAACCCATGGGTAGGAGGAGTTGACCGGTGTCCCTCACGAGCCGCGGCGACGGCGCGCCCCGCCGGGCGTCACGCGCCACGGCGGTCGCGGTGAAGGGCGTCGGCCTGCGTCCGCTGCGGGCGGGCGTTTTCGCGGCCGTCTGCGTGGTCACGACAGCACTGGGACACTCCCTGATGTCCGGCGACCTGCTGCCCTGGTGGGCTCTGGCCGTCGCGTTCGCCGGGACGGCCACGGCCGCCTGGTGGCTGACCGGGCGTGAACGCGGTGCCCCGACCGTGGTCGGTGTCACGACGGTCGCCCAGGGGCTGCTCCACCTGTGGTTCGACCTCGCCCACATGCTCGTCCGGACACCGGTCGACGGGTCAGGACGGGCGGCTGGATCCGCCATGGACCACGCCATGTCGTTCTCCGGTTCCGGAATGACCATGCCCATGGGGAACATGGCCCACTCGGGCATGGCGATGGCGCACGCCGGAACGGCGGGCGCCGCGACCTCCATGACCGCGGAGTCCGTCCTGATGCATCAGGGCTCGGCCGGAATGGTCCTGGCGCACCTGCTGGCCGCCGTCGTGTGCGGTCTGTGGTTGTGGCGGGGCGAGACGGCGGCCCACCGGTTGGGCCGGGCCCTCGCCGTCACCCTGCTGGCGCCCCTCCGACGCGTCCGCCGCCTGCTGGCGGGCCAGGCATCCGATCGCCGCGTGCGGGCCGCCCGCCCGGCCCGGGCCGCCGCGCCTCCGCCGTCGTCAGCCACCTCCGTCACGCTGCGGCACGCCGTGATCCGACGAGGACCGCCATGGGCCGGTCCAGCAGTCCTCCGTCTGCCGACACCGACCGGTCAGCTGTCCGCCGTACTCCACTGAAGTCCCTTTCGGGCTGCGGGAGATGGGCCAGGGGCCGGTCCACACCCCAGGACCGGTACGCGCTTCGCCGCCCGCCGGTCCTTCCACCCGGCCCGGCCTCCGCCCGTCCTCCTGCACGCAGGCGACGGTGCGCGCTGCCCTGCTCCTCGATCGGGAGTTCCATGTACCACCGCACCTCCGCCCGTCTCTCCGCGCCCGGCACTCCGCCGACGACCGCCTCCCCGTACCGCGCGTCCCGGCTCGTCCCCGCGATCGCACTCGCCGCGGCTCTCCTCGCCGGCTGCGGAGGCGGATCGGCCCACCACGCCGCGGCCAAACCGCAAGGGTCCGCCTCCGCACACGACATGGACAGCATGTCCGGCATGGCGATGGGCGATCCGTCGGCCACTCCCGCCGACAAGATCCCCAACTCCACAGTGGTGGAAGGCACGTTCAAGCTCCTGGACACCCGGCCTCCCGGACTCGACCACGTCAAGGGCACCGCCTGGCTCGCACAGGGCCCCCAAGGCACCACCGTCACGGTGAAACTGACGGGCCTTCAGCCCGGCGCCTCCTACATGGCGCATCTGCACGCCCAGCACTGCTCGGCCGACAACGGCGGCGAGCACTTCCAGTTCGTCAAGGGCGGCCCCGCCATGCCGCCCAACGAAGTGCACCTCATGTTCACGGCCGACAAGGCGGGCATGGGGATGACCACGGTGAACAACACCCGCAAGACGGGCAAGGGTGCCGTCGCGATCGTGGTCCACCCCAGCGACGCCCTGGACAACCGCATCGCATGCGCGGACTTCGACTTCTGAGGGCACCGGCCGTGCTCTGCGCGGCCGTGTGCGCACTGCTGTCCGCCGGCGGCACGCCGGCCCACGCCCACACCGCCCTCCAGGAGGCGTCCCCCGCTCCCGGAGCCAAGGTGGGGCCGGACACCCAGGTCATCGCGTTGACGTTCGGCAGCCTGCTGCCGGGGACCGTGCCGAAGGTCTCCGCCGCCGGACCCGACGGCGAAGCCGTTCCCGTAGGGGAACCCGTCAGGGTGGCGGGCTCGACCGTGTGCGCGGCCGTGCGGGGGCTCCCGACCGGCGTCGACTCCATCACCTACACGGTGTTGGCGGCCGACGGTGACGCGCAGACCAACCGCTTCCTGTTCCAGGTGGCCAAGGACGCGAAGGCGGCGCCGGTTCCCGCCGCGTGCCGGGGCCGACGGCTGCCGAGCCCGCCGGCCCAGCGGGCGAGCGGCCTTCTGGAGGGGCAGGGGCCCGCTGTCGTCGGTGCCTCGGTCGCAACCGCTGTGCTGGCAGCGGTGGTTGGGGCCCTCGTCATCCGCAGGAAGAGGGGAGTCCGTACGGCTGTGGTAGGTGGTCGTACCGACTCCGAGGAGGGGTGACCCCGTCGCGGGGCCGCGAAGACCGTGCGGGGAGATAGGCGGCGGAAACCTCGAACGAGCCGGGAACTCGGGCAGTTCCCGGTCCGACTCTTCTAGGGCAGCGGCCGAAAGCGGTCGGGCGCGGGCGACTTCACAGCCGGACACCGGCCGGTCGTCGCCCGCCCTGCACGGTGACGGCGCCCGGTCCGATGCGCCGCAGAGACAGCGCGAGGTCCGCCCATGTCCGTCAGCTCCGACGCCCCCGACGTGCCCGAACCAGGCCCTTCCGGTACCGCGACCGCAGCCGGTGTCGCGAGCATCGAGAAACCCCGGGCCGTACCCGAACCGTCCATACAAGCCAGGCGCACCGGAGGCTTCGGCGCCCTGCTGACCCGACTGCACTTCTACGCCGGTGTCCTGGTCGCGCCGTTCCTGCTCGTCGCCGCGGTGACCGGCCTGCTCTACACGTTCACACCGCAGTTCGACCACCTCGTCTACGGCAAGGAACTCACGGTCGCGCACACCGGGGACAGTGCGCGCCCCCTGGCCCAGCAGGTGGCCGCCGCACGGGCCGAACACCCGACGGGCACCCTGATCGCCGTACGCCCGGGGAGCGGTGACGGGACGACACAGGTCGACTTCTCGTTGCCCGAACTCGGCGAGAAGACGCACACGGTGTACGTCGACCCGTACACCGGCAAGGTGAGAGGGCAGTTGACCACCTGGTACGCGGAGACCCCGCTGACGACCTGGCTGGACGCCCTGCACCGCAACCTGAACCTGGGCGTGCCCGGCCGGTACTACTCGGAGTTCGCGGCCAGTTGGCTGTGGGTGCTGGTCCTGGGCGGAGTCGCCCTGTGGTGGCGCAGGCAGCGTGGCACCCGGACCGGCCGCCGTCTGCTCCTGCCCGACCGGGCGGCGAAGAAGGGCGTACGGCGCACCCGGAGCTGGCACGCGGTCACCGGCCTGTGGCTCGCGGCCGGACTGCTCGTCCTCTCCGCGACCGGCATGACCTGGTCGCGCTACGCGGGCGCCCACTTCGGCGAGGCCCTCGACGCCCTCAGCTCCCACACCCCCTCGGTCTCCACCTCCCTGAGCACCGACTCCGGTGCCACGAAGGCCGCTTCGGGCACGGGCAAGAGCGTCGACCCGAACGAGATCGACGGTGTACTCAAGGCGGCCCGCGCGGACAACCTGTCCGGTCCGGTGGAGATCGCCGTCCCGGCCGACGGCACCACCGCCTGGACCGTCACGCAGACCCGCAACCTGTGGCCGGTCGGCCGCGACAGCCTCGCCGTCGACGCGACCACGGACACCGTGGTCGACCGGGTCGACTTCGCCGACTGGCCCCTGCTGTCCAAGCTGACCCGCTGGGGCATCAACGCGCACATGGGCACCCTGTTCGGCCTCGCCAACCAGCTCGTCCTCGCCACGCTCGCCACCGGCCTGATCTGCGTGATCGTCTGGGGCTACCGCATGTGGTGGCAGCGGCGCCCCACCCGCGCCGACCGCCGCGCCCCGCTCGGGGCGCCCCCGGTGCGCGGCGCCTGGCGGGGCATGCCCTCCTGGGGACTGGCCGCGGGCGTCCTCGCCCTGATCGCGGTCGGCTGGGCACTGCCCCTGTTCGGCATCCCGCTGGCCGTCTTCCTGGCCGTGGACATCGCCGTCGGGGCTGTTCGCCGACGCCGTACAGTCACCCCGGCCTCGTGATCGCCGCGAGCGGGCTGCGCTGGATCTTCACACTGGTCTTCGCGCTGACGGCGGCGCACGGGAGCCTGCGTGGCGTGCGACCCGGCGCCGTGCTGCCCGACCGTGTGGACCACGCGCTGCACGCCGTCATGGGGCTGTCCATGATCGCGATGGTCTGGCCGTGGGGCATGGACGTGCCGGCCCTTCCGCAGGTTCTCGTCTTCACCGCGGGCGCCGTGTGGTTCGTGGTCTCCGTGCCGTTCCGCGCCGACGGGGGGTTCCGCCCCAGGAAGTTGCTGGGCACGCTGCTGCACGCCGTGATGATGGCGGCCATGGCCTGGATGGTCGCCGTGATGGATTCCGGGGGCATGGCCGCGGGGCACGGCGGCGGCTCCGGACACTCCATGGCCGGAATGGACATGTCGGGGGGTTCGGGGCTTTCCGCGATGAGCCTCGTCGGCACTGGCCGGAAGGCGACGGCGGGTGTCCTGGCCCTCGTCCTGCTCGCTTTTGCCCTGAGCTGGCTGGCCCGTGCCTTCGACGCCGCCCGTATCGAGCCGGCGGGAGCACCGGGGGAGGCGCCGACCGTGCAGGCCGACGCGCTGTCACCGGCCTGTCATGCGGCGATGGCTCTGGGGATGGCCGTGATGTTCGTGCTGCTTCTCTGAGCGCGGGAGGCGGAGGCTTCTCGGTGAACTGCCGTGCCAGCGGGGCGACATGGCCGTAGAGGCTGTAGTGCTCATGCGGGCACGGCAGGTGTCCTGCGTGTTCGGTGACGGCGTACCGCGTCGCGGTCCTGCGGCGTGGTGAGCGGCAGCGCCGTCGGCCCGCGCGCTCCCCGTCCGGCGAGGTGCGGTGCGGTGCCCGTCGGGATCAGGCCGGAGGGCGGGAGGACGAGGTGGGGACGGCGGTTCCTCCGGTCGCCTTCGCGTATCCGCTCCTCACCGGTCGTGGACGTTTCCTCGGGCGGTGCTCTTGCCGTGCGTCGACCGCACCCGGAACAGCCGTGGCTGCACGTCGGTCGCGATCGTCGCCGCCTGGTCCATGTGGACGCGGGCCTCGGGGCTGGCGAGCATCGTCCGGTAGTGCTCCTCGGACTCCCACTGGGCGTAGTTGATGACGCGTTCGCCGTCCTGGGAGGCGTGGAAGTTGGCGCAGATGAAGCCCGGTTGGTGCTTCATGGTCTGTTCCGTTGCTTCGGCGAGCAGGGTGATGAGTTCGGTCTGCCGGTCGGGGGTGACGGTGAAGACGTTGATGAGGGTCGCCACAGGGCGGGTCGTGTCGATGTGCGCGGTAACGGTCATGGGGCTTTTCCTCCCCTTACGGAGGGGTGGGGAGAGCGAGTGCGCGCCTTGATTCCCCCGATCGGACGCGGCCTGTGTGCCACCGACTGCCCTTGAGTGGAACCTTTCTGACGCCGCGTCACAGAGGTGGGGCGGTCAGGAAGCGAGCGGGATGGCAGGGGCCGAGAAAGACGACCGTGCCGCTGCCCTCGGGTGAGGGGTGGGTGGCCTGGGCCCAGCCCTGACCGCGATAGAACGCCATGGCCCGGGGCGACCGCACGGACGTGAGCAGCCAGGAACGGCCGCCGGGGGCGTCCTGGCAGACCGCTTCCAGCAGTTCGGCGGCGAGGCCCGAGCCCCGGGCGGTGGGCCGGACGGCGAGTTCGTCGATCTCGCGGGCGCCGCACAGCCGGTCGGCGGTGCGGTCGGGGCCGAGACCGGCGGCGGCCTGAGGGTAGCAGCGGTCGGTGGGGAAGGGGGAGAGGGTGGTCCAGGCGGTGGCGAAACCCGTGACCTCCTCCTGACCGGCGAAGGCGAGTGCGGCGATGAAGCCCGGACGGCGCGCGTTGCCCGGCAGACGGCCGACGAACTCGACGGCCCGCTCCGTGTCCTCGTTCCAGGGCGGTGCGCAGAAGGCGTCGAGGTAGACGGAGTGCAATGTGGAGGTGTGAGCGAGGAAGTCGGTGCCTGTGAAGACCCGGATGCCCATCAGGCCGCACCCGCCAGGGATGCCGCCGGGTGCAGTGCCGCGTACTCCAGTGGCGCCGACGGATCGATCGACAGGTCGAGCGGTGCGGGTGCGGCCCCGGCGCGCACGAGAAGGTCGCCGACCGCCGCGATCATCGCGCCGTTGTCGGTGCACAGCCCGAGCGGAGGCACTCGAAGCCCGATGCCCGCGGACCGGCACCGCTCCTCGGCCAGCGACCGCACACGCGAGTTCGCGGCGACCCCGCCGACCACGACGAGGGTGCGGACGCTGTGCTTGATGCAGGCGGCCACCGCCTTGCGGGTGAGAACGTCCGCGACCGCTTCCTGGAGCGACGCCGCGCCGTCCGCCACCGGCAGTTCGCGGCCCGCGTGGCCCTCGGCCCAGCGGGCGGCTGCTGTCTTCAGCCCGGAGAAGGAGAAGTCGTACCCGTGGCCGGGCGAAGCGGTGAGCGGCCGGGGAAAGGAGACGGCGCGCGGATTCCCCGCGCGCGCCGCCCGGTCGATGGCGGGGCCGCCGGGATACGGCAGCCCGAAGACCCGCGCGACCTTGTCGAAGCACTCCCCGGCCGCGTCGTCGAGGGTGTCGCCGAGGTGCAGGATCGGATCGCGGGCCAGGTCGCGCACGAGGAGCAGTGAGGTGTGGCCGCCGGAGACGATCAGCACCATGCAGGGATCGGGCAGCGGTCCGTGCTCCAGGGTGTCGGCGGCGACGTGACCGGCGAGGTGGTGGACGCCGTAGAGGGGGAGGCCCAGGGAGTAGGCGATCGTCTTCGCCCCGGCCAGACCCACCTGGAGTGCGCCCGCGAGCCCCGGGCCGGTGGTGACGGCGACCGCGCCGATGTCGGACAGTCGCAGACCCGCCTCGTCCAGTGCCCGCTGGATCACGGGGCGCACGGCGTGCACGTGCGCGCGGGCCGCGATCTCCGGCACCACACCGCCGTAACGGGCGTGCTCGTCCATGCTCGACGCCACCGCGTGCCCCAGCAGACGGCCGTCCCGCACCAGCCCCGCACCGGTCTCGTTGCACGACGACTCGATGCCGAGCACGATCGAAGAGCCCATGCCCACCCTCTCCTGCCCCTAACAAGTTATTGCGAGTAGTGTGCAATAAGAGAGATGGTGATGTGTACCCGAACGCGGATGTGCGGGTCGCCGCCCAAGAGAGTGCGCCCCTGGTTCCCACAGGGATCCGTCCCGAACCCCGAGGAACCGAGCAGTGATGCCCGCACGACCAGGCCCGCCCCCTGCCGTCACTGTCACCGTGGTCGGGATCGGGGCCGATGGCTGGCAGGGACTCCCGGATCCCTCCCGCACGGCACTGCGCGACGCCGAGGTTTTGATCGGCGGCCCGCGTCAACTGGATCTGCTGTCACCGGACTGCCTCGGCGCACGCGTCGCCTGGCCCTCGCCCCTGCGCCCCGCCGTCCCCGGCCTGCTCGCCGCACACGCCGGCCGCCGCATCGCCGTATTGGCCAGCGGCGACCCGATGTTCTACGGCATTGGGCGCGCCCTCACCGACGTGCTGGGCCCCGGCGCGCTGCGTGTCCTGCCCCACCCCTTGTCCGTCTCGCACGCCGCCGCGCGTCTTGGTTGGCCCCTGGAGGATGCGGAAGTCGTCACGCTCGTCGGCCGCCCACCGCTCGCCTCGCCGCCGCCCTGCACGAGGGTCGACGACTGCTCATCCTCAGCGCGGACGCCGGCACGCCCGGCCAGGTCGCCGCCCTGCTGCGCGACCGCGGCTTCGGGCCGAGCCGGATACGGGTGCTGGAACAACTCGGCGCGGACAACGAACGAGTGACCGCCGAGTCCGCGGCTGCCGACTGGGCGAAGTCGCCCGGCGCCCCCCTCAACATCATCGCCGTCCAATGCCGCCGCGCCCCGGACACGCTACGGCTCGGAGCCGTACCAGGACTTCCGGAAGAGGCGTTCGAGCACGACGGACAGCTCACCAAACGGCGTGTCCGCGCCGCCACTCTCGGTGCGCTCGCCCCGGCGCCCGGCGAACTGCTGTGGGACATCGGCGGCGGCTCCGGCTCGATCGCCGTCGAGTGGATGCGCACCCACCCCTCCTGCCGGGCGGTCACCGTCGAACGCGATCCGCTGCGGGCCGGCCGCATCACCCGCAACGCCGACCGCCTCGGTGTGCCCGGGCTGCGGGTGGTCACCGGTGCCGCGCCCGCCGTCCTGGCCGAACTCCCGCCGCCCGACGCGGTGTTCATCGGAGGTGGCCTCACCGCTCCCGGCCTCCACTCCACCTGCTGGGAGGCGCTGCCTGCCGGTGGACGCCTCGTCGCCAACACCGTGACGCTCGAATCCGAGGCCCTGCTCGCCGACGCCTACCGCCGGCTCGGCGGGGAGTTGGTGCGGCCTGCGGTGGCGCACGCCGTGCCTGTGGGCGGCTTCACCGGGTGGCGACAGGCGATGCCGGTGACCCAGTGGGTCGTGGAGAAGGCAGACGAGTCCCTCAACCCCCTTGCAGAAGAAGACAGATGACCGTGTACTTCATCGGCGCCGGACCCGGTGCCGCCGACCTGATCACCGTGCGCGGCGCCCGTATGCTCGCCGCCTGCGAGGTCTGTCTGTACGCGGGCAGTCTGGTTCCGCGCGAGTTGCTGGCTGAATGCCCGCCGGACGCACGGCTGGTGGACACCGCGCAGCTCAACCTGGACGAGATCACCGCCGGGTTGGTCCGTGCGCACGAGGAAGGGCATGACGTGGCCCGGCTGCACTCCGGGGACCCGTCAGTGTTCAGCGCCGTAGGTGAGCAGATGCGGCGGCTGGACGCGGCGGGGGTGCCGTACGAAGTCGTCCCGGGTGTCCCGGCCTTCGCCGCCGCCGCGGCTTCGCTGAAGGCTCCGCGAGGTTGAACGCCCCCACGGCACCGCCAGGGGCCTCACCCGGGAACCGCCCGACAACGCGGACGATGAACGCCTGCGAGGCCGTGTCCAGACGATGCGCAGCCGTACGGCACAACCTGATCAGGTCCCGTCCGCCGTCGTCGAGGAAACGGAACTACTTCCGCGCCGGACGCGTGGGCACCTCGGTGGATGTCCCGTCCGTGGCCAGGGCCCGTAGTCGGTCCAGCGTCTCGCGAATGACGTCCTGCAGGGTTTGGTCCTGGGTGGCGGTGACCCATTGCGAGAAGGCGACGCGGAACACGGTGATGCTGGTCTCGGCGGCCAGGCTGGCCTCGATGTCGCCGACGCCTCGCTGCCGCAGCCTGTCGGCCAGGGCGGCGGACAGAGACGTGAGCTTGATCAACTCGCGTTCGCGCAGATCGGCGTTGGCCATGATCACCGCCTGTCGCTCCCGGGCGAGTTCGCGGTTGCCCCCCCACCATCTCGGCCACGCTCTCCAGTACGGCCGCGACGGCATCCAGTGCCGACATCGTGGCCGGCACTCCGTCGAGAGCGGCCAGTGACTTTTCCTCCAAGGCGGAGGAGTCGTCGAAGAGGACCTCACGTTTGTCGGCGAAGTACCGGAAGAACGTGCGGGCGGTGACACCCGCCCGTTCGGCGATGTCCGCCACCGTCGTCTGCTCGAAGCCGCGCTCCAGATAGAGCGACAGTGCGGCCTCCCGCATCCGGTCACCGGTCCCAGGCTTCCACCGTCCCATGCCGAGAGTGTAGGTGATGTCACCTCGTGACACTTGGCTCCGTCCGAGGTCATGTCACTCCATGACATCACCATGCTAGAGTCATGTCATTCAATGACATCACTCCTTGGAGACACCGATGCGGCGCATCCAGTACCACCAGTACGGCGGACCCGAAGTCATGCGGCTGGAGGAATTCGAGCCGGCCAGACCTGGGGCCGGCGACGTCCTGGTTCGCGTACGGGCAGCCGCGGCCAATCCGATGGACTGGGGCATTCGCGGCGGCGCCATGAAGATGGTGACCGGGCGGAAGTTCCCCCGCGGACTGGGCTACGACTTCGCGGGCGTCGTCGAGGCGGTCGGCGAGGGCGTCACTCGGCTCGCCGTCGGTGACGAAGTGCTCGGCGGTGCGTCGATCAAGGCGTCGGGAGCTTTCGCCGACATGGTCCTGGCCGCAGAGAAAGGCGTGGTGAAGAAGCCCGCGGAACTCTCCTTCGAGGAGGCCGCCGCCATCCCGACCGTCGGGCTCACCGCCTTCCAGGCCCTCACCAAGAAAGGCAACCTACAGGCTGGGCACACAGTGTTCATCAACGGATGCCTCGGCGGAGTCGGCCGTGCTGCCGCCCAGTTCGCCTTGGCGCGCGGCGCCTCGGTGGGAGGCAGTTGCCGCGCCACCGTCATGCAGGACGCCCGCGACCTCGGCATCGACCCGACCGTCGAGTTCGGCTTCGACCCGGAGACACTCAGCGGCCGATTCGACATCGTCCTCGACACCGCCCACACACTGTCCGACAAAGCGGCGAAGCACCTGCTCAAGCCGGGCGGGCGCATCGTCGGCCTTCACCCCACGCCTGCCACGTTCGCCAAAGCAGCTCTTCCAGGCCCCTATCGCGTCCTCGTCGCCCAGGCTTCGCCAGAGGATCTCGAGGAGGTGGCGCGCGTCGCCGCACTGGGCGCACTGCGGGTGCCGATCGGCCGCACGGTGCCGCTCACGGACGCCATCGAGGCGCTCACCGAACTCGAGCGCGACGGCACACCCAAGGGCGGCAAGCTCATCATCACCACTGCCTGACGGCTCACCTCCGATTGATGCCTCACCTCCGGCCGGCCCTCGGCTTCATCCCGTACAGGAGCTCTTCGAATGAGTGCACAGACCTGGCTACTTGGCGGCACCGGGCGCAGCGGCCGTAGCATCGCCGCGCAGCTCGCCCAGCGCGGCCTGACGGCCGTTCTTGTCGGCCGGGACGCGGACCGTCTGCACGCCGCAGCGGAGCAGTCCGCCGCCGAAACACTGCTGGCTTCCTCCCTTGGCGCCGCCGCCTTCGAAATCCGGCGGCAACGACCTGGCGTGGTCATCAACACGGTCGGACCGTTCACTACGACGGCCCCTGCGATCGTTGACGCCTGCCGTTCCGTCGGCTGCCACTACATCGACCTGGCGAACGATGTCGCCGCGCTCTCCGCCGCGTTCGAGATGCACGACGCGGCCACTCGGGCGGGGCACACGCTGGTCACCGGGGCCGGGTTCGGCGTGACTGCCACGGAGAGTGTCGTGGTGAAGCTGTGTGAGGGCCGTCCCGTACCCGTCCGGGTCCGGGTCGACATGGTGCCCTCGTTGGCGATCGAGGAAGGCACCGCTGGTGAAGCCTTGATCGGCACCCTGTTGGGCAGTCTCGAAGGCCGTCAGATCACTGATGGTCGTCTGACATCAGCCCTGATCTTCGGCGATGCGTTGCGTCTCACGCTGCCGGACGGATCGCAGGTGACCACGGCGAGCATGCCCTTGGGTGAACTTCTCGCGGCTCACCGGGCGAGCGGTGCCGGCCATGTCCTTTCGGCCTCCAGTGAGGCACCGTCCTCGTTCGCCATCCGGGCGATGATGCCGGCAGTGAGCACGCTCATGCGGTGGGGGCGACTGCGGTCGTTCACCGTACGACGCCTCGCACAGGTACGTGTCAAGGCGAAGGAACGGCCACGTGATCACTCCTGGGGGCACGCCACCGTCACCTGGGCGGACGGCGAGACCCGAGAGGGCTGGCTGCGTCTGGGCGACGCCCAGGCGTACACCGGTGCGGTGCCCGCAGAGATCGCCCGACGGCTGCTGGCCGGTGAGGGCTCACCTGGCGCGTACACCCCGGCAGCCCTTTTCGGCCCTGCCCTCGCCGAAGCGTGCGGTGCTGAATACCTGTTGCCCAAGCCCACCCGGTGACGACCCGCACCTGATCCGACCCGGCTCGCGGCGAACCGGCTGGCCGCCCGGACCGGACCGGACAACGACGGGACCGTCGGCATTTGCTCGGGAGGGAATGTAACTCAGCCAGACGATGAACAAGCCGAGGTCGCGAGCGGCCTTATTCCGGCCGCGGCCAGTTGCACCGCACCAACGAAGGTAGAGCGCCGTGCCCCCGGCGTTCGTCTTGGTCTTGAGTCCGGCTCGGCTACGGCCAAAGCGCTGGTATCGCCCCCAGCTGTCGGCGGCCACTTCCGGCGCGTGTTGCGCCCCGGCGGACCACGAATGCTCAGCGTTCACGTCGGGGGCGAGCCAACGCTGAAGACGCAGGGCTACGGCGGCCACCCGGTGAACGTCTAAGTTCACCGACGCCAGCATGGCCAAGTGGCGACCTGCCTATACGTTGCCGGGTTCACTGTTGAGACCCGAATGCTGCGCCCAGGTCCGCATAGCCGGCAACCACGCCCAACACGATCCCCTGGGTCCGCCCCGCCCTGAGCCGGAAGCAGATCGACTTGCCCGGCTCCGGCCGGGCCTCCCGAACGACATACCGGCTCGGTAGCCACTCCTGTGCGCTCCTCTCGCGTCGATACAGGTGACTCTGCAGTCTTGGCCGCTTAACGCTGGTCGGTGGGCAGAGCGTAGGCGGAGGCGTGAACTTCAGTGTTCAGGATTCACTGAATTCAGGATTCGCTGTACTCTCCAGGTGTGCTGACCGTTGCCTCCGACATCGAGGTGCTGGCCCGTTTCGGCCGCGCGCTCGCCGATCCGATCCGCTGCCGGATCCTCCTTGCCCTGTGCCAGGCGCCGGCCTACCCCGCCGACCTCGCCGATGCGCTCGGCGTCTCCCGCACCCGCCTGTCCAACCATCTGGCGTGTCTGCGGGACTGCGGCCTGGTCGTCGCCGTCCCCGACGGCCGGCGCACCGGCTATGAGCTGGCCGACGAACGCCTCGGCCACGCCCTGAACCACCTCCTGGCATCGGTGATCGCGGTCGAGTCGGACCAGACGTGCCCGGACGCTGCCGAGAAGGGCTGCTGCTGATGACCGTGATGTCCCTGGCGCCTTCCCCGGCCCGCCGCGAGGTTCTCACCCGGCGTATACGGCTCCTGGTCGCCACGACGATCACCTACAACGTCATCGAGGCGGTTGTCGCGATCACCGCCGGCTCGATCGCTTCCTCGACCGCGCTGATCGGCTTCGGCCTGGACTCCGTCATCGAGGTGTCCTCCGCCGCGGCGGTCGCCTGGCAGTTCTCCGCCCGTGACCACGGCGTCCGTGAAGCGCGTGAGCGGCGCACCCTGCGGATCATCGCCGTCTCGTTCTTCGCGCTCGCCGCGTATGTGAGTGTTGACGCCGTTCGCGCGCTGTCCGGTACAGGCGAGGCCGGCCGTTCGATCCCCGGCATCGTCATCGCCGCACTCTCCCTGGCGATCATGCCGTTCCTGTCCGCCGCCCAGCGCCGGGCCGGGCACGAACTCGGCTCCGCCTCCGCGGTCGCGGACTCCTTGCAGACCCTGCTGTGCACCTACCTGTCCGCCGTCCTCCTGGTCGGCCTGCTCCTCAACGCCACCCTCGGCTGGTCCTGGGCCGACCCCATCGCCGCTCTCGTCATCGCCATCATCGCCGTCAAGGAAGGCCGCGACGCCTGGCACGGCACGGGATGCTGCGCTCCGGCCGTCCGCCCGGCGGCCCCCGCTGAGGTCGCCGCGGCCCCGGCGGACGGGTGCGGTTGCACGCCGGACTGCGCCTGCTGCACGTGAACATCTCGGTGCAAGCCTCCTCCCACCCTCACCCGGCCCCCGATGCTGGCCGGGCGGCCCGAACGGGGCGGGAGCGGCGGTGGAGCAGACGATCTGGGCCGGGTTCACGGACAGCCTGTTGATCGCGACGGTGACCGCGCCGGTCGGTGTCTCGGGGGGTGTTCCTTCTTCCGGTCCAGTTCACCGTCCTGGGCACAGCGATTCCTCCACGAAGGCGAGGCAACTCGTAGGTGTGCCGGTGTGCAACAGGCCTGCCCTGGATCCGGTGTTGGGCCGTCTGGGAGGATGGCGTGCATGCGCGCAGCATTCGCCCGTACGGTCTGGCAGGTCCTGGAACCCCTCCACGCGGTCACGTACTTCGCGCCTGAGAGCCGCGAGGCCAACCACGCGGTCGGCATGCGCGGATTTTGGATGGGCTACTTCGCAACCCGGGCCGCGCCGCTGGGAGCGGTAGCGGCGGGTGTGGTGGAGGCGGCCTTCTTCAACTTCCACCCCGCCATGGTGCGACGCGCCATCCCCGACGCATGGAGCTTCGCCACACCCGAGGCCGTGCTCCGCGCTCGCGCTGAGGCGGCCACCGCAGCCCTGCGCCGAGTAGCGCCGTCGGCGGCGGACGCGGCGGCGAAGCTCGTCCCGCTGCTGGAACGGACGGTTACCGTGGCGGACGGTGCGGGGCGCCCGTTGTTCGCCGCCAACCGCGGCCTGCCCACGCCCGAGGACCCGGTCGGCGCCCTCTGGCAGGCGGCCACGGCGCTGCGCGAGCACCGCGGTGACGGCCACGTGGCAGTGCTGACCGCCGAGGGCCTGGACGGCTGCGAGGCCCACGCACTCTTCGCCGCATGCGAGGGCGTGCCCACGGCGATCCTGCGGGACAATCGTGGCTGGTCCGAGGCGGATTGGCGGGCGGCTACGGACCGCCTCACCACACGGGGACTGCTGGAAAGCAGCGGTCACCCGACCGCGGAAGGGCGCGGTCTGCGTGCCCACATCGAGGCCCGCACCGATGCCCTCGCCGTTTGGCCTTACCACGCCCTCACACAGCGCGAGGCCGCCCAAATCCCCGTCCTGCTCAGCCCGCTGGCCGACGAGGTCCTCACCTCCGGCACCATCCCCTTCCCCAACCCCATGGGCCTTCCGGCCCGCCCCACACAAACCTGACGCGCTGCCTGACGATTGACCGCGAGCGGCCAGGCCAGGCGGACAGGGGGCGTCGCAGCTCCGACACCCCTCATGTACCGAGGAAGCCCCAGCGAATGAGGACTTCGACCGAGCCTTGACGCCGAGAGCTCCTGCAAGCGCTCTGGATCCTCCAGTGAGCTACGCCCGACCAGCTGTGGAAGCTGACCCGCCCCGGAAATCGGCACGACCAACTGACGCGGGACAACCTCCTGGATCTGGAGGACCACCAGTTGGTGCGGATCGAGTCGGTGCAGGAGGAGCAGCGGCAGGTGTGTGGGTGCTGACCGCTGCCGACACCTCCCGGTCAGCACGACCGGCCACAGACCACTGCCAACGTGTACCTGCGCCATGGCCAGGAACTGCAAGCCGATTCCCGCACCCGCCACCAGGGCACCGGACACGCTGTCGGACAACTCGCCGTGAGGCTCCCGGGCCGTGTCCGGCGCGGTCGGTGAAAACAAGCCAGAGCGCTGGCAGCGCGGCGGCGACGCCCACCCGCGTCGGCGCGACAAACGCGCCCGCCACTACCAATCCCTGGTGACCATCGCCTGCCTGCGACTCTGGCTCACCTGACATTGCGGACACGACCTAGTAGTGCTTCGTTAGGTCTGTGCGTTTGTGCTGATCAAGAGCATCTTGAGGGTGTGGACAGGCATGAAGTGAACCGATTACGGGCGTCGTTGGGGTTGTTCGTGGCGGATGTGTTCGCCTCGGTGCCGCGGAGGGATCAGCGGGCCAGGGGCGAGTGCTATCTGCGGGGGCTGATGCTGGATGGCCGGCGCAAGTCGATCCAGCCGATGGCTGAGCGTCTACCGGACGGGAACATGCAGGCCCTGCAGCAGTTCGTGAACCAGTCGCCGTGGGATCCGCTGCCGGTGC
>NZ_JBIVED010000004.1:0-940371 GCF_044747445.1 Streptomyces sp. NPDC090083 | reverse complement strand
GCGTCCGACAGCGGGCTGTAGGCGAACCAGCCGAAGTCCGCGGCACCCTGCGGGGTGAGGAAGCCACCGACCGCGATGGTCGAGCCGAACAGGTACAGCCAGTAGGCGAACATGTTCAGACGGGGGAAGGCGACATCCGGGGCGCCGATCTGTATCGGCATGATCCAGTTGGCGAAGCCCGCGAACAGGGGCGTCGCGAACATCAGCAGCATGATCGTGCCGTGCATCGTGAACGCCTGGTTGAACTGCTCGTTGGACATGATCTGCAGGCCGGGTCTGGCGAGTTCGGCGCGCATGAGCAGCGCCATGACGCCGCCGATCAGGAAGAACCCGAACGCCGTGACCAGGTACAGCGTGCCGATCGTCTTGTGGTCCGTGGTCGTCAGCCACTTGATGCTCTTGAGATCTCTCACGCCCCGCCTGTGTCCGCGCCGGGCCCGCGCGTCACACTTGACGGACGCGAGGAGAATCACGGAACCGGGTGTGACGATCGCCCCGGTGCCGGACATGAACGGGACATGAGCAACGACGAGGACTTCGCCGCTGCCTATCGCGAGCACTACTGGGCGGTCAGCCGCTATGTTGCGCGGCGACTGGACGGGCGGAACGGCGAGGTCGAGGAAGTGGTGGCGGAGGTCTTCACCGTCGCCTGGCGCCGCCGCGCCGACCTGCCGGCGGTTCCACTGCCCTGGCTGTACGGCGTGGCACGAAACTGCCTGGCCAACGCGGTGCGCGGGTACGGGCGTCGGCGTCGGCTCGTCGACCGGCTGGGCAACGACGAGGCCGCGCACGGGCGGCAGGTCGAGGTGGGCCCCGAGGCGGACGCCCCCGGCGACTGGGTGCACGAGGCGTTGGCGCGGCTCTCGCCGGCCGATCAGGAGGTGCTGCGGCTCACGGCATGGGAGGAGCTCGGAGTGGACGAGGTGGCCGTGGTCCTCGGATGCGGAGCGCGGGCCGCGGCCATGCGGTTGCACCGGGCGCGGCGGAGGCTGAGAGCGGAGATCGATCGACGTGCGGTGCTGGGAGGGGCCGGGTGCTGAACGTTCCTGGTGCCGCGACGCGTCGTCGGTCGGCTGCCGCCGCGCCGTTGCCGGTCGTCCGCTTCCCCAAGCCCCGCTGGGGTGCCGCCATTAGCCACGTGAAGGATCAACGCCATGGCTGACGAACTCGAACTCCTGCGGGTCGCCAACCCGTTCACCGGCGACGGGCCCCTCTACGGCGACGGGCCCCTTGACCATCAGGCCGAGCGGGGACTCAACCGGCTCCTGCACGAACGGCGTTCACGGCGCCGCCGCGTGCTCTGGAGCCTCGCCGCCACCGCCGCCGTCGGGGCGACCGTGCTCACCGTCGTGCTGGGCGGGCCGAGCGGCACACCGGCGGTGGCGGCCCCCCGGCCCCTGGTGGTGCAGGCGCACTCCACGCCCGTCTCCCTGAAGCAGCTCGCGGCACTCGCGACGGCCGTCGCGGTCGACGGAACTCCCGCTCTGCGCAGGGGAACCCATGTCCAGACGTGGAGTCTCGGCATGTCCGACGACAAGCCGCCGGTGACCGTTCCCGAGGAGCGCATCGTGCGGTGGAACCCGGACGCCAGCCACACGGAACGTCTCGTCGCGGACGGGCATGTCCTCAAGGAGACGACGTACCCGCCGAGTTGGAGCGACGTCCCGCCCGACGCCCGCCCGCCGCACGACGTGGCCGGACTGCGCGCGTACCTCCAGGAGGCGGCGTACAGCAGGACGCCGTTGACCACCCCCGAACTCCTCGGCGCAGTGGGCGAGTTGCTGGACCACTGGACGCTCGGAGCGCGTGAGTCGGCCGCGTTGGCGCGGCTGCTCGCCGGGGTGGACGGGCTGCGGCCGGTGGGAGAGGTCACCGACCGCCTCGGGCGGAACGGGGAGGCCTACGTCTACCAGCGGTCCGGCAGCCGGCTGATGCTGATCATGGACCCGGCCACCGGCGCCGTCCTCGGCATGGAGAGCACCTTCACGAAGGACCAGCCCGAGTACGGCGTCAAGGCCGGGGACGTCATGGAGTACAGCGCGTGGACGCGCTGATCACACCCCGAGCTGCCGGGCCGCGGCGGTCACCGTCTGCTCCAGCAGCGTGGCGATCGTCATCGGGCCGACCCCGCCCGGCACCGGAGTGATCAGCGAGGCGCGCTCGGCGGCGGAGTCGAAGTCGACGTCACCGACGTTGCCCGCGTTGTAACCGGCGTCGATCACGACCGCGCCGGGCTTGATGTCCTCGCCGCGGATCAGCCGGGGCCGTCCCACGGCGGCGACCACGATGTCCGCCTCGCGCACCACGTCGGACAGGTCCCGGGTGCGCGAGTGGCAGTAGGTGACGGTCGCGTCGCGGGCCAGGAGCAGCATGCCGGCCGGTTTGCCGAGGATCGCGCTGCGGCCGACGACGACGGCGCGCTTCCCGGACGGGTCGACGCCGTACTCGTCGAGCAGCCGCATGATGCCGCCGGGCGTGCAGGACACGAAGCCCGGCAGGCCGAAGCTCATCGTCGCGAACGACGCGAAGGTGACGCCGTCCACGTCCTTCTCCGCCGCGATCGCCTCGAACGCGGCCCGCTCGTCGATGTGTTCACCCATCGGGTGCTGGAGCAGGATGCCGTGCACGGCCGGGTCGGAGGAGAGTCCGTCGAGGGTGGCGACCAGGTCGGCGGTGGTCGTGGAGGCGGGCAGTTCCACGTGCCGGGACTCGATGCCGGCCTTGCGGCTGCGGTTCTGCTTCATCCGGACGTAGGTGACGGAGGCCGGGTCCGCGCCGACCAGGACCGTCGCGAGACAGGGCGCCGTACCGGTGCGCTCCGTGATGTCGGCGGCCTGCTTCGCGGTGTCCTCGACGATCCGCCGAGCGAGCGCGGTGCCGTCCATGAGCCGTGCCTGGGACATGATCCACTCCTGAGCTGGTTGACCAATCGCCCAGGCGCACGGCATCGACTCCGCGTGGGCCGCTCCACGGTGGTGCTCCACCTCAGCGCCAGTCACGACCCGCGACCAGCCTAACCGACAGTCCTACGACAGCCCCGGCCGCCCACCGACAGCCCCACGGCAGCTCGTCTCCCCCACTCCCGGCTCACCGGTGCCGGAAGCCCCGCGTCCGGCCGGCGGGCGGTGCCGGCAGCGAGCGGGACCGGGCCGCCCGCAGCGCCGACCCCAGCAGGGTGGCGGACGCGCGCAGACCCGCTGCCGTGACCGGGGCCCGCCGTCGGGCCGCGGCGGCGCGCGCGGGTGCCGTGGTCGCCGAGAAGGTCCAGGTCACGCGGGTGCTGATCCGGACCCTCGGCACCATCCGCGCTAGCCGTCCCATGCCTGGATCATCGTCTGCCGGGTGATCTTGCCGTCGCGCAGCAGGAGCATCGACTCGGCGAGGACCCGTGCCCCGTCCGGATACTGACACGACTCGCTGTAGGCGGCCCGGTCCCCGTCCACGACGCACTCCTCCAGCCTGTGCGTCATGTCGCGGCCGTAGACGTCGGCGAGCATCGCGCCGATCTCGTCACGGCCGTGCAGGACCTTGGGATGACTGGGCTGCGTCAGGTGGTCGACGACGTGGACCTCGGCGTCGTCCGCGTAGAGCGACAGCAGTGTCGCCGCAGTGTGGTCCTCTATGCCCCGGCGCAGGGCGTCGGTGTCGAAGCCGGGGTGTGCCGCGGTGCCCATGGTGACCTCCTCAGAGGGCCGCGGCCCGAACAGGGACGAGCCGCGAAGGGCCTCTCCTACGAGCCTCCTCCGCCGCGCCGGGCTCGGCAAACCGGGCGGCACGCTCCGCCTCACGGGTGAGCGGTGGCCGGTACCCGTGACCGCGCGGGGACCGGCCGCGTTGCTGAGGGCATGATCTCAACACGACGTATTGCCGCCGCCGTTGGTCTCGCGGTCGGGGTCACCGGCCTCGTCGCGCCGATGGCGAACGCCGCCGACGCGCCCGCCTTCAAGGACGGCAAGGTCAGCCCGGTCGCCCTCCTGGACTCGCTCGCGGTGAGTGAGATCCCCGCCGAGCACCGCGCGGAGGTCCCGCGGGTCGCCGACCAGCTTCAGGGCCTGAACCACCTGAACGACCTCCAGCAGCTGCACCAGGTCACCGACATGACCGCGCCGGTCACGGGACTTCTCCCCAGCATCGAGCCGTGAGCCCGCGGTACTGATCCCGCGGAGCACGCGAACACGCGAACATCGAGGGCCGTCCGGAAACGGGCGGCCCTCAGCTGTTCCCCAGGACCAACCGGTCGTCCCCAGGACCAACCCGTCGTCCCCGGGGTCAGCCCGCCGCCGCCAGGAACTGCGTCGCCGCCAGCTCCGCGTAGAGCGGATCGGCGGTCACCAGCTCCCGGTGCGTGCCCACCGCGCGGACCCGGCCCGCGTCCATGACCACGATCCGGTCCGCCATCGTCACCGTGGACAGCCGGTGCGCGACGACCAGGACCGTCGTCGTCCGGGCCACGTCGGCGACGGTGTCGCGCAGGGCCGCCTCGTTCACCGCGTCCAGCTGCGAGGTCGCCTCGTCGAGGAGCAGCAGCCGGGGGCGGCGCAGCAACGCGCGGGCGATGGCGACACGTTGGCGTTCACCGCCGGAGAGGCGGGTGCCGCGGTGACCGACCAAGGTGTCGGCGCCTTTGGGAAGCCGGGCGACCAGACCGTCGAGGCGGGTCGTCCGCAGCACGCGCGTGACGGCGTCCTCGTCCGCGTCCGGATTGCCGAGCAGCAGGTTGTCACGCAGCGAGCCCGAGAGGACCGGGGCATCCTGCTCCACGTACCCGATGGCGGACCGGAGCCGGGGCAGGTCCCAGTCCGCGAGGTCCCGGCCGTCGAGGGTGATGGCGCCGGACTCGGGGTCGTAGAACCGCTCGATGAGGGAGAACACGGTGGTCTTGCCCGCGCCGGACGGGCCGACGAACGCCGTCATGCCCTGGGCCGGCACGTCGAAGGTCACGCCGTGGTGGACGTAGGGCAGGTCGTCGGCGTAGCGGAAGCGGACGTCGTCGAAGGCGAGGGCGGCGGGTGCGGCGCCGGGGGAGGGCAACTCGGCCTGCGGGGACGGGGGTTCGGCGGGAAGTTCCAGGGCCTCCTGGATGCGGGAGAGGGCCGCGGAGCCCGTCTGGTACTGGGTGATGGCGCCGACGACCTGCTGGATCGGCTGCATCAGGTAGAAGACGTAGAGGAGGAAGGCGACCAGGGTGCCGATGCCGATCGCGCCGGTGGCCACCCGTGCCCCGCCCACCGCGAGCACGGTGATGAACGCGACCTGCATCGCGAGACCCGCCGTGTTGCCCGCCGCCGCGGTCCACTTGGCAGCGCGCACGCTCTGCCGCCACGACTCCTCGGCCGCCCGGTGCAGCGTGCGCTCCTCGCGGTCCTCGGCGCCGGACGCCTTCACCGTGCGCAGCGCGCCCAGGATGCGTTCCAGCGAGGCGCCCATCACGCCGACGGCGTCCTGCGCCTGCCGGCTGGCCCGGTTGATGCGCGGCACGATCAGGCCGAGCACGGTTCCCGCACCCGCGATCACGGCGAGGGTGACGCCGAGCAGCACGGGGTCGACCACGCCCATCATGACGACGGTCGCGACCAGCGTGAGCCCGCCGGTGCCCAGGCCGACCAGCGAGTCCGTGGTGACCTCGCGCAGCAGCGTGGTGTCCGAGGTGATGCGCGCCATCAGGTCACCGGGCTCGCTGCGGTCCACGGCGGGAATCCGCAGCCGCAGCAGATACGACGACAGGGCCCGCCGCGCGCCGAGCACCACCGACTCGGCGGTACGCCGCAGCACGTACGAACCCAGCGCGCCCAGCGCCGCGTTGGCGACCACCAGCGCCGACATCGCGAGCAACGCCCCGGTGATGGCGCGGTGATGCGACAGGTCGTCGATGAGCCCTCGTGCCACCAGCGGCAGCAGCAGCGCGGCACCTCCGGTGACCAGGGAGAGCAGCGCGCCCGCCAACAGGACCCAGCGGTGCGGTCGGACGTAGTCGAGGAGCAGTCGCCAGGCCGGCTGGCCGCTCCGAGTCCCTGCGATGCTCACGGCACTCCTCGCGAGTCGGTCGGAGCATTCAGGCTACGTCGGCCACCACCCGCGGAGCCGACCGGTCCCGGGACGCCGGCCGTCCGCTCCCGGTATCCGGCGACGGCGGGCCCTCGGTCGTGCCCTTACCGATCAGTCACGCGTAGGGTCGTAGGCAGGCACAACCGCAGACGAAAGGGATCAGGACCATGGCGCAGGAAGTACGCGGCGTGATCGCACCGGGCAAGGACGAACCGGTCCGGGTCGAGACGATCGTCGTACCCGATCCCGGACCCGGCGAGGCGGTGGTGAAGGTGCAGGCGTGCGGGGTCTGTCACACGGATCTGCACTACAGGCAGGGTGGTATCAACGACGAGTTCCCGTTCCTGCTCGGTCATGAGGCCGCGGGTGTGGTGGAGTCGGTCGGCGAGGGTGTCACGGATGTGGCCCCGGGCGATTTCGTGATCCTCAACTGGCGTGCCGTGTGCGGCAACTGCCGGGCCTGTCTGCGCGGACGGCCGCAGTACTGCTTCGACACCCACAACGCCAAGCAGAGGATGACCCTCGCCTCGACCGGCCAGGAACTTTCCCCGGCTCTCGGTATCGGTGCTTTCGCGGACAAGACGCTGGTGGCCGCCGGGCAGTGCACGAAGGTCGATCCGGCTGTGTCTCCGGCGGTGGCGGGGTTGCTGGGGTGCGGGGTGATGGCCGGTATCGGTGCGGCCATCAACACGGGGAACGTCGGTCGGGGTGACAGTGTGGCCGTTATCGGGTGTGGTGGGGTCGGTGACGCGGCGATCGTGGGGTCGCGGCTGGCGGGTGCGGCGCGGATCATCGCCGTGGACATCGACGACCGCAAGCTGGAGAAGGCCCGCTCGATGGGCGCCACCCACACGGTCAACTCGAAGTCGGGTGATCCGGTGGAGGCGATCCGCGAGCTGACCGGCGGCTTCGGTGCCGATGTGGTGATCGAGGCGGTGGGCCGCCCGGAGACGTACAAGCAGGCCTTCTATGCGCGGGACTTGGCGGGCACGGTGGTCCTCGTGGGTGTGCCGACGCCGGAGATGAAGCTCGAACTGCCGCTCCTGGACGTCTTCGGGCGTGGTGGCTCGCTGAAGTCGTCGTGGTACGGCGACTGCCTGCCCTCGCGTGACTTCCCCATGCTCATCGACCTGCACCAGCAAGGGCGTCTGGACCTCGGCGCGTTCGTCACGGAGACGATCCAACTCGACGAGGTGGAGAAGGCGTTCGAGCGGATGCACGGCGGCGACGTGCTGCGTTCGGTGGTGGTGCTGTGATGGCCGCACGCATCGAACACCTCGTCACCTCAGGGCAGTTCAGCCTCGACGGCGGCACCTGGGACGTCGACAACAACGTCTGGATCGTGGGCGACGACCACGAGGTCGTCGTCATCGACGCGGCCCATGACGCCGACGCCATCCTCGCGGCGATCGGCGACCGCAGGCTCACCGCCATCGTCTGCACCCACGCCCACAACGACCACATCGACGCGGCGCCCGAACTCGCCGACCGTACCGGCGCGAAGATCTGGCTGCACCCGGACGACCTGCCGCTGTGGAAGCAGACCCACCCCGACCGCGATCCCGACGCCCACCTCGCCGACGGCCAGGTGATCGAGGCCGCGGGCGCCGACCTGAAGGTCCTGCACACACCTGGTCACGCGCCCGGCGCGGTGTGCCTGTACGACCCCGGGCTCGGCACGGTCTTCACCGGCGACACCCTCTTCCACGGCGGCCCGGGCGCCACCGGCAGGTCGTACTCCCACTTCCCGACGATCATCGACTCCATCCGCGACCGGCTGCTGACCCTGCCGCCGGAGACGAAGGTGCTCACCGGGCACGGCGACTCGACGACCGTCGGGGCGGAGGCCGCTCACCTGGAGGAGTGGATCGCGCGGGGTCACTGAGACACCGGCCGATACCCGACAGAAGATGTCCGGCTTCTCCTGCACGATCGGCACGACACACGTCGAACGAGCACGGGAGGTCGGACATGCCGGGTCCACTGGAGGGCAAGGTCGCGCTGGTCGCGGGAGCGACACGCGGAGCGGGACGCGGGATCGCCGTGGAACTGGGCGCGGCCGGCGCCACCGTCTACGTGACCGGCCGCACCACCCGCGCCCGGCGCTCCGAGTACGACCGCCCCGAGACGATCGAGGACACCGCTGACCTGGTCACCGCGGCCGGCGGCCGGGGCATCGCCGTCCCCACCGACCACCTCGACCCCGCCGCCGTACGCGCCCTCGTCGACCGCGTCGACGACGAACAGGGCCGCCTCGACGTCCTCGTCAACGACATCTGGGGCGGCGAGCACCTCTTCGCCTGGGACGCCCCCGTGTGGGAACACGACCTCGACAAGGGCCTGCGCCTCCTCCGGCTGGCCGTGGAGACCCACGCGATCACCAGCCACCACGCGCTGCCCCTGCTGCTGCGCACCCCTGGCGGCCTGGTCGTCGAGATGACCGACGGCACCGCCGACTACAACCGCGACACCTACCGCGTCTCCTTCTTCTACGACATCGCCAAGTCCTCCGTCCTGCGCATGGCCTTCGCCCTCGGCCATGAACTCGGCCCGCGCGGCGCCACCGCCGTCGCGCTCACCCCGGGCTGGATGCGCTCCGAGATCATGCTCGACCAGTTCGGCGTGCGCGAGGACAACTGGCGCGACGCCTTGGTCGAGGTCCCGCACTTCGCCGTCTCGGAGACCCCGCGCTACGTCGGCCGGGCCGTCGCCGCCCTCGCCGCCGATCCCCGACTGGCCCGCTGGAACGGCCAGTCGCTCTCCAGCGGCGGCCTCGCCGGGGTGTACGGCTTCACCGATCTCGACGGCAGCCGCCCGGACGCGTGGCGGTACCTGGTGGAGGTGCAGGACGCGGGGAAACCGGCGGACGTGACCGGCTACCGGTGACGTGCGCGGTCAGATGCGGGTCACCGGCCAGCGCCCCGAGTGGCCCGGCGGCAGCGCCAGATCGTCCCGTACGGCCGCGTAATAGCCCTCGCGCTTGGCACGCTGACGCTCCATCAACTCCTGCCAGGCCTGCGGGTCGTGGGTCTCCGCGCGCATGAAACGCTCCATCGCCATCACCGCGCCGACCCACGCCCTCGCCTTGTCCACCACCGCCGTGCTTCCCAGCAGGAGCAGCGCCTCGCCGGGTGGATCCCGGTCCACGGTCGCCTGGGCCAGCAGTGGTTCCGCCTCGGCCGGGGAGAGCGGGTGCGGATGCGGGTCGTTGCCGAAGTGGGAGGCGACCCGGTAGGTCAGGGTCACCGACCTCTTCAGCGCCCGGGCGTACTCGGCGTACACCTCCAGCCGCCGTTCCTCCCAACGGGCGTCCCGCTCGCGGCGGAACCTCGCCTGATCGCCCCGCACGATCGCGACGTACGAGCCGAGCGCACCGATCACGACACCGATCAGCGCGGGGAGTTGCTGGATGAACGCGTTCATGTCCGCACGGTATCTGCCGAGTTGATCGTTCCGGCAGTACGTTCGGACGCATGACTGACACAACGCGCTTCGAGGGGTACGGAGTTCTCGTCACCGGTGCGGCCCGCGGGATCGGCGCGGCCGTCTCACGGCGGCTGGCGGCGGAGGGCGCGCGGGTGCTGGTGACCGACGTCGATCTGCCCGAGGCGGAGAGGACGGCGGCGGCGCTGCGTGAACTCGGTCTCGCCACCGAGGCGTTCGGCTGTGACGTGGCAAGCCAGGACTCGGTGGACCGGGCGGTCGCGCGGGCCGTGGAGTCGTTCGGGGCACTGGACGTCCTGGTCAACAGTGCCGCGCACTGCACGCCCGACCACCCGCTCTTCGAGGACGAACCGGACGACGAGTGGGCCAGTGACCTCGACATCACGCTCACGGGTCCGTACCGGTGCTGCCGGGCCGCCCTCCCGCACCTCGTCGCCTCCGGACGCGGGGCGGTCGTCAACATCGGCTCCGTGAACGGCAGTCAGGACTTCGGCAACCACGCCTACAGCGCGGCCAAGGCCGGACTCGCCTCGCTGACCCGCACCCTCGCCGGACACGCGGGACCACGGGGTGTGCGGGTCAACCTGGTGATGCCGGGCACGGTACGGACCTCCGCGTGGGAGGGCCGGGACGCCGAACTCGACGCGGTCAGCGAGCTGTTCCCGCTCGGCCGGGTCGGTGAGCCCGAGGACATCGCCGCCGCGGTCGCCTTCCTCGCCTCACGGGACGCGTCCTGGATCACCGGCACCACCCTCGCGGTCGACGGCGGGCTCACCGCGGTCAACTCCGGGTTCCACCAGTCCCTTTCAGCGCGCGGGGCCGAGGGGCAGTGACGCGAGTGCCGCCAGCACCCGGTCCGTGTCGGCCTCGTCCGTACGCCAGTTGCTGAACGCGGCACGCAGCGCCGGTGTCCCGTCGAGGACCGTCGGGGTCAGGAACGCCTCGCCGGTGGCCGCGACCGCCTCGGCCACGGCGGCCACCCGTTCCTGCGTGGGGTCGTCGGTGAGGGTGAAGCAGACGACGTTCAGCCGGACCGGCGCCGCCAGCCGCAGGCCCGGGAGCGCGGCGATGCCCTCGCCGAGCCGGTGGGCGAGGGCCACGTTGCGTTCGACGATCTCGCGGTGCCCGGCACGGCCGTAGGCCGTCAGGGAGAGCCAGGCGGGGAGGGCGCGCAGGCGCCGGGAGTTCTCGGGCGTGAGGTGGAGGAAGTCCGGGTCGCCGGTCGGCAGGCCGAGGTACGGGGACGCGTTGTGGAACACCCGGGTCTGGAGGTCGCGGCGGCGGGTGAACTGGACGGCCGCGTCGTAGGGCACGTTGAGCCACTTGTGGAGGTCGACGCAGACCGAGTCGGCCGCGTCGAGGCCGTCGACGAGGTGCGCGTACGCGGGGGAGAGCGCGGCGAAGCCGCCGAACGCGGCGTCCACGTGCAGCCAGAAGTCGTGCCGGTCCTTGAGCGCGGCGATGGCCCGCAGATCGTCGAAGTCGACGGTGTTCACGGTGCCCGCGTTCGCGACGACGATCACCGGGCGGCCCTTCGACCCGGCCAGGGCGGCGTCGAGCCGGGACACGTCGACCGCCTCGCGGTTCCCGGCGAGGACGGGCACGTGGCGCAGCCGGTCGCGGCCGATGCCCAGCACGGACAGGGCCTTGGTGACGCTGGAGTGCGGGCTGCCGGAGAGCACGTCCACCGGGCCGAGCGCGGCGGCCCCCTCGCGCGACACGTCGACCCCCAGGCGCTCGCCGACCCACTCGCGGGCCACGGCCAGCCCCACCGTGTTGGACACGGTCGCGCCGGTCACGAAGGCGCCCGAGTGCGCGGTACCGAGCCCGAACAGCTCGCGCAGCCAGTCGACCGTCTCCCGCTCCAGGGCCGACGCCCAGGACCCGGCCGCGCCGGACACGTTCTGGTCGTACGCGCTGGTCAGCCAGTCGCCGGTGACCGACGCGGGGGTCGCGCCGCCGGTCACGAAGCCGAGGTAGCGCGGGCCCGCCGAGCCCGAGAGGCCGGGCGCCCACCGTTCGGCGAACCGGGTGAGCGCCGCCTCGCCGCCGAAGCCCTCGGCCGGCAGCGGCTCCCGGTCCGGTGCCTTGTCGAGCCGGACGACCGGCCGCTCGGCGACCCCGGCCAGCTCGCGGGCGGCGAGGTCACGGGCGGACTGGAGGAGTTCGGGGAGCCGGGCGAGGTCGGCGGCGAGAGTGCGGTGCATGCTCGGCAGCGTAGGCGGCGGCGGAGGGACGGGTATCGGGCCACTTCGGCGGAACTGGACTGAAGTGGGCGACGGTGTCAGTCGTCGTGGCGGGAGCGGTGCGGAAGGTGGCCCTGGCGCAGCCGGAGCCAGGTGTCGCGGGCCCGGCGGCCCGCACGCGTGCGGCTGTGCGCGACCATCTCCCGCGCCTCCCGCTCGGACGCGGCCATCGCGGACGAGCCCCGCAGCGGCTTGCGCGCGGTCTCGCGCAGGAACAGGGCGGCGATCACCCCGATCACGCCGGTGACCATGAGGTAGTAGGCGGGGACGAGTTCGTTGCCCGTGACGTCGACCAGCGCGGAGGCGATCAGCGGGGTCGTGCCGCCGAACAGGGAGACCGAGAAGTTGTACGCCAGGGACAGGCCGCCGTAGCGCAGATGGGTCGGGAAGAGCGCGGGGAGGGTCGCGGCGCTCGTCCCGGCGAAGCAGACCAGGAACAGGCCGAGGATCGCGCAGCCGATCGCGGGGAGCACGATGCCGCCCTGCCGGATGAGCTGGAAGACGGGGATGGAGAAGACCACCATGGCGCCGCCGCCCCACAGGAACAGCGGTCTGCGGCCGTAGCGGTCCGAGGAGCGGCCGACGGCGGTGATGGTCAGGACGACGAGGACCATCGTGCCCAACACCAGCAGCTGCGCGGTGAGTTCGGACTCGCCGAGGGTGGAGCTCATATAGGTCGGGAGGTAGGAGGTCACCATGTAGTTGGTGACGTTGTAGAGCAGGACCAGGCCGACGCAGACCAGCATGGCCTGCCAGTGGTCGGTGAAGAGTTCCTTGAAGCGGCCCTTGCCGGACATCCGGGCCTCCTCGCCCCGCTTCTCCTCGACCTCCTGGAACGCGGGCGTCTCCTCCAGCCGCAGCCGCATGTAGAGGCCGATCAGCCCGAGCGGTCCCGCGATGTAGAACGGGATGCGCCAGCCCCAGTGGACCATCTGGTCCTCGGACAGGGCGGCGGTCAGCACGGTGACCAGGCCGGAGCCCAGCGAGTAGCCGATGAAGGTGCCGAAGTCGAGCCAGCTGCCGAGGAAGCCGCGCATCCGGTCCGGTGAGTACTCCGCGATGTAGGTGGTGGCACCGGCGTACTCGCCGCCGGTCGAGAAGCCCTGCACCAGCCGGCAGAGCAGGAGCAGCAGCGGCGCGGCCACGCCGATCGAGTCGTAACCCGGCAGGAAGCCCACGGCGAAGGTGCTGGCCGCCATCATGATCATGGTGACGGCGAGGACCTTCTGGCGTCCCACCCGGTCGCCGAGGGGTCCGAACACGAGCCCGCCGAGCGGCCGGACCAGGAAGGCCGCCGCGAAGGTCGCGAACGTCGAGATGACCTGGGAGCCCGGTGAGCTGGACGGGAAGAAGACCTTGCCGAGGGTCGAGGCGACATAGGCGTAGACGCCGAAGTCGAACCACTCCATCGTGTTGCCGAGCGCCGCCGCCGACACCGCGCGTCGCACGGCGGGCCGGTCGGCCACCTTCACGTCGTCCGGGCTCAGGGACTTCTTGCGCCGCCGCAGCAGCGTGCGCACCATCCGTTCGGTGCGCGCGTTCCCCGAACCGAGTCCGCGTCGTGGATCGCCCTGGCGTGCGGGATCCCGCCTGTTTGACCTCATGTGCACCTGTGCGTGTCGTCGGGATTCCGCTTCGCGCGCCGTGCGGTCCGCGGAAGGCTGATTGATCACACCTAACCGGTCGGGGCCACCCGGAAACCCGCCGTCCGCTTACGGAGGCCGTCTTCCGCCGGGACGGCCGAGCGGCGGAGAATGTCACCGTTTCGTCGCGGTCCGGCCCGGGGCACAACCGCGCGGCCCGTGCGCCGGTCTAGGTGGCAGAGATCGCGGTACAGGCTGAGGGGGAAGGTCCGACATGAGGGACATACGCAGACGAGGTGCCATAGCGCTCGGTGTCACCGGGCTGGTGGCACCGCTCACGCTCGCGCTGGGCAGCGCTCCGGCGCAGGCGGCGTCGAGCTGTACGACACAGAAGGGGCCGTACCAGAAGCAGGTCGAGAAGTTCCTCGGTCGGCCGGTCGACGGGAAGCAGTCCGCCGCCGACTGCAAGGCCATCAAGGCCTTCCAGACCAAGCACGGCATCACACCGAACATCGGCTACGCGGGATCCGTCACCTGGGGCGTGATGGACCTCATGAACAAGCAGAAGGCCGTCGGCACCAAGCCCAACGCGGCCGGCAAGTGCCCGACCAACAAGGGCCGCATCGCCTGCGTCAACCTCACGCTCCAGATCAGCTGGATCCAGGACGGCAGCCGCCTGGTCTACGGCCCGGTCCCGGTCCGCACCGGCCGCGACGGCTACGAGACCCGCACCGGCCTGAAGAAGATCTACTGGCGGGACATCGACCACGTCTCGAACATCTACGACGTGCCGATGCCCTACAGCCAGTTCTTCGACGGCGGCCAGGCCTTCCACTCCGTCAACCTCAGCATGTGGAACCCGCCGGGCTCGCACGGCTGCGTCAACATGACCCCGGCCACCGCCAAGAAGTACTGGTCACTGCTGAAGAACGGCGACGACGTCTTCGTCTACGGCCGCAGGCCGGGCACCTGACGGACGGTCACCCGGCTTGCGCAACTCCGTCGGAAGGGCGTGCCGTTACGCGGGCGCGTCCCCGAAGTCCGGGATCTCCAGCCTCGCTCCGCCCTGCCGCGCCGAGTCGTGCGCGATGATGCCCGGCAGGGTGTAGCGGGCCGCGACCCACGCGTTCACGGACGGCAGGGTGCGGGAGTTGACCGCGGTCACGAAGTCGTCCGCCAGGAAGTGGTGGCTGCCCTCGTGGCCGTTGTGCAGGTTGTCGAACTCCCGCGGCAGCCGCGACCGGTCGTGCACCGGAGCCGAGCCCGAGGTGAAGGCGGCCCGCAGGTCCGGCGCGATGTGCTGGAGTGACGGATCGTCAGGAGACATGGTGGGCTTGGGCTCCAGCAGCTCGCTGATGTCCCGCACCCCCTTCTTGTCCTGCCAGAACGCCACCGTCGCGAGCTGCTCCATGCTCGCGTCCGTGCCGAAGAACCGGAAACGCGACTCCCGGATCTGGGAGGGATAGCCCACCCGCCGGAACTCGTTCGTACGGAACGAGCCGCCGCCCGCGACCTCGAACAGCGCGGTCGCGTTCGAGAAGTCGTTGCCGAACTGGCTGACGTCCTTGTCGAACACGCCGTCCCCGCGCTCGTCGACCACACCGATCGCGGACACGCTCACCGCGTGCGTCTGCCACGCGCCGAGCACCCCGCCCACCGAGTGCGTCGGGTAGAGCAGCGGCGGATAGCTGGCGGTGGCCTTCCAGTTGTCGCCGCCGCTGTACTGGTACGCCTCGTAGAACCCCAGATCCATGTCGTGGACGTAGTCGCCCTCGGCGTAGAAGATCCGCCCGAAGGCGCCCTCCGCGATCTGGTTGCGGGCGTGCACGGTCGCCGGGTTGTACTGGCTGGTCTCGCCCATCATGTACGTCAGCCCGGTGGCCCGGACCGCGTCGATGATCGCCGCGATCTCCTCCGTGCTGATCGCCATGGGCACCGCGGAGTACACGTGCTTGCCGGCGGCGAGTCCCTGGAGGACCAGGGGGCCGTGGGTCCAGCGCTGGGTGAAGATCGCGACGGCGTCGACGGCCTTCGACTCCAGCATCGCCTCGTACGAGGGGAAGGTGCCCGCCAGCCCTTGTTCGGCGGCGAGTTGCTCCGCGCGCTCCGGCAGGAGGTCGGTCACATGGACCTCGCTCACGCCGGGATGGGCCTGGAACAGTCGGGCGAACTGGCCGGAGAACTGGCCTGCTCCGACGATGCCGAGGGAGAACGTCATAGGTGCGTGTCCTTCTCTGACGGGGGTGTGACGGACCGAGCGGTCACCGACCGGAGGGTCACTGACCGAGGATGAAGTTGATCTGCTTGTTGGTCTTGTCCAGGCCGCCGACGGGTGCGTCGTTGGCGTAGACGTCCTGCATGGCGGGGTGCATCAACGCGTACACGTCCGCCGCGTAGTTGGTGATCGGATAGGAGAAGGTGGTGAAGTCCTTCTTGTCGGCCACCGGCTTGGTGAACGCCGTGACGTCGATGCCCTTCTTCTTGTAGGCGGCGACGGCGGTGTCCGTGCCGTCCGGGGTCGCGGGGAACACGATTCCGTAGCTGCCGACCGTTTTCTGGCAGTCGTCGGAGGAGAGATACTCGACCCACTTCTTCGCGCCCGGTTTGTTGTGGGCGTTCTTGGTGATGGAGTCGGCGAGACCGTTCATCATGGTCGCCCGCTCACCGCTCGGACCGGCCGGCGTGTAGGCCGTGCCGACCTTGATGCCCTTGGCCCCGGCGTACGTGGAGATCATCCAGGCCCCGTCGAACGAGGTGGCCGCCTTGCCCGCCGCGACCTGCGCGTTGGCCGGGTTGGCGCCGTCGCTGTAGTCCGTGTACGGCGCGAGATAGCCCTTCTTGGCCAGCCCGAAGTACCACTTGACCACGGACTGGAAGGTCTTGCTGTCGTACTGGTACTCGGTGCCCCAGCGCTTCTTGTCCGTGTAGTTCCAGCCCGCCGACCCGGTGAACGGACTCCAGGTCGTCTGCCCGTCGGCGTCGCCCGCGCCGCCGCTGGCGAGGCCGTAGGTCCTGACGTGGTTCTTGTCGAAGCCCGGTTCGTCGCCGCGTCGGCCGTTCCGGTCGACGGTGAGGTGGGCGATGGCCTTCTCGAAGGTGCCGCCGTCCGTCGGGTTCCAGGACAGGGTGTTGAGCTGCTCCGCGTCGAGACCGGCCGACGCGGCCATCTTCTGGTTGTAGAAGAGGGCGACCGTGTCCCAGTCCTTCGGGGCGCCGTAGCGATGGCCGTCCTGGCCCACCCAGTTGGCGGCCAGCCCGGGCTGGTAGTCCGCCGCGTCGATGCCGAGGTCGTCGAGCGGCTGGAGCACCTTCAGGTCGGCGAACTGGCCGAACTTCTGGATGTGGTCGGTGAACACGTCCGGCTGGGTGCCCGCGATGAAGCTCGCGGTGAGCTTGGTCCAGTAGTCGGCCCAGCCCAACTGGGTGATCTTCACCGTGAGTCCGGGGTTCTCCTGCTCGAAGCCCTTCGCGCAGGCCTGATAGGCGGGGAGCTGGTTGGAGTCCCACAGCCAGTAGGTCACCGTGTCGGATCCCGACCCCACGGAGCCGCCGCCCGCGCAGCCCGCCGTCAGGGACAGTGCGAGTGCCCCGGTCAGTGCCACGACCGTACGAATGCGCATGCCCGTCCCCTTACTTGATTCCGGTGAAGCTGATGGAGCTCACGATGCGGCGCGCGAACACACCGAAGAGCACGAGCATCGGGAGCGCGGCGATCAGGGTCGCCGCCATCAGGCCCGACCAGTCGTAACCGGTCTGCGGGGTCTGCGACCGGAAGATGGCCAGGGCCACCGACAGCACACGGGAGCTGTCGCTGTAGGACACCATCAGCGGCCAGAAGTAGTCGTTCCAGGACGTGATGTACGTCAGCACGCCCAGCGTCAGGATCGGCGTCGAGGCCATCGGCAGCAGGACCCGGAAGAAGACGCGGACCTTGCCCGCGCCGTCGAGCAGGGCGGCCTCCTCGACCTCGCGCGGGACGTTCATGAAGAACTGCCGGAGGAAGAACACCGCGAACGGGGTCATGAACATCGTGGGCAGTGCGATCCCCAACAGGGAGTCCACGAGCCCGAGTTGCTTGATGAGGACGAAGTTCGGCAGCAGGGTGAAGATCGCCGGCACCATCAGCCCGGCCAGGAACAGCCCGAACACACGGTCACGGCCGCGCCAGCGGAGCCGGGCGAAGGCGTAGGCGGCCATCGCGGAGAAGAACACCTGGCAGACGGTGATCAGGGTCGAGACGAGCACCGAGTTGAGCAGATAGCGCCAGAAGGCCAGTCCGCCGCCCGAACCGCCTTGCGCGATGGCCTCCTTGGTGGACTGGAGGCCCAGGGCGCGTTCGAAGCCGCCGGTGGTGAAGTCGACCGGCAGCGGGTCCGAGGGGTGGGCGGCGAGACCGGTGTTGGTGGAGAGGGCGGTGCGCAGGATCCAGTAGAAGGGCAGCAGGGTGATCAGCATGATCGCGGCCATCACGATCCAGGCGACGACCTTGCCGGCCGAGAGCGGGCGCCGGGGCGGCCGTACGGTCCGCCGCTCGGTCGTCGTGGGGGTGTTGGGCACGTTGGGTGTGGTGGTGAGGGTGGCCATGTCGACTCCTTCCCGTCAGCCGAGGTCGGTCTGGCCGGCGCGGGTGAGCCGGTACTGGAGGAACGTGATCGCGCTCAGGACGACCAGCAGGGCCACGGACATCGCGGACGCGTAGCCGAACTGGAAGCGCCCGAAGGCCGAGCCGTAGATGTAGTACTGGAGGACGTTCGTCGCGTTCGCCGGTCCGCCCGCCGTGGTCACCGCGACCGTGTCGAACACCTGGAACGAACCGATCACCGTCATGATCAGCACGACCGCGAGGACCGGTCGCAGCAGCGGCATCGTGATCCGCCAGAACATCCGCCACTCGCTCGCGCCGTCCACCTTCGCCGCCTCGTACATGTCGTTCGGGATGGCCTGGAGTCCGGCGAAGAGCAGCAGCGCGGTGTAGCCGACGTGCCGCCACACGTTGATCAGGGCGATCGTCGGGATCGCCCAGGTCTTGTCGGCGAGGAAGGGGATGTGGTCGAAGCCGAGGCCGCCGATGATCTCGTTGCCGATGCCGAGCTGGGTGTCGAGGATCCACAGCCAGACGATGCCGGCGACGACGTTCGACATCAGGTACGGCGTGAGCACGATCCCGCGCAACAGGGCGGACTGGGTGAGGCGTTGGAGCAGGACGGCGATGGCGAGGGCGGCCACCGTCTGGATGCCGATGTTGATGATCACGTACTCGACGGTGACCTTCAGCGACGACCAGAAGATGGGGTCGTGGACCATCCGGTCGTAGTTGTCGAGGCCCACCCACTTCGCCGGCGTCAGCAGGTTGAAGCGGGTGAAGCTGAGATAGACGCCCCGCAGCGTCGGCCAGAGAAGGAAGACCAGGAAACCCAGCAGGGCCGGGGCGATGAAGACCGCCGCCAGCCGACCGTCGCCCGCGTCTTCACGGGCCCGCGGCCGACGGGTCGGGGGACTGCTTGAGGCGATGGTCATCTGGAGACTCCCTTGTCTGCGACGGCTCGTCCTCGGGTCACATACTTTTGAGGCGGAAGAATCCCTGCGTCAAGAGTCCTGCAGTCATCTTTTCCAAGCCACTGTTCCAGCCATAGAGTGGTCACGTTAGTTCCAGAGTGAAAAAATCTCGCTTATGGGAGTCTGACGCTCATGACCACACGTGCCGCCAGCTGGCAGCCGCTGAGCCCCGGTGAACGCTCGGTGGCGATCGAGGTACTCGTCCATGGCCCGCTGTCGCGCACCGACCTCGCCCGGCGGCTCGACCTCTCGGCCGGCAGCCTCACCCGCCTCACCAAACCGCTGATCGAGTCCGGCCTGCTGGTCGAGGTCCCCGACGGCGGCCCGGCCGAGGTCCGCCAGGGCCGCCCCTCGCAGCCCCTCGACGTGGTCGCCGAGTCCCGCACCTTCCTCGGCCTCAAACTCACCGAGGACATGGTCTACGGCGTCGTCACCACCCTCAGGAGCGAGATCGTCGCCCGCCTCGACCGGCCGCTCACCACCCATGACCCGGAACAAGTGGCCGACGTGCTCGCCGAGATGACCGCCGAACTCGCCGCCCGCTTCCCCACGCTCACCGGTATGGGCATCGGCGTCGGCGGACTCGTCCAGGACCGTGCCGTGGTCGGGGAGTCGCCGTTCCTGGAGTGGAGCGACGTCCCGCTGGCCGAACTCGTCGAGCGGCGTACGGGGTTGCCGGTCGTCGTCGAGAACGACGTGGCCGCGCTCGTCGAGGCCGAGACCTGGTTCGGCGCCGGCCGCGGCCTCGACCGCTTCGTCGTCCTCACCATCGGCGCGGGCATCGGCTACGGCCTGGTCCTCGGCGGCAAGCGCGTGCCGTACGCCGAGGAGGACCGCGGGTTCGGCCGGCACTGGATCCTGAACCCCAACGGACCGCTCACCCCGGCCGGCGAACGGGGCAGCGCCGTCTCGCTGTTGACCATCCCGAGCATCCGCTACCAGATCCGGGCCGCCACCGGCCGCGATCTGACGTACGAGGAGATCCTCGCCGGCGCCGCTGCCGGCGAGCCGATGGCCGTCCGCGTCATCGACGAAGCGGCCCGCGCGCTGGGCACGTTGGTCGCCCAGATCGCCAACTTCGTGCTGCCGCAGAAGATCCTGCTCGCCGGAGAGGGCGTCGGCCTGATGGACGTGGCCGGCAAGACGGTGGACGACACCCTCCGTGCCCACCGGCACCCGCTGGCCCTGCCGCTCGACGTCGAGACGAAGGTCTCCGACTTCCACGACTGGGCGCGCGGCGCCGCCGTGTTGGCGATCCAGGTGCTGGTCCTGGGTGTGGCCGAGGTGTGAATTGCGTTACGGGGCTTGACAGATGGACGTGATCAGCAACACGGTCCGATATGTCCGATTGGCTCGTGATTACTCACATCGCCTTCACCTTCGGCGACGTATGCTTCACAGCATGTCCACCAGCGTTGAATCAGCCACCGAGCGATCGGCAGCCGAGGTCAACGAGGAGATCAGGGCCCTGTGGCTCCGGTCGGGCGGGACACTGAGCGTCGAGCAGCGCGAGGAGTACCGGCGGCTTGTGATGGAGTGGGCCGCCGCGGCTCCGTCGGCGGCCTGAGGGCCGCCGGGCCGACCGACGCAGGTGTCGTGGGGAGCCCGTCGCCCGGCCCTCCTCCTCGTGACCTTCGGCCGACCCGGTCGATGTCTGTCACCCCTTGTCACCCCCTGTTGAACCCCTTTCCCTCCCTCTTCCCCGCTGAGCTCCTCCGAGTGATCAGCCCCACATCGTCGAGTAGTGCCGCTGGAAGGCCTTGCGGTCCTGCTCCGCGCGGATCCAGCGCGTCGCCACCAGCGCGATCAGACTTCCCGCGATCACCAGCAGACCCGGGCCCACGTTCTTGGGGTCGGTCAGCCGGGACGCCAGCGTCGTCGCGCCCGATGTGGTGTTCGTCGCGGGCGCCGAGGTCCCGGGCGTGACCGTGCCCGCGGCTGCCGCACCGGCGGGTGAGGCGCCCGGCGCGGGCGAGGCGGCCGTCTTCGGCGCCACCAGCAGCTTCACGTTCAGCGCCGACAGCGCCTTCGTCAGCGGCTGGAAGAACGTCGTACCGCCCGCCGTGCAGTCACCGCTGCCGCCCGAGGTCACGCCCAGCGCGATGCCGTTGGCGAACAACGGGCCGCCGCTGTCGCCCGGTTCGGCGCACACCGTGGTCTGGATGAGCCCGGTGACCGTGCCCTCCGGATAGTTGACCGTCGCGTCCAGCGCGGTCACCTCGCCGTCGTGCAGCCCGCTGGTGCTGCCGCTGCGGAACACCTTCTCGCCCACGGCCGCGTCGGCCAGGCCCGTGATGGTGACCCCGTTGCCGTTGCCTATCGCGACGACGTCCGCGCCGTCGCCCGCGGAACCGCTCGCGTACTGCACCAACGAGAAGTCACTGCCGGGGAAGTTGTCGGAGACCGTCTTGCCCAGCTGCTGGTCGCCCTGGTTGTTCGCGAACCAGATCGACCCGACCGGCCCGCAGTGCCCGGCCGTGAGGATGAAGTCGTCCTGCCCGTTCGTCACGTTGAAGCCCGCCGAACACCGGCCGCCGGTCGACAGGATGGGCTGCGCGCCGTTGATGCGGGTCGTGAACTTGCCCTGCGTGCGCTGCATCTGGACCGAGGCGCCGATCCCCTTCGCGACCTTCGTCATCGCGGACCACTCGGCCGTGGAGACCGAACTGTCCGCCTCGACCAGCACCCTGTTGTTGCGGTAGTCCATCGCCCACGCGGTGCCCGGCACCTTGGGCGCCGAACTCAGCGTGCCGGCCGCCGACTTCAGCACGTTCATGCTGTACCGCACGACCTTCGGCTCGGCACCCGCCTTCTTCACCTCGGCCGCCGTCTTCTCGTCGGTCACCGCGACGACCGTACGGCCGCCGGTGTCGACCCAACTGCCCGCCGTACGGGCCGAACCGAGCTTCGCCACCAGGGCGGAGCCCTCGTCCGCGGGCGTCTGCGGCGCGCTGAGCGTGTCGGCGCCCGTGCCGGTGGAATCGCTGGCCATGGCCGCCTGGGTGACCATGGCGCCTCCCAACAGGAGTCCGCCGACGGCCGCCAACCGTGTAACTCGCCGGATGACCCGTCGTCGTGCGTGCCTCATGCCTGGCTCCCGAACCCCGAACGTGCGGTGACGACACCGCGGGGCTCTCCGGTCGTCGAGTGCCCTTCCTCCATACGTGAACCGGCGCCCTCCCGTTCACCCGACGGAGCACCGGCTTCACTTCCTGCCGTCAACAGGCGCGCCGCACGGCCGAGTTGACCTCGACAGTGCCCAGCCGTGGCCCGCTGGCGGCGTCGCCCCAGACGGAGTCCGTGCCGAGGTAGGGGCGCAGCAGCGCGGTCAGGGCCGGGTCGCCGCGGCCGTTCAGTTCGTCGGAGGCGAGCTTGCGGGCGATACCGGCGAGGAAGTCGGCCAGCTGCACCCGCGCGTCGGACCGTGCGGCGACGAGCTCCACCTCGGTCAGCGGCGCCGCGTCCATGATCCAGGCGACGCGCTCGGGCGTGAGCATGTTCTGCCGGTCGTGCACCAGCCGGACACGGCGGCCGTCGGCGGTCCAGTACCGGGCCGTGCCGACGATCGCGGGCAGCAGCGGATTGAGCAGGGGGAACAGGACCGGGGAGTCCCGCAGCCGCTCCCGGTACGACTTCGCGCGCGACCGCGCCGCCGCGAGCCGGCCGACGATCACCCCCGCGGCCGTAGCGGCATACGCGTCGCGCAGGCTGTCCACCGTGCGGAAGAAGACGTCGGCGGGGGCCGTCGGCGCCCCGTCGTTCCTGACCCGCAGCAGCCGGTTGGACGCGGTCAGGAAGTCCCGCCAGCCCCGCTCGCCGAAGGTCCGGGGCCCCTCACGGAACAGGGCGGCCGCGTCGAGGCCCTCGGCCGCCCCGCCGAGCAGCAGGCCGACCACGCGGTCGACGACGAAATACGTCTTCTCGGTCAGATGCACATGGGCGTTCCCGTCGCGCAGCGGTCCGGCGGGGCCGAGGAACGACTCCATGACCGCCCGGTGTTTCTCCCGCAGCAGGTGGTTCGCCTTGTACTCCTCCGCGGGCGAGCGGATCCGGCGCCGGATCTCCCGCACATACTCGGCGGCCGTCTCCTGGGGCAGCCGCACACTGGCGTGCGCGAACACGTCCGTGTTGCCGCCGGTGAGGTTCTCGCCGTCCGAGCCGGACTCGTCGCAGGCGATCTCCGTGACCACGCCGTTCTCAGGACTCCCGGTCATCGCACATCCCCTCGGTCGTGCCTCATGACCAGCATCCCGCAGGACCCGACCGGTGAACCGGACCGCCGCCGCGCCCACCGTGTCATGGACATCCGGCCCGGCTGCCATGATGACCTCATGCGCGTGCTGATGCCGGTCCCGGACCACGACTTCGACGTCACCGAGGTCGCCGTGCCCTGGCGAGTGCTCACCGACGCCGGGCACGAGGTGGTCTTCGCGACCGAGCGGGCCGGGACCCGGCCCGCCGCCGACCCCCGGCTCCTCACCGGCGTCCTCTTCGGACAGCTCGGCGCCGAGGACGAACCCCAGCGGTTCTACCAACAGCTCACCCGGGCACCGGAGTTCGGCGCCACCGTCGCGTGGGCGGACCTGGACGTCACCGGCTTCGACGGGCTGCTGCTGCCCGGCGGACACGCGCCCGGCATGCGCCAGTATCTGGGTTCGCCCGAACTCGCCGCCGCAGTCGGGGAGTTCTGGACGCTCGGCCGCCCGGTCGGCGCGATCTGCCACGGCGTCCTCGTGCTCGCCCGCACCCGGGACGCCGCCACCGGCCGCAGCGTGCTCGCCGGACGCCGTACGACGTGCCTCCCCAAGTACATGGAACGCACGGCCTACGTGACCACCGCCTGGCGTCTCGGCCGCTACTACCGCACCTACCCGGCCTACGTCGAGGACGAGGTGCGGGCCGCCCTCGACGACCCGGGAGCACAGTTCGAGCGCGGCCCCAGGGAGCTGACCCGGCGCGGCACCGCGAGCGACGACACCCACGCCTTCGTCGTCCAGGACGGCGGCTATCTCTCGGCGCGGTGGCCCGGCGACGCCTACCTTTTCGCCCGTCGGTTCCTCGATCTGCTGCGGGACCCGCCGGGTGCTTAGACTGCCGACCATGGACGAGACCCCGCTGGACCGGCTCGGCGCAGGCCAGTACCTGCTGATCACCAGCTACCGCAAGAACGGCACCCCGGTCGCCACCCCGGTATGGGTCGTGCGGGACGGAGACACCCTCGGGGTGTGGACGGTCGCCGACTCCTGGAAGGTCAAGCGCATCAGGGCCCGCGCCGACGTCCTCGTCGGCCCCTGCGACCTGCGCGGCAACCCCACGGGCAGCCCGGTCTCCGCCACCGCCGAGATCGTCGACGCCGGGACCACCGCCCGCTACCGCGCCCTCATCAAGCGGAAGTACGGCGTCACCGGCCGGATCACGCTCCTCGGCAGCCGTCTGCGCCGGGGGCTCGACGGCACGGTCGGCATCCGCGTGACCCTCGCGCCCTGACGGCGTTGCCCTCACCCACCGACAGCAGGGAGCGGTCGTGGACCCCGCGCTGAACCCGGACAACCTGCGGCTGCGGCAGGAGCGCGTCGTCTTCGCCCGGATGCGCGGTACCCAGGACCGGGTCGCCGACGCGATCACCGCCTTCGCCGGCACCATGCTCTTCGTCTACATCCACGCGTTCTGGTTCGCTGTCTGGATCGCCCTCAACGAAGGACTCCTCGGGCAGGCCGGGATCTTCGACCCGTACCCCTACGGGCTGCTCACGATGATCGTCAGCCTGGAGGCGATCTTCCTGTCGACCTTCGTCATGGTGAGCCAGAACCGTCAGGCGGCCCGCGAGAACGTCCGCGCCGACCTCGACTTCGAGACCAACGTCCGCTCCGAGGTGTGGTCTGCCCACATCGGTGCCGCGCTGGGCCTGGACCCCCGTGAGATCGAACAACGCGTCCAGGAACTCCTCACCGAGAACCGGGCCAAGATGAACGGCGGCCCGCAGAAACCGGGTTGAGCACGGACGCGCCGAGGCCGGCCGCACGGCGAAGGGGCCGCGGCACTCACGCCACGGCCCCTTCACTTCCCACGGCGTCCCGGCGGACGATCCGCCACGACCTTCCGCTACGACGCGTCGAGCACCGTTCCGGTCAGCTCCGGTCCGCCGCTCTGCGGGTCGCCGTTCTGGTCCACGGCCACGAACCGTACGGACTCGGGCTGTTCCGTCACCTGGTCCGTGATCGTGGGCACGCTGATGTCGCTGCTGAGCCGCCCCGCCGGGACCGACGCCCAGAGGTACAGGCCCGGCACCCTGGACAGGGCCCGCTCGGGGGCGGGTTCCTCACCGGAGGTCTCGCTGAACCACGTCGGGTCGACGTCCAGGGTCGACAACTCCGGCCCCGGGGTGACCGGTTGGACGACGAACGACGGGTTCAGCTCCACGTCGGCCGGTGCGGACAGCGTCACCTTCCACATGAGGGGCCGGCCCTCGGTGACCCGGTCCGCGACCGGGGCGACCTCGAACGTCGGCATCGGGTCGTCGTTCTCGGTGGTCACCCCGCCCCGGTGGGCGCCGACGACCGCGCCGTGCACCGCCTTCACGAAGATGTCGTGCCGGACGCCGTAGTCGAAGCGGGTGTTGCCCCGCACCGTCACCGGTACGTCGATGGTGTCGTGGCCGGGCCGCACGGTCACCAGCCGTGACGTGTCCTCGTTCGTGAGCGGGTCGCTGACATACAGCCGGACCTGGCCGCTGCCCCGGCCGGAGACCCGGACGGGGACGCGGTACGTCCTGACGCCCGAGTCGCCCTCCTTGACGGTGAGCCGGCCGATGTCGACGCGGGGGAGCGGAGCCGGGACGGCCGCCGGGGTGCCGGGGCGCCAGCCCCAGGCGTCCATCAGCCAGGCCCGGCCCGAGCCCGAACGCGCCGTCAGATCAAGGGACATGACGTGCCGCAGGTCGAGCCCGGCGCGGGTGGCGGCGGTCAGCGGCACGCGGACCTCGCGGGCCCAGTACGAGGCCGTGCGCTCGGTGCCGGGGAGGCCGTCGACACGGACCCGGCCGAGGGTCGCGCGGTGTCCGGCGGTGTCGGTGACGGACACGTCGAACCGCGTGCCCGTCGTGTTCGGCGGCACGATCACGCGCAGGGCGAGATCCCTGTCCCCGCCCAGGGAGACCGGCGTGCCCGGACGCACGGTCGCCTTCGAACCCGCGGCGGACCAGCGCAGGGCCACCGCCCGGCGGCCCGCCTCCTTCGAGGTCTCCCAGGTCGCGAAGTGCGGGGAGCCGCCCCTGGTGTCGGGGCCGAGGCAGGCGACGGCCGGGTCGGGGTCCACCGCGGAGCACAACCTGCCACCGGAGACGGCGACCCGGTCGTCCGGCAGGAACCCGGCGTCGCGGTGCGCGCCCACGGCGTGGGTGAGGACCCGCGCGGGGTCCGCCGAGGGGGCGCGGCGGCCGGAGCCGTCCAGCAGCTCGCGGGCGCGGTCGTCCCCGGCGACGAACAGCCGTGCCGCCGTGGCGATGTAGGTGGAGCCGGCCCGGTGCTGCTGGTCGGCGGTCAGCCGGGTCGCGGCGCCCGGCGAGCACACCGGGTCCCGCTGGTCGGGGTCGTCGTAGAAGTCGTCGGACGCGGGCGCCTGGGCCTGGCCTGGCGTCCACTCGGTGTTGAAGAAGTTGTGGTCGGCGCCTTCGACGTAGACCGCGCTGTGCAGGGCGGTGCCCTTGCTGACCCCGCGCGTGCCGTCGACGTACACCTCGCCCTGGAGGTCGGAGACGTCACCGTCGCAGCCGGGCAGGATCGTCGCCGACGGGACGTCGGCCACCGGGTTCTGGCCGAAGATCGTGGGGCCGATGAGGACGGTGCCGCGGATCTTCCAGCGGACCGGGCCGCGGTAGCCGTCCTGGGCGGCCGGCGGCGGGTAGAGGCTGTCCATCGCCGCCCGGTTGACGCCCTCGCCGCCGCGCGAGTGGCCGACCAGCAGGACGCGGGAGAGGTCGGCGCGGGGCGCGCCGCGGACGACCGCCGGGGCCGTCCCCGGGTGCGCGGACCACGCGGCCCAGCGGGCCAGGTGCAGCCGGACCAGCGAGGAACGGGCCTGCGCGCCGGCGTCCTCGACGTCGGCGTCCTGGGCGTTGATGCCGTTCGCGGAGATCGACACCGTCACATAGCCCTGGGAGGCGAGGAGTCGCTGGTCGCGCAGGTAACCCCGGTAGCTGGGCACCGACGTGAGGCCGGCGGGGCAGGGCCAGTCACCGGTGACGTCCTCGGTGCCCGGCTTGTAGCAGGTGTAGTGGCGGCCGTGCAGGAACAGGGCGAGGGGCCGCTTGCCGGTGGCGCCCTTCGGCGCGACCACGACGGCCCGCATCTCGACGGGTGCGGGGAACCCGGGCAGTTTCACCGGGTCGAGCGTGTACTCGCCGGTCGTCGTGCGGTACGAGCCGGGCCTGCCGGGGTCGATCGCACCGGCCGGGAGCGGGGCCGCGGGCCGTGCGACGGCTCCTGAACGTCCCGTGCCGGAGCCGGTGTTGTCACCGGCCGCGTCCAACCGGCGGCCCGCGGACAGGACATGAAGGTCCGTCAGTTTTTTCGGCGGAACGGCGCCGAGGCCGAGCCGGAACGTGTGTCCGTCCTTCGCCGGTCGCGGCACACCGAGGAGTCGGTCACCGGCGTGGAACTCCACCCGGGCGTCCCCGATGGGAATCCGGGTGTCCGAGCGCCAGACCAGTTGCTGCGCGGAAGCCTTCCCCGTGATCCGCCAACCGGGCGGGAGCGTACCGTCGGCTGCCGCGGTCGCCGTGACCGGACCGGCGTCCGAGGCAGGCACCGCCTGCGCCGGTCCGGACATCCCTCCCGCCACCGCGAGCACCGTCGCGGCCGTGACCCATATTCGCCGGGCACGGAACAAAGTGTTCTCCTCCTCTGACCCCAGGCTCAGGCGTCCCGTCGATCACGGGAGCCTCTCGCGCCCCGGAGGACGGAGCGCGGAGCCTGTGGGTTGCCTGTGAAGGAGGATCGGTCCGATCTTCGTCGGCCCGGCGTGAACTCGTCCCCGCGTCAGGGGCGTTCGGGGCGCGCCCGTGGGGCGACGCGGACCGGGGCGGTCAGTGCCAGGCCCGGTACGGCTCGTCGATGAGCTGGAAGACCGGCTCGCCCCGCACCGGGTCCTTCGCCGTGGACAGCCGGACGCGGTCGCCGCTGTGGATGCCGATGGGCGGGCCGATGACCCGGCCGCGCACCACGAAGCCCTCGGCCATCTCGACCAGCGACACGTTGCGGGCGGCCGGGGTGTTGCGGTGCACGATCGTGGAGTGGCGGACCGTGCCGGTGCCCTCGCTGCGCTCCGTGTGCAGGTCGCCGCCCTGACAGACCGGGCACAACAGTCGGTGGTACATGGCCGTTCCGCACCAGGTGCAGCGCTGGAAGTGGATGGTGTCGTCCGCGGTGTGCGCGTCGAGCACGCCCGCCGGGGAGCCGCCTGCCGGACGGGTCGCGAATCCTGAGTGGTGGTACACGCTGTCAACTCCCTGCGCTCGGCCGGAATCCCGCGTGCGCGGCCGAGCCGGGCACGTAGGTGCGCGGTACGCCGTGCGACCGTGCACGACCTCAGCGTATGGCACTCAGTGCCAGGCGTAAAGATACTGCGTACCCTTGGATGTTCCGATTCCGGCCGCTCTCTAGGGCTGGTCGAGCGCGGTCTCCAGCTCCTGGACGACCCGCCACAGCGGGGTGCCGCGCCGGGAGACGACCACCACGACGTCCTCGGGGCCCTGTTCGGCGACGACGGGCGGTGCCGCCCGCTGTCCGAAGGCGGACTGCACGTACCCGAGCGCGTGGTCCACCTCGGCGCCCGCGTCGCGCTCCCCGTCCGAACGCAGCCAGGAGCGCAGGGCGTTGTTGTGCGCGGCGACCACGGCGGCGGCGACCACGTCGGCGTGCAGGGTGCCGTCCGGCCGCCCGGCGAAGCGTCCGCGCAGATAGTCGGCGAGGGCACGCTCGTAGCGCCAGACGACCGAGAGTTCGTAGGCGCGGAGCCCCGGCACCTTCTTGGTGAGGCGGTACCGCTGTACGGAGAACGTCGGGTTCTCGTTGTACATCCGCAGCACGAGCCGGGCCGCGTCGCAGACCCGGCGCACGGGTTCGTGCTCGTCGCCGGAGGAGGACAGGAAGGCCGTCATGTCGGCGAGGCAGCGTTCGTGGTCGGGGAAGACCACGTCCTCCTTGGAGGGGAAGTAGCGGAAGAACGACCTCCGGCCGACCCCGGCCAGCGCCACGATGTCGTCGATGGTGGTCTGTTCGTAGCCCCGTTCCAGGAACAGCTGGAACGCGGCCGCCACCAGGGCGTCCCGCATGGGCGGCTTGGAGCTCATGGACGGGAACGTAGCACCAGGATGACACGGATGGCACTGAGTGCGCCGGCGTCGGGGAACTGAGTTCCCTCGGAGGGGCCTGGCGGTAGCTGATCGACGGGTCGAAACGATCGAGACGGTCGATACGATCCGCGGCATAGAGTGACCGCGACCGGCACGGCTCTCAGGGGGACCCATGCGACTCCACGTCGACCAGCGCCATGAACGGGTGCTCGCACTCGTCCGCGAGCGCGGCAGCCTGCGCGTCGCCGAACTCGCGGCCGAACTCGGCGTCTCCGCCGTCACCTTGAGGCGGGACGTGGAGGCGCTGGCCGGCCAGGGCCGGGTGCGGCGACTGCACGGCGCGGTGGTCTGGCCCGGCGACGGGACCACCGCGGAGACGCGGGCGCGGCGGGAACCCGCCGCGGAGAACGCGGGAGCCGCGCGGTCCGGGTCCGTCGCGGGCGTCGTGATCGGAATGATCGTGCCCACCACCGCCTCGGCCTTCGCCGACCTGGTGCGCGGCGCCCGCGAGGCCGTGGCCGCGCAGGGCGGCCGGCTCGTCCTCGGGGTCTCCGGACACGTCGACACGGAGGACGCCGTCCAGGCCGGGCATCTCCTCGCGGGCGGCGCCGAGGGACTGCTCGTCGCGCCGAGCTGGTCCACGGGCGCGCCCGTCGACGGCCAGGAGCGGTGGCTCCTCGAAAGGGAGGTGCCCGTCGTCCTCGTCGAACGCGCCGCCCCGCCGGGCAGCCCCGCCGCCGCCCTCGACCGGGTGCGCACCGACCACGCCCACGGAGCCGCCGTCGCCGTCGGCCACTTCGCCGCGCTGGGCCACCGCAGGATCACCGCCGTACTCCAGGAGGGCCCGCACGCCGACCGGATCCTGAAGGGCTACCGGTCGGCCGTGCGCTCTCTCGGTCTCGACGACATCCGGGACGCCCCCTCCTTCCCCGAACACGGCGACCACGAATCCAGCGTCGAGCACCTGGTCGACGCGGTGCGCGGACGCGGAGTCACCGCCGCCCTCGTGCACGGCGACGAGGACGCGATCGTGCTCGTGCCCCGCCTCCAGGCCCGCGGCATCCGCGTCCCCGACGACCTGGCGCTCATCGCCTACGACGACGAGGTCGCGGGCCTCGCCGACGTCCCGCTCACCGCCGTCGCCCCGCCGAGGCGGTCGGTGGGGGAGGAGGCCGCGAAGCTCCTGCTGCGCCGCCTCGCCGAACGCGGCAGCGGACAGGCGCCGGCCCCTCGTCAACACATCGAGCTCCTCCCCGAGTTGAGGATCCGCTCGTCCTGCGGAACAGGATCACGCGCCCGGTGACCACGGGCCGACCGTTTTGATCATTCCGTTCTGATCATTCCGCGCGAACGCTCTCGACCAAGGAGAACCGGCATGCCCACCAGACCCCCCGCCCGCCCCCACGTCCTGTACGTCACCGACCTGGCCTACCCGGCCCGCGGGCGCCGCTACTGCGACGAGGACATCCACCTGGCCTCCCGGCTGCGCGAGGACTTCGACCTGGCGCTGTGCCATCCGCTCGACGCCGCCGCGCTGATGGACGGCTTCGACGCGGTCGTCGTCCGCAACAGCGGGCCCGTGCTCGGATACCGGGCGGAGTACGAGGCGTTCCGCGAGCACGCGCTGCGCACCGGAGCCCGCGTCTACAACCAGCTGTCGGGCCGCGCGGACATGGCGGGCAAGCAGTACCTCCTCGATCTCACCGCCGCCGGGTTCCCGGTGATCCCGACCGTCGACCGGGCCGAGGACCTGGACCGGCTGCCCCGCACGGACCGCTACGTGGTCAAGCCCAAGCTGGGCGCCGACTCCATCGGCCTGGAGATCGTCCCGGCCGGCCGGCTGGCCGCGTCCGCCGACGGAAGCGTCCTGATCCAGCCGTGCGTCGACTTCTCGTACGAGGTGTCCTTCTATTTCGTCGACCACGACTTCCAGTACGCCCTCCACGCCCCGGACACCGAGAAGCGCTGGCAGCTCGAACCCTATGAACCCGGCCCCGGGGACCTGGAGTTCGCCCAGCGGTTCATCGACTGGAACGGCATCGGCCACGGCATCCAGCGCGTCGACGCCTGCCGCGCCCCGGACGGTGAGCTGCTCCTCGTCGAACTGGAGGACCTGAACCCGTACCTCTCCCTAGACGCCCTCGACGACGTCCGGCGGGACGCGTTCGTCGCGGCGCTGAAGGCGTCCCTGCACCGGTTCGTGCGCGGGTGACGCCGCACTGAACCACCGCGGCCGTCCGCGCGTATCTCTTGCGGGGGACCGTGGACGTCCGTGCGCGCGGAACGGAAGGAGAGCAGTGTGTCTACACCGCCCGAACCGGGATCCTCGTCAGGCGGCCCGGTCCTGGAACCCGCCCGAGTGCTGCGCCGCCGCCGCTCCGACAACCTCGCGGCGCTGATGCGGGAGCCCCGCCGGGACTCCTCCGTCTTCGAGTCGGTGCCGGTGCACAGACCGTTGTTCGGCTCGGAGGCCGAGACACAGGAACTGCCGCCCGTACCCGCCGAGTCGCACCCGCTCCCGACCCCGACCGCCTTCGGTCCCGGGCTGCGCCGGGCCGCGATCGTGGTCGGGGTGAGCGCCGCCGCGCTGGTCGGCTTCGCCTGCGCCCTGCTGCTGCCGGGCAGGGGCGAGGCCAGCACGGCGCAGCCGGTCGGCACGCCCACTCCGGTGACCTCCGCCCCGGCCGCCGGCCCGGCCACCACCCCGGGGACCACCGACCCGGACGGCCCCGGCACCCTCCGCGAGGGCGACAGCGGCCCCCAGGTGACGGAGCTGGAGCAGCGCCTCCTGCGCATCCCGAACGTCTACGAGAACGGCTCGACGAGCGGCCGGTACGACGCGACGCTCACGGCGGCGGTCGCCCGCTTCCAGCTCTGGTACGGCATCCGGGGTGACGAGAACGGTGTCTACGGCGACGACACCCGCAAGGACCTGGAGTCCCGCACGACGCTGGGCGACGGCCAGTAGGCGACCGGGGTCCCGACTGCGTGGCAGGGCCTGGCCAAAGCCGCTGCCGGAGGGGCGGTGAAGCCTCATCATGGACAGCGCGGCGCCGCAGGTCGGCGGTGTCGTGCCCGTTCCGAACCGAAGGCCACGCCGATGAGCGGCTCGCGCGTCCCGGGTCTGATCCTGCCGGGAGTCCTTCTGCTGGCCCTCGTCGTGGGCGTGTTCTGGTACTGGCGGCACCGCGACGACGACTGACGTCGACCGGAGCCGGGTCAGCGTCCGGTGCTGTGTCCGACCAGGGCCTCGGTCACCGCGCGGACGCTGCGCGCGATGTGCTGGAGCTGGAGGACCTCGGCGGCGTACAGCTTGATGGTGTGCTCGATGACCGACTCGGGGAGGCCGATGCCGGGCAGGTCGGCGCGTGCGGTCTGGAGGGCGGTGCGGGCCACGCGGATCTCGTGCTGGACCTGGATCTGCGCGTGCCGGGCGAGCAGGACGGGGTGGCGGATGAACGCGGGGTAGCTGGCGTAGCGGGCCGGCACCAGCTCGCGCAGCCACTTGGCCGCCGAGCGCTCCCAGTCGTAGCTGCCGGGTGTCTTGACCTGACAGGGCCAGTCCTGGCTGATGCGCGTGGTGGTCAGTTGCATGTCATCGCTTCCCGGGGTGCGGCGTCGCGGGGGTGGGTCGACGGTGTGAGGCGGCCCCGGCCCAGGGGATGACCGAGGCCGCCTTGGGCGCTCGCGGAGGCGATGCCCTACCGAACACGCCCGGCGCCGAGGCGGGTAGGAATCGACGGCGGGGAGTGTTCGTGCGAGAGCCCCGGGAGGCGGTGGTCGCCGGCGCGGCGGGTCGAGCGGAGATGCGCATGGGCGGACCGGGCTTTCTCGGGGCGGGTGCGATCCGTGAGCAGTATTTATATATGCCGTCCGCTTTGCAAGGCGTATGAAAACATTCATGCGCGCAATGGGTGGAATCGCCCCCATGCGTATCTGTATGAGGGGGGAGTGGCGGGTCAGTCCCGCATGAAGAACTGGTGCTGCTCGGCGATCTGCTCGTAGTCCTCCAAGCGCGCCTGCGTCCGCTCGGGATCGGCGTCCGTCATGGCCTGGAGCAGGGCGGAGGCCATCATGCCGGGGGCCGCGTACGAGTCGAAGACCAGGCGGGAGCCGGTACCCGTGGCAAAGGTGACGTCGGCCTCGTCGGCCAGCGCGCCCAGCGCCAGATCGGTCACGAGGGCCACCTTGAGCCCGGCGCTGCGCGCCACCCGGATCGCGGTGAGCGTCTCGTGCGCGTGCCGGGGCATGTCGAACGCGAGCAGCCAGGTGCCGCCCGCCTCGCGGGACTGCAGGATCGCGTCGTAGGCGACGCTGCCGCCCCGGGTCACCAGCCGTACGTCCGGGTGGATACGGCGTGCCGCGTACGCGAAGTACTCGGCGAGCGAGACGGAGATGCGCAGGCCGAGGACGGTCAGCGGGGTGGACGCCGACAGCTCGCGGCCGACCTCGATCAGCCGGTCGGGGTCGGCGAAGTCCCGGCGCAGGTTCTCCAGGTTCTCGATCTCGGCGTCGACCGCGGCCTGCAGTTCGTTGCTGCGGTTCACCTCGGCCGCCGCCGGGCCGCCCGCGAGGGTGCGCAGGGCGATCGCCTGGAGCCGCTCCCGTAGCGCCGGGTAACCGCTGAAGCCGACCGCCGCCGCGAACCGGGTCACCGAGGGCTGGCTGACGCCGACGCGCTCCGCGAGATCGGTGATGGAGAGGAACGCGGCCTCGGTGATGTGCTCGATCAGGTACTGGGCGATGCGCCGCTGACCCGGTGACAGCCGTGGCCTGTCGAAGAGTTCCCTGAGTTGGGACGTCGGTGCCGCGCCGACTTCCGGGTCGGTTCTGCCCGAGGTGATCGCCGATGCCTGGGCGCGTGCCTGCTGCGGCGATGGCACCGGTGCGCCTCCTTTGTCTCCCACAGCCACTCAACATAGCTCACAGAGCGTTGTGACCAGAGAGTGATCAGCGGCGGTAGATGGTGATCGAATGACCGACTTGATCGATCGGACGACTGCTGTCGATCAACTCGGCCAGTTTCCCCTGTGCCTTGTCGATCGCGGTGTCCGAGACGACCAGCAGCCCGTGCACCTCGCGCGCTCCCGCCCTGCGCGGATCGGACGACTCGATGCCGTAGTACGACGGCACCCCGCTGCCCTTGTAGACGAGCCAGACCCGCTCGCCCGGGTACCGCTCGCGCAGCCGGTCGGCGAGGCGGCCGAGGTCCTGGCCCCAGTCCACGTTGGAGTCGTGCAGCCGCAGATAGGTCTTCGAGGGGCCGCCGAACGCCTCGTTGGAGTACGGCAGGTAGTAGGGGAACGTCCGCAGCGAACTGACCGCGACGAACGCCACCAGCAGCCCCGTCGACAGCGGAGCCCACCGCCACCACGACCGCAGCGCCGGCACACAGGCCGCCGTGACCGCGAGGAACATCGGCACGAAGATCGCGTACCGCGTCCCGAAGTCCCGCGAGCCGTCCATCGCCGTGGCCAGCAGCACGGCCGTCGGGACCAGCAGATACGGCGCCGCGGGCCGCGACCGCCGCACCGCCACGACCGCGACGGCACCCGCCGCCCACAGCGCGAGCATGCCGAGCGGTGTCTTCACCAGCAGGGCCGCCGGGAGGTAGTACCAGTGCGACCCGGTGTAGAGGTGCCCGAACAGGAAGCCCTGCCACGGGTAGTCCTCCATGCCGAACTGGATGAGCATCCCGTCCCGGAACGGCCGCGGGAACGGCAGCAGCGGCACCAACTGCCCGCGCAGCCCGTGGATCACGGGCACCGCCGTCGTGGACGTGAACCGCAGCCGCGGATCGACGACGAGATACGACGCCCATACGACGGCCAGCGCGACCACGGCCACGACGGCCGCGCCCGCCGTCCCGAGCGCCAACGCCCTGAGCCGGGTGGCGCGTTCGGCCGGGCGGCGGGCGGACCACACCGACGCGACGGCGAGCAGCATGAGGACGGGCACGGCGGGCAGGGCGCTCATCTTCGTCGCCACGGCGGCCCCGAGCGCGGCCCCCGCGAGCGGCAGATACAGCGTCGGCCGCCCTCTGGCCCGCCACAGCAGCCACACCGACGTCAGCAGAAAGCCCGCCTCGGGCACGTCGAGCGTGGCCAGCGAGCCGTGCGCGATGATGTCGGGCGAGAACGCGTACAGCGCGAGCGCGATCAACCCCCGGGCGGGTCCCACGAGTTCCCGCGCGAAGGCGAACACGACCAGCCCGAAGAGCAGGGTCAGGACGATCACCGGCAGACGGGCCCAGAACATCAGCCGCCAGGGGTCGTTGCCCGACTCGTAGAGCAGATGGCGCCCCAACGCACCTTGATTTCCTTGGTAGTCGGCGTCGAAGTGCGGGTCGGCGACGGCGATCCCGGCCGCGATCACCAGCTTCCCGAGAGGCGGGTGCTCGGGGTTGTAGTCGAGGCTGTGCTCCCGCAGGTAGACGGTGGCCGTGGCCACGTACACCGGCTCGTCGATGGTCGGTGTCTGCTGCACGGCGGTCGTGATCATCACGGCGGCCATCTGTGCGAGGAGCACCACCACGAGGAGCGGCAGCAGCCATCGCTTGCGGTGCCGCAGCCCGGCGTACAGGCGTGCCGACCGGGAGCCGACGACGCGTGGCGGAGCGTCCCCGCCGCCCGTGTCGTCGAGCGTGCCGGGGTCGAGGACCGAGTGCTGTTCGCGCGCCATCATCCGCCCTGCGGTGAGGCCGGCCGCGTGGTGGCGGGAGCGAAGCGGAGCCGGGGCATGGCCCTACTGTCGCACCGCTCCCGCCACCTGGGGCGTCACCGCTTCAGGAGTCGTACCGACAGACCTTCCGCCGTATACAGCGGTACGGCCCGCAGCGTGTCCGAGTTCACCGTGACGCGGTCGAACTGGCCGCGCAGCGAGGAGGCGCCCAGGACCCGCACCGTGGAGCCCGCGGCCGGCGGGTGTCCGGCGTCGAACCGCAGGGCCAGCACGCTGCCCCGGCCGAGCGTCGCGCGCCGGGTGACCTCGACGGCGGGCTGGTGGCCCGAGCGGAGCGTGACCTCAAGGGTCGCGGACTGCTGGGTGTAGGAGCCGTGGATCTGCGCGGACTCCGCCACCCGCAGCGAACCGCCGAGCACGCTCACGTCGCCGTGGCCCAGCGCGTGTGCCGAACCGGCCACCAGGACACCGGACGTGAGGAGGGTCCCGCCGGTGTACGCGTTGTGGCCGGTCAGGGTGAGGGTGCCGGAGCCCTGCTTGGTGAGGCCGCCGCAGCCGTCGATGTCGTTGCGCCAGGCGTCGGCCGCGCCGAAGCCCCCGGCCGCCGCGTCGAGGGCGACGACGACATCGGAGTCGAAGGAGCCGTAACCGTCCGCGGCGGCGAAGAGGTTGAGGCGGCCCCACTGCTCGAACCCGTCGAGCAGGACGTACCCGGACGGCAGCGCGGTGGTGCGCAGCACCTCGCGGCGCTGGGCCGCGGAGAGGTACGGCAGCCGGGTCTCCAGCAGCACCTCCGCGCCCTTGGGCACGGTGAGCGCCTTGTCACGGCCGCTGCGGGGGAGCACGTAGGTGAACTTGTCGCGCACCAGACGGGAGTTGGCGGTGCGGTCCGCGTACGGGTCGGTCGCGGTGGTCGCCGCGTGGGCGTAGGCGTACAGGGTGTCCGCCGTCGTGCCGGTCCGCGCCTCGAAGTAGGCGAGTGCCTGGGCGCGCGCCGCGGTCTTGAGCGCCGCGTTGGCCGGGTCGGCGAGCGTGGCGGCGGCCAGCGCGGTGGCCATGACGCGGCCGCCGATGACGTCGACCGTCGAGTGCATGCCGGCCATGATCCGGGTGTGGCTCAACTCGAAGGTACGGGTGACCAGTTCCTGGAAGCGCTCCGGTACGGCGTACGCGTAGGCGAGGCCCGCCAGGTGGAAGGCGTTGGTGTGACCGCTGGGGAAGCCGCCGTCGTCGACCGGTGACGTGCTGCGCTGGCGCAGGAGTTGAGGGGCGACGACGACCTTGGAGTCGTAGACCGGGTAGCCGAGCGAGTCGACCTCGCCGGTGTCGACGACCTCGCTCCGCTCGTTCATGCGCCACGGACGCGGGTACTGGTAGGCGTACTTGGCGGGGTTGCCCGAGGCGTAGTTGCCGCGCACGGTGTCGACCAGTTCGGCCACCTTGCCGAGCACCGAGTCGTGCGAGCCGGCGCCGAGCGCGGCACCGGCGGGCGCGTCGGCGGGGACGGCGTCGCTGATGGTCGTCGCGGGCGTCCCTTCGGGGGCGCTGGTGATCGAAGTGACCGCCAGGGCACCGGACTTGTAGAGGTCGGCCAGCGGACCGAGGCCCGCGATCATCGCGTAGCTCTGGTGCTGGCGGTCGTAGAGGAACGCCTCCTTCGCCTGTGCCTGGGTGCGCCGGGTGGTGAGGTCGGCGCAGTACCGCATGTTGGCGCGCAGGATCTCGGGGCGCAGCGGTGTGCCGGTGTTCCAGGCGGCGCCGGTCTTCCATGTCAGCGCCATGCCGCCGAGGACGCGGACCACGGCGTTGGTCTCGGGCGTGAGGTTCGTGCTGACGTTGCTCTTGTAGTCGTCGACGAAGGGCAGCGGGGACGTGCCGGCCTTGGCGTCCGCGGCGGCCAGCCAACTGACCAGCGTGGGCGCGGCGACCACGGCGGCCGAGGCGCCGAGCGAGGTCTTGAGGAAACCACGTCTGTTCACGGCGGGTCGAACGTCGTTCGTGCGCTGCCCGGCGGGTGACGGCATGGGTGTGCCTCTCTTGAGGTCTGCGGCGGTGAGGCCGGTGGGGTCGTGCGATCGGCTGTGGTGCGCGGTGCGACGCGAGAAAGCGCATACGTCGGGTGATGCGTACGTGCGAAGATTTGCGGCGGGCCGTGTCCCGTTGGAAGGGGTTCGGCGTCCGTCACATGGCCCCCGGGTGAACGGGGGCCGTGCGGTTCACAGGATCGATCGGGCCAGCGCCACCGCGCCCTCGACGGGCGGCACTTGGATCGGCTGGGGTCGCGCCCCCGGCAGCCGCTCGGCGAGCGCGGCGGTGACCGCGTCGTACAGCCTGGGCTGGGCGAGGATGGTGCCGCCCGAGACCACCACGTCGTCGACGGGGACGCCGCGTTCGGCGAGCCGTACGACGAGTGCGGCGAGGGACCGGCCGGCCTCCGCTATCACCTCGCGCGCGAGGAGCGAGCCGGCGTCGGCGGCGGTGAAGACGACGCGGGCGTGACGGCCCCAGTCGGCGGAGACGTCGGAAGCGCTTTCCAACGCGTCGCCCAGCGCGGGGACTTCGGCCACGGCGAACGCTTCGACGAGTCCCTTGGCGAGGTGGTCCGGGGCCTCGCCCCGGTCGTGCGCGGCCCAGGCGGCGCGGGCCGCCTCGCGGACGAGTCCCGCGGCGCCGCCCTCGTCGCCGAGCACCGCGCCCCAGCCGCCGACCTGGAGCCGGCCGCCGTCCGCGAGCAGGCCCACCGCGACGGAGCCGGTGCCGGCCACGAGGCCGACACCCTTGTCCAACCCGGCGGCGGGGACGAGGAGTTCGGCGTCGCCCACCACGAGGACGGGAGTCCCGAGACGGTCCTCCAGCGCGGCACGGATCCCGGCGCACTGCCGGGGTGTCTCGCAGGCGTGTCCGCCCACGGCGACCGCGGCCGGGCGCGTGTGCGCGGGCAGGACGTCGTGGACGACGGCGGTCAGCCAGTCGGCGGCGGCCACGGGGTCGTGCGGCCGCCAGCCGCTGCTGGTACGGATGTGGTCGGCGACGACATCCGTACCCGCGCAGGCGCGCAGATGTGTCTTGGTGCCACCCACGTCGATGCCGACCACGAGGGGCGTGGAGTCCTGCACGGAACCTCTTTCGTCGTTGCGCGTGCTGCGACGGTGGGCGAACCGTGTCCGCGGGAGCGGTGGTTGGAGCACTAGGGAAGCCCCGGGACGGGCTTCTGACGGACCACGGCAGGCGAGTACCGTGACGTTCGTTAGGAAGTTAACTAACGAAGTACAGTGCGTCAAGAGTCATTGCGAACTCGGTCACGGGCACCGCCGCCCGGGCCCGCGTGACGTCAGGACATCCCATCGCCGCGCCCCACGGACACCCCGCCGGGCGCGGCCAGCGAACTGGGGGAAGCGTGGAACACGTCGTGGCGCAGGAGTCCCGGCTGACCGAGAGCGCGAGCGCGGTCTTCGAGGTGCTGGCGCGAGCCGGCAGTGCCACCCGGCCGCAGCTGGCCAGCCTGGCCGGCCTGTCCAAGCCGACGGTGTCCTCCGCCGTCGTGGAGCTGGAGCAGGTCCGGCTCGCCGCCCACTCCGGCACCGCCTCCGGCGGCACGGGACGCAACGCGGCCGTCTACCGGCTCGGCCCGGCCGCGGGCGCCGTACTCGCCGTCGATCTCGGCCCGGCCCTCACCCGGGTCCGCGGCTGCGCCCTGGACGGCACCCCGCTGGCCGAGGCGACCGGCTCCCGGGAGGACGCGGCCGATGCCGTCCGGGAGGCCCTGGACGCGCTGCCCGCGGGCACCCCGCTGCGCACGGTCGTCGTCGCCGTCGGTGATGTCGCCGCACGCGACCGCGCGGGCGCCGGCATGCGCCCCGCGACCGCCAAGGCGGGCCCGGTGTTCGACGCCATGACGGTCGCCCTGCCGCCGGGCGTGCCGGTCCACCTGGAGAACAACGTCAACTGCGCCGCCCTCGCCGAACTGCACGAGGGCGCCGCCCGGGGCCGCACCACCTTCGGCTATCTCCGCATCGGCGTCGGCATCGGTCTCGGCATCGTCGTCGGCGGCCATGTGCTGCGCGGCGCGAACGGCGCGGCCGGTGAGCTGGCCCGGCTGCCCTACCCCTGGCACGACGCCGTGGAGCCCCGCCGTGAGGCCCTGGAGGAGTACGTGGGCGCCCGCTCGCTGCTGCGCCGGGCCGCCGCGGCCTGGCAGGACACCGACGGGCCGCGGCCGGGCAGCGCGGACCGGCTCTTCGCGCTCGCCCGCCAGGGGCACGGCACGGCCGCCGCGCTGGTCGGCCGGCACGCCGCCGACGTGGGCCGGCTGGCCGCCGCGGTGGCCGCCGTACTGGACCCGGGACTGATCGTCCTCGGGGGCAGCACGGGCACGGACCCGCAGCTCCTGCCCGGTGTGCGGGCCGAGCTGGAGCGGCTGAGCTGGCCCACCGAGGTGGTCAGCAGCACGGTCGGCGAACTGGGCACCGTGGTGGGCGCCGCCCGGCTCGCGGTGGCCAGAGGAGTCCAAACCGTGACCGATGGTGCGGGGGTGAAGGATTGACGGCCTCCGACTTGGTCTGCCAATGTCCGGACAAGCGCTTTCTAAGTCGGCCGGGACGCCGACTTGGGGTGAGCCTCCCAGCCCGTACGCGACGTACGGCAACCGCATGAGGGTGTGCTCGTGCGGTGACGGCCACGACGGCCGGGGACCTCGCCCCGTGCGGATGACACGGCCGGGCGAGGCCGCGCCCCCGGAAAGCGAACTTTCTTGCAAAATGCACCCGTGCCGCATCGGTCGGCGCCGTGCTCCGTCCCCTACGACGAAAAAGGGATCGAAGATGACCACTGTGGGTGTGCGGCGCTCCAGCCGACTCGGCCGCGGCGGCATGCGCCGCCTTGTTCCCCTCGCTGCCGTTGCCACGGCAGGTGCCCTGCTGCTCTCCGCCTGCGGATCGGGCTCCGAATCGGGCGGCAACGCGAAGTCGCTGACGTTCTGGATCTCCACGGTCCCCGGACAGGACGCGGGCTGGAAGAAGCTGGTCGCGCAGTACAAGAAGGAAACCGGCGTCAACGTCAAGCTCGTCAACATCCCCTACGACGGGTACCCGACGAAGCTGCACAACGCGGCGCAGGCCAACTCGCTGCCCGACGTGGCGGACGTCCCGGCGCTGGACCCGATCTGGTCGAGCAAGCTGATCGACCTCAGCTCCATCGCCAACAACAAGAGCTACAACATCAACTCGAACTTCCTCGCGAAGGACTCCTCGGGGAAGGTGCTGTCCATTCCCTCGGACGTCACCGCCTCCGGCCTGTTCATCAACAAGTCGCTCTTCGAGAAGGCCGGCGTCGCCGTCCCCGCCACGCCCACGGACACCTGGACCTGGACCGAGTTCATCGCCGCGGCCAACAAGGTCCGCGAGAAGACCGGCGCCAAGTACTCCCTGACCTTCGACCAGTCGCCGTCCCGGCTGCGCGCCATGGTGTACGAGATGGGCGGCAAGTACGTCCACGCGGACTCCTCCGGCAAGTTCTCGGTGGACGACGCCACCAAGAAGGCCGTCAAGTACTTCGTCGGTCTGAACGACGACAAGGTCATGCCCAAGTCGGTGTGGACCAGCGGCGCCGACCCGTCCGCCATGTTCCAGAGCGGTGACGTCGTCGCCTACTGGTCCGGCGTCTGGCAGGTCGCCTCCTTCGCGGACAGCGTCAAGAAGTTCGAGTGGGCGAGCGTCCCCACCCCGGCCCAGCCGGTGCAGGCCAGTGACGTCAACAGCGGCGGCATGATGGTGGGCTTCAACAACAACAGCGCCGCGGCCACCGCCGGGAAGAAGTTCATGTCCTGGGTGTACGAGCCGAAGAACTACACCGAGCTGGTCGAGACCTCCGGCTTCCTCCCGGTCGAGAGCGGCCTGAACCCGAAGTACCCGTTCAAGTCGGCGGCGGCCCAGGCGGCGTTCAAGCTCTACAACCAGGAGATCCCGCTGTACGCCCCCATCTCGGGCTACTTCAACAACGCGCAGACGGCCTGGGTGCTGAAGGGCAAGAGCCTCACCACCGACCCGACCAAGACGGAGCTCGGCAAGGCGATCAACGGCCAGCAGTCGGTCGACAAGGCCCTGCAGAACATCGTGGACGGCTACAACCAGGCGGTCGGCGGCTGATCGTGGGCCACGGGGCCGGGCGGCGGGAGCCGGACGCCGCCGCCCGCCCCGGGCACCCACGTCATGCCGGGCTCACGGCGTGAGCCACAGCGATCCATTCCACCAGTACGGAAGTCAGGAAGATGACACATAGCGCCGCGGACGTGTCCGTGAGGCCGCCCAGGAAACGACGTAGCACCTACACCCTCGCGCCGCTCGTCCTCATCGCGGCCAATGTCGTGCTCTTCGCGCTGTTCTTCGTGTGGCCTGCGGTGATCGGGCTCGTGTACTCGTTCACGAACTACACCGGAGTGGGGGCCTTCCAGTTCATCGGACTGGACAACTACCAGCACCTGTTCGGGGACTCCACCTTCTACGACGCGCTGTTCCGGACGCTGCTGTACACCGTCCTCGTCGTCCCGCTGAACTTCGTGCTGTCGCTGTTCATCGCCAACCTGGTGGTGAGCAAGCAGGCCAAGGGTGCCTCCGTCGCGCGTGTCGTCTTCTTCGTCCCGTGGCTCATCTCGCCCATCGTCGTCGGTGTCCTGTGGCGGTGGCTGTTCGGCGAGAACTTCGGACTGATCAACTACGTCATCGAGAAGCTCGGCGGGCACGCCATCGCGTGGCAGTCGAACGCGGACCTGTCGCTGGGCGTCGTGGTCATGGCCGGAGCCTGGTGGGGAACCGCCTTCTCGATGCTGCTGTTCATCGCCGCGATCAAGAACGTGCCGGTGTCGTACTACGAGGCGGCCTCGCTCGACGGCGCCGGTCCCTGGCGCCAGTTCAGGAGCATCACGCTGCCGAGCATCGCGCCCACCTCCTTCATCGTGATCCTGCTCAACACGATCAACGCCATGAAGGAATATCCCCTGTTCGTCTCCCTCAACAACGGCGGACCGGGCACCTCGAACAACCTGCTGGTCCAGTACATCTACGAGACCGGCTTCAACCGGGGCCAGATCGGCTACGCCAGCGCCGCGTCGTTCGTGCTCATGCTCATCCTGATGGCCGTCGCGATCATCCAGCTGGTCGTCAACCGACGGGTGGAGAACCGATGACAACCACCGACACGCCGCGTCCGGTCGACCCCCGGCCCGTCCGGACCCGCACCAGGAAGCAGCGCCGCAACGGCCGCGACGGCGGACTCCGGAGCGCGGTCCCCGCGACGACACTGCTGTGGATCCTGGCCGCCCTCTACGGGCTGCCGGTCGCGTGGTTCGTCCTCAGCTCCTTCAAGCCGGCCGGGGACCTGTTCTCCCTCCCGCTGACGGTGCTGCCGCACCACCCCACCGTGTCGGGCTACAAGGCGGCGTGGGACAGCGCCAACTTCTCCCAGTACTTCATCAACACGGCCCTCGTGTGCGTGATCACGACCATCCTCACGGTGGGCGTCAGCTGCTGCACCGGGTACGCGCTGGCCAAGTACGACAACCGGTGGCTGAAGTTCTTCTTCCTCTGCATCCTGGCCACCACGATGCTGCCGTCCGAGGTCATGCTCGCCCCCGAGTTCCTGGTGGTCCGCGACCTCGGCCTCTACAACTCGTTCGCCGGCATCATCCTCCCGGCCGTGCTCACCGCCACCGGCTGCTTCATGTTCCGCCAGTTCTTCCTGACGGTCCCCGACGAACTCGTCGAGGCCGCACGCATCGACGGCGCCCGTGAACTGTCCATCTTCCTGCGGATCATGGTGCCGATCTCCCGGCCGATCATGCTGACCCTCGCCATCCTGTCCTTCCAGTGGCGGTGGAACGACTACATCTGGCCGCTGCTGATGCTGAACGACCCGAACAAGTTCACCGTCCAGATCGGCATCCAGAGCCTCGTCGGCGCGCAGAACATCAACTGGTCGGTACTGCTGGGCGGTTCGGTCATCTCGATGATCCCGCTGATCGCCATCTTCCTGGTCTTCCAGCGGTACGTCATGAGCGCCGACATCAACGCGGGACTGAAGGACTGACTGTGCCCACCGCGCTCGACCACGCGTTCGTCCGGTCGGTGGCCCGCGCCGCCGACCGGACGGCCGTCCCCCTGGCGGCCGTCCCCGACGAGGAACCCGCCGGTGTCACCCATCGCGTCCTGGCGCGCCGGGTGAAGACCCTGGTCGCGGCGTACCGTTCGCCGGACTCGGCCCTGCACGGCAGCGGTCGGGCCGTCGCCGCCGCGCTCACCCACCTCCGCGCCCTCCGGGCCGCGCAGACCGGCACCGGTCTGTTCGCGGGCGGCGACAACGTGCAGTCGCCGCCGGACTCCGCGTTCACCGTCAACGACGTGTGCGACGCCCACGTCCTCGCGGTGGCCGCCGGTCCGGAACTGCGCGCGGTCGCCGCCGCCCTGGCCGAGATCGCCGGCGCCGCCTCCGGGAGCCTCCTGACCGGCGGGGTGCACACCCCGAACCACCGCTGGGAACTGAGCGCGGCCCTGGCCCGGCTGCACCGGTCGTTCCCCGACGGCCGGCTCCTCGACCGCGTCGAGCAGTGGCTCGCCGAGGGCATCGACATCGACGCGGAGGGCCTCTACTCGGAGCGCAGCGCCGTCTACGCCTCCCATGTGTCCAACCCCTCGCTCCTGCTGCTCGCCGACGTCCTCGGCCGCCCCGCCCTGCGGGACGCCGTGGAACGCAACCTCACCGCGACCCTGGACCTCATCAGGCCGGACGGCACGGTGGAGACCGTCCACTCCCGGCGCCAGGACCAGAAGCACCCGTTCCCGCTGGCGCCCTATCTCGCGCACTACCGGCTCCTCGCGATCCGCACCGGCCGAGGCGACCTCGGCAGGGCGGCCCGGCAGGCGGCGGCCGACGGCATCGACGACCCGAACCTCCTCGCCGAGACCCTCCTCGCCCCCGACCTCTGCCGCGAGCTGCCGCCGCCGGAGCCCGAACTCCTGCCCCGCGACCGCTACTTCACCACCGCACGCCTCGCCTCCCACGCCTCCGCCACCGCGCACAGCGTCCTGTACGGCGGCTCGGACGTGCCCGGACACCGGCGCATCCGCTCGGGCCTGGCCTGCAACCCCACCTTCCTGCGCCTGTTCGCGGGCGCCGCCGTCCTCGACGCGGTCCGCCTCTCCCGGGGCTTCTTCGACCTGGGCCCGTTCCGCGCCGCCGACACGCAACGCCTCGCGGACAACCGGTACCGGCTCACCGAGACCCAGTCGGCCGCCTACTACCAGCCCCTCCCGCCGGACCAGCGACGCTACGACGCCGTCTACCGCCTGGAGGACGAGGGCCGCTTCTCCGCCGCACTGTCCTTCGCGGACCGCCCCCGGGAAGAGGTCTCCCAAACGACCCGCGTCGACGTGGAGTTGCTGGACGACGGCGCCGACCTGCGGATCGACATCAGCGGCCCGCGGGTGCCCTGGTCCCTCGAACTTACCTTCCGCCCCGGGGGTGTCGTGGACGGGGCCGCGCCGATCGGCGACACCCGCTGGTGCCTGACGACCGGCCCGATGACCTACCGGGCCGGTGACGACGAGATCCGCGTCGAGGCCACCGTCGAGGCGGGCGAACCACTAGCGGGACCGGACCGGGAGGACGTACTGCGGTACGACCCGGGGCAGGACCTCACCGTGGTCGGCGGCACCGACGCGACGTCCGGGAACCGTGTCCACCTCGGTGGACACGGCCCGCAGACCCTGACCGTCGCCCTGCGTGCCCGCCGTCCCGCACCCGCCTCCTGACCCGACGACCCACGCCATGGCCACCTCAGGCACGAAGGGCTGACCCACCCGTGCACCTCCTCCACCAGCGCGGCCCGCTGCACCACCTCCCCGACACCCCGGAGGCCTACGACGCGGTCCTCGCCGACGTCGCCGAACAGGCCCTCCGCCGCATCACCCCCGAGGGCAACCTCGAACACCCCGACTGCCAGGACGACATTGGGGACACCTCGCTCGGCCTGACGTCCCTGCTCGCCCTCGCCTGGCAGCGCGGCAAGGACCCGCGGCTGCCGGAGGCGGTACGGCGCAGCCTCGCCTTCCACCTCCGCGAGCGCGTCTACACCGAGGACAACCCCGGCTATCCGAACCTGAAGGTCCGCGACTCCGGCCTGCCGTACGCCCGTTACGTGCTGGAGGCGGGCGCGCACCCCATCGGCGACTGGCCGAGCACGGCATGGGCGCTGCTCCAGGCGGTCAACGTCCTGGACGCGACGGACGGCCTCGTCGACGACGAACAGCGCACCGCCCTGGCCGAGTTGGCGCACGGCTACTGGCGCTGGCTCACCGAGGCGACCTTCTTCAACCCGCAGGAGGCCGGCAACCAGGCCATCGGCTGCGTGGTCGGCGGCCTGATGCTGGCCCGCCATCTCCCGCCGGAGGAGGGCGAGTCGGTCCGCGCGCGTGCCCTCGGCGTGTACGCCGACGAGATCCGCGCCCACCGCGTGAGCGACCGCGGCGCCCTCCTCCCGCCCGAGCACGGCGGCGCCTACGACAACAACTACGGCCCGATCTCCCTGTCGTTCCTCGCCCAGGCCCACATCGTCAGCGGCGAGGACGTCTTCGCCGAGGACGGCGAGGCGCTCGCCCGCTACATCGACGCCCGCCTCACCAACGGCGGCTTCGACAACGGCGGTCCGCGCTACAGCGAGCAGCACTCCGGCTTCGAATCCGTCCTGGGCCTGCGCTACTTCGGCAGCCGGATCGGCTCGGACATCGGCCGCTACCGGGGCGACAGCCGCTGGGGCCGGCACGCGGTCAAGCCGGACGGGGGAGTGGACGGCCACTTCGCGTGGATGCTGGTCTGGCAGATCCAGGACGGCACACCGTGGCACCGCACACCGTCGACGGTGCCGGCCCGCCACCAACTCCGCGCCGGTACCGTGTCCGTGGCCTTCGACGACAGGATGACCCCGGCGGTGGTCGAGGCGGACGGCACGTACTACCTGCCCGCCGCCGTGAACCGGCAGCACGGCTTCGGCCCGGTGCTCGACGGCTTCCTGCTGTGCCGTCCGATGGGCGAGGTGCGGGTCAGGGACGTCCGGGCCGACGGCCTGACCGCCAAGCTGGTCACCAAGCCGGTCGTCGGCCGCGACCACGTCCTGCGGCACATCCGGTCCCTGTACGTCACCGACGGCACCCGGCTCTGGACGACCGTGGCGGTCGAACGGCTCGACGGCGCACCGTACTTGCTGGCCGGGCTGCCCTACGCGGCGGACGACGGCGAGCGGGTGCGCAGGACGGCGGAGGGCGACGTCACCGCCGCGGGCACCCTGCGCCTCACCCACCCGACGGCCGAGGACGCCGAGCACTTCGACGCCCGGTCCGAACTCACCCAGGAACAGGCCGCGTTCGCCCTCGCCGCCGACCCGCGCGGCTACGGCAACCCCGACGAGGGCTGGCGCCACCTGGTCGGCTCCTCGGCACTGGAGGCCGGACCGGCGCCGGGCGCTCCCGAGGACCTGCACGTGTTCGCCGTACGGTACGGACCCGGCGACGCCGCCTTCACGCCCGCGTTCGAGCCGGGTGAGGACGGCCTGACCGTGCGCACCGAGGCGTTCACCGCGGTGATCGGGCACGTGGCGGGCGGCCCCGACGCCGAGCCGGAGCTCACCCTGCGCGCCTGAGGGTCCTCAACCGCCTGCCCGCGCCGCCGAGTTCCGCTCCGGCGCGGGCAGCGCACCGGCCGGCACGACCAGCTCCGCCCGTTCCCGTGTCGTCGCCACCAGGTCGGCGTTGTGCTGGTCGGTGCCCGCCACCCATGCCACCGCCGTGGCGTGGTCCTTGCCGAACTCCTCGTGCCGGGCGACGAGTCGGCGGACGCGCTCGTCCTCGTCGACCTCGCAGAACCACACCTCGTCCAGGCACGGCCGTACCCGCGCCCATGAACCGGCGTGCAGGAGCAGGTAGTTGCCCTCCGTCACCACCAGCCGGGCCGTGGGCGGCACCGGGATCGCGCCCGCGATCGGCTGCTCCAGCACCCGTTCGAAGCCCGGCGCGTACACCACCTCGCCGGTCTCCTCGCGCAGCCGCCGCAGCAGCGCCGCGTAACCGGCCGCGTCGAAGGTGTCGGGCGCGCCCTTGCGGTCGCGGCGGCCGAGGCGGTCCAGTTCGACGTCGGCGAGGTGGAAGCCGTCCATGGGGACGTGCGCGACCCACGGCACCCCGCTGCCGTTCAGCTCCCGCACCAGGCGCTCGGCGAGGGTCGTCTTGCCCGCGCCGGGACTGCCGGCGATCCCCAGGACGGCACGCCGGCCGGGGGCGGTGAGCGCGGTGGCGCGGGCGAGGAGGTCGTCGAAAGTCAGCGGCACACGGAGAGTGTGCCATCCGTCCCGGCCGTCCGGCCGGGGCGATGGTGTGCCGAAGATCGGGAAGGCGACCCGGCGGAGAGACCATGGACTGGGGGACAGGAACAGGAGCCGACGCCATGTCCGACGACGTGACACAGATCCGTACCCTCATCACCGGCTGGGCCGAGGCCGTCCACCGCGGCGACCTCGACCGCGTCATGGCGGACCACGCCGAGGACCTGGTGATGTACGACGTCCCGCCCCCGCACGCGGGCATCCACGGCCTCGCGGCCTACCGCGCGACCTGGCCGCCGTTCTTCGAGTGGCAGGCCCAGGGCGCCCGCTTCGACATCGACTCCCTCGACATCACGGCCGGCACGGACGTCGCCTACGCCCATGCCCTGCTCCGGTGCGGCACTCCCGAGGAGTTCGCCGAACACCCCACCCTGCGGCTGCGGCTGACCTTCGGCCTGCGCAAGGAGCGGGGCCGGTGGCTGGTCGCCCACGAGCACCACTCGTTCCCGCACGACTGACCCGCTCAGCCCGCCTCGCGGACCAGCTCGTCGGCGACCCAGTGCGCCACCCCGTCGGGGTACGGCGAGGGGAGCCCGAGCACGATGTGGGGGAAGCCCGCGTCGAGCGCCTCGCGGATCGCCGCGCGGGTGGCCTCGGGGCGGTCGTAGGAGACGGAGAGGTGGATGGAGCGGGTGATGGCGGCCGGGTCGCGGCCGATGTCGGCGCAGTAGCGGTCGAGGAGGGCGCTGCGGGCGATGGCGTCGGTGATGTCGCCGCCGGGGATGTTCCACAGGTCGGCGTGCTCGGCGACCACGCGGAGCGTCGCGGCCGAGCGTCCGCCGATGAGGATCGGCGGGTGGGGGCGCTGGACGGGTTTCGGATTGCCGAACGCCCCGGTCAGCCGGTGGTGGGTGCCCTCGAAGTCGAACGGCTTCTCCTCCGTCCACAGCCGGCGGATCAGCGTGCAGGCCTCGGCGAGGCTCGCCACGGCGTGCGCGGAGTCGTGGAAGGGGAGGCCGTGTGCCGCGTACTCCCGCCGGGCCAGCGGATGATCCGGGCGTGAGCCGACGCCGATGCCGAAGTCGAGCCGTCCGCCGGAGACGATGTCGACGGTCGTGGCGATCTTCGCCAGCAGCGCGGGCGGCCGGAAGCGGTTGCTCGTCACCATCACGCCGAGCCGCAGCCGCCGGGTCTGCGCGGCGAGGGCCGACAGCAGTGTCCAGCCCTCGAAGGCCGGACCGTCCGGGTCACCGCCGATCGGCATGAGGTGGTCGAAGAGCCAGGCGTGCTCGATCTCCGGGACGGTGTCCGCCTCGCGCCAGACACGGAGCAGGTCGTCGTAGCCGACCTGCATGGGGGCGGTCATGATTCCGAAGCTGGGGCGGGGGGCGTCGGGCATGGTGTCGTCCGTTCCTCGACAAGGCGGGCGGCGGGCACGGCGTGGTCGGCCGGCCTCCGCTCTGGCATCATGGGCAAGCGGAACCTTGTTCCGGAAACGATACGGAACGCTGTTCCGTTTTGGCAAGTCGCGAGATGGAGGAGTTGCGCGGTGAGTGAGAGCGGTGCGGACGCGGGACCCATGGCCCCGGCGAAGGCGGCGGACGGCCCGTCCAGGCGTGCGGACGCCCGGCGCAACAAGGAGACCCTTCTCGACGCCGCCGCCAAGGTCTTCGTCGCGTCGGGCGTCGACGCCCCGGTGCGTGACATCGCACGCGAGGCCGGAGTCGGACTCGGCACCATCTACCGGCACTTCCCGACCCGCGCGGATCTCGTCATCGCCGTCTACCGCCACCAGATCGAGGCCTGCGCCGAAGCCGGCCCGGCGCTGCTGGCGAGCAGCGCGACGCCGTACGCCGCGCTGCGCGAGTGGATCGATCTCTTCGTCGACTTCCTGGTCACCAAGCACGGCCTCGCCGCCGTGCTGCGGTCCGACACGGCCGGTTTCGAGGCGCTGCACGGCTACTTCCTGGAACGCCTGCTGCCCGTGTGCGCCGAGCTGTTCGACGCGGCGGTCGCCGCCGGCGAGGTCCGGTCCGACCTGACCGCCTACGAGATCATGCGCGGCGTCGGCAACCTCTGCGCCGGCGTGGAGGGCGACGACCGCTACGACGCGCTCCGGCTGGTCGACGTCTTCGCCGCGGGCATGCGTCTGCCCCGCTGACGGGTCGCCGCCCGCGTTCATGGACGGGTCGCCGGAGCGTCGTCTCCCGGCCATCCGGCGCTGAGACGTTCCCTCTGTCGATAAAGTTGGCTATACAACTTGGCGAGAGAGTGATGGCGATGTCACCGTCCGTAGAAGAACTGCCGCTCACCTGGCTGCGGGACAACTGTCCCTGCCCCCGGTGCCGCGACCCGCGCAACGGCCAGAAGCTGTTCCAGATCACCGACCTGCCCACCGACCTCGCGCTCGGCGCCGTACGGCCGGCCGCCGACGGCGTCGAGGTCGACTGGGCACCCGACGGACACCGGTCCGTGTACCCCACGCGCTGGCTCACCGCCCACCGCCCCGGGACCGGCGGCGACCCCGGTGACCGGCGCGGCGAGAACGGCAAGACCCTGTGGACGGCCGCCGACCTGAACGGCCGTCTCCCCGAGGCCGGTTGGGCCGAGTACCAGGGTGATCCGGCGGTCAGGGCGCGCGTACTGGAGTCGGTCGTCGGGCTCGGCTTCGCCGTGCTCCGCGACGTACCGTGCCGCCCGGGACAGGTCCTGGAGGTGGCGGAGACCTTCGGGTACGTCCGCGAGACCAACTACGGGCGGCTCTTCGACGTACGGGTCGAACCGGACCCCAGCAACCTCGCCTTCACCGGCGCCCGGATCACCCCGCACACCGACAACCCGTACCGCGACCCCGTCCCCACCCTCCAGCTCCTGCACTGCCTCACCAACGCGGCGACCGGCGGGGGCTCCGGACTGGTCGACGGGTTCAAGGCCGCCGCACTGCTGCGCGCCGAGAACCCGGAGGCGTTCGGCGTGCTGACCCGCACCCCCGTCCCCTTCCGCTTCAGCGACGCGCACACCGCGCTGGCCGCCGACCGGCCGCTGATCGACGTCGACGGACACGGCCGGATCCGCGAAGTGCGCTTCAACAACCGCTCCATAGGTACCCTGTTGCTCCCCGCCGCCGAACTGGAGGCCTTCTACCGGGCCTACCGCGCCTTCGCCGAGATCACCCTGCGCCCCGAACTCCAGCTGGAATTCAGGCTGTTGCCCGGCGACTGCCTGATCTTCGACAACGTCCGGCTGCTGCACGCGCGCACCGCCTTCGAGGAGAGCGGCGCCCGCCACCTCCAGGGCGCCTACGCCGACATCGACGCACTCGCCGGCACGCTGGCCGTCCTGCGCCGCGAACGAGCCGTGGCCGCGGGGAAGTTCGTGGACGAACTGGCCGGACTCTTCGCGGGCGAGGGCGCGAGCGCCTACCTGGGGGAGGAGGTGACGATGGCCCAGCACATGCTCCAGTCGGCCGCGTGCGCCGAACAGGCCGGTGCGCCCGACGCGTTGGTCGCCGCCGCACTGCTGCACGACCTCGGACACTTCCACGGACCGGTCAGCGGCGAGGAGTTGATGCAGGGCACCGACAACCGGCACAGCCACACCGGGGCGGACCGGCTGGCCGAGTGGTTCGGACCCGAGGTCACCGAGCCGATCCGGCTGCACGTCGCGGCCAAGCGGTATCTGTGCGCGGTCGAACCCGGCTACTTCGACCGTCTCTCCCCGGCGTCGGTGCACACACTGGAGGTGCAGGGCGGCCCGATGTCCGAGGCCGAGGTCGCCGCGTACGAGGCGAACCCCTACGCGGCCGACGGGGTCGCGGTGCGCCGCTGGGACGACGAGGGCAAGGACCCCGAGGCGCCCACCCCGGACTTCGGGCATTTCCGGCCGCTGCTCACGGCCCTGCTGCGGACCGGCTGAGGTCAGGCTCCGTCGGCCGGGCGGCGGGCCAGCGAACCGGCGGCGGCCGAACTGTGCACCGTGAAGGCCACCGTCTCCGGGAGATACCGGTCCTCGGACCACTCGACCGGGATGCCCGCCGGATCGGTGCTGCACCGGCGCTCCCGCAGCAGCGGATCGCCGGGCCGGCAGCCGAGCAGCCGGGCGTCCTCCTCGTCGGCCCGGCACAGGTCGATCGTGTGCTGGGCGTCCGCGATCAGCACGCCCGACTCCTCCAGGGCGACGGTGTGCGACACGGTGTCGGTCGGCAGCCCGGCGATCAACTCGCCCACGGCGGGCGGATACACGGTCCGCTCGATCATCACCGGCCGCCCCGAGAGCGTGCGCAGCCGCCGTACCTCGTACACCTCATCCCCGGCCGCCAGCCGCAGTTGTTCGCGCTCGGCCGGGTCGGCGGGTCGGGTCTCCACGGCGACGGTCCGGCCGCCGGGCTCCTCGCCCGTCGACCGTGCCCAGCGGGTGAAGCTGAGGAGTTCACCGAAGCTCTGCGGCCGGGGCGAGCCGATCACGACCCGGCGGGTGCCGCGCCGGGAGGCGATCAGGCCCTCGGTGCGCAGCAGCGCCATCGCCTGGCGGACCGTGCCCCGCGAGACGCCGTAGCGCTCGGCGAGTTCGCCCTCGGCGGGCAGCCGGCCGCCGGAGCCGTAGCGGCCCTCGCCGATCTCCCGGCCGAGGTCGGCCGCGACCTTCCGGTACATCGCCGGGGGTCTCCCCGTGCCGGCCGGGCCGTCCGTCACCGCGTGGCTCTCCGTCCTGAACGCTTCGGTCCCGCGGCCGTCAGCCGTTGCCGGCGTTCCCGGCGCTCTTCTTGTTCCTGATCCGCTCGGCTTCCTTGCGGACCCCGGCCTGGGTGGCGCGCTCCTTCTCCAGCCACTCGGGCCCGTCCGTCTTCAGCGCCTCGATCTGCTCGGTGGTGAGCGGCTCGGTGACCCCGCCGCGCGCGAGACCGGCGATGGAGACGCCGAGCCTGGAGGCGACGACCGGGCGCGGGTGCGGGCCGTTGGCGCGCAGCTCGCGCAGCCACTCCGGCGGGTTGGCCTGCAGCTCGTTCAGCTCGGTGCGGGAGACGTCACCCTTCTGGAACTCGGCGGGGGTGGCCTCGAGGTACACACCCAGCTTCTTCGCCGCCGTGGCGGGCTTCATGGTCTGGGTGGTCTGGTGCGACTTCATGCGGTCAAGAGTATCGACCGCGTTCGAGACCGCCGACCACGGCGGGTAACCTTGCGGGGTGACAGGCTCGGAGGCATCCCCCACGTTCCGGCTCGCGTACGTCCCCGGGGTGACGCCCGCCAAGTGGGTGCGGATCTGGAACGAGCGCCTGCCCGACGTCCCCCTCGTCCTCGTCCCGGTCCCGGCGGCGGACGCGTCCGACGTGCTGCGGCGCGGCGAGGCCGACGCCGGACTCGTACGGCTGCCGGTCGACCGTACGGTCCTCAGCGCGATCCCCCTCTACACCGAGGCGACCGTCGTCGTCGCCCCGAAGGACCATGTCGTGACGGCGGCCGAAGAGGTGTCCCTCGACGAACTCGCCGACGAGACCGTCCTGCACCCCCTCGACGACGTCCTCGGCTGGGAACAGCCGCCGGGGGAGCCCGCGTTCGAGCGTCCCGCGACCACCGAGGACGCCGTCGAACACGTGGCGTCGGGCATCGGCCTCCTCTACGTCCCGCAGTCCCTGGCCCGGCTGCACCACCGCAAGGACCTCACCTACCGGACCGTCCTCGACGCCCCCCAGTCGGACGTCGCCCTGTCCTGGCCGGAGGACGCGACCACCGACCTCGTCGAGGACTTCATCGGCATCGTGCGCGGGCGCACGGTCAACAGCACGCGGGGCCGTACACCGACGCCCCCGCAGCCGAAGACCAAGGCGAAGCGGCCCGACACCCCGGCCAGGCGCAAGCCGGCGGCGGGGAAGGCGGGTGGCAAGACGGCCGGCAGGAACCCCCGCGGCTCCTCCGGCGGCGCGAAGGGCGCCAAGCGCGGCAAGCCTCGCGGCCGCTGACAGGGACGTGTCCGCGGTCCGTGGACCGGCCGACCGCCGCTCAGCCTCCGGCGAGCAGATCGCGCAGGGCCCGTTCCTCCTCCGGGCTCAGCCCGGTCACGAACTGCTGCAGCGCGGCGATCGGATCCGGACCCCGGTCCAGCGCCTCGTGCATCGCCTGGGCGGTCGACTCGGCCGCGTTCTTCGCCGGCCGGTACGCGCCGCGCCGCCCCTCCGCGTCCCGCAGGACGAGCCCTTTGTCGTAGAGCCGCTTGAGGATCGTGTGCACGGTGTTGTACGCGAGGGGTCCGTCGATCCCGGACTGGATCTCGGCGGGTGTCAGAGGGCGGTCGGTCGCCCACAGCGAGGCGAGGACCTCGCTCTCCAGCGCACCGGCGCTGCGCCGCTCGGCCCGGGTCCGCGGGTCTGTGCCAGCCATGCTCCTCACCTTACAGCGTGTAGGGCGGGGCTTGACCAGCATCTCCACTCTGACCAGGGGTTTTGCCCTGGTTGGGGCCCGAACCGGCCTGTCCTGTCAGACCGACTCGCGGGCGACGACCCGCGCGGGCCGGGGCTCCAGGGTGCTGGTGTCGAGTCCCAGAGCGAGTCGGGCGCTGAGCCGGCCGTGGACCTCGCCGTCGACGTCGATCGTGGTCAGCGAGGGGACGACGTGTTCGCCGTAGCCGTTGTCGTCGAAGCCGATCACGGCGGTGTCGGCCGGTACCCGTCGGCCAAGGTCGCGCAGGGCGGTGAGGACGCGCAGGGCCACGTCGTCGTTGAAACCGGCGATGGCGGTCACCTGGGGATCCTGGGCGAGGAGCGCGGCGACGGCGTCCGCGCAGGCGGACCGCGGGCGAGGGGCGACGAAGGACACCGGAGCCGGGATGCCGAGGCCGCGCGCGGCGTCCCCGGTGAAGCGCAGGCGGGCCTCGGCGAGCGGTGACCCGGTGTCCGGCAGCGCGAGGGCGATGCGGGTGTGACCGTGGTCGACGAGGTGGCGGAGCTGGAGGGCGGTGTGGGCGGCGAGACCGCCCCGCCAGCCGCCTCCCAGGTCGTCGAGGACGTGACCGGTCAGGTATGTCTCGCCGAAGCGGATCACCGCGCGGGGCACGATGGCGTCGAGGACCTGCTGGGTGGACTGCGCGGTGTGCCGACCGTGCCGGACCAGCAGGACGTGGTCGTGGGCGGCCAGCTCGGTGTCGAGTCCGTGGATGTAGCCGCGGGAGTACGCGCCTTCCATGCCCGCGTCGATGTTCAGGACGACGACCCGCGAGGTTCCCTCGCGCAAGGCCCGTGCCACGCCGTGCGGAACGTAGCCGAGCGTCCGGGCCGCTTCCTTGACCCGGTCACGGGTGGCGGCGGAGATGGTCTGGTGAGGGTCGTCGTTGAGAACGAAACTGACGGTGGCGCGAGAGACACCGCTCGCCGCGGCCACGTCGTTCAGCGTGACTCTTCTGGACGTCCCCATCACCTCTGCTCCGACGCTGTCGTGCCCACCCGAATCCCAGGGGGCACGGCGTCCGGCCATTGTAAGGAGGCTGAGGACGCCCAGGAGGCGGACGGGAGCCGAGTCGTCCCGGGGAAAGGCGCCGCACGGGTCTCGCCAAGCTCCGATCCTGTCTGCTAGCTTGCGCTAGATCGTTCTAGTGATTCTGGCGATCTCCTTTTCCTCCCGAAGTGCGTCGACTGGGACGAGCCGCGTCACTAGATCGATCTAGCGCTTCAGGGGATGGCTTTGAGAGGAGCCGCAATGGCAACCCCCAGTCTTCAGGACGGCATCGACAAGGCCGGTTCGCCCATCGGTCTGCTGTGGCGGCCGAACGCCGAGCCGTGGACCCCGGAGGTGATCGACCGGGAGTACGTCGGCTGGCGCCAGGAGCAGGCGGCCTGGCACGAGGGCGTCGCACTGCTCAACCTCTCGCACCACATGTACGACATGTGGATCGAGGGCCCCGACGCCACCCGCGTACTGGCCGATTACGGCGCCAACAACTTCGAGAAGTTCGCGATCGGCCAGGCCAAGCAGTTCGTGCCCGTCACCCGCGACGGCAAGATCGTCACCGACGGCATCCTCGCCCGGCACGCCGAGAACAAGTACCTGCTCAGCGGCGTCCCCGCCGCCCAGCACTGGGTGCGGTACCACGCGGAGAAGGGCGGCTACGACGTCGGCTTCGAGACCGACGCGTCCTCGGCGTTCCGCCCCGGCGGCGGTGACCCCAAGCTGTTCCGCTACCAGATCCAGGGTCCGCTGGCGCTGGAGCTCATCGGAAAGGTCTTCGGCGGTCCGCTGCCGGGGACCAGGTTCTTCCACTCGACGCCGGTCACGCTCGACGGCCGCTCCTTCGAGGCCCTGCGCCACGGCATGGCCGGACAGGCCGGCTACGAGTTCATCGGCCCCTGGGAGCACGCGGCGTACGTGCACGAGGCATTCCTCAGGGCCGGCGAGCCGCTGGGCCTGGTCCAGGTCGGCGCGCTGGCGTACGCCACGCCGAGCGTCGAGAGCGGTTGGATCCCCTCCCCGGTGCCGGGCATCTACCTCGACCCCGACCTCGCGGAATACCGCGCATGGCTGCCCCTGTTCGGCATCGAGGGGAAGCGTCCCCTCAACGGCAGCTACTTCTCGGAGGACATCGCCGACTACTACGTCTCCCCGTACGAGCTGGGCTACGGCAGGCTGATCCACTTCGGCCACGACTTCCACGGCCGTGACGCCCTGCTCAAGGCCAAGGACGAACCCCGTCGCACCAAGGTCACGCTGGTGCTCGACGCGGACGACGTGCGCCGGGTCGTGGGCGGGGGAGAGGACCCCGGCTTCGTCCTCACCTACGCCCGCCACCGGGTGGAGACCTCGGCCGGACTGGTCGGTACGACCATGCAGTCCGCGTCGATCGACCCCGTCGGCTCGGTCCTGGCGCAGACGCTGATCGACTCGGCCCACGCCGAGCCCGGCACCGAGGTGACCGTCGTCTGGGGCGAGCACCCGGGACCGGGTACCGACCCCGAGGCCGACCTCGGGTTCCCGCGCATCCGCGCGACCGTCCAGCCGAGCCCGTTCGACCGGCACGCGCGCACCGAATACCGGCGCGGGTAGCCCCGCCGGCTGCCGGTGAGCCGGCTGCGGGTCCGCAGGGGCCGGTCGCGCGGTTCCCCGTCCCGTCGGGGTGCGACGGACATCGCCGGAACTGCTTGCGCACCGCCCCTGCCCCGCCCGTTTCCCTCTTTCCCCATCGACTTCCCCATCGACGAGGAGCACGATGAACCCCCTCAGCACGGCCCCGGCGGCGGTGAGCACATCGCTGCTGGAGGACTTCTCCCTGGAGATGACAGGCAAGGACGTCCCGAAGCTGGAAGAGGCCCGGGACACCATCCCGCAGGGCACCCGCATCAACGTCACCTTCCTCGGCAACGAGAACCTGGAGATGCGCCTGGCGGCATCCCGGGCCGTCAAGCGCCTCGGTTTCGTGCCCGTGCCGCACATCTCCGCCCGCCGGCTCGCCTCGCGTGGCGAGTTCGAGGAGTTCCTCGCCGCCCTGCGGGCCGACGGCACCGGAGCGAACGTCTTCACCGTCGGCGGAGATCCCACTCGGCCCGAGGGCCCGTACGAGGACTCGCTCGCGCTCATCGAGACGGGACTGCTGCGGGAGTTCGGCGTCCGGCACGTCAGCATCAGCGGTTACCCCGAGGGGCACCCCGCCATCGGAGGCGACGCGCTGTGGTCCGCGCTGCGCGACAAGAGCGCGTCCATCGCCGGGCAGGAACTCGACGGCGGTGTCATCACACAGTTCGGCTTCGACGTGGACCCCGTCCTGGACTGGCTGGAGCAGGTGCGTGCCGAGGGCATCGCGCTTCCCGTCCGGATCGGCGTCCCGGGCCCAGCCGGTGTCCGGCGACTGATGTCGTACGCCGCCCGGTTCGGCGTCGGCACCAGCGCCTCGATCGCCAAGAAGTACGGCCTGTCCCTCACCAACCTGATGGGTACCGCCGGTCCCGACAGGTTCCTGCGGGCGCTCGCCGAGGGATACGACCCGGCCCGCCACGGAGACATGAAGATCCACTTCTACACCTTCGGCGGGCTGCGGGCCACGGCCGAATGGATCGCCCGGTTCCGGAAGGACAACCTCGTATGACCGTCACGCGGACCGCCCCCGACACCGTCACCCCGAAGACCGGGGGAGCGGGGCACCAGGCGTCACTGATCGTCCAGGGCGCCGACGCCACCGGCATCGTCGCGGCCGTGACCTCGGTCCTCGGCCGGCACGGCGCCAACATCGTCTCCCTCGACCAGTACTCCGACAACCCGCAGGGCGGCGCCTTCTTCCAGCGCACCGTCTTCGGACTGGACGGTCTGCGGGCCGAACTGCCCGGTCTGCGCGCCGACTTCGACAAGGAGCTGGTGAAGCGGTACGGCCTCGGCTACACCCTGCGCGACCTGTCCGTGCCGAAGCGGGTGGCGATCTTCGCCTCCAAGTCCGACCACTGCCTGCTCGACCTGCTCTGGCGCCACCGGCAGGGTCAACTCCCCGTCAGCATCGCCATGGTGATCTCCAACCACCCCGACACGGCCGAAGAAGTACGGTCGTTCGGCATTCCCTTCTTCCACGTGCCCTCCATGGGCCCGGACAAGTCGGCCGCCGAGGCCGAACACCTGCGGCTGCTCAAGGACAACGTCGACTTCGTCGTCCTGGCCCGCTACATGCAGATCCTCTCCGGCGACTTCATCGAGCGGGTCGGCGTGCCGATCATCAACATCCACCACTCCTTCCTGCCCGCCTTCATCGGCGCCGGCCCGTACGCCAAGGCCAGGGAACGCGGCGTGAAGCTGGTCGGCGCCACCGCCCACTACGTCACCGAGGACCTCGACGAGGGCCCGATCATCGAGCAGGACGTGGTGCGCGTCAGCCACGCCCACACCGCCGCCGACCTCACCCGCCGCGGCGCCGACGTGGAACGCGCCGTCCTCTCCCGCGCGGTGCTGTGGCACGCCGAGGACCGGGTCATCCGCGACGGCAAGCACACCATCGTCTTCGCCTGAGGCGCGCGTCGGCCCAACGCCCGCACCGCGAAAGGCGGTTGTGCCGGAGCTGGTGCCGGACAGCCAGCCGCATTCCGCTGATCCATCCGTCCGCACGTCCGCACGTCCGCGCGTCCGCCCGTCCCCCCGTGCATCCGCCGGCCCTCACGTCCGCGGTCGGTCCGCCACGACCCGGCGGGCAGTCCTTCGCGCCGGGTGAGGAGTCCACCAGCAGAGAGCGGTTCACCATCATGACAACCACCATCGACGGGGCCCGGATCGCCCGTGACATCCGGGCCCGGGTCGCTCAACGGGTCGCCGAGGCCGCGGCCCGCGGCCGGGTACCGGGGCTGGCGACCCTCCTGGTCGGCGACGATCCGGCCAGCGCCGTCTACGTCGCGGCCAAACGGCGCGCCATCCGCGAGGCCGGCATGCGCGACTTCCACCGCCACCTCCCCACGCACGCCCGCCACGAGGAAGTCGCCTCGCTCATCGACGAGTTGGCGGCCGACCCGGACGTCTCCGGCATCCTCCTCCAACTGCCGCTGCCGGCAGGCCTGGACGCAGCGCCCCTGATCGACCGGATCCCCGCCGCCAAGGACGTCGACGGACTGACCACGGCCAGCGCCGGCCGACTGGCGCGCGGGGAAAGGGGGTTGCGCCCCTGCACCCCGAGCGGGGTCGTCGAACTCCTCGACGCGGAGGGCATCGGGATCAAGGGCGCGCGCGTCGCGGTCGTCGGCTGGGGCGAACTCGTCGGCCGTCCTCTGGCCCACCTGCTGCTGAGGCGCGGCGCCACCGTCACGGTCGCCCACGAGTTCACCGCCGACCTGGCGGCCGTCACCCGCCCCGCCGACATCGTCGTCGTCGCCACCGGCGTACGGGGACTCGTCGGCCCCGAACACGTCAAGCCCGGCGCCACCGTCATCGACGTGGGCATCCACCGCACCGCCGACGGCCTGACCGGCGACGTCCGCGCCGCCGAACTCGACGGCATCGCCGGCCGCATCACCCCCGTACCGGGCGGGGTCGGCCCGATGACCATCGCCATGCTGATGGTCAACACCCTCCGCGCGGCCGAGTGGAACACAGAGAAGGAGCTGCCGCCTCATGTGCGAACCCCTCGGTGAGCCGCCGTCCCGCCGGACGATGCTGGCCGCGATGACCGCTGCCGCTGCCGCTGCCGCTGCCGCTGCCGCCGTCGCCGTACCGCTGCCCGGCGCGGAGCAGGCCGCGGCCGTGACGGACACCGGACCCGCGCCCTCGGCGACGGGCCTGTCCGTGACGCTGCTCGGCACCAACGGCGGGCCGCCGCCCCTGCCCGACCGCTACGGCATCTCGTCGGCGCTGACGGTCAACGGCCGGACGTATGTCGTCGACTGCGGACGCGGAGCGGTCACCCAGTACCTGCGCGCCGGTCTGTCGATGCCGTCGCTGGCCGGGATCTTCCTCACCCACCTGCACGCGGACCACGTCGTCGACTACTACTCCTTCCCGCTGCTGTCGGCGGGCGCCGCGGGCACGCAGGGCTTCCAGAACCCGATCGAGGTCTACGGCCCCGGTTCCGCCGGTGTCGCGTCGACCGTCGCCGGGGCTCCCGGGACCGTGCCGGGCACCGTCGGGATGACGAGGCTCGCGGGTCGGGCGTACGCGGCGTCGCCGACCTTCTTCATGGCCGAGCACGCGGGCATCGACCCGGCGACCCTGCTGCGCGTCCACGACGTACTGCCACCGTCCGGCACGGGCGCGTCCGCGACGGACCCCGCGCCGGCCATGGCGCCGTTCACCGTCATGGAGAACGACGACATGAAGGTCACCGCCGTCCTCGTCCCGCACGGCGCGGTGTTCCCCGCCTACGCGTACCGCTTCGACACCGACCACGGCAGCGTCGTCTTCTCCGGCGACACGGCACCGACCCCCAACATCATCAGGCTCGCGGCGCACGCGGACGTCCTCGTCCACGAAGCCCTCTACCCGGCGGGCCTCGCGCGTCTCGGTCTGCCCCGGACGCTGATCGACCACATCACCTCGGCCCACACCGACGTGGCCCGACTCGGCCGGATCGCGGCCGAGTCGGAGGCCGGGACGCTGGTGGCGACCCACCTCGGACCGGGCCGGCAGGCCGTGGTGCCCGACGCGACCTGGCGGCGGCTGCTCCACGACAGCGCCCGCCGCGCCGACTTCGGCGGACCGACGGTGCTGGGCACGGACCTGATGCGTCTGCCGGTACATCGGCGCGGGCCCCGCCGGTCCTGAACCACCCGGTGTTGCGCGGACGTTCGGCATTGCTTGCGCCCTGGGACCGGTCTCCGGTCCGGCACGCCTCTCGCCCCGACCCGGAACGCCTGTTACCGTCCGACTTAATCGATCTAGCCCAAGTTGCCGCTCCAGACGGCACCCTGGACGACCGCCACTCGACGGAGAGTGAAATGGACCTTCTCTCACAGCAGCGCGGTACCTATGAAGCGGTCCTCCGGCTGCACGACGCACCGCTCGTCACCGAGCGCCCGGCGATGTTCAGCCCGGCCGCCGCGGCCCAGGACGAGGGCAACACGCGGGGCACCTACGGTCGCTTCGCGCAGATACTGCTGCCCGAGGAGTACTCGGACTGGGCCGAGGAGAGCGCCGCCCATGTCGGCTCGTGCTACCTCGGCGACTGGACCTCGCTGCACAAGGTGAAGGTGCACGGCCCGCAGGCGCTCGCGTTCCTGAGCCGGCTGGGCATGCGGGACCTGTCCCGCTTCGAGGCCGGGCAGATCAAGCACCATGTGCAACTCGACGACAACGGCTGGATCGCCTCCGAAGGCGTGCTGTGCCGGCTCGGCCCCGAGGAGTTCGTCTACACCGCGGGCAGCTGCGACTGGCTGCTGTGGCAGCTGAGCCGCGGCGGTTGGGACGCGGCGGCGACCGACATCAGCGCCGACCGGTTCGTCTTCGGCGTCCAAGGACCGGCGTCCCTGGCCGTGTTGGAGAAGCTGACGGGCGACGACCTCCGCGACATCGGCTTCAGCCGCAGCCGCATGACGACGGTCGACGGGGTCCCGGTACGGGTCCTGCGCACCGGCATCTCGGGTGAGCTCGGGTACGAACTGCACGGGCCGACCGAGCATGCCAACGAGATCTGGGCGGCGGTCGTGGCGAGCGGCCAGGACGCCGGTCTGCGTCAACTCGGCTTCCGGGCCCAGCCTGTTCAGCACATCGAGGCCGGGATCGCGACCAACGGCCTCGACTATCTGCCGGCGTCGATCCTCACCCCGGGTGCGCCGAGGCAGTTCCGCAAGGGCGTGCCCACCGGAAGTTACGTCCCGACCGGCGGGATCACCGACTACTTCCGCAAGCCGGCGGAACTGGGCTGGGGCTTCCGCAAAGGTGTACCCGACCGCGACTTCATCGGCCGGGACGCTCCGCTCGCGGACGCCGAAAAGGGCGCTCCAGGACGGCAGTTGACGGGTCTGCGCTGGAACAGTCAGGACGTCGCCGCCGTCCTGACCTCGCTCCTGAGCGAGGCCGAGCTGCCCGACCAGATGGAGTTGCCGCGCGCCCGCGGCCCCCACTTCGACCAGGTGCTGGTGGCCGGCGCTCCGGTGGGCGTGGCGACGGGCCGCACCGTGAGCCCGACCCTGCGGGCGATGATCTCCCTCTGCGTGCTCGACCTCGCGCACACGGCGCCCGGCACCGAGGTCACCGTCCTGTGGGGCCGGCCGGGCACCCCGCAACGGGAGATCCGCGCGACGGTCACCGCACTGCCGTTCAAGCCGGACAACCGCCGCACCGACGTCACCGCACACTCCTCGCTCCACCCTGTGCGCCCCCGCCCTCAGCGGTAAAATCCAATCAAACCGGACAGGTGCGGGATCCTCGGCGCACGCGCGTCGACGGCCGCCGCAGGGACAGCGAAGGGCAGCACCATGGAGCGCTCGGAATCCGGAGACCGGCCCGGGGGCGACCTGGGACGAGGGGCGCCGGGGGTCGCGGCGCGCGGACGGGGGCCCAACCGGCCCGGGGACATCTCGCAGGAGGACGACACCGCGCCCTCGGCGGGGTGGGGTGCGGCGCGGAGTGTGACGCGGGTGCTGGCCAGGACGCGCGAGCCGGTCAGCGGGCCGCGGGCGATCATGAGGATGAACCACGAGAACGGCGGGTTCGACTGCCCGGGGTGCGCATGGCCGGACGACCGCAAAGGCCTGCATCTGGACATCTGCGAGAACGGGATCAAGCACGTCACGTGGGAGATGACCCGCAAGAAGGCCGGCCGGGAGTTCTTCGCCGCGCACACGGTCACCGAGCTGGCGGGCTGGTCGGACCACGCGTTGGAGGACCAGGGCCGGCTGACCGAGCCGATGGTCTACGACGAGGCCACGGACACGTACGTCCCGATCTCCTGGCCGGACGCGTTCGCGCTGGTCGGGCGGACACTGCGTGACCTGGAGAGTCCCGACCGGGCCGCGTTCTACACGTCCGGGCGGCTCAACAACGAGGCGACGTTCCTCTACCAGCTGTGGGTGCGCGAGTTCGGCACCAACAATCTGCCGGACTGCTCGAACATGTGCCACGAGGCCTCCGGCCGCGCGCTCCAGGCCGCCCTCGGCACCGGCAAGGGCACCTGCGACATCGCCGACTGGGACGCGGCGGACCTGCTGTTCGTCATGGGCGTGAACGCGGCGTCCAACGCCCCGCGGATGCTCACCACCCTCGCCAAGGCGCACCGGCGCGGCGCCCGGATCATTCACGTCAACCCGCTCCTGGAGGCCGGCGCGCGGCGGACCATCGTGCCGCACGAGTTCGCCGCCATGGCCGCCTTCCACGCCACCGCGACCGGCGACCAGAACGTGCAGGTCGGCATCGGCGGCGACCTCGCCCTGCTGCGCGGGGTCGCCAAGGCGGTGTTCGAGCGGGCCGAGGAGGATCCGGCGGCGCTCGACACCGACTTCATCGAACGCCACACCGCGGGCTTCGCGGCGTACCGCGACCTGGTGCGCGCCACCGACTGGGCCGAGCTGGTACGGCAGTCCGGGGTGAGCGAGCGCGAGATCCGCCAGGTCGCCGACCGCTACCTGGCCGCCGACCGCACCGTCATCTCCTGGTGCCTGGGCGTCACCCAGCAGGACCACGGCGTGGACACCGTCCGCGAGATCGTGAACCTGCTGATGCTGCGCGGCAACCTCGGCCGCGAGGGCGCCGGCCCCTCGCCGGTGCGCGGCCACAGCAACGTCCAGGGCAACCGCACCTGCGGCATCGACCACCGCCCCACGCCCGAGTTCCTCGACGCGCTCGACGAGGTGTGCGGGATCTCCGCGCCCCGGGAACACGGACTGGACACCGTCGGCACGATCAAGGCGATGCGGGACGGCCGGGTCGAGGTGTTCGTCGCGATGGGCGGCAACTTCGTCCTCGCCGCCCCCGACACCGACGCGACCGCCGCCGCGCTGCGCACCACCGAACTGACCGTGCAGGTCAGCACGAAACTCAACCGCAGCCATCTCGTCCACGGCCGCCGCGCCCTCATCCTCCCCTGCCTCGGACGCACCGAGAAGGACACCCGGGCGACGGGCGAGCAGGGCGTGAGCGTCGAGGACGCGATGAGCGAGGTGCATCTCTCCTTCGGCATGCGCAGACCGCCTGCCGAGACCCTCAGGTCCGAGTGCGCGATCGTCGCCGGCATGGCACGGGCGACCCTGCCCGACTCCGCGACACCGTGGGAGTGGTACGTCGAGGACTACGACCGGATCCGCGACACCATGGCCCGCGTCCTCCCGGGCTTCGAGGACTTCAACCGCCGCGTGCGGGAACCGCTCGGCTTCCGTATCGCCCAGCCCGCCCGCGAGCGCGCGTTCCGCACCGCCTCCGGCCGCGCCGAGTTCCACGCGAGCGAACTCCCCGACGTGCGACCGCCGGAGGGCATGCTCGTCCTCTCCACGATGCGCTCGCACGACCAGTGGAACACCACCGTGTACTCGGACGACGACCGCTACCGCGGAATCAAGAACCTGCGCACGCTCCTCTTCATGAACCTTGAGGACATGGACGCGCGGGGTCTCGTCGAGTTCGACCTGATCGACATCACCAGCCACGCCCGCGACGGCAGCACCCGCTCGGTCCACGGCTACCGCGTCATCGCCTACGACATCCCGGCCGGCAGCGTCGCGGGCTACATGCCCGAACTCAACATCCTCTGCGGGCTCGACGACTACAGCAGACAGAGCGACCAGCCCCTGATGAAGCACCAGCTCGTCACCGTCACCCCGGCGCAGGGCGGTTGAGGAGCGGCTGACCGCGCGGCCGGTGGAAGCGGCGCCGGGCGAACACTATGAACTCAATGATCGACGGGTGGTCACCGCACGCGGCGGTTCCTAGCATCACGGTTCGCAGGGCAACCTCGCACAGCGAACGCACAGGAGCCGCTCCCATGACGACACCCGACGCGCCCGAACCGGTACGCAGGAGACGCCCGGCCATCCGCCACCGCCGGGCCGTACTCGCCGCAGCCGTGGCCGCGGCACTGCTCGGCACCCTCGGCAACGCCCCCGCGCCCGGGGCGCGCACCGAGCCGCCCGTCGTGGCGCCGTGCCCGCCCGACCTGCTGGGGAAAGCCACGTGCTACACCGGCAAGGACACCAACGGGGCGTACTACACGATGGCCGTCCCGACCCGCTGGAACGGATCCCTGGTCGTGCACGCGCACGGCGGACCCGACCTCGGCGACTCCTCCGACCCGGCCCGCAGCACCGACGATCTGAACCGCTGGGCGGTGATGGTCGAGGAGGGCTACGCCTGGGCCGGCTCGTCGTACCGCCGCGGTGGCTACGGCACGCGGATGGCCGCCGCCGACACCGAGAACGTACGGAAGCTGTTCGTCGCGGAGTTCGGCAAGCCGAAGCGGACGTACGTGCACGGCCAGTCCTGGGGCGGCGACGTGGCCGCCAAGGTCGCCGAGACCTACGGCCGGCGCCCCGGCGCCTACGACGGCGTGCTGCTCACGAGCGGTGTCCTCGGCGGCGGGTCACGCGGCTACGACTACCGCGTGGACCTCCGGGTGGTCTACCAGTACTACTGCCACAACCACCCCCGTCCGAGCGAGCCGCAGTACCCGCTGTGGGAGGGCCTGCGCGCGGACTCCACCATGACGAGCGCCGGTCTCCGCGCCCGCCTCCAGGAGTGCACGGGATTCTCCTCCGCGCCCGCGGAGCGGACCGCGCTCCAGCAGCGCAACCTCGACGACATCCTCGCCGTCACCCGCGTCCCGGAGCGCGCCCTCGAATCACATCTGCGCTTCGCCACCTTCACGTTCCGGGACATCGTCTCGACCCGCCTCGGCGGCCGCAATCCCTTCAGCAACCAGGGCGTGCGGTACTCGGGTTCACACGACGACAAGGCGCTCAACGCGGGCGTCGAACGCTTCTCGGCCGACCCCACCGCACGCCGGGACCTCTCCTACGACAGCGATCTGACGGGCAGGGTCTCCCTCCCGGTCCTCACGCTGCACGCGATCGACGACCCGACGGCGTTCGTCGAGCACGAGGCGGCCTACCGCGCCACGCTCCAGGGCGCGGGCCGGGGCGGCAACCTCGTCCAGACCTTCACGAAGGAGACCGAGCACAGCGCGCTGAGCGACTCCGAGTACGCCAACTCCCTCGCGGCGCTGGACGCGTGGGTGCGCCACGGGCACAAGCCGACCGCGCCCTCGCTCGCGGCGTCGTGCGCGGCCTTCGACCGCAAGTACGCCGGAGGGTGCTTCTACGACCCGGCGTTCCACCCCGCGCCGTACGCCTCACGCGTCCGCCCCCGGCCGGGCGGGCTCGTCTGGCCCGCCATGACCGCGGCGCAGGAGCGGGCGTGGAGCCGGATCCCGGGGGTGGGGATCGCTCCCTAGCGGCCGGCCGGGACCGGGCTGGTCCTGTCGGACCAGCCCGGGAGGCTCACTGGGTGTAGGTGTAGTGCGGGCTGTCGTACTGGGGTCCGTTCTTCTCGTAAGTGAACCAGTAGGTCAGGGTGGAGCCGGCGGCGAGGGAGACGTTCTGCGTCCAGGTGCCGCCGCTGTTGGTCATCCGGAAGTTCTGCTGGCCCGCGCCGTTGACGAGGTAGTGCACGTCGACGTAGGCCGCGGGTGTGGTCGGGGTGAACGTGATCTGTGCCTGACCGGCGCTCACCCGCGTCACCCCGGCGGTGTAGTCCGGCGTCGTCGTGGTCCCGCCGGTGCTGCCGCCCGTCGTACTGCCGGTGGTACTGCCGGTGGTGCCGCCGGTCGTCGTGCCGCCGGTGGTGCTGCCGCCCGGGTTCTGCTGGTAGACGGCGAACCAGTCGACACTCATCGCGGCACCCGATGTGATGCTGCCCGCCTGCGCGGCCGAGCTGCAGCCGCAGACCTTGTCCGGATAGGAACCGGCGATCGCCAGGTCGAAGATCGCCATGAACCCGTGGTCGACGGCCGCCTGCCAGGTCGCCACCGACACCTGGTTCTCGTTCACGGTGAAGGTCAGGGTGCCGTCGAGGTAGAAGCGCAGCTGCTCCGCGGCCGTGTTCGTGCGGTCGATGATCGCGGAGTACGTGTGGTAGCCGGTCTGACAGCCCGCACACGGCTGGAGGTTGCTGGTGATGCCGTCGGGGTCGTGGCACTCGCCCGCCCACACACCGCAGTGGAAGGTGGTGGAGTGCTGGCTCAGCGCGTTGACGTCCTCCATGATGTCGAACTCACCGATGCTCGGCCAGTTCGTCGCGCCGACCGGCCGGGCCGCGCCGCCCATCGCCCAGAACGCGGGCCAATAGCCCAGTCCGCTCTGCGGGTTGGGCTGCAGGATGGACGCGCTCATCTCCAGCTGTCCGCCGGCCGGGGCGGCGAAGTCGGTGCGCTGGGTCTCGATGCGCCCCGAGGTCCAGTGGCCCGACCCGTCCCGGATCGCCTTGATGACCAGGTGGCCCTGGCCGTCCTGGTAGACGTTGTTGGTGGAGTCGGTGGCCGATTCGATCTCGCCCGTGCCCCAGTTGGCGGCACCGCCCGCGTAACCGGTGCCCAGGTCGTACAGCCAGTCGGACCGGTTCAGCGCGCTGCCGGACGCGCCGTTGAAGTCGTCGGAGAAGACGGTGGTCCAGCCGGTCGGAGCGCCCGGCACGGCGGCCGAGGCGCTGCCGCTGGTACCGATCAGGCCCGCGAGAGCGCCGATGAGCAGCAGCAGGGCGCTGCCCAGGACGAGGGGGACGGTTCTCTGTCGGCCGGCCGGCGCGAGGGCGGGCGGCGGGGAGGTGGTCATCGTGGTGGTTCTCCCTGTCAGGCTGGCGGGTGGGGAGTGCCGCAGGGGCCTGGCTCCTGGTGGGGCCGGGGGTCAGGTCGTCTCCGCCGTTCGTCGAGTGCCCCGGGACATGCGGGCGATGGCGTCAGCGGGTCCTGTCGGCACGGTCTGCCGATGCGTGTGAGAGCGCTCTCAGGAGGATCATGGGTTCGCGGTGTGCGCTGTCCTCCTCGGTGTCGGTGCCGCCGCACGGTGGATCCCGGTGGTGCGCGCGGCAGAGTGCCGACGATCCGTCATCTCGTCCGGGAATGAACCGAGTTGGCCGTTCGCCGGGCAGGGATCGCCGTGTCAATGCAGGAGTGTCCGGCGCGGTCGTTCATGCGTCAATGGCTTCAACGTGATCCGTTGAACCGCGGACCCACTGGCGACGTCCTTTGGAGCCCCGGAGCTGGTCCGAACCGGGCTCCGCCGCGTCGCGGAGCGCTCTCAGGAGGCCGGTCGGGCGCGGCTCCGTCCGGTTGAGCTGCGGTTCTGCGCAGAGGGTGCCGGAGAGCGGGTCCGGCCGCCCGGCCGACGGCCGTCGCTGCCGCCCGCGGATCTCGCGCGGCGGCTTCAGGAGTCGAAGATGGGCGGGCGGCCCGGAGTCCGGCGGACCGCGGGAGACCGCCCCGGGAACGCGTCGCCGTCGTCGGGGGCCGTCATTCGCTTGGCCGAATCAGAGCCCCCGGCCCCGCCCGTCGCGCGGTAATTTGTCCGTGTTTCCACAGGCTCCCGACGTCGCCGCTCCTACGCGCTGTAGGGTGCTGGAAACCCTACAAACTGTAGGGGGAGGGGTGGGCAATGTCCGGCAGTGCGTACGCCACACTCGCCGGGACGCGACGGATCGGACCGCCGACCGCGTCCCGCCGATCGGAGTACCCGCGCGTCGCGGGCCCCCTCGCGGCGGTCGCCGGAGCCTTCACCCTCGCCCAACTGGTGCTCGTACGCCCCGGACTGGGCCTCGGCTGGGACGAGACGGTCTACGTCAGCCAGCTCAGCGCGCACGCCCCCGCCGCCTTCTTCAGCGCACCCCGTGCCCGAGGCATCTCCCTCCTGGTCGCCCCCGTCACCTCCTGGTCCTCGTCCACCCCGGTGCTGCGCGTGTACCTCGCCGTCCTCGCGGGCCTGGCCCTGTACCTCGCCCTCCGCGCCTGGCGCGGCCTGTTCCCCGTCCGCGTCCTCGCCCTGGCGGGCGCCCTGTTCGCCTCCCTCTGGGTGACCCTCTTCTACGGCCCGCAGGCCATGCCCAACTACTGGGTCGCCGTCGGCGCCCTGGCCGCGACCGGCTGCTGTCTGCGCGCCTGGGCCGACCGCTCCGACCGGGCCGCGCTGTGGGGCCTCGCGGCGAGCGCGTCGCTGATGGCGTGGATGCGGCCGACCGACGCGGTCTGGGGGACGCTGCCCCTGCTCGTCCTCGCCCTGACCGTCCGCCACTGGCGCCTGCTCGTCGCCCTCCTCGCCGGGCTCGCGTCCGGCGCCCTGGAATGGGTGATCGAGGCGTACGTCAGTTACGGCGGCCTGACCGAGCGCCTGCACGCGGCCTCGGCGATCGAGGGCGGTCTGGGCTGGCATGTCGCCGTCGTCGACCAGCTGCGCAGCCTCGGCGGACGTGTGCTGTGCCGCCCGTGCACCGGGGCGATGCCCCACCCCGCGGTCGACCTGTGGTGGCTCGCGCTCCCCGTGCTCGCGGTCGTCGGCCTCGTCGTGGCGGTCCGCGCCCGGCGCACGGCGGCCACCCTCGTCCCGCTCGCGGCCGCCGCGACGGCCGCCTTCCCGTACCTGTTCATGATCGGCTACGCGGCCCCGCGCTTCCTCCTGCCCGCCTACGCGCTGGTGGCGATCCCGGTCGCCGACGGCCTGGTCCACCTGGTCACCGCGCCGGCCGGGGCGTGGCGCCGGGTCGCCGTGCCCCTGCTCGTGGTGGGTCTCGCCGGGCATCTGGCGGTCCAACTCGCCGTCCTGGAGCGCACGGTGAGCCGTGCGAACGCCCAGCACCGCGCCTGGTCCCGCACCGCCGCCGAACTCCACCGCCTCGGCGTGCGCAGACCCTGCCTCCTCACCGGCCAGGACGCCATCCCGATCGCCTTCTCCGCGGGCTGCGCCTCCGCCGCCGTCGGCGGACACAACGCCAACACGACCCGGACGGCCATCGACCGCACGGCCCACCGCATGCCGGTCGCCGACCTCACACCGGCCGGCAGCCGCCCGCCCGCCTACGCCCACGACTGGCCCGCCCACCGCTACGACGGCCTCGACCTCCGCGTCGCCCCGCGCACAGGGGGCGGTGACGGCGGATGACCGCAGGCTCCCTCACCGTCCCGACGCCGGCACACGGGCATCCCAGCCCCCACGGCATCACCCCCGCCCCGGCGAACGGCGGTCGCGCATGACGGCGCCGCCCGCCCTCACGCCCGCATCCACCCGCAAACGCGCCTACTGGCAGGCCGCGTTGACGCTGGCCGTCCTCGTGACCGTGGTCTGCCTGGTGCGAAGGCACTGGCCCGTTCTCGCGAGCGGGGCCGGGCGGCTGGCCGCCGCCGACCAGGGATGGATGCTGGTGGCGGCGACGGCCGCGCTCGGGACATGGGTGTCGTCGGCGCTCGCCCAGCAGGGCGCCGTGCCCCAACGGCTGCCCGGTGGACGGCTGGTGGCCGCACAGCTCGCCGCCTCGGCCGCCAACCACGTGCTGCCCGCAGGACTCGGCGCCGGTGCCGTCAACCTGCGGTTCCTGATGCGCTGTGGGCTGCCGGTCGGCCGCTCGGCCAGCGCCCTCGCCGTCAAGGCGACGGCAGGCGTGGTCGTCCGGATCGTGCTCATCGGTGTCCTCGCCGCGGTCTGTCCCGGTGTGCTGCGCGTCCCGCCCGTCTCCGTGGGCGTGCTGGGTGCCGTCCTCGCGGTCGTCGTCCTCGTGACCGTGCTGCTCAACTGCCCGCTGTGGCCCCGCTGCCGGCGCGCGCTCGGCACCGTCCTGGGCGACATCCGGGCCGTGCACGCCCGGCCGCACCGGGCGGTCGCCCTGTGGGGCGGCTCGCTGGCCTTCGCCGCGCTGCACTCCCTGGTGCTGATCTGTGTCACACAGGCCGTCGAACTCCCGCTGTCCCCGGCCCGGGTGGCGCTCCTGTACCTCGCCGCCAGCAGCGCCGCGGCCCTGCTGCCCACGCCGGGCGGTATCGGCTCGCTCGACGCCGCCCTGGTCTTCGCGCTCACCGAGTCGGGGACCACGGCGTCGGCCGCCGCTTCCGTGGTCATCGGGTACCGGCTGCTGACCGTGTGGCTGCCGCTGGTCCCGGGCCTGCTGGTGCTCGGGATGCTGGTCCGGCGCAAGTCGCTCTGACCTCCGCCGCGTTTCCGGTGCGGCGGGTTCAGGTAGGACTCCGGTATCCGTCCACGGGCGAGGGGGAGTCGCATGACAGAGCACGACGACAGCGGCCGGCTGCCGGACGAGTTCCTCACCCCCGGCACCTCGTCCTTCACCGAGTTCCTGGCCGCGCACCGGCCCGCGCTGCTGCCCACCCGCCGCCCCTTCCCGGCCGGTGTCCGCGCCGGAGCCGGCCAATTCCCGCACGGCACCACGGTGTTGGCGCTCACCTACCGGGACGGCGTGCTGATCGCCGGCGACCGCAGGGCCACCATGGGCAATGTCATCGCCCAGCGCGACCTGGAGAAGGTGCACCCCGCCGACGACTACACCGCGGTCGCCTTCGCCGGGACGGTCGGTCTCGCCGTCGACATGGTGAAGCTCTACCAGGTCGAGCTCACGCACTTCGAGAAGATCGAGGGCACTCCGATGACCCTCGCCGCCAAGGCCACCCGCCTCGCGGGCCTGCTCCGCCAGAACATGGACCAGGCCATGCAGGGCCTCGCCGTCGTACCGCTCCTCGTCGGCTACGACCCCGCGGCCGAGGAGGGCGCCAAGGGCCGGATCTTCACCTTCGACGTCCTCGGCGGCACCTACGAGAAACCGGACTTCCACGCGGAGGGCTCCGGTTCCCCCTACGCCCGGGGCGCCCTGAAGAAGCTGTTCCACCAGGACATGACCCGGCGCGACGCGGCCCTGACCGCGCTCCAGGCGCTGTACGACGCGGCCGACGACGACTCGGCCACCGGCGGCCCCGACATCAACCGCCGTATCTTTCCCATCGTTTCGGTCATCACCGAGGACGGTTTCGAACGGCTCCCGGAGTCGGAGACCGAGGCCCTGACCCGGGAGATGGTCGAACACCGCCGCAGCCGTCCGGACGGACCGACCGTCGCGCCCTGAACCCGGTCGACGGCGTGGGACCGGGTGGTACCGAGGTGGCGAGGATGTCCCGGAAGGGGAGAGCGCGTTGACCGGTGTCGTAGGAGCGGTCGAGGGGTCCCGTATCTGGTCGCACGCGGCGCTCGGACTGCACGCCGTCGTCGATGCCGCCGGAGCGGTCCGGCTGGGCGCGCCCGGCCGGGACCGGGGCAGTCTGGTGCCGCTCGTCGAGGTCACCGCCACGGGACACGGACGCCTGTGGTCGGGGGAACGGTTCGTCGAGACGGCCATCGGTGACCGTCTCGCCTATCGGGACCACGAGACCGTGCGGGACGGGGACGGCGACCGTACGACGATCCGGCTCACGGACCCCGTGACCGGACTGCTCGCCGAGGTAGCCCTGGAGACCCGCGTCGGCGCGGGCCATCTGCGCTCACGGGTGCGGCTGGTCAACGAGGGTGTGGAGCCGCTCCGGCTGGAGAGCGTGACGACCCTGACGCTCGGCGGGATCACCTCGGCCACCGCCGAGGACGGGCTCGACAGATGGACCCTGCACTGGGCGGACAACGACTGGCTCGCCGAGTGCCGGTGGCGGCGCGCCGAACTCCGCGACCACGTCGTGCCGTTGAGCCGGTCCGCGCACGGGCACGAGGGCCGCGGCTGCTTCGAGCGCCACTCGCAGGGGAGTTGGTCCACCGGCCGGCACCTCCCCGTCGCCGCCCTCACCGACCGGGAGGGCGCCGCCTGGCTCTGGCAGATCGAGTCCAGCGCGGGCTGGCGCTACGAGATCGGCGAACGCGACGGCGCCGCCTACGTCGCCCTGTTCGGCCCGGACGACGCCCACCACCAGTGGCACCAACTCCTCCACCCCGGGGAGGAGTTCACCACCGTCCCCGCCGTCCTCGTCCGGACCGGGAGCGGCGGCCTCGACGCCGCGTTCGGCGTCCTCACCGACTACCGCCGGAGCATCCGCCGCGACCACCCCGACCACCGCGCTCTCCCGGTGATCTTCAACGACTACATGAACACCCTGATGGGCGACCCCACCACCGAACGGCTCCTGCCCCTCGTCGAGGCCGCGGCGGCCGCGGGCGCCGAGGTCTTCGTCATCGACGCCGGATGGTACGACGACGACGCCCAGGGCTGGTGGGACTCCGTCGGCGCGTGGGAGCCCGCGGCCCGCCGTTTCCCGGGCGGCATCCAGGAAGTCCTGGACGCCATCACGAAGCACGGCATGACGCCCGGCCTCTGGCTCGAACCCGAAGTCGTGGGCGTCCGCAGCCCGTTGGCCGACACCCTGCCGCCCGAGGCGTTCTTCCGGCGCGGCGGCCTGCGCGTCACGGAACACGGACGACACCATCTCGACCTGCGCCATCCGGCCGCCCGCGCCCACCTCGACGAGGTCGTGGACCGGCTCGTCGGGGAGTGGGGCGTCGGCTATCTGAAGCTCGACTACAACATCAACATCGGCCCGGGCACGGAGAACGGCACCGAGAGCGCGGGCGCCGGACTGCTCGGGCACCACCGCGCCCACCTCGGCTGGCTGGCAGGACTCCTCGACCGGCATCCCCGACTCGTCCTGGAGAACTGCGGCTCCGGCGGTCTGCGCATGGACTACGCCCAACTCGCCGTGGCCCAAATCCAGTCCACCAGCGACCAGCAGGACCTGCTGCGCTACCCGCCCATCACCGCGTCGGCCGCCACCGGCGCGACGCCGGAGCAGGCCGCGGTGTGGGCGTATCCGCAGCCGGACCAGACGCTCGACGAGATCGCCTTCACCCTCACCGGCCCGCTGCTCGGCCGTGTCCATCTCTCCGGCTTCCTCGACCGCATGGACGACGCCCGGTTCGCGCTCGTCCGCTCGGCGGTCTCCGTCTACAAGGAGATCCGGGGCGGGATCGGCACGGCGCATCCGTTCTGGCCGCTGGGTCTGCCCGGGTGGGAGGACGGCTGGATCGCGCACGGGCTGCGGGGCGACGACGTGTCGTACGTGATGGTGTGGCGACGGGGGTCGGACGACACCGGTCGCCGGCTCACGATCCCCCATCTGCGGGGTGCCGCCGTGCACGCGACCGTGCTGTATCCGGGGACCTCGGACGCGGGCGCCGAATGGGATGCGGCCGAGGGGCGGTTGGCGGTGTCGCTGCCCCGCGCGAACACCACCGCGCTGGTCCGTCTGAGCGCCGCCTGAGTCGCACATCCCGGCTGAGTCGTACGGCCGGTGGAGTCCTGCTGCCCGGTGGGCCGGGGGACTCCCGTGCCGTGGGTGCACGCCTGATCCATGGGTGATCGTGGCGCGACGGATTTCGTGCATGTCCGGTCGGAAAAGTACCTTCAGGTGGCAATGCCAGGCTGCGGATGCTTCGTCCGCGTCCCGCGCCTACAGTGCACGGAGTCCACTTTCGGAGGCGGGACCGATGGCGCGGGTATCCGTGACAAGGCAGCGCGTCGGCCCACCCGTCAGGCTGGCGCGTTTCGCCGGCCGCCGTCGGGAGAGCGCCGAGGCGGGGCGGCCGGCGGTCGCCCGCCGACTGGTGAGGCACGGCCGGTGGACGGGCTGTGGCAGACCCGTGAGCGCCACGAGTTCGTGGAGCCGCGGTCCGGTGACGGTCCGAAGGCGGGGTGGACCGTCCGGACGAAGACGGCTCTCGCGCCGGCAGGTCGACGAACCGGCCCACGCATTCGGGTAATTCCCCCCGCGCCCCGAAGGGCAGGGCGGACGCATGGTGGATACGAGGCCGGGTCCTACGGCGGAGCCGGCCTCGCCTCTCGCGAGTCGAACGCCCCAGGGCCGAAGGGAAACGACCATGCCGAACGACCGTCCACGAGGCCTGCCGCCCGTGGGCGAGAGCCGCACCGCGATCCTGGGTCCGGGAGAGTCCTCGGTCCGCCGGGCCAGGCGACTCGTCCGCGAATGGTTCGCCGAGTACGGCCTCCACGACTTGGTCGACATCGCCGAACTGCTGGTCAGCGAACTCGCCACCAACGCCGTCGTGCACGCGGGCGGACGCTACCGGCTCACCCTGTCCCTCCGCGCCGCCACCCTGCGCTGCGGGGTCGCCGACGAGCGCCGGCGCCTGCCCCGGCCGCCGCACCGGCAGTCCGGCGACGACGACCGCCTCGACGTCGACCCCGACAGCGAGAACGGCCGTGGACTGCTCCTGGTCGACGCGCTCGCCCATCGCTGGGGCAGCCGCCTCGTCGACGACGGCAAGGAGGTCTGGTTCGAGCTGGACCGCGGCACACCGGACGGCACCGGCGAGACGGCGGAGGACGTACACCTTCCGGCCCCGCCCCGGTCACGGGCCCCGGAGCCGCACGGTCGCACCGAGCCACCTCCTGAGCGGGCCGAGGCCACCGAGCGGGAGCGTGCGGGCCGTCGGTCACCGTCTCCCCTTGAACTCGGCTACAAGTGGGCGCGGTCCCCCGATATTCGGGACCCCTCGGACATCAGGCGCGTCGGCACCCACCAGGCCGCCGCGCACAGGCACACGCCGAGCCAGCCGACGGCGAACAGCCAGCCGCCGACGACGTCCGTGAACCAGTGCACGCCCAGATACACCCGGGTCAGCCCCACCAGTACGCCCCAGCAGCCGACGGCCAGACAGAGCGGGGTTCTCCCGTGCGGGGAGCGCACGCGGATCGCGAGGATCACCAGTCCGGCGGTGAGGGCCGCCGTCGTGGTGTGGCCGGAGGGGAAGGACCATCCCGAGGCGCTCCCCGCCCAGTCGCTCACCGGCGGGCGCGGGCGGGAGATCAGGGTCATCACGCCGTAGCGAAGGGCCTGGCCGGTGGCGAGGCAGGCCGGGGCCAGGGTCGCGGCGAGGACGCGTTGGCGTGTGGTGCGGCCGGTGAGGAGGGCCGCGAGGATCACCAGCGCGTACGGGACGACGCCCGTGCCGGTCGCGGTCAGGCCCCGGGCCAGCGCCGGCGCGATGTCCGGGCGGTGTGCGACGGACCAGGACAGCGCGTCCTCGTCCCCGAACAGCGGGGTGCCGTCGTGTCCGATCACGACCATGCTCAGTACGCCGAACGCGGTCCAGGCGCCGAGGCCCACGCTGCCCGCCAGCTCGGAGACGTCCTTGCGCTTCATGACACCAGCAGGGGTCGCAGCCGGCCGGCCGTGATCCGCCGGGCCAGGGACTCCGGTCGCCGTCCGAGCAGCGTCATCGCGCCGAGAGCCAGGAGCGCGCCGACCGCCAGGCCCGCGACGACGTCGTGCGGATAGTGCACCCCCACCCAGACCCGGGAGAGCGCCATCGCGAGCGCGGCCACGGCGGCGACCGCGCCGAGGCGGCGGGAGACGAAGAACAGGGCGACCGCCGCCGCCGCGGCGATCGTGGCGTGGTTGCTGGGGAAGGACCAGTCGCCCGACGCCGGGCACGCCTCCAGTGTCACCACCCGAAGACTCTGGCAGGGCCTGCTCTCCCGCACCGCCGACTTGAGCAGCGAGTCGATGCCGTACGCGGCGACCACGACCACCGGCACGGCCAGCGCCGTCACGGCCGCCTCCGCGCCGGTCCGGCGCGCCCGCCACCAGCCCACGACCATCAGCACGGCGAACACCGCGAGCCCGTACGCCGACCACACCGACACCGTGCTGTCCAGCCAACCGGGCGCCCGGTGGGCCGAGTCGACCAGGTCCGTGTAGGCCTCGCCGTCGATCGACGACCCCTGGAAGGCGACGAGGATCATCCGCACACCTCCCCGCCGGGCGCGCCCGCCGTGGCCGCGACGAGCAGGGGCGCCGGGTCCAAGAGTGTGGTCATCGTCGTGAACCCCTTCGCCAGTATGACTACAAATCTGTAGACGGTCTACTCAACTGTAGACGATGGGCGCGAGAGGAAAGTTCCGCGGTTTTGCCCGTCCGTTGCCACTTCATGACTGACCGACTACACGCATGTAGTCATGATGGTCCGCGAAGTAAGGCATGCCTGCACTAACCAGGAGGGGTCGCACCCGATGTGGGACGACGCGTTTCCGAGTTTTCTGATCGGGCTGCGGGAGGGGCTGGAGGCGGGACTCATCGTTTCCATCCTGATCGCCACCCTCGTCCGCGCCGACGCCAAGTCCCGTCTGCCGCAGGTGTGGACGGGCGTCCTGGCCGCGATCGCCCTCGCGATGAGCTTCGGCGCCGTCCTCACCTTCACCGCGGCGAACCTCACCGCCACCGCTCAGGAGGCCTTCGGCGGTCTCCTCAGCGTGATCGCGGTCGCCTTCGTCACCGCGATGGTGTTCTGGATGCGCCGCTCGGCCCGCACCTTCTCCGGTGAGATCAAGGAGAAGGTGACCGGCGCGCTCACCATGGGCGCGGGCGTGCTGATGCTCACCTCGTTCCTCGCGGTGGGCCGCGAGGGCCTGGAGACGGCCCTATTCCTGTGGACCACCGCCCGCGCGGCGGGCGAGTCCTCCGGCCCCCTGACCGGCGCCGCCATCGGCCTCGTCCTCGCGACGGTCCTCTGCTGGGGCCTGTACCGCCGGGTCCTCAGGATCAACCTGACGAAGTTCTTCACCGCCACCGGCGCCGTCCTCATCGTCATCGCGGCCGGTGTCCTCGGCTACGGCCTGCGCGACCTCCAGGAGGGCGGCGTCCTCCCCGGCCGGACCGCCTACGCCTTCGACCTCGGCAGCAGCGTCGACGCGGGCTCCTGGTACAGCACCCTCGTCCAGGGCGTCCTGAACCTCATGCCCACGATGACCTGGCTCCAGGTGATCGGCTACGTCGGCTACCTCGCCGTGGTGATGCCCCTGTTCCTCCGCGGGGTGAAGGCCGAGCCGGCCGAGCCCGCGGCCTCCGAGGCGCGCGAACCCGTCCCGGCCCCGCGCGGTCGCCCCGTCTGGGTGCTCCCGGTCGCCGTGGTCGCCGTACCCGCCGTCGTGGCCGGTCTCGTCGTCGCCGTCTCCCGCCCCAAGCCCGCGGGTTCGCAGACGGTGGCCGTCTCCGAGACGGAGTGCGGCAAGGGCTTCACCGCGCCCGACACCGGGCGGCAGACCTTCCAGATGCACAACACCGGCGACAAGACCGCCGAGGTGTACCTCATCGACCCGACGACCAGCGCCGTCTACGGCGAGGTCGAGGGCCTCGCACCCGGCACCACCCGGGACCTCGTCGCCACCGTCGCGGGCGGCTCGTACGCCTGGCGCTGCGTGCCCACCGGGGCGAAGGCCGTCACCTCCGCCACGGTCCACGTCAGCGGCGCGGGAGGCGCGGTGAAGGCGGTCGTCCCCGTCTCCGAGAGCGACCTCGCCGCACCGCTCAGGACCTACAAGGTGTACGTCGACCAGGGCCTCGCCACCCTCGTCACCCAGACCCGGCGGCTCAGCGCCGACATCGCCGGCGACCACCTCGCTGCGGCACGCACCGACTGGCTCACCGCGCACCGCACCTACTCCTCCCTCGGCGCGGCCTACGGCACCTTCGAGGACTTCGACCAGAAGATCAACGGCCGCGCCGACGGGCTGGCCGGGGGAGTCCAGGACAAGGACTTCGCCGGGTTCCACCGCATCGAGTACGGGCTGTGGCACGGGCGGTCCGCGGGCGAGTTGACGGCGCCCGCGCAGCAACTCGCCGCCGCTGTCGTGGGGTTGCGCAAGGCGTTCCCCACCCAGGACTTCGACCCCGGTGACCTGCCGCTGCGGGCCCACGAAATCCTGGAGAACGCCCTGCAGTTCGAGCTGACCGGTGACACCGACGAGGGCAGCGGCACCAACCTCGCGACCGTCGACAGCAACCTCGCCGGCACCCGCGAACTGCTCACCGTACTCGCGCCGCTCCTGACCAAGGAGTCCCCGAAGCTGCTCCCCGGCATCGACGCGGACATCGCCCGCCTTCAGAAGCTGCTCGACTCGGCGCACCGGGGCGGGAGGTGGACACCGGTCGAGCGACTGGACGGCACCGCGAAGGCCCGACTGGACGGCGCCACCGGGCAGTTGCTGGAGGATCTGGCGCCGGTGCCGGACCTGCTGGAGATCAGGAAGTCGGCCTGATGGGCACCGAGAACACGAGTGGCGCCCAGAGCACGAGTGGCGCCGACCGCACGCCCGGCGCCGGGAACACGCGGAGTGCCGACAGCACCCGCGTTCCCCACCCCCACCCCACCACCCAGAACCCCCGCAGTGAAGGGACCCCTCCGATGTCGTCCGCCGAAACCCCTCGCTGTCCTGCCGGAGCCGGTCGCCGTTCGTTCGTCCGGACGGCGCTCGGTGCCGGGGCCGCCGGGGCGGTGCTGGCGGGCGGGGCGTTCGCGCTCGCCGAGACCGGCGGGAGCACGCAGGCGCGCGCGGCGGACACGGCGAACGCCGGCGAGATCCCCTTCCACGGCACCCACCAGGCCGGCATCCTCACCCCCGCCCAGGCCGCCGCGACCTTCGTCTCCCTCGACGTCATCGCCGACAACCGGGCCGAACTGACCGACCTGCTGCGGACGATCACCGAACGCGCCCGCTTCCTCACCTCCGGCGGCACCCCCGCCGACCTCGGCGTCGGCGCACCGCCCGCCGACAACGGCATTCTCGGGCCGGACGTACCCGCCGACGCCCTCACGGTCACCGTCGGCGTGGGCGCGTCCCTCTTCGACGACCGCTACGGACTCGCGAAGGCGAGGCCGCGCCGGCTGACCCCGATGAGGACCTTCCCGAACGACGACCTGCGCGCCGCAGAGTGCCACGGCGACCTGTCGCTCCAGGTGTGCGGCGCCCGCCAGGACACGGTGCTGCACGCGCTGCGCGACATCGCCCGGCACACCCGCGGCGGCATGCAGATCAAGTGGCGCGTCGACGGCTTCCAGAACACCCCGCGCCCCACCGGCACCCAGCGCAACCTGCTCGGTTTCAAGGACGGCATCGCCAACCCGGACGTGAAGTCCGCCCGCGAGACCGGCCGGCTGATCTGGGTCGGCGACGGCCAGGGCGAGCCGGCCTGGGCGAGCGGCGGCAGCTACCAGGTGATCCGGATCATCCGCATGCTCGTCGAGTTCTGGGACCGGGTCTCGCTGAGCGAACAGGAGCTGATGTTCGGCCGCCGCAAGGACACCGGCGCCCCGCTGGACGGCGCCCGGGAGACGGACATCCCGCACTACGCGGCGGACCCCAAGGGCACGGCGATCCCGCTCGACGCCCACATCCGCCTCGCCAACCCGCGCACCGCCGCCACCGACTCCTCGCGCATCCTGCGCCGCGGCTACAACTACGACCGGGGCGTCGACGCCGTCGGCAACCTCGACATGGGCCTGGTCTTCTGCTGCTACCAGCAGGACGTGAAGCGGCAGTTCGAGGCGACCCAGACCCGGCTGATCGACGAGCCCCTCGTCGACTACATCTCCCCGACGGGCGGCGGCTACTTCTACGCGCTGCCGGGTGCGAGGGACGCCAAGGACTGGCTCGGCCGGGGAATGATGGCGGTCTGACCAGTCGCTTTTCCCGTCTTTGGGCAAGACCTGCCGTGGACTTTACCGACCGTTACTGCGAACGGGTTGCAGGTACGGGAGGATGGCACAAGGTTGCTCCCGGCAACCGCGCAGCCACCCCCGTACCCGGAAGAAAGACCCTCCCAGATGACGGCCGCCCCTGAATCCACGCCGACCCTCCCCGCCACGGCCGGCGCGAAGCCCTCGCTCTGGTTCCGCGTCCGTACGTCCATGACGCGCCAGGAGTGGACCAGGGTCGGCGGGATGGCGGCCTTCGTCCTGGGCCTGCACGTCATCGGCTGGTTCACGCTCGTGTGGATCGTCGCGCCGGGGCACTACAGCGTCGGCGAGAAGTCCTTCGGCATCGGCATGGGCGTGACCGCGTACACACTCGGCATGCGGCACGCGTTCGACGCGGACCACATCGCGGCGATCGACAACACGACCCGGAAGCTGATGAGCGAGGGCAAGCGCCCGCTGTCGGTGGGCTTCTGGTTCTCGCTCGGCCACTCCAGCGTCGTCTTCGGCCTGACCCTCCTGCTCTCCCTCGGCGTCAAGGCCCTCGCCAACCCGGTCCGCGACGACGACTCCCAGCTCCACGACGTCACCGGCCTCATCGGTACGACCGTCTCGGGCACCTTCCTCTACGTCATCGCCGGCATCAACCTCGTCATCCTGGCCGGCATCTGGAAGGTGTTCCGCGAGATGCGCTCGGGGCACTACGACGAAGCCGCGCTGGAGGAGCAGCTCAACAACCGCGGCTTCATGAACCGCATCCTCGGCCGCTTCATGAAGTCGATCACCAAGTCCTGGCAGATGTATCCGCTGGGCCTGCTGTTCGGCCTCGGCTTCGACACGGCGACGGAGATCGCGCTGCTGGTGCTCGCCGGTTCCGGCGCCGCGTCCGGCCTGCCCTGGTACGCGATCCTGTGCCTGCCGGTCCTGTTCGCCGCCGGAATGTCGCTGCTCGACACCATCGACGGCACGTTCATGAACTTCGCCTACGGCTGGGCCTTCTCCAAGCCGGTCCGCAAGGTCTACTACAACCTCACGATCACCGGCCTGTCCGTCGCCGTCGCCCTGATCATCGGCACGGTCGAACTCCTGGGTCTGTTCGCCGAGAAGCTCGACCTGCATGGCTTCTTCTGGGACTGGGTCGCGGGCCTCGACCTCAACATCATCGGCTTCGTCATCGTCGGCCTCTTCTTCGCGACCTGGATCGTCGCCCTCCTGGTCTGGAAGTTCGGCCGCATCGAGGACAAGTGGACGGCGAGCCTGGCCCGGCCGGCGGAACAGCCCGCCGAATAGGGCTCCTCAGGCCCGCATCCCCAGGTCCTTCCGCCACTTCACGATCTGCTTGCCCGCGTCCCCCGTGTACGACCACGGAGTCGGAGTCGCCCGGCGGCCCATCATCCCCAGCACCGCCGACGAGATGTCCGTGGTGCCCGCGTGACACGCCGCGTGGGCGAGGTGGTTGAGGTCGCGGAGCTCGCCGGGTTCGACGGGGCCGTCCGCGCGGCCCGCGATCCAGCGCTGCCAGGTGCGGCGGACGTCGCTGACCGCAGCGTCGTGGATCCAGTGCTGGCCGAGGCCGACCGCCGCCTGCCTGCCCTGCGCGGCGTCGAGGGCGTAGCGGTACTCCTCGACCCGGGCGTACTGCACCAGGACCGGCAGGGCGCAGCCGGGTGGTGCGACGCCCGCCGCGTCGCGGGCGAAGTCGTACATCAGGCCGTGGCTGCCGTGCCAGCGGGACGAGTAGTAGTGCAGGACCTGGAGATGGCCCTCGACGCTGTACGGGTCGCGCCGGTGCAACTCGTCCCACCAGCGGGCGAGTTCCTGGCGTCGTACGCCCGACGGATAGAGGCGGGCGACGGAGATCAGGGAGATCCAGGGGGTGGGGTCGTCCGGGTAGGACTCCGACGCCTGGAGGCAGGCCATGACGGCCGAGTCGATGCGGTTGCGGTCGATCGGCACGCCCCGGCCCGCCGCGATGGCCATGGTGAACGCCCGCGCCGTCTCCGTCGCCGCCCGCAGGGTGAGCGCGTCGGCGCTGTGCGGTTCGGCGGCCAGCCAGGACTCGACGGTCGAACTGCCCGCGCAGGCCTGGGCGAGCGTCCGGACCCGGTGACCCCGGCCCAGCCAGTGGGCGCCGGTGTCGCGCAGCAGATCCCGCAGGCCCTGCCAGCGGCCGATGACGATGTCGTGGCGGGTCGAACTGAGGGGCGCGTCCCCGCAGTCGGGGTCGAAGTCGGGGGTGAAGCGGTCTCGCGCCATCGGGTGCCCCTCAGAAATCGGTCGGGAGACCCTGATGGACCCGGGACCCTTCGGCCACGAAGTCGTCGGGGACGTAGTCCGTCTCGACGGTGTGCGCCGCGTCGAGGCGCGAGGGCCGGTAGTAGTCGCTGCCCCGCTTCCAGTACCAGAGCATCGGGATCAGCCCCACGGCCAGGCCGCCGATGCCGATGGTGATCGCCGCGTCGCTCAGGTCGCCCAGCGACTCGACGAAGATCCAGAACATGAACAGCGCGCCGAACAGCGGCCACAGCCCGCCGAAGAGGAAGTTCCCCGCGGACTTGAAGAGCATCCTGCGGTAGGCGACGACGACCGCGAGGCCCGCGAGGCCGTAGTACACGGCGATCTGCAGACCGATCGCCGAGATCGCGTCGGAGAGGATCTCGCCCACCGAGCCGAGCGCGTTGGAGGCGATGAACATCGCCAGGGCGACTCCGCCGACCACGGTGATCGCGACCCAGGGCGTGTTCCAGGTGCGGTGCACCCGGCCGAGCGCGGCCGGCATCGTACGGTCGCGGCCCATCGCGAACAGCGAGCGCGTGACCTGGATGAGGGTCGTCTCCAGGGTGGCGATGGTCGACAGCATCACCGACACGATCAGCAGCCTGCCGCCCCAGCCCGGCCAGATCTCGTCGCCGAGCACGGCCAGTACGTTGGCGTCGTTGCTCTCGATCTGCCGCGAGGAGAGGATGACGTTCACCGCGATGGTGAACACCTCGAAGAGCAGGAAGACGATGCCGACGCCGATCAGGCCCGCGAGTCCGGTCGTACGACGGCTGTTGCGGGTCTCCTCGCTGAGGTTGCTGGTGACGTCCCAGCCCCAGTAGTAGAACGCGGCGATGAGCGCGCCCGACGCGAAGCCCGACACCCCGTCGAAGTGACTGAGGCCCAGCCAGGACCAGTCGAAGGCGCGGGCGTTGCCGGTGTGGACGACGGCGAGCACGGCGAACAGCGCCAGGATCCCCAGCTCCACGCCCGACATGAGGATCTGCGCACGGACGGTGAGCCGGGCCCCGCCGAGCACCACCAGCAGCATGACGATGAACCAGGCCGCCCCGACCACCGTCGACAACGCCGTGTCGTCCGCGAGTCCCTCGTCGAAGAGGGACAGCGTCATCGACCCGGCGGGCAGCGACCCGGCGACCATGAAGATGGTCGCGGAGACCACCAGGGCCCAGCCGCTGATGAAGCCGAGGAAGGGGTGCAGGGTGCGGCCCACCCAGGAGTAGCTCGCCCCCGCGTTCACGTCGATCCGGCCGAGATAGCTGAAGGCGAGCGCGATGCCCAGCATCGGTATCGCGCAGTAGAGGAGGGCGGCCGGACTGGCCAGTCCCACCGCGCCGACCAGTACCGCGGTGGTCGCGGCGATCGAGTACGCCGGGGCGCTGCCCGCCACGGCCATCACCACGGTGTCGAACGTACCGAGGGCATTGGCCTGCAGCCCTCTGCCCCTGTTGTTGCTCATGGATGCGCTGCTTTCCGTCGTGCACGACGTGGGGGGTTGAGCGGACCGGCCCCGGACCCGGAGAGGGATGGCCTCGGGACAGGGACCGGTCGGAACAACACCTAGGGACGGGTGGACACCCGTTCAACCGCTGCGTCGGCGGACGGTCACACCGTGTGTGGGTGTGATGATAGCCGTACCTTTTGGCCTTTCAAGATTGACCAGCCAGTAATCTCCTGTGAACGGTCAGTCGCCGAGTCGGTCGATCTGCCGCAGTTTGTTCGTCGCGTCGAGGGCGGCGACCTTGTAGGACTCGGCGAGCGTCGGGTAGTTGAAGACCGCGTCGACGAGATAGTCGACCGTTCCGCCGCAGCCCATCACGGACTGGCCGATGTGAATGAGTTCCGTCGCGCCGGTGCCGAAGCAGTGCACGCCGAGCAGGGTGCGGTCCGTGGGGGAGACCAGCAGCTTCAGCATGCCGTGCGAGTCACCGATGATCTGGCCGCGCGCCAGCTCGCGGTAGCGGGAGATCCCGACCTCGAACGGCACGCACTCCTCGGTGAGTTGGTCCTCCGTCTTCCCGATGAAACTGATCTCCGGGATGGTGTAGATGCCGATCGGCTGCCGGTCGTCGATCCGGTGCACCGGCTCACCGCAGGCGTGGTACGCCGCCGTACGGCCCTGCTCCATCGAGGTCGCCGCGAGGGCCGGGAAGCCGATGACGTCGCCGACGGCGTAGATGTGCGGCACGGAGGTGCGGAAGTTCTCGTCCACGTCGATCCGGCCGCGCCGGTCGGCGGACAAGCCGGCCTTGTCCAGGTCGAGTTCGTCGGTCAGCCCCTGCCGGCCGGCCGAGTACATCACGGCGTCGGCCGGGATCTTCTTGCCGCTCTCCAGCACGGTCAGCGTGCCGTTGGCGTGCCGTTCGACGGCGGCCACGGTCTCGCCGAAGCGGAAGGTGACGGCGAGGTCCCGCAGGTGGTACTTGAGCGACTCGATGACCTCCAGGTCACAGAAGTCGAGCATCCCGGCGCGCTTCTCCACCACGGTGATCTTGCTGCCGAGCGCCGCGAACATCGAGGCGTACTCCATGCCGATCACGCCCGCGCCGACGATGACCATGGACCGCGGGACCTTGGGCAGGTCCAGGACGTTGTCCGAGTCCATGATGGTCCGGCCGTCGAACTCGACGGTGTCCGGGCGGGCGGGGCGGGTGCCGGTGGCGATGACGATGTTCTCGGCGGTCAACAGCCGTTCGTGACCGGTGATTTCCGTCAGCGCGACGGTGTGCGGGTCGACGAAGCGGCCCGTGCCGGCGAACAGGGAGACCTGGTTGCGGGACAACTGGCTGCGGATGACGTCCACTTCACGGCTGACCACGTGCTGCGTGCGCGCGGTGAGGTCGCCGACGGTGATGTCGTCCTTGAGGCGGTAGCTCTGGCCGTACAGATCGCGCTGGGTGAGGCCGGTGAGATACAGCACCGCCTCGCGCAGCGTCTTGGACGGGATGGTCCCCGTGTGGATGGAGACGCCGCCGACCATGTCGGGGCGGTCGACGACGGCGACCCGGCGGCCGAGCTTGGCCGCCGCGATGGCGGCCTTCTGGCCACCCGGTCCTGAACCGATGACAAGCATGTCGAAGTCGGGCACCTCCGGAGTCTGTCAGCCGGGGTGCCGTCTCCGAAAGGGTGAACGGGTAACCAGGTGCCGACAGAACGCCTAAGGCAGCAGTCTGTCCAGCGCGGCAGCCCCCTCCGCCGCGATCCTCCGCCGGGCCCACTCCAGACTCTCCGGCGTCACGTCCCGCCCGGCCGCCAGCACCACGTCCTCCGGCGTCACCTCGGTCCCGGTCCGGGCGTGCAGCAGGTCGTCCGGGGTGGCGCGGTCCTCGGGCGGTACGGACGCGTCCGACTCTGACATCGACATGGAGCCTCCTCCTCGGGACCGGACCCTTCGGGACCGGCCGGCTCACCGGCACCGCACGAGTGCCGTGGGTCCCACTCCCACGATTCCCCGCCCGGCCCTTCGCTGCATCCGGAAGAGTGGCCGATCCAGAACCTGAACCTAAGCTGGAAGCGGCCCCCGCGGGCCGAACCAGGGAGGCTGCCGCGATGGTCGAGACCCCGCCCCAGCAGGACACCCCCACCGGACCCGGATATCTGCCCATCGCCGAGCACGGACTGATCGGTGATCTGCGGAGCGTGGCGCTGGTGGGGACGAACGGCACGATCGACTGGTACTGCTGCCCGTCCTTCGACGCCCCCAGCGTCTTCGCCGCCATCCTTGACGCCGAGCGAGGCGGCTCCTTCGAACTGGCCGCCTCCGTGCCGGCCCGCACGAAGCAGTTCTACTTTCCCGACACCAACGTCCTGATCACCCGGTTCTTCACCGAGGACGGCGTCGGCGAGGTCCAGGACTTCATGCCGGTGACCGGCGAGTCGGACGAGTCCGCACGGCACCGGCTGATCCGGCGCGTGGTGTGCGTGCGCGGCTCGGTGCCGTTCCGGACCCGGGTCGCCCCGAGGTTCGACTACGGCACCTCCCCGCACACCGCGCGGATGACCGGCGACGTCGCGCTCTTCGAGTCCGCCGACATGTCCCTCGCGCTGACCGCGACCGTCGCCCTGGAGTGCGACGACGTCGACGTGTGGGCCGACTTCAAGCTCGACGAGGGCGAGTCCGCGGTGTTCGCCCTCGACCAGGTCGACGGCGAGGTGACCTCCCGCCCCTGCGCCCGGCAGGAGGCCGAGGACGAGTTCGCCGCCACGGTCGCCTACTGGCGGCGCTGGGTCTCCCAGTCCCGCTACCGGGGCCGCTGGCGCGAGATGGTCCACCGCTCCGCCCTCACCCTCAAGCTGCTGACGTACGCGCCGACCGGCGCGATCGTCGCCGCCCCCACCACCAGCCTCCCCGAACAGCTCGGCGGCGAGCGCAACTGGGACTACCGCTACGTCTGGATCCGCGACGCCGCCTTCTGCGTCTACGCCCTGCTGCGCCTCGGCTTCACCGGCGAGGCCGAGGCGTTCATGAAGTTCGTGACCCGCTACATCAGCCCCGGCGACGGCAACCCGTCGGGCCCGCTCCAGATCATGTACGGCATCGACGGCCGCACCGCACTCACCGAACGCGAACTCCCGCACCTGGAGGGCCACCGGAAATCCGCCCCGGTCCGCGTCGGCAACGCGGCGGCCGATCAGCTCCAACTCGACATCTACGGCGCCCTGATCGACTCCATCTACCTCTACGACAAGTGGGCCCAGCCCATCTCCAGCGCCCAGTGGGACGACGTGTGCGCCCTCGTCGACTGGGTCTGCGCGCACTGGGACCAGCCCGACGAGGGCGTCTGGGAGACCCGCGGCGGCCGCAAGAACTTCCTCTACTCACGGCTGATGTGCTGGGTCGCGATCGAGCGCGCGATCCGCCTCGCCAACCGCCGGGGCCTGCCCGCCGACCTTCCGCACTGGCTGAAGGTCCGCGACACCATCTACCGCCGGATCATGGACCGCGGCTGGTCGGTCAAGCGCCAGGCCTTCGTCCAGTACGAGGGCAGTGACGTCCTCGACGCCGCCCTGCTGATGATGCCGCTGGCGAAGTTCATCGCCCCCACCGACCCCAAGTGGCTCTCCACCCTCGACGCGCTGACCGAGGAACTCGTCTCCGACTCCCTCGTCTACCGCTACAACCCGCAGGCCAGCCCCGACGGCCTGCGCGGCGACGAGGGCACGTTCTCGATCTGCTCCTTCTGGTACGTCGAGGCCATGGTCCGGGCCGGCCGCGTCGACGAGGCCCGCCTCGCCTTCGAGAAGATGCTCACCTACGCCAACCATCTCGGCCTGTACGCCGAGGAGATCGGCCGCACCGGCGAGCAACAGGGCAACTTCCCCCAGGCGTTCACCCATCTCGCCCTGATCAGCGCCGCGTTCAACCTGGACCGCGCCCTGGGCTGACCGGCCCGGGTCCGTGCCGGTCCCGCGACAAGTGTCACCGCGGTGTCACAGCACACCGGGGCACCACAACTCCCGCCCCGCGTCCCGTGTCGAACCCCCTGACCGCACCACCTATGCAGCACGGGGGAACACACCATGAAGAACGTGTCACGCAAGAAGGTCTCCACCGCCGTCGCGTCCGCGGCCTTCCTGCTCCTGGCCGGCGCCGGCATCGTCGCCGCACCGGCCAGCTACGCGGGCGTCCCCGGCGGCACCAGCGCCGTCGACCGCAACAGCGACTTCAACGGCGACGGCTACGACGACGTCCTCATCGGCGCCCCGGACGGCACCGTCGACGGCAAGCAGGGCGCCGGCTACGTCACCGTCCAGTACGGCGCCCCGAACGGCATCGCCACCAACACCACGGTCCCCAAGGGCCACACCGCCGTCATCAGCCAGTCCACCCCGGGCGTCCCCGGCGACTCGGTGGCCTACGACTCCTTCGGCCAGGCCGTCGCCACCGGTGACGTCAACGGCGACGGCTACGACGACGCGCTCATCGGCGCCCCGGGCAAGGACGAGGGCGGCGCCGAGAACGCCGGGCGCGTCACCGTCCTCTACGGCTCCAAGGCCGGACTGGGCGCCGAGGCGAACACCTCCTTCGCCTCCACCAGGCCCACCGCGGGCGCCCGCTTCGGACAGGCCCTGGCGGCGGCCCGCTTCACCGGCGCCACCGACGCCGACGAGATGGCCGTCCTCGACAACGACGGCGCCCAGATCTTCGCCTTCCACACCGACATCCTGCACCTGATGGGCACCCTGAACACGACCACCCGGCCGGGCGGCCACCGCATCCAGCCCGCGTACCTCACGACCGGCGACTACGACCGCAACGGCTTCGCCGACCTGGTCGTCTCCGGCTACAGCCCCGACGACGACTACCAGCAGGGCTGGTCGGCCCTCTACGCGGGCGGCGACACCCAGTTGACGTACCGTCAGGACCTGAACGGCGGCCTCGGCACCGCCTCCGGGGACATCAATGGTGACGGCTACGACGACCTCGTCGTCGGCCAGCGGAGCAGCGCCGACGACCAGGCCGAAGGTGACGACGGCGGCAAGATCGCCGTCTACTACGGCAGTGCGCGGGGCGCCACCGGCCCGGCGGACTGGTGGTCGCAGAACTCCCCGGGTGTCCCCGGAGCGGCGGAGCACGGCGACGCCTGGGGCAACGACCTCTCCGTCGGCGACGTCGACGGCGACGGCTGCGCGGACATCGCCGTCGGCGCGCCGGGCGAGGACATCGGCACCGTCCGGGACGCGGGCGCCGTATGGCTGTTGCGCGGTTCGCGCGCAGGCGTGACCGTGACCGGCGCCCAGTCCTTCGACCAGAACACCGCAGGCATCCCCGGCACCGCCGAGACCGACGACGCCTGGGGCTCCCAGGTCCGGCTGGCCGACACGGACGCGGACGGCCGCTCCGAACTGGTCGCCTCCGCCCCGGGCGAGAACTCAGGTGACGGCTACGTCTGGCTGCTCCCGGCCGGTCCCGACGGCCTGCTCGCCCAGGGCTCCTCGCTGTACGGCGCGGCGGACCTCGGCGGTGCGCCGAAGGGGGCGCGCTTCGGGGCCGCGATTGACGAGTAGAAGGCAGGGCGGCGCCCGTACCGGCTCGACGGCCGGTGCGGGCGTCTCCCGTGAACGGGGCCGCTCACAGCGCCTGTTCGGCCCAGATGACCTTGCCCGCCGGGGTGTACCGGGTGCCCCAGCGCTCCGACAGCTGGGCCACCAGGAACAGGCCCCGGCCGCCCTCGTCCGTCATCGCCGCGTACCGCAGATGCGGCGAGGTCGTACTGCCGTCGTAGACCTCGCAGATCAGGGTGCGGTCGCGCAACAGGCGTACGCGGACGGGGTCGTTGCCGTAGCGGATGGCGTTGGTGACCAGTTCGCTGAGGACGAGTTCGGTGGTGAACGTCAGCTCGTCCAGCCCCCAGTGGGTGAGCTGGCGGGTGACCGAGGAGCGCATGTCGGCGACGGCCGCCGGGTCGGACGGGACGCTCCACTCCGCGATGCGGTCGGCGCCGAGTGCGCGGGTGCGGGCGACGATCAGGGCGATGTCGTCGCTGGGCCGTACCGACAGCTCCGAGTCGAGGACGGCCCGGCAGGTGTCCTCGGGGGAGTCGCCGGAGCGGGTGAGCGCGGTGCGCAGCATCTCCAGGCCGACGTCGATGTCCCGCTCGCGGTCCTCGACCAGACCGTCCGTGTACAAAACCAGCCGACTGCCCTCGGCCAGCTCCAACTCGGCCGTCTCGAAGGGGAGTCCGCCGAGACCGAGCGGAGGTCCCGCCGGGACGTCGGGGAAGTCGACGGTGCCGTCCGGCCGGATGACCGCGGGCGGCGGATGTCCGGCGCGGGCGACGGTGCAGCGCAGGGTCACCGGATCGTAGATCGCGTACAGGCAGGTCGCTCCGGTGACCGGGGAGACGCTGTCCTCGGTCGTCTCGTCCTGGTCGATCCGGCCCACCAACTCGTCCAGCAGGCCCAGGAGTTCGTCCGGGGGAAGGTCGAGCGACGAGAAGTTGTGGACCGCCGTGCGCAGGCGTCCCATGGTGGCCGCCGCGTGCAGACCGTGGCCCACGACATCGCCGACGACCAGGGCGACCCGGGCGCCGGACAGGGGCAGGACGTCGAACCAGTCGCCGCCGACCCCGGACTTCGCGGGGAGATAGCGGTAGGCGACGTCGAGGGCGGTCTGTGCGGGCAGGCGGCGCGGGAGCAGGCTGCGCTGGAGGGTGACCGCCATGCCGTGTTCGCGGGTGTAGCGGCGGGAGTTGTCGATGGAGACGGCCGCGCGGGCCACCAACTCCTCGGCCAGGGCGAGTTCTTCGGTGTCGAAGGGGTCCGGCTTGTCGGCGCGCCAGAAGTTGACCACGCCGAGGACGAGGGGACCGGCCCGCAGCGGCACGGCGATCAGCGAGTGGATGCCGTACTCGACGACCTGCGCGGTGCGTTCGGGGTCCTGGGTGAGCCAGCCGGGGGCCTCGCTGAGCCGGGGTTCGACGACGGCCTCGCCGGTGTCGAGGCTGCGGGCCTGCGGGGAGGACGGGATGAACTGGATCTGCTTGCCGACGGGATAGAGCGGGACGTCGTCCCGGACCCCGCTGGAGGCCGTGCGCCGCAGCTCGGTGCCGGGCTGGGGCTCCTCGCCGCTCAGGACCGCTTCGTAGAGGTCGACCGTGACGAAGTCGGCGAAGCGGGGGACGGCCAGCTCGGCGAGTTCCTCGGCGGTGCGGGTGACGTCCAGGCTGGTGCCGATGCCCACTCCGGCGTCGTAGAGCATGTCGAGGCGTTCGCGGGCGACCTCGGCGCGGCCGGAGAGGGCGCGGAGCTCGGTGGAGTCGCGGAGGGTGGTGACGCTGCCGGGCGGGCCGCCCTTGAGGTCGGTGGGGCGCTGGTTGACGGCGAGCAGCCGGTCGCCGACGCGGTGCACCTCGTCCGTCGCGACCCGCGCGGAGGCCAGCAGCGCGGTCATCTCGGCGTCCAGTCCGAGATCGAGGACGAGGAGTCCCTCGGCGTTCTCGGGCAGGTCGAGCAGCTGGCGCGCCTCGTCGTTGGCGAGCAGCAGCCGGCCCTCGCCACCGACGATGATCACGCCCTCCCGCACGGCGTGCAGCACCGCGTCGTGGTGCTCGTACATCCGGGTCATCTCGTTCGGGCCCAGGCCGTGCGTCTGGTGCTGCAGCCGTCTGCTGACCAGGGCCGTGCCTCCGGTGGCGAGGAGCAGCCCGGCCGCCGCCGCGGTCAGCAGGAGGGGCAGCTGCTGGTCGGCGGCGCCTCCGACGTTCGCCTTCGTCACGCCGGCCGAGACCAGGCCGACGATCTTGCCGCCGGTGCCCCGGACGGGGACCACGGCCTGCACCAGCGGGCCGATGGTGCCGGTGAGCTCCTGGGTGACGACATGCCCGGCGAGCGCGGGGGCGATGTCTCCGACGAACTTCTTGCCGATGCGGTCCGGCTTGGGGTGGGTGTAGCGGATGCCGTCGGTGTTCAGGACGACGATGAAGTCCACCTTGGACGCCTTGCGGGCGGCCTCGGCGCGCGGCTGGAGGATCGCCGTCGGGTCGGGGCTGTGCAGGGCGGCAGCCGTGCCCGGCGCGTTGGCGAAGGTCTCGGCGACGGCCACCGACCGGTTGCGGGCCTCCTGCGTGCTGTCGCGCCGCACCTGGAGGACCTGTGCCACCACGGCCGACACGACCAGCAGCAGCACGATCACCACCTGCAGCATGAACACCTGCCCGGCGACGCTGCGCCCGCCCAGCCTGCCGCCCAGCGGGACGCGCCGGTGTCCGCGCGCCCGACGGGCACGGTCGTACGGGCGCTGCGCACGCAGACCGTCGGGGCGGTGGGTCGGCCGGGCCCCTCGCCGACCCGTCAGGCGGACCATGAGCCCATGTCTACACTGCCCGACCTCTTGAGGCGAGGGCCGTCACAGGCGGTGACAGGCCGTGCCCCGCCGCGGGTCACGGGTGCCGTCCGGGCTTGGTGCGCCGGGCGGCGAGCAGCAGCGCGATGTCGTCGGGGCGGTCGGCCGCGTGCCGGGCCGCCGTGGTGAGCCGGTCGGCGACACCGGCCAGGGACCGTCCTCCGGCCCGTGCGGGCCCGGCCGCTTTGGCGAGGGCGACCCGCAGGGCGGCGATCCCGTCGTCGATGTCGACACCCGGGCGCTCGACGAGACCGTCGGTGTAGAGCGCGAGGATCGAGTCCGGCTCCAGCCGCAGTTCCGCGACCGGGTACTGGGCGTGCGGGTCCACCCCGAGGACCACCCCTCCGGGGATGTCCCAGACCCGGGTGCGGCCGTCCGGGGTACGGATCAGCGGCGGCGGATGCCCGGCCCTGGCGACCCGGACCAGCCCGCTGGCCGGGTCCAGCCGGAGGTAGCAGCAGCTCGCGAACTGGCCCGGATCGAGGTCGATCAGGAGGTGGTTCGTGCCGCTCATCACCTCGTCCGGCGGTCGGTCCCCGAGCGCGAACGCCCTGACCGCACTGCGGAGTTGGCCCATCGTGGCGGCGGCCTGCACGCCGTGCCCCTGGACGTCGCCGATGACCAGCGCGAGTCCGTCCCCCGCCTCGACGACGTCGTACCAGTCGCCGCCCACCTCCATGCCCTGGGTCCCCGGCAGATAGCGCCCCGCGGTGTCCACCTGCGGGTGCGCGGAGAGCCGGCGGGGGAGGAGGGCCTGCTGGAGGCCACGGGCGAGGGCGGCCTCCGAGTCGTAGCGCTGGGCCTTCTCCATCGCGTGGGCGATCAGGCCGGCGAGGGCGGTGAGCACCGCGCGTTCCTCGGTGCTGAAGCTGCGGGAGCGGTCGAAGCCCAGGATGCAGGAGCCGACCGGACGGCCGGACGCGATCAGCGGCAGGAACGCGCGGGCGCCCTCCTCGGCGTCCAGGGGAATGCCCGGGTAGGCCTCCGCGAGCTGCTGCATGGAGTCGAAGAAGAGCGGGCGCCCGCTGGTGAGGGTCTCGACACCGGGGATCCGCGCGTCGAGGCCGACGCCGTCGAAGGGGGTGAGGAAACCCTGCGGGAAGCCGTTCTCCCAGGCCAGGTACAGATGCCGGTCCTGGAGCAGGTAGATCGCGAGCCGCCGGCCGCCGAACGCGGGCAGCAGCTCCTTCATCACGACCGCCGACACCTGCCGGGCGGTGACCGCCTCGGTCAGCGCGATGGCGAGCACGATCGGCCGGTACAGCGGGGCCAACGAGGTGACACCGTCCGCCGCCGCGCCGTTTCCGTCGGCGTGCGCGGGCAGCACCGGCAGCGGCGGCCCCGACACACGGTTCGACGGGGCCACCGTGCAGGTCAGACCGTCCCGGCCGGGATGGACGGCCATCGAGAGCCAGTCGCCCCCGTACGGCTCTGTCCGCCGCCCCGGGTCGTCCGGGCGCCGGACGTGGAAGTGCACCGGCTCCAGCGACAGCAGGGCGCCGCGCAGCTGGTCCTCGCAGCCGATCTGGTTCAGCCAGGGCACGCCCTCCCACAGCGGGCGGCCCAGCAGTTCGTCCCGGTCCCGGCCCAGCAGCCGGGCGGCGCGCGGATTGGCGTAGGTGACCAGGCCCATCCGGTCCAGGCAGAACACCCCCTCCGGGAGCAGGTCGGCCGCGCTGTCGTACGTCGACGCGGCGCCCGGGTCGAGGACGACACCGCTGACCGGAGGACCGGCGCCGGGCGGGACCGGGCCGGTCGCAGGCGTCCACAGGTCCAGCAGCCGGATCGAGCCGTCCGCCGCCCGCACCCGCAGGGGCAGCGGCGGCGGCTTCCCGGCGGCCGTGGCCCGCAGCGCGGCCATGACCTGGTAGGTGTCGCCCGGTGCCACGATGTCCGCGATGGCCTGCGCGCTGTCCAGCGCCGTCGCGGGCTCCACGCCCAGCAGCGCGTGCAGGGCACCGTCCCCGGTCACGGCCGTCGTCACCGGATCCCAGACGAACCGCGCCATCCGGCCCTCGGGCCGGTACGTGGCCGTCGCCTGGACGCACACGGCCTCGCCGTCCCACACGACGAACGGGCCGTCGCCGTCCTCGCGGTCCTTGTGCTCTTCCTCCAGCTCCCGCAGCGCCGTGCCCAGCTCCTCGGCCAGCCGGGTCATGCGGTCCAGGCCGGCCAGCACCTCGGTGGCGTCCGGGGCGGAGGGGCGCAGCACGGTCAGCACGCCGTACGTCGTCGGGCCGCTGCTGACGGGCACGTACAGGGAGCCGAACTGGAAGGGCAGGCTCGCGGCGAACTGGGGGTAGCGGCGCATGCACTCCGTGGCGTTCGGCAGGACCACGTGGACGCCGAGGCGGTAGGCGTCGGCGACGGGGAACTTGCTGTCGGCGTGCAGCCGGCCCCAGGGGCGGAACAGCGGCCCCGGCAGCCCCGCCAGCACGGCGAGCCGCAGCAGTCCGGGCGTGTTCGATCGCAGGTAGACGCCTCCCGAGTGGCCGCCGGCCGCGTCGATCGCCTCCGTCGAGGCGTCGATGAGCAGCTCGGCGAGCCGTCCGGGCGTCCCCTTCTCGCGCTCGGCACTCCCTGTCATCGGGGCCCTACCTCGTCCCTGTGGCACCTGGTGGGTGACACAGCAAGAATGCGCCAGGACGCGGCCGGGGTCACCTGGGCGGACGGGACGGACTGGAGAGGCACGGGTATCGCGGGGCCGCCGGTGTCTGATGAAGTGATCAAGAGTGACTCAAGGGTCGATGTCGGGTGCTGGGTGCGGTGCGGTGTCGCCGGCTCAGGACGAAGGCCCCTCGGCGCGGGTGCCGGGGGCTTCTCGTGGGTCAGGCGACGAGAGCGAGCGGACCGGCACCGGAGCGGTGCGCGGGTCCGCCGGAGGCGGTCCTGCCCGGGAGGCCGCCGGCCCCCGCGCGGTCGGTGAACCCATGGCCGGTCGTCCCCGGTCCGGCGGAGCCGACGGAGCCGGCCGTGCCGGTCGCCGCGCCGCGGTCGTGCGTCGTCCGGCCGGTGCGTTCGTGCACGGCGAACGGCCTCCCGGCGGACTGGGATGTGGCCATGGGACGGTGCCCTTTCGGAACGACGCGTCGAGTGGGCAGGCGGAACAAGGGAGTTGAGGCCGACCCGCGTCCGTGGTCGGTCCCCGCCCCGTGCCGTTCAGGATGGCGCAAACTATGCCTCTCGCGGGGCGAATTCGATCTGTTGCCCTCACCGATCCCGGCCGCCCGCCCACCGGACCCGGCGACCGCACCCTGCTCACCGGCACCCCCGGCCCGATTGTTAGCCTCGCTCATGGCCACGTTCCCCCCGCCCCGACATGGAGTAGTGCGATGAGCACGGTCGCCGCCGCCTCCTTCCCGCTCGGTGCGGGGACGACGCTCGCCGAACTCGCCCAGGACCCGCACGCACGGCTGGCGCGGCTCCGGGAGAGCGAACCCGTCTCCTGGCTGCCCGAGTTGAACGGCTGGCTGGTGACCCGGCGCGACCTCGCGCTGGGCGTGATGCGGGACGCGGTCACCTACACCGTGGACGACCCGCGCTTCTCCACCGCCCAGGTCGTCGGCCCGAGCATGCTGTCCCTCGACGGAGAACGGCACGCCCGGCACCGCGAACCCTTCACCGCCCCCTTCCGGCCACGCGAGGTGCACGACGGCTTCGCCTCGTTCATCGAGCGCGAGACCGACCGCCTCGTCACCGCGCTGCGCCCGGCCGGCGCCGGTGAACTGCGCCGCGCCTTCGCGGGCCCGCTCGCGGTCGCCGTCGTCACCGAGGCGCTCGGCCTCACGGGCACCACCCCGGACACGGTCCTGAACTGGTACGACGCGATCGTACGGTCGGTCTCGGACATCACCGCCGGGCACGAGGCCGGAGCCGCCGGCACCCGGGCCTACGCCGAACTCCGCGCCTCCGTCGAAGCCACCGTCGCCGACCGCACCGCGGCCTCGCTCCTCGTCTCCGCCGCCGGACAGCTCACGGTGCCCGAAGTGGCCTCCAACGCCGCCGTGTTGATGTTCGGCGGCATCGAGACCACCGAGGCGATGATCACCAACGCACTGCTGCACCTGCTCCGGCACCCCGGCCAACTCGCCCTCGTCCAGGCCGACATGGGCCTGCTGGACGGCGCGATCGAGGAGTCGCTGCGCCTCGAACCCGGTGCCGCCGTCGTGGACCGCTACGCCACCCGCGACACCGTCCTCGGCGACGCGACGATCCGCGAGGGCGACCTGGTCACCGTCTCCCTCACCGGCGCCAACCGCGACCCGGCCGTCTTCCCCGACCCCGACCGCTTCGACGTCCGCCGCGCGAACGCCCGCCTCCAACTCGCCTTCGCCCACGGCCCGCACTACTGCCTCGCCGCCCACCTGGCCCGGCTGGAGACCCGTATCGCCCTCCGGCACCTCCTCGACCGCCTCCCGGCCCTGCGCCTCGACCCGGACCACCCCACCGCCCCGCACGGCCTGGTGTTCCGCAAGCCACCGACGCTGCACCTCCTGTGGGACGCCACGGCCTGACCCGCACGCGACGCGACGGGCGCCGATCCGAGCGGAACGGGAGGTTCAGGTCAGGGCCGGCCGGGGCGTTCGGCAAACATGGCGCGAGGGCGGGCTGAAACCCGAAGTCGGGGGCACTCGGTCTGTGCGGCACCGATGGGCGTCGCTCCCCGAAGGAAAAGAGATAACCGTGTACATCGGTCTCGGTACCGTCGTCCTCATCATCGTCATCGTCGCCGTCGTCATGATGCTGCGCCGCGGCTGACCCGCGCTCCTCGCACAGCACGCACGGCATGCTCAGCCATGACCACAGCCCGCCCTGGATCGCCTGTTCCGGATCCCGTGGCGGGCATGGGCACATGCGGCGCGGCACGCGCCGGGTGTCGGGATCGGTCGGGAAACCGCCGTCATCCGCCGCTTCGGTCAGGGAAGAAACACAGAAACCATCACATCCGGGATGACCCGGATTTTTCCTCCGCTCTGCCCCTAACTTCGATCCCTCGGCGCCGAGGCCGTACCGGCACCGGCGCGAGGGGGGCGAAAGAACAGTGGGCGAACGGCTCCACGGGATGGACCCGTTGTTCGACGGGTTGGTGCCCGACCTGGTCGGCCTTGACCGGAACGGCGGCCGACGCACCCGCGCGGCCACCCCCGGCGCCATCCCCGTCATCGAACTCGTCGGCGGCCGGTGCAGCGGCAGGACCACCCTGCTCGCCACCCTGTCCACCGACTACACCCCCCTCGTCCCGCTGGCGCGCGCGGACCTCGCCGAGCCCGGGTTCGGGGACCCGCTCCTCGCCGATCTGCCGGATGACCGCCCCGACGGCTCCCATCTCACCGACCTGCTCTACCTGCTGTCGTACCGGCTCGGCCTGCGCGTCCGCAGGACCGTCCAGCCCCTGCGGTTCCCCCGGCTGTCCCTGGGCCTGCTGGTGGTGACGGCATGGCGCGCGGACGAGACGTCCACCGCCGCCACCGCGGTGCCGCCGCAGGACCTGCGCCGCGCGGAGCAGCGCCTCCGCGAGGTCATCAGCGGCAACGGCGACGGCGAGACGGAACGCCGGGTACGGCTCGCCGAGTGGATCGAGGCCCACGAACGGGACCTTAGCGACGGGACGTCCCGGCGCGGCCCGCTGAAAGGTGAGGGCCGGGCCGCACTCAGGACCTCGGCCCCCCGCCTGCTGCCGTCCCGGGCGAACCGCGGCGCACTGCGCTGGTGGGACGACCGCCTGCGGCACGAGCAGGGCGACGCCGTACAGAAACTCTTCGGATTCGTACGGGACTTCCGCCGCCCCGGCGGCAACCGCCTCCCCCTGGAGGCGAGCCTGATCGCCGCCTTCCTCGCGGACCTCACACACCACTACGGCCGCCTGCGCCGCAGGAACGAAGTCCCCCCGCCCCTGATCCTCCTCGACAACACCCACGCACCCATCGGCGCCCGCCTCCTCGGACCGCTGCGCCGCGAGGCCCTCGGCAAGGACGCGATGGGCCCGGTCGTGGTGGCCGCCCGGCTCGGTGACCCGACGGCCCACAGCGCACTGCGCGAGGTCGGCGACACATCGGACGCCTTCGGGCAACTGGCCGACGGCGTCCTGCGGTTGGGCCTGCCCACACTGGAGCGCGGGGACATCGACCGCGTCCTTGGCACCGCGGACCGGCCACCGTACCTGCCGCTGCTGATCGACCGGTTCGCAGGCGGCCGGCCGGGCAGCGCCCGGACCCTCGCCCGGGCGGCGGCAGCCGTGGCCCCCGACCACGCGCCCGACGCGCACCCGGCGGCTCCGCTGCTCGACGCCGTCCGGGCGGACGGCGGCGGTTCCACGGTGGACGGACTGCTGGCCGCGCTGCTGCCCGAGCCCGCCCAATGTGACCGGCTGGTGGAGCTGGCCCCGGCACTGGACATCGCCGCCGCGCGCCGGCTGTGGAGCGGACTGCACCCCGAGGACCCCCTGAAGGGGCGGATGGAGGAGGCGCTCGAACTGCTGGAGGGCATCTGCTGGGCGCCCGGGTCCTGGCCGGGCACCGCCGGTTCCGTGCCCCTCATCGCCGACCCGGCCCTGCGGATCCTGCTCCTCCACCGCCTGCGCACACGGACCGCGCCCGAAGAGTGGCGCGAGATCCATCAGTACCTGCGGAGCGGCTACCCACCGGACGGCGCGGCGGGGTCGGTCCCGGCCGCGTACCTGCACCACACCCTCGCCCTGGGGCTCACCGACGAGGTCGTCCGCTCCCTGCACCACTGGCTCGCCCACAGCACACCGGCCGTGTGGCTGGCGTCCCTCAACATCGTCTGCGCCGCGCCGCATCCGCCGGCGGCATTCGAGGCCGTACCCGTCGACGGACCGTGCGGCGGCTGCCGTCAGGACGCGTCGCCCGCGCGGGCCGAGGTCGTCCACCGCGCCGTGGCCCGGCTGCTGGAAGCCCTGTGGGAGCAGTCCGACCCGCTGAACGCGCCCTGCCCCGACCGTATCGACCAAGTGGAGTCCGCGTTGCGCACGTTGTACGACCACGAACCCACCGACGCCTACCGGCAGGCGTTCCGGCACTGGTCCGCGCGGCTGGGCGAGGGCGTCCAGGCCCCGCACCTGACCGTGCGGGAAGGGACCGGCCGATGACGTTCCGCAGGCCGGGCCGCCTGACCCGCCAGGCACTCTTCGTGGTGCTCCTCCTCGTCGTCTCCCTGGGCGCCTGCTACGGCTACCGCGCCTACCGGGACGACTCCTGCGGCGCCGGGGTGCACGAGGCGTCGCCCGGGCACGAGTGCGTCGGCGTCACCGACGGCAGCGTCAGCTTCGACCCCGCGCTGGACCAGGTGTCCGCCCGGATCAAGGCCGAGAACGACAGGGTGGCCCACTCCGGTGACCCGTACGCCACCATCGCGCTGATGATCCCGATGGACTTCGCGGAACAGACGAGCGCGGTCGACCGGAAGCACGCCCTGTGGGAGGTGCAGGGCGCCTACTTCGCCCAGTACCGCGCCAACCACCAGGAGAACCGCAGGGCACCCGCGATCCGCCTGATGCTAGCCAACCCCGGTGTGGGGGGCCTCCATTGGCGCCGCGTGGCCGATCAGCTCGCGGACATGGCGGCCTCGCCCGCGCACCGGCTGCGCGCCGTCTTCGGCTTCGACATCAGCATTCCCACCACCGAGCGGACCGTCGCCCACCTGACGAACGACCGGAAGATCCCCGTCGTCGGCGGCGCCCTCACCGCCGACGACATCGCCAACACCCCCCGGCACCCGCACGCCTACGAGGGGCTGGTGCGGGTCAACCCCAGCAACACCGACCAGGCCGCCGCGCTCGCCCACGCCGACCGGGGTGTCGAGGCGCGGCAGACGGTGCTGGTGGAGGACGCCCGGGACGACGACAACTACATCACCAGCCTCCGGAAGGTGTTCGAGGCACGGACCGCGGGAGCGCCCCTGGCCCCCGAGCAGTACCGGTCCCCGAAAGACATCGGCGCGGCGGGCACGACCTCGAACGACTTCCGGCAGATCGTCGCCAACATCTGCGAATCCCCCGCCAAGGAGATCTACTTCGCGGGACGGCCGGTCCAGCTGCGCCAGTTCCTCAACGAACTCGGCCGCCGCGGCTGCCACACCCACTCCTACACCGTGATCACGGGTCCGGCCGCCAACGCCCTGCCCCTGGACGACCAGCTGGAGTGGGACACCCTGCGCCACGGCGTCACCCTGGAGTTCACCGCGTCCTCGCACCCGGACGCCTGGACCGGCCCGCACGTCCCGTCGACCGGCGGCTCACCGGAGGCCTTCCGGACACTGGCCCGGCTGACGAACCCTCAACTGACCGGCCCTGTAGGCCCGGTGGACCTGACCGACTCCCGCGCCATCATCACCTACGACTCGGCCTGGACCGCCATCCAGGGCATCCGCGACGAGGCCGTCGAAGGCCACGCCGTCCCCTCCACCGACGCGGTCCGCGACGCCTGGCTGCATCTGCACGGCACCGGCCGCGTCGAGGGCGCCAGCGGCTGGATCTGCCTCGACAACCAGGGCAACCCCTACGACAAGGCGGTGGCCGTCGTCCGCCTCGACCCCGCGACCCGCACGGACCGCTTCGTCACCCTGTCCTGGCCGACGGGCCGGCCACCGACGGCGAACTGCACGGCACCGCGCACGCCGACGCCCTGACCCCGGTCCGGCGGAGGACATCGTCAACAGCCCTCCGCCGTCCGGGACATCTGCCTCTCGGCCTCACGCCGGGTGTTCGGCGCACAGGCAGCCGACTCCCTTGTCGATCCAGTCCCGTTCGGCCCAGTCCGGATGCCGCTCGATCATGACCGCCCTGACCTCCTCGACGATCGTCTCCTCGCTCATCGCCGAGTCGCGCCGCACCCAGGTCTCGTCCCGCAGCAGCCTCAGGTAGTCGCCGACGTCCGCGAGCAACTCCGGCCCGCCGACGGCACCGTGGCCCGGTACGACGACCCGCGCCCCCTCACCCGCGAGCCGCTCCATCACCGCGATCCAGCGCGTGCCGGAGACGTCGGTGTCGTACGGCGGGAACCACGGGAAGATCGCGAACTGCCCCGCCTCCACCAGGTCCCCGGTGAACAGCACGCCCGCGTCCGGCACCCGCACCACCTGGTCCCCCTTGCTGTGCGCCCGACCGGTGGCCCTCAACTGCACGACCCGGCCGCCGAGTTCGAGGTCGTAGGCATCGTCGTAGACAAGGTCGGGCTCCGGCAGGACCACCCCTTCGAGCTGTCGGGCGACCGGTTCGCCGAGCCCACGGAACATGTCGAGATAGCCCGAGCCCTTCACCTTCAGGTCCTCGGCCTGCGCGCGGTTCACGAGGAACGTCGCCTCGCCCGCGAACTCCTGCGCCCCGAAGGCGTGTTCAGGGTGGAAGTGGGTCATCGTGAGATAGATCCGGCGGCCCTTCGCGTACTCGGACGCGAACGCCAGGACCTTCTCCGCGTTCCGCGGCCCCAGACCCGTCTCCACGACGAGCACCGCGTCCCGGCCGCCGATGACCCCGATATTGGGCACCAGCTGCACTCTCCGGTCCGGTACGACCACCAAGTCACGGTCCAGTTCCCGGACTTCGGTGATGCGCACGACAGGGTCGTGCGACACGCGGTCGGCCATGATGACTCCTCAGCGGTACGGCGGTCTCGTCCGCCCACCACTCCACCGCCGCACCCCCGAGGGTGTCCAAGACCGATCCTGTACGGCCGATACCGGGTCGGTATCATCCCCGGTCATGGAGCTACGCACGCTGCGCTACTTCGTGGCGGTCGCCGAGGAACTCCACTTCGGCCGGGCCGCCGCACGGCTGCGGATGACCCAGCCGCCGCTGAGCCGGGCGATCAGACAGCTGGAGACCGACCTCGGCTGCGTCCTGCTGCTCCGCTCGCCGACCGGGGTGGCGCTCACCCCGGCCGGTGTCCTGCTGCACGAGGAGGCGTGCGCGCTGCTCGCGCAGGCCGACCGGACGCGCGAGCGCGTGGCCGAGCTGGCCGGACCGGTCACGCTGACCCTGGGCACCCTGGCCGACAGCGCGGAGTGGTTCGGGACCCGGCTCGCCGCCGCGTACCGGCAGCACCATCCCGCGGCCCGCGTCCTCATCCGCGAGTCCGACCTGACCGATCCGACCGCGGGACTGCGCGCCGGGCTCGTGGACGTGGCGCTGACCAGGGCACCCTTCGACGACACCGGTATCGCCACCCGCACCCTGCGCTCGGAACGCGTCGGCGTGGTCCTCCGCAAGGACGACCCCCTCGCGCACCGCGACAGCCTGCGCCTGGCCGACCTCGCCGGGCGCCGCTGGTTCCGCTTCCCGGACGGCACGGACCCGGTGTGGCACGCCTACTGGACGGGCTCGGCGGACGGCGGCCGACGCCGTGACGGGCCCGTCGTACGGACGGCCCGTGAGTGTCTCCAGTCGGTGCTGTGGAACGACTCGGTGGGGCTGATGCCGCTCGGGCACGATCTGCCGGACGGGCTGACGGTGGTGCCGTTGACCGACATGGCACCGAGCCGGTTCGTCATCGCCTGGCGCGCCGCCGACACCGGTCCGCTGATCCGGTCCTTCGTCCGGATCGCCGAGAGCGTCCACCGCGGCACCGGTCCATCGGCGTCGGCCTCCTGGAGTCCGCCGCGGGGCACAGCGGGGTGACCCGTTCCCGGTCTCCGGGATGTCCGGTGACCGGGACTCCCGCATTCACCGGAACGCGTGCACCACCCGGATCTGCCCGACGATGTGGGCGTTGAACTCGTCCAGCTCCCCGGCCGGGACCCACAGCTCCAGGATCGTCCGGCCGCCCGCCTGCTGGACGGGGTAGCGCGTCACGAACTCCGCGTCCACGTCCAAATCGGATTCGCTCTCTGCGGAGGGGCCATGCGACCGGATCGGTGGATTGGTTCGGGGGACCGGATCAAGGGTCCGGATCAGGGGATCGAACCGGACGGTATCGGCGGTGCGCGCCACCCGGCCACGGATTTTCGCCCTCCCCGGAACCAGCCCCTCGCGCCGACCGATCCCGTCTCACCACGGGTCGCTACCGCCCGAACGCCCGCGCGGGTGCTGGGATGGGGGCGGCAGAAAGGGACGGCTGTGGACGGCGACAAAGTTGACGGGTCAGAGGAGGGTCAGGCGGATCGGTTCGTGCTCGCGGAGCGGGCCGTCTCCGCCATCGGGTCGACGCTCGACGAACGCAGGACGGCGGCGGAGTGCGCGCAGTTCCTGGTCGACGGGCTGTGCGACGCGGCGGCCGTCGACCTGTTCGCGCAGGACGAGGCCCGCCCGGCCCCGCACGGCATGCTGCACCCGATGGCGGGCGAGGGCGACAAAGAGCTGCTCGACAGCCTCCGCACCGCGCCCCGCGAGGACGTCATGGTCCGCGCCCTGGACGCGGGCCACCCGATCACCACGTCGTTCACCACGAGCGACCACGGTGTCATCGCCGCCCTCTCCGTCCCGCTGACCGCCTGGGGCAAGGCCTACGGCGCCCTCCTGGCGATCCGCGCCGGCCGCGCCTTCACCGACGCCGAGGCCGCCGCCGTGCACTACGCGGCCCGCCTCACCGCCGCCCATCTGCACCACGCCGTCGAACACCACCGGCTGCGCACCACCGCCCTCAACCTCCAGCAGGTCCTGCTCACCGAACCCAGCCGCCCGCACCCCAACGTCGACATGGCCACCCGCTACCTCCCCGCGGGCACCGGAACCCTCGTCGGCGGCGACTGGTTCGAGGCCGTACGGCTGCACTACGGCCGCACCCTCCTCGTCATCGGCGACGTCATGGGCCACGGTCTCGACGCCGCCGTCGACATGAACGCGTACCGCTCGATGCTGCGCTACGTCGCCTCCACCGACCTCCCGCCCCACCGCATCCTGCGCCAGATGGACACCGCCATGTCCGAGGAGCACAACCGCCGCCCCGCGACCTGCCTCCTCGCCCTCCTCGACCCGGATCGCGGCACGGCGGCCTTCGCCAGCGCAGGCCATCTCCCGCCCGCCGTCTTCCACCGCGACGGCACCGGCGAACTCATCCCCGTCCCCGTCGGACCGCCCCTCGGCACGGGCCTCGCCGACTTCGAGATGACCACGCTCACCCTCACCCCCGAGGACACCCTCGTCATGTTCACCGACGGCCTGGTCGAGCGCCGGGGCGAGGACATCGACGTCTCCCTCGCCCGGCTGGCCCGGCTCCGCCTGCACCCCGGCCAGGGCGTCTCCCGCCTCCTCGACGACATCGTGCTGCGCCTCCACGTCCAGGAGGCGGAGGACGACGTGGCGGCCATCGCCGCCCGCCTCCGGCCGAGAAGTCCGGCTTAGCGCCCGGTACGGGCCGCTTCCCGCCGATCCACCCGATCTTTCCGTACGTGCATCCGTCTCCTCGTACGGCCGTGCGCGCGGGGGCGGTTCGCGGTGGCCGGCGGACTTCGCACACGGGAAACGATTCCGGCGCCGGAACGGCCGGGTCCGCCGGCTCACGCAGGAGCCACCCGTCCCTCAAGGTTTGGCAACACCCGGGCAACGCCCCGGTGTTGCCGGTCACGGCTTGGCCAACCCCTTTCCGCACGTTGGCCGCAAATTCACCGCACGCCCCTGACAGCCCCTACCGAATTGGGCGGAGAGTGATCCGAGGTCTGGTCCGCGAGATCCCTCGAAGCTCTTCAAGAAGGGGCAATCATGGCCGAGTTGACACGTCGCAGACTCCTGGGTTCCGCCGCGGGCGCGGTGGGCGGCGCCGCGGCACTCTCCCTCCTCCCGCCGAGCGTCCAGAAAGCCGTCGCCGCCGAACCGCCGAAGAACGGCTCGCTGCGCGACATCGAACACGTCGTCATGCTGATGCAGGAGAACCGGTCGTTCGACCACTACTTCGGCACCCTGTCCGGCGTTCGCGGCTTCGCCGACCCGCACGCCCGCAGGCTCGACACCGGGCGCAGCGTCTTCTACCAGCCGGACGCGGTGAACCCGAAGGGCTACCTCCTCCCGTTCCACCTCGACACCCACACCTCCAGCGCGCAGGCCATCCCGTCCACCAGCCACGCCTGGTCGGTGCAGCACCAGGCCTGGAACAACGGCAAGATGGACCAGTGGCTGCCGGCCCACCGTGCGGCCGACGGCGTCAACGGCCCCTACGTGATGGGCTATTACACGCGCGAGGACATCCCGTTCCAGTTCGCGCTCGCCGAGACCTTCACGATCTGCGACAACTACTTCTGCTCGGTGTTCGGGCCCACCTGGCCCAACCGGCTGATGTGGATGACCGGTTCGATCGACCCCGGCGGCACGCAGGGCGGCCCGATCATCAGCAACGTCGCGCCGACGCCCTACCGCTGGACGACGTACGCGGAGCGCCTCCAGAACGCCGGCGTCAGCTGGAAGGTGTACCAGGAGGAGGACGACTACGGCACCAACATGCTGGAGCAGTTCGCCTCGTTCAAGAACGCGCAGCCCGGCTCCGACCTGTACGAGCGGGGCGTACGCCCGCAGCCGCACGGGACGTTCGAGGACGACGCGCGCAACGACCGGCTGCCGACGGTGTCGTGGATCTGCCCCACGAGCTACCAGTCCGAGCACCCCGACTACCTCCCGGCAGCCGGAGCCGACTACGTCGCGTCGAAGATCGAGGCCATCGCGTCCAATCCGAAGGTGTGGCGCAAGACCGCGTTCATCCTCAACTACGACGAGAACGACGGCCTGTTCGACCATGTCGTGCCGCCGACGCCGCGCGCGGGCACGAAGGACGAGTTCATCCAGGGTCTCCCGATCGGCGGCGGCTTCCGCGTCCCCGCGATCATCATCTCGCCCTGGACCGTGGGTGGTTGGGTCGCATCGGAGGCCTTCGACCACACGTCGGCACTGCAGTTCCTGGAGCGCTTCACCGGCGTCGAGGAACCGAACGTCACCGACTGGCGCCGCGAGACCTTCGGCGACTTCACCTCCGCGTTCCGCTTCCGCGACGCCCGCCCGCGCTCGCCCCGGCTCCCCGACGACACGGCGGAACAGCTGGAGAAGGCGAAGGAGGAAGTGGCGACCCTCCCGAAGCCCACCCTCCCGGGCGCGGACCAGAAGTTCCCGCACCAGGAACGGGGCCGCCGCCCGCACGTCTGATCCGAGGGCTGTGGTGGGCGGCCCCGGCCGGGTGCATCCGGCCGGGGCCGCCTCAGCCCGAGAGAGCCCCGCGCGCCGCGGCCACCGTCCGCTCGGCATAGCCCCGCCCGAACAGCACCACATGCACGAGCAGCGGAAACAGCTGGTGCAGCCCGATGCGGTCGGCCCAGCCGGGGGCGAGCGGGGCGGCCTCCTGGTAGCCGTCGAGCACGTCGGACAGGTGCGGGCAGCCGAAGAGGCGCAGCATCGCGAGGTCGGTCTCCCGGTGGCCGCCGTGTGCGGCCGGGTCGATCAGCCGGACGTGGCCGTCCGCGCCCCAGAGCACGTTGCCGTCCCACAGGTCGCCGTGGAGTCGCGCGGGCGGCTCGGCGGGACCGGCCAGTCGGGGCAGCCGTTCGCAGACCGCCTCCACCGCGGACGCCTCGGCGGGCCGCAGGGTGCCCGCGTCGACCGCGCGCCGCAGGTAGGGCGCCACCCGTTGCCCGGCATACCAGGTGGGCCAGTCGTCGGCGGGCACGTTGCGCATCGGCGCGAGCCCGATGTACGCGTCGGAGGGGCCGCCGGGCGGGGGCGCCCCGAACGCGGGTGCGCCCGAGGCGTGCAGCGCGGCCAGGTCACGGCCGAATCGGACGGCCGCCCGCGCACTCGGCGGCCCGGTCCGGACGAGGTTGGTGACCAGCCAGCGATCGTCCGCCCCGCGCACGGCGGGGACGCGCACCGCCCCGGCGTCCGCCAGCCAGCGCAGCCCGGCCGCCTCCGCGGCCACCGCGCCCGGCGCGACATCGCCCTTCACCACCACCGACTCCCCACCGTCGAGGGCGACTTCGGTGACCGACCCGGACAACGGACGCTCACCGCTCACCGCACCCCCGGTGAGCCGGGCAGCCGCGCCACCCGCGCTCTCGCCGTCGATCACGATGCCGGCGCGGGAGCGGACTTCGGGCGTACGTGAGCGCACGGTGCGGCGCGGAGCCCGGACTCGTGCAGCACCCGGTCGACGGTCTCCTCCGGCGCGCTCGCCGCCGGGACCACCGTCTCGACACCGCCGGGCAGCAGGTCCAACGGCGTGCACCACTCGCGGAGTTGGTCCTCGGTGACCTCGTCGGCGATGGGCTTCGTGGCGTGCCGGGCCAGGGTCTCCTCGAACGGTACGTCGAGGTAGGAGCAGTGCGTGCGGCCCGGGTGGTCGGCGAGGAGACCGGCCGGCATCCCGCCGTAGTGACGGAAGCAGGGGATGCCTTCCAGCACGGTATGGAAGCCGTGCGCCAGGGCGTGCCGGACGGTCAGCCGGGTCGGGGAGGGAGGCGAGGTCACCGAAGTACCCTATCCGCGATGTGGCACTGAGTGACCGGATGACCGCAAAGTGGCCCCTGAGGTGCATCCGTTCTGTCTGTATCGTATGAAAATGATGCGATAGTGGCGATTGGTGGCAGGGCCATGACGGACGCGGAGATCGACTACGCGGCGGTGTTCCAGGTGCTGCCCGGCATGGTGGCCCTGCTCACCCCCGGCCTGGTGTACGCGGACGCCAACGAGGAATTCCTCCGCATGTCCGGCCGCACCCGCGAACAGGTCGTCGGCCGCTACCTCTTCGACGTCTTCCCCGACAACCCGAACGACCCGGCCGCCACCGGCATGCGCAACCTGGAGACCTCGCTGCGCCGCGTCCTGTCCACCGGGGAACGCGACGTCATGGCCCTGCAACGCTACGACGTCGAGTCGGCGGCCCGTCCCGGGGAGTGGGAGCAGCGCTACTGGAGCCCGGTCAACGTCCCCGTCGTCGGCCCGGACGGCAAGGTCGTCCTCCTCGTCCACCGGGTCGAGGAGGTCACCGAACTGATCCGGGCCCGCGCCGGATCCGGCGGCGGACGCACCCGCGTGCTGGAGGCCGAGCTGTACACCCGCGCCCGCGAACTGCAGGAGGTCAACGACCGGCTGCGCAGCGCACACGCCCGCGAACGCGAGGTCGCCCTCGCCCTCCAGGACGCGATGCTCCCCACCCGCCGCCAGCGGGCCCGCCACCGGATCGCCGTCCGCTACCGGCCGGCCGTCGGCTCCCTGAACGTCTGCGGCGACTGGTACGACGTCGTCGACCTGGTCGGCGGCAACCGCATCGGCGTCTCCGTCGGCGACGTCGTCGGCCACGGCCTGGCCGCCGCCGGAGTCATGGGCCAGCTGCGCAGCGCGCTGAGCGCCACCTCCCGCGTCGCGGACGGCCCGGCCGAGGCCCTCGACGTCCTCGGCCGCTACGCCAACGTGGTCGACGGCGCCGAGTCCGCCACCGCCGTCACCACCTTCGTCGACTTCGACCGCCTCACCATCACCTACAGCAGCGCCGGCCACCCACCGCCCGCCCTGGTGCACCCCGAGGGCCGCGTCGAATTCCTGGACCGGGCCACCGACCCACCGCTCGACGCCCGACCCGACCCGATGCCCCGCCCCCAGGCCCACACCGCGTTCTCCCGCGGCTCCACCCTGGTCCTCTACACCGACGGCCTCGTCGAACGCCGCCACGAGGACATCGACACCGGGCTCGCCCGCCTCGCCGACTCCCTCCTCCGCCACCTCGACACCGACCCCGAGATCCTCGCCGACGCCGTACTCCTCGAACTCCTCCCGCACGGAGGCGCCACCGACGACACGGCCCTGATCATCGTGCGGCTCTGAGCCGCGCAACGACGGAGCGGGTCATACGACGATGGAGGTGATCGCCGCCCACAACAGCGGCGCGTGCTCGACACGGCCCTCCGCACGCCAGCGGTCCAGCTGCGCGCGCTGCCAGCCGCCGAGGCTCAGCACCGGGTCCTCGTGCTCGTGCGCGGTGTCGACGGCGATCACCGCCTCCGTCAACGGGCGCACGGAATCGGGCAGTTGAGCCAGCCGGTGGAAGGCGAAGCTGGTCGGCAGGGCCCAGCGGGTGGCGGTGACCAGTTCGGCGCCGTTGTGCAGCATCGCGGTGGCCAGGCCGAACGACTCGGCGAACCGCAGATCGCCGCCGCTCTCGCAGCCGATGAGGGCGACCCGGGACGGCGCGGGCCAGATCCGCGCCCCCGGCTCACCGTCCGCGCGCAGCGGGAGCGAGCCCAGCAGGAGGTCCTTGGCGGAGAGCGGGCGGTGGGTACGGAGAGGTTCGGCGAGCCCGGTGGAGTCCGCGTCGCAGCACAGATGCAGGGTGCCGTCCTCGCTCTGGCCGCCCTCGACCGGCGCACCGCTGACATGGCCGACGTACAGCAGCCTGCGCGCACCCCCGCGCAGCACGTCGCCCAGCCAGTCCCGGTCCAGATCGGTGCGGCGGAAGGCCTCGGCCGGGGTGGCGACGGACGGGACGACGGGCCCCGCGTCGAGACGGGTCCGGACCATCGACGACAGCGCCGGGTCGGAGCCGGGCGGCCCCAGGACCGAGCCGAGCGCGGAGTCGGCGCGGAAGCCGGGGACCCGGGGGTCGAGGACGAGGACGACCGGGCCCGCGTCGGCGCCCGGGGGCCGAGGGGCCGCCGGAGTCCGTGGCCGCAGGGACGCCGGTGCGGTGGTCACCACATCCGCGAGATCGATGAGCCGTACGTCCGTGTCGGCATCGACGGCGAGCAGTTCCCAGGGGATCTGCGCGACCCGGGGCGAGGGCTGGATCCGTACCAGGGGACGGCCCGCCCGCTCCGCCACCTGGCGTATCTGGTCGGTCAGTTGCTCCGGCCACAGCGCCTCGGCCAGCGCCCGCGCGAGTCGGCGCTCCCTTCCGCGATCGGTCAGCGCTCCCGTGCCGAAGGCCCGCCGCATGCCCTCGGCGCCGTCGCCCGCCCCCGGCAGCGCGTCCGCCAACTCCCGTACCGCCTGGTCGACTTCGGCGCCCGGACCGTGACCGGTGCCGAAACCCCTGGCCCCGCCCGCCCACGTCCAGGTCATGAACAGATCGCCTGCGTCGACCAGCCGGACCTGGACCACCGGGCGGCTCGTCATGTCGTCGGTGATCCAGAACGGCACCTCCTCCTCGTGCACGATCCGCCGGCGGTACCGGAACTCGGCCGCCGCGATGTACTCCTGGAGCGCCACACGGCCCGGGCCCGACGGCGCCGGCATCCGCACCTTCGTCGGCGGCGCGACCCGCAGCCCAGCCGAGGCGGCGGCCTCCGCCGCGACACCGCCGAGCGCCGTCGCGCTCTCGTGCCCGGGGTGCCCGTACGCCTTCATGGCCGCGCTCGGGAAGACCGACGCCGGGTCGTCGGACGGCCGGGCGGGCGCCGTGTGGTGCAGCGCCAACGAGGCGCCCGCGCAACGGTGTTCGGCCAGTTCGAAGAGCAGGCCCTGATCCTGGCGGCGGACCGCCAGGCGGAACACCAGCCGCATCGCCTCGTCCGTGAGGTGGAGCCACTGGCTGCGCGCGTGGGCGGTCGTGAAGTCGTAGCGCGCCGCCTCCAGGGTCAGGGCGGCGGGCAGGGCGAGGGAGAGTGCGGTGTCGACGGACCTCCGTTCGTGGTCGCCGTGGTCGGCCCGCCCGAGACTGTCCTCAAGGGCGCGTGCGAGCATGAGGTCGACCTGCGCGCACCGCTCGTACACCTCCCGCTCCTGGTACACGTCACGGGCGCCCTGGGCCAGCCGCTTCATCTCGTCGATGTCGCCCCGGTCGTACGCGTGCTGGGCGCCCAGCAGCATCGTGTCGGCCGCGGCGATCGAGGCACCGAGCCGCTCGAACCGGGCCAGGCTCGCCGCCAGCAGGTCCTCCGCGCCCAGCGCGTCACCGCGCCGCCCGGCGAGGAAGGCGCGGGCCTGTTCGCACACCGCCAGATCGCCGAACCACCGCTGCCGTTCGAAGAACGCGGACGCCTCCGCGAACAACCGCTCCGCCAGGCCGAGTTCACCCCGGTGCAGCGCAGCGTACGCCCGGTGCGCGAGCAGGGTCCGCTCGCCGCCGGTGTCGCCGACCGCCCGGAAGTGGTCCTCCGCGCGGGCGAAGTAGTCCTCGGCCGCGTCGAACCGCGCGGTGGAGGAGCAGATCAGTCCCAGGGCCACCAACAGCCTCGGGACGGTCTCCGCGGCGGTCGTCGGCGTGGTCGACAGCAGCGCCGACGCCTGGTCCTCGGCGGCGCCCCACTCACCGCGGTCCATCAGCAAGTGCACGCGGTTCAGGCCGAGTTCGGAGGTCCGCAGTCCGTCGGGATCGTCGAACCCGGGCAGTCCGAGCGCCGCTTCGTCGAGACAGGCCAGCGCCTCGTCCAGCCGTCCGGTCCTGCGCAGGAGGTCGGCCCCGGCGATCAGCGCGCGCAGCAGCATCTCCCGCCACAGCTGACGGCCGCGCGGGCCCATCGGAGCCGAAGCGACGCCGTCGAGCAGGGCACGGGAACGCCGGTTGGCGTCCTCCGCGCCCACCAGGTCCGACGTGGTGAGGCGGACACTGGTGATGTCCGACAGGAGGTGCGCCCGCAGGAACCGGACGTCGGGGGAGTCGTCGAACGACTCGGCGAGAGCGAGCAGTTCGTCGAGGACGGCGAGCGCGGCGGTGAGGTCGGCGGCCAGCTGGAGCCGCCCGGCGCGGGCGAAGCCGCTGTCGAAGGGCTCTCCGTAGAGATGCGTCACCCCGGCGGCCGTGGTGGGATCCGCCGCCTCGTCCGCCGTGCGGTCAGCGCCGTCGCCCACCGCGCTGTTTCTCTCGTCCGGCATCCGTCAGTAGTCCTCGTCGGTGGTGGCGGCGGCGAGTTCGGCGAGGAACGGTGCCGAAGTGCCGTCCCGCGGCGGTGCGTCGGGTGCGTCGGGCCGGTCTGCCACTGCCGCTGTCGCGAGGCGTCGCCGGACCAGGGCCCGGACCGCCTCGCGTTCGGCGCCGCCGTCGGGACCCGGGCCCGGGTCGAAACCGGGCAGCAGCAGGCCGAGTCCGACGCGCGGTCCGGTCGCGCCGGCCGGGAGATCCAGGTCCGCCCGACCGGACCACATGTCGACCCGGCGGGAGAGGTGCACCCGGCTCAGGGGACCGTCGTTCACCCGGACCTCCGCCGCGAGGGGCACCGCGGTGACCGGTGCCGCGATGTGCGCGACGACCTCCACCTCGATCTGTCGCCGCGCGCCGAGCGCGCGGGCGGTCCAGGACACGGCGCTCTCGGAGGCGTCGACGAAGCCGGGCGGGTAGCGCCGCCAGTCGTTGGTGCCCGTGCCCCGTGCGAGCACCCGGCCGCCCGTGACGAGAGGTTCGCCCGCGGCGAGGGCGTAGTCGCCGTGCCGTGCGAACAGTTCGGTGACCTCGGCAGGAGTGCCGTCCGGGCGCGGCCGATCCAGAGCCGCGCGGAGGTGGCGCAGCGCCTCACCGTCCAGCCCGGCACTGTCCGCCGCGTCGTCGACCGTCCGCAGGACGCTCTCCAGCCGGCGTGCCGTGCCACTCGATGCCGGTGCGCTGTGCCACCACCGGATCAGCGCATCGAGGGCGGACCCGTGGTCGCCGATCAACTCGGCCGCACAGTCGTCGGGTTGATCGTCCTCGGCGTCGAACAGCTGCTGGCAGATGTGGGTGAGCGCGGCCAACTCCAGTCCGAGCACGTCCGGTCGGAGCGCGGGGATCCCGTCCAGGTGCGACGCGGGCCACCACCGCGCCGCCCAGTGCCCGAGGCCGAGCCGGGCGGCGCCGCCCGCGAGCGGGGCCGGCTCCGCGACCACCCGCGCACCGGCCGACTCGCCGACCGCGCAGGCGTGCACCGCGGCGGCGACCTCCTCGCCGTAGAGCGCCCACAGCCACTGTTGCGCCCGCCGCACGTCATGGATCTCCGCCGTGGGCAACGGCGCGTCCCCGAGAACGGGCCAGGCGAGCACCGCCCCGGCGACGTCGAGGACCGCACGGGTGACGTCGGGGACGGCGGCACCACCGTCGGAGTCGCGGAACGGTGACTCGGAGCCGACGGCAGGATCACCGATGACGCGAACCGTGCCGTCCGCGCCGCGCGAGACAACGACCTCGGCCTCGCGCCCGTCCTCGTCGGCGCCCGGCGCCATCACGCGCTCCTCGACTCGGCCGCAGGCTCAAGATCAGGCGCCACCACCGGCCCCACCGACCCGGCCGACAAGGACCTCAACGCCGCCCGCACCCGGGCCCGATGGTCCATCATCACGGACCGGGCCACCCCGTCGAGCACGGTCCAGGCCGCCTCCGCGTCGTCGAGCGCCGCGTCCCGCACGTCCCGCCCGTGCAACCGCACCCAGAGCCGCCGCATGTACGCCGTCCAGGGCGTCCGGAGATCCTGGGCGAGCGCGTCCAGGGCGCCGCCGTCCGGATCGGGGCGCGGTGAGACGGTCATCCGGCGGGCGCGCAGGACCGAAGCCTCCCTGCGCCAGCGGCTGTTGACGGCCCGGTGGGCCGAGGTGAGGTCCGGTGCGGGCTCCTCGATCCCCAACGGATCGAGCCCGACGGCGAGTCGGCCGCCGAGGAGGACGGCGACGCGCAGACTCTCGTCGTGCAGCCCGAGCGGTGCGCACCCGCGGCCGACCTCACGCCCGACGAGTTCCGGCACGGTGGGCAACTCCTCGCGCCGGGCGGAGGATTGGAGGACGACGAAGAGCCGCTCGAAGAGCGTGCGGTCCAGCGGAGCGGGCAGCGTGGCCGTCGAGGCACCCCGGCCGACCCGTGGACGCGGCGGCAACCGCCGTTCGGTCAGCCCGAGAGGGGACGGAAGATCGGCACGCCCCCAGAACCCGTCCATCTGCGCCCACAGGGCCCGCCCGAGCAGCCCGCCGTGTCCCGCCGCCACCATGGACGCGTACGCCGGTGAGTCCCGAGGCCCCTCCGCCCGGCCGCAGGCCTCCAGAACCTCACCGGCCAGCGCGACCGCAGTGGCCGCACCGGCGACCGGAGCCGAGGTCCGCCCGGACCACGCGACCGCCAACTCCCGCTCAAGCCGGTCAAATTGCTCCGCGTCGGCGAGATACCGCTTCAGCGCGTCCACCGTACGGCCGCCGTCCGCGTCCGCGACCTCCTCGACGACCGCCCTGGCCAGCGCGCCCGAGGCGGGGCCGGGTCCGCCGTGCTCGGCGGCCAGTTCGAAGCACCGCTGGAAGTACAGATCCTGGGGATGGCCCGCGACGATGCCCAGCGTCCGGCGGGTCCGCTTGAGCAGGGTGAACCACTGCGCCGTCGCGACGAGCCGCGCGCCCGACTCCCGTATCAGCGCGTCGAGACGGGCGGTCGGTTCCGGTCCGAGGAAGTCCGCCGCGAGGTCGGGGTGCAGGGCGGGCCGCACGACCAGCGGCAGCAGGATCAGCTTGACCGTCCGGGTCAGTGGGGCGCCGCCGGGGCCGCTGAGCGATTCCAGACCGGGGCCGAGCGCTCGCCACGCGCCGTCGATGACCATGGCGCGCGGTCGGCGCTCGCCCGTCGGCTGGCTGAGAAGCGGCATGTCAGGAGCGTACGTCGTCCGAGTTCGGGCGGGCGAACCTGGGATCGGTAGGCGTTCTGTGCCGCCTAGCGTCCACAGGGACAGCGGGAGACACAAACATCCGCCCTCACCAGAAGGAGCAGTCGTCATGGGAATCTTCGGGCGCCGCAAGAGCCGCGAGGAGCGGGCTGCCGAGATCGCGGGCCAGGTCGCCGACGGCAAGGGTTTCTACGGCCGGGCCACCCGCGCGTTCCTCGGCAGCGAGGACTTCGCGAGGGTCCAGCAGTCGCTCGGCGCCTACAACTCGGGCCTCGCGGTACAGCAGTTGCTCGCCGCCGGAGCGCCGACCATCACCGCCGTCGTCGTCTCGATCGGTGACACCGGTCAGCTCGTGAACCACGACCCGGTCGTCGACCTGGTCGTGGAGCCGGCCGGGCGGACCGACCGGATCGCCCTCCGGACCGTCGTGTCGAAGCTGCGCATCCCCCGGACCGGCGACCAGGTGCTGCTGGTGGCCGACCCGGCCCACCCCGGCGCCTACCTCTACGCAGGCGACGGAGTCACCCCGTGACCCGGCGTCCGCGGAGATCACCGACCTGACCGGCTTCGACCGGAACGGAGAGGAGTCCGGCGGCCGGTTCCGCGTCGACCTGTGAGCGAGCCCTTGAGGGAGAGAGGGAGAAGGAGAGGGCATGCGTAGCTATGCGAGGGTGTTGGTGGGCCAGTTGCTGCTCTCCACGGTCTGCTGTGCGGCGGGCCTGTTCTTCCTCCTCGTCGGTTTCTCCGCGTGGAGCGACGCTCCCGGCTGGAGCGGGTCGGCGCTCCTGCTGGCGTCCGGGCTGGTCATCACGGTCGTGATCCCCGTCGCGGCCACCATCGCGACGCGCCAGATGTTCCCCCGGATCACGCGCAGGGACCGCGTGAAGGGCGGGCGCACCCCGTACCGGGACGACACCTTTGTGATGTGGGCACCCACGTCCCGACAAGGCACCGCGCAGGCGCGGTTGGCGCGGGCGGATGTGCTGGAGGCGTCGCTGTCCCGGTACAGCCCCGACGGCGAGTCGACCTTCACGACCCACTACGGCGACTACACCCCCGACGAGTTCACGCCGTTGATCAAGCTGAGACTGCGGGTGCACGACCCCGAGGACACCGACCCGGCCACCGGCTTCGAGGTCACGGGGGAGTCGCGGGTGCCGTCCCTGTGCCTCTCGGCGATCACGGCCGGCCGTCTGGTCGTCCGCGTCGGCCCCGCCGCTCCCGAAGGCGGCCGGACGGCCATACCGGACTGGCCGGGCAGCGCCCTGCTCGCCGGTACGCGCACCTGCCGGGTGACCGGCCTCGACGGCCGAACGACGGTCGTGACAGCCCGAGTCGACCGCCAACTCCGGCAGCTGCGCATCTCCCAGGAGGCCGGAGGGATCGCGATGAACGGCGACACCATCGACCTCCGGCGCCTGGACCCGCACACGGCGTCACGCTACGCCGCCCTCGCCGACCGGGACCGTACCCACCCCGAGGAGCGGGCGCCGGTGAGCGAACCGGCCGAGGAAGCGCGCCGACTGGCCGACCGACTCCCGGGTGAGCAGGGGGCGTTCGGCTCGGTCGGCCGGCGGTGGTCGCGGCGCGGCGGTGTCCTGGTCCGCGCCCGCTTCCTGGAGATGCGGGCCAGGACCACCTTCCAGGACCACGGCCCCGTCCTGGACACGATCCTGCGCATCCAACCCCCGGACGGCTCACCCCCGTTCGACGCGGCCCGCCGTCTGACGGTCCCGATGAACTACCTGACCGCCCTCCACCGCACCAAGGAGGTGGTCCTCGGCGTCAGCCCCGACGGCGCCTCGTACGACGTCGACTGGGCCCGCACGAACCTCCTCGCGGGCGTCACCGAGGCCAAGGTCATCGCCCCGGACGGCAGTGAACTCCCTCTGGAGAGAGGCTCCGACACCATCTGGGCGCTGATGAACCTGCTCGTCTCCCACGGCCTGTCGAACCCGGGTCCGGTCCTCGATCTGCGCCGTCGCCGGATGAGAGCGGCGGCGGGCATCCTGATGGACGCGTGTGCATGATGGCGCTGTGGACGGTGAGAACGGACAGCGACAGACCAGAACGGGCCGACCGCCCGCCACCTCGCGCGCCGCGCTCGAACGGGTGGGCTTCGAGCTGTTCGCACGGCGGGGCTTCGACCGGACGACCGTCGACGACATCGCCGCCGCGGCCGGCATCGGCCGCCGTACCTTCTTCCGCTACTTCGCCTCCAAGAACGACCTGGTGTGGGGCGACTTCGAGACCGAACTCGTCAAGCTGGAGCGCCTGTTGGCGGCGGCCGACCCGGACGTCCCGATGATGGACGCGCTGCGCGGCGCGGTCGTCGAGTTCAACCGCTTCGACCCGGCGGCGGTGCCCTGGCACCGGCAGCGCATGGCGCTCATCCTGCGGGTCCCCACCCTCCAGGCCGACTCGACCGTGCGCTACGCCTCCTGGCGGACCCTCGTCACGGAGTTCGCGGCACGACGTACCGGCCGGGCGGCCTCGGACCTGCTGCCCCGGCTGATCGGCCACACCGTCCTGGCCGCGTGCATCGCCGCCTACGAACACTGGCTGACGGACGAACAGGCCAGCCTGGGCGGCCTGTTGGACCGTGGCCTGCGGCAACTGGCGATCGGCTTCGACGGCCCCGCCCCGCCCTGACACGAACCGGGCCGCTTTACCACGGGCGGGATCGCGTCACTTCAGGCCGCGCCGCATGGCGTCGGCGACGAGTTCGCCGATCAGGACGGCGGTGGCCGCGGGACCGCGCGACGGCGGAGTCGGCAGGATCGACGTGTCCGCGACGCGCAGCCCGGCGACACCGTGCACGCGCCCGTAGTGGTCGACAGCGGCCCCGGGATCGTCGGCGGGACCCATCGGCACCGTGCCGCAGGTGTGGTGCGAGGTACCGAGCCGCGCCTCGATCCACCGGTCGAGCAGCCGGTCGTCCGACAGCATCTCCGGTCCCGGTTCCACGAGCCCGCGCGAGACCTCCGCGAACGCGTCGGTGGCGACCAACTCGGCCGTGGCACGCGCTGCTTCACGCAGGAGACGCCGGTCGGCGGCGGTCTCCAGATAGCCGTAGTCGATACGCGGGGGAGTGGCCGCGTCGGCGGAACACGTGCGCAGGCGTCCGCCGAGCCGGGGTGTCAGGACGGACGTCAGGAACGCGAGCGGCGCGCCGGGCACGGACACCGTTCCGCCGGCCAGCCCCGCCATGGGGACGAGCGACTGAAGGATCTCCAGGTCACCCGCCTGGTCACCGTCCGAGGACGACAGATGGAGCACACCGCCCAGCCAGGAATCCGCGGGCTCGGGCAACGGCCGCCGGGGCTGCCACTCCAGCACCAGCTGCGGATGGTCACCGAACCGGGCTCCCACCGCGGGAGAGTTCACGACCTCCGGAAGTCCCGCGCGCCGCAACTCGCCGCAGGGGCCGATGCCGGAGAGGTGCAGCAGATGCGCGGAGCCGAACGCCCCGGCGCACAGGACGACTTCGCCGCACCGGAGCGTCGTAGGGCGTCCCGCGCGCTCGACGACCACACCGGTGGCCCGGCCGCGCTCGATCACGACCCTGCGCACCGAACATCCGCCCTCCACGGTGAGGTTGGGCCGGGGGAGTGCGTCCAGGAGATAGCTGACACCGGTGTTGACGCGTGTCCCGTCGACGGAGTTGGACGGCACGGGCCCGAACCCCGGCACGCCCTGGGCGTTCTTGTCGGCCTCCTCGGGATGTCCCAACTCCTTTGCCGCCGAACGGAAAGCCCCGGCGGCGGGGTGCCGCAGACCCACCCGCCGGATCCGCACCGGACCCCCGCCCCCGTGCACCTCGTCGGCGCCGTGGTCGAGATCGGTCTCCAGCGAACGCAGCAGCGGTAGCACCCGGTCGTACGACCAGGCGGCGCCGCCCGCGACCGACCAGCGCTCGAAGTCCGCCCGCCGGGCCCGTACGAAGGAGCCGCCGTTGACCGTGGTCGACCCGCCGAGGCAGCGACCCCGTACGACGGTGTACGGGTGCCGCGGGGTGAGATGTACCGGGTACGGCCGGACGGCGGGATGGCCGGGCTGCGCGCCCGGGACGCGTCGCGCGTCGAGCAACTCCGCCGTGAAAGAAGCGCGTTGACGCGGAACGGGACCCGCTTCCAGCAGCAGCACACGGCGGTCGTAGTCCTCGCTGAGCCGTGCGGCCAGCGGGGCGCCGCTGCCGCCCGCACCGACGACGATGACGTCCGGGCGGCTCAAGCCGACCCCGGAAAGCCCTTGGACCGAACGGTCGAAAGAATCATGGTGGCTCCCTCTTCACTTTCGGCACCGGGTGCCATTAATGTCGGGCGCGCAGTCACCCGTGTGCCCCGCCGGATGCCCAGGGAGAGTCGCATGAACGAACTCCGGTCCGCACCGACCGTCCCGGCCAACGAGAACGCTGCCGAAGAACCCGTCACGGAACAGCAGTTGATCGAGGCCGACGACCTCATCGAGGAGATCTCCATCGACGGCATGTGCGGCGTCTACTAGGCCACCCGCGTGACCGCGCGGACGCTCGACCTCGCCCTCGGCCTGCATCCCCAGGTGTCGGTGCGGCCCGAACCGTTCGGGGCGCTCCTCTACCACTTCGGGACCCGCAGGCTGACGTTCCTCAAGGACCGCAGACTCCTCGCCGTCGTCCAGTCCCTCGCGGACGCCCCCACGGCCCGTGCCGCCTGTGTCGCGGCCGGTGTCCAGGAGGGCGAACTGCCGCGCTAAGAAAGGGCGTTGGCCGCGCTCGCCGAGTCGTCGATGCTCGTCGGAAGGACCCCATGACCGCCACCGCCGGCACCGCACGGCTGGTCGACCTCTTCGAGACCGGACTCGACGCGCCGATCTGCCTCACCTGGGAACTGACCTACGCCTGCAACCTCGCCTGCACCCACTGCCTGTCCAGCTCCGGCCGCCGCGACCCGCGCGAGCTGAGCACCGCCGAAGCCAAGGCGGTCATCGACGAGTTGGAAGCCATGCGGGTCTTCTACGTCAACATCGGCGGCGGAGAGCCCACCGTCCGCGCCGACTTCTGGGAACTCCTCGACTACGCCACCGCCCACCACATCGGCGTGAAGTTCTCCACCAACGGCGTCCGCATCACGCCCGAAGCGGCCCGCCGACTGGCCGCCGACGACTACGTGGACGTCCAGATCTCCCTCGACGGCGCGACCGCCGACGTCAACGACCGCGTACGCGGCGCCGGTTCGTACGCGACGGCGCTACGGGCGATGGAGAACCTCGCAGCCGCCGGCCTGCGCGGCTTCAAGCTCTCCGTGGTCTGCACCCGCCACAACATCCCCCAACTCGACGCCTTCAAGGCCCTCGCCGACCACTACGGCGCCCAGCTCCGTCTGACCCGGCTGCGTCCCTCCGGCCGCGGAGCCGACGTCTGGGACGACCTCCACCCGACCGCGGCACAGCAACGCCAGCTGTACGACTGGCTGTTGGCCCACGGTGACAACGTCCTGACCGGCGACTCCTTCTTCCACCTCGCCGCCTACGGCGAACCGCTGCCGGGCCTCAACCTGTGCGGCGCCGGGCGCGTCGTCTGCCTGATCGACCCGGTCGGCGACGTCTACGCCTGCCCGTTCGCCATCCACGACGACTTCCTCGCCGGCACCGTCCGCGCACCCGGCGGCTTCACCGAAGTGTGGCGCGGCTCGGACCTGTTCGCGCGCCTGCGCACCCCGCAGCACGGCGGAGCCTGCGCCTCCTGCGCGTTCTACGACACCTGCAAGGGCGGCTGCATGGCCGCCAAGTTCTTCACCGGACTCCCGCTGGACGGCCCCGACCCCGAGTGCGTTCAGGGCTACGGCGAGGAACGGCCGGCCCGGCGCTCCGAGGCCGGGGCGGACCTCCCCAAGCCGTCCGGGGACCACTCCCGCCGCCGGCCCGTGGACCTCGTCCTCACCCGGCGCCCGGACCTGGAACGCCCCCCGGCCGGCGACTGCGTGGAGGACCCCCTGGCGGGCCCGCGCCGCGGCCGGCCGTGACACGACAGCATCGACGAAGGGACACGGCACATGGGCGGGAACCCCTGGTTCGAGACGGTCGCCGAGGCACAGCGCCGGGCCAGGAAACGACTGCCGAGCACGGTCTACGGCGCGCTCGTCGCGGGCTCGGAGCGCGGCCGTACGATCGACGCCAATTCGGCGGCCTTCGCCGAACTGGGCTTCGCACCCAGGGTCGTGGGCCATCATGCGGAGCGCGACCTCTCCACGACCGTGCTCGGGGTGCCCCTCTCGTTCCCCGTCCTCATCTCGCCGACCGGCGTCCAGGCCGTGCACCCCGACGGCGAGGTCGCCGTGGCCCGCGCCGCGAAGAGCCGCGGTGTCGTCATGGGCCTGAGCTCCTTCGCCGGCAAACCGGTCGAGGAAGTGGCCGACGCCCAGCCGGACTTCTTCCACCAGCTGTACTGGAGCGGCACCCGCGCGACGATGACACAGCGGATGGACCGGGCCAGGGCGGCCGGTGCCAGGGCGCTCATCGTCACCCTCGACTGGTCCTTCTCCCACGGGCGGGACTGGGGCAGCCCCGCCATCCCCGACCGGCTGGACCTGAGGACGATGCTGCGGTTCGCGCCCGACGTGCTCCCGCACCCCCGATGGCTGCTCAGGTACGCCAAGTCCCGTACCCTGCCCGACCTTTCGGTCCCCAACCTGCGGCCCCCGGGCGGCGAGTCCCCCACCTTCTTCGGCGCGTACGAGGAGTGGATGCGGACCGCACCGCCGACCTGGGAGGACGTCGAGTGGCTCCGCAAGGAGTGGGGCGGCCCCTTCCTGCTCAAGGGAGTCACCCGCGTCGACGACGCCAAGCGGGCCGTCGACGCCGGGGTGTCGGCGCTGTCCGTCTCCAACCACGGCGGCAACAACCTCGACACCACCCCCGCCACCGTCCGGGTGCTCCCCGCCATAGCCGACGCGGTCGGCTCACAGATCGAGGTCCTCCTCGACGGCGGCGTCCGCCGGGGCGGCGACGTGGCCAAGGCACTCGCCCTCGGCGCCCGCGCCGTCCTGATCGGCCGCGCCGCCCTGTGGGGTCTCGCGGCCAACGGGCAGGCCGGCGTCGAGAACGTCCTGGACATCCTGCGCGGCGGCCTCGACTCGGCGGTCCTGGGCCTCGGACACTCCACCGTCCACGAGCTGACGCCCGACGACCTGGTCATTCCGCCTGGTTTCCCGCTCGTCCTGGGCCGCGCCGCCCCGGTCGCCTGACCGCCGTGCGGGACGACCCGGCGAACGAACTCGCCTACGCCGCCTGGCCGGACGTGCCGTCCGGCGCACTGGTCCTGCTGCCCATCGGGTCCACCGAACAGCACGGCCCGCATCTGCCGCTCGACACGGACAGCGTCATCGCGCACGCGGTCGCCCGCCGAGCGGCGGTCGCGCTGCCCACGGCGCTGGTCGCCCCCGTCCTGCCCTACGGCGCCAGCGGTGAGCACGCGGGCTTCCCCGGCACCGTCTCGATCGGCCACGAAGCACTGCGCGCGGTCCTCGTGGAAGTGGTGCGGTCCCTGTCGCTCTGGGCCGGACGGATCGTCCTCGTCAACGGCCACGGCGGCAACACCGCCACCCTCGACACCGCCCTCCGCCTCCTGCGCGCGGAGGGCCACGACGTGGCCTGGACCGACTGCTCCGTCCCCGGGGCCGACGCACACGCCGGCCGTACCGAGACCTCCGTGATGCTCCATCTCGCCCCGGAGCGGGTGGAGTCGAAGGCGATGACCGTCGGCGACACACGGCCCCTGGCGGTCCTGCTCCCGGAGCTGATGGCGCGCGGTGTCCGCGCCGTCTCCCCGTCCGGAGTCCTCGGCGACCCGACGGGCGCCTCCGCAGAGGAGGGGCACAGGACGACGGACGCGATGGTGTCCTCCGTCGTCGCCCGGATCACCGCGTGGACGGTGGACGGGCGGTGCCGTCTCGTCGACCCCGAACACCAGCCAGGGACAAGGCAGTTGGACGACGAGGCCGTACGGTCATGACCCTGCCCGTCGGCTTCGAGGTCGCACTCGACCGGTACACCCGGATCGTGGACGGCGGCCGAGCCCTGGTCGGAGGGTTCCCGACCCGGCTGGTCCGACTGACCACGCGGGCCCAACGCCTCCTCACCGGGCGGACGTTGCGTGTGCGGGACACGGCCGGCGCGCTCCTCGCGGACCGGCTGCTCGACCTCGGCATGGCCAATCCCGTCGTCCACTCGCTTCCCCCGCCCGCCGACGCCCGGTACACGGTGGTCGTGCCGGTCCGTGACCGTCCGCGCCAACTCGCCCGCCTGCTCGGCAGCGTCGGCGGGACCCATCCCGTGATCGTGGTCGACGACGCGTCCCGGCACCCGCGGGCCGTCGCCGCTGTGGCCGCCGCACACGGTGCCTCGCTCGTCCCCCTGACCACCAACATCGGCCCGGCCGGCGCCCGCAACGCCGGACTCCGCCTCGTCACCACCCCCTTCGTGGTCTTCGCCGACTCCGACATCGTGCTCGCTCCCGACACCGTCCCCACCCTGCTGCGGCACTTCGCCGACCCCGCCGTGGCCATGGCCGTACCCCGCATCACCGGGCTGCCCTCGGCCGCCCCGACCTGGATCGAGCGGTACGAGAACGCCCGCTCCTCCCTCGACCTGGGCGCCCACCCGGCCGGAGTGCGCCCCGGCAGCCCCGTCTCCTGGGCCTCCACGGCATGCGTCGTGGCGCGCGTGGACGCCCTGGGCGACGGCTTCGACCGGCTGATGCGGGTCGGCGAGGACGTCGACCTGTGCTGGCGGCTGCTCGAACAGGGCCGACGGGTGCGCTACGAACCGGCGGCCGAGGCGGCACACGAGCACCGGGCACGCCTCGGCGACTGGCTGCTCCGCAAGGCCGTCTACGGCACCGGCGCGCATCCCCTCGCCGCACGCCACCCGACGTTCATCGCCCCGGCCGTGTTCGCCCCCTGGAGCGTCGCCTTCGTGACCGCGCTGCTCGCCCAGCGCCGCTGGTCGGCACCCGTCGCCGGGGCCGTCCTCGGCTGCGTGACCCTGAGGATCGGCCGCAGACTCCACGGCACCCGGCACCCCCACCGGCTGGCCGCGCGCCTCACGGCCAACGGCGCCCTGGCCGCCCTGGCCCAGACCTCCGCCCTCCTCAACCGGCACTGGTGGCCCCTCACGGTCGTCGGCTGCGTGACCTCCTGCCGGGTGCGCCGGGCAGCGGCGCTGGCCGCGCTGACCGACATCGCCCTGGAGTACCGGCGCGACCGCGCCCACCTCGACGCGGTCCGCTACGGCGTCGCCCGGCGCCTAGACGACCTCGCCTACGGGTCGGGCGTGTGGCTGTCCGCTCTCCAGGGCCGTTCCACCGCGGCCCTGAGGCCTCGCGTCACCCGCTGATCCGCAAAGGTCCCGGTCAGCGGAACGCGCCCAGCGGCCGGCCGCCCCGGAAATGACACTGGGGATCATCCCGCCGCGGTGCGCGGCACATGCTCGGAGACACTCAGCAGGAGGTGTGCGGCGTGACGCACGAAGTGGTCAACCGTGTCGGGGACCTCGGGTCCGAACTGGCCGCACTCGCCGAACAGAACGAGAAACTCGGCAGGTTGAGCGACCGGACCGTCGAACTGCTCCGCTCGGCGGGCGTGATCCGCCTCCTCCAGCCCAAGGAGTTCGGCGGCCACAGCGCCCACCCCCGGGACTTCGCGGAAGCGGTGATGGCCGTGGCGGCGCACGACGGGGCCGCCGGCTGGGTGTGCGGTGTCGTCGGCGTACACCCCTGGGAACTGGCCCAGTTGGACCCCCGGCTCGCCCATGAGGTGTGGGACGAGAACCCGGACACCTGGATCGCCTCGCCCTACATGCCGAACGGCATCGCCGACCCCGTGGACGGCGGATACGTCCTCAGCGGGCGCTGGCCCTTCTCCTCCGGGAGCGACCACTGCGAGTGGGACTTCCTCGGCGCACTCGTCGGCGACGGCAGAGGAAAGCCGGCCGGCCCGATCTCCGTGCTCCACGTCGTACTGCCGCGCTCGGACTACGAGATCATCGACGGCACCTGGGACGTCATCGGCCTGGCGGGCACCGGCAGCAAGGACGTCGTCGTCGACAAGGCGTTCGTCCCCGCCTACCGCACCATCCGGCAGGAGGCGGTCCAGGAGGGCACTGCCGCCGAAGCGGTCGGACTCACCGACACGCTGTACAAGCTGCCCTTCAGCTCCATGTTCCCCCTCGGCATCACGGCCGCCGTCATCGGCATCTGCGAGGGCGCGCTCGCCCTCCATCTGTCCCAGCAGCGCGACCGGGTCGCCGTCACCGGGGTCCAAGTACGCGACGACCCCTACGTGTTGTACGCCGCCGGTGAGGCCGCCGCCGAGATCGCCGCCTCACGGGTCCAACTCATCGACGGCATCAGCCGGTTGTACGACCAGGTCGAGGCCGGAAAGCCCGTGTCCGTCGAGGACCGCTCCAACGTCCGCCGCAACCAGGTCCGTTGCGCGTGGCGCGCCGTCTCCGCCCTGGACGAGATCTTCGTCCGGTCCGGCGGGAACGCGATCCGCCGCGGCAATCCGATCCAGCGGTTCTGGCGGGACGCGCACGTGGGCCTTCAGCACATGATCCACGTCCCCGGGTCGGCGTACCACGCCAACGCCCTTGCCCGGATGGGACTCGAACTGCCCGAGGCGATGCGCGTCCTGATCTGACGGGTCGTGAAAGCGGGTCGTCAAAAGGGCGCGAGAACAAGGAGGGGCTGTGACGGACGCGGTCGACGGGCGCACCTTCCGTGACGTACTGGGGCACTTCCCCACGAGCGTGGTCGCCATCACCACGACGGACGCCGGCCGGGAACCCCGGGGAATGATCGTCGGAACCTTCATGTCGGTGTCCCTGGAACCGCCCCTGGTGTCCTTCCTGGTGGACGGTTCCTCCCACACCCTGCGGACGGTCCGGACGGCCGGGCGATTCTGCGCCAACGCGCTCGCGGGCAACCAGGAGCGCCTCTCCCGGCAGATGGCCGGCGGTCCGCACCGCTTCGAAGGCGCCGTATGGCAGGAATCCCCGCTCGGCAATCCCGTGCTGAACGGAATCGTCGCGTGGGTCGACTGCACGGTCGAGAAGACCGTCGAACTCGGCGATCACCACCTGGTCGTCGGACGCGTCCGCACCCTGCGCGTCGAGTCGATGAAGACCCCACTGCTCTTCTTCCGCGGTGGCTACGGCGACTACCTGGCGAGCGCGACGCTGCTGCTGGACAGGCTCGTCGGCTGGTAGCGGGGACACATGAGCCGCGAGATCACGAGATCGAAGGAGAACCGTTGATGCGACAAGACCTGCACTTCAGACTGGAGCGCGTCTCCGCGTGGTGCGGATTCGTGCTGCTGCTGGGGTTCGCCGTGGCCTTCTCCGTCGGCCATCTGATCACGCCGATGGACCCGACGGAGAACGCCCAGGGCGTCGTCCGATTCCTCACCGACCACCGGAGCGGCATTCTCGCCTGTGCCACGATCATGGTCCTCGTCGTGCCGTTCGAGTACCCGTTCGTCGTCGTGACCAGCATGCAGATGCGCCGGATCGAAGGCGGCTGGGGCCTGCTGTCCATGATCCAGCTGCTCACCGGTGTCGTGGCCCCGATCGGCTTCTTCTTCCCGATCGCGATCCTCGCCGCGGCGGCCTACCGGCCGGAAAGCCACTCGCCCGACGTGCTCTATGCCATGTCGGACGTCTACTGGCTCATGCTGGTCGGCAACGCCTGCATATTCGTTCTCCAGGTCTGGTCGATCGGATACGCGGCCCTCGTCGACAACCGGGCCAAGCCCGTGTTCCCGCGCTGGTTCGGATATCTCAACCTGGTGCTCGGAGTGCTGCTCGTTCCCGGCGCCTTCGTCTTCCTCACCAAGACCGGACCGTTCGCCTGGAACGGACTGCTCGCGAACGTGCTCCCCACGGCCGTCTACTTCATCTGGAAGATCGCCACCCCGATCGTGCTGCTGCGCGCGGTGACCTCCGAAGAAGAGGAGGCCCGGACGGAGGCCGTGGCGCCCTCCGAGCCGGCCCGCACCTAGCATCGTCTCCTCGGCGGAGCCGCCCGCCCCGGCGGCATGCGTCCGGCGGCCACGCGATCACCGTGGCCGCCGGAGAGACGCTAGACCGACAGCGCGAACCCGCCCGTCACCCGCAGCGTCTCGCCCGTGACGAACGACGACCGCGACGAGACCAGATAGAGCAGCGCCTCGACGATGTCGCCCTCCTCGCCCTCTCGTTGGAGGATCTGCTCGCCCAACACCCGCTTCGCCTCGGCCTCGTTGAGGTCGGCGCGGACCGTGTCGGTGAGGATCAGCCCCGGGGCGATGGCGTTGACGCGGATGCCGTCGGCGGCGAACTCGCGCGCGAAGGACACCGTCAGACCGCGCACCGCGAGCTTGGAGACGCCGTAGACGCTGCGGTTCGCGTAGGCCGCCGACGAGGAGATGTTGACGACGGCGGCACCGGGGCGCCCGCGCATGGCCCGCTGAGCCGCGAGGGAGCAGATGACGACGCCCATGACGTTGACGTCGAGCACCCGTCGCACCTTGGTGAGGCCGAGTTCGGCGAACGGCTTGTTGTACGCCGCGTGCAGGCCCGCGTTGTTGACCAGGATGTCGAGGCCGCCGTGCCGCTCCGCGACCTCGTCGACGACCGCCTGGACCGCCGTCTCGTCGGCCACGTCACAGGTCACTCCGGTCACGCTGCCGCCCGCGGCGGTGAGTTCGGCGGCGGCGGCCTCCGCCGCCGCGCCGTCGATGTCGGCGAGCACGACGTGCGCGCCCCGCGCCGACAGCGCGGCGCCGAACGCCCTGCCGAAGCCGCGTCCCCCTCCGGTGATGAACGCGACCCTGCCCTGGTGCTCGTCGTGGTCCGGCATACGGTGCTCCCGTCGTCGTCCTGCTTCCAAGAGGCGCCCCGCACCGGTCACTTGGGGGCGAAGCGTTGTCCCGCGTCGAGCCGCAGGCACTGGCCGTTCAGCATCGGGTTGTCGACGACGGCGAGCGCCAGCTTCGCGTACTCCTCCGGCCGGCCCAGGCGCTTGGGGAAGGCCGCGTCCTTGACCAGGACGGCCCGCGCCTCGGCCGGGATCTTCTCGACCGCCCCGGTGTCGAACAGGCTCGGCGCGATGGCCAGGACCCGGATGCCGAGCGTGCCGAGGTCGCGCGCCATGGTGAGACACATTCCGGCGATCGCCGCTTTGGCCGCCCCGTAGGCGACTTGGCCCACCTGGCCCTCGAACGCCGCGATCGAGGACGTGTTGATGATGACGCCCCGTTCGCCGTCCGCGTCCTCGGGCTCGTTGCGGCTCATGTGCGCGGCGGCGAGGCGGCTGACGTTGAAGGTCGCGACCGTGTTGAGGTCGAGCACCCGGCGGAAGGTGTCGAGGTCGTGCGGCCCGCTCCTGCCGAGCGTCCGCATCACCGTGCCGCCGCCCGCGGTCGTGATCGAGACGTGCAGCCCGCCCAGGGACTCCACGGCGGTGGCGAGCGCACGCGCCGTCGCCTCGAAGTCGGTGACGTCGACCGGCTGGAAACGCCCGCCCAGCGCCGCCGCGACCTCGGCACCGGCCGACGCGGGACGATCGAGTACGACGACGTCGGCACCGCGCGCCGCGAGCAACTCCGCGCTGGCGCGCCCCATTCCGGAGGCTCCGCCGAACACGACGGCCTTCTTGCCCTTGATCTCCATCGGTCGACTCCCTTTCGCTCGGCTCAGGCGGACACGGACGCCCGCTCAAGGAGGGCGCACAGCCGCTCGCGATGGACGGCCGTATCGCCGTGGAGCACCCGGTCGGCCCGGGCCCGGCGCAGATGGAGATGGAGGTCGTGCTCCCAGGTGAAACCGATGCCGCCGTGCAACTGCAGGGCCCGCGCGCCGACTTCGCCGGTGCCGGCCGTGGCGTAGGCCGCGGCGGCACAGGCCGCACGGGCGGCGTCGTCGGTGCCGGCATCGGCGGCCATCGCCGCGTGGTAGGTCGCGGCGCGGGTGCCGTGCACGATGAGGGCCATGTCGGCGCACGCGTGCTTGACGGCCTGGAATCCGCCGATCGGCTGCCCGAACTGCACCCGGTTCGTGGTGTGTTCGACGGTCAGCTCCAGCATGCGCTCCATCACGCCGAGCGCGTCGGCGCAGCGCAGGACGGACGCCTCGTCGAGGAGGGCCTGAATGGCGGCGGGCCCGTCGTCGAGACGGGCGTCCGGCGGAACGCGTACGGCATCGAGACGCACCTCGTGGAACGCGCGGGTGAGGTCCAGGACGCGCTGTCGCCGGACCCTGACCCCGGGAGCGGCGCGGTCGACGACGAACGACGCCGGTTCGCCCTCGTGGCAGGCGGTGACGAGGAGCCATCGTGCACCACCGGCGTCCTGCACCGCCGTCTTGACACCGTCGAGGACGATCCCGTCGCCGTCCGTACGGGCGGTGGCGCGGACCCCGTCGAGGGTCCAGGGCGCGTGCGGTTCGGCGAACGCCCAGGTGGCCCAGCCGTCCCCGGCGGCGAGCGCGGGCAGCATCTCCGCGCGCAGCCGCGCGGAACCGCCGTGGGCGACCGCCCGGCCGACCACCGCCGTGGGGAGGAACGGGCCGCGGCCGAGCGCGCGGCCGATCTCCTCGGCGAGCAGGGCGAGTTCGACCAGTCCCTGACCGGATCCGCCGTACTCCTCGGGCAGTGCGAGGCCGGGCCAGCCGAGGTCGGACGTCAGTCGCCACATCTCCGGGTCGATGTCCTCCGAGCTGTCCGCCGACGCTCGTACGACGGTCATCGGGGCGCGGCCGGACAGCAGGGCGCGCGAGGCCTCGCGGAGCATGGCCTGCTCCTCGCTGAGTTCGAAGTTCACCAGCCACCACCCGGTCCACGGCGCTTCGACGACAGATCAACAGCCGGTCCATCACACAGGAAGAAGGTATCCTCTATTCGGCGATCGGTCGAGATCCAGGCCCGGATACGGGCATTTTTTCGCACCCAACCGCTAGTTGAGTATCATTAATTGCATGACCGATGCCCTTCTGCTCGCCGCCTGCCGCACCGCGATCGGTACCGCCCGGAGGGGAACGCTGCGGGACACCAGCGCCTTCGACCTCGCCTCCGTCGTCGTGGGCGAGGCGGTGCGGCGCTCCGGGGTTCCGCTCGACCTGATCGACGACGTCGTCCTCGGCGAGACCCTGGCCGGCGGCGGGGACATCGCCCGCCACGCGGCCCTGGACGCGGGGTTGACGCATGTGCCCGGCCTGGCCCACAACCGGCACTGCGCCTCGGGTCTGGCCAGTGTGGCGACGGCCGCCGCGGGCGTACGCGCCGGGATGGACCGCGTGGTCGTGGCCGGCGGGACCCAGTCCTCCTCCACGGCACCCGTGTCCCGGCGCAGGATTCCCGGCACCGACGACTGGCAGGACCCCTGGATGTCGCCCTCGCACACCCCGACCCGCGAGGCGCCCCACGACGACATGGCCACGCTCGTCGGCTGGAACACGGCCCGGCTCACCGGCACCTCCCGTCAGGAGATGGACGGATGGGCGCTGCGGTCGCACCAGCGGGCCGTGCGGGCGATCGACGAGGGGCGGTTCGCCGACGAGATCGTCCCCGTGACGGTCGTCGGCCGCGACGGGACGACGTCGGTGTTCGCCGCCGACGAGCATCCGCGCCGCGACACCAGCGCCGAGAGACTCGCGGCCCTGAAGGTGCTGCACCCCGAGATCGAGGGCTACTCCATCACGGCGGGCAACTCCAGTGGCGTGAACGACGGTTCGGCCGCGGTCGTCGTCGCCTCCGCCGAGGTCGCCGCCGCGCACGGACTCACCCCGCTCGCCACCGTCCGTTCGTGGGCGAGCGTCGGCGTCGACCCCGTGCGGACGGGACTGGCGCCGATCGCCGCCATCCACAAGGCACTTGACCGCGCCGGGCTGCGGATCGAGGACGTCGACCTCTTCGAGATCAACGAGGCCTTCGCGGCGGTGGCCGTCGCCGCCACCCGTGAACTGGGCCTCGACCCCGAGCGGGTCAACCCGTTCGGCAGCGGCTGCAGCCTCGGCCACCCCATCGCCACCACCGGCGCGCGCATGGTCGTCACCCTGGTGCACGAGCTGCGGCGACGCGGGGGAGGAGTGGCGGTCGCGGCCCTGTGCGCGGGCGGCGGGATGGGATCGGCCATGGTGCTCACCGCGTGACGGGCGGGACACGCCTCAGCGCGCGGCCCAACTGACCGTCTTCGTCTGCAGATACTCGTCGAGCCCGAACCCGCCCCACTCCCGGCCGAGTCCGCTCTGCTTGTAACCGCCGAAGGCGGCACGGGGGTTGACACCGGCGCTGCCGCCGTTGATCGTGACCCCGCCGGTGCGGAGCCGGGCCGCCATCTCGTACGCGGCCACGGTGTCGGCGCTCCAGACGGCGCCGCCGAGGCCGTAGGGACTGTCGTTGGCGATGCGCACCGCCTCCTCGTCGGTGCGGAACGGGATGACGACGCCGACCGGTCCGAAGAACTCGGTCCGGGCGATCGTCATCGCGTTGTCCACGGCCGCGAAGAGCGTGGGTTCGAGGAAGTAGCCCCTGCCGAGGCCGTCCGGTCGCCTGCCGCCGCGGACGATCCGCGCGCCCTCCTCCTCTCCGATCCGGATCAGCTTCTCGACCTTGTCGCGCTGGGCCGCGCTGATCAGCGGGCCCATCGTGGTGGCCGGGTCCGTGGGGTCGCCGACCCTGACCCCGGCGAGGGCCGCGCTCAGCCGGTCGACCACCTCGTCGTGGACGGACTCGTGCACGAGGGTGCGGGTCAGCAGGGAACAGCCCTGTCCCGCATGGGTGGTCATCCCCGCCAGCGCGGAGCGGACCGCGCCGTCGAGGTCGCCGTCGGCACGCACGATGTTGGCCGACTTGCCGCCGAGTTCCAGGACGACCTTCTTCATGGAGGCCGCGGCCTGCGCGTACACCGTGCGGCCCACCGTGTCCGACCCGGTGAAGCTGACGAGGTCCACCATCGGGTGGGTGGTCAGCTCCCGGCCGGCCTCGACATCACCGGTCACGATGTTCAGCACGCCCGGCGGCAGCCCGGCCGCGTCGGCGAACTCGCCGAGCAGCAACGAGTCGAGCGGAGTCTGCGGCGCCGCTTTGAGGACGGCGGTGCAGCCCGCGGCCAGCGCGGGGATCACCTTCATCATGCTCAGGAAGAAGGGGAAGTTGTACGCCGAGATCAGCGCGCACACCCCGAACGCCTCGCGGCGCAGCACCCCTTGGAAGATCCCGATGCCCGGCGTGACCGTGGGATCCATCGGGCGCTCCCAGGCGAAGGCCGGGATCACCCGCTCGGCCATGTCCCGCAGATGCGCCACCGGGACCCGGGTCTGGAGCGTCTCCGCCAGTGCCCGCACCGAACCCGCCTCGGCCATGTTGACGGCGACCAGCTCCGGCAGCCGCCTCTCCAACTCCTCGGCCAGGCGCAGCAGAACGGCACCGCGCTCGGCGGGCCTCATCCGCGGCCACGGCCCCTCGTCGAAGGCCCGCCGCGCCGCTTCGACCGCGCGCCGCACATCCGCGGGCGAGGAGTCGGGAACCTCGGCCAGGACCTCCTCCGTCGCCGGATTGCGTACGACGATCCGCGCGTCCGAGGTGCCGTCGGTGTGCAGCCCGTCGATGTAGAGCCGGGAAGAGAGCGAGTACGTCGTCGTCATGTGCCGTCTCCTCAACAGTGTGATCCGTGTTGAGTGTACTGAATTAGGGATGCCGGGTCATGAGTGTGCGTCTTTTATTGACTCGACCGGTCGGTACAGCTAACTTCGCAGATATCTGGGGGTCGGCCTTCTGGCTACGGACGACGGAGTTCGAAGAGAGGTACCGCCTGTGTTCAAGGAATTTGTCGTGTCCGGCGATTCGCACATCATCGAGCCGGTCGATCTGTTCAAGACCCGCCTGCCCAAGCAGCTCCGTGAACGCGCGCTGTGGGAAGAGGAGTTCACCCTCGACGAGCCGATCGTGCCGGGCGGGCACACGGAGTTCAAGAAGCTCCACACCATCGGGTTCGACGGCTGGACCATCTCCAAGTACCGCCAGACCGGCGGGGAGACCCCGGACGGCGATCCCGACCACATCATCCGGGACATGAACTTCGACGGCGTCGACGCCTCGGTCATGTTCCCCAACCTGTCGCTGTTCGTCCTGTTCACGGACGACCACGAGCTGTCGATGGCCCATGCGCGGGTGTGGAACGACTACCTCGTCGAGCGCTACCTCCCCTACAAGGACAGGCTGCGCCCCACGGCCGCGATCCCGATCACGGACGTCCCCGCGGCCGTGGCCGAGATCGAGCGGATCGCGAGGCTCGGCCTCGGCGCGATCCTCCTCCCGGAGATCCCGCCGATGCCGTACTACGCCCGTGACTACGACCCGATCTGGGCCGCCGCCCAGGCGCACGGCCTGCCGGTCTTCATCCATGTCGCCACCGGCGGGGTCAAGGTCAAGCAGGAGATCTCCGGCACGGCGCAGACCGTCCGGGGCCTGATGACGTCCATGAACATGGGCAAGGGCAACCTGACCGACGACATGGTGGCGGGCCGGACCATGGGCTTCGCGGCCGGCGCCGGCGTGGCCGGTCCGCAGGGCATCATCGCCAGCCTGGTCGGCGGTGGAGTCTGCGAGCGCTTCCCCGACCTGCACTTCAACCTGATCGAGTACACCGCGGGCTGGCTGGTCTCCTTCATGGGCTACATGGACAAGGCGTGGAAGACGGGCACCGGCCAGGACCCCGACTGGTGGCTCGGCTTCTGGGACGACAGCCGTCCGGCGACCGAACAGCCCTCCATGGGGCGGCTGTTCGCGATCAACGACAAGTGGCCCTACCCGCTCAAGCCCACCGAGTACGTCCGGCGCCAGATCCACGTGCAGTTCGCCGACGACCCCACGGCCGTCAAGGCCCGCCACATCACCGGCCTGTCGACGGTCATGTGGGGCAACGACTACCCGCACGCGGAAGGCACCTTCCGCAGCAGCGCCGAGTGCATCGCGGAGAACTTCGAGGGCGTGAACGACGAGGACCGGGCGGCCATCCTGGGCGGCACCCTGGCCGACGTCGTGCACTTCGACCGGAGCAGGAAACTCGCCCCGGTCACCGAGAGCGCCTGACGGGAGAAACGGCGTTTCAGGGTACTGAAACGCGACGGCAGCGGCGGGCGGCCCGAGGGTGCCGCCCGCCGCTCCCGCTCATGGCGCGGGCAGTTCGCCGATCAGGGCGAGCGAGGCGCGGGCGTAGGCGGCCCGGCGCCGCGGGCTCACCAGGAAACTCGGGGGCGCGAAATAGCCGACGTCACGGGGCAGCGAACCGGCGCGACGGGCGAGCGTGCCCTTCGCGTCGGCCGTCGTCCCGCACACGGCGATCTCCGTCAGCATCTCGTCGGTGACGGCGGCGGCCATCGCGTCGGTGTCCCCGGCCCGGAACGCCCTGCGCAGCCGGGCCACCGGTCCTTCCCAGCCGTGGTGGGCCACGAACGGGTCGTACGTCCGCACCGTCAGATAGAACGCGATCATGCGCCGGGCGTCGGCGACGGCCCGCTCGGGGGCGGTGTCGTCGACCGCCGTGATGACCCAGCCGTGCTCCAGGAGGGGCTCGGTCCGGCCGGCCTGCGCCGTCCCGTGCCCGGCGGAGGGGCGGACGACGTCCTGCCACCAGGAGCGGGTGAAGAGGCCGTGCCCGATGACGCCGTCGGCCACCCGGCCCGCGGTGGCGGCCATGCGGGTGTTGAACGCGGCGAGCAGGACGGGGATGTCGAGGCGCCCGAGCACGGGGGCGCGGACGTCGGCGTCGATCGAGTGGAACTCGCCCGCGTAGCGGACCTGCTCGCCGTTCTCCGCGCGCAGCCAGGCGCGCACGGCGCCGACGGTCTCCGCGATCCGGGCCACGGGCCGGTCGGCGGGCACGTCCAGCCAGTCGCGGTTGATGCGGAACGCGGCGCTGCCCAGGCCGAGGAAGAGCCGTCCCGGCGCCTGGGCGTGCAGGTGACGCAGCGCGGTGGCGTGCGCGTACGGGGTGCGGGCGAAGGCGTAGGCGATGGCGGGCCCCGCCAGGGCGTGCTCGGAGTGGGCGACGATCTCGGCGAGGGTGAGGTAGGCGTCGTGGTCCACGAACTCGCCGGCGCAGAAGGCGCCCGCGCCGGCCTCCTCGGCCTCATGTGCCACATCCCGGCCCGGCCAGGGCATGCCAAAGCGCATCGGAGCCAGCCCTCCATGGAACTTCGTAAAAAAGGATACTGTTTTATGGAGCGTAGGGGAGCGTCAGCGCAGTGTCCACCGCCCGCGGGGCACCGCCGCGCGGTCCACCTCCGCCTTGCCGACCGGGTTGCCGATCTGGGTGTACGACAGCCCGGTGCGCAGCGCCTGGGTGCGGGTCGCGTCCAGGGACTCCCAGATCGCGCGGACCGTGCCCTGGATCGCGGCGGGCGGCTTGGCCGCGATCATGCGCGCGATCTCGTCCGCCCGGTCCCAGAGTTCGCCGGCCGGCACCACCTCGCTGACCAGGCCGATCTGCAGGGCGCGCGCGGCCGACAGGCGTTCGTCCAGGCCGAGCAGCGCGATGCGCAGGGTCTCGCCGAGCGGGATGCGGCGGGCCAGCCCGATCGGTTCGAGCGCCGCGGTCAGCCCGTAGCTGACGTGGGGGTCGAAGAAGGTCGCGTCCTGCGAACAGATCAGGATGTCGGCCTCGTTGAGCCAGTAGAACGCGCCGCCTGCCGCCATCCCGTGCACCGCACAGACCAGCGGTTTCCACACCTGGTTCAGCTTCGGCGACAGGAACGCGCCCGGGTCGGTCTGCGACCACGCGTTGGGATGCCGGTCGATGCCCTCCTTCACGTCCATGCCGGTGCTGAAGGCCCGGTCGCCCGAGCCGCGCAGTACGACGACACGCACCTCGTCGTCGGTCCTGACCCGGTCCCACAGTGCGGAGAAGTCGTCCAGCATCGGCTGGTTGAAGCTGTTCATGGCCTGCGGCCGGTCCAGGGTGATGGTGGCCACATGATCGGTCACCTCGAACAGGACGGTCTTGAGTTCCATCCGTCGACTCCGTTCCTCATCTCGACGCGATCGAGGTAAGTAGTATACTTTTTTCTGGTCTTCGGGCGCCCTGGACGGAACGAGATCCGCGGAGGAACCTGCGATGAGGCCACGAGTGGGACAGATGCTCGCCAGCACGGTGGACACCACGGCGGTGATCGTCGTGCGGTGCCCGGACGGCGAGGTGGACATCGCCTGCGGCGGTGCCGCGATGACCGAGGCGACCGCGCCGGGCACCGCCACCGGCACCCCCGACCCCGACCTGATGGACGGCACCCTGCTCGGCAAGCGCTACGCCGACGAGGAACTGGGCCTCGAACTCCTCTGCACGAAACAGGGCGAGGGCACCCTCGCGGCCAACGGCGTCCCCCTGCCGGTGAAGAGCGCCAAACCACTGCCGGCCTCGGACTGACGGACGGAAAAAGCGACCGACGGGAAGCGGGAAGCGCGCCGATGAACGTCTCGATGATCCTGGACATGGCCGCCGACGGATTCGGCGACCGGGTGGTGATCGGACCCGCACAGGACGGCCTCACCCCCGTACGACTCCGCGAACTGGCTGTCGGCGGGGCCCGGTTGGTGCGTGCGGCCGACGCCGACGCGATCCTGTACCTGGCCACGAACGGCCCCGCCTTCGCGGTCGCCCAGTTCGCCGCCGCCCGCGCCGAGGTCCCCCTCGTCCCGGTCAACTACCGCCTGGGCGACGAACAGTTGGACGCCCTGCTCGCCAACCACCCGCACGCCCTGGCCATCGCCGCCCCCGACCAGGACGCGGCCCTGCGCCGAGCCGGACTGCCGGTGCACCGCCCGGCGGCCTGGCTCGCGGAGGCCGCCGCGCACACCCGCGGCGACGGCGGCCACGAACCGCCGCCGTCACCCGGCACCCCGGCCGTACTGATCTACACCAGCGGCACCACCTCCGCCCCGAAGGGCGTGATCCTCCGCCACCACAACCTCGTCTCCTACGTGCTCGGCACGGTGGAGTTCGGCGCGGCCGACCCCGCCGAGGCGGCGCTGATGTCCGTGCCGCCGTACCACATAGCCGCCGTCTCGAACGTGCTCACGAACCTCTACGCCGGGCGGCGCACCCTCACCCTCGACCGGTTCACCCCCGAGGGCTGGCTCGCCCTCGTCCGGGAGCAGCGGATCACCCACGCGATGGTGGTCCCGACCATGCTCGCCCGGATCATGGACACGGACGGCCTCGACCGCTCGGTGCCCGCACTGCGCTCGCTCGCCTACGGCGGCGCCAGGATGCCGGTGCGGGTGATCGAGACGGCGCTGCGCGCCTGGCCGGCGGTGGACTTCGTCAACGCCTACGGCCTGACGGAGACGTCGTCCACCGTCGCGGTCCTCGGCCCGGACGAACACCGGGCGGCGGTCGCGAGCGGCGACCCGGTGGTGCGCGCCCGGCTGGGCTCGGCGGGGCGGCCGGTGCCGGGCATCGAGCTCGAAGTCCGCGACGGGAGCGGCGCGTTGCTCGGCGCGGGCGAGACCGGGCAGATCTGGGTGCGCGGCGAGCAGGTCTCGGGGGAGTACGCGGGACAGGGCTCCGCGGTCGACGAGCGGGGCTTCTTCCACACCCGCGACCGGGGCCGCCTCGACGCCGACGGCTTCCTCCACGTCGAGGGCCGGTCCGACGACACGATCATCCGGGGTGCGGAGAACATCGCGCCCGCCGAGATCGAGGACGTCCTGCTGCGGCACCCTGACGTGCTCGACGCCGTCGTGGTCGGCGTGCCGGACGAGGAGTGGGGACAGCGCGTCGAGGCCGTCGTCGTCGCACGCGACGGAGCCGAGACAGACGCCGGAGCACTGCGCGCCGCCGTACGCGGCACCCTGCGCGGTGCGAAGACCCCGGACCGCATCACGTACTGGACCGAACTCCCGCGCACGGTGACCGGCAAGCTGATCCGCCGCGACATCGTGACGGCACTGACCGCGTCCGCGGACGGGACGAAAGGGCAGCCATGAGCGTCGCCGCCACCAACAGCCCCTCCCCGACAGGAGAGTTGGCGGAGCGCACGGCCGCCGCGGTCGGCGGCTGGATTCCCGGGGCCACGGTGGACGGCGTCGAACCGCTCACCGGCGGTACGTCGAGCCTGACGTACGTCGCCGCTCTCTCGGGTGTCCCGGCCGGCTACGAACGCGTCGTCCTCAAGGTGGCTCCTCCCGGACTGCCCCCGGTCCGCAACCGGGACGTGCTGCGCCAGGCCCGGCTGATGGCGGCCCTGGCCGGACAGCCCGGCGTACGGGTACCGAAGGTGCTGTTCCGCGACGCGGGCGCGCCTCCGACGGTCCAGCCCTTCGTGGCGATGGAACTCGTACCCGGCGCATGCGTGGAACCGGTGCTCGTGCCCCGCGGCACCCTCCCGCCGGACCAGGTGCGCTCCCGCGCCCTCGACGCCGCCCGGATGCTCGCCGACCTGCATCGCGTGGACCCCCGGCGCACGGCGCTCGCCGCGGAACCGGCGGTCACCCTGCACGCCGAGATCGACCGCTGGACCCGCGCGTTCGGCACCGTCCCCGACGATCTACGCACCGGCCACGAGACGGTCGCGGAGCGGCTGCACGCCACGGTGCCCGCCGCCCTGACACCGGTGTTCACCCACGGCGACTACCGGCTCGGCAACACCCTCTGCGAGGCCGGCGCGGTGACGTCGATCATCGACTGGGAGATCTGGTCGCTCGGCGATCCCCGGGTCGACATGACCTGGCTGACCTTCTTCACCGACGAGGCCCGCCATCCCGCCGCCCCGTCGGACGAGCCGACCGGTATGCCCTCCGGGGCCGAACTCGTCGACGCCTACGAGCGGGCGCGGGGCGAACCGCTGCGGGACCTGTGGTGGTTCGAGGCGCTCACCCGGTACAAGGAGTCGGCCGCGACCGCGCTGCTGATCAAGCGGGGCCGGAAGGCCGGGCAGGTGACCGACATGCACCGTCGGATGCTGCCCGCGCTTCCCGAACTGCTCGACGGGGCACTGGAGTTGCTCGGCTAGTACAGTCCGCCGTCCACTCGGATCAGCGCCCCCGTCGTATAGCTGGACGCGTCGCTCGCCAGGTACAGCGCGGTGCTGACGATCTCCTCCGGCTGCCCGGGGCGGCCGATCGCGCTCCGCGCGGTCCGGCGTTTCTCCGCCGCCCAGGACGTGGAGACGTCCGTGAGGAAGGGACCGGCCGAGATCGTGTTGACCCGGACGGCCGGGCCGTACTCCAGGGCGAAGACCGTGGTCAGGGCGTTGAGCGCGGCCTTGGCGCCGGCGTAGGGCCCGAAGCGCGGCTGGGGCATCAGGGCACCGGAGGAGGAGACGTTGATGATCGAGCCGCCGTCCCCGTCGGCCATCCGCCGCCCGATCAACGAGGCCAGGCGGAACGGGCCCTTGAAGTTCACGCCGATCACTTTGTCGAACAGTTCCTCGCTGGTGTCGGCCGAGGACGGGGCGAGCGGGGACATGCCGGCGTTGTTGACCAGGACGTCGACCTTCCCGAACTCCTCGTAGGCCGCGTCGGTGAGGCGCGCCAGGTCGTCCCAGTGGCCGACGTGCGCGGGGACCGGCAGGGCGCGGCGGCCGAGGGCGCGGATCTCGGCCGCCACGGTCTCGCACGCCTCGCCCTTGCGGCTGGCGATCACCACGTCGGCGCCCGCGGTGGCGAAGGCGCGCACCATCGCGAGGCCCAGGCCCCGGCTGCCGCCGGTGACGAGGGCGACCTTGCCGGTGAGGTCGAACAGGTCGGCCGGGGCAAGGGACTTGGTGTCGCGCCCGGCGCTCATGCCTGCACCCGGCCCGTGAGGCTGTCGTCGTCGATGACATGGGCGTAGCGCTTGCGGGCGGCCTCCAGCTTCGGCGGGATGTGCTCACTGGGGAACAAGCCCTCGGCCGGGCGCCGGTTCCTCAGCAGTTGTCTCGCGATCGTGGTGCGGTGGACCTCGGTGGGGCCGTCGGCGAGGGCGAGGTTCGGCGCGGCCATCCACCAGGCCGCGAGCGGGAGTTCGTTGGTGGTGCCGAGCGAGCCGTGCAGATGCAGGGCGCGCTGTATGACGTCGTGCAGCACCTTCGCCGTCTGGACCTTGCACATCGCGATCTGGGTGCGGGCCGCGCCGTGCGGCTGGGTGTCGATGATCCAGGCGGTGTGCAGCACCAGCAGCCGGAACTGCTGCAACTCCACCCAGGAGTCCGCGATGAACTGCTGCACCGCCTGCTTCTCGGCGAGAAGAGTGCCCTGAGTCCGGCGGGACAGCGCACGCTCGCACATCATGTCGAAGGCGCGGGCGCACTTGCCGACGGTCCGCATCGCGTGGTGCACCCGGCCTCCGCCGAGCCGGGCCTGGGCGACCTGGAAGCCCTCGCCGGGGCCGCCGAGCATGGCGTCGAGCGGGACCCGCACCTGGTCGTAGCGGATGTAGGCGTGGATGCCCTCGTCGAGGGAGTCGCGCTCGTCCATCGTGCCGACGTTGCGCTTGATCTCGATGCCGGGCGTCTCCGCCGGGACGATGAACATCGACATCCGGGCGTGCGGCGCGGCGTCCGGGTCGGTGACGGCCATGACGATGAGGAAGGACGCGTACCGCGCGTTGGAGGAGAACCACTTCTCCCCGTCGATCACCCACGCGTCCCCGTCGCGCCGGGCCCGGCACACGAACTCCTTCGGATCGGCTCCGGCCTGCGGTTCCGTCATCGAGAAGGTGGAGACGATGTCCCCGTCGAGCAGGGGCCGCAGATAGCGCGCCTTCTGCTCGTCGGTGCCGAACATCGCCAGGATCTCGGCGTTTCCGGTGTCCGGGGCCGCGGTGCCGAAGACGGTCGGGGCCCAGTAGGAGCGGCCGAGGATCTCGTTGAGGTAGGCGAGCTTCACCTGGCCGTAGCCCGCGCCGCCGAGTTCGGCGCCGAGATGGCAGGCCCACAGGCCCTGGGCCCGGACCTGTTCCCGGAGCGGTCGGAGGATCGCGCGCGCCTTCTCGTTGCGCGTGTCGTACGGGTCGCCGCTGTGCGGGAACAGCAGATCGAGCGGCTCGACCTCCTCCCGTACGAAGGCCGTCGCCCAGTCCAGCTTGGCCTGGAACCCGGGTTCGATCGAGAAGTCCAGCATCGGCCCTCCGGAAGGTGCGGGTCGGTCGGTGACGGCAAAACAGTATACTTTTTAGCGGGGTTCGGTCCATACTCGGAGCGCGTGACGGCGGAATGAGTATGAGGAGTTGGTCGATGCGCAGGCCGATGGAGGGCGTACGCGTTCTCGAAGTAGCCCAGTTCACCTTCGTCCCGGCGGCGGGCGCCGTGCTCGCGGACTGGGGCGCCGACGTGATCAAGATCGAACACGCCGAACGCGGCGACGCCCAGCGCGGGTTGGTCCGGGTCCTCGGCTACGAGGCCGCCAGCAAGGGGTCCTCGTTCTTCCCCATAGTCGAGGGCCCCAACCGGGGCAAGCGCAGCGTCGGCCTCGCCCTGGAGAAACCCTCCGCCCGCAAGGTGTTCGAGGACCTCGTCCGCGCCAGCGATGTCTTCCTCACGAACTTCCTGCCCGAGGCACGCGTGAGACTGCGCATGGACGTCGAGGACATCCGCGCGGTCAACCCGGACATCATCTACGTGCGCGGCAGCGGCTTCGGACCTCGGGGTGACGAGGCCACCAAGGGCGGCTACGACAGCACCGCCTTCTGGGCACGCGGCGGCAGCGCCGCCGGCGTCACCCCGCAGGGCGCGGACCGGATGACCCGCATGCCCGCCGGAGCCTACGGCGACTCGATGGGCGGGATGACCATCGCCGGTGGCATCGCCGCCGCCCTCTACTCCCGCGCGACGACCGGCGAACCGTCCGTCGTGGACGTGTCGTTGCTCGGCGTCGGCGCCTGGGCCACCCAGTTCACGGTCAACCTGGCGCTGATGAACGGCGGCCCGCTCCCGGTGAACGTCCAGCCCCGGCACGGATCGCGCACCAACCCGCTCATCGGCGCCTACCTCACCGCGGACGGACGCTGGATCGAACTGTCGATGCTCCAACCCGGCCGCTACTGGGCCGAGTTCTGCAAGCTCGCCGGCCGCGAGGAACTGGGCACCGACGAACGCTTCGACAGCACCGAGAAGCTGATGGCCAACGCGGCCGAGGCCGCCGGCATCGTCGCCGGTCTCCTCGCGTCCCGCCCCTACGCCGAGTGGGTCGAGATCCTCTCCCGGGGAGAGGGCCAGTGGGCGGCCGTGCAGAACGCCTGGGAGGTCGGCCAGGACACCTCGCTGCGCGCCAACGGGCTCATCGCACCGGTCGTCGACGCCGACGGCGTGGACCGTGAACTCGTCGCCAGCCCTGTCCAGTTCGACGAGACACCGGTCGGCCTGACGAGGGCGCCCCAATTCGCGGAGCACACCGACGAGGTCCTGCGCTCGCTCGGCCTCTCCGACGAGGAGCTGATCGCGCTGAAGATCGACGGTGCGGCGACATGAAGGCCGCAGGACACGAACGGACCGTGCGGAAGGAGCCGTCATGAGCGCGCCCCTCGAACCCGACGGGACCCACCGGGGCGTCCCTGCCTACGACTTCGACAACCGCCTCGGCGGCCCGGTCCTCAGCCATCAGGAACGCTGGGACGAGATGGCCCGCACCCACACCGGGTTCCGCAGCACCATCGCGCGCGGCTACTGGGTCGTCACCGAGGGCGAGGCCGTGCAGAAGGCCCTCCAGGACTGGCGGACCTTCTCGAACACCTCCGTGACGGCGCTCGACCCCGACCCCGCGTTCCTGTGGATCCCCGAGATGCTCGACCCGCCCCGGCACACCGCGTGGCGGAAGCTGCTGGGCAGCGCCTTCTCGCCCAAGACCGTCGCCGCCCGGGAACCGGAGATCCGGGAGGTCGCCTCCGGTCTCGTCGACGAGCTGAAGGACAGGGGACGCGCCGACGTCCTCGACGCGTTCGCCCGCCGCTTCCCGACCCTGATCTTCATGCGTCTGATGGGACTGCCCGAGGAGGACCTCGCGCGGTTCCTCGACTGGATCCACGAGCTGCTGCACCTGTCCCACCGTGAAGACCCGCACGGCGAGCGGCAGTTGAGCGCCATGCGCGCCGTGTCGGAGTACTTCGACGAACAGATCGCCGTCCGGCGCGACGCGCCACGCGACGACCTGCTGTCCCGCGCGATGACCTGGACGATCGACGGCGAACCGATCAGCGACCGGGACATGCACGCCTTCTGCGTCCTGCTGTTCCAGGCCGGCTTCGACACCGTCCCGATCTCCATCGGCTGGGCCCTCTACCACTTCGCCACGCATCCCGAACAGCGAAGGGCGATCGTCGGGAACCCCGCGCTGATCCCCACCGCGGTCGAGGAGATCCTGCGCGTCTACTCGTTCGTCGTGCCCGCCCGCAAGGCGACCCAGGACGTCGAGATCGGCGGCTGCCCGGTCAGGGCGGGGGAGATGGTGATGCTCCCGCTCGCGGTCAGCAACCGCGACCCCGAACGCTTCGAGCGCCCCCTCGACGTGGACCTGGGACGGAAGGCCGGCAACCACATCGCGTTCGGCTCCGGCCCGCACCGCTGCCTGGGCTCGCACCTCGCCCGCCTCGAACTCACCGTGGCCGTCGCGGAATGGCACCGGCGCATCCCCGACTACCGGATCACCCCCGGCCAGGACCTCGAACAGCACGGCAACATGTACGGCATCAAGCAGCTCCGGCTGGAGTGGTGAGCGCCCCCATGACACCGCCGCTCAGCCCGACAGACCTGTACCACACGGGAATCGTCGTCCCCGACATCGAGGCCTGGAAGACCCGGCTGACCGAGGTCGCGGGCCACCGCTGGACCGACACCATGGCCGCCGACCTCCCGGTCCGTCTCGCCGACGGCGAGCGTGTGCTCCCGCTGCGCTACGCGTACTCACTCGACGCCCCGCACATCGAACTCGTGCAGGAGATCCCGGGGACACCGTGGACACCCGCCGCACATCTCGCCACCCACCACCTCGGCTACTTCTGCGACGACCTGGAGACCACCTCCGCACGGCTGGAGAAGGCGGGTTTCCCGCTGGAGGCCTGCGCGACGGCCGACGGCTCGATGTCGGTCTTCGCCTACCACCTCGACCCCTGGGGCGTCCGCATCGAGATCGTGGACCGTACCCGCATCCCCGACTTCCCCGCCTATCTCCGCTCCAAGGCACCGCAGTGGCACTGACGTTCACCGAGGAGCAGGAACAACTCCGCGCGACATTGCGGCGGTTCCTCGCCGACAAGGCGCCGAGTGCGGCGGTGCGCCGCGCGATGGACTCCGCCGAGGGGTACGACCGCCGGCTCTGGCGACAGATGGCGGACCAACTGGGCCTGCACGCAGTCGCCTTGCCCGAGGCGTACGGCGGCTCCGGCGGCGGCCCGGTCGAGTTGGGCATCGTACTGGAGGAACTGGGACGGGTCCTGCTGCCGTCGCCGTACTTCGCGACCGTGGCCCTCGCCGGCCAGGCCCTCGCGGCCTCGAACGACGAGACGGCGAAGGCACGTTGGCTGCCCAGGATCGCCGACGGCTCGATGACGGCCACGCTGGCGCTCACGGAGATGAGCGGGTCCCCGCATCTCGACGACGTGGAGACGACGGCCGCGCACGGGACCGTGTCGGGCACCAAGATGTTCGTCGTCGACGGCCACACCGCCGACCTGATCCTCGTCGTGGCGCGCACCGGCCCCGGCATCGGACTGTTCGCCGTCGACGCGGACGCTCCCGGGGTCGGAATCACCCGGCTGGAGACCCTCGACCCGACCCGGCGGCTGGCACGCGTCGACCTCGACGCCGCCCCCGCGTACCGGGTCGGCCCCGACGGCGACGCGTCCGCCCGGCTGCGGACCGTGCTCGACCTGGCGGCCGTGGCACTCGCCGCCGAGCAGGTCGGCGGAGCGCAGGCCTGTCTGGACGCGGCCGTGGCGTACGCGAAGGTCCGGGTCCAGTTCGGGCGGCCGATCGGGTCGTTCCAGGCGGTCAAGCACATGTGCGCCGACCTGCTGGTCCAGGTCGAGGGCGCCCGCTCGGCGGCCTACCACGCGACGACCGTGGCCGCCGAGGGCTCGTCCGGACTCCCGGTCTCCGCCGCGCTGGCCGCGGCCTGCTGTGCGGACGCCTTCACCCACGCGGCCCAGCAGAACATCCAGATCCACGGCGGCATCGGCTTCACCTGGGAGCACGACGCGCACCTGTATCTCAAACGCGCGAAGTCGTCGGAGCAGTTGTTCGGGGGACCGGCGACACACCGGGCCCGGTTGGCCGACCTGGTCGGAATCTGAGACCGGCGTCCTGTCGAAAGGCTGATCACGTGGGAATCCGCGACCGCCTGTCCCGCCTGCTGGCCGAAGCGCCCGCGGCCGCCGAGGCGATCGAGTACGACCAGTGCTGGTGGACCTGGGGGCAGGTCCAGCGGACCGCGAAGGAGCTCCACGAGACGCTCGACGCGATGGGCCTGCACGCCGGAGCCCGCGTCGGCGTCGTCCTGGAGAACCGGCCCGAACACGTCGCCGTGGTCGCCGCGGTCATCGCCTCCGGACGCTGCCTGGTCATGCTCAGCCCGCTCCAGCCCGCCGCACGCCTCGCAGCAGACCTCACCGGCTGCGCGCCGCCCGTCGTGGTGGCCGGAGCCGAGGTTCTGGCCCGCGAGGGCGTCCTCGACGCCGTGACCACGCACGGAGCAGCCCTCGAACTCGGCGCCGACGGCACTCCGCGTCCCCTCGGCGGCACGGCACCGGCCGAGGCCTCCGCCCGCCCGGGCATCGCGGTGGAGATGCTCACCTCCGGCACCACCGGCCCCCCGAAACGCGTCCACCTGCGCATCGGCCAGCTCGACCAGGCCCTCGTCTCCGGCGGGCAGACCCCGAAGCCGACCAGGCTGCTGTCCGAATCCGCGTCCCTCGTGGCCACACCGCTCGTGCACATCGGCGGACTGTGGCGCGCGCTGGCCTGCCTCGCCACCGGACGCCGCATGCTGCTGATGCCGAGGTTCGCCGTCGAACCCTGGGCCGCTGCCGTCGAACGCCACCGGCTGCGCGCGGCGAGCCTGGTACCGGCCGCGCTGCGCGCCGTACTCGACGCGCCCGTACCGCGGGAACGACTAGCGACCCTCCAGGTCGTCACCTCGGGCACGGCACCCTGCCCGCCCGAACTCGCCGACGCCTTCTACCGGACCTACGGCATCCCCGTCCTGATGACCTACGGCGCGACGGAGTTCGCCGGGGCCGTCGCCGGCTGGACCCTGCCGCTGCACGACCGCTGGTGGCGGCGCAAGGCGGGCAGCGCCGGACGCGCCTTCGCGGGCGTCGAGTTGAGGGTGACCGGCGACGACGGAGCCGAACTGCCGGCCGGTCGGACCGGACGCCTCGAAGTACGCACCGAGCAGAGCACCCACGGCGGTCGCACCTGGGTGCGGACCAGCGACCTGGCCCGGATCGACGCCGACCGCTTCGTGTGGATCGAGGGCCGCGCCGACGACGCGATCATCCGCGGCGGCTTCAAAGTACGGCCGGAGACGGTCAAGCGCGTCCTGGAGACCCATCCGGCCGTACGCGAGGCGGCGGTCGCCGGGCTGCCCGACCCGAGGCTGGGCGAAGTGCCGGTCGCCGCCGTCGAGTTGGGGCCAGGACAGCCCGCTGTCGACCCGGCCGAACTGACCGCCCTGTGCCGGGGTCGGCTCACTCCGTACGAGGTGCCGGCCCACATCGTCGTCGTCGACGAACTGCCCCGCACACCGTCGAGCAAGGTGAGCCGCGTCGAACTGCTCGACCTCGTAAGGGCACGGAGCGCCGAGCAGGCCGAGGCCCCACCCGGCGAAGAACGAACTGCCATGAGCAGCACAGAGGTTGAGCGGTGAGCGGCACCGGAGAGAAGGCGGCCGAGCGGTTCGGCATGCTGACGGACGAGGCGGTCGAACGCTCCCGGCAACGCCTCGGCGTACCCCAGCCGCAGCACAACCCGCCCCACAACCACGAGGTCACCTGGGACGGCTCGCGCCACTTCGCCTACGGCTACGGCGACGCCAACCCGCTCTACTGCGACCCCGCGTACGCGGCGGAGACCCGCTGGGGTGCCCTCGTCGCACCCCCGACCTTCCTCTACACGATGGGGGAGGACGCGGCCCCGGCACCGGACCCGGAGACCAGGGCACTCCTCAAGGGCGACCCTTTCGCGGGCCTCGGTTCCTACCAGGCGGTGATGGAGTTCGAGTGGTGGCGACCGCTGCAACTAGGCGACCGCTGCCGGGTGTTGCAGACCCAGGTCGGGGTGCGGCTCAAACAGAGCAGCTTCGGCGGACGCACGGCACACGTCGTCCGCGACTACCTCTACGCCAACGGGCGCGGCGAGATGCACGCCCTGCGGCGCGGCACCTGGATCAACGCCGAGCGGCACACGTCGAGGAAGCGGGCCAAGGAGGCACGCGAACAACCGCCGTACACGCCCGGCCAACTCGCCGAGATCGACGCGGCGTACGCCGCCGAGACCCGGCGCGGCGCCGAACCCCGCCACTGGGAGGACGTCGAGATCGGCGACGTCCTGCAACCCCGGGTGAAGGGCCCGCTGACCACCACGGACGTGATCGTCTGGCATCTCGGCTGGGGCATGCAGCTCACTCCGCCCGGCGCGTTCGGCATCGCGGCGGCCGTACGGCGCAAAGCGCCCGGACTCTACCCGCCCAACCGGCTGGGCGTCCCCGACACCGTGCAGCGCCTGCACTGGGAACCCGAACGGGCCCGCGAGCTGGGCCTTCCCCATCCCTACGACTACGGCGGGATGCGCGAGACCTGGCTCTGCCATCTGCTCACCGACTGGATCGGCGACGACGGCTGGCTGTGGCAACTCCGCTGCGAACACCGCAAGTTCAACTACCTCGGCGACACCACGTGGGTGCGCGGCACGGTCGTCGACAAGCGACGGGTGGACGGGCGGGCCGAGGTGCACATCGAGGTGCGCTGCGAGAACCAGCGCGGCGAGGTCACCACACCGGGAACGGCGGTCGTGCTCCTGCCGACCAGGGACCGCGCCGTCGAACTCCCCGTGCCACCGGCCGAGGACCTGGACGGCATGGTCGCCCACGAACTGGAGCGGTTCGCGGTCGGCGGCAGGTGAAGGGCAATCGAGGATGACGACTCAGGAGGCAAGGGTGTCGGACGAGGTGCTGGTGGAACGCCGGGGCGCGGTCCAGGTCATCACGATCAACCGTCCCGCGGTGAGGAACGCGCTGGACGCCGGGGTGGCCGCGGGTGTCGCCGCCGCCGTGGACGAACTGGACGAGACGGACGACCTGCGGGTCGGCGTGCTCACCGGCGCGGGCGGCACGTTCTCGGCGGGGATGGACCTCAAGGCGTGGCTGCGCGGCGAGAGCCCCGCGATCGAGGGCCGCGGACTGTGCGGGATCACCATCACCCCGCCCCGCAAACCGCTGATCGCCGCCGTCGAGGGCTGGGCGCTGGCCGGCGGCTTCGAGCTCGTCCTCGCCTGCGACCTCGTCGTGGCGGCCCGCTCGGCGCGGGTCGGCGTGCCGGAGGTCAAGCGGTCCCTGGTCGCGCGGGCCGGGGCCGCGCTGCGCCTGCCCGGGCGCATCCCGTACGCCGTCGCGCTGGAGCTGCTGCTGACCGGCGAGCCGATCACCGCCGAACGGGCGGCCGAGGTCGGACTGGTCAACCGGCTCACGGACGAGGGCGGCGCGCTCGCCGGCGCCCTGGAACTGGCCGGCACGATCGCGGCGAACGGCCCGCTCGCCGTCGCCGCGACCAAGCGGATCGCGCACTCCGCCGCCGACTGGACGTCGGAGGAGGGCTGGACCCGGCAGGCCGAGATCGCCTCGCCGGTGTTCTCGTCCGAGGACGCGCGGGAAGGGGCCGCCGCGTTCGCCGAGAAGCGCCCGCCGGTCTGGCGCGGACGCTGAGGACGCCGCAGCGCGATGAGTGACCTCGATGGGGGCCGTCAGGGAGGGTGTCGATGACCTCAGGACCGCTGGCCGGATGCCGTGTGGTCGAACTCGGTGGCATCGGTCCGGGACCGTTCGCCGGCATGTTCCTCGCCGATCTCGGCGCGGAGGTCGTCCGGGTGGACCGGCCCGAGCGGGCCGACGAACCCGACGCGGGCGGCCCCGCGGACGTCCTCAACCGTGGCAAGCGGTCGGTCGTCCTCGATCTCAAGCACCCGGCAGGACCCGCCGCACTCCTCGAACTCGCCGCGCGCGCCGACGTGTTGATCGAGGGCTTCCGGCCCGGCGTGACCGAACGGCTCGGCATCGGACCACACGCCTGCCTGGCCCGCAACCCCCGGCTCGTCTACGGCCGGATGACCGGCTGGGGCCGGACCGGACCCCTCGCGGAGACCGCGGGACACGACCTCACCTACATCGCCCTCACCGGCGCGCTCGGCGCGATCGGGGACGCGGCCGGTCCACCGCAGATACCGCTCAACCTCGTCGGCGACTTCGGAGGCGGCGGCTGCTACCTCGTGATCGGTGTGCTGGCGGCCCTGCATGCCGTAGGACGCACGGGAGTCGGCCAGGTCGTCGACGCGGCGATCGTCGACGGGACCGCCCACCTTCTCGCGAGCACCTTCGGCAAGCTCGGGCGCGGCGCGTGGACCGACGAGCGCGGCATCAACCAACTCGACGGCGGCTGGCCGTTCTACGCCGTCTACGGGACCAAGGACGGCCGCCACATGGCGGTCGGCGCCCTGGAACCGAAGTTCTACCGGTGCCTGATCGACCTGCTGAAGCTCGACGTCGACCCGGAGCGCCAGCACGACCGGACCACCTGGCCGGACATGCGCCGCCGGCTGACCGAACGCTTCGCGGAACGCACCCGTGACGAATGGGCCGCCCTGTTCGCGGGGACCGACGCCTGCGTCGCCCCCGTCCTCGGCCTCACCGAGGCGGCGGCCCATCCCCAACTGGCCGAACGTCGCAGCCTGTTCACCCGCGACGGGGTGGTCCAGCCCGGCGCGGCACCGCGCTTCTCGGCGACACCGTCGAGCCCCGGACCGGCAGCACCGCCCGTCGGCGCCGACACACGCGCCGTCCTCCGGGACTGGCTGATCGCCGGTGCCGACGAGTTCGTCGAGAGCGGCGCCGCCGTCCAGTTCCCCCACTGACCCGAGAGGACCCTGCCATGCCCGAAGCCGTCATCGTCGACGCCGTCCGCACCCCCATCGGCAAGCGCAACGGCTCCCTGGCCGCGGTGCACGCGGCGGACCTGTCCGCGCATGTGCTCACCGCCCTTGTGGAGCGCACCGGCATCGACCCCGGCACCGTCGACGACGTGATGTGGGGCTGCGTCACCCAGATCGGCGATCAGTCGAGCAACATCGCCCGGTTCGCCGCACTCGCGGCGGGCTGGCCCGAGCATGTGCCCGGAGTGACGATCAACCGGGCCTGCGGTTCGAGTCAGCAGGCCGTCGACTCTGCCGCGCACGCCGTGATGGCCGGGCAGTACGACCTGGTGGTGGCGGGAGGCGTGGAGACCATGACCAGGGTCCCGCTCGGCTCGCACCGCACCACCGGACAGCCGTACGGACCCGCGGTGCTGGCCCGCTACGACGGGTTCCGGTTCAGCCAGGGTGTCGGAGCCGAGCTGATCTCCGAGCGGTGGGGGCTCAGCCGGACCCGGCTCGACGAGTTCGCGTCCGCGTCGCACGCCAAGGCCGCGGCGGCGATCGACTCGGGGATCTTCGACGACCACGTGGTGCCGCTCGTCGTCGACGGCACCAAGGTCACCGTCGACGAGGGCCTGCGGCGCGGCACGTCGGTCGAGACCCTCGCGAAGCTCAAGCCGTCGTTCAAGGAGGACGGCGTGATCCACGCCGGGAACGCCTCGCAGATCTCCGACGGCGCCGCCGCCCTGCTCATCACCACCCCCGAACGGGCCCGGGAGCTGGGCCTCAGGCCGATCGCGCGCTACCACTCGGGCGCGGTGAGCGGCGCGGACCCGGTCATGATGCTCACCGGCCCGATCCCCGCGACCGAGAAGGTGCTGCGCCGCTCCGGCCTGACCATCGACGAGATCGGCGCGTACGAGGTCAACGAGGCGTTCGCGCCGGTGCCGTTGGCGTGGCTGGCCGAGACCGGCGCCGACCCGGAGCGGCTCAACCCGCTCGGCGGCGCCATCGCGGTCGGTCACCCGCTCGGCGGTTCCGGCGCCATCCTGATGACCCGGCTGCTCGCCCGGATGCGCCAACGGAGCCTGCGCTACGGCCTGCAGACGATGTGCGAGGGCGGCGGCACCGCGAACGCCACCGTCATCGAACTGCTCCTGTGACGTGTTCCGGAAGGTGGGATCACCAGGCCACCGGCAACTCGTAGATGCCGTAGGCCTGGGAGTCCTCCTTGAACGTCAACTCCGAGACGTCCGCGGCGAGTCGGAGGGTCGGGACCCGGCGGAACAACGTGCTGAAGACGACGTGGAGTTCGATGCGCGCGAGCTGCTGCCCCACGCACTGGTGCGGGCCCCAGCCGAACGCGTGGTGGTGCGCCGCGGGGCGGGTGAGGTCAAGTGTCCCGGGGTCGGGGAAGGCCTGCGGATCCCAGTTGGCGGCCGGCAGTGAGGCGATGACACCCTCGCCCGCGCGGATGACCTCGCCGTCGATCTCGATGTCGTCCAACACCGCGCGGCGGGCCAGCAGATGGGGGATGGTGAGGTAGCGCAGCAGCTCCTCGACCGTGCTCGTCACATAGGCGGGGTCGTCCGAGTGCGCGCGCAGGCCCGCGAGTTGGCCTGGGTTCTCCAGCAGCAGCGCGGTGCCCAGCGTGATCATGTTCGCGCTGGTGTCGTGCCCGGCGACCAGCAGGATGTGTCCCAGGGGCGCGGCCTCCTCCATGGACAGCTCGCCCGCCTCGATGCGCGCGCCGAGGTCGGAGAGGACGTCCTCGCCGGGGTCGGCCATCTTGGCCTCGATGAGCCCGGCGATGTAGCGACGCACGGTCGCGGTGCTCTCCGCCGCCTTCTCCGGGGTCTTGAAGCGCGCGTTGGTGACGCCCGCGTGCTCCTGGAAGAAGTCGTGGTCCTCGTACGGCACCCCGAGGAGTGCGCAGATCATCAGGGACGGCAGCGGGAGCGACAGCGCCTCGTTGAGTTCGGTCGGGTTGGGGCCCGCGAGCATCCTGTCGATGAGGTCGTCGGTGATCCGCTGGATCTCCGGACGGATCCGCTCCATCCGGTGCCGGGTGAACGAACTCGTCAGCATCCGGCGCCAGCGGGTGTGTTCGGCACCGTCGGTGTTGTTGATCGACGGCTGGATATGGGCCGCGTGCGCCTTCATGGCCTCGGTCGTGTGCGGATATCCGGGGGCCCCGATGTTCGCGCTGAGCCGGGGATCGGTCAGCAGCTTCCGCTGGGCCGCGTGCGTGGTGACCACCCACGGGGTCGTACCGTCCCAGGTCCGCGCCCGGACGACAGCCCTGCCCGTGTCGTGCAGTTCCAGCAGCCCCGGCGGCGGAGCGAACGGACACGCGCCCGATCGGGGCGAGGGGTACTCCGGCAGTTCCTCGGAGACGTCGGTTCCGGCCACGCTCTCGGTCATGGTTCTGTCGTCCTCTCGTCGGGCCCGCACCTGACGAAACCATACGTCGACCGATCGGTACAATCAATCGTCCGGAAAGCGCGCGAAGGCTTTCCGGCGTTCGGGTGGGAAGCGTGGGGTGTACGTATCGACCAAGTGGTCTATTTGTGTTTCGGGGCCGGTCCGCGAGGCTCGCGCGGCATCCCGAGCCCCCGTTCCGCGACCTGGGTGCGCAGCACCTCGTTCGCCCCGCCCGCGATCGTGTACGCCCGCGAGTACAGATGCGCGTCCTGCCACCAGCCGTCCGCCACGGCGTCCTCGTCGCCCTCGACCAGCAGCCCGTCCGTGCCCTGCAGGCCGAGGCCGAAGTCGACCAGGTCGTGGTTGAGTTCGCTGAAGAAGATCTTGCCGAGGAGGGCGTCGGCGGGCTGCTCCGTGCCGTGCAGCATCCGTGACTGGGCGAGACCGAGCAGTGCGGCGTTCACCTGCACCCGCGCGGCCAGTTCGCCGATCGCCTGCCGCGTCGCCGAGTCGTCCAGCGCGGGCCGCCCGCCGACCGGCGCACGAGAGGCCAGCCGCACCAAGTCGTCGAGTACGGCGAAGAGTTCGACCCCGCGTGCGCCCACGCCGGAACGCTCATGGCCCAGGCTGCTCATCGCCACCCGCCAGCCGTCGTTCACACGGCCGATCACCTGTGTGGCGGGGATGCGGACGGCGTCAAGGAAGACCTCGTTGAAGTCGGTCGTGCCGGTGATCTCCCGCAGCGGCCGGATGTCGACGCCCGGGGTGCGCAGGTCGAGGGCGAACGCCGTGATGCCCCGGTGCCTGGGGGCCTCGTGATCGGTGCGGGCGAGCAGATAGCCCATGTCGGCGTGCTGGCCGTTCGTCGTCCACACCTTCTGGCCGTCCACGACGAACACCGCGTCGTCGCCCTCGCCCTCACGGACCGCCCGGGTCCGCAGCGCGGCCAGGTCGCTGCCCGCCTCGGGCTCGCTGAACAGCTGGCACCACACGTCCTCGCAGGAGCGGATGCGGGGCAGGAACCGCGCCCGCTGCGCTTCGGTGCCGAACTCCAGCAGGGCGGCCGAGGCGAGCGACGCGGCGCCGATCGGCTGCCAGGTCCGGGCCCGCGCGATCTCCTCGGCGACGACGAACGGCTCCAGGGGATGCGCGTCGGGCCGGCCGCCGTACTCGGCCGGCCAGTCGATCCCGAGGAACCCGGCCTCGTACAACCGGGCGGTCCACGCGCGGATCGCGGGCATCAGTTCCGGCTCCGGCGCGCGAACCCCCGCATGGGACTTGGTGCCCGGGGCGTGCTCCGCGACGAAGGCGCGCACCTTCCTCCGGAACGCGTCGAGCTCGGGCGTGGACTCCGGTCGCATCGCTGGCGGCTCCCTGCTCTCGTGGCACGGCCCGGAAATGAGGTCACTTTAACCGGATCGGTCGTCCTACAGCCAGTGCCGAACCGCCTAAAAAGTGACCTCATCTGGGTGCTGAGAGGGTGAAGCGCCCGCCTCCGGGCCTGGTGGCGAATAGACTGGGGATCCGCAATATCCGCCCCAGAGGAGTTGGCCATGGCGACTGCCGTCGACCGCGAGCCCGCCGACGGCGAGACCGGTGTCCCGGTCGGCAAGCTGGCCGCGCAGACCGCCCGCCGTATCGAGGCGACCGTGATCCGCCAGGGCTGGCCGGTGGGCGAGTCACTGGGCTCCGAGGTGGACCTGCGGGAGCGGCTGGGCGTGAGCCGGGCCGTGCTGCGCGAGGCCGTACGGCTCGTCGAGCACCACCAGGTCGCCAGGATGCGGCGCGGCCCGAACGGTGGCCTGATCGTCTGCGCGCCCGACGCCGGCCCGGCCACCCGCGCCATGGTGATCTACCTCGAATACGTCGGCACGAGCGTCACGGACCTCCTCCAGGCGCGCCTCCTCCTGGAGCCGATCGCCGCCGGACTCGCCGCCGAGCGGATCACCGAGGAGGGCATCGAGACCCTCCGCACGGCACTTGAGGCCGAACTGGCCCACTGGGACGACCCGGGCGTCCACTCGCAGGACCCGCTCCACCCCGTGCTCGGCCGGCTGTCGGGCAACCCGGTGCTGCACCTCTTCGTCGACGTGCTCACCCGGCTCACCGCACGCTACGCGCACACCTCCCGACGGATCTCCAAGTCCGAGATGCACGCGGCGAAGGACACCTCGCACCGTGCGCACCAGGCCGTCGTCGACGCCGTGATCGCCGACGACGGAGCGCGCGCCCAGACCGAGTTGACCGCGCACCTGGAGTCGGTGGCCGGCTGGATCGAGAAGCACCGGGTGCGGCGCGGACAGCGGATCGCCGGCACCGTGGTCGAGCCCGAACTGGTCGAGGGCCCGCGGGCCAAGCTCGCCGAGGTGGTCGCCGCCCGGATCCACGACGACATCGCCGCGCGCGGCTGGCAGACCGGCATGGTGCTCGGCTCGGAGGCCGATCTGCTCGCCCGCTACTCGATCAGCCGGGCCGTACTGCGGGAAGCCGTGCGGCTGTTGGAGTACCACTCGGTCGCCCGGATGCGTCGCGGACCCGGCGGCGGACTGGTCGTCACCGAGCCCGAACCGCAGGCGAGCATCGACACCATGGCGCTGTTCCTGGAGTACCAGGGCGTCACGGCCGACGACCTGCGGATCGTCCGCAACGCCATCGAACTCGGCATCGTCGCCCGGGTCACCGCCCGGGTAGCGGAGGGCGACACGGAGGTGGCCGAGCGCCTGGGCCGGGCCGTGCGGTGGAGCACGGAGGGTCCCGCCGACGACCCGCGCAAGGCCGACCTCTTCCACACGGAACTGGCCGCGCTGTCCGACAATCCGGTGCTGTCGCTGTTCCTGTCGATCATCACCGAGCTGTTCCGCCGGCACGCCTCCGGCCATGACCGGCCGCTGCCGGGCGACACGGCGGCGCAGGAGGTCCAGCACGTCCACCAGCGGATCCTGGACGCCATCGTCGAGGGCGACGCCGGGGTGGCCCGGCACCGGATGCGCCGGCACCTGGACGCGCTCATCCCCTGGTGGCACTGATTCCCTGACACTCGACCGGCAGCGCCCCGTGCGGCATTCCGCCTCACGGGGCGTTCTGCTGTACGGCGCGTTCTGCCGTACCGGGCTCTGGCGCGCGAGGCCAATTAGGTATACTAAATAGGTCGAGCCGAAGGAGATCCGATGCGCCGGGCCCTGTTCGAAGAGACCCACGAGGACTTCCGTCTGCTGGTCCGTGGCTTCCTCGCCCGCGAGGTGGTCCCGTCGTACGAGGACTGGCGGCGCGCCGGGCTCGTCCCACGCGACCTGTTCACCGCACTCGGCGAACTGGGCATCATCGGCACGTCGATCCCGGAGGAGTACGGCGGAGGCGGCCAGGACGACTACCGCTACAACGTCGTGCTCCAGGAGGAGTGCGCACGCGCCGGCGTCACCCTCGGCGGACTGCGCACCCATCTGGACATCGTCGTCCCGTACTTCACCGGCCTGGCCGACGGCGGACAACGGGCCCGCTGGTTACCGGGGTTGGCCTCGGGCAAGCTGTACACCGCGATCGCGATGAGCGAACCCGGCACCGGCTCCGACCTCGCGGGCATCACCACCCGGGCGGTCCGCGACGGCGACCACTTCGTGCTGAACGGCGCCAAGACCTTCATCACCGGTGGCCACCACGCCGACCTCGTGATCGTGGTCGCCCGCACCGCCACCGACCCCGCCGACCGGCGTGCCGGGCTGTCCCTCCTCGTCGTCGAGAAGGGCATGCCCGGCTACACGGTCGGGCGCAGGCTGGAGAAGATCGGCCTGGCCGTCCAGGACACCGTGGAACTCGCCTTCACCGACGTCCGCGTACCCGCCGCCAACCTCCTCGGCGAGGAAGGCGCGGCCTTCACCCTCCTCGGCCGCAACCTCGCCCAGGAACGCCTCGCCATCGCGGTCGGCGCGGTCGCCCAGGCCCGTATCGCGATCGACCTGACCGTCGCCCAGGTCCGCGACCGGACCGTGTTCGGGAAACCGCTGGCCCAGTTCCAGAACACGAAGTTCGAACTCGCCGCCCTGGACGCCGAGTCGACCGCAGCCCAAGCCCTGCTCGATGCCTCGGTCACCGCGCTCGTCGCGGGCGAACTGGACCCCGCGGACGCGGCCAGGACCAAGCTGTTCTGCACCGAGACACAGGGGCGCGTCATCGACCGCTGTCTCCAACTGCACGGCGGCTACGGCTACATCCTCGAATCCCCGATCGCCCGCCTGTACGCGGACGCCCGCGTGACCCGCATCTACGGCGGCACCAGCGAAGTCATGAAGCTCATCATCAGCAAGTCCCTCGGCCTGTGATTCCCCGGGCCTGTGATGTCCCGGGCCTTCGAGTCCCCGTAGACCATGAGGAGTTGGGTGTGAACATCGACGGTTCAGCGGCACTCGTCACCGGCGGCGCCTCCGGGCTCGGCCTAGCCACCGCGCGCCGCCTCATCGAACGCGGCGGACGTGTCGTCCTCGCCGACATCTCCGAGGAACAGGGCGTCAAGGCCGTCGCCGACCTCGGCGAGGCCGCACGCTTCGTGCGCACCGACGTCACCGACGCGGCCGAGGTCGGTGCCGCCCTCGACACCGCCCAGCGGCTCGGCACGCTGCGCCACGTCGTGCACTGCGCCGGACGCGGCGGCGACCGCACCCGCATCATCGACCGCGACCGCAGGCCCGGCGACCTCGACTCCTTCGCCGAGGTCGTACGGGTCAACCTGATCGGCAGCTACAACGTGCTGCGCCTCGCGGCCGCCCGCCTCGCCGCCAACGACGTCGTCGACGGCGACCGGGGCGCCGTGGTGCTCACGGCGTCGGTCGCCGCGTTCGACGGCCAGATCGGGCAGACCTCGTACACCGCGGCCAAGGCCGGGGTCCACGGCATCACCCTCGTCGCCGCCCGCGACCTGGCCAGCTGGCAGATCCGGGTGAACACCATCGCCCCCGGCATCATGGACACCCCGATGCTCGGCCGTCTGCGCGCCGACATCCGCGACGGGCTCGCCGCCACGGTGCCGCACCCCAAACGCCTCGGCGACCCGGACGACTTCGCCCGCCTCGCCGTCGAGATGCTGGAGAACCCGTACCTCAACGGCCAGACCGTCCGCCTCGACGGCGCCATCCGCATGGCCCCGCGATGACGCCGGACGACACCGACGAGCGGTTCCGCGCCCGCCTGCGGACCTTCCTGACGGAGCGTCATCCCGGGCGCCGCCCCAAGGACCCCGTCGAACGGATCGCCTGGCAGAAGAAATGGCTCGCCACCCTCTACGACGCCGGGTACGCGGGCCCGGGTTGGCCGCGCGCGTACGGCGGCATGGACCTGTCCTTCGCCCGCCAGGTCGTCTACCAGGAGGAGTACGCGCGCGCCCGTGTCCCCGGCCCCCTCGGCACCGGAACGGGCATCGCCGCCCCCACCCTCATCACGTACGGCACGCCCGGGCAGAAGGAGCGGCACCTTCGCCCCATGCTGCGCGGCGACACGGTGTGGGCGCAGGGCTACTCCGAACCGGAGGCGGGATCGGACCTTCCCGCGCTGCGCACGACCGCACGGCGCGAAGGGGAGGAGTACGTCGTCAACGGGCAGAAGGTGTGGAACAGTTCGGCCGACATCGCCGACATCCTCTTCACCCTCGTCCGCACCGGCCCGCCCGACTCCCGCCAGGACGGCATCAGTTACCTGCTGATCGACGCGCACGCCCCGGGCGTGACCGTACGGCCCCTGCGCGATCTGACCGGCGACGCGCACTTCTGCGAGATCTTCCTCGACGGCGTCCGGGTGCCGGTGGCCGACCGGATCGGCGAGGAGAACGGCGGCTGGCCGCTGGTGCGGACGAGCCTGGGGCACGAGCGCGCGGCCGGGGCGATGAACCAAGCGGCCCTGTACCGGCGGGTGTTGGACGAGCTGATCCAACTCGCCCGGGAACGCGGGGCCACGGCCGACCCGATCGTCCGCGACCGGCTCGCGGACTTCGAGATCCGGGTGCGCGTCATGCGGCTCACCGGCATGCGCACCATCGCCGACATCATGACCAAGGGTGAACCCGGACCGGCCTCCTCGACGGCACGGCTGTCCATCGTGACCTTCGAGCAGGAGCTGCACGAGTTCGCCCTCGACCTGCTGGGACCCTACGGAATCCTCGGCCGCGGCGACCCGCATGCCGTCCAACGCGGGCGCTGGGTGTGGGGGTTCCTCCGCACCCGGGCCTCGTCGATCGGGGCGGGCACCGCCGAGATCCAGCGCAACACGATCGCCGAGCAGGTGCTGGGCCTGCCCCGTGACCCGGCGATGCCGACGACCGCGGAAAGGGCGCGATGAGGGCCGCACGCTGCACGGAGTACGGTCCGCCCGGAGGCCTCTCGGTCGTCGAACTCGACGATCCCCGGCCCGGTCCGGGCGAGGTGCTGGTCCGGGTGCACGCGGCGGCGGTGAACTTCCCGGACGTGCTGATCGTGGCCGACCGCTACCAGGTGCACGCGCCGCCGCCGTTCACGCCCGGCAGCGAGTTCGCCGGTGTGGTGGCCGAGTTGGGCCCGGGCGTGGCCGGCCCGCCCGTCGGCTCGCCCGTCGCCGGAGCGGTGCTCACCGGCGCCTTCGCCGAACAGGTCGTCGTACCCGTCGCGAGCCTGCGCCAGGTGCCCGAGGGCCTCGACATGGTGCACGCCGCCGCGTTCCACGTCACGTACGCCACCGCCTACCACTCCCTCGTCACCGTCGGACAGGGCGGCGCGGGGGAGTGGGTGGCGGTGCTCGGCGCCGCGGGCGGGGTCGGTTCGGCCGCGGTCGACATCGCGACCCGGCTCGGGATGCGGGTGGTCGCCGCCGCGTCCGGCCAGGAGCGGCTGGCCGTCGCCCGCGAGCTCGGAGCCGAGGCCGGCGTCGACTACGTCCGCGAGGATCTCAAGCTCCGCACACGGGAGTTGACCGGTGGCGAGGGCGTCCACCTCGTCGTCGACCCGGTGGGCGGCGACCACGCGGAGGCCGCGCTGCGGGCACTGCGCCGGGGCGGCCGGTTCGTCACGGTCGGGTACGCCGACGGGAGGATCCCGCGGATTCCGCTGAACCTGGTCCTGCTCAAGGACCTGGTCGTCCGGGGCTTCGAGATCCGTACGGTCCGCCAGTACGCCCCGGAGGCGGTGGCCACCGCCGACCGCGCCCTCGCCGCGCTGGTCCGGGACGGGATGCGCCCGCTGGTCTCCCGCGTGCACCCGCTCGACGACGTCGCGACCGCCCTGACCGACGTCGCCGGGCGCAGGACCACCGGCAAAGTGGTCCTGGACCTCGTCTCCTAGGAACGGCCCTCAGAACGTGGGGAGTTGGGGACGCTTGCGTACGTAGCCGCCCGCGTCGACCCGCATCTGCATCCCGGTGACGTAGCGGGACTCGTCGGAGACGAGGAAGAGCACGGTGTCGGAGACGTCCTCGGGCTCGACGTAGGGGATGTCCATGCCGGTCGTCGCGGGGAACGACAGCAGGGCGTCCTCGCGGGTCGGGTTGTCGAGGTCGGGCCGGAACGAGCGGTACATGATGTCGCTGTTCAGCATGTCGGTGTTGACGTTGGTGGGGTGCAGCGCGTTGACCCGGATCCGCCTGGACAGCAGCACCGTCGCCAGGTCGTGCACGAAGGCGGCGACCTGTCGCTTGGCGAAGGAGTAGCCGAGGCCGCCGGGGCCGTTGGAGGGGTTGTCGACGGTCGCCGGGGTCAGCGCCGCGATGGAGCCGGTCGCCACGATCGAGGCGCCGTCGGGCAGATGGGGCAGCGCGGCCTCGATGGCGTGGACGACCCCGTTGAAGTCGACGGTGACCGCGTCGATGAAGGCCTGGACGCCCTGCCGAGGGCCCAGCGGGGCGATACCAGCCTGGGCGACGACCGCGTCGAGCCGCCCCAGTTCGGCCACTCCGTCGGCCACGGCCGCCTTGAGCGCCGCCGGATCCCGCACGTCCGCCGTGCGCGCCACGACGCGACGGCCGAGCTTCTCGACCCGGCGCGCGGTCTCGTCGAGATCGTCCCGGGTGGCCAGCGGATACGCGTTCGTGGCGATGTCCTCGCACAGGTCGACGGCGATGATGTCGGCGCCCTCCGCGGCCAGCCGGAGCGCGTGGGCGCGGCCCTGTCCGCGCGCGGCACCGGTGATGAAGACGACCTTGTCCTGTACTCGGCCCATCGGGGGACTCCTTCCGCCGGAGATAAAAGAGTAGCCTGAATATTGCTGGAGAAGGCTGCTCGCGGTCCATGATCGGGGTCAACTGGGGCAGTGGGTGGCCTGTTTCCGTTCAGTGGGACACGAACAGTGCACACAATTCAGCCGATGCTAGAGAGTCCATGAGATCGAGGGAGCGCATCGATGCCATTGCAGCCATGGATGAAGTTGCTGTCGACCGACGACCACCTGATCGAGCCGCCCCGTCTGTGGGCCGACCGCCTGCCCAGGAAGTACCGGGACGTCGGACCGCGGATCGTGGAACAGCCGCGAGGGGAGGGCCAGGCCCCGGCCGAGGTGTGGAACTACGAGGACCGCATCTACCCGTACATCGGCCTGAACGCCGTCGCGGGCAAGACGCCCGAGGAGTTCGGCCTCGAACCGACCCGCTACGACGAGATGATCCCGGGCTGCTACGACCCGAAGGCCCGGCTGCGCGACATGGACCTGGACGGTGTCTGGGGAGCGCTGTGCTTCCCGTCGTTCCCGCGCTTCGCCGGCACGGTCTTCCTGGACGGCCGGGACCGCGAGCTGGCCCTGCTCTGCGTCCGGGCGTGGAACGACTTCGTGCTCGACGAGTGGTGCGCCACCGCACCCGGCCGGCTCATCCCGCTGGTCATCCTGCCGCTGTGGGACGTCGACGCCTGCGCCGCCGAGATCCGGCGCACGGCGGCCAGGGGCGCCAAGGCGATCTCGTTCCCGGAGAACCCGGTACCGCTGGGGCTGCCGTCCTTCCACACCGGCCACTGGGACCCGGTGTTCACCGCCGCCGTGGAGACCGGCATGCCGTTGTGCCTGCACTTCGGCACCTCGGGCGCCGCACCGAAGACCGCCCCGGAGGCGCCGTTCGCGGTGACCATCTCGCTGTTCGGCTGCAACTCCATGTACGCCACCGCCGACCTGATCTTCTCCCCGGTGTTCCACCACCACCCGGACCTCAAGGTGGGGCTGTCGGAGGGCGGCATCGGCTGGATCCCCTACCTGCTGGAGCGGATGGACGGCACCTGGGAACGGCACCGCTTCTACCAGAACGTCAACCAGACCGTGCGGCCCTCGGAGCTGTTCCGCCGGCACATCCACGGCTGCTTCATCGACGACCGGTTCGGCGTGGACGTACGCCACCACGTCGGCGTCGACAGGATCACCTGGGAGTGCGACTACCCGCACTCCGATTCGTACTGGCCCAAGAGCCGAGAGTACGCGGCCGAGGTCCTCGCCGACGTACCGGACGACGAGGTCCACAGGATCGTGGAGCTGAACGCCCGCCGCCTCTACAACCTCCCCGCATGAGCGGGCGCCCGGAGTCCGAGCGCTCCGACTGGACCGACCTGGACCTGCTCACCCGCGACGAGGCGTACGGCCGGCTCCAGGAGGAGATCGCCCTGACCGGCCGACGCCTCGCCGCACTCGGCGCGGACGACCGGGCCGAGCGCGACCTCCTCGACACCCGGCTGCGCGCCCTGCGCGAGGCCGCCGAGGACCTGAATGTCGGCTGAGCGAAGGGGAGTCGGCGTGGGACGGGTGCGGGACAAGGTGGCGCTGGTCACGGGAGCGGCCCGGGGTCAGGGGCGCTCCCACGCCGTGCGGCTGGCGGAGGAGGGAGCCGATGTCGTGGTCACCGACGTGTGCCACGACATCAGCGACGAGCTGCCCTACGCGCTGGCGTCGAAGGAACAGCTGGAGGAGACCGCGGAGTTGGTGCGCGGGACGGGCCGGCGGTGCGTCGCGGTGCAGGCCGACGTCCGGTCGGTGGCCGAGATGCGGGGTGCCGTGGACGCGGCCAGGGACGCGTTCGGGCGGCTCGACACGGTCGTCGCGAACGCGGGCGTGATGAGCATCGGCGCGGCCTGGGAGCTGACCGAGGAGGCCTGGGACGTCGTCATGGACGTCAACCTCAAGGGTCCCTGGAACACGGTGCGCGCCGCGATCCCCTGGATGATCGAGGCCGGGCGGGGCGGGTCAGTCGTCATCACCAGTTCGGCCGCCGGTATCCGCGGCCATGTGCCGTACGCCCACTACGTGGCCGCCAAGCACGGTGTCGTGGGCCTGATGAAGGCGCTCTCCAACGAACTCGCCCCGCACCGCATCAGGGTGAACACCGTGCACCCGACCGGCGTCAGCGACACGGGCATCACCGTCGGCGTACCGATCGAGGAACTCGCCGCGCGGGAACCGCTGTTCGCGCTCGCCGCCATGAACCCCCTCGCCCCGTACGTCGAACCGCGGGACGTGTCGAACGCCGTGCTGTTCCTCGCCTCGGACGAGGCGCGGTACGTCACGGGTCTCCAGTTCACCGTCGACGCCGGCTCGACGAACAAGCCCTAGAACGGAGTTGCGCATGAAGATCACGATCGACTCCTCGCTGTGCTCCGGGCACGCGAGGTGCGCGGCGGCGGCACCGGAGGTGTTCCGGCTCGACGACGACGGTTATGCGCTGCCCTTCGACAGTGAGGTGCCGGCCGAACTGGAACAGGCCGCCAGGGAAGGGGAGTTCGCCTGTCCCGAGCGGGCCGTCACCGTCGAGCGCTGACACGGAGCAGCCCCACGGCCGGACACCGTGGGGCTGCTCTCGCGCGTGGCCGGTTCAGCCGGCGGGCTGCGGCGGCGGGGTGAAGTGGTGGCCCCAGAACGCGCCGTCGGTGATCTCGTAGACCGGCACCGGCTCGGGCACCTTCAGGCCGTTCCAGCCGAACTCGACGGCGTAGTTCTCCGGCGACCACACGTAGAACGACACCATGTGGTCGTTCGTGTGCTTGCCGAGCGAGTGCATCATCGGGACATCGAGCTTCGCGGCCCGGTCCAGGGCACGCCCCACGTCGTCCAGGGTCTCGCCCTCGACCATGAAGTGCAGCAGCCGCCCGGGGCCCGGCGCCGGGGTGACGCCCAGGGTGTGGTGGCGGGGGTTGCAGCCCATGAACCAGGTCGTCCCGCCCGGTGACCGCATCGTGTTGCGCTCGACGAAGCCGAGGACGCCGACGTAGAAGTCGAAGGTGCCGCGCGCGTCCTCGGCGGAGACGATGGCGTGCCCGAAGCCCATGTCGCCGGTGAGGAACTTCGACACCAGGGGCGTGTGCACGGGGACGTGGTCGAGGATCGCGCCGTAGAACAGCTCGACCGGGTTGCCGCCCGGGTCGTTGAACCTGACGAAGCCGGTGACCCGGCGTTCCGCGGCCTCCTCCTCCGTGCCGGGGGTCACCTTGATGCCGGTCTTCTCGACGTCGGCGACCAGCCTCGCCAGTTCCCGCTCGTCGATCACCTCGAAACCGAGGGCGGTCATCCCGCTCTGTGAGCCGGGGGAGACCACGATGCGGGCCGGATAGTCGTCCATCCGGAAGTACAGGGACTCCGGGTCGCCGCCCTCGACAGGCATCAGGCCGAGGAAGTCCGCCCCGAACACCTTCCACTTCCCGATGTCGCCGGACTCCAGCCGTACATACCCGAGTGAGCGCACACCCATCAGGTTCTCCCCTCAATGTCGTCAACTCCTGGCAGCCCGACGCTAATCAGCACCGCTGACCCGGGTCCGGGAACGTCCCACTGATCGGGAACGGCACGGCACCCCGGCCGGGCCCGGTGGCACGGTGACAGTCGCCTGTCACCCCGCGACCGGAGGCCACGCACCGCCATGACACTCACCGCTGAGGACACCCTGCGCGAACTGCGCACCGACGAGGGCACGTTGCGCTATCACGAGGCGGGCGACGGGCCGCCCCTGCTCCTGCTGCACGGCTCGGGTCCCGGGGTCACCGGCTGGCGCAACTACCGGGGAAACCTCCCGGTGTTCGCGAAGCACTTCCGCTGCCTCGCCCTGGAATTCCCGGGGTTCGGGGTCAGCGACCCGACCGACGAGAACCCGATGGCGGCGGCCCCCAAGGCCGTCCTGCGCTTCCTCGACGGCCTCGGGCTCGACCGCGTCGACGTCATCGGCAACTCCATGGGCGGCTTCGTCGCGGCCGGACTCGCCGTCGCCCACAAGGAGTTGTTCCGCCGGGTCGTCACCATCGGCGGCGTGGGCCGCACCATCCTCTCGCCCGGCCCCAGCGAAGGCCTCAACCTGCTGGTCGAGTTCGCGGAGAACCCGACCCGCGCGAACCTGGTCCAGTGGCTGCGGTCGATGGTCCACGACCCCGCCCTCCTCACCGAGGAACTCGTCGAGGAGCGCTGGCGGACCGCCACCGAGCCCGCGACACTGGAGGCCTCCCGCCGGATCTACGGCCGGCAGGCCATGGCCGCCCTGCAGGCCGCCCAGGCCCACTCCGACCAGCCCCTCTGGGCCGCCCTGCACAGGATCACCGCGCCCACCCTGCTGACCTGGGGCCGCGACGACCGGGTCACACCGCTGGAGAGCGCGCTGATCCCGATGCGTACGATTCCGAAGGCCGAACTGCATGTGCTGCCCGACTGCGGACACTGGGCCATGATCGAGCAGAAGGAGGCCTGGGAGAGCACCGTGCTGGCCTTCCTGACCCGCCCCGAGGCATCCTGAGCGTCGGCGGGAGCACCGGACGACATGGGGGACGACGTGGCGAGACCCGCTGAGGGACGGCAGCCGGCGGCCCCGGTCTCGCGCGGTCAGGTCGCCCGCCGGGTCCGCATCCTCCGCGCCGCCTCCGAACTCGGCGCCCGCGAGGGCCTCGCCAGCGTGCAGATGCACGACGTGGCCAAGGAGGCCGGCGTCGCCATCGCCACCCTGTACCGCTACTTCCCGTCGAAGCCCTACCTGTTCACGGCGGTCCTGGAGTGGCACATCGAGCAGTACCTCGGCGGCCACCACGACGGTCGCACGGACCCCGCGGGCGCCGGACGGACGGATGCCGCCGCCGGACGGACGGACGCCGCCGCCGAGGTCGCGGACCTGCTCATCACCCTCAGCGTGAAGCTGCTGGACAGCCCGCTGCTCGCCTCGGCCGTGGCGCTGTCCTCGTTCACCGAGTACACGACCGCCGTCCCGGCCCGCATCGACATCGTCGACAGCGCCCTCGGCCGGGCCATCCTGCGCCTCCTCGGCGCCGACCAGGCGTCGGAGACCGACCGCGGCAGGGCACGGCTGCTCATCTACGGCTGGTGGGGCCTGTTCGTGGCCATGCTCACCGAGGAGATCTCCACCGCGGAGGCGGAGACCAACATGCGCCTGGCCGCCCGGCTGCTCCTCACGCCGTAGCGGGCCGGTGCCCGCGACCAAATGTGATGCATTCCTTACGTCCTCCCGTCGAGCGGTTATCCCCCCGTCTCCCGTAGGTAAGTTGGTTCCGTCGGCGGCGGCCAGTTCCCGTTGCCGCCGAATCCAGTGGAATCAAGAAGAGGAAGATGTGGCATGCGGAAAATCGGGTTTGCCGGCGTTGTTCTCGTTGCTCTTTCCTTCACGCTCACGGCGTGCGGCGGCTCCGACAGCAAGGACTCCTCCTCGAAGGCGGCGGCCTCCATGCCGGCCTCCCAGCAGGCGATGAAGTCGGCAGACAAGACGGGTATGTTCGCGGGGCTCAACGGCAAGAAGGTGACCGGCTCCGCGAAGGTGGGCGCCTCGGGCGTCACCCTGTCCGGTTTCTCCTCCGACGAGGGCCCGGACCTGCATGTCTACCTCACCAACGGCACCGATGAGGCCGCCGTGTCGGCGGGCAAGCAGCTGGGGGCCGTCAAGTTCGACGAGAAGTCCCAGATGTTCGCGCTCAACGGGGCCGACGCGGCGATGTACAGCACGGTCGTCATCCACTGCGACAAGGCGAAGGCGGTATTCGGCGCCGCGAAACTGTCATGAAAAGGTTCTTTTCCCGGCCGACCCTGATCGCGGCTCTCGTCGGCGCGATCAGGGTTTCCCTCGGAGTTCTCTGGCTCCATGAGGGCACGTTGAAATACCGGGCGCATTTCGGTGCCGCGGACATTCTTCTGGTGGCGAACAGTGCGAAGTCGAACAGTCGAGTTCCGGGGTTCTTCAAAAGCTTCGCGGATGTCGCTCTCGCGAGCTGGCCGCATTTCTTCGGCTTCGCGATGCCGCTGCTGGAGACGGCACTCGGGGTCGTTCTCGTGCTGGGGGTGCTCTCGCTGCCCGCGTCCCTGATGTCGGCCTTCACCCTGCTGACGTACTGGAGCGCGGACCAGCTCATCACCGAGTATCCGGTGATGGCCGCCCTCTCGATGGCCGTCATCGCCTGGCCGCTGCCGGCCGCACGCTTCTCCGTGACGACCCTCGCGGAGCGGGCGGTGGGCCGGAGGCGTCCCCAACCGGTGCTGTTCCAGGAGCCGTTCCGCCGCTGGCTCTGACGGGTCAGTCCGTGCCGCCCGCGATGTCCAGCACGGCCAGACAGGAGAACGCGACACTCGAACCGATCGGTGTTCCCGCGCCCGGGTACACGCGTCCCGACATCGCGGCGGCCGTGTTCCCAGACGCGTACAGGCCCTCGATCGCGGTGCGGTCCGGGCGCAGCACGCGCGCGTGCTCGTCGATCCGCAGTCCGCCCTTGGTGCCGATGTCGGAGGGGAGGATGGTCGCCACGTAGTAGGGCGGGGTGTCGAGCGGCAGCAGCAGGGGGTTGGGCCAGTCCGGGGTGGGCGGTGCCGGGTGGTTGAGTTCGGGGAGGGCGGGGAAGCCCAGCACATGGTGGGCGATCCGGTCCCACGGTGTCTCGCCGCGGTGGAACCGCTCGTCGACCCCGGTGTGCGCGTAGCCGTTGAACTCCTCGATGGTCCCGCGCAGGGCGTCGAGCGGTACGTCGATCAGCTTCGCCAACTCCTCAAGGGAATCAGCCCTCTTGAGCGCGCCCGACGCGAACCACTCGGCGCGGACCGGCTGGTCGTGGGGTCCGCCGAAGCCGTCCCGGTCCAGCTGCCGCTGGTCGATGATCCAGTGGGCGGGGATGTGCGAGACCCCCGTGGTGGTGTGCAGGCGGACGATCTCGCGGCCCGCTTGGTCGTAGGGCCGGGCCTCGTTGACGAAGCGTTCGCCCGCCGCGTTGACCCAGATGCCGCCCCGGGTGCCCGTGTGGAAGAGCGGGAGGCCGTCCGGCCACACGAGGCCCGGCACGCACCAGGCCGCGTCGAGCAGGTCGGTCGCGGCGCCGACCGCGATCCCGGCCCGGAGCGCGTCGCCCGTGTTCCCCGGCGCGCCGTGGCTCCACTCGCTCGCGCGCTCCGGGACCGGCTGGTGTTTCGCGCGCAGCTCCTGATCGCGCTCGAAGCCGCCGGCCGCGAGGAGCACCCCGCCCGTGGCGCGGAACGTGACCCGCTCGCCGCCGCTGACCGCCTCCACGCCGACGACCCTGCCGTCCTCGACGACCAGGCTGTCGAGCGCGGTGCCGAGCCGGAGCGAACCGTGGCCCGTCTCCAGGAAGGCCGCGAGCGTCCGGCCGATCAGCGCGCGGCCGCCGCTGAGGACCGGGCCCTCGTCACGTCCCCATCGCTCGGCGGGCAGGCAGGTGCGCACCAGCGGGGCGAGCTCGCCGAGTTCGGCGACGGTGACCTGCGGCGGGAAGACGGTGTGGCCCGCCGTGGAGGCGCCGGCGGCTTCCGGGTAGTAGTCGGGCACCGGTCCGTACGTGAACGACCGGAACCACGGGTTCTGCTCCAACTCGTCGATCACCTGCGCCCCGGCCCGCAGATAGGCGTCCTGCAGAGGCTCCCGTGACGGGTCGTCGACGGTGGCGCGCAGATACGTCCTGGCGTCCTCGACGCTCTCGTCCAGACCGGCCCGCCGCAGCGGAGCGGAGCCGGGAAACCACAGACCCGCGCCGGAGTAGGCGGTCGTGCCGCCGACCCGGTCGGTCTTCTCGAGGACGAGCGTGCGCAGGCCGCGTGACGCCGCGACGTAGGCACCGACCAGACCCCCGCCCGACCCGACCACGATCACGTCGTAGACGTCCTCGTTGCTGGTCATCCTGACCTCCTCAGGTGTGCTGACGAACTCGACGGCCGAGCGCGGCTCGACGCCACCACCTCTCGCGATGTGCCGGCGACGGTATCGAGCCACATCGACGGCTCCCGCCGGTCATCTCGCTGAGCGAGACCCGCTGTCCACGCCCGGAGCGAGTCCCGGTGAGCGGAACGCGCGGGACCGCGATCGGGCACGGATGCCCAGGCTGGAGGCCATCACGAGGTGAGGATGCGCATGACCGACGTTGGGGAACCGAGAACCGTGGCGGACCGTGAGGCGGCGGTGGCCGAAGCGGTCGTACGACTCACCCGTGCCGCCCGTGAGCGCAGGCCCTGCCCGCCCGTACGGGACGTGCTCGGCGCGAGCGACATCCGCCTCGCCTACGCCGTCCAACAGCGCGTCGTGGCCGACCGGATCGCGGCCGGAGCACGGGTCGTCGGCCGCAAGATCGGACTGACCTCCGAGGCGGTACAGCGCCAAGTGGGCGTGGAGCGGCCCGACTTCGGGGTGCTCCTCGCCGACATGGACGTCAGCGCGCTGCCGGCCGTGCCGAGCGGGCGGCTGCTGCAGCCCCGGGTCGAGGCGGAGATCGCGTTCGTCCTCGCCGCCGACCTCGACGACGACGGCCTCGACATCGAGCGGGTCCGCTCCGCGGTGGCGTACGCGGTCGCCGCGCTGGAGATCGTGGACAGCCGGGTCGCCGGATGGGACATCGCGATCACCGACACCGTGGCCGACAACGCGTCCAGCGGTCTGTTCGTACTCGGCGGCCGGCAGGTCGGGTTGACCGCGTTCGAACCCCGGGACGTGACCATGCGGCTGTACGCCGACGGGCAGCTCGCGTCCACGGGCGACGGCACCGCCTGCCTGGGCGACCCGCTCGCCGCGCTGCTCTGGCTGGCACGCACCGCCCGCGAGTTCGGCGACCCGCTGCGGGCCGGCCAGACCGTGCTCTCCGGCGCGCTCGGTCCGCTCGTCCCCACCCCGCCAGGAACCACCGTACGAGCCGAACTGACCGGCCTCGGAACGGTGTCCGCGACCTTCTCACCCAAGGACCGAGGATGACGAAGACCAAGGTGGCCGTCATCGGCTCCGGCAACATCGGAACCGACCTGATGATCAAGGTGCTACGGCTGTCCGACAGCCTGGAGATGGCCGCGATGGCGGGCATCGACCCGGAGTCGGACGGCCTCGCCCGCGCCGCGCGGCTGAAGGTGCCCACCACGTACGAGGGCGTGGAGGGGCTGATCCGGATGGACGGCTTCGACGACATCGGGATCGTCTTCGACGCGACGTCCGCGAAGGCGCACGTCGAGAACGCCAAGCGCCTCGCCCCGTACGGCAAACGACTCGTCGATCTCACTCCCGCGGCCGTCGGCCCCTACGTCGTGCCGCCGGTGAACCTCGACGAGCACCTCGCCAACGACGTCGGCAACCTCAACCTGGTCACCTGCGGCGGCCAGGCCACCATCCCGGTCGTGCACGCGGTCAGCCGGATCACCCCGGTGCCCTACGCCGAGATCGTCGCCTCGATCGCCTCGAAGTCGGCCGGTCCCGGAACCCGTGCCAACATCGACGAGTTCACCGAGACCACCTCCGCCGCGATCGAGAAGGTGGGCGGTGCCCGTCGGGGCAAGGCGATCATCGTGCTCAACCCGGCCGAGCCGCCGCTGATCATGCGGGACACCGTGTACTGCCTGATCGGCGACGCGGACCAGGAGCAGGTCCGGGCCTCGGTCGAGGGCATGGTGGACGCGGTCGCCGAGTACGTGCCCGGCTACCGGCTGAAGCAGACGGTGCAGTTCACCCCGGTACCGGCCGGCGATCCGGTCCACACGCTCGTCGCCGGGGACGTCTCCGAGGTCACCACCAAGGTGTCCGTCTTCCTCGAAGTGGAGGGCGCCGCCCACTACCTGCCCGCCTACGCGGGCAACCTCGACATCATGACCTCGGCCGCCCTGCGGGTCGCCGAGCGCATCGCCCAGCGCTTCGCCACGGAGGTGACCCGGTGACCCCGAGGCTCTACGTCCAGGACGTCACCCTGAGGGACGGCATGCACGCGATCCGGCACCGGATCACGCCCGCGAACGTGGCCGCCGTCAGCGCGGCCCTGGACCGGGCGGGCGTGGACGCCATCGAAGTGGCCCACGGCGACGGCCTGTCGGGCGGCAGCCTCAACTACGGCCCCGGCAGCAACACCGACTGGGAGTGGATCGAGGCCGCGGCGGGCGCCGTCCACCGGGCGACCCTGACCACCTTGCTGCTGCCCGGCATCGGCACCATCGCCGAACTCAGGCAGGCGTACTCCCTCGGCGTCCGCTCCGTCCGCGTCGCCACCCACTGCACCGAGGCCGACGTGGCGGCCCAGCACATCGCCACCGCCCGGGAACTGGGCATGGACGTCTCCGGCTTCCTGATGATGGCCCACATGACCGAACCCGCCGAACTCGCCCGCCAGGCACGGCTGATGGAGTCCTACGGCGCGCACTGCGTCTACGTCACCGACTCCGGCGGCCGGCTGACCATGGACGGTGTGCGTGACCGCGTCCGCGCCTACCGCGACGTGCTCGACCCGGACACCCAGATCGGCATCCACGCGCACGAGAACCTCTCCCTCTCGGTCGCCAACTCGGTGACGGCGGTGGAGGAAGGCGTGACCCGGGTGGACGCGTCCCTGGCCGGACAGGGCGCCGGCGCGGGCAACTGCCCGATCGAGCCGTTCGTCGCCGTCGCCGACCTGCTCGGCTGGGAGCACGGCTGTGACCTGTTCGCCCTCCAGGACGCGGCCGACGACCTGGTGCGCCCGCTCCAGGACCGCCCGGTGCGCGTCGACCGGGAGACCCTGACCCTCGGCTACGCGGGTGCCTACTCCAGTTTCCTGCGGCACGCCGAGACGGCGGCCGGACAGTACGGCCTCGACGCCCGCACGATCCTGCGGGAGGTCGGGAGGCGGGGCCTGGTCGGCGGGCAGGAGGACATGATCGTGGACATCGCGCTCGACCTGACACGCGGCTGCTGACCGCACATCCGCGCGGTGCCGCCCCCGGTCCCTGGACCGGGGGCGGCACCGTTGCGCATTGTTTGGACCGGGCGTACCAATAAACTCGTGCACGCCTCTTGGCCGGCCTCCGATGCCGTTGATACGTTGACGCAGGCGCCGAACTAGAATTGATTTCAGTTTGAGCAGAGAGGCATCGACGATGACGTCTGCCCTTCGCCTGGACCCCCGACCAGAGGCCGAACGGCACGCGCTGCCGCCGTCGATGATGGAGCGCGTGACGCTGATCATGGACCTCTTCGAGCGGCCCCAGACGCATCTCACCCTGGAAGTGGTGTCCCGCCGGACCCGTCTCCCGCGCTCCACGACCCACCGGATCCTCGACCAACTGGTGCGCCTGGACTGGCTGCACCACACCGTCGCCGGGTACGCGCTCGGGCCGCGCGCGCTCGGCCTGGGCGGACGGGAGATCGGGCACGGCACGCTGCGTGCCGCGGCGGCGCCCCAACTCCTCGACCTGGCCGTCCGGACGAAGATGGTCGTCCATCTCGCCGTCCTCGACGGTCCGGAGATCTACTACCTCGACAAGGTGGGCGGCCGGGCCGCGGTCGACATCCCCTCCCGGGTCGGCGGGCGGGCGGTCGCCCACTGCACCGGCCTCGGGAAGGCGATGCTGGCCTGGCTGAGCCCGGAGGAGATCGACACCCGCTACCAGAAGGCGATGGAGTGCCGCACCTCGCACAGCATCGGCCGACTCGACCTCCTGCACCGGGAGTTGGGCACGGTACGCCGCCGCAACGGGCTGGCGATCGACCGGGGTGAGTGCTTCCCCGACCTGGGATGTGTGGGTCTCGCCCTGCGCGGTCCCGACGGTCCGGTCGGCGCGATCTCGGTCGTCGGGGACGGCCGCGCCCCGCTGGAACTGGTCGCTCCGCTGGTCGTCAACGCCGTCCGGGCCGTGTCCGAGGAGTTGTTCGGGGGCGGGGAGGCGTACCGGCGCGAGGTGGTGGGGGCGGTGACCTCGTAGCCGGGCGGGCGGGTCAGGCCGCTGCGGGGTGCGCGGAGAGCAGGTCCGTGAGGCCGACGCGGGTCAGGAACTCGCGGCGGATGCGGTCGGCCACGACGGAGACCACCTCGGAGCCGTCGTCGGCCGGGTCGATGTGCACCCGGTACGGACGCTGCCCCGGGGGAAGCGCGACGATGCGGGCGATCTCGTCCGAGACCGACGAGGCGTCCGCGCCCTCGGGCGCCAACGCGGCCAGTTTCTCGGCGACTTGGCTCATCAGACCGGTGTACCGCGTCTCGTACTCCGCCTCGACCGCGGCGTCCGCCGGGTGCCCGGAGTGGGCGAAGTGGTTCGTGCCGCTGGTGAACGAACCGGGCACCACGATGGACGTCTCCACACCCCAGCGGGCCAGCTCGGCCGCGTAGCTCACGGCCAGGGAGTCCATCGCGGCCTTGGCGGCGAAGTACGGCGCGAGATAGGGCGGGGTGCCGCCCTTGACGCTCGAACTCGACACCCAGATCACCAGGCCCCGGCCGGCCTCGCGCAGATGGGGCAGCGCGGCGCGGTTGACCCGCTGGGTGGAGAGGACGTTGACGTCGTACAGCTCGGCGAGCTGTTCCGGCGTGAAGGCCTCGGCCGGTCCGGTGGCCATGTGGCCGGCGTTGTGGATCAGGACGTCGATACGGCCGTGCGCGGAGACGATCTGGTCGATCGCCGCGTCGACGGAGGCCTGCGCGTTCACGTCGAGTTCTATGGAGCGCAGGTCGACGCCGTGCTCCTTCGCGTACGCGGCGGCGGCCCGGACCTGGGGCGCGTTACGGGTCCCTGTCTCACGCATGCCGGCGTAGACGGTGCCGCCCCGGTGTGCGAGCGTGCGGGCGGTGAGGGCGCCGAAGCCGCTGGAGGCGCCGGTGATCACGACGATGTCGGGCATGGGGTTCTCTCCTTGAAGAGGGGGTGGCTCAGGCCAGCCCGCCGTTGGCGTACAGCACCTGGCCGTTGATCCAGCGGGCCGGGCCCGCGAGGAAGGCGACCGACTCCGCGATGTCCTCCGGGGCGCCGAGGCGCTCCAGCGGGGCGGCCTTGGCGAGGTTCTGGATCGTCGCCTCGTCCTTGCCGTCGAGGAAGAGGGGCGTCGCGGTGGGGCCGGGGGCGACCGTGTTGACGGTGATGTCCTTGCCGCGCAGCTCGCGGGCCAGGACGAGGGTCATCGCCTCGACGGCGGCCTTGCTCGCCACGTAGCCGCCGTACGTCGGGAACTTGGTGCGCATGACGGTGGTGGAGAAGTTGATGATCGCGCCGCCCGCGCGGACCCGGCGGGCCGCCTGCTGGGAGACGACGAACGTGCCGCGGATGTTGGTGCGGTGCATGCGGTCGAGGTCGTCGAGGTCCATGGTGGCGATGGGGGAGAGGACCATGATCCCGGCGGTGTTCACGACCACGTCGACGCCGCCGAACTCCGCCTCGACCGCGTCGAAGGCGGCCGCCATCTCCTGCTCGTCGGCCACGTCGCCGCCCACCGGGAGAGCCCGGCCGCCGGCCGCCGTGATCGCGGCGACCGTCTCGTCGGCGCGGGACTTGTTGCCCGCGTAGTGCACGCCGACGGCGATGCCGTCCTGGGCGAGGCGCTCGGCGACCGCGCGGCCGATGCCGCCGGAACCGCCGGTGACCAGGGCGACGCGGGTGGGGGTGTGGGTGTCAGTCATGGTGGGGGCCCTTCGTGGTGGTGGAGGTGGGGATCTGCGTGAGCCACTGCCCGAGCAGGGCGGACTCCGCGGAGGTGAACGGGTCGGGGGTGAGGTCGTCCAGCGACGCGAGCAGCGTGGTCGCGGCCGCGGCGCGGGTGTCCGCGGCCGTGGTGTCCGCCGCGGGGTCGAGCAGGATCGCCTGGTGGATCGCGTCCCGGACCAGCCTCGACAGGCCGGCGTCCGGATACAGCGTGGGACGGGTGATCAGGGCCAGGGACACGCCGGTGTTGGCCGACATGACCATGCGGGCCGCGATCTCCGGTGCGATGCGGAGACGCCCCTGCGCCGCGAGCCGTTCGAGGTCCTCGCGGAGGATGCGCATCGCCTCCTCCGCCGCCGCGGGCACGGAACGGAGCGCCGGGGCGAACATCAGCTTGTAGGCGTTGGGGTGTGCCAGCGCGAACGCGGTGTGACTGTCCCAGCCGGCCCGGAGGTCCCGCAGCGGGTCCTCGGACTTCTCGGCGGCCCGCTTCGTCTCCAGGTACTGGTCCCAGACGTGGTCGACGGTCGCCGCCAGCAGTCCGTCCTTGTCGCCGAACAGCCGGTACAGCACGGGCTGTTGGACCCCTGCCGCCTCGCACACCGCACGCGTCGAGACCTCGCCGCCCGGCGACTGGGCGATCAGCTCCGCCGCCGCCTCGATTATCAGCGATCTCGTGTTCATGTAATCGACGATAACAGGGATTCGTATCGCTGACAACAGTCATATGTTATCGGTGACAACGCAGGCGGAAGCGGAGAAACGAAGGGGCGCCCCCGCCGTGTCTCGTGGACACGGCGGGGGCGCCCCTCGGCGCCGTGCGGACTCAGGACTGCACGGCGAGCTGGAAGGACTGCGCGGTGGAGCTGTCACAGGTCCGCTGGGTGAGCTGGACGCTGTTGGTCGCCGCCGTGGGTGCGGTCAGGCACTTGCCGCTGTGCCGGGCGACGAAGTGGTAGCGCCCGCTGCTCTCCTTCACGGGCTGCCACTGCTGGTTCGTGCCACCGGAGTAGGCCCACAGCTGCAACGGCGCGTTGTCCGCCGTCGAGCGGTCGGTCACGTCGATGACCTGTGCCGGGTTGCCCCGCGCGGTGATCTCCATGTACCCGCTGTCGGTGGAGCGGAACTGGTACTGCTGCGCCGCCGTGCCGTTGCAGGCGTACTGCTGGATCGCCGTCCCGTTGGCCGTGGCCGCCGAACGGGCGTCGACGCACGTGCCGTTGCCGCCGTTCTGCACGGAGTACCAGGAGGTCTCGGAGATCGGGGTGTCCGTCGGAGGCGTCGACGTGCCGCCTCCGCCCAGCCACTTGAGGCCGTTCAGCAGGAACTGGTTCTGGGTCGCGCTCGCGAACGTCGACGACAGGCGCGTGTTGGTCGTGTAGTTCATCGCGTTGTGGCCGAAGTTCGCGTACAGCATCTTGTACTTCGTGTTGGTCCAGATGATCGGGTAGTACCCGCTGTACCAGGACTGGTTGGGATCCGTGCCGACCGGGAAGCTGCTCGGGTCGATCGACGCGAGGATCTTGATGTCCGGGTTCTTCCGCAGGTCGTTGGACCAGCTGTACCACTCGCTGACCGACGAGGTGAACGTGGCCGGCAGACTGGCGGTGGGCGGGATCGAGTGGTCCTCCACCTTCAGGGTCACCGCGGTGGGACCCCAGGTGTTGGACACGAAGTTCCCCGAGCCGAGGAACGTGTTGTGGTACCAGGACCAGCTGGCCGCGTCCGTGGTGAAGGCGGAGACATGGAAGCCCATGAAGCCGCCGCCGTTCCTCATGTACGTCTCGAAACCACTGCGTTGGGCGGAGGTCTGCGGCAGGTCGTCGAGGAACAGCACGACTTGGTAGGCGTTGACCCCGCCGTTGGCGAGCAGGTCCCAGTTGGTGCTGGACGTGTAGGTGAACCCGTTCGCCGCGGCCTGCTGCGGGAACCAGACGTTCGCCTCCTTCTCGAAGTCGATGTGCGCCGCGTCATACGTGCCGCTGTACAGGCCGAGAACCTTGAACGGCGTGGCCGCGGCGCTCGCGTGGGCGGCGGGCGGTGCCACCGCGAAGCCCAGCACCGTCGCGAGGAGGAGCAGGACCCGCAGCGCCACGCGGGTGGAACCGGATCTGATGGTGGTGTTCATGGGGCGGTCGATCCTTTCCGTGCGGTCTACGGGAAGTTGGTCAAGTAGGCGACGTTGTTGCTGGAGTTGGACGGTCCGCCGGTGTTGTTGATGACGTGGCTGATCGTGCCGACCCCGCCCAGCGAGACGGTCACCATGTCGTGGAACTTGACCCCGGACACGCTCGGCACCTCGAAGGAGCGGTCGGCGACCACGCTCGAATTGCTGCTGAAGTAGCAGTAGCTGCCCAGTCCCCACGCCTCATGACTGGTCACGCCCGCGGCGACCTTGTAGGCGGGGTAGCCCTTGCCGCTGCCGTTCATCCACGCGGCCTGGTTCGGCGGGTCGTAGGGCATCTCGTTCTGGAAGAAGTAGGTCCGGCCGCCGTTGCCGTTCCAGACGACCTGGGTCTTCTGGAAGTGCTCGACGAACAGGCCGTACGCCGTGACGTTGGCGCCGTTGACGATCAGCCCGGTGTCGGCGGTGTTGGTGGTCCAGCCGACCGTGCCGGAGTTGCCGTGGTCGGCCCGCCAGATCCAGGTGTGGTCGATGATCGTGTTCGAGCTGTTGACCACAAGGGAGTTGGTGGCCTTGCCGACGGTGGCGCCGCCGATGCGGACGAAGACGTCGGACAGCTGCGTCGGGTCGGACGCGTGGGAGGCGGTCGAACCGGACGGGCCGATCTGCACCAGCGTCCCGGAGTTGGTGGTGCCCGCGTCGACCAGCAGGCCCGCCAGCTGGATGCCGTCCACGTCGGCGGTCGAGATCGCGGTGATCCCGCCGTCCGGCACGAGGGTGGCGAGGCCCATGCCCAGCACGACCGTGTCGGGGCGGGTGATGGTGAGCGTCTGGTTGAGGTGGTAGACGCCGGGGGTGACCAGCAGGTTCTTGCCGGCCGCGAGGGCGCTGTTCATGTCGGCCGCGGTCGCGCCCGGCTTGACGATGTAGAACTGGTCGATCGGCAGGGACTTGCCCGCCGGGGTCTTCCCGCTCCACGTCGTGCCGACGGCGTTGGACTGCAACCCCGGTACGAACACCTGGTAGTTGCCCGCGCTGTCGACGTACAGGAAGGGCTTCTCGCGGATCGTGGGGGAGCTGGCGACGGTGGTGTACGTCGGGAAGGACTGGGCGGGTGCGCCCTGGTCGCCGACGAAGACCATGTTCCAGTTCGAGCCGGACCAACTGCCCATCGTGGAGTTCCTGGTGAGGAACTGCTGCTGGGAGCCGGACTGGATCTGGCCGTCGACCTTGGTGTCGGAGATGAAGCCGCCGCTCGACCAACCGCCGTCGTCCAGCGCCAGGTTGCCGCGCACGTGCATGCGCCGGTACGGGGCGGCCTGCGAGACGGCCCAACGGTCGGTGCCGCCCGTGGGGTTGACCGACAGGTTCTCGGCGTCGCGCCAGAAGTTCTGCGTCGCGTTGCCCTGGAACCAGTCGGCCTCCGCGTGCACCGCGCCGTTGATGGTCACGTCGTCCGGCGAGAGGCCGAGCCCGGCGACCTGGGTGTAGAAGCCGACGTTGGCGTTCGCGCTGTACGTGCCCGGCTTGAACAGCAGGGCCTGGCGGGCCGAGCCGAACTGGTTGGTCTCCTGCTGCGCGAACACCGAGTTGAGCTTGGACTGGATGCTCGACGCCGACATCGACGGGTCGAACACCGTCACGTTGGGGCCGAAGTCCGGGGTGCCCGGCGGGTTCGTCGTACCGCCGCCGCCCAGCGTGAACGACTGCGCGGCGGTGCCGTTGCAGGTGTACTGCGCGAGCTGCACGCTGTCCGCGGTCGACGCGCTGGGCACGTCGAGGCACTTCCCGCTGTTGCGGTTCACGAAGTGGTAGGAGCCGTCGGCCTCGGCGACCGGCAGCCACTGCTGGTTGGCGCCGCCGGAGTAGGTCCACAGCTGGACGGGCGCGGAGTCGGCGGTCGAGACGTCGGTGACGTCCCAGGCCTCGGCGCCGTTCAGGTTGCTGTTCACGCGGTAGTAGCCGCCGCTGGTGGCCGTCAACTGCCAGTTCTGCGCGGTGCTTCCGTTGCACGCGTACTGCTGGACGACGGTGCCGTCGGCACTCGCGGCCGAGCGGGCGTCGACACACTTGCCGCTGCCCTTGTTGATCACGGTGGTGTAGCCGGTCGGGAGCGCGGCGGCCGCGGTGCCCGCCGCGCTCGCCGAGGCCTGTGCGGCGAACTCGATGCCGGTCACGGTGGTCGCCACGAGCGCGATCGCCGTGAGCGCTCTCGGAACGGGATGGCGTACGGACAGTCTCTTCCGTAGGGGCACGGATTCTCCTGTGGGGATGGGGGGTTGGGGCAGGAAGGTCGGAGGGGGCGTCCGTCAGCCGGTGTACTTGGCGAAGATGCTGGTGAACTGCCAGTTGCTCTGGCTCACGCCCGAGCACGTGTCGTCGTTCGGGTAGGCGCCGGGGCAGGGCCGGTCACGGTTGGCCGACCAGAACGTCAGCCGCGCGAGGTGGTGGGCCTGCGCGTAGCCGAGGATGGTCTGGAAGTCGGCGGTGGTGACGGTCTCGTTGTCGTCGGTGATGCCGTTCATGGACGAGATGCCCATGTCGCGGTAGGCCGCGTCATCGCTGTAGCCGTACGCGTTCTTCAGCGCCGTCTTCAGGCCCTCGGCGGCCCGCTGGGTGAGCGTGCCCATGTTCTGGCCGGCGCCGCCGAAGTCGAACGGCATGATCGTCCAGGCGTCCACGGTCAGCCCGGAGGACGCGGCGCGGTTGATGAGGCTCGTGTCCGGACCGCTCTGGCCGGTGCCGATGGTGACGTACACCTTGATGCCCGGGTTGTTGGCCTTGACGGTCTTCAGCGCGTCCACGGTCCGCTGCTGCACGGTCCCGTTGCTGTACGCGTCGGCCTCGATGTCGATGTCGATGGCCTTGAGCGAGTAGGCGTTGATGACCTTCTGGTAGGCCGCCGCCAGTTCGCCCGCGCTGGAGCAGGAGCTCTCCAGCTTGTTGCCGCTGTAGCCGCCGAAGGACGGGACCACGTCACCGCCGGCTGCCCGCACGGTGTTGATGGTCTGCTGGTCGACACCGCCGGTCAGCGCCCGGCCGCCGTCCCACTGCGGGTTGCAGTAGCCGTTGCTCAGCACGAACGCCAGCGTGAACCACTTCACGCCGGTCGCGTTCATGACAGTCGTGGGGCTGGGCGGGTTGCCCCAGCCGTTGTACAGGTAGGGGGCCACGGCCATCGGGGAGTTCGCGGGCGGGGTCGTGCCGCCGCCGGAGGGAGCGGTCCACTTCTGGTTGGCGGCGCCCGTGCAGCTCCAGATCTGGGTGCGGGTGCCGTTGGCCGTGGAACTGCCCGTGACGTCAAGGCACTTGTTGGCGGCTGGGTTCACGATGTCGCGCGCGGCGGACACGGTCCACTGCTGGTTGGCGCCGCCGCCGCAGGTCCACAGCTGGAGCTGGGCGCCGTTCGCCGTCGAATTGCCGGTGACGTCGAGGCACTTGCCGAGGGCTCTGATGGTTCCGTCGGACCCGACCGTCCACTGCTGGGCGGCCGTTCCGTTGCAGTCGTAGGTCTGTACGGCGGTTCCGTCGGCGGAGCTCGCCCCGGCGACGTCGAGACACTTGCCGCCGAGGCCGGTGATGGTGCCGGTGGCGGCCGAGGCGGAGGGTGCCGCGAGGGTGCCGACGGCGGTGAGGCCGAGGGAGAGCGCGAGGGCGCAGCGCAGGGCGAGGCGTTGCATGACGAGGGGCCTTTCGTCCTGGGGTGGGGGGTGGACGCCGCCGGCTGGAGGGCGGTGAGAGGTGAACACGGTTGTTCACGTATGTGATCGCGATGTGCATTCATGGGAGGTCCGCTGGCTGGTGAACCTAAAGGTCTGCACCAAAGCCGTCAAGAGATGCGACCGGATAAGTCCTTGAGGGCGAGGGTGAGTTGAGAAGTTGTAGGCGAAGGAAAAGAAATCACCAGGACCATTGAGCGGCCGGTTCCCACAGGTCACACTGTGCAGGCTTCGCGATGATCGTCGGGACGTGCGGGGGAGGAACCATGAGCGCAACGGGGACCGCGGAGGTCGCGGTCCGGCACATACTCAGCGACCAGGTCACGGGCGGGCTCCTGAAGCCGAGGACGCGCACGATCACCTGGTCCGCCGCGCACTACACGGTGAAGCGGCCCCCGTCGGGCAAGCACACGGTGGAGCTGACCTGCACCGAGTGCTCGGCGTCCCTGCTGGCCGAGGTGCGCGACCAGGCCACCACCCGCAGGCTCGGGACCGTCCTGCGCGTCGTCGCGGCCGTGTGGTTCGTCGCCTTCTTCGCCGCCCTCGCCTACGCCGTCCACGAGGGCGGCAAGACCCTCCCCGAGGGCCAGTCCCTCCCCGTCCTGTTCCCGATCAGCGTCATCACCGTCTTCGTGGCCTTCGTCGCCGCGCCCACGTTCTGGGTCCACGGCCGGAACTACAACGGCGTCAGCATGCTCGACGCCCCCAAGCCACGCCGCGGCCACCAGATCAGGCCCGTGCGGGCGGGACGGTCGCGCGTACGAACTCGCCGATGAGAGAGGCCAGTTCGGCGGGCTGGTCCAGCGGGAGCAGCGTGTAGCCGTCGGCCACCTCCACCAGCCGTGCCTGGGGCAGGAGTTCGGCCAGCCGGTGCCCGTGACCGGGTGGCATCACGCGGTCCTCGCTCGCCCACACCACGAGCGCGGGACGGTTGAACTCCGGTAGCCGCAGGGCGGTCTGCTCCAGCAGGCGGCGCCCGTCCGCCGCCGCGGCCCGCAGCATCCGTACGGCGTCACGGCGGATCTCCGGCTGCCGTCGGACCGGCTCCGTCCAGCGCGCGGTGACCGCGTCCCCGCGTTTGGTCAGCCACCCGAACGCGAGCGGGAGGCGGCGCAGCGCGCGCACCCGCAGCTGCCGCATGAACTGCCCGAACAGCCACGGCGAGAGGCGCCCCGCGAGCACGAGCGTGCGGCCGGTCGCCCCCGGCGGGAAGTTGTCGAACGCCTCGGAGGAGACCAGCACCGCCCGGCCCACCCGCGCGGACCCCTCCGCCATCAGCAGCTGCACCAGCGCGCCGCCGGTGTCGTTCCCGACCAGCGTGACGTCCCGCAGGTCCAGCCGGTCGAGGAGTTCGGCGACGAGCCGGGCCACCCCGGGCAGGGACAGATCGGCGTCCGCGCGCATGCCGTGGCGGTGTGCGCCGAGCGGGAGGGTGGGGGCCACGCACCGGTGTGCGGCGGCCAGTTCGGCGATCGGGGCCGCCCACAGCGAGGCGTCCATCAGCAGCCCGTGCAGCAGTACCAGGACCGGTCCGTCGCCGCCCGTGTCCTCGTAGGCGACGGGCCCGGCCGAGAGTTCGATCAGGTGCTGTGCGGTCGTCCCGGCCGGTTCGGTCCTGGTCATGCGCGCCTCCCGTGAGTGTCTGCACTCAAGAGGGGCGCGGAGGGCGGAAGTGTGACACGGGCGCCGGCGGGTGACCCGCCGACGCCCGCGTCCGGGCGGGTGTCACGCGTTGGGGTCGAAGGAGATGCCGGAGGGCTTCGCGATGGACAGGGCGTAGTTGAAGTCGACGTCCCTGATCTTCAGGGTCGCCGAACCGAAGTCGGCGGCCAGCAGCTTGTCCTTGAGGCCGGCCGGGTAGCCGTTCCAGCCCACCAGGCGCGGGAAGAACCAGTTGCCGGTGGCGTTCTCCGCGGGCTCGTCGTTCGTGTTGGCGAAGCGGAAGTCGTGCGAGCCGATGCCGTCCTTGTGGTAGACGATCTTGGGGTGCGTGCCGTCGAAGCGCACCCCCGAGGCCGCCGACACCTGGTACGAGGAGTGCTGCGACACCGACACGTACTGGACCGTGTTGTCCTTGATCCACACCACGACGTGCTCCCAGTCGTGGGTGTGCCCGATCGCCGCCGGACCCAGGGTGACCTGGTCCTTTTCGAAGTAGCTCGCGTACATCACCGCGCACCAGTCGTTGTTGCACTTCTCGCGGGAGTACGTGTTCGAGTTGTTCAGCTGCGCCAGGTCGTGGCAGTGCCCGTTGACGTCGCCGCCGAGCTTCAGCCCGGGGTTGAGGGTGCCGTCGGTGCCGATGGCGGCCGTGGCGTAGCAGCCGTCGCCGTCGTAGTCGTAGGCCGGGGAGAAGGTCTGCTCCAGGCCGTCCGCGTTCTGCGGGAGCGCCGTCAGGACGGAGGCCTGGGCGGCCGTCGCCTGTCCGACCACGAGGGCCAGCGCGCCGAGGACGGTGACGACGGCGGAGCGGCGAAGGCGCCGGCTCCGGGGCTTCGCGGTGCTGTCGGTGGGGGGTGTCAGTTCAGGCACGCCGACTCCAGTTCTTGGCTGTGGGGGCGCTACTGGATGCGCCAGGTCCAGACCTTCGCAGGCGGGTGTGTGCACGTCAACACCCGCGCGGTGTACGGATCTTGGCCCATCGCTGAATTCTGCCGCGCCCCCGCGCCGCCCTCCGGAAACGGCTCGTCAGCCGTCCGCGGAGGTCACCCGGCCGATCCCTCGGGACGGTCCGGGAGATCGTCGAGGAAGTCCGCGGAGGGGACGTGGAAGAGACTTCCGGTGACGGCCGTGGAGAAGTCCAGGATGCGGTCGTGGGACGCGGAGTCGGTGCCCAGGAACATGTTGCGCAGCATCTGCTCGGTGACCGAGGGCGTCCGCGCGTACCCGATGAAGTAGGTGCCGAACTCGCCCTGGGCCGCGCTGCCGAACGGCATGTTGTCGCGGAGGATCTTCCGCTCGGTGCCGTCCGGGCCCGTGATGACGTTCAGCGAGAGGTGCGAGTCGGCCGGCTTGACGTCGTCGTCCATCTCCATGTTGGTCAACTTGCTGCGCCCGATGGCCCGTTCCTGCTGCTCCACCGGCAGCGCGTTCCAGGCCGCCATGTCGTGGAGGTACTTCTGCACGATCACATAGCTGCCGCCCGCGAACTCCGGGTCCTCGCCGCCGATGACCACCGCGTCGCGGGCCGCCTGCCCGGACGGGTTCTCCGTGCCGTCGACGAAGCCCAGCAGATCCCGCACGTCGAAGTACTGGAACCCGGACACCTCGTCGCGCACGACGACCGCGTCGCCCAGGCGGCCCATGATCGCGGCGGCCAGCTCGAAGCACAGGTCGGCCCGTACGGCCTTGATATGGAAGAGCAGGTCGCCGGGGGTGGAGACGGCGCGGTGGCGGTCGCCGACGAGCTCGCGGAACGGATGCAGCTCGGCGGGGCGCGGGCCGGCGAACAGCCGGTCCCACACCTCCGAGCCGATGCCGGTGACGCAGCTGAGCCGTCCGTCCGGCGCGCGGAACCCGACGGACCGCGTCAACCCGGCCAGATCCTCCAGGAGGTGGCGCACCGTGTCCTCGCCGCCGGGCTCCACGGTGACGACGAGGAAGGTCGCGCTGGGGGTCAGCGTCTCCAGTACCGCCTGCGTGGTGGGGGTGGTCCCGTCGTCGCCGACGCTGCCGTCCGTGCCCTCGACCGAGCTGTCAACTGTCATGTACTCCACGCCTCCGCTGTGTCCTGGGAGGTGCCGTCCGGCACCTCCGGCGTCAGCCGAGTTTCCCAGTCCGCGCGTCCTGCCACAGATCCACCCCGCCGTCGACGGCGTACGAGTCGATCTCCGCCAGCTCCTCCTCGCTGAACTCGAGGTTGTCCAGCGCGGCCACGTTCTGTTCGAGCTGCTCGGTGCGGGAGGCACCGATGACCAGGGAGGTGACCCGCTCGTCGCGCAGCGCCCAGGCGAGCGCCATCTGGGCGAGGGTCTGCCCGCGCCGGGCGGCGATGTCGTTCAGCGCGCGCAGCCGGCGCACCATGTCCTCGGTCAGCCAGCCCGCGTCGAACGACGTGCCCTGCGCGGCCCGCGACCCCTCCGGGATCCCGTCCAGGTACCGCCCGGTCAGCAGCCCCTGCGACAGCGCGGTGAACCCGATGACCCCGAACCCCTCGTCCCGCGCGGCATCGAGCAGCCCGTCGTCCTCGATCCACCGGTTGAGCATGTTGTACGACGGCTGGTGGATGAGCAGCGGTGTGCCCAGGTCGCGGAGGATCGCGGCGGCCTCGCGGGAGCGCTCGGCGTCGTAGGACGAGATGCCGACGTAGAGCGCCTTCCCCTGGCGGACGGCGGTGTCCAGGGCGCCCATCGTCTCCTCCAGCGGGGTGCCCGCGTCGAGACGGTGGGAGTAGAAGATGTCCACGTAGTCCAGGCCCGTGCGCTGCAGCGACTGGTCGAGCGAGGCGAGGAGGTACTTGCGGGAGCCGCCGCCCTGGCCGTACGGACCGGGCCACATGTCCCAGCCGGCCTTGGTGGAGACCACCAGCTCGTCCCGGTACGGCGCGAGGTCCTGCTTCAGCAGCCGTCCGAAGTTGGACTCGGCGGAGCCGTAGGGCGGGCCGTAGTTGTTCGCCAGGTCGTGGTGGGTGATGCCCAGGTCGAAGGCGCGCAGCGCGATCTCCCGCTGGGTCTCGAACGGCCGGTCGTCACCGAAGTTGTGCCAGTAGCCGAGCGACAGCAGGGGCAGGTCGAGCCCCGAGCGGCCGGTGCGGCGGTAGCGCATGGTGCCGTTGTAGCGCTCAGGATCTGCGACGTGGTTCATCGGGGGCTCTCCGCGAGGTGCATGAGGGGGCGGTGCGGCCGGGGTGGCCGACACGCCTACTGTGCCCCCGCGCGAATTCCGCGTCCAACCGTTCCCCGCCATCGGATTCAGCAGCGCCGTCGCTGAATCCGGCTTCGGATCGCCCCCGGCCCCGCCGCACCGGCACCGCCGGGGACCGCTTCACGGCGCCCGCCCCGGCTCGACACCAAACTTGAACCGTTTGTTTTCTTGAATCACTCGTGTTTATGGCTGTAGGTTGATCCGCATGACCGCATCCCAGCCACCGACCACCGCTGAGGAGCTGCGCGGTGCCGGCCTGCGGGTGACGGCAGCCCGCGTCGCGCTGCTGGAGACCGTCCGGCACGGCGACCACCTCGACGTCGAAGGGGTCGCCTCCGGGGTCCGTGACCGCGTAGGACACATATCGCTCCAGGCCGTCTACGACGCGCTCCACGCGCTGACGTCGGCCGGACTCATACGCCGTATCGAACCGGCCGGCAGCCCTGCCCGCTTCGAAGGACGCGTCGGCGACAACCACCACCACCTCATGTGCAGGTCGTGCGGTGTCGTCGCCGACGTCGACTGCGCGGTCGGCGAGGCACCCTGCCTGACCGCCGCCGACGACCAAGGCTTCTCGATCGACGAGGCCGAGGTCATCTACTGGGGCCTGTGCCCCGCCTGTACCGACGCCCCCCGTAGCTGAACCACGTGTACCCCCAGTTCGGAAGGATCCCCATCCATGTCTGAGAACCACGACGCAATCGTCACGGACGCGAAGTCGGAGGAAGCAGGGGGCTGCCCCGTCGCGCACGGGCGCGCCGCGCACCCCACCCAGGGCGGCGGCAACCGTCAGTGGTGGCCCGAGCGCCTCAACCTGAAGATCCTCGCCAAGGACCCGGTCGTCGCCAACCCGCTCGGCGCTGACTTCGACTACGCCGAGGCGTTCGGCGCCCTCGACCTGGCGGCCGTCAAACAGGACATCGCCGAGGTACTGACCACGTCGCAGGACTGGTGGCCGGCGGACTTCGGCAACTACGGCCCGCTGATGATCCGGATGGCCTGGCACAGCGCCGGCACCTACCGCATCAGCGACGGCCGCGGCGGTGGCGGCCGCGGCCAGCAGCGCTTCGCGCCGCTGAACAGCTGGCCGGACAACGGCAACCTGGACAAGGCCCGCCGCCTGCTGTGGCCCGTCAAGAAGAAGTACGGCCAGTCCATCTCCTGGGCCGACCTCATGATCCTCACCGGCAACGTGGCGCTGGAGACGATGGGCTTCGAGACCTTCGGCTTCGCCGGCGGCCGGGCCGACGTCTGGGAGGCCGACGAGGACGTGTACTGGGGTCCCGAGACCACCTGGCTCGACGACCAGCGCTACACCGGCGACCGCGAGCTGGAGAACCCGCTCGGCGCCGTCCAGATGGGCCTCATCTACGTCAACCCCGAGGGCCCCAACGGCAACCCGGACCCGCTGGCCGCGGCCCGCGACATCCGCGAGACCTTCCGCCGCATGGCCATGAACGACGAGGAGACCGTCGCCCTCATCGCCGGTGGCCACACCTTCGGCAAGACCCACGGCGCCGGCCCGGCCGAGTCGGTCGGCGACGACCCCGAGGCCTCCCCGCTGGAGCAGCAGGGCCTGGGCTGGAAGTCCTCCTACGGCACCGGCAAGGGCGGCGACGCGATCACCTCCGGCCTCGAGGTGACCTGGACCACCAAGCCCACCCAGTGGAGCAACGACTTCTTCGACATCCTCTTCGGCTACGAGTGGGAGCTGACCCAGAGCCCCGCCGGCGCCAACCAGTGGGTGGCCAAGGACGCCGAGGCGATCATCCCCGACGCCCACAGCGACGCCAAGAAGCTCCCCACCATGCTCACCACCGACCTCTCGCTGCGCTTCGACCCGATCTACGGCGAGATCTCCAAGCGCTTCCACGAGAACCCGGACCAGTTCGCGGACGCCTTCTCCCGCGCCTGGTTCAAGCTGACCCACCGTGACCTGGGCCCGAAGTCCCTGTACCTCGGCCCGGAGGTCCCCTCGGAGACCCTGCTGTGGCAGGACCCGCTGCCGCAGGCCGAGGGCGAGGCCATCGACGCCGCCGACGTCACCGCCCTCAAGGCGAAGATCCTCGCCTCCGGCCTGACCGTCCCGCAGCTCGTGTCCGCCGCCTGGGCGTCCGCCTCCACCTTCCGCGGCAGCGACAAGCGCGGCGGTGCCAACGGCGCCCGGATCCGTCTGGAGCCGCAGCGCGGCTGGGAGGCCAACGACCCCGACCAGCTCGCTCAGGTGCTGCGGGTCCTCGAAGGCGTCCAGCAGGAGTTCAACACCGGCGCCAAGAAGGTCTCCCTGGCCGACCTGATCGTCCTCGGCGGTGCCGCCGCGGTCGAGAAGGCCGCCAAGGACGGCGGCGTCGACGTGGAGGTTCCCTTCACGCCCGGCCGTGTTGACGCGACCGAGGAGCACACCGACGTCGAGTCGTTCGCCGCGCTGGAGCCGAACGCCGACGGATTCCGCAACTACCTCGGCAAGGGCAACCGCCTGCCGGCCGAGTACCTGCTGCTCGACCGCGCCAACCTGCTCACCCTGAGCGCCCCCGAGCTGACCGTCCTCGTCGGCGGCCTGCGCGTCCTCGGCGCCAACCAGGGCCAGTCCGCGCACGGTGTCCTCACCGACAGGGTCGGCACGCTGACCAACGACTTCTTCGTGAACCTGCTCGACCTGGGCACCGCGTGGACGTCGACGTCGGCCGACCAGCAGACCTTCGAGGCCCGCGACGCCTCCGGCGCCGTCAAGTGGACCGGCACCCGTGCCGACCTCGTCTTCGGCTCCAACTCCGAGCTGCGCGCGCTCGCCGAGGTCTACGCGAGCGACGACGCGAAGGAGAAGTTCGTGAAGGACTTCGTCGACGCGTGGGTCAAGGTTTCCGACCTGGACCGGTTCGACCTCGTCTGAGACCGGACAGCCGTCTGGCACCACTGACGTCCGGGTCGGCCCTCACGGGCCGACCCGGACGTTTCCCGTCTTTCGAACTCGGTGCACGGGGGCGCACGTTCGTCCCCCGAGATCCACCGCAGCCGGAGCAGCGCAGCCGACCTGGCTCAGTTCATCGCCGGGTGCCGCATCCCGGGCAGAACGCCGCGCCGTCCGGTACGGGGCTGGAGCAGGACGCGCACAGCGTGGACTGCGCGAGGTGGTGACCGCAGCCGGAGCAGTAGGCCGCGCCGCGGGTCTCGGTCCGGCACTGCGGGCAGACCAACTGGCGTGGTGTGCTGGGGTCGTAGCCCTGGCCGGTCTGCTGGCCGGCGGCGTAGGCCCGCAGTGAGGCGGCGTCGTTGAGGCCGCGGTGCTGGGCGGCCATGGCCTCGGCTGCGGTGTCCGGCGCGCAGTGCAGACACAGCCCCTGTGCGGGGTTCCAGCAGCGTCCGCAGACGTAATCGGTACAGCGCGCACAGCGGTTGAAATGGCCCTGCGCGTTGTCGATCGCGCGCTGAAAGGCCGCGTCGCGGGCCTGACCCCAGCCCGCTCCGGCGAGCCCGTCGGCCGCCGAGGAGACCCCCCTGCCCGCGCTGCCCAGCATGTTCCAGGCCATGTCGACACCCTTGCCGAGCCAGGAGGCGGCGCGCTCACCGGTGTACGGCTCGAACGGTGAGCGCCAGGTGTCGTAACAGCGGGAACAGGAGAACTCGAACTGGAAACCGGCCCCCGTGCCGTTCCGTTCGCAGAGGTCACGATGGTTGTTGCTGAAGTAGATCTCGCTGCTCATCCAGCCCTCACGATCCGATCCGCCGGACACCCCCTGCGCCGCGACGATAGCCTCAGCGTACTATTTCCCGCCAAGTGTGCGGTAGCTGGCCTGTATTGACCCGACGCCGGGGTGGCCGGAGCCGGGTGGGAGGGGCCGGGCTGCCCTGGCCCCGGTCCGCCTCGATGGCCCTGACAGAGTCCACGTCAGCGACGTCCGCGGGCTCAGCTTGACGCTCCTCATGTCCGAGGCGCGCGGGGACATTTCGGAGCACCTTTTCGGACAGGGAAGCGCCCGCGGTGCTCTGATCGACCACGCGCTCGGCGGTGCCGTCCGGTGACGAGGCCGACCCTCACGGGCGGGCCGACTCGGCCGCGGCGCATCAACGAAACGTTGATGCCGTCTCAGCGAATCCGAGGTCGCTCCCGCCCGCACCGGTCCGTATCTTCGTGGCTGACCCTCCGTGACAGCCTGGACGGAGGCCGCCGGGCTGTGCACACGGAGGTCGGGTACCGGGAGCCGGCCGGTGCATGCGACAAGGTGGACGTCACAGCCAGCCGTGCTGTGCGGCCTTCACTCCCGCCTCGAACCGGCTCTGTGCGCCGAGGCGTTCCATGATGACGGACATCTGACGGCGGACCGTGCGCAGTCCGATGCCCAGTCGTTTCGCGGCGGCCTCGTCGGTCATGCCTTGGGCCAGCAGGGTCAGCAGCTTGCGCTGCGCTCCGGTCAGGCCGTGCTCCCGATGCATGGACTGGTCCCTCGCGTAGGGAACCGCACCGAACCAGGCCTGTTCGTAGGTGGCGACCAGCGTGGCGACGATCCCGGGCTCGCGGGTGATGAGCGCGCCGGCCCGTGAGTTGTCCGGGTCGATCGGGACGACGGCCACTTTTCGGTCGAAGATGAGCATGCGGGGCGGGGGCACGGCGGTGGTGCGCACCTGGCCGTTCCGTTCGCCGAGCCACTCCGCGTAGCTGCGGGTGGCCTCGTCATGGCGCATGGTGTCCTGGTAGAGGTTCAGGAGTGCGACTCCGCGTTTCAGCGCTTCTTCGTCGAGTGGCCGGGACGCGTCGAGACTTGCCTGTGACTGGGCTCCGCCGGGGAGCACCGCGAGGCATTCGTACTCCACCTCCTGCGCGAGCGTTTCGAGGCGTGCCTCAATGGCGTCGATGCCGATCAGCCGTTCCGTGCCGTCGTTCAGGAGGCTGAGCGTGGAGGCGGCCTCCGCCACGGCGGCCCGCTTGGCGGTCAGTTCCTTCACCTGCCGGGACAGTGCGAGCTCCTGGCTGCGCAGCAGCGTGGTGAGGGCGACGGGGAGACTTACCGCGCGGACGGACTCGGGGTCTTCTCTGGAGCTGCGGACAAGAGACAACTCGGTGAGTTCTTCGAGAGCGGTCGCTATTTCTTCCGCTGTGAGACCTGTTTCTTCCTGGATTTCCGTAGGACGGGACTGAGGCTGTTTTGTCAGGGCCGTGTATACTGTTTCGGCTTCAGGGCTGAGCCCCAGAACGCTTAACATCGTCACCGCGCTTTTTTACTCCTGTCCGGTGGCCTCCCCCGACTCGCAGTCAACGCGCCGATTCTGCCAGCCGGTTGGCCCTTCATCAACCACGTGTCGGGTGGCCGACTCGTTGACCAGGGATGTGGCACCTAGGTGCCGGGCACGTAGGTGCCACCGAAGGGGTGTTCCGTCGACGCGGGACTTTCGAGCAGACTGCTGATCGCAGGCGACCGCCGCACTGGACGGATTGATCCTCCACCAAACCCGAGTTCGGGATCTTTTGTCCGGGGAATCAACGGAACGCATGTATGCGTCATCGACGAGGAGTGTCCCCCATGCCCAAGATCGCAGGCCTTGTGGCCACCGTCATTCTCGCCGTCGCTTCTCTGTCCGCCGTCGGAGAAACGGCATCCGTGGCTTTAGCTGATGACGGTATCGGCTGGGACAGCACGGGAGGGGTCGCGGCGCTCCATGCTCCCGGCGAAGCCGCTGTGAGCTTGGATAACGTTGTCAGCTCGCTCTGAGGCCGGACCGGTCGGTGCCGAGTCAGAACCGCCCCGTCCGCCCACTCGTCCCAAGGAGCGCAACGTGACCCTGACGGACAGCCAGACCACATTGCTCCCCGCCGGCCGCGCGCTTCGCACGACGGACCGGCCCGTCCATCTGGTCGTCCTCGACGAAGATCCGATTCTGCGTGCCGGGATCCGGGCCATCCTCGACTCCTTCTCGCGGATCGAGATCATCGCCGATTTCGCCTCGGTGAGACAGGCGTTCGCCCAGCCCCTGCGGGCACGGCCCGACGTGCTGCTCATCGGGGGCGACTGCCTGCAGGACAGGTCCGGGGCGTCGCTCACGGAACAGTTCTCGCCCGGCGCGAGTCCGGCCCTGGTGATCCTCATGCAGCCTGACGACGCCGTCACCCTGCGCAGGGCGGTGAAGTACGGCGTCCGCGGCTTCGTGGACCGCAACACCAGCCAGCGGGACCTGGGTACCGCCGTCCTGGAGGCCCATGAGGGGCGAACCTATCTGTCCGCCTCGATCGCCGAGGTCCTGGTCGATTGGACGGCGGACGGCTTGCGGCGTGAGCACCTCTCCCTGCCGCAGGTCGAAGACGTCCTGACGGAGCGGGAGTTGGAGGTGCTGGAGGCGCTGGGCCACGGCGTCACCAACACGGTGATCGCGCATCGGCTCCACGTCCAGGAGGCCACTGTCCGCAGCCACGTCTACCACATCCTCACCAAGCTCAACCTGCGCACCCGCACCGAGGCGGTCCTGCTGGGCCACAGCTACGCGAACACGCGTCCGGCCCTCCGGTCCCCGGACTGAACCGCCAGGACGTGACGAAGCCGGTGGCCCCTCCCGCACGGGAGGGGCCACCGGCTTCGTCGTGGGCGCGAACTACCGCGCGGCGGCGCCGAGCGCGGCCGCGGCCCGTGCGGGCCGCAGAACCATGGCGGCGAGCAGCGCGAGGACCGCGGTCACCGGGCCCAGCAGCAGCATGTGGTGGACACTCACCACGGCGAGGAGCCCGCCGGCGAACGAGTACCCGATGCTCTGCGTGGCGACGAGCACGCTGAAGGCCTCCGACATCCGCGACCGCGGCACCACATAGCCGGGTGCCTCGGTCATCACGGAGTTCAGCGGCGCGGCGCACAGCCCCAGCATGGCGAAGGCCCCGACGAGCGCCCACCAGCCCGAGGCCTCGGCGATCACCAGGCAGCCCGCCGTCATCGTCAGCAACAGGGCGACGGCGCGCATCGAGAGCGAGAGACGGATCCGGGTCACGTACCAGGCATAGACCAGGCCCGCCGCGGCACTGGACGCGCCGAGCACCCCGGTGAGGATCGCGGCTTCGGTCGTGCCCCCGCCGCTGAGCGCCACCCGGGGCAGCGCGCCCACTTCCGCCGTGCCCAGGAAGTGGCCGAACGCCATGGTCACCAGGGCCCAGAAGAGGAAGGCCGGATTGCGCCAGACACCGGCCGACTCCGGCACGTCCGGCGCGATCCCGTCGTCCTTGTCCGCCTTGGCCGCCTCCTTCGCGGCGGCCTGCCCTCCGGCCTCGGAGACCGGTTTCGGCCTCGGCCACAGCAGCACCGCGTTGGTCAGCATGGCCGCGCCCATGATGAACAGGGCGTACGCCGGGCCGAAGAGCGCGCAGACCACCACCACGAACGGGGCTCCGACGACCACGAGTTCGACGAGCACCGCGTCCAGGGACAGTGCCGAACCGATGAGCCGCTGCGGGACCGTCGTACGCAGCAGGGTCCTGATGGCGCCGCCGACGCCGAACGTGGCCATGTTGCCGACGAGGGACAGCGCGAACAGGACCGGGACCGGCGCGTGCGCGACGAAGCCGCCGGCCACCCCGAGCCGGGCCGCCCCACCGAGGGCCAGGACACGAGGGGTCCACCGCTCGCGGCCCCACCGTTCCAGCAGCCGACTGAACAGCGGTGCCGCCAGGATGCACGGCAGGGTGGCGAAGCCGACCAGCAGGCCGCCGACCGCGGGACTGCCGGTGTAGTGCGTGCTGGCCCAGATCAGTGCCATCGGCGCCATGATCGGCGGGAGCCGGTGCAGCATGGTGGCGGCCACCCACCGCCAGTAGGCGGCGTTGCGCACCAGTTCGGCCACTGGCCGGTCAGGGGCCGGCCGCTGGGGTGCGTCGGTCGCGTCGGTCGTCATGGTTTCTCCACGGTGGTGCCAGGGTGCGGGGTGCGGGCGCCGATGTCCGTCCGCTGGACGACGGGCCGGTCCGGATCGGCGGTGTACTCGGTGAGGAGCTTCTCGTAGGAGGCGGCCAGGTCGCGCACGGTGGCCTCGTCGAACTGGCTGGTGCGGTAGGTGAGTCCGACCTCCAGCTGGTCGCCGTGGTCCTCGACCACGCAGACCAGTTCGAACTTCGCGAAGCCGTTGGGCAGGATGACGTTCCGGTCGAGGGTCATCCCCGAGAAGGACCGCTCCAGCGCCTTCTCGTCCTCCAGCGCGAACAGCACCTGGAAGTAGGGACTCCGGCCGGGATGCCGGGGCGGTGCCAGCTTCTCCACCAGCTGGTCGAAGGGCAGGTCCTGGTGCTCGTAGGCGCCGAGGCAGGTGTCGCGGACCTGGGCCAGCAGGTCGTGGAAGCACACGTCGGACGGGACCCGCTGGCGTAGCACGACGGTGTTGTTGACACAGCCGATCAGACGCTCGGTCCCGGGGCCGCCGCGGTTGGCGACCGGTGTGCCCACGGACAGGTCCTCGCTGCCCGAGCGCTCGTGCAGCAGGAGGTAGAAGCAGGTCAGCAGCACCATGAACGCGGTGACGCCCTCCTGCTTGGCCAGTGCGTGCACGGCCTGGCGCAGGGCGGGCGGGAGGTCCAGGGCCAGCCGCCCGCCCCGGTAGTCGACGCTCTGGGGTGCCGGACGGTCACTGCCCAGTTCCAGCGGCCGGGGCGCGGCGTCGGCCAGCCGGTCGCGCCAGTAGTGCAGCAGCCGGTCGAGGTTCTCGCCGCGCAGATGGCTTCGCTGCCACAGCGCGTAGTCGCCGTACTGGAACGACGGCGGAGGCAGTTCCGGTGTGTCGCCGGTGTGGAAGGCCGTGTAGCAGGCCGCCAGTTCGTCCATGAAGACGTCCACGGAGACGAAGTCGACGATGAGGTGATGGGCGGTGAACACGGCGATGTGCTCGGTCTCTGACCGGGACAGGACCAGGACCCGGAGCAGGGGTGACCCGGCCGGGTCGATCGGTTCGCGGAGCTCGGCCTCGCGCAGCTTCGCCTCGTCGTCCGGCACGGCCGAGACGTCGACGTACCGTACGGGGATGTTCACGTCCGGTGCGACGAACTGGACCGGGCTTCCACCCAGCAGGCCGAACGAGGTACGCAGTGCCTCGTGCCGCCGGGCGATCTCCTGGATGGAGCGGCCGAGGACGTCGCGGTCCAGCGAGCCGGTCAGTCGGCACTGCCAGGACTCGTTGTAGAGCGGGATGTCCCGGGTGAGTTGGCCGAGGACGTACAGGCCCTGCTGGGAGGGTGAGATGGGAGCGGCGCGGCGTCCGCCGGAGTACCGGGCCAGGGAGGCCTCGACGGCCGCGCGCTTGCGGGCCCACTGGGCCGTCTCCCGGCTCTCCGTCCCGCCTGCGGGGCGCGTTGCGTCGGGCGCCTGCGGTGCGCTCGCCCGCTGGCCGTCGATGAGGGCGGCCAGCTGGGCGACGGTGCGGGAGGCGAGGAGGTCGTTGGGCAGGATGTCGAGGCCGAGTTCGCGGTGCAGCCGGGCCGCGATCTTCACCGCCTGGAGCGAGTTGCCGCCGAGCGCGAGGAACTCGTCGTCCGCGCCGACATGGTCCAGTTTGAGGACCGACCGCCAGACGCCGGCCAGGTCCGTCTCCGTGCCCGGCCGCAGCGGCCTGCCTGTCGCGGTGTCCTGGGACCGGGTGGGAAGAGCGGCGAAATCGACCTTGCCGTGGGGTGTCAGGGGGATCGTGTCCAGCACGGTGACGGTGGACGGCACCAGATAGGCCGGAAGCAGCCCCGCGAGGTAGTCGTGCAGCTGGCGGCCGCGCGGATCGTCGGGCTGCACCGGCTCCTGGCCGTGAGCCGGAGTGACATGGGCGTGCAGGACCGCGTTCTCACTTCCGTCGTCCCGCCGTTCCACGGTGACCAGGGCCTGCCGGACGGCGGGATGCTGCTGGAGGACCGTCTCGATCTCGCCCGGCTCGACCCGGAACCCGCGGATCTTCACTTGGTTGTCGGTGCGGCCCAGGAACTCCAGCTGGCCGTCCGGGAGGCGGTGGGCGAGGTCACCGGTCCGGTACATGCGGCTGCCGGGCGGTCCGTACGGGTCGGGCAGGAACCGCGCGGACGTCTCACCCGGTGCGCGATGGTATCCGCGGGCCAGGGACCGGCCCGCGACGAACAGCTCTCCTGGGCCGTCGTCGGCCACGGGACGCAGGTTCTCGTCCAGGAGGCGGACGGCGGTGTGGTCGATGGCGGTGCCGATCGGCAGGATGCCGTCCGTGCGGGGCCCGCCGCGGCCCGAGTGGTGGTAGGTGGCGGTGGCGGTCGACTCGGTGGGCCCGTACACGTGGATGAGGGGGATGCCCGACCGGTGCCAGGCCAGCACCCGGTCGGGCCGTGCCCGGTCGCCGCCCATGACCGTGAAGCGGACGGACTCGGGCAGTCGGCCGCCCGACTCGGCCAGTTCGTCGCCCAGTTGGTGCCAGTAGGCGGTGGTGATCTCGAAGCCGGTGACGGCGTACCGCTCCAGGACGCCGAGGAAGTGCCGGACCGTCGGCAGCGCGCGCGGGTAGCCGGCCATCAGCAGGGTCGCTCCGCTGAGCAAGGGCGGGAAGATCTCCTCCAGTGCGGCGGAGAAGCTGACGGAGGCGAGCTGGAGGAAGCGGTGGCCGGGTTCCAGCCCGAAGGTGTCGGCCGCGGCCTGCGCGAGGTTGGTCAGACCCTGGTGGGTGATCAGCACGCCCTTGGGGGTGCCGGTGGAGCCCGAGGTGTAGATGACGCAGGCGATGTCGTCCGGTTCCACTCCGGACGCCGGCGCCGGTGTGGGCCCGTGGTCGGGCAGGGCCGTGAACTCCGCGTCCAGCAGAAGGGGTTGGGCGCCGTCGCGCGGGAGCCTGCCGACGGTCTCCGCCTGGGCGACGACGACGGCGGAGCCCGAGTGCTCCAGGAGGTGGCTCAGCCTGGCGGCCGGATACTCCGGGTCGAGCGGCACGAAGGCGCCGCCCGCCTTCATGATGCCGAGCATCGCCACCGCCAGTCGGACCGACGGCTCTAGACAGACACCCACCCGGGTGCCCGTGCCGACTCCCAGCCCGGTCAGCCGGACCGCCAGGCGGTCCGCCAGGGCGTCGAGTTCGGCATAGGTCACCTGCTCGGCGCCGGCCGTCGCCGGGTCGGAGCCGGTCACCGTGACGACCGCGGTGGCGCCCGGGTGTTCGCGGGCCCGCCGGGCGAACACGTCGTGCACGCCGGCGCTGTCGTACGTCGTTCCGGGGAACTGCCCCGGTGCGAGGAGGTCTTGAGGCGCGCTCATGCGGTTCCATCCTTGTGGTTCGGCGCTGCCGGGGAGACGGGGAGGGGACGCGCCGCGAGGCGTGGCCCTGACGTTCAGGCCTGGAGCGCCAGGGCGGGCGAGGCGTCACGTCGGGCCGGCGGAGCGAACTTGCCGGTGATGTGCGGCGCGTTGTCGAACACGTGGTACATGCGGTCGATGAGCTCAGGCGCGGGAGCGGCATCCGAGCGGTCGTTGAACTCCATGATCTGCCGGGCCACCCGGTGGAACTCGATGATGTCCGGCATCTGCAGGCCCTTGCCCATCAGATAGGGCAGCGCCCAGAAGTCGAAGTTGTAGCCCGGCATCCACAGGGAGTTCTTCACCTCGTCGAACAGGGCGTGGCAGGCGTCCACGGCCCCGTTGATGTCCATCGTGTTGTGGCTCCATTCGTACTCCCGGCCGGTGAGCCCGAACTCGGCCGCCTGCTTCTGCACCGGCGCGCGGTGGTTGTACCACCAGGGTTCGGTGCGCCAGAAGGTGGGACCGACCTCGTTGATGAACTTGATCGTGTTCTGCACGGTCTTCTCGGTCTCGCCCGGGAAGCCGGAGATGAAGGAGGCGAAGGTGTCGATGCCGCGGGCGTGCAGCCGCTCGATGCCGACCCGGTAGCGGTCGAGCGTGGCCACCTTGGACATGTTCTTGAGGATGCCGTCGTCACCGGCCTCGATGCCGAGGAAGACCGCGCGGCACTTGCTCTCCGCCATGAGGTTGTACGTCTCCTCGTCGCGCGCGGTACCGGCGCGGAAGAAGGAGTACCACTGGAACCCGAAGTCGTTGCGCGCCATCATCCGGCACAGTTCCTTGAACCGGGGGCCGGGCACGTTGAAGGTGTCGTCGATGAACACCATCTGCTTGACGCCCATCCGGTCGAGCTGGCGCAGCTCGTGCTCCACGACCTCCACGCTCGCCAGCGTCAGCGCTCCGGCGCGGATCGGGTAGTCGCAGAAACTGCACTTGAAGGCGCAGCTGCGGGCGGTACGGGTGTGCACGGTGGCGCCGAGGGTGTCACCGAACCTGGCCCAGTCGATGGCGCACTCGTCCAGAATGTTGGCCTCTGCCTTGATGCCCGTGAGTTTGAAGTCGCCGGAGCCGGTGGGGAGCAGCAGGTTCGGTACGTCCTTGAGGTCGCTGCCCTCGCGCAGGGCTCCCGCGATCTGGGTGAGCGTCGTCTCGCCCTGCGACTCGTTGATGTAGACGTCGGCGTCCATCCAGGTCAGAACCTCGGCCAGCTCCTCCCGGTCGAGGTCCTTGAGGAGATTGCCGACCAGCGGGCCGCCCACCACGATGGTCGTCTCCGGGAGCACCTCGCGGATGAAGCGAGTGATCTCCACGACCGGGTTGGGGATGATGTAGTAGGTGGTAGTGATCGCCACGATCCGCGGACGGCGGGTCAGCAGGATGTCGCGGATGCGGTCCTGTTCGCAGCCGAAGAGGCTGGTGCACTCCGCCGAATAGCCGCGCTGGATCAGGTAGTTGGCCAGGTAGTGGGAGGCGAGGTTGGGCGTCTCGCCGCCGTGGATGTAGACGTTGTCGTCCAGCTTGCCCGCGCGGCGCAGAACCTTGTTCATCACGTCCATGTACGGAAGCCGTTCGCCGTCGAACAGCAGGTGGTCGCGCATGAACATGAGGCGCTCGGGATCGCGCGGGCCGCGGTTGCTGACGCGGTTCCACTGCTGCGAGAACGGCACGTCGTTGTAGCCGATGATCAGGCAGTCCAGGTCGGATGTGGTGGCCATGGCTGTGCTCCGGTCTCTTCGGGTGGGACGGGCGGCGTACGGGGCGGGAGGGTCAGCGCACGGGTTCTGCCTCCCCGGTCAGCTCCAGCAGGCCGGCGGAGAACGTCTCCACGGTGGGCAGCCGCAGCAGGACGTCGAGCGGCACCTTCCGGCCGAGCGCCTCCTGTACGGCGCCCATGACCTGTACCGCGCGGAAGGAGTCCCCGCCGATGTCGAAGAAGTCCTCGTCGTGGGAGAGCTGCGGCACGCCCAGGACGGTGCGCCAGATGCCGGACACCAGGTCCTCCATCCCGCCGGTGGTGGTGGCGCGGTCGGAGGCGGCCGGGGGAGCGGCGGGTTCGGCCCGGTGCTCGACCGGGGCCTGCTGCGCGAGCGACTGCCGGTCCAGCTTGCCGTTCTGGGTCAGCGGCAGCGCGTCGAGGACGCGCACGGCGGAGGGCAGCATGGCCTGCGGCAGCCACTCCCGCAGCCGTTCGCGCACCTCGGCCGGCAGCGCCTGACGGTCGGTGCCCGGTTCCGGTACGACGAACGCGTACAGCCGCTTGTCGCTGCCGGAGCCCGCGGCGACCACGGCGGCCTGGCGCACCCCGGGACAGCGCATCGCCGTCGCCTCGACCTCACCGGTCTCCACCCGGACACCGCGGATCTTCACCTGGTGGTCGAGCCGGCCCAGGAACTCCAGGGCGCCGTCCGGGTGTCGGCGGGCCAGGTCACCGGTGCGGTACAGGCGGCCCTCGGCGCCGGCGATCCCGGTGACGAACCGTTCGGCGGTCAGCTCGGGGCGGCCGAGGTATCCGTCGGCGACCCCCACGCCGCCGATGAAGACCTCGCCGGGCTGCCCGTCGGGAACGGCCAGCCGGTTCTCGTCCAGAAGGTGCACGGTGGTGTCGGGCACCGGGGGACCGATCAGCACCAGGTCCGGGTCCGGGTCGCGCGGGCAGGTCCACGCGGTGGCGAAGACCGTGCACTCGCTGGGCCCGTAGATGTTGGTCAGCGAGGCGGTGGAGCGTGCGTGGAAGCGCCGGACCAGGTCCGGGCTGAGGGCCTCGCCGCCGACGATGACGTACTTCAGGCCGTCGTAGCGTTCGGTGCTGTCGCGGTCGAGGAGGAACAGTTCCAGCAGTGAGGGCACACCGCAGAACGTCGTGACGCGGTCGTCCTGGATGAGGCGCGCGAGGTGCGCGGCGTCGCGCTGCCGTCCCGGTTCCGCGATCACCACGGCCGCGCCGACCAGCAACGGCCAGTACAGCTCGGCGAGATAGAGGTCGAAGGTGCAGGCGGTGTGGTGCAGGACGCGGTCGCCCGGGCCCATGGGGTGGCCCTTCTGGAAGGCCGCCATGCGGGAGGCCACTGCGGCGTGGCTGATGACGGAGGCCTTGGGGCGGCCGGTGGAGCCGGAGGTGAACAGCACGACCGCGGGTGCGGCGGGTGCCGTACGGGGCGGCGCGGGCTGTTCGAGGGCCGGCCGCCGGTCGTCGTCGATCAGCAGCGCCGGTACCGGCGGGGCGAGCCTGGCCGCGCCCTCCCGGGTGGTGACGACCAGCCGGGGGGCGCAGTCCACGATCTCGTGCCGGGTGCGCTCGGGCGGGTCGCCGACGTCGAAGGCGACGTGGGCGGCGCCGGCGAACACGACGGCGAGCACGGACACCACGAACTCGATCGAGCGCGGCTGGTAGACCGCCACGAGGTCGCCGTCCACCACGCCCCGCTCGCGGAGAGCGGCGGCCGACGCCAGTACCCGGTCCCTGAGTTCGCCCGCGGTGACGACGCTGTCGCCGCGGATGAGGGCCGGCAGGTCCGGTTCGCGCTCCCACTGCTGGAGGAGGAGGTGGTCGAGCCGCTGTTCGGCCGCCGCCCGGGTTGATTCCATCACCGTGCGCCTTTCTTGTCGGATGGGGCTGTGCGGGCCGGCGGACAGGAACGGCGCGGGCTCACCGGAAGTGGTCCAGATTGGCCGTGACGGCTGCCACCAACTCCGCCGGGCGTTCGACGAGCAGCATGTGGCCGCCCGGGATACGGACCTGCCGGGTCCGCTTGGCGAACGGTCCCCAACCCGCGACACGCTCCTGCGGGCACAGGGGGTCGTCCTGGCCGGAGACCACCAGGAGAGGGGAGGTGAGCACGGGCTCGGGTCCGCTGCGGTAGTCCTGGACGGCCCGCATGTCGGCGACGATGAGCGGCAGGTAGGTGTGCGCCATGTCCTCGTCGGCGACGTGCTGCGGGACATAGCCGAAGCCGCGTACCGCGGCCATCAGCTCCTCGGTGTCGTCGCCGTCGGGCAGCAGCCTGGTGGTGTGCGGCGGAAGATCCACGGACCAGTAGGAGACGGTGACGAGACCGGCCACCAGGCCCGGATCGGAATCCTGGAGCGCCCGCACCGCCTCCAGGGCGATGACGGCGCCCGCGCAGACCCCGACGATCAGCAGCGGCGCCGTGCCGGGCAGGGCGCGGGCCGTCGCCGCCACGTCGGCGGCCAGGCTGTCCAGGTCCCCGACCGGCTCGCGGATGCGGGACTCGCGGCCGGGGAGCCGGGCTGCCGCCAGTTGCCAGTCCGGCGGCAGGTGCGGGAGCAGGACGCGCGCGTTGGACGCGCCGGCTCCCGAGTGCGGGACCAGCAGGACGCGCCACGAGGCCGTGTCCGGGTCACCGCCGATCACTACATAGGGTTTTCCTGCCACGGTGGCTGTCTCCGTTCGCTGTCGTGGTCCGCCCGTGTCACCGGGGCGTTCCGTCGAAGTGATCGGCCCGGTCGATGTGTGCCGCCAGCCGCGGGCCGATGTCCGCGAGGACGTCCGGGCGGGTCATCTCCTCGTGGGTGCAGTCCGCCGTGTGCAGCACCAGTTCGCCGCCGACGTACGGCAGCCACAGGTCCGCCACGAAGGCCCCGCCGTCGCGCCGGTCGGCGGCGGCGACGTGGACCAGGTCGCCGTCGTAGCGGTCCGGTACGTGTCGGCGCGCTCCCCGGGCGACGGCCGTGTAGACGTCCGCCAGCCGGGACCGCAGGTCGTCCGGGAGGTCGAGTCCGGCCGTCTCCAGACGGAGATCGGCCGCTTCCTGCTCGCGGGAGGGCAGTGCCTCGGCGCGGCCGGCCAGCGGATAGCCGTCGAGCACCGCCACCATGCCCACGGGTTCGCCCCGGGCCCGCATGCGGACGGCGATCGCCTGCGCGATCAGGCCGCCCGAGGACCAGCCGACGAGGTGGCACGGACCCTGGGGGACGAGTTCGCGGATGTGACGGAGGTAGAGGTCGGCGGTGGCGTCGACGGTCTCCGGCACGGCGCCGGGGCCTTCGGACAGACCGGGGGACTGCAGCGCGTACACCGGGTGCCGGGGGTGCAGATGGCGGACGAGTCCGGCGAAGGACCAGCCCAGGCCCATGCCGGGGTGGACGCAGAACACCGGTGTGCCGTCGCCTGCGGGCCGCAGCGGCAGTACGACGTCGAGGTCGCCGTGGCCGTCCTGGCGGGGTTCCTCCGCGCGGGGCAGGGCGCGGGCGAGTTCCGCCACCGTCGGTGCCTCGAACAGGGTGCGCAGTCCCATCTCGACGCCGAGCACGTCGCTCACCCTGGCGATCAGCCGGGCCGCCAGCATGGAGTGGCCGCCGATGTCGAAGAAGTCGTCGTCGAGTCCGACCGAGGGCAGGTCGAGGACGTCGGCGAAGAGCTTGCGCAGCACCGCTTCGCGGGGCGTGTCCGGATCCCGGTCGGCCGGCCCGGACTCGGGCTCGGGCGCCGGCAGGGCGGCCCGGTCGAGCCGGCCGTCGGGCGCGGTGGGCAGCCGGTCCGTGACCCGTACGGCCGCGGGCACCATATGGGCCGCGAGCAGGCCCGCGACGTGCCTGCGCAGCTCCTGAGGTTCGACGGTCGCATCCGGGGCCGGCACCACGTGCGCGACCGGGCGCGGACCGTCGGCGCGGTCGGCGATGGACACCGCGGCCTGCGCCACGTCCGGATGGGTCCGCAGCGCGGTTTCGACGGCGCCGGGCCGCACGGGCAGTCCGTGCACCAGGACGCCGTGGTCGGCACGGCCGAGGACGGTGACGCGTCCCTCGTCGTCCAGGCGGGCGAGGTCGCCGGTGCGGAACATCCGTGCGCCGGGCGGGCCGTAGGGATCGGGAAGGAACCGCGCCGCGGTGGCGCCGGGACGCCCGTGGTAGCCCAGCGCGGGCGCCGCGCCGCCGAGGAACAGCTCGCCGTCCAGCCCCGGGGGAAGCCCGCGCAGGTCCGCGTCGAGGACCCGGACGGCGACCCCGGTGACGGGGGTGGCCGGGAGAAGTCCGGACGGGGCCGGCGGGTGCTCGGCGGTGAGGGCGAGGACGGAGGTCTCGGACTGTCCGTAGCCGATGAGCGGCGCGGTCACGCCGTCGTGCCGGGCGCCCGGATCCGCGGGTCCCTCGGCGGTGAGGGCGAGGGCCCGCACGTCCCCGGAGTCCGGGGAGAGGCGCGTGAGGTGGTCGTGGGCCGGTTCTCCCGCGGGTCCGGTGACCAGGCGGGCGCCGGTGGTCAACGCGGTGAAGGTCTCCCACAGGGCGAGTCCGGTTCCGGGAGCCGCGTGCTGCAGGACGGTGCCGCCCGGTGTGGCGTGCAGGGTCTTGGCCGTGGGATGCAGCGCGTTGGCGAGTCCGTGATGGGTGATCAGCACGCCGTGCGGCACGGCGTCGTGCGCGGCGGTGTACAGCAGGAAGGCTGCCTGGCCGGGGAGGGCGAGGGCCGACGGCGTACGGGGGAGTGCGGCGGTGTCGGAGTCGTGTTCCTGGTCGTCGAGGAGGAGGACGGTCCCGTCGTCCAGCGGCTCGCGGAGCGTCGCCCGGCCGGTGATCACGAGCGCCGGGCGCGCGTCGGCCAGCATCGCGCGCAATGTGTCGTCCGGCGTCTTGGGGTCCAGGGGCAGGCACACGGCGCCCGCCCTGAGGACCGCCAGGACGGCCAGGACCTGGTCCGGTGACGGGGGCAGGGCCACGGCCACGACCGCTCCCGGGGCGACGCCGCGCGTACTCAGCCGCTGGGCGAGCCGGGTCGCGCCGGTGTCGAGGTCGCCGTAGGAGAGGGTGTGGGTCCGGTCCGAGACGGCCGGGGCGTCGGGGGCGGCGATCGCGTGCAGCCGGACGAGGTCGTGCAGGCAGACGGGGCCGACCGCGGGTGCCGGCGGCCGGGTGAGCAGCAACCGCTCCTGCGGAAGGAGCATCTGGAGCTCGTCGACGGGCGTGTCCGGACGCGCCACGGCGCTCTCCAGCAGCTGCCGGTAGTGCGCGATCATGCGGGCGACGCTCGGCTCGTCGAACAGATCGGTGGCGTATTCCACGGTCACGTCGATGGTGCCGTCGCGCTCGACCGCCGACACGTTCAGGTCGAACTTCGACCGGCCCAGCTCGATGGGCAGGAGCTGTCCCGTCGTCAGCCCGGTGAACTGGGTGCGTTGCCGCCATTCGTCCTCGTCGTGGGACTCGAAGACGACCTGGACGAGCGGGTTGTGGCTGAGGCCCCGGTGCGGTGCGAGCTCCTCCACCAGGCGGTCGAAGGGCAGGGCCTGGTGGTCGTAGGCCGACAGGAACGCGGACCGGGTGCGGTGCAGGTGCTCCCGGAAGGTCGGCTCCCCGGTGAGGTCACCACGCAGCACCAGCGTGTTGACGAAGTAGCCGATCATGTCCTCGAACTCGCTGCGGACCCGGCCATGGACCACGGTCCCCACACTGAGGTCGCGCCGGCCGCTGTAGCGGGACAGGACGGCCTGGAATCCGGCCAGCAGGACGGTGTACAGGGTGCAGCGTTCGTCGCGGGCCAACTCCCGCAGCCGGTCGCCCAGTTCGGCCGGAAGGATGGCGGTGTACTCCGCTCCGGCGTGCGACTGCTCGGCTGGGCGCGGCCGGAGTGTCGGCAGGGCCAGCAGACCCGGTGCGCCGGCGAGCTGCCGGCGCCAGTAGCCGATCAGCCGTTCCAGCCGTGGACCGGTGAGGTGCTCGCGCTGCCAGCGGGCGAAGTCCGGGTACTGGGGCGCCGGCGCGGTGGGCGGCGGCTGTTCGCCCGCGACGAGCGCGTTGTAGACCCGGGAGAGGTCGCGCAGGGCCACGTCCACGGAGACGGCGTCGAAGACGATGTGGTGGACGACCATCGTGAGGACGTGTTCCTCGTCCGCCACGCGAATCAGCCGGAAGCGTGCCAGCGGGCCCTTCTCCAGGTCGAAGCCGATGGCGACCTCGGCCGCGCACAGTGCTTCCGTCCGCCGCCGGCGTGCGGGCTCCTCCAGCGCCCGCAGGTCGTCGACCGGGACGGGGACGCTCAGCCGTGGCTGTACGGCCTGGAGCGGGCGCCCGTCCTCGACGGTGAACGTGGTGCGCAGGGCGGCGTGCCGGGCGACCAGCGCGTTCACCGCCGCGGTCAGTGCCTCGGGGTCCAGACGGCCGTCGAGGCGCAGCTGCCAGCCGATCGTGTAGAGCGGGTCGGCGGGCGCCATCCGGTCGATGAGCCACAGTCCCTGCTGGGTGACCGAGGTCTCGCAGGTCTGCGGGCCGCTGCGGTCGCGCAGTGCCTTCTCCACCAGGGCGCGTTGCGCGGCGGGCAGTTCGTCGAGCCGGGCGAGGAGGTCGGTGACATCCATCAGAGCGCCTCCCGTCGTTCAGTCAGTGCTGTGCGCAGACGGGTCAGTCCCTCGTCGAACGCGTCCTCGGCCCCGCCGAAGCCGAGCCGGACGCGGTCCGGGTGGCCGAAGCCGGCACCGGGCACCAGCAACAGGTCGTGTCGGGTGCCCAGTTCGCGGCAGAGGTCCTCGGTGTCGGCGATCCCCGTGAAGGCGGGGAAGGCTGTGACTCCGCCCGCGGGGCGGGACCACGACACCAGGTCGTCGTTCTCCTTGGTCCAGGCATCGAGCCGGTCGAGGTTGCGGGCCGCGCCGGCACGCCGGTCGGCGAGGATGCGGTCGGCCCCTTCCAGGGCGCGCGCGGCCAGGTGCTCGGTGAGCGGTGACAGGCAGATCGTCAGAGCGTCCCGGAGCGGGACCAGACGGGCCAGGATCTCCGGCGCCGCCAGACACCAGCCGACCCGGGTGCCGGGCAGCCCGTAGGCCTTGGACATCGTGCCCAGGCCGACGCACCGCTCGTGCAGCGTCGAGGGATCCGGCAACGGCTCGCTGTCCCATACGAGTTCGGCGAACGCGGCGTCCCACACGAGGTGCAGGTCGTGGCCGTCGACCAGGGCCAGGAGGTCGTCGAACTGGCGGCGGGTGAGGTGGGCCCCGGTCGGATTGTGCGGGAAGTTGACGACGATCATGCGGGTGCGCGGTGTCAGCAGGGTCCGCAGTTCGTCGAGGTCGGGCGCGAAACCCGACTCGGGGCGCAGCCGCCAGCGCACCAGGCGGCAGCCGATCGACTCGGCGACCGATGTCAGCGAGTGGTAGGCGGGATCCACCACGACGATCTCGTCCCCGGCGGACAGCAGCGCGTTCATCACGACGAAGATCGCCTCGGTGGAGCCGTGGGTGGCCATCACCCGGTCGACGTCCCCGGCGGTGAAACGGTCGGCGACGGCCCGGCGAAGGCGCGCGCCGCCGTAGGAGGGAGCGTCGTCCAGCGCGATGCCGTCCAGTTCCTCGACGGTGATGCCGAGGAGCCGGCGCAGTTCCGCGAGGGACCAGGTCCGCACACCGCTGCTGCCCAGGTCGATCGAGGTGTCGAAGTAGAAGTCACGCATCCAGTCCTCCAAGGCGGCGCGTGGCAGATGCATGGCGTGCTCCTGATTCGTGGGGTGGGACGCGGTCCTTCGGCGGCCTTGGTGAACGAGCGGGCGGTGCGGGGTCCTGCGGGCTGTCAGGGCACCGGCTGTCCCTCCCGTGCGAGACGGGCCGGGGAGCCGGCGGTCGCGCGGTGCGGGGTGTCCCGGCCGTCGAGGCGGTGCAGCACGGCGAGGCCTGCGGTGACACCGCTGCCGGGACGGACGGGATGGCCGGCCTCGGCCAGCCCCAGTTCGACGGCGGCCAGTGCGGTCAGGACGTCGAACTCGTCGACGAATCCGCAGTGCCCGATGCGCAGGACACGACCGTCCAAGGGAGCCTGCGCACCGGCGAGTTGCAGGGCGTAGCGGTCCAGGACCCGGTCGACCAGCGCGGTCGCGTCCACGCCTTCGGGCAGCTCGGCGGCGGTGACCGCGCTGTGGCGGTCCTCGTCCGGGGAGAACAGCCGCAGTCCGAGGCCCAGGACACCCGCGCGGGCGATCCGGCCGAGCCGCACATGCCGGTCCAGGACCTGGTCCAGGCCCTCGGCGTGAATCTGCCGCAGGGCCACGTCGAGCTGGCTGATCAGCGAGATCGCCGGGGTCCACGGGGTGCGGGGGATCTCGGCGCGAAGTGCCTCGCGGCTCTCGTCCCAGTCGAAGTAGAAGCGCGGCAGCCGGGCCTGCCCGTGCTGCTCCCAGGCCCGGGTGCTGATGCTCGCGAAGGCCAGGCCGGGCGGGGTCATCAGCGCCTTCTGGCAGCCGCCGACGACGACATCGACACCCCAGTCGTCGGTGCGCAGTTCACAGGCGCCGACCCCGGACGCGGAGTCGACCACGGTGAGCAGGGGTGCGCACGCGGACACGAACCCGCGGATGTCGTTGACCATCCCGGTCGAGGTCTCGCAGTGGACGGCGATCGCGGCCTTCAACCCCGGGGCCGCGGCGGCCGCGGCGATGCGGCCCAGGTCCAGCGGTTCGCCCCAGGCATGACGTACTTCGGTGACCTCCAGACCGAAGGCGGCGGCCAGCCGGCTCCAGCGCTCGCCGAAGGCACCGTTGCTGATCACCAGGACGGCGTCGCCCGGCGAGAAGAGGTTCTGCAGGGTGCCCTCGAACGCACCGGTCATGCTGGAGGTGAAGAGCAGCACGTCGTTGCTGGTGCGCAGGGTCCGCCGGAGATTGTCGACGACCCGCGAGAACACGTCGGCGTAGGCCCGGGTGCGCTCGTCCTCGACGGGGAGCACCGCCGCGGCGGTGACTTCGGGCGGGGTCGGTGTGGGACCCGGGACCATCAGCCGGTATTTCCTCATGAGACGGTCATGCCTTTCGCTGGGCCGGGCACGGACGGGGGAGGGGACGGGGGAGCAGGCGCGGCAGGGCCTCAGAAGATGACCCGGGAATCGGCACGCACCCGGGCGTCCCGGGACTTGCGCAGGTCGCGGGTGATGTTGACGCGTCGAAGCCAGCGGTCGCGTCCGTCGTAGCGCGCCCGGTAGGGGTTACGGCCGTGCACGGCCTTGTAGTTGTCGATGAAGAGCACGTCGCCGGGGCGCAGGGCGACGCCGGTCAGCCTGGCGTCGATCTCCCCGACGAGGGCGTCGAACGCGTCCGCCGCCTCCCGCCCGTCGGCGCAGCGGTCCATGAAGTACGGGTCGAGCCGGCCGTAGGGGCTCCGCGGGTCGCCGAAGAGCACGGGCACCTTCTCGGGTGCTGTGGTGAGCCGGTCGATCCTGCGGATGCTGCGTTCCAGGAGGTCGGCCGGCGCCTCGATGCCGCTGTGCGCACCGCGGTTCTCCGGCTGGTGGGAGTTGTCCGGGCGGATGACGTAGTGCGCGCCGGCCAGTGTCCGCCGTGTCCCCTCGTCCAGCCGCACGTCGTCGAAGAGCGCGTAGGTGGTCTCCACCGCGTCGGGGTTCCGCAGGCACATCAGGCCGACGTACTCGGCCCGGTAGGGATGGAAGGCGTCCTCGGTGTGCCAGGTCAGCGGCTCGGCCGTGGAGGAGTTGAGCTGGGCGTGCTCGTGGCCCCTGATCGGGACGACGTCGTGCAGGAGGCGCCCGTCCTGCTGGGTGGCCCAGGCGATGGGGTCGCCGAGCAGGGAGGCGCACATGAGCAGGAACATGTCCTCGCGGCGGGTGCGGCCGTCGGCATCGGCCTCGCCCCACCGCGCGGGTGTGGCGCCGATGCGGGTGTCGTCCACGTCCAGACCGCTGATCACGCAGCCGCCGGAGGGCTCTTCGAGGCGGAAGGTGTTCACCTCGGCCCGCAGCGGGCGCGGCAGCTCCTGCGCGCGCAGCGCCACGGCGTGGAGCAACTCCTCGTCGGACGAGGGGCGTTCGCGCAACAACTCGTCGACGAGGACCTCGGCCGTCTCGCGGTCGGCGTCCGTCAGATCGATCCGGTACATGCTCTCTCCGTGGGCGGGTCCGGGTGCCCGGCCGAGCCGGGCCTGTGCCGATGGTCAGCTGCGGGCGGAGTCGTCGCCCGGTGAGGCCTCCAGCCCCAGCAGGGCGAGCGCCTGTTCCTCGGAGAGCTGGTCGACGTCGGCGAGGAGGTCCTCCAGGCTCAGCTCGTCCGCCGCGTGCGGTGCCACCTCGGCTGCCGTGGGGCTCGCTCCGAGTTCGACGAGGCGGTGTGCCACGTCCAGCGCGGTCGACAGGTCGAAGAAGTCGGCCAGGGGCAGGTCGACGCCCCATCGGTCGGCGACCCGGCCCACGAGCCGTACCGCGAGCATCGAGTAGCCGCCGAGCGCGAAGAAGTCGTCGTCCGGGCCGATGCCCTCGTGGCCGAACGCCTCCCGCCACAGGGGCAGCAGACCGCCGAGGACGCCGTACACCGGCAGCAGCGCGTGGTCGACGCCACCGCCCTCGGTGCGCGGGAGCTCCGGCACCTGGACGAGCGCGGTCCCCTCGGGCAGCGGGTCCGGCTCCTGCTGGAGGATCCGGCGCAGTTCGGCCGCGTCGAACGCGTGGCCCTCCGCGGGGAGGACGTACACGACCGGCTCGCCGTCACCGTGCGTCGTCGCGATGGCTTCCCGCACCGCGGGGTGGCGGTGCAGCACAGCCGCGCAGGTGTCCAGCACATGCTTGGTGCGATCCATTCGTCGACCCAGACTCTCTGCTCGTCACGTCGTCACGTCGTCGCCGCCTCCGGTGCGGACCCGTGGCGGTCTCCGTAATGCGTCCAGCCAGGAAAACCCTAGGAACAACCGGGGAGAAGGGTCAATGAACGGTCGGATCAAAGGGCGGCAGAGATTTGCGGAAGCGTCTCAACAATCCGCTGACGGCCTTGGTGCGCCGACGCTGGCGACAGCAGAAACACGGTGAATAGAATCCTGGGAGGTTCTCTGTTTCCGGCCTTCGTGTACCGGATATCCGTGTACCGGAAGAATTGAGAGAAGGAATCCCGTGACATCAATTCTGGACAATGCGGAGCGATTTTCCGTGGTCGTCAACGACGAGGAGCAGTACTCGATATGGCCGGCCGATCGCCCGCTGCCCGAGGGCTGGCGTGAGGCGGGCCACGCCGGCACGCGTGCGGAGTGCCTCGCCCACATCGACGAGGTGTGGACGGACATGCGCCCGCGCAGCGTCCGCGAGCGCGCCGCGGCACGCGGCTAGTGACCGGGCGGCAGGGCGACGGCCTGGCGTTGTTCGGGCCGTCGCCGCGGGTCCGCGAAGCGGTCGCCGCGTCGTGGCCGGGTGTGGTGGCGGAAGCGGGCCCGGGGCGTGGCCGCTTCGCCGGCGCTCTTCTCTGGCAGGGCGACGAGGCCGAGGTCGCGGCGTTCCTGGGTACGCACCCGGAGTGCCGCTGGCTGCACACCGTCGCCGTGGGCGTGGCGCCCGAGGTGCTGCGCCGCGCCGCCGCCACCGGACTGGAGGTGACCAACGGGGCCGGGACGCACGGCAGCGCGGTGGCGGAACACGTCCTGGCCGTGCTGCTCGCCCACGTCAAGGGGCTGCCGCGGACGCTCGCGGCGCAACGTGAGCGGAAGTGGCAGGTGCCGAGCGCCTCGGAACTCCGGGGCCGGCGAGTCGGTGTGCTGGGCCTCGGGGACATCGGCGGTCGTACGGTCCGGCTTCTGGAGGCGTTCGGCGCGCGGGTGACGGGCTGCCGGCGGGGTACGGGCGATCCGGCCGGGTCCGGAGCCGCGGAGCGGGTGCCGCGGGCCGTGTACGGGCGCGACCGGATCGGGGACTTCCTGGACGGGCTCGACGTACTGGTGGTGGCCGTGCCGCTGACAGCGGAGACGCGTGGACTGATCGGTGCCGCGGAACTCGCGCTGCTGCGTCCGGGCGCGCTGCTGGTGAACGTCGGAAGGGGCCCGGTGGTCGACGAGAGCGCGCTGCTGGCCGCGCTGCGTACGGGGCGGTTGGGCGGGGCGGCACTGGACGTGTTCGATTCCGAGCCGCTGCCCGCGTCGTCGCCCCTGTGGTCGGAGCCGGATGTCCTGATCACACCGCACAGCGCGGACGCCACGGCCGAGACGGATCAGCGGTGTCTGGACCTGCTCCTGGACAACGTGGCCCGCTTCCGGGACGGCCTGCCGCTGCGCAATGTCGTCGATCCGTCCAGGGGGTACTGAGGTCACCGAGGAACAGGGGATGCCGAGGTCACCGAGGAAGGGGGCTTCGACGGACATGGAAGCGGGGGCCGCACCACGGTGTGCGGCCCCCGCTTCCGGCTGTCGCGCTCACCCTTCCTGCGCGTTGATCTGTTCCTGGTCGTACCCGTGCTCCTGGCGCTCGCGGGCGGGCCGCGGCCGGGGTGAGCGCACCAGCACGCGCTTGAGCCACCGGTCCGTGCCGTCGTAGCGAGGAGTGAACGCGAGCCTGCCGTGCACGGTGGCATCGTTGTCGATGACCAGCAGGTCGCCCGGTTCCAGCGGAACGATCCGGCCGTTGTCCTCCAGGGCGTGACCGAGCCGGTCGTACGCGGCACCGAACTCGGGGTCGTCGCTGAGCCGGCGCGTGTAGGAGGGGTCGTAGCGGATGCCCAGCGCGTCGTCGCCGCGGTGCCAGAGCGTGGCGACACCGACCGGCGCACGGTGCCCCGCCTCCTGGTCGGCATAGCTGTCGTCGGGCAGCACCGCGGCCAGCGGCTGTTGCAGGCACTCGATGTCCGCGGCGGACAGGGACGCACCGGTGGCGCCGGAGAGCCTGCTGCCCACGTCGTCCGGATTGCGCACACAGGCCAGCAGCAGGAGGTCGGCCCGGTGCGGATGGAAGGCGTCCTCCGTGTGCCAGGCCAGCGGAACCACACTGCTGGCACCGACCTGGAGACGTTCCTGACCTGGGCTGGGCAGGATGTTGTGGACGATGCGCCCCTCCTGCTGATTGCGCCAGCCGAACACCCGGCCGAGCCGGGAGGCGACCAGGGCCAGGGCGATGTCCAGCGCCGCGCCGCGCCGGGGATCGCTCTCCCGCCAGTGCAGCGGGGTCGGACCCGGGTCGCCGAGGGCGAGCAGCCCTTTGACGACCCGGTGCCCGACGTGCGGATCGGGGGGTCGGACGATGCCGTCGAGTTCTGCGGCGAGGCTCACGGGGAGCCGCGCGCCGGGATCGGACAGCACGGTGTCGCCGGTGGCGCCGTCGGCGGCCAGCGTCCGCGCCGCCCGTAGGAGGTCTTCTCCGAAATCCCGGTCCACGCGACTTATTTCCTGCACCGGCATGCGGTCTACCTTTCGGGGACCTTTCGTAAAGGGAGATCGATGCGGTAAGGCCGACCGGGCGAATACACCGACGGCGAGACCGGATCGACCTTGTTGCAGGGACACCATCCGGTTTTCACGAGAGGCCGGTCAAGGGTTTGGTGACTATTCCGCACTTTGGTATCCGGGCCTTCACGTATTCAATGCGGCGGTGCCAACGGGATGCTGACGCGGGCTCAACAGGAAACGGGGACGACAGTCGTTCGTTCCACGGATTTCCAGAAGGGCGGCGGCGCCTAGTGTCGTTCCGCGGAAGCCGGATCCACGGGAACGGCATCACGCCGTCCCACGGACGGACCCGCTCCTCCGAGGCTGAGAGGTGGTCTGGAGTTGATCGACAGCACTGTGGCCGATGCCCCTACGGAGTCGCACTCCGTGTCCGGTCGCCCCGGCCCGCACACGGCCGGCGACGACGGGGTGCTGCTCCACGAACTGATCGCCGGGCACGCCCGCAGCCGCCCGGACGCCCCGGCCGTGACCTGTGGCGGGCGCACGCTCACCTACCGCCGACTCGACGCCGAGGCCGAGCGGCTGGCCGCCGGCCTGCGGGCCCGCGTGCACGGCGAGAACGCCGTCATCGCCGTCCTCATGGACCGTTCGACCGAGCTGGTCGTGACACTGCTCGGCATCCTCAAGGCGGGCTGCGCCTATCTGGCGCTGAGCACCACCGACCCGGACCCGCGGCTGGCCGAACTGGCCGCCGACGCCGGGGCGCGGCTGGCGGTGACGACCCCGGACCTCGCCGGCCGACTGCCCGGCACGCTGGAGATCCTGACATCCGGCACGGCACCCGGCGGCACCGGACCGGCGGAGAACGATCCGCCCGCTGCTGGGACCGGCGACGCCCGGCCCGCGGCCCACGGTGCCCGGACGGCCGACGACCTGGCCTACGTCTGCTACACGTCGGGCTCCACCGGCGCACCCAAGGGCGTGGGCGTCACCCACCGCGGAGTCCACCGTCTCGCGGTGCTCCAGGACTGGCTGCGGCTGACGCCGCAGGACGTCGTCCTCCAGGTCTCCTCGGTGTCCTTCGACGCGTCCACGCTGGAGATCTTCGGCGCCCTGTGCGCCGGGTGCCGGCTCGTGGTCCACCCCGGTGGCGGGCCGATCGACCTCGACGCCCTCGCCGCGACCGTCACCGGTCACGAGGTGACGGTGGTCAATCTGGCGACAGGCCTGCTGCACCGGCTGATCGAGAGCCGGCTGTCCGTCTTCGCGGGGCTGCGGCACGTCGTGACCGGCGGTGACGTGGCCTCTCCGGCGCTCGTCACCCGGCTCCTTCGGGCGTGGCCCGCCCTGACGTTCACCAACGGCTACGGGCCGACCGAGAACACCACGTTCACGACCCGGTGGACCACCACCGGGACCCCGCCACCGGGACCCGTTCCCCTCGGGAGGGCCGTCAGCGGTACCGCCGTCGCCGTGCTCGACGACGCCATGGACCCCGTGGCGGCCGGCGGCACCGGCGAGATCTACACCTGGGGCGAGGGACTGGCCCGCGGCTACCTGGGACGGCCCGCCGCCACGGCGGAGCGCTTCCTGCCCTGTCCGTTCGGCCCACCCGGCTCGCGCATGTACCGGACCGGAGACCTGGCCCGGCTGCCGGCGGACGGCGAGCTGGAGTTCGCCGGGCGCACCGACCGGCAGGTCAAGGTGCGCGGATACCGGGTGGAACCCGGCGCGGTCGAGGCCGCCCTGGTCCGGCAGCCCGGAGTCGACCGGGCGGTCGTGGTGGTGGAACGCGATGACGCGGGGCACACCCGGCTGGTCGCCCACGTCGTACCCGGCGACACGGCGGACACAGAACTCGGGCCACGGCTGCGCGCGGACCTGGCCGCCGGACTTCCGGCGTACGCCGTCCCCGACGCCGTGCTGGTCCACACCACGCTGCCGGTCACCGCGCACGGCAAGGTCGACCGGGACGCCCTGACCGGCAGAGGGCCCCGGCCGCGCACCGTGTCCAACGCGTACATCGCTCCGCTCACACCGCTCCAGCGACGCCTGACCGAGCTGTGGAGCGCGCTGCTGGACACCGCGCCCGTGGGCATCGAGGACGACTTCTTCGACCTGGGCGGCCATTCCCTGCTGGCCGCCGAACTGCTGGACGTCATGCACCAGGAGCTGGGCGTCGAGATACCGGCCACCGCGCTGTATCTGCGTTCCACCGTGGCCGAGTTGGGCGAGGCCGTGGGCGAGGCCCTGGCCGGACGGGAGAAACGACCGTGACCGTCTCACCGCACCAGGCGCAGGTGCCGCCGATCGCCACCGGATGCCCGGCCCACCAGGCCGGCGGGGCCGGGGAACCGCTCGCCGACCTGGCCGACCCGGGGCTCTACAGCGACCGGGATCCGCACGCCGTATGGACCGAACTCCGCCGTACGGCACCCGTCACCCTGCATGAGAAGGACGGCCACCCGTACTGGTCGGCCACCCGGTACGCCGACGTGGATCACGTACTGCGCGATCACGCGACGTTCACCTCGCAGCGCGGCACCCTGCTGTACCTGCTGGGCCGCGGCGACCCGGCCGGCGGTCACCAGATGGCGGCCACGGACCCGCCGCGCCACACCTCCCTGCGCGAACCGTTGCAGCGGGCACTGGCCGTCAAACCGACCATGGAACGGCGCGAGCAGATCCGGACGGTGGTCACCGACCTGCTGGCACCGCTGGCCGACGGAGGGTCCTACGACCTCGCGGCCCACGCGAATCGGCTGCCGATGGCCGTGGCCGGCGTCCTGATGGGACTGCCGAAGGGGGACTGGGACCGGCTGGTGGACCTCACCACCGCGTCCGTGGCACCGGAGGACCCGCGCTACCGGGACGAGCGGGGCATCGACCGGGTGCTCAACATGGCGCACCGCGGCCTGTTCGCCTACTTCCACGAGATGGTCCACGAGCGACGCGCCCACCCGGGCGACGACCTGATCAGCCTGCTCCTGCGGATGGAGATCGACGGCCGCCCGCTGACCGCCGGCGAGGTCATCTCCAACTGCTACAGCCTGCTGCTCGGCGCCAACGTGACCACCGCGCAGGTCCCCGTGAGCACCCTCGCCGAGCTGATGGGCACCCCGGCGCTCGACCACTGGGCCGACCGGCCGGACCTGCTCGTCAGCGGGGTCGACGAGGCGCTGCGCTGGGCCACGCCCACCACGCACTTCATCCGCTACGCCACCCGGGACGTGACCCTGAACGGCACGCGGGTGGCGGCCGGTGACGCGGTGGCGGTGTGGCTGCCCTCCGCCAACCGTGACGAGGACGTCTTCGCCGACCCCTTCGTCTTCGACGTCGCCCGGCGCCCCAACAAGCACCTCGCGTTCGGGATCGGCCCGCACTACTGCGTCGGCCACACCGTGGCCAAGGTGACGCTGCGGCTGTTCTTCGCCGAGCTGTTCAGCCGGTTCAGCGACATCGTCCCGGTCGGCCCGGGCAAGCGCCTGTACTCCAACACGATCTACGGGTGGACCGAGATGCCGATCACCGCCCGTCCCCGGCCGAAGGTCCGCCGGGCCGCCTACTGACCCGAGGCCGCCCGTCGGCGGGCGGCCGTCCACCCTCACCGAAGGCGAGGTCCGCCAGCCGATGCCCACCGCCGGTCGACCCCCACGATGGTTCCTGCGAGATCCCCTCCCCGACGCGCCCGCCCGGGTGTTCCTGCTGCCCTACTCCGGCTGCGGCGCGTCGATGTACCGCCAGTGGCCCACCGAGTACCAGGGCGTCAACTTCGTGCCGGTGCAGTTGCCGGGGCGGGAGAACCGGCTGCGCGAGAAGCCGTTCGAGACGTACCAGGAACTGGGCCGCACGCTGGCCGAGGTCCTGGAACCCCATCTGGACCGTCCCTACGGGCTGTTCGGCCACTGCAGTGCGGCACTCGCCTCCTACGAGACCGCCCTCCAGGCCGTCGGCCGCGGGGCACGTCCGCCCGCGCGTCTGTACGTCTCGTCCGAGGTGGCCCCCCAGGACGGGCCGTACGGCCGCCACCTCCAGATGGACGACGAGGAACTCACCGAGGAACTGCGCGGCCTGATCGTGCAGTTGGGCGGGAATCCGCTGCCCACGTTCGTCGCGATGACGCTGGGTGTGCTGCGCGCGGACATCGAGGTCAACCGCCGCTACCACCTGCCCGACCCGCCGTCGCTGCCGTGCCCGATCACCTCGATCGGCTGGAGCGGTGACGTCGGGATGGAACCGGAACGCATGACCGGCTGGGCCGCGTGCGGCGACACCGACCAGGTCGTCCTCGACGGCGGCCACTACGGCTTCATCGAGGGTCCCGAGAAACTGCTGCGGCTGCTGGCCGACGGCGTCACCCCAGAGCGGCCGTCCGACGGACCGGCCGGCGGAAGGAGTGCAGGAAGATGCTGATCCTGTCGTTCAAAGAAGGACACGACAGCGCGGTCACGGCGATCGACGACGGCCGCCTGCTGTTCTCGCTGGAGGCCGAGAAGGACTCCTTCCCGCGCTACGACTCGCTGACCGCGGAGGTGCTGCTCGCCGCGGTCGAGCGGCTGGACCGGCTGCCCGACGTGGTGGCGGTCGGCGGCTGGGTGAAGGGCACGTATTCCGACGAACCCCCGTCGAGGACCGGCTACTTCGGTGTCGGCGAAGGGTCGGTGTCCGATGAGCCGGGCCGGTTCTTCGGCAAGGACGTCCGGGTCTTCTCCTCCACCCACGAACGCTCGCACATCATGACCGCCCACGGGCTCTCGCCCTTCCCCGCGGGGCAGCCGTACTACTGCCTCGTGTGGGAGGGCAACATCGGCTCCTTCTACCGGATCGACGAGGGCGGCGGCGTCACCCACCTGCGGCACGTCCTGTCCGATCCGGGCAACAAGTACGCCTACCTCTTCGCGCTGGCCGACCGGGGATTCACCGCCAACAAGGGTGTCCTCAGGCTCCAGGACGCCGGCAAGCAGATGGCCCTGACCGGATTCGCCCGGCGCACCGCGACCACCGCCGAGGAGCGCGAGCTGATCGACTTCCTGCTGGCGCAGGAACGCATCATCACCACCCTGGGCAAGGACGAGATGGGCTGGACCCCGTTCCGGAACATCGGCGTCGAGTCGCAGGAGTACAAGGACCTCGCGGCGAAGTTCTCCGACGCTCTCTTCGACCGGTTCCACGCCTACGCCGAGGAACACCTGACCGAGGGACTGCCGCTGCTCATCTCGGGCGGCTGCGGGCTCAACTGCGAGTGGAACCGGCGCTGGGCCGAATGCGGCCTGTTCCCCGAGGTGTTCGTACCGCCGTGCCCGAACGACAGCGGCTCCTCGCTGGGCACCGCCATCGACGCGCAGCTGCACTACACGGGCACGGCGAAGATCGAGTGGGACGTCTACGCGGGCGACGCCTTCGTCGAGGACGTCTCCTTCGACCCGGAGCAGTACGAGACCCGACCGCTCGACTACGCCGAGGTGGCGCGGTTCATCGCGGACGGCGGCATCATCGGCTGGGCCCGGGGACGCTGGGAGATGGGTCCCAGGGCGCTGGGCAACCGGTCGATCCTGGCCGCGCCCTTCAGCGAGGAGACCACCGCCCGGCTGAACAAGATCAAGCAGCGTGAGGGATACCGCCCCATCGCGCCCATCTGCCTGGAGGAGGACGCCGGGCAGTGGTTCGAGGGCTCCGTCCCGGACCCCTACATGCTCTACTTCAGCACGGTCCGCTCCGAGGCCCTCAAGGCCGTCACCCACGTGGACGGCACGGCCCGCGCCCAGACGGTGACCCCTGAGCAGAACCCGGCCATCGCCGCGCTGCTCACCTCCTTCCGTGACGTGACCGGATTCAGCGTGCTGTGCAACACCTCGCTGAACTACTCCGGCCGCGGCTTCATCAACCGCACCAGCGACCTCATCCGCTACGGCGAGCAGCACGACCTGGACGGCTACGTGGTGGGGGAGACCTTCGTGACCCGACGGGTGCCGCGGCCCTGAGCCGCAGCCCGCGCCCCGGCCGCCTCCCCGTCCCCGTGACAGCAGTGGTGTACGTGTGAAAGAGAGAGAACCGATGCAGCAGAGCAAGGTACGGCTGAGCGGACAGCAGGCCGATCCGGAGTTCTTCCGCTTCGAGGAGCGCGGCGAACTGGACTACGAGCTCGTTCTGGACGTCCTCCACGGCCGCAGACTGGGAGTGATCTTCCGGGACGTCATCCCTCCGGCGGCGCGCAAGGACCTGACCCAGCGGTTCTGGGCCAGTCCTGCCCGGCAGCACCGCGAGGGCGAACCCTCGCACTACGTCGGCGCCTACCACTGGAACAAGCACGCCGACACCTACCTCGAGGAGTCCGCCGAGGTCGCCGACCACGTCCGGGGGGTGATCGACGCCCCGGGTTCGCCCTGGCACTTCTTCCGCGCGGGTGTGGACGCGGCACTGCGGCAGGAGGGGGCGTCCCTGCGCCTGGCGCGGATGAACGGCCGCCCGGCGTGCGCCGCGCTGATCCGCGCCTGGGACAAGGCAGGCGACTTCTCCCTCGACCCGCACGAGGACGAAGCACAGTGCAAGGACCCGCGCCAGGCCGGCTTCGAGATCCAGCAGGTCCTGAACCACCAGATCTGCGCGGTGAACATGTGCACCGAACACAGTGCCGGTGGACGCCTGGTGATCTGGAACATCCGTCCCGACGACGCGACCCGGCGCTCCCTCGGCATCGAACTGACGGGCCTTCCCTACCCGGCCGAGGCGCTCGCGGACTTCGAGGAACTGCGCCTGGACATCCGGGAGGGCGACGTCTACGCCTTCAACGGTGCCTTCGTGCACGCGGTGGACGCCAACACCGGCAACCGTACGACCGTGTCCTTCATCATGGGGTTCACCGACCCCCGGACGGTCGTCAGCTGGACCTGACGACGACCGGACCGATGGCCGTCACCGGCCGTCGCAGATGTCCAGGGCCCGCCTCCCGGAGCTTCGCCGATCCCGTGCGACGCCGTCGATGCCCCGATGCGGGAGGCGGGCCCTGGCAACGCCCACGGCGCTGCGCTCAGGACCGAGGGGAAGGTGGACAAGTGGTGGACGTGAACGACCCGACCAGGTCGCCGCGGCACGACCGGCCGGACGCGGAGAACCGTTCCGTGGAAGCGGCGGGCGGCGGATGCCCCTACGGCGGCGAGACCGGGACCGGCAGCACGGGCGGCCCACGGGTGCCCGCGACGACGGCCTCCGGCACCGCACACGTGGAAGACACCGAACGCACCGGGGACTTCGACAGCCACGACCCCGCCCTGGCCGAGGACCCCTTTCCCGCCTACGCCCGTCTGCGGTCCCGGTGCCCCGTGTCCTGGAGCGAGGCCTGGGGCGGCTTCTGGGTCGCGGCCGGCCACGCGGAGGCGTCACGTGCGGGACGCGAGGGAGTCTTCCGCACCGGGCACCTCCTGCCCGACGGGACCATCCAGGGGGTGACGATCCCTCCGCTGGGACAGACCGGCAGGCTCGTGCCGCTGGAGGCGGACCCGCCGCGCAACCTGAAGTACCGCAAGCTGCTCTCCTCCTTCTACTCGGCCGGCCGGGTCCGCGCGCGGATGCCGGAGTTCCGGCGGTTGGCCCGGGAGAGCCTGGACGCCGTGATCTCCCAGGGCACCGGCGACCTCGTCACCGCGCTGACGCTGCGCGTACCGGGCATCGTCACCATGCGCGACCTGGGCCTGCCCGACGACCGCTGGTTCGAGATGGACTCGCTGGTCCACCGGGCGCTGCTGGCCGCACCGCACGATCTGCCGGGAGCCCGCGCGCACGCCCAGCAGATCACGATGGCCCTGGTGGAGGAGCTGGACGTCCGCCAGGAACACGGCAGCGACAGCGCGGACCGCAGCGTCCTGCCGGCCCTCATCGAGGCCACGGTGGACGGCGAGCCGGTGTCCGACGAGGACATCCTGTCGATGCTGTACCTGATCCTCCTGGGCATCGACCCGGTGTCCTCCCTGACCGCGACGGCTCTCCTGCACCTGGCGGAGCATCCTCGGCTGAGGGACCGTCTGATCGCCGACCCCTCCCTCGTCCCGCGTGCCGCGGAGGAGTACGCCCGGTGGATGTCACCGGTGCAGGGCACCAGCCGGACCGCGGGCGAGGACACCGAGCTGGGCGGGCGCACGCTGCGGGCCGGTGAGCGGGTCTTCGTCAGCTGGGCCTCGGCCAACCGGGACGAGGCGGTCTTCCCCCACCCCGACACCGTCGACCTCGACCGGGACACCGCGGGCCATCTGGCGTTCGGCGCCGGCCCGCACTACTGCCTGGGCGCCTCGCTCGTACGCGCACTCTTCACGGTAATGCTGGAAGAAGTGCTGACGCGGATTCCCGATTACCGGGTGAGCGACCGGGATGCCGTTACTTGGTTTCCCGACATCACATCGTTCTACGGTGTCACCTCGCTGCCCATTCAATTCACTCCGCAGCCTGCAAGAATTGCATGACATGCCTCCTCACCTGTGAGGACGTGCTTCAACAGAATTCTGACGGTCCACCTGCGAAATTCCGATCCCTCTCTCATTGGGTGGCGATTGACGCTCCTGTGAGAGGCCTGTAGAAAAGAAATCCAAGCACTGCCGACCGGCATATTCCGGCGATGGTGAAGAACGGCATCTGAGCCGCCTGCCCGGAGGCCGAAACCCCTGATCTGCTCCCTCGACCCCTCCACAAGGACGGCCATGACCGAACTGATGAGCAGGACGGAAGCACCGCAGACCGTGACAGCGCCGCAGGCCCTGGCCGCCTTCGCCGCGGTGATCCACCGGCACACCGGCCAAGACGACGTGGCTGTCTCCTGCCGTGTCCGCGGCGACGCCGCGGTCACCTCCGGCACCGTCACCCTGGCGCTGGGCGACGACCCCGCGTTCCGCGAGCTGACCGAGCGGGCGGCGGCAGCCCTGGCCGACCTCCCGGCCGTCCCGGCCTCCGATGCCGGCGACGAACCCGGGACGCCAGCAGGCGGAACGGACGCCGACCACCTGCTGCTGCACGAGGGCGACACCACGGCACTGCTCGTCCACGGTGCCCGCGCCCCGGGCATCGAGGCCGCCGCGCGCGCCGCGTCACTGAGCGCTGCCCACGACCCCGACCGCCGGATCTCGGCCCTGGACCTGGTGACGGAGGCGGAGGGCCCCGGTCTCGCGTTACTCGGCCACGGTGACCGGACACCGCCACCGGCCCGCTGTGTGCACGAACTGGTGGCCGAGCGTGCCGCCGCCACACCCGACGCGCCGGCCGTCGGCCGGGGCGATCGGACGCTGTCCTACGGAGAACTCGACGCGCGGGCCGACGGACTGGCCGGACAGCTGCGCGCGGCCGGGCTCGGCCCGCACCGGCTGGCCGCCGTGCTCCAGCAACGCTCCCCGGAACTGGTCGTCACCCTGCTCGGCATCCTCAAGACCGGCGGGGCCTACCTGGTTCTCGACCCGCAGGACCCGCCCGAGCGCCACGCGCGGCTCGTCCGCGCCGCGGGCGCCCACCTCCTGGTGGCCGGGAGCGACCTGGCCGACCGTGCCCCGGCGGGCCTTCCCGTGATCGATCCGGCCGCGCAGGACACGGACCGGGCCGGCATACCGAAGACCCCGGTGGCACAGGACCCGGACGCGGTCGCGTACGTCAGCTTCACCTCCGGGTCCACCGGTGAACCGCGTGGTGTCGCGGTGTCCCACCGGGCCGTGTCGCGCCTGGTGCGCGAACCGAACTGGATGGACATCAGGCCCGAGGACGTCTTCCTGCAACTGGCCCCGGTGGCGTTCGACGCCTCGACCCTGGAGATCTGGGCACCCCTGGTGCACGGCTGCAGGCTCGCCGTCGCGCCGGAGGGGACGCTGGAGGTCGGACAGCTCGGCGACGTACTGCGCCGCGAGCGGGTCAGCGTCCTGTTCCTGACGACCGGTCTGTTCCACCAGCTCGTCAGCAATCATCTGGACGCCTTCGCCGGCCTGCGGCACCTGATGGCGGGCGGTGAGGTCATGTCGCCGGACCATCTGCGCCGACTCCTGGACGCCCACCCGGACCTGACGTTCACCCACGCCTACGGGCCCACCGAGAACACGACGTTCACGACCTGCTGGACCGGCCGGGACCTCGCCGGGACGGACGCCGTCCCCATCGGACGCCCCGTCACCGGCACCCGTGTCGCCGTCCTCGACAGCCTGCTGCGCCCGGTGCCGCCCGGTGTGCGCGGTGAGCTGTACGCGGCCGGGGACGGCCTCGCCCAGGGCTATGCCAACCGCCCGGCTGCCACCGCGGAACGGTTCGTGCCGGACACGTTCTCGGGAGTGCCGGGAGCCCGGATGTACCGGACCGGGGACCTGGCCCGCTGGAACACGGACGGCGACCTGGAGTTCGTGGGCCGGATCGACGACCAGGTGAAGATCCGTGGCTACCGGGTCGAACCCGTCCAGGTGGCGGCCGAGTTGAAGGCGTTCGACGAGGTGCGCGACGCCGTCGTCGTCGCGCAGCCGGACGAGACCGGCGGCAAACGGCTCATCGCCCACGTGGTGCCCTCGTCCGGCGTCGGGGACCGGGCAGCGGAGGGCGGCGACGGCCTCGGCGCTCTGCTGCGCGAGAGGCTGCGCGCCACCCTGCCGCCCTATCTGGTGCCGTCGGCCGTCCTGGTCAGCGCCGAACTGCCGCTGAGCCCCAACGGAAAGGTGGACCGCCGTCGGCTGCCCGAACCGTCCCTCGGCTCCCGTACCGTGCGCACCCCGTTCGTGGCCCCGCGCACCGAGATGGAGCGCCGGCTCGCGCAGCTGTGGGGGTCGGTTCTGGAGATCGACCCGATCGGGGTCGACGACAACTTCTTCGACCTCGGCGGACACTCCCTCACGGTCGCGGAGGTCCTCGCCACCCTCAAGCGGTCCCACGACATCGACGTCCCCGCCCGGCAGTTCTACCTGCGGCCGACCGTCGCCGAGTTCGCCAAGGAGCTCGGTCAGTGAGTGCACCGGCCGCGGTGGTGACCGGCTGCCCGGCACACGCCGGGCGGCTGGACCCCGCGGATCCGGCCCTGCACACCGACGACGGCCGCGAGGCCCACGCCGTATGGCGCGAACTGCGCCGGCACCGCCCTGTCGACCGCCGCACGACCGAGTCCGGCCGGGACTACTGGTCGCTGACCAAGTACCGCGACTGCGACCGCGTCCTGCGCGACCACACGGCGTTCACCTCCGAGCGCGGCAACCTCCTGCGCATGCTCGGCACGGAGGACCCCGCCGGCGGCCGGCAGATGGCGGTCACCGACCCGCCCCGGCACGCCCGGATGCGCGAGCCGCTGCAACGGGCCCTGTCGATGAAGTCGGTGGACGCCCACCGCGAACGTATCCGCGGCACCGTGACCCGCCTCGTCGAACCGCTCGCCGACGGCGGCGTCTTCGACTTCGGGCGGGCCATGACGCTGCTGCCGATGGCCGTCACGGGCGTGCTGATGGGCATCCCGGAAGCCGACTGGGAGTCGCTCACCGGCTTCACCAGCGCCTGCGTGGCGCCGGACGACCCCCAGCTCATGCTTGCGGACGGGCCCGTCGCCACCCTGGAGACCGCCCATCGCGAACTCTTCGCCTACTTCCAGGACCTCGCCCACGAACGGGAGAAGAACCCCGGCGACGACCTGCTCAGCTTTCTGCTGACCCTCGACCTCGGCGGCCGCACGATGTCACCCGGCGAGATCATGTCCAACTGCTACAGCCTTCTGCTCGGTGCCAACGTGACGACCGGCCATGTCGCCAGCAGCGTCCTGGCCACCCAGACGGACACCGGCGTGTTCGAGGACTGGGCCGCCCATCCGGAACTGACGGTCCGGGGCACCGAGGAGGCGCTGCGCTGGTCCTCGCCCGCCGGCCACTTCCTCCGCTACGCGACCCGCGACGTGCGCCTGCGCGGGACCCGGATCCGCGAGGGCGACGCCCTGGTCACCTGGCTGAACTCGGCCAACTTCGACGAAGACGTCTTCACCGACCCGTTCACCTTCGACATCCGGCGCCGTCCCAACCGGCACATCACCTTCGGCGCCGGAGCCCACTTCTGCGTCGGTCACACCGTGGCCAAGGTCACGCTGCGCCTGCTGTTCGCGGAACTCCTCAGCCGCTTCGAGTCCTTCGAGGTATCCGGTACACCCCGCCGGCTGTACTCCGCCTTCGTGCACGGATACACCCACCTGCCGATCACCGCACGGGTACGGGCCCGGCGCGGACCCGTCGGCTACTGACCGGTCGCTCGACCCAGGGAAATGGTTGCGATGCCGAGCCCACCACACCAGCACGACACCCCGCCGACAGAGCGCCCGAGCAGCAGCCCGTGGCTGTTGCGCGAACCGTCCGCCGACGCGCCCGCCCGGCTGTTCTGCGTCCCGTACTCCGGCTGCGGAGCGAGCATGTACCGGCGATGGCCGCGGTTCGCGGACGGCGTCGAGATCTGCCCGGTGCAGCTCCCGGGCCGCGAGAACCGGATCAGGGAGCGGCCGCACGAGACGTACCAGGCGCTGGCGGACGACCTGGCCGACGGTCTGCTTCCCTACCTCGACCGGCCCTACGGTCTGTTCGGCCATTGCGGGGCCGCCCTCGCCGCGTACGAGACCGCCGTACGCCTCGTGGAGCGCGGGTACCGGCTGCCGACCCGGCTGTTCCTCTCCTCGCAGGTCGCACCGCAGGACGGTCCGCGCGGCCGGTTCCTCGGCTTGACGGACGCCGAACTGCGCGAGGAAATAGGTCAGTTGACGGTCCAACTCGGCGGTGAACCGGTGCCGAGCCTGATCGACCTCACGCTCGGCATCCTCCGCGAGGACATCGAGGCCAACAAGCGCTACCACCTGCCCGATCCGCCCCGCCTGCCCGTCGCGCTCACGGCCCTCGGCTGGAGCGGGGACTTCGAGGTCCCGCACGCGACCATGGGCGGCTGGGACCGCTGCGGCGACACCGTCTTCGACGTGCTGGAGGGCGAGCACTACACGTTCACCGAGGCACCGGCCGCGCTTCTCGACCGGTTCACCGCCGGCCTGCTGCCCACGACCGCGGATCGGCCGCGGTGACCGGCACGGGGCGACGCGACCGCTGGCTCCGGCGGTTGAGTCCCGGCGAGTCACCCCGCTGCCGGCTGATCTGCCTGCACTGCGCCGGCAGCGGACCGGGCATGTTCCGCAACCTGCCGGATCACCTGCCGGCCGACGTCGCTGTGGAAGCCGTGCTGCTGCCCGGCCGCGAGAACCGGATCGCCGAAACCCCCTTCGACCGGATGGGCCCCCTGGTGGAAGCGCTGGCCGAAGCGCTCGGTCCGCGGCTGGACCTGCCGTACGCCTTCTTCGGATACAGCATGGGCGCCCAGGTGTCCTACAACCTCACGCACGTCCTGCGCACCCGCGAACTGCCGCTGCCCTCCGCCCTGTTCGTCGCGGCCAGTCCGGGACCGTATCTGCAGCGCGAGGTGCCGGCCTGGAACGAGAGCGACGAGCGGCTGGTCGCCTACCTGCGCGATCTCGGCGGCACCGCACCGAACGTGCTGGACGATCCGGACCTGCTCGACCTACTGCTGCCGACGCTGCGGGCCGACCTCACCGCGGTGGCGACCTGGCCCTACCGCTCCCGGCCGGTGCTGCCCATGGCCATCCGTGCGTTCTCCGGCGCCGAGGACGGACCGGCCTCACCGGAGCGGATGGGCGCGTGGCGGATGGAGACCCACGGCACGTTCCGCCAGAGCGTCCTGCCGGGCGGCCACTTCTTCATCAACGACTCACTGGCGACCGTGGCGGACGTGATCGCCGCCGACCTGCTGGAGCTGTTCCCGCGGCGCGCCGACACAGCCGTCCACTCCGGTGCCGGCCGGACGGCCCGTCCCTGAAGCCCGCCCGTCCTTCCCCCACCCGTACCGCCTCTGGAGACACCATGAACCCGCAGTCCTCCGACTTCTCGTTGTCCGCCACGGAACTGGAGCAGTTCCGCCGCGACGGCTACCTCGGTCCCTTCGACCTGTACGAGGAGGACGAGATGGAGCAGCACCTGCGCAGGCTCCGCGCCGATCTCCTCGACACCGACCTGGCCATCTACAGCTCGGACAACAGCGCCTCCGGGACCACCAACCTCGCCAACTACGACCGCCACCTGGACGTGGACTTCCTGTCCGAGCACATCACCCGGCCGGAGATCGTCGACCGGGTCTCCTCCGTCCTCGGGCCCGACACGCTCTGCTGGCGCAGCGAGTTCTTCCCGAAGTACCCGGGCGACGAAGGGACGGACTGGCATCAGGCCGACAACTTCTCCAACGTCGCCGGTTCCAAGCACCCACAGATCGTCTGGCCCGAGGACGCCGGATTCGGCGGCACCGTCACCGTGTGGACCGCCTTCACCCCCGCCACCGTCGAGACGGGCTGCCTCCAGTTCATACCGGGCTCGCACCGCACGATGAACTACGACGAGTCGAAGACCATGACCTACGACCCGACGGCGATCAACCGGCGCGAGAAGGACGGCGTACGCCGGGGCTTCTTCGGCTACGACTACCGGCAGTTGCAGAAGGACCCGGAGTGGCGGCCCGACGAGTCCGCCGCCGTCTCCCAGGTGATGCGGCAGGGACAGTTCGTGATCTTCTGGTCGACGCTCATGCACGCCTCGCACCCGCACGCCGGTCTGTCGAAGCAGATGCGGCTCGGTTTCGCCGGCCGGTATCTGCCCACCTCCGTCCAGGTGTACCCGCACTCCTCGGCGCTCCAGGAGTTCGGCGGCAGCGCGTCCCTGGAGAAGTTCGGCAACGTCCTGGTGTCGGGCCGGGACGTCTACGGCCACAACCGCTTCGTGGAGACCTCGCAGCGCGGCTACCCCTTTCAGGTCCGCAGCCGCGTCGGCGCCGAATAGGCGGAAGAGGAGGACACCGGAGGGAATGACATGCCGACACTTGGCGCCGCCGCGGCACCGGGGATCCCGCACGACCAGATGCTCCTCCTGCTCACTCAGATCGGTGTCCTGCTCGCACTGGCCACCGTGCTCGGACGGCTCGCGGCACGGCTGGCCCTGCCGCCCGTCGTGGGCGAACTGGCCGCTGGAATCGTCATCGGACCGTCCGTACTGGGCCACCTGACCCCTGGCCTCTCCCACCGGCTGTTCCCCGCGGACCCCGGCCAGGCGCACCTGCTCGCCGCGGTCGCCCAGCTGGGAGTCCTGCTGCTGGTGGGCATCACCGGCGCGCACGTCGACCTGGCGTTGCTGCGCCACCGACGGGCCGCCGTCGCGGCGGTCAGCGCGGGCAGTGTGCTGCTGCCGCTCGTGGTGGGCGTGGGCCTCGGATTCCTGCTGCCGGCGGCGCTGCTGGGGGAGCGGGGCAACCGTACGACCTTCGCGCTGTTCATCGGGGTCGCCGTCGCGGTCAGCGCCCTACCGGTGATCGCCAAGACACTGCTGGACATGAAGCTCCTGCACCGCAACGTCGGCCAGGTGATCATCGGTGCGGCGGCCGTGAGCGACATCGTGGGCTGGCTGCTGCTGTCCGTCGTGTCCGCGACGGCGACCGCCGGGTTCGGGGTGGGCACCGTGGCCGAGTCCGTGGGCTGGCTGCTGGTGATCCTGCTGGTGACGGTGTGGGTGGCGCGGCCGGTGATCGGACGGCTGCTGCGCCTGGTCGAGAGATCGGACAACTCCGACGGCGTGGGTGCCGCGACGGTCGTCGTCCTGCTCGTGCTGGCGGCGGCCGGCACCCACGCGCTGAAGATGGAGCCGATCCTCGGCGCCTTCCTCTGCGGCATCGTCATCGGCGCCTCCGGCGCGGCGGGGCGACGGTTCCTTCATACGGTGAGGCCGTTCGTGATGGCGGTTCTCGCCCCGCTGTTCCTCGCCACCGCGGGACTTCAGGCCGACCTGTACGCGCTCGCGAACCCCTCGGTGCTGATGGCGGCCCTGGTCACGCTGGTCGTCGCGGTCGGGGCGAAACTCGCGGGCGGCTATGCGGGAGCACGGCTGAGCGGATCGAGTCACCACGAGTCGCTGGCCGTCGGCGCCGGACTGAACGCGCGCGGGGTGGTGGAGATCGTACTGGCCTCGGTCGGCCTGGGCATCGGACTGCTCAACACGGCCTCGTACACCGTCATCGTGCTGGTGGCGCTGGTGACATCGGTCATGGCACCGCCGATCCTGCGGCGGACCACGAACCGGATCCCGTTGGCGAGCACGGAGATCGAGCGGGAACGCCGGTTCGTCGGTGATCCCGTCACCACCTGAACTTGCCCGGCAGGACCGCCGGCACCGGCACCCGAGAAGACAGCCCCGGAAGGAGCGAGACACCATGACGACGCACGACGTGTCGCACATCGAGATCTACGCGCGGGACAAGATTCCTGTCATCCGCCGTCTCGTCTCCGCGCTCGGCTTCACGCGGGTGGCCGACTCCGTCGAGGTGGACCGCAGTTCGGTGCTGCTCCGGCGCGGTGACGTCCGAGTGGTCGTCACCTCAGGCTGGGCGACGTGCCCCTGGGGATCCCGTCCCGCGGAACGCGTCGCGGAGATCGCGGTCCTCTGCGAAGACGTGAACGCCACGCGGGACGCTGCGCTGGCGGCGGGAGCCACGGTCACCCGGTCCGCGCAGGGCCACCCGATCGTCTCCGGCATCGCCGACGTCACGTGCACCCTGCTGCCGGCGGGCACGCGGACCGGATTCCCTTCCGACGGCCGCAACTGGGTGCCCAACTCCCCGCAGACGACGCACCGGGACGCGCCGGGCGCCACCCATGTGGCGCTGCGGTTCGACCCGACGGTCCCGGATCAGCAGGCCGCGTTCTACCGGGACGTCCTGAACGTCGCACGCCCGTCGTCCGCCTCGCTGTCCCCACTCGCCGGGGCGGATGTTCTCGCACCGCAGAGCGCGTCGGGACGCGTGTCGGTGGTGCTCGTCGCCGGTGACCGTACGGGGTGACCTCCCGGTGTCGTCGCCGCGGCGGGCCCACATCCGTTCCGTCCGCACTCCGTGACACGTGTCGCGGACGCCGTATGACGTCTCTCGAAGGGAATCAACCATGCCGCGCCTTCTGCGGGTAGCCATCGTCGGAGCCGGCCCCGCCGGGATCTACGCCGCCGACGCCCTGCTCAAGTCCGAGGTGGCCGCCGAACCCGGCGTCTCCATCGACCTCTTCGAGCGCATGCCCGCGCCCTTCGGCCTGATCCGCTACGGCGTCGCCCCCGACCACCCCCGCATCAAAGGCATCATCACCGCCCTCCACCAAGTCCTGGACAAGCCCCAGATCCGCCTCTTCGGCAACGTCGACTACCCCACCGACATCAGCCTCGACGACCTCCACAGCTTCTACGACGCCGTCATCTTCTCCACCGGCGCCACAGCCGACCGCGAAATGTCCATACCCGGCACCGACCTCAACGGCTCCTACGGCGCAGCCGACTTCGTCTCCTGGTACGACGGCCACCCCGACGTCCCCCGCACCTGGCCGCTGGAGGCGGAGAAGGTCGCCGTCCTGGGCGTCGGCAACGTGGCCCTCGACGTGGCCCGCATCCTCGCCAAGACCGGCGACGAACTCCTCCCCACCGAAATCCCGCCCAACGTCCACGCAGGCCTCAAGGCCAACAAAGCCCTGGAAGTCCACGTCTTCGGCCGGCGCGGCCCCGCCCAGGCGAAGTTCTCCCCGATGGAACTGCGCGAACTGGACCACTCACCCACCATCGAGGTCATCGTCGACCCCGAGGACATCGACTACGACGAAGGCTCGATCACCACCCGGCGCACCAGCAAACAGGCCGACATGGTCGCCAAGACCCTGGAGAACTGGGCGATCCGCGACGTCGGCGACCGCCCGCACAAGCTGTTCCTGCACTTCTTCGAGTCCCCCTCCGAGATCCTCGGCCAGGACGGGAAGGTCACCGGTCTGCGCACCGAGCGCACCGCGCTGGACGGCACCGGCAACGTCAAGGGCACGGGCGCCTTCACGGACTGGGACGTCACCGCGGTCTACCGGGCGGTCGGCTACCTCTCCGACAAGCTCCCGAAGCTGCCCTGGGACATCGACTCGGGCACCGTCCCCGACCAGGGCGGCCGGGTCATCCAGGAGACCGGCGAACACCTCCAGTCGACCTACGTCACCGGCTGGATCCGCCGCGGCCCCGTCGGCCTCATCGGACACACCAAGGGCGACGCCAACGAAACCGTCACCAACCTCCTCGACGATCACATCAACGGCCGTCTGCACACGCCTGTCTCGCCGGAACCGGAGTCCGTGGACGCGTTCCTCGCCGAGCGGAACGTCCGCTTCACCACCTGGGACGGCTGGTACAAGCTGGACGCCGCCGAGAAGGCGCTGGGCGAACCGCAGGGCCGCGAACGCGTGAAGATCGTCGAGCGCGAGGACATGCTCGACGCCAGCGACGCCTGAGGGGCACTCTGAGAGGACGCTGGATCGAGATGGATTTCCCCTTGTCCTTTAGACGGACCGAGTCGGGCGGCAGCCTTCTCTCAACGCGAAGGATTCTGGCGCCGAGCCGAGACCGGGCCGAAATGCCTCAGGAAACTGGTCGTCAGTCCCCGCTCCCGTCCTCCTCTTCGGGACAGTACCGAGGTTCGGTCGCCGCGGGTCCGGGCACGGATATGACGGGCATGCGATCCGGGCGGATGGCCCAGATGCCCTCGGCCGCGCCTGTCCCCCAGACGATGCCACCGCCCGGGGAAAGCTGTTCGATCGCTGGAAAGTCGTCACAGATCCAGGGAAGAGTCTCCTGGGCCACCAGGTCGTCGGCGAGCAGCGAGCTGGTGGTGGGTGTGCCACCGCCCTGGGTGCGCAGCCGGACCACTCCGGTGCCGGAAGGCGTCCAGACCTCGTAGCGCCGGGTCAGCATCGGGTTGGTCAACGTGTGTGACGTTCCCGGCAGGGGCTGGTCGACGTTGTCGACGAGATCGAGAGTCCTCGCATCGAACCGGGCCACGGTGTAAGGGAGCTGGTAACCGGATGTCTGAACCAGAAGGCTGCCGCCGAGGAATGCCATGTGGCCGGGTGCCCCGACCGCCTCGTCCTGGCCGACCGGATCCGTACGGGCGGTGACCTGAAGTGTGCGGGGGTCGAGTGCGACGATGCCGTCCGATGTGGGGAAGTAGAGGTGGTCGGGTCCCACGACGATCTCGCCGATGCCGTACTCGCCACCCACCAGGAACTCGCCGACGATCCGGTTCTTCTCAGGGTCCACGCGCAGCAGCCGTTCGCCCCGGTGCCGGTGGCCGGTCTTCCCGCTGTCACGGTCGCCTGCGTCCGGTTCGGTCGGCGCCGTCACCCAGACTGATCCGAACGCCTCGACCAGCGGGATCTCGACCATGGAGGACTGGTCAATGGGTGTGCCCGTCAGTTCGATCTCAGTTTTAGGGGCACCGTCGGGATCGGCCAGTGCCCGGCGCGGGTCGTATCGCCGTAGGTGTGTACCGTCCGTCGTCCACAGTGAACCGAAGGCGCCCAGCAGTGCGCCAGCGGGGTCGCTGAGCACGGCTCGAGGTACGACCTTTTTCTCCGCGCGAGTTTGGACGCGGGTGATGGGCTGAAGTGTGTCCAGACCACGACCGGTGATGGACGACGTCGCTTTGCTCTTCCACCACAATGCGCCGCCGACGACGACCACTGCGCCGTCCGCCTCGGCCGACTCCACCAACTCGACCGCCTGCACAGGCCGGTAGGATCCGACTGGGGCAGGTTCGTCCTCGTTGGAGCAGCCGGTCGTCCCCCACCACAGGGCCGTGAGCGCGAGCAGGAGACGGACGCTCGGGAGCAGTCTCAACGGCCCGGTCCCTCGCACCCGTGGGACAGGTTGGCCAGGAAGAGACCGTCTTCTTTCCATGTGCACACGGCGGTCCGCTTCGTCGCTGCGGTCGCGCGGAAGGGTTTACCGTGGTCGTCGATGACCAGGGTGCCGTGCTCACCTGCCGAACTCCACCGGATCTCGATGTGCCAGTCCACGTCGTTGCGGGTCGTCAGAGCCCGCGCGGCGAAGAATTCGGAGTCGGCCAGGGTCACTCGGTAGGGGAAGTCGATGGGCCTTCCGTCGGCGTCGGCGCCTACCGGTTCGAGCTTGGGGTGCTCCTGGTCCAGATCGATCTTTACATGACGGAACGGCTTCGTACCGCCGCAGGCGACCTTGGCCTGTGTGCCCTGGAGCGGCGGCCGCCGCTTGTCGATCACCACTTCCGGATCGCTCAGCACCACCTCGGCCGAGGACGTTCCCTGAAGGTGGAAACTGATCAACTGGGGGGCTGCGCGGACCACTTCGTTGTCCTGAGCCCACTTCGGCCACTCGACCCCCTCGGGGACACGCAAGGTGGCCGCTTTCGCCGGCACCATCCAGCTGAGGCCGTCGCAGTACATCCCGGCCCCGTTGTCCGTGACCACTGTGGGCGGATCCTGCTTCTGCGGACCGAGGCCTGGCACGTGGTCGGACGCCCGGTCCGCGACCTTCTCCCCGAACGGACCCAGGAGGGAGGTCACGACGGCCAGCGCGACCGCCGCCAGTGTGAAGCCGCCAGCCACGAGTGTGCGCCGCAGAACACTCATCCGGTCCCACGCTCTGCGCAGCCACCGCAGCAATCGCTGCCGTCTGTTTGCCGGGGTCCCGGGATTTCCGGAACCACCGCCGCCTCCGGCCGCACCCCCTCCCGTACCTCCCGGGCTGCTTCCGCTTCCCGAGCCCGTTCCGGCTCCTGCTCCCGTTGCCCCCGACGTGGCCGTCATCCTGTGCTCTCCCCAGGGTGTTCGTTGGTGCACGTTCGATCGTGTGAATGCGGACTAGCAGTCGTTCACAAGTGCCTGGGGTGCGTGGAGGGCCGTGACTCGGTCTTGGGTCAACTCGGCCACGACACCCGCTCCCGAATGCGGCTCCCCCTCGGCCAGGAGGACGGTGAGGACGCCGTCGTACTCGAACGACCCAGTGTTCGGCGCCGCTCGGTCCACCTCGGTCCTGGGTGTGCCGAGCCCGATCCCCTTCGGACCGCGCACCCTGCGAAGGTCGTCCTCGACCGCCCAGGTCAGATCGTGGGTGACATGGAATGAGGTGGCGGTGGACGGGTCCTCTCCGGGGAACATGACACTCAGCCCGTCCCAGTGCAGCACCGTCTCGTCGCGTGAGCACATGCCGTCGCCGAGGATCTCACGCCGGTCCGCGGGCGGTCCGAAGCGGTCTCTCAGCCATTTGGTGAGCGCCAGGGGACCGTGGTCGTAGGCGAACGCCCTCGTCGTCTCTCCCTTCACCGGCACGGTCCGTAGAGCGTCGGCGTCTATCCGGAGCGCGGCATCTGCACGGGTGCCGGTGGGCCGCCCTGTGCCGGGTGGCGTCGCCCGGGGGTCGAACACGGTGACGTCGCGCACGGGCGCCGCCACGCTGCCGGCTGGGGTCCATGTCCGCAGATCGCGGCTCGACCACATTCGGACGGAAGCCCCGTCGATCGATGCCTGGGGGGACCCGTCCCCGGCCTCGCCCACGTCTGCGGGACCGGCCGCAGCGACCCAGAGGCCGTGCGAGAACGTCGCCGCGGTGAGCACCGGTAGATCGGGGCTCCCTTTCGTCTCGGTCCACACATGGCCGGTCGGACTCGTGCTCATCCTGCCGCGAGTCTTGCGGCTCGTTCCTTCTCCGCCTGTGGGGGCGGAGGTATTCGCGCCCGCAGAGGGTTTGGGCCTGGGCCGCTGCGGTCCGACCACCGCCCATCGTTTTCCGTCGTGGGCGATGCCCAGCGGACCTGCCATGGCAGCCAGCCCCAGCGGCACCTCGCCGTCCAGGCCTCGCTGGGGTCCGGGGTCGTCCGTCGTCGGATGCCATTGGCGCCCCTGATCGACGCTGGCCAGAGGACGGACGCCGCACAGAGCCGCCCCGGCGCAGTCCCATACCAGCATCAACCAGCGACCGCCGCCGTGTGCGAGGGCCAGGGGACGCAGACTGGAGCGGGAAGACTCGTAGACCGAGACCTCTTCCCAAGAGCGACCGTCAGTGCTGCGATACACCGGGATCTGTCCGTGGGTACCACCGTCCGAGCCGATCGCCAGCCAGGTTCCGCTGGCGCCGAGCGCCACGTCGGCTAGGGGATTCGGGAGGACTGCGGTCCGCTTCCATCGCAGACCGTCGTCGCTGGCGTACACCACTCCGCGGCCGTTGCGGTCCATGCCCACGGCCAGGGCCCGGTCCCGGGACGCCGCCACCCCGTACATGGACGCGGGCAGGTTCGCCCGACGCTGCCAGGAACCTCCGTCAGTGCTGCTCCACACCGCGCCGGACCGGTCTCCCGGACCCCAGCTCCCGTACGGCTTGTCCCCTGAGACGGCGAGCGTGATCCGCGCTCTGTGTCCCAACGGTGCAGCGTCGTCCGGGGCGTCCCCGGAACATCCGGCGACGCCCACCGTCAGAACGCCAACTGCTGTCAGAGCGATAACTTTTCGGCACCACGAACGAACCACGGATCCCCCTTGCCGCGGACGAGAACTCCCCGTCACGAAGCATGACGATCCGTCACCTTGCTCGCACTCCTACCTGATGGCCCGATGCCCAACCGTGACCTTTCACGGGAATGGCGAGGTGGTCTGGCGGAGCGTACGGTCCCACCCGTGGTGGCGCAGGAGGTCCAGCGCGATGGGGTCGCGCCGCACCCCGGCGCTGCCGGACTCACGCCGCTTGCTCTGGCTGGCTGGGGTCACCTTCCATGCGTCGGCGTTGTGCAGGCTCATGGCACCTTCGGTGCCGTTGTGGACGATGAAGACCCGGTTGACCATCTGCAGGGCCCGCGGCTTCACCAGCTGCGCATCGGCGTCCTCGATGTCGTCCCGGTCGGGCCCGGCGTTGACCGGATCGGCCGCGAACGGATAGCTAATTGATCCGCGCGAGGCGGCGAGAACGTTCTGGAACAGCAGCAGCGTTCGCACGGGATCGGCCGGGTCGATCGCCGCCTCGATCATCTTCCGGCCCAGTACGGGATCGAATGGCTCGGCCAAAGCCTCCTCTCCTCTGCTGGCGACGGCCTGCAGGTAACGGGCCAGGGGCGAGTCGGTCACGGCCGGATGGGGCAGCGGCTTCGTCGGGGTGGAACCTGCATGGCATGCCAGCGTCCCGCCGGAGGCGGTGATGATCGCGCTGTCGGCGACACTCCGGTCATCGCTGGGCGACTCCACCTGGAGCCGGTTGTTGGAGTCGTTGCTGATGAGGAACATCAGCTCCGGTTCGATGTCGATGCCGATGACGACCTGCTGATCGGCGAGCACCCGGTTGTTGGTGGTCTCTTCGAAGCTGTTCTCGCCGCCGACGACGGAGTAGAGGCCGTCAGTGTTCGTCGTCCGGCCTGCCGACCATGACGGTCAAACCGCGGCTCGCACGCTCGCCCAAGTCACCTCTACACCACTTGACCTGGTCACCTTCTACGAGAGCATCGGTGATGTCATCTGGGCGGACGTCGGCGACGGCTACTTCGTCGATGCGGCCGGTGAAGTCCTGCTGCGGCTCCAGGAGTACGGCGTTGTCGGTGTCGGCACGGACCAAAAGGCCCATGGCCTGGTCATCGGCTCGAACAGTGGCGGCCTGATCTATGCCGCGGGGCCCGATGGGGCCGTTTACCGGACGCGGACGGCGTCGCCGGACGAACCGGAGTTCGACAAGGTGGCCGATGACCTACGGCATTTTCTGGAGCTGCTGGAGCGCTCCCTGACAAGGTTCAACGCCGACGGCGATCCGGGAGACCTGTAAACGCCGGCCCCAGCGCCCATGGCTTTCGGCTTCAGCCCCGACGATGTCAACGACGGGGCCATGATGGCCCACGTCCGCCGCCAACTTCAGTAGACGATAGACGGGAAGTCCTACTTCAAGCTGCGGAAGGGGAGGAAAGAGCGGGACGTCCCACTCTCGTACGGGCTCCTGGACCGCATCAACGCACATCAGAGCGAGTTCCCGGCCGTCGAGATCACGCTGCCCTGGGTAGGTCCCAACAACAACGGTCGCCGGACTGCGACGGTCCGGCTGCTGGCCACACCTCATTGAGGGAACCGGCTCAAGCCGAACTCCTACAACACCACCGTGATGAAGCCGGCGCTTGTAGAGGCCAGCCTCATCGCGGCGAACGATGGGAAGACCTGGGGGTGGGAGGCTTCCCGCGAGATGATGCACCACCGGTGCTGGCAGACCTATGCAGGCGTCCAGCTAGGCGCCGGTGAGGATCCCGTATCGGTGTCGCACTGGATGGGTCACGCGTCTGTGGTCATCACCCTTCAGATCTATGTGCACTTCATGACGGAAAATGGCGAGCGCGGGCGAACGGCGGTGGGCTCCTGGCTGGAGTCCGGTCGGCTGAAGGCCGTGAAAGCCGTTGATCTACGAGGCGTTGAGGTCCTCGACTTCAGCACGGCGGCAGAGCTGGTGCTCCCAGCCAGCGATGTGACGGGTCCCAGGGAAGTCGTCGTTGTGGGTGCACGGTACGGCGGCACGTGGGCCGTGGGGGTGCGGCTTGAGACAGAGGGTGCGCTTGTGGGAGAGATTCGTACAGGGGCGGGTACTGACCCTGACCGGGTGCGCGGACGTTCCTTGCTCGCGCCGGACGACGGAGGGTCTCAGCCTCCCACCGAAACCCCCTCAGAACTCCCCGAGCCGTACGAGGGCCGTCATCGATCTTGGATGACGGCCCTCGCTACTGTCTCGTCGGTCAGTAGTTCCTTGCCTCTTCTCACAGGTCATGCCCGGTATGGGAGACCGTGGACCATCTGACCGGTCCGGTTGTCACCATGGGGGCTCACTTGTGAATGATGTCCGAAGGCGTGTTCGTCACATAAGCTCCTCCGCATGAACGAGGGGGAGCCCGGCAGACGGGTCGTGGACGGCCGCTTCGAGCTGGAGTCCCGGCTCGGCGGCGGTGGCATGGGCACGGTCTGGCGCGCCCAGGACCTGCTGCTGCACCGCTACGTCGCGGTCAAGGAGGTGCGCCCGCCGGACATCGACCTCGCCGAGTACGACCCGGCCGCGGCCGAGATGCTGCGCCAGCGGGTCCTGCGCGAGGCACGGGCACTGGCCCGGGTCGAGCACCCGAACGTGGTCACGATCCACCACATCGTCGACGGCGGCCCGGGCACCTACCCCTGGCTCGTCATGGAGCTCGTCCAGGGCGGCTCGCTCGCCGACAGGCTGGCCCGCGGCCCCATGTCCCCGGCGGAAGCCGCCCAGTTGGGCATCGGCGTGCTCGACGCCCTGAACGCCGCCCACCAGGCGGGTGTCCAGCACCGTGACGTGAAACCCGCCAACGTCCTGCTGCGCACCGACGGCCGACCGGTCCTCACCGACTTCGGCATCGCCGCGATCCGCGACGCCACCGCCCTCACCGCGACCGGCTCCATCATCGGCACCCCCGACTACATGGCCCCGGAACGCGTCTCCGGCCAGAGCGGCGGCCCCGCCGCCGACCTCTGGTCGCTGGCGATGATGCTGTACGTCGCCGTCGAGGGCCACCACCCGCTCCAGCGCGCTACGACCCTGGCCACGCTGGCCGCCGTACTCCAGGAGGACGTGCCGCCGCCGACGCGGGCGGGCTCGCTGACGCCGGTGCTGTCCCTGGCGCTGGTCCGCGATCCGGAGGCCCGGCCCGACGCCGGGACGGTGGGCCGGATGCTGGCCGCCGCCGCGGCCCGGCCCGAGGACCGGCACCCCGAGGCCACCTCGTACCGGCTCACCCCGCCGATGCCGCCGTCGCTGCCGCCCACGAACGGCATGCCTCCCATGAACGGCATGCCGACGACGACCGGTATGCCCACGTCGGCCGGGCGGCGGCGCCCGGCGGCGAAGCGGTTCCGAGGAGTCGCGGTCGCCTCCAGCGTCGTAGGCGTCCTGCTGGTGGGGACGCTCGCCTGGAAGGTGCTGCCGGGCGGCGACGACAAGAACGACACGCGCGCGTCGTCCTCGGGGTCCACCGGCCCGACGCGGCAGCAGTCCGACACACCCACCGCGTCGGCGAGCCAGAGCAGTGCCGCCGTGAAGACGCAGGACATGCTCACGCCCGCCGGTATCCGCACCGCGATCAAGGCCTTCGAGGAGAAGACCGGCAGCGACCGTTTCGCCGACTTCTCCGTATACCCGGGGTACGTCATCGCGGATGTGATGGTGAAGGGCAGTCAGACGAAGGTCCAGAGCTACACCTACCGCTCCGGCAGCGGGTTCGACCCGGGCGACAGCAAGGGGCTCGTGCCCGACGGCGATCAGCCGGTGACGCTGGACGACTTCAACTGGGACGCCGTACCCGCGCTGTTGAAGACCGCGAAAAAGGAACTGAAGGTCGACAAACCGACGAGTCAATACCTGCTGCTGCGGGTGCCGAACACCTACTTCGACTCTGAGGCCGGCATGGCGATCTACCTGAGCGACGACTACGGCGCCGGCGGCTACATGGAGGCCAACACCAAGGGCGTCGTGACCAAGGTGATGCCGTCCGACGGGTAGGTTCACCCCGTGCCCACCCTGCTGATCGTGCATCACACGCCCTCGCCCACCTGCCAGGCGATGTTCGAGGCCGTCGTCTCCGGGGCGACGGCACCGGAGATCGAGGACGTGCGGGTCGTACGGCGAGCCGCGCTGTCCGCGACCGCGTCGGACGTGCTGGCGGCCGACGGCCTGCTGCTGGGCACGCCCGCGAACCTCGGGTACATGTCCGGGGCGCTGAAGCATTTCTTCGACCAGATCTACTATCCGTGCCTGGACGAGACCCGCGGCCGGCCCTACGGCTACTACGTGCATGGCGGGAACGACGTGACCGGAGCCGTGCGCGGCATCGAGTCCATCACGACCGGGCTGGGCTGGCGGCGGGCCGCGGAGCCGGTGACGCTGACCGGCGAGCCGGACCGGAAGGGCGTCGAGGCGTGCTGGGAACTCGGGGCGACGATCGCCGCCGGGCTGGCGGCCTGAGCGGGCGCCGCCACCCGTTTGGACCCCGAGGAGTGTCGTGACCCCCCGGAGAACCCGCAGCGTGGAGGGACATGCCCCTCTGAGTGACAGGAGTTCTTCATGAGGAAGCGTCTGACGGCCGCGGTCGGTCTCGCGGGTGCGGCGTTGCTGCTGTGCGCCGGTACGGCGAGCGCGGACCCCGACCCCACCGGTGCCGCCGTCGACAGCCCGGGCGTGCTCTCCGGAAACGTCATCCAGGTGCCGGTCGACCTCGATCTGAACCTGTGCGGCGACTCGATCGACGTCATCGGTCTGCTCAACCCCGCACTGGGCAACCAGTGCCAGAACTCGGACTGACGACCCGAACCGTGGACGAGCCGTGGGCCTTGCCGCCCGCGGCTCGTTCCGTGGGTGAACCCGCTGTCAGGGGACGTCGGTCAGCCGGTGCAGGGGAGTGCCGTGGGCCCAGCGCCGCAGGCGTGAACCGTCGATCAGCTGGATGCCGCCCTGCCGCCGCGCCCACAGGACGTCACGCCGGCTGAAGGTGCCCCGGTGGACGACGAGCCGGAGGTGCGGTCCTTCGCCGGGAGTACGGGCGGAGGGCGTCGGCGACTCCTCGCCGGGCAGCGGTTCCGCGACCGGCCGGAAGGCCACGTCCAGGCGGTGACCGAGCCGGTTGCGCGCCCGGACCCGGGGCAGGCCCTGCTCGTCGGACCTGGCCTGCGCCCGCCAGCCGTCCCGGCGCAGCATCCGGGACACGGCCAGGGCGAGCCCCTCCACATCCAGGTCGGCTATCTCGTCGGGCGTGTAGTAGCCCAGACGGCGACGGGCCGACGGCCGGTTGTGCCGGACCACGGCCGCCGTGATCACCGCCAGCAGCGCCAGGCCGCCGGCGAGCGCCCCGGCGCCGAGAGTGCGGTACGCCTCCGCGAGCCCGGCCACGATCCCGCACACGACGACCGCGACCAGGAGCAGGGCGGGCAGCACCTCGTGCAGTGCGGGGCCGTAACGCCCCTGGGCGCGCAGCGCACGGATCGCCGCCCGTCGACGGGAGCGCTGCGACGCACGCTTCTCGGGCCTCCGCAGCCTCTGCGGCAACAGAGCCAACTCCCCCCACCCCCCCCAGCGCGTCGACGCCTGCGGTAGGGATACCCGCCGGACGTGGTCCACGTGCGCGGGGACGGGAACCGGCCATCAAACCGGCCGAACTGTTTCGGCGGGGTGCCATGACCCTTCGGGCAACGAACTCGTCCCTCCAGACCTCTGGCCCCCGGGACTTACCGACCGGTATACAAGGCCAGTTGAACGAGAGACGACCGCCACGGGTGGGTCCCGTCGCGCCGTCCGGACCTGGGGGAGGAACTCCATGAAGCGTGAGACGCATCAGGCCACGACGGCACACCAGCGCGGCAGGGCCGTGGCGGTCGCGGCGGCGGTCAGCGGCTGCGCCCTCGTCGTCGCCTCCGCGGCACCCGCGGCCGCGCACAACTCCGGCCAGGGGCACGGCCGTTCGACTCAGTACGTGGCGCTCGGGGACTCCTACACCTCGGGCCCGTACATCCCGACCCAGGTGGACGCCAACTGCGCCCGCTCCGACCACAACTACCCCTCGCTGGTGGCGGCCGACCGCAGAGGAACCGTCCTCAAGGACGTGAGCTGCAGCGGGGCGACGACCGCCGAGATGTGGAAGGCGCAGGGCACGAACGGACCCCAACTCGACGCCGTGCAGCGGAACACGGACCTGGTGACGCTTCAGATAGGCGGGAACGACATCGGGTTCAGCACCATCATCGGCACCTGCGCCAAGCTCAGCGCCACGGACCTCACCGGCAACCCCTGCCAGCGCTACTACAACTCCACCGGTGCCGACCAGTTGGTGCTGAGCATCCTCAACACCGCGCCCAAGGTGACCAAGGTGCTGCGGGCCGTGCACAAGAAGGCACCGCACGCGCGCGTGGTCGTCGTCGGCTACCCCGACCTGCTGCCCGACGACGGCAGCGGCTGCTACCCCTCGGTCCCGTTCGCCGCCAAGGACTTCCCCTACCTGCGCGACACCGGCAAGCGCCTCAACCTGATGCTCCGGGTGGTCGCCGCCCTCAACGGCGCGGAGTACGTCGACACCTACGGCCCGACCGTCGGCCACGACATGTGCAAGGCGCCCGCGGACCGCTGGATCGAACCGCTGCAGCCCGCCTCCCCGGCGGCCCCCGCGCACCCCAACGCGAAGGGCGAGGCGGCCATGGCCGGCGCGGTCCTCAAGCAGCTGGACCGGCGCCACCGGTACTGACGGACAGCGGCGGCCGGGGTTTTCCACAGGCGGAGGGGGTGTACTCGCTAAAGACGCCCCTGACGAGGAAAGATGGGGGCCGTACGCGAAGCGGTTCGACACGGAGGAGCGGGCACATGCCACACGAGCGAGCGGGCGAACAGGCCCGACCCGAGGATCTCGTCGACGTGGCCCGCCTGGTCACCGCCTACTACGCGCTGCACCCGGACCCGGCCGAGTCGGGGCAGCGCGTCGCGTTCGGCACCTCGGGGCACCGGGGCTCGTCCCTGGCGACCGCGTTCAACGAGGACCACATCGCGGCCACCAGCCAGGCCATCTGCGAGTACCGCGCGGACCAGGGCACCGACGGGCCCCTCTTCCTCGGCGCCGACACGCACGCGCTGTCCGAGCCCGCGAAGGTCACCGCGCTGGAGGTGTTCGCCGCCAACGGGGTCACGGTCCTGATCGACACCGCCGACGGCTACACGCCCACCCCGGCGGTGTCCCACGCGATCCTCGCCCACAACCGCGGCCGCACCTCGGGCCTCGCGGACGGCGTGGTGGTCACCCCGTCGCACAACCCGCCCGCCGACGGCGGCTTCAAGTACAACCCGCCGAACGGCGGCCCGGCCGGCTCCGAGGCCACCTCGTGGATCCAGGACCGCGCCAACGACATCATCGCGGGCGGCCTCAAGGACGTGCGCCGCATCCCGTACACCCGCGCGCTCGCCGCCCCCGGCACGGGCCGCTACGACTTCCTCGGCGGTTACGTCGCCGACCTGCCGAGCGTCCTCGACCTGGACGCGATCCGTACGGCGGGGGTGCGGATCGGCGCCGACCCGCTCGGCGGGGCGTCCGTCGCCTACTGGGGGCGCATCGCCGAGGAGCACCGGCTCGACCTGACCGTGGTCAATCCGCTCGCGGACCCGACCTGGCGGTTCATGACGCTGGACTGGGACGGCAAGATCCGCATGGACTGCTCGTCGCCGTACGCGATGGCCTCGCTGATCGCCCAGCGCGACCGGTTCGACATCGCCACCGGCAACGACGCCGACTCCGACCGGCACGGCATCGTGACCCCGGACGCGGGCCTGATGAACCCGAACCACTACCTGGCCGCCGCGATCGCCTACCTGTACGCCCACCGCGAGCAGTGGCCCGCCGACGCGGGCGTGGGCAAGACGCTGGTGTCCTCCTCGATGATCGACCGGGTCGCCGCCGACCTCGGGCGCCGGCTGGTCGAGGTGCCCGTCGGCTTCAAGTGGTTCGTGGACGGACTGGTCGACGGCTCGCTCGGCTTCGGCGGCGAGGAGTCGGCCGGCGCGTCCTTCCTGCGCCGCGACGGCTCCGTGTGGACCACCGACAAGGACGGCATCATCCTGGCGCTGCTCGCCAGTGAGATCACCGCGGTCACCGGGAAGACCCCGTCCGAGCACTACAAGGGCCTCACGGACCGCTTCGGCTCGCCCTCCTACGCCCGGATCGACGCGCCCGCGAGCCGCGAGGAGAAGGCGCTCCTCGCCAAGCTCTCGCCCGCGCAGGTCACCGCCGACACCCTGGCGGGCGAGCCCGTCACCGGCATCCTCACCGAGGCACCGGGCAACGGCGCGGCCCTCGGCGGCATCAAGGTGACCACCGCCAGCGCCTGGTTCGCGGCGCGGCCCTCCGGCACCGAGGATGTCTACAAGATCTACGCCGAGTCCTTCCAGGGCCCCGAGCACCTCGGCCGGGTCCAGGAGGAGGCGAAGGCCGTGGTCGGGGCGGCGCTGGGCGGCTGACACGGTCCGCCGGTACCGGCTGTCACCGGAATGAACCGTGTGGCGGCCGGTGTTGGGCGACACGTGAGTGACGACGCAAGGTGGATGTGAGCCCCGTATGTCTCTGGAACCGACCGACTACACGGGGCAGACGTCGTGCGGGGACGACACCCGTTCCCCGCTGCGGGACTTCCTGCGGACCGAGACCGGAAGCGCCGCCGTGCTCGTCGCGGCGGCGCTCGTCGCGCTCGTGTGGGCCAACGCGGCACCGTCGGCGTACGAGACGTTCTGGGAGACCCACCTCTCCGTGCGGCTCGGCTCGCACGGGATCTCGCTCGACCTGCGGGAGTGGGTCAACAGCGGGCTGATGACGCTGTTCTTCCTCGTCGTCGGTCTTGAGGCGCGCCGCGAGTTCGACATGGGCGAGCTGCGCGAACGGCGCCGGCTGGCCCTGCCGATGGTCGCGGGCGCCAGCGGGATGCTCGTACCGATCGCCATCTACCTCGCCATCAACAGCGGCCACGGCACCGCGAACGGCTGGGGCGCGGTGATGTCCACCGACACCGCGTTCGCGCTGGGCATGCTCGCCGTCGTGGGCCGCCACATGCCGCCCGGACTGCGGGTCTTCCTCCTCACGATCACCGTCGTCGACGACTTCCTCGCGCTCGTGGTGATCGCTGTCTTCTACAGCGACCACATCGCGGTACCGGCCCTCCTGGTCGCCGTGGCCTTGTTCGCCGTCGTCGTGGCGCTCCGGCGGTTCCGGGTGCGCAGGGGGCCGCTGTACGCGCTGCTCGGGGTCGTCGCCTGGGCCGCGCTGCTCAAGTCGGGTGTCGACCCGGTCGTCATCGGACTCGCCATGGGCCTGATCACCTACGCCTACCCGGCGGGACGCGACGACCTGGAGCGCGCCACCGGACTCTTCCGGCTCTTCCGCGAACAGCCCACGCCCGAACTGGAACGCGACGTACGGGCCGGCATCGCCTCCGCTCTCTCCCCGAACGACCGCCTCCAGCGCATGTACCACCCGTGGGCCAGCTACGCCGTCGTCCCGCTGTTCGCGCTGGCCAACGCCGGTCTCCAGCTCAGCGGGGAGCAGCTCGCCCGGGCCTTCACCTCACCCGTCGCGCTGGGCATCCTCATCGGGTACGTCGTCGGCAAACCGCTCGGCATCGTCGCCTCGACCGCGCTGACCAGCGCTCTGTCCCGGGGCCGCATCCGGCCGCCGGTCGGCTGGGGCGCGGTGACCGCGGGCGGGACGCTGGCCGGCGTCGGCTTCACCGTCTCACTGCTGATCGCGACCCTCGCCTTCGACGGGACCACCCTGGAGGACGCCAAGACGGGCATCCTCAGCGCCGTCGTCTGCTCGTTCGTCGTCGGCCGGCTGGTCACCGGGGCGATCGGACTGCTCCCGCCGCAGATCCGGCCGCGGGTCCTGTTCGGCCGCGCGGAGACCATCGTCGACCTGTCGGTGCCGGTCGATCCCGACCGCGACCACCTGCGCGGCCCGCGCCACGCGCCGGTGACCGTCGTGGAGTACGGCGACTACGAATGCCCCTACTGCGGGCAGGCCGAGCCGGTCGTGCGCGAGCTGCTCGGCGCGTTCGGGGACGAGGTGCGGTACGTGTGGCGGCACCTTCCGCTCACGGACGTCCACCCTCATGCCCAGCTCGCCGCAGAGGCGTCCGAGGCCGCCGCGCTGCAGGGCGGCTACTGGGAGATGCACGACCTGCTCCTCAGCCATCAGGGCGCCCTGCGCGTCAACGATCTGCGGGACTACGCCGGCCGGATCGGCCTCGACGTCGCCCGTTTCGCCCGGGACATGCGGGCCCATGCCGGGGCGGGCCATGTCGCCGAGGACGTCGAGTCGGCCGACCTCAGCGGGGTCGCGGGCACTCCGACCTTCTTCGTGAACGGCCGCAGACACCATGGCGCGTACGACATCGACGGCCTCTCGGAGGCGGTGCGGGCGGCTAGGGAGCGGGCGGCGGTGGCGGTGCGCGTGTCCTGACGGCGGGGGTCCGGCGGGGGTCCGGCGGGGATCCGGCGGGGGTCGGGCGGCGGCGTCGGTCCTGTTCGGCGAGGGTATCGGGCGGCGGGAATGGACCGCCGGGTGCCGGTGTTGAGACGCATATAGCTGACATGCTCGGGACAAAGTCCCGGGATGTGGGCGGAAGGAGGTCCTCATGGCACGCACCACGAACCGTCCCGTCGTCACCCTGAAGTCGACGGCCGGAACCGGCGTCACCTACGTGACGCGCAAGAGCCGTCGCAACGACCCCGACCGGCTGGTCCTGCGCAAGTACGACCCGGTGGCGGGGGAGCACGTCGACTTCCGCGAAGAGCGCTGAGTCGAGCACGGCGGCTGTCCCGCGAGGCCGGCGCGGCGGTCGTACCGCGAAACCGGCCGAGCGGTTGTCCCACGAACGCAGCAGCAGAACGGCCGTCCCGGGGCGGACGGCCTGAGGAAGGAAGCACCATGAGGTCTGGCATCCACCCCGTGTCCCGTCCGGTCGTCTTCCGCGACCGCGCGGCGGACACCGCGTTCCTCACCACCTCGACCGCGCGGTCGGCGCGCACGATCGAGTGGACGGACGGGAACACGTACCCGCTGATCGACGTGGAGATCTCGTCGGCCAGCCACCCGTTCTACACCGGCAACACGCGCGTCGTGGACACCGCCGGCCGTGTGGAGCGGTTCGAGCGCCGCTATGGGAGGACGTCATGAAGGTCCGCAACTCGCTTCGCTCACTGAAGTCCAAGCCCGGCGCCCAGGTGGTACGGCGTCGCGGTGTGACCTTCGTGATCAACAAGAAGGACCCGCGCTTCAAGGCCCGCCAGGGCTGACGCGCGGTGGAAGGACCGACGGATCGGCCGGCCCGGTTCCCGCTTCGTGCGGGGGCCGGGCCGCTGTCGTTCCCGCAGCCCGTTCCGTAGCGGGAGAAATCCTTTCTTTATGCTTATAGCGGTACTGACCCCTTGGAGTGGTAGATGTCCCGCATGCGCCCCACGGACGACGGTGACGAGCTGCTGGCCAGACTCGGGACGCTGACCGCCCAGGCCCGCGAGCGGGCGGAGCTCCAGCGCTCCCTGCTCGAACTGGCCGTCGCCCTGCAACGGGGCATGCTGCCCGGCGACATGCCCGTGACCCCGCGGTTCCACCTCGCGGTCCAGTACTCGCCCGCGAACCACGGCCTCAACGTGGGCGGCGACTGGTACGACGCCTTCACGATGCCCGACGGCCGCATCGGCCTGTCCATCGGCGACGTCCAGGGGCACAACATCGAGGCCGCCGCCTTCATGGGCCAGGTCAGGGTGGGACTGCGGGCGCTCGCCTCCGTCACCAGCGAGCCCGGCGAACTCCTCTCCCTGACCAACGACCTGCTGCTGTCCCTCGGCTCCGACCTCTTCGCGACCTGCACCTTCATGCGCCTGGACCCGGTCACCGGAGTGCTGGAGAGCGCGCGGGCCGGACACATACCCTCCGTCTGGGCTACCGCGGACGGCCGCTCCGGCATCACCGACGACGAGGGCGGACCGCCCCTCGGAATCGTCGCGGGCCAGCGGTATCCCGTCACCGAGCACCGCCTGACCACCGGCGGCGTCTTCGTCCTGGTGACCGACGGAGTGGTCGAAGGCCCCTCGATGAACGTCGACGAAGGCCTCGACCAGGTGGTCCGCCTGGCCGGAGTGGCCGCCGTGGCGGGCATGGACGCGGGCTCCCTCGCGGCGGCCGTGATCAAAGGAGCCGAGCGGGTGGGCCACGAGGACGACGCGGCGGTGCTGGTCGTGGGCCACGACGCACCCGACGGCGAGGCACAGGGCCTGCCCGGCGGGCGATGACCCGCCTGCACCAGCCACCCCCTCCCGGCCACCCTCCCCGCCCCGCTCGCCTCGCAGACACAGCCCGCTCAGTGTCTGATGGCTGCTGTGGTGGGTTTCGAGGATCTGCGGCGGCCGGGCGGGTACGTCCTCCTGACCCTGGCCGTCGCCGGGGGCTACTTCGGCGCGGGGCGGCTCGGGCTGCTGCGGAAGCTGGTGGTCGAAGGCGCCGTGTTCACACCCGTCTGGCCGCCCACCGGCGTCGCCGTGGCCTGTCTGCTGATCTTCGGGCTGCGGGTGCTGCCCGGCATCGCCCTCGGCGCGCTCCTCGTGATCATGTCGATCACCTCGCTCCAGCCGACCGTCCTCGTCGTCCTCCTCGGCAACACCCTCGCCCCCGCCTGTGCCTACCTCATGCTGCGCCACGTCGGCTTCCGCACCGACCTCGGACGGCTGCGTGACGGCCTCGCCCTGGTGTTCCTGGGCGCCCTGTCCGCGATGCTGATCAGCGCGAGCTGCGGGGCCGGACTGCTCGTCCTCACCGACAAGCTGGCCGCGCACTCCTTCTGGCCGGTCTGGCTCGGCTGGTGGGTGGGCGACGCGATGGGCGTCCTGATCGTCACCCCGCTGCTGCTCCTGCTGCGGACCGTACGCCTGCCCCTGGACCTGCACCGGTGGAAGGAGGCCACAGGGCTCGCGGTGACCATCGGCGTGATCGTCCCCCTCGTCACCCACAACCGCGTCAGCCTGCTGTTCCTGATCTATCCGCTGCTGATCTGGGCGGCCCTGCGCTTCCGGTTCGCTGGCAGCATGCTGTGCGCCCTGTTCGCCTCCGTCATGGCCACCATCGCCGCGACCCAGGAGACAGGCCCGTTCACGGACCTGACACACGTCGAGGTCATGATGAAACTCCAGGCCTTCAACGGCACCATGGCCCTCACCGCCCTGCTGCTCTCCTCGGTCATCACCGAGCAGCGCAACACCCGGCTCTCGGTGGAGAAGGCCTGCCAGGAACTGGCCGAGGTCCTGGAACACCTCACCGCGGGCGACCCCCGCCAGGGCGGCCGACCGTGACCGTCCCGACCCGGCCGGCCCCTCCGCCCGGTCAGGGCAGGCCCGCGTCGCCCCGCCTGCGCAGCACCAGCAGCGCGGTGTCGTCACGGGGCGTGCCCGCCGTGTGGCGGCGCAGATCGCCGTAGACGGTGGCCGGCACGTCCTTCGGGAGGACCTCGCCCCAGGCCGCCGCGCGCTCCTCTAGCGGATAGAACGCGCCCGACGGAGCGCGCGCCTCGGTGACCCCGTCCGTGCAGAGCAGCAGCGTGCCGTCCGCCGGGAAGTCGAACCATTCGACGGTACGCGGCTCAGGGGCCAGCGCGTCGAGGCCCAGCGGGACGCACGGTTCCTGCCGGAGCACCGGCGTGGCCCGCTCCTCGCGCAGCAGCAGCGGCGCCACATGACCGCAGTTGATCGCCTGGACCTCGTCCCCGCCGTCCACACCGAGCACGATCGCCGTCACGAACCGCTCCCGCTCACCGGTCTGCGCCGCGAACGAGTTGTGCCGTAGCACCGCCTCCTCCAGGGCGTCGACCACGGCGGTGAGGGTCGGCTCGGCGACGGCCGCCTCGCGGAAGGCGCTGAGCACGGCGAACGCGGCGCTGATCGCCTGGAGTCCCTTGCCCTGGACGTCGGCGATGAACACGCGGCTGCCGTACGGCGAGGAGACCACCTCGTAGACGTCACCGCCGACCCGGCTGTCCTCCTCCACGGGCTGGTAGAGGCCGTGCACCAGGAGCTGGTCGGTCATCAGGGGGAACGGGCGCAGGATCTGGCGCTGGAGAGCGGCAGCTGCGGAGCGCAGCCGGGCGATCTCGCCCTCCCAGCGGATCCGCTGCGCCGCCCGCGCCACGCTGAGGCCGTTGAACACCAGGGTGAAGGCGATGACGGCCGCGTCGGCGCCCGCCGTGCCCAGCGGGGTGTCGACCAGGGAGCCGGCGATGACGAGCGTCACCCACGCGGAGGCGACGACGGTCTGCCGCACGGTGCCGCGCCCGGCGATCAGCGCGGGCAGCACCACGAGAAAAGGGGCCGGCCGGGTGTCCCGGCCGAGCACGACACCGGTCACCGCCACGAGCAGCGTCACGACGACCAGCCAGAACACCACCACGGCCCAGCTCAGTGGAGGCGTGGAGCGCTGTCCTGCGTCTACCACGGTGGAACCGGCCGGATCTCTTGAGGCGCCCACCGGTCCTCCGCTTCCTTCAGTCCTCGAACAACCGTCGGGAAAGCTTCCCACTCTTCAATATCAGCCCCATGCGTACCGTCCGCGAGCTGCGACAACGGCTCCGGCGGCCCCGGTCCACACAGGACCCGCACAGGGGGGCTACATTCCGATCCGTATGTTCGACCGAGGTGGGGAGTTGGGGACCGTTGTTCATCTGGCGCACACTGCGCGGTGAATGGCAGGGCATTGTCGTCGATCCGGTACGACAGCTGATGCGGCGCGGGCTGATGGGGGTGTCCCTCGCGTTCGTCGCCGCTTTCGGCGTGATCTTCTTCCACGCGGTCGCGCAGAACCCGACCGGCGCCCGGATCGTCCGGGACGTCGGCGGCGTCCAGGGCGACCTGCCCCTGTGGCTCGCCCTGCTGCGCACACCCATATCGCTGTACGTCCCCGCCCTCGACCTCCCCGTCTGGGCCGGCATCACCCAGCTGTTCCTCGCCTTCGCGCTCGCCGAGCTGGCCCTGGGCCGGGCCCGCACCCTCGTCGTCGCCTACGTGACCACGCTGGCCGGCACGCTCACGGTGCGGGTGATGCTCCTGATCGGGCCGGACTGCTGCGGCGGGATCGGGCTGCGGCCGGAGATCGGGCACGTCCTCGACACCGGACCGTCGGCGGCGGTCGTAGGACTGTTCACGTATCTCGCGGTCGTCCGGCGGGCGCCCGTGGTGTTCTTCCTCACCGGGGGATCGATGGTGTGGGAGTCGATCGTGAAGCCGAATCTGGCCGGGCGGGAACACCTGGTCGCGGTGGCCGCCGCCGTCGTCCTGGGCCTGGTCCACGAACTGCGGCACCGGCGCCCGACCGTCACGACACTGCTGCCGCAGTACGACGCCGAGCAGCCGGTCAGGGCCGAGACGCGCTGCCCATCTCCGCACTGAATCCGGCCGGTCCGCTGTCGAACCCCCGCACCATCGGGCGGAACTCCCAGGCGCCGGAGGCGTCCTTGGTGAACTCCGCGACCGTGGCGGCGGTGGATCCGGCCACCCCTGTGAAGTCGTCGGACAGCAGCTCCTTGTACCCCTCCACGACCAGCGTCCTGGCGTGCGACAGTTCACCGAACGTCCTGGCCCCGCCGTTCTGGTGGATCGCCACCCCGACGACCACCCGGGCGAACGACCCGGCGAGACGGTCGAGTTCGAGGACCATCACCTCGATGTACCCGTACCCCTGGCCGCTCTCGCTGTGCCGGCTCATGTTGATCGTGCCGTCCGGCGAGCGGGTCTCGGCGTTGACCACGTACACCGGCCGTCCGTACGGGGCGTCCGCGGAGTAGGTCGCCGCGACGATGTCCAGATGCCGCGGCTGCTGCCCCCAGGGGCTCGGATCCCAGCGGAGCCGTACTTCGACCTTGCCCGCGACTGTGCTGACACTGCTCACTGATCGCCGCTCCCGAATCAGGCCATCACGGGACAAGCCCCCGCATGGTCGAGTATCGCTCTCCGACGGCCTGTTGATGCCGCCCGGACGGGCCCGACAAACCCGGGGTCAGGCGCTCCGGATCGCGTCCGCCAGCCCGGCGACGAGACCCGCCCGCTCGGCCATCGACCCGACGAGCAGATACTCGTGGTCCGCGTGCGCCCCGCCGCCGACCGCGCCCAGCCCGTCGAGCGTCGGCACCCCCAGCGCCGCCGTGAAGTTCCCGTCGCTCCCGCCGCCGACCGCCCGCCCTTCGAGCCCGGGCAGCAACCGCCGTGCCACCGCGAACAGTCCGGCCGCGGCCGACTCGGGCATCGGCGGCCGGCCGACACCTCCCTCCACGGTGATCACGGCCTTGTCGAGACGAGGGGCGAGGGCGGCGAACGCCGACTCGACGCGTTCCTTCTCGGCGGCCGACTCGACCCGGACGTCCACGACGACGGTCGCCCGCGCGGGCACCACGTTGTCCAGCGTTCCGGCGGACGCGACGGTCGGTGTGACCGTGGTGCCGATCTCGGGACGCGCCAGCGCCGCGATCTCCAGCACCTGGTGTGCCGCCTCGATCAGCGCGTTGACCCCGGCGGCGGGTTCGAGCCCCGCGTGCGAGGCCCGCCCCGCGACGGACACCTCGAACGTTCCGCATCCCTTACGGCCGGTCTTCACGGCCCCGCCGTCGGCGGCGCCCTCGGCCACGAGCACGGCACCGCAGGCCAGGGCACGTTCCTCGATGAGCGCGCGGGAGAAGTGGGAGCCGACCTCCTCGTCCGCGGTCACCAGGATCTCGACGCCGGACCGGTCCTCCAGCGCGGCCAGCCCGTGGATCGCCTGCACCAGACCGCCGAGCATGTCGAAGACACCGGGCCCGGTCGCCCGGCCGTCCTCGACCAGGAAGGGGCGGCGCGCGAGGGTGCCGAGCGGGAACACGGTGTCGTGGTGCCCGAGGACCAGCACCCGGGGCGTGCCTCCGCCGGACCAGTGGACGTGCGGCCCGCCCCCGCTCTCGACGAGCACGGCCCGTCCGCCGAGTCGCGTCTCGATGACCCCGGCGACGCCCTCCGCCGAGGTCCGCAGGGCGTCCAGGTCACGGGAGGGGGACTCGACCTCGACGAGGGTCCGGAGGTCTTCGAGCATCGCTTCGACGCTCACGGCGATGGCGGGGTGCGTGGTCACGGAGGAAGGCTACGCGGGGAGCGGGGAGCGGGGAGCGGGGAGCGGGGAGCGGGGAGCGGGGAGCGGGGAGCGGGGGAGGACGGAGGGGCGGGCGCGGCCGGTCGGCGGTCCCCCTCGGCCCCAACGCCGAAGGCCGGTCCGACGGCGAACGCGTCGGACCGGCCCGGCGACCGTGCACAGGGGCCGAGTCGATCAGTCGGTGCCGGACTCCATCGCCGCGCGGTCGAGCAGCGCGTCGTCCTCGGAGACCTCGCCGCGGGAGGCGATGGCCTCGGCGCCGCCCTCGGGCATGCTGCCGATGAGGCCGGTCGCGGCGGCCTGCGCGGCGCCGATCGCGGCGTTGCCGGTGCCGATCAGGCCGAGGCCCGCGTACTGCTCCAGCTTGGCGCGGGAGTCGGCGATGTCGAGGTTGCGCATGGTGAGCTGGCCGATGCGGTCGACCGGGCCGAAGGCCGAGTCCTCGGTGCGCTCCATGGACAGCTTGTCCGGGTGGTAGCTGAACGCCGGGCCCGTGGTGTCGAGCAGCGAGTAGTCCTCGCCGCGCCGCAGCCGCAGGGTGACCTCACCGGTGATCGCCGAGCCGACCCAGCGCTGCAGGGACTCGCGGACCATCAGGGCCTGCGGGTCCAGCCAGCGGCCCTCGTACATCAGCCGGCCCAGGCGCCGGCCCTCGTTGTGGTACTGGGCGAGGGTGTCCTCGTTGTGGATCGCGTTCACGAGCCGCTCGTAGGCCGCGTGCAGCAGGGCCATGCCGGGGGCCTCGTAGATACCGCGGCTCTTGGCCTCGATGATCCGGTTCTCGATCTGGTCGGACATACCCATGCCGTGCCGGCCGCCGATGGCGTTGGCCTCCATCACCAGGTCGACGGGGGAGGAGAACTCCTTGCCGTTGATCGTCACCGGGCGGCCCTGGTCGAAGCCGATCGTCACGTCCTCGGTGACGATCTCGACCGACGGGTCCCAGAAGCGGACGCCCATGATCGGCTCGACGGTCTCGACGCCCGTGTCCAGGTGCTCCAGGGTCTTGGCCTCGTGGGTGGCGCCCCAGATGTTGGCGTCGGTGGAGTACGCCTTCTCCGTGCTGTCGCGGTACGGCAGCTCATGGGCGAGCAGCCATTCCGACATCTCCTTGCGGCCGCCCAGCTCGGTCACGAAGTCCGCGTCCAGCCACGGCTTGTAGATCCGCAGGTGCGGGTTGGCGAGCAGGCCGTAGCGGTAGAACCGCTCGATGTCGTTGCCCTTGAAGGTCGAGCCGTCGCCCCAGATCTGGACGTCGTCCTCCAGCATCGCCCGGACCAGCAGCGTGCCGGTGACGGCACGGCCCAGCGGGGTGGTGTTGAAATAGGCGCGCCCGCCGGAGCGGATGTGGAACGCCCCGCAGGTCAGCGCGGCCAGGCCCTCCTCGACCAGCGCCGCACGGCAGTCGACCAGGCGCGCGATCTCGGCGCCGTAGGCCTGCGCGCGGCCGGGCACCGAGGCGATGTCGGGCTCGTCGTACTGGCCGATGTCGGCGGTGTAGGTGCAGGGGACGGCACCCTTGTCGCGCATCCAGGCGACCGCGACGGAGGTGTCGAGTCCGCCCGAGAAGGCGATGCCGACGCGCTCGCCGGTGGGGAGGGAGGTGAGGACCTTAGACATAGGAAGATTATGCACCCTCGCGCATGGTCATGCAAAGTCCCTCTTCTGGCCCCTCGTGTGCGAGGGCGGTGCGGCAGGGCGCGCCCCTCTCCTCGACGCGGTGCTTCCGTCTTCTCGACGCGACGCTTGCCACTCCCGGACGCGGCGCTTCCCACTCCCCGACGCGACGCTTCCCTCTCCCGGACACGGCGACGCCGGGCGCCCGTGACACGGACGGGCGCCCGGCGGCGACAACGGGGGAGTGCGCTCAACACCCCGACTTGTAGAAGTACTTGCTGATCTCGGGCTGGTTCATGTTCGCCTTGGTGATGGCGACCATGTTGGTGCCGATCGACTTCTGGACCGACTTGCCCTCGAAGGCGTCGGCGAGCTGGTCGACGGCCTCCTTGCCGATCGCCGCCGGGTCCTGCGCGACCAGGACCTGGAGGGTGCCCGCCTTGAGCGAGGCGATCTCGTCCGGCTCGGCGTCGAACGCGGCGACCTGCACCTTGCCCTCCTTGCCCGCCTGCTTGAGGCCGGTGGCTATGCCCTGACCGGTGTTGGTGTTGCCCGCGAACACACCGCCGAGGTCCGGGTGGGCCGCCAGCGTCGACTGGATCTGCGAGGCCGCGGTGGCCGGCAGGTCGTTGTCGTAGAGGGTCGGCAGCATCTTGATGTTCGGGTACTTCTTCATCTCCTCCGTGAAGCCCTTGATGCGCGCGTCCGTGGTGGAGACACCGGGCTTGACGCTGATGACGATGGCCGAGCCCTTCTCGTTCATCAGCTTGGCGAGCGCGTCGGCCGCGACCCGGCCGCCCTTCTCGTTGTCGGACGAGATGCGGGTCATGCCGATCGAGTCGTCGGTGACCGTGGTGTCCACCAGCGCGACCTTGGTGCCCGCCGACTGGATCTGCTTCAGCGACGGGGTGAGCGCGCTGGTGTCGACCGGCGAGATCAGCAGCCCGTCCGGCCGCGACGCCGCCACCGAGTCGAGCAGGGGCCGCTGCACGGAGACGTCCCACTGCGCGGAACCGTCCGCCGAGAAGTCCATGCCCTTCGCCTTGGCCTCGGTCTGCGCCGCGCACGTCATGGTGATGTAGAAGGGGTCGCTCTTCACACCGGTGATCAGCCGGACCTTCTTGCCGGAGGCCCCTCCTTTCGACCCCGAACTGCCGCTGTCGCTCGACGAACTGCAGGCGGCGGCGCCGGTCAGGACCAGCACGGTGCCCGCGGCGACCAGTACTTTGCGGGTGAGGCGGATGTTCGACATAAGGCTGTCCTCCTGGGTGGTACGAGGGTCTGGGCGAGAGTCGGGGAGGGGAGCGGGGCGGCGGTCACGCACGCTCTCGGGTCTTCCTGCGCATCTGGTCGATGTAGACGGCGGCGACCAGGACGACACCGACGGCGACGTCCTGCCAGTACTGCTGGACGCCGATGACGATCAGCCCGGTGGTCAGCACCGCGGGAATGAACACACCGATCACCGTGCCGAGGACCGAGCCCCGCCCGCCGAACAGGCTGGTGCCGCCCAGGACCACCGCGGTGATCACCTTCAGGTTGTCGGTGGAGTGCCCGGCGATCGACGTCGTGCCGTACGACGCCAGCCACATCACCGCGCCGAGACCGGCGAGGAGGCCCATCAGGCCGTAGACCTTGATCAGATGGCGGCCCACCGAGATGCCCGCGCGGCGGACGGCGGTCGGGTTGGAGCCGATCGCCAGGGTGTGGCTGCCGAACCGGGTGGCGCCGAGCACCGCGCCGAACAGGGCGGTGACCACCGCGGCGAGGATCACCATCCAGGGGATGCCGAGCAACTTGCCGAATCCCAGGCTGTTCTGGAGATGCGCAGCGGAGGCGCCGGAGGGGTCCTGGCCGCCGGTGGCGAGTTCGGCGATGCCGAGTGCCGCGCCCAGACCGCCCAGGGTCACGATCAGCGGCGGCACCTTCCCGGTCGCCACCACCGCGCCCTGCAACGCGCCCCAACCCGCCCCCACCGCAAGGGCGATGACCACACAGACCGCGACCGTGAACCAGCCCGCGGTGGGCCCGCCGTGGTGGATGTTGTACTCACCGGCGGCCACCGCCGCCAGCACCAGCACCGAGCCGATCGACAGGTCGATGCCCGCGGTGATGATCACGAACGTCATGCCGACGCCGAGCACCAGGTAGATGGCCGCGTTCACGGCGATCTGCGTGATGTCGTACGTGGTGAAGAACTTGCCCGGCGCCGCGATCGTGAAGAACGCGACCAGCGCGACGAGGATCACGAAGGTCCACAACTCGCTGATGCCGGCGGCCCGTCGGAGCCACGGCGGGATCGTGAGGCGTCCGTCCGCGGCCGGGGGCGGCTCCTGCGCCGGGGCGGCCGGCTTGATGTCCTGGCTGTTGGCGCTCATCGCCCGTCCTCCGCTTCCGTCGCGCCGACCGGGTCGTGGTTCCCGTTCTGCGCGGGCTCGTCCAGCGATCCGGTCATGGCGCCGACGAGTTTCTCGATCGTGGCGTCGGCCGCGGTGAACGACGCGACCCGGCGGCCCAGCCGCAGGACCTCGACCCGGTCCGCGACCGACAGCACCTCGGGCATGTTGTGGCTGATGAGGACGACGCAGATGCCCCGGTCGGCGACCCTGCGGACGGTCTCCAGGACCCGGGCGCGCTGGACGACGCCCAGGGCGGCGGTCGGTTCGTCCATGAAGATGACCTTGTTGGCGAACGCGACGGCGCGCGCCACGGCCACGGACTGCCGCTGCCCTCCTGACAACGTTGTCACAGGAGCCGTCACATCTTTCAGTTCCACGCCGAGTTCGGCGAAGGCCGTGATCGCCTCCCGGCGCATGGTGGGCCGGTCGAGCACGCCCAGCCGGCCGAGCAGGCCTCCACGCACAAGTTCCCTGCCGAGATACAGATTTGACGCCGCGTCAAGATCCGGTGCCAGCGAGAGATCCTGGTACACGGTCTCGACCCCGTGCCGTTGCGCGTCCATCGGCCCCGCGAAGCGGACCGGCGTCCCGTCCAGGCGCACCTCGCCCTCGTCCGGGGTGAGCACGCCGGAAAGTACGTTCACCAACGTCGACTTGCCGGCGCCGTTGTCACCGATCAGTGCGACGACCTCACCGGCGTACGCCGTGAAGTCGGCGCCCGAGAGCGCCTGGACATGGCCGAAACGCTTGACCACACCGTGTGCCGCGAGAAGCGGTTCTCTTGCAGAGGCCATGTTGTGCCTTCTGGTTGGTATCGTTAACAGCTCGTCGATTCTGGGAGGCCCGTGAGTGGGCGTCAAGGGTCGTGAACGAACGGGGATTTGGGCGGACACCGTCGGCCCGCCGGACAGGCTCTGATCCGGTCGCGCTGGATGACCTCGGGAGGACACGGCGTGACCAGTCGTCCCAGCCGACCCAGGATGAAGGACGTGGCCGCGGAAGCGGGCGTCAGCGTCATGACGGTGTCCCGCGTGGTTAACGGCGAGGCGGGCGTGGCACCCCGTACCGCCGCCCGGGTGGCGGCCGCCGTCCGCAAGCTGGGCTATCAACGCGACGACGTGGCACGGCAGTTGCGCCGCGCGGACCGGCTGAGCCAGACCATCGGACTGATGGTGGACAACGTTGCCGACCCCTTCATGGCCGCCGTCGCCTCGGCCACCGAGGACGTCGCGCACCGGCGCGGCAACATGGTCCTCATCGGCTCCAGCCGCGCCGACCTCCACCGTGAACGCGAGGTCATCGCGGCCTTCACCGCGCGCAGGGTCGACGGGCTGATCCTCGCCCCGGTCGCGGGCGACCACCGCGTGCTGCGCTCGGCGCAGGCGCGGGGCACGAAGATCGTGTGCGTGGACCGGGTGGCACCGGGCCTCGACGTCGACACCGTGGTGGTGGACAACTTCGGCGCGGTACGGCGGGCCGTGGGCCATCTGATCGCGCACGGCCACCGCCGCATCTGCTACCTCGGCGACAGGCCGGAGATCTGGACGTCCGGCGAACGCCACCGCGGCTATCTGGCGGCCCTGGACGCCGCGGGCATCGCCGCCGATCCGGCGCTCGTCCGGCACGACGTACGGTCCGGCGCGGACGCCGCCCGGGCCGTCATCGCGCTCCTGCGCGCACCGGAGCCGCCCACGGCCGTCCTCGCGGGCAACGAGGTCCTCGCGTTCGGGGTGCGGGCGGTGCTGCCCGCCGGCGTCGCGTTCGTCGCCTTCGACGACTTCGCGCTGGCCGCGCAGCTGACACCGCCGGTCACGGTCATCGCGCAGGACCCGGTCGCCCTCGCGACGAGCGCCGCGCAGCTGCTGTTCGACCGCATCCACGGGGACACGTCACCGCCGCGCAGGGTCGTCATGCCGACCGAGCTGATCCCCCGCGGGTCGGGGGAGATCCCGGGCCCCGGCACGCCGCTCACCCGGCCTCGGCGCTGAGGCGTCCCGTCCCCCGTCCCGCGTACGGTGTGGGTGTTACGCGCGAGGCCGCTCGAAGGTGAGGAGCAGGCCCTCGACCGCGCCGGGACCTATGCGGCCCTTGACGTCGGCGGCGGTGATGGCCTTGAGGCCCCAGCCGTCCTCGGCGTGCTTGTTGAGGACCTTCTCCAGCTTGTCGCTGTCCAGCGCGTCGCCGATCAGCGACTCCCGGAAGGTGACGACCTTGTACTCGAACGTGTAGGCATTGCTCATGGCTGCGGTGTCCTCCTGCTGCGTGCGCACGGTGTGCGGCGGGCGGGGTCAGCCAATCATGGGGGGACCTTCCCGCGCAGGCCGGGGGTGGTTTCGTGGCACCGCCGTCAACTCCGGCCGTGGGCCCGGCTGTTGTCCGGGCCGGTCGTCGACGGAGGGTTCGCGGGCAGGCCGTCACGGCACGCGCGGCCGTCGTGTCACCCGGGGTGCGGTGGGGCCAGGACGTAGCGTGGCCGGTGATCAGTGGACGCGGACGGACCCGTGGAGGTGCCATGTGCTGGAGTGCGAAGGCCGACCTCGTGGCGGGCGCGGCGGTCGCCGCTGTGGGAGTGGCGTGTGTGGCACGGGCCAGGCGGCGGACCGATCTGCCGCTCGCCGCACTGCCGTTGCTGCTGGGCGCCCATCAGATCGTGGAGTCGGCGGTGTGGGACGCCGACGGGGGCTCGGGGCCCGCCACCCTCGCCTGGGCCGTCATCGCCATGCCGCTGCTGGCGGTCTGGGTCCCGGTGGGCGCCTGGTGCGCCGCGTCCCGGCGGGCCAGGCCCCGGCTGAGCGTCTTCGTGGTGATCGGCGCGGTGACGGCGGCGGCACTCGGGCACGCGCTCGCCGCCCACTCCGTGACGGCCGAGATCCGCGGTCACACCCTCGGCTACGTCGTCCATCTGCCGCACCCCCAACTGGTCATCGCCGGCTACCTGGTGGCGACGATCGGCGCGCTGCTCCTGTCCGGTGAGCGCGGCCTCGTGGTGCTGGGCGTGCTGGTCGCGGTCGGCGCGCTGATCTGCTGGACCTTGTGGGAGCTGGAGTTCGTCTCCACCTGGTGCGCGGTCGCGGCGCTGTCCTCGGTGGTCCTGTTCTTCTGGGTACGCGGCCGGGACCGGGAGCCGGGCGTGCGGCCCCGTGCCACGGCTGGGCGCGGCGGGTCCGCCGCGTGACGTCGCCGCCCGAGCCGGGCGCGTTGACGGCGGCCGGGTGCCGGTGCTGCTGTGCCGTGTCCAAGGTCCTTCGCGGACAACGTCGTTGAAGTCGGGCGGTGCTGTCGGGTTGGATGGCTCCATGGAGCGTATAGACGCAGAGCTGTTCACTGACGGCGGGAACGACGCCGTGGTCCGTCTGCCCGGCCGCCGGTTCCCCGGCGTGCTCATCCAGGGCGACTCGCTTCAGATCCTCCGCCGCGATGTGGCCGAGGTGGTCGAGGCCTGCGAGCGGGGCGACCTGACCGAGGCGGGGGAGGCGGCGGGACTGCTGCTGGCGGGGTTCGACGCGCTGCTGAGCCGGTACTCGGGGGCGTTGGAGAAGCACCGGATCACGTTGCCGTACTGAACCGGCGGGGTGCCCTCCGGGCGGCTGCCGGGCCCGCGCCCGGCGTGAACGCCCGCTCCCGGCAGGGCCCGTGCCCGCGCGCACCGCCGTCCTCACGCCTCCCGGTGCTCGATCCCCAGCAGACTCGCCGCGGCCCGGAAGTCCGCCGCGTGATGCCCCAGGGCGAGGGACCAGTGGTGGCCCACGCCCGTCGCGCTCCACGCGTCGACCCACTCGCCCGGATCGCGGCCGAAGTCGACGCGGCTGGTGGTGTTGCCGATGGCGAGGTGGGGTCCGGGGACGACGGTGCCCTCCGAGGTGACGAAGGAGAGGCTGCCGTCGGCGTCCTGGCCGAGGCCGAGCAGGGTGACGGGCCCGTGCCGGACGTCGAACTCGACGCTGACGCCCCAGCCGCGCTTGCCGTGGTAGACGCCCAGGCCGCGCAGGAGCGGATCCCGGGCGCTGACCGCGAGGTGGGCGGGCCCGTCGTGCCCCATCTCCACCACGCCGGCCTCGAAGTCGAGGGCCTGGATCTCGGTGAAGGAACCTCCGGCGCCGATGCTCTGGGTCGCCAACTGGGCGAGGCTGGTGCGGAGTTCGTACTCACCGGCGGCCGGCACGCCCCGGGCGGTGAGCAGGGAGGCGCCCAGGATCATGCCGGCGCCGAGCCGTTCGTGCAGCTCGCCGTCGAGGCCCCGGTGGTAGTAGGCGAGGGTGTCGAGGCCGAAGTCCTCGACGAGCCGGTCCAGGGCGACGGACACGGTCGCCCCCCACGCGAAGTCCTCGTCCACCACGCTGTCGTCGACGGCGAAGACCCGCCGGGCGAGGGCCGTGCGCTCCCGGGTCTCGGCCTCGCCGACCTGCTCCACCCGGTGCCGCAGATCGTCGAACTCCAGCACCTCGACGTGCGAGCCGAACGTCGCCGGGAGCAGCGTCAGGTCGGTCGACACGTCGAGCATGCCGGGATACAGATGCCCCATCAGTCCGTGCCGCGCGTGCCGGAGCGAGGCGCGTACATGGGCGGCCCGGATCCACTGCTCGATGCGCCGCCAGGCCGACTCCTGGCGCAGCCAGCCCGACACCGACCGGAAGGGGATGCCCGCCCGCCGGAACACGTTGCCGACCTCGGGCACCGGGCACTGCCCGCAGTAGGCGAGCCAGGCGCCCGTGTCGAAGGAGGCGTGGTCCATGCGCTCGGACGGCTGGAGGTCGATGACCAGGACCGGGGTGTGCGAGCGCCGGGCGATCGGCAGCACCATCGACGAGGTCAGGTAGGTCGTCAGGAACAGCACGATCAAGTCGCAGTCCGCGCGCCGCAGTTGCTCGGCCGCCGCCGCTCCTTCTACCGCGTCGGAGATGAAGCCGACGTCGGTCACCTCTGCGTCCATCCGCTGGAAGCGCTCGGCGACGTACGCGGACGACTCCTTCAACTGCGGCAGCAGGTCCGGGAACTGGGGCCAGTAGGCGCCGAGGCCGCCCGCCACGAGCCCGATCCGGGTGCGGCGGCGGGGTGCCGGGGAGAGCAACTCGCGCAGGGCGGCGGCGCGTTCGTCGGTCACGGTGACGGTCGTGGGGTCGGGCGTTGTCATGCGTGGTGTCCTTACGGTGTCCGGGGTCCGGTGTGCGGTCCGGGGGCCGGTGCGGGACTCAGGTCCGGGCCACGCCCAGATTCGCCGGGGCCACCGCGGTGTCGGGGGAGCGCCGGATGAGGACATGGATGACGTACACGCCCGCGATCCCGGACGCCGCCATGCAGAGGGTGATCAGCCACAGCAGGAGCGACGCGCTGTAGTCCATCAGCGCGGGCGTGACGAACGCGACGCCCGCGAAGACCCCGCGGGAGAGGGCGTAGGTGAGGCCCTGGGTGGTGCCGCGGGTGTCCGGGGGCAGGGTGAGCTGCGACCAGACCTTGTAACTGGCCTCGCCCGCGAAGGGGTTGGAGATCTGGTACAGCACGAAGAAGACGAGCATGCCGGCGAGCGCGCCCGCCGTGAGGGACGCGATGCTGAAGGCCACGACCTGCACGACGGTGAAGACGTAGAACAGCCGGTCGCGCCAGGGGGTGTCGGCGACGCGGACGAACACGAAGGTCAGCACGAGTGCGATGGGCAGGAAGGCCAGGTTGATGCCGGTGGCCAGGCTCTGCGAGGCGCCGCTGACCGTGACCAGGAGGTAGGTGCCGAACTGGCCGAAGGTGTTGGCGCCGATGCCCCAGGTGACGTAGTAGACGAAGGTCGCGATCATCGGCAGCAGCGCGGCGCGGTTCCACACGTTCTTCAGCTCGATGCCGCGCGGGGCGGCGAGCGCGGCCGCTTCCTCCCGCTGTGCCGCCTCGGACGGCTCGGCCAGTTCGAGCCGGGCGCGGAGCAGGAAGGTGACCAGCGCGGCGACCACCAGATGGCCGGTGATGAACCGTGCGCCGGTCATGCCGGTGTCCGAGAGGAGGTAGCCGAGGAAGATGACGACGACGATGCCCAGCACCCACATGACCTGGGTGAACGACACGAGGCGCGCCCGGCCGTCGGGGGGTGCCGCGTCCGAGACCACGGCCAGGGAGGTCGGCAGGTCGGCTCCGGCGGCCAGGCCCGCGACGAGCACGCCGACGAAGAGGACGATGTCGTTGGGGGCGAGGGTGATGACGATCGCGCCCACCGCGTAGCAGAGGATGTCCAGGTTGTAGACGCGGCGGCGCCCGAACAGGTCGGCGAGGCGGCCGCCGACGAGGGAGCCGACGGCGATGCAGCCGGTGACGATCGCGCTGATCGCACCGGCCATCCACACGCCCATGTCGTAGTGGTCGCGGTAGATGGCCAGGTTGACGGCGATGCTGACGATGAGCGCGGCGTCCAGGTAGGACGCCATGCCCGACAGGGCCGCCACTTTCCACAAGTGCCTCGGGATGGGCGGCTGTTCCGCGTGTTCCGGTGGGGACGGGAATCGGATCATGATGCGGCTCCTCGCGGCTCTGGGCCGGGGTCGCAGTGAATATAGGGTTCGAAAAACGTTCCAACAAGCCCTCTCGCACGTATCCGAGGCAATCTGCGGCAAGCCGAGCGGGCCTCCTTCCCGAGTCCCGGATCCGATGCCAACATCGCAGGTGACGGACGACGGAGCCGACATAAAACGTTTTTTGATCCGTGAGGGTGACCGAGCCGCACCCGGAAGGACCAACACCGTGATCTCATCCGCGTTGCAGCAGCTCTTCGACTCCCCGCCCCGGGACTTCGGCCCCACCCCGCTGTGGTGGTGGTCGGGCGCCAGGGTCACCCGCGAGCAACTCGACTGGCAGCTGCGCCGGTTCGCGGACGGCGGCGTCCACAACCTCGTCGTCATCAACCTGGCCCCGGCCGGACCGGCCTTCGGCGCCCGCACCGACGACCCGCCGTGGTTCGGCGAGGAGTGGTGGGACCGCTTCACCGACACCTGCCGCATCGCCCGGGACATCGGCACCCGCCTGTGGTTCTACGACCAGATCGGCTTCTCCGGCGCCAACGTCCAGGGCGCGGTCACCCGCCGCCACCCGGAGGCCACCGGCCTCGCCCTGCGCTCGCGGAGAGCCACCGTCACCGGCGGCACCATCGCCCTGCGCGGCGCCGAGACCCTCGTCGCGGCCTACGACAGGGAGGGCCGCCGCCTGACCGCGCCTCCCGAGGGCACGGACGTACAGCTCGTCGTCGCCGTCCCTACCGCCTTCGACTACCTGGACCCGCACGCGGTGAGCCTGCTGCTGGACACCGTCCACCACGAGTACGACCGGCGCGTCCCCGAGTACCTCGGCAATGTCGTCGCGGGCAGCTTCCAGGACGAGCTGCCCGGCACCAACTCCTGGAGCCACCGCTTCCCCCGCGAGTTCCGGGCCCGCCGCGGCTACGACCTCCTCGACCATCTCCCCGCCCTGTTCGGCCCGTTGACCGCCCGCGCGGCGAAGATCCGCGCCGACTACTACGCGGTCCGGGCCGAACTCACCGAAGAGGCCCTCTTCAAGCCGCTCGCCGCCTGGCACCGCGAACGCGGCATGCTCGTCGGCGCGGACCAGAGCCATCCCGCGCGGGCGGGCTTCCCGGCCCAGTCGACGCAGATCTACACCGACTACTTCCGCACCCACCGCTGGTACGGCGCCGCGGGCAGCGACCACCACGGCGACTCCAAGGTCCACTCCTCCATGGCCCACCTCTACGGCCACGAGCGCGTCTGGATCGAGGCGTTCCACTCCTCCGGCTGGGGCGGCACCCTGGCGGACACCTACGACTGGCTCCTGCCGTTCCTGCGCAGCGGCGCCAACTTGTACAACCCGCACGCCAGTTACTTCGGCACGGCGGGCGGCTGGTTCGAGTGGGCGCCCCCGTCCACCGACTGGCGCCAGCCCTACTGGCGGCAGTACCCGGCGTTCTCCCGTGCCGTCGCCCGGATCTGCTCGATCATGTCCTGGGGCACCTACAGCGCCGACGTCGCGGTCCTGCACCCCACCGCCACCATGCAGTCCCTCATCCCGCTGGACGCCCCCGTCCAGCACTTCGGCGACGGCCGCCTCGGCGACGGGCATGCCGACGTCGACGGGACACAGCGCGACTACCTGGACCTCTGCGGCACGAACAACTGGCGTGACCCGCACGTCGGTTCATTGGACCGCCACCGCATCGCCTTCGACGTCGTCGACGACGCGTCCGTCCAGCGCGCCACCGCCGCCGACGGAGCCCTGCGCGTCACGGACCTGGCGTATCGCGCGGTGCTGCTGCCGTCGGCGAGCGTCCTGGAGGAGGAGACGGCCCGTCGGTTGACCCAACTCCTCGACGCGGGCGGCCGGGTGGTGGTCGTGGGCCGTCCGCCCGCGACGGCGGCCGGGACGACCGGGGACGACTCCGTCGTCGCGGCCCTGCTGAAGCACCCGCGCCTGGAGCGGGCCAGCGACGCCGAAGAGGGCGCGACGATGCTGGCCGACACGGCCGGACACGCGACCGGAGAGGTGCCACTGCTGGTCAGGAGAGAGGGAGTCGAGGCGGTCGCCCTCGTGACGGGCGCCTTCCCGGACGCCCGCACGCTTCCGGGAGACGTCGACCACGAGGCGGACCCGGCGCGTTACGCCCGCCGTTCGACCGTCACCGTCCGTGCCACGGTCACCGAGGCCGAGATCTGGAACCCGGCCAGCGGCACCCGGGTCCCGGCCCGCGTCGCCGTGGCCGACGGCCGATCCACCATCGAGGTACCGCTCGAAGGCGCCCCCGCCGTCCTCGTCGTATGGCGCGAGGGCACCCCGGAGACCCACCCGACCACCGTGCCCACCCCCTTGCCGGAACGGGCGGTCGACATCTCGACCGGCTGGGAGGGCCGCCTGGTCCCCACCATGGACAACACCTGGGGCGACCTCGCGCTGCCCGCCGGTTCGTCCGTCACCGCACCCCGGATCTGGACCATGCGGTGGACCGAGACCGAGGACTCCGACACCGACTGGCAGCGGACACGGGCGACGTACGGCAACCGGGTCCGCGTCCTCGCGCCGGTGCCGTCCGCCCAGGCCCCCGATCCGCTCGACGCGTCCGCCGTCGAACAGGTCCTCGCCGGTGACCTGCCCCTCGCCTCCGCCGACTGGGGCGTCTCGCTGTACTCCTCCAGCCGGGGCATCCCGGACCCGGACGGTCTGCTCGGCAACAAGGGCCTGGTGGCGGAGGAGTTCGTCCGCGTCCCGGTGCCCGAACCCCGTACGGTCGCCCGGGTCCGCGCGATCGTGGAGACGGACCACCGGGGCCCCGCCGAGCTGCACATCGGTGCCGCTGCCACCAAGCGCGTGTGGTGGAACGGCGCGCGCCTGGACACCGGCACCGGGTATCGCGCGACCGCCCCCGTGGAGATCGGCAGGACCCGCAACGTCCTCGAATACGAGCTGGGGGACGCCCAGGACCGGCCGCTGCTGATCTCCGGCGCGGCCGACACCCCGTTGGGCAGCTACTTCTGCCTGAGCCGCCCGGACGCGTTCGGTCCGCGCCCGCAGTTCATGTGCCTGCCGGAGGACGTACGGCCGTCCGGCGGAGTGACCTACCGGGGGCGGCTGAACGCCGTCGGCCGGGCGGTCCTGATCGTGGGCGCCGCGGTGGGCGTCACCGTGCTGCTCGACGGCGCGGTCGTCGCCCGGCAGGAGAAGGTGGAGTACTACGCGTCCGACTGGGGCGCGGTGCCGATGTTCTTCCGGCACGAACTCGCCCTGGGCGACGGCGAACACGTGCTGGAGGTGGTGGCCGACGCCGTCGACCCGCGCGAGGCGGTGTTCGTCGACTGCGTGGCCGACCCGGTGAACCACGTGGTGAGTGGCGCGGGGTGGGAGGCGGAGACGGGGGAGTGGCACGGCCGTACCGTCGAACATCTGGGCCGCTGGGGGGAGTTGCAGCACTGCTACGCGGTGGTACGACCGCACCCGCTGCCGGACACCGAGTGGCTCACCGGCGCGCCGGTGCTGGGGAGCGCCGTACTGCCGCTGCGGGCCACGGACTCCGTGCGCGCACGCGCCCAGCGGTTCCGCTTCACCGTTCCGGCGGGGACCGTGTCGCTTCACCTGCCGCTGGAGTCGGCGGCCACGGTACGGGTCGGTGACGGCGCCGAGACGCAGCTCGACGGCCCGGTCCTGACCCTGGGCCGGCCGCTTCCCGAGCCCACGGAGGTCGACGTCGTGACCGTGCCCACGGCCGTACTGCGAGGCGGATCCGCGTGGCGTGGACCGGTGCGCGTCCGCACGGTTCCCGCTCAACTCCCCCTGGGCGACTGGCAGTCGCTCGGCCTGGGCGGCTGGAGCGGCGGTGTGACCTACGCACGGGAGGTGGAGGTGCCGCCCGGCTCGGACCCCGTGCTGGATCTGGGGCGGGTGCGGGGCAGCGTGTCGGTGGCCGTCGACGGGACGGAGGTCGGCGAGGCGTTCTGTCCGCCGTATCGCTGTCAACTCCCGGGCACCGCGGGGCGGTTGGTGCGGGTCGAGGTGACCGTCAACAACACCCTGGCGCCCTGGTTCGCCGAGACGACGCCCACCGCCTGGGCGTTCCCGGCGCAACTGGCGTCGGGACTGCTGGGGCCGGTGACGCTACGGGTTCGGGACGGGCAGCGGGCGGGTGGAGTCGCGTAGGACGAGGTCCGGGGCGAACACCCTTGTCTCGTGGGCGTGTTCGGCGCGGGCTTCCACCTCGTCGAGGAGCATGCCGACGGCGGCTCTGCCGAGTTCCTCGACGGGTTGGCGGACCGTGGTGAGCGTCGTGCCGACGAAGCTGGCGATGTCGAGGTCGCCGTAGCCGACGACCTGTATCTCCTCGGGGATGCGCACGCCCCGCTCGCCGAGGCCGCGGCAGAGGCCTGCGGCGAGGAAGTCGTTGGTGCAGAACACGGCGTCGGGCAGCTCGTCGAGGGTGCGGGCGATCTCCAGTCCGTGGGCGACCGTCATCTCGTCGGCGACGACCTGGCGGACGCGGGCCTCGCGGCGGGTGCGGACCGCCTGCCGGGCGCCCTGGTAGCGGTCGGCGCACTGCACGATGCCGCGCTCGCCGTTCACCACGAGGATGTCGCGCGCCCCGCAGTCCAGCAGGTGCCGCACGGCGACCCGGCCGCCGGCGATGTCGTCGACGGAGACGGAACAGCCGTCCTGGGCGGACAGCGCGCGGTCGGCCAGGACGAGCGGGATGCCGCGTGCGCGGAGCCGGGTGAGGCGGGTGGGGTCGGCGCCGAGCGGTACGACCACCGCGCCCACGGCCCGCTGCTCGATCAGCATCGTGAAGTAGCCCTGCTCCCGCTCGGGGGCGTCCTTGCTGTCGCAGAGGACGAGGGCGTAGCCGTGCTCGTAGGCCGCGTCGGCGGCACCGCGCGCGATGCGGGAGTAGAAGGAGTTGGCCACGTCGGGGAGGACCAGGCCGATGGAGGAGGAGTGGCCGGTGCGCAGACCCGCGGCTCCGGGGTGGGGGACGTAGTCGAGTGCGGCGACCGCGTCGCGGACCCGCTCGGCGGTGCGGGCGTTGACCCGCTCGGGCCGGTTCAGGACGTTCGAGACCGTGGACACCGAGACGCCCGCGGCGGCTGCGACGTCCTGGATACGGGCGGGGCGAACCTGAACGGCGTCCACCCCCTCGCTGTGACAGCCGTGCGACCAGGCACGACGCGGTTCTCCTGGGCGGCGTCAGTGTACCCCTGTGGTGGTTGCAACGTTTTCCGCGGGGTGCCGTCGGGAGGGGCGCGGATCGGCCGCACCGGCCTCGGAGCAAGGGGGTCGGCCGCGAGGTCGTCGTAGCGGTCCGCGTGGGTGCGCCAGGGCCCCGTGCCCGCGGGCCCTGGCGCCGCTCCGTCCGCTCGCGTCACTGCTCGACGAGCGGGCGGGGCAGATCAGTTGATGGTGTAGCTGTCGCCGTACACCTTCCAGGTCAGCGGGGTGTTGAGGTCGAAGTTGCCGTTGCGGAGGAAGACGCGCTGCTCGGTGTCGACCCGGGTGGTGTCACTGTGGGCCTCCTCCTGCTTCATGGCCCACACGCGCGCGTCGAGGAAGGCGTTGAGGTACGTCGTCTCGTTGCCGCCCTGGGCCGGCGGCTTGGCCGAACGCAGCGCGCGGGCACGGATGTTGCGGAAGCTGGTGGGGTCGTCGCCGTCGCCGTGCATGACGATGGCGTCGTAGTAGGTGAACTGCCCCAGCGCCCGCAGCCCGTCGGTCTTGCCCTGGCTGACGGCCGGGTTGAAGTACACCCGGTCGCGTTCGTCGTTCTGCGCCTGCTGGAACACCGTGTCCTGGGCCGCCGTGCGCCAGTCCTTGGGGAAGTTCGGGTCGAGTCCGGAGTGCGAGTCGGTGCCGTTGACGTTGCGGAGCGCGGGCAGGTACTTGGCGAGGACGTTGCCGGGCTTGCGGGTCGCGTAGAGCTGGACGAGGTCGAGCATGTCGCCGGTGCCCGAGCAGAAGCCGATGATCCCGGCGGTGTAGCCGCGGCCGTCGCCTATGTCCTCGATGTACTTGTACTGGGCCTTCCAGTCGAGGGAGGAGTTCTCGGCGCTCGACACCAGCTTCATGGCGATCTCCTTCTTCGCCGGGTCGTCGAGGCCGACCGCCGCGGCGGTGACGGCGGGGGCGGCCGAGGCCTGCGGGGCGCGCAGCAGGGGTGCCGCCGCGACCGACACACCGATGAGGGCGAGGAGCGTCCGACGCGAGGGGTTCGTCGGCTCGGAGGGCGCAGCGTCGTGGAACAGGTGGGCCACGGGGACTCCAAAAGGTGGTGGGGGGTGGGGAGTTGGTCGTCACGCGAACTGACAGGAAAGTTAACTATCAGAGGTTCGACGCCGACGGCACCCACCGGGAGTCAAGTTCGTAGCTATGAACGAGAGTCGTATGACTGTCCGAGGGTGATGGTTGACGGTTTGCCCGTCCTTGTCGCCCCGGCCGCAACGGCGAACCCCGTTGCGCCGACGGCGTGCGCCGGCGGCATCACCCCCGTCGTGTCGCTCACCGCACACCTGCCCGGTCTGGAGCTCCCTCCCCGGTGTGCCCGCATGGCGCGGATTCCGCGCGAAGTCTTGACGCGTCCAGCCCTGTTGCGTAGATATGACTGCGCAGTCATGACAGCGCAGTCATAACCCGGAGCCGGGCTAGGATGCGGCTGCCGGAGATCGGGAGACACCATGACACCAGTGGCAGGACGTGGCGGCGGAGCCGCACCGCGCAGCGTGGACGTGGCACGCCTCGCGGGCGTCTCGCAGAAGACGGTGTCCCGGGTCATGAACGACGAGCCGTACGTCTCCGAGGACGTACGCCGTCGAGTCCTCGCGGCGGCCGGAGAACTCGGCTACCGCTCCAACAACGCCGCCCGCGCACTCGCCTCCGGACGCACCCGGTCCATCGGCGTCGTGACGCTCGGCACCGCCCTGTACGGCCCCGCCTCACTCCTCATGGGCGTCGAACGGGCCGTACGGGACACCGGATACGCCCTCCGTGTCGTCAACACGATGGAGGGCGAGGCGGCGGGCATCGCCGGTGCCGTGGACTCGCTCCTGGACCAAGGCGTGGACGGCATCGTCATCTCGGAGCCCATCGACGAGGAGGGCGGAGCGGAGCTGTCGGCGCGGGTCGACGTGCCGGTCCTCGTGCTCGGCGCGCCGCCGCCGTTCGCCGCGTCGCATGTCGTGACGGGCGGGATCGTCTCCGGGCAGATGGCGCGGGCCGCCACCGAACACCTGCTGGAACTGGGGCACCGCACGGTCCACCATCTGGCCGGACCGCAGCGCTGGTGGTCGGCGCGGGACCGGCTCGACGGATGGCGTGCCGCGCTCGCCGCGCACGGGCGGGCGGAACCCGCGGTGGTCGAGGGGGACTGGTCGGCCGCGTCCGGTCACGCGGCTGGCCGTGAACTCCTCGCCGACCCCGCCGTCACCGCGGTGTTCGCCGCGAACGACGACATGGCGATCGGACTGATGCGGGCGCTGGCGGAGGCGGGTCGGCGCGTTCCGGAGGACGTCAGCGTGGTCGGGTTCGACGACACCCCGGTCGCCGCGTACGTGACTCCGCCGCTGACGACCGTGCGGCAGCCGTTCGACGCCATGGCGCAGGACGGTCTGAAATTGCTGGTGCATGCCATCGAGAACCCCGGGTCGGATCCGTTGCCGATGACCGATCCGCCGGTCGAACTCGTCGTCCGGGCGTCTTCGGCGGCGCCCCGGTAGCTGTTCCGCCGGGTTCGCGAGTCCGTTGACCGCGGGCCCGGTGGGGGCCGGCCGTGCCCACGCGGCCGAGCCGCGCATCGATCCGGACCCGTGCCCCTGAAGGGGCGTCCGCGGCACCGGTGACGCCCGGTTCCGCCCTCCCCTCCACGCCGTCCCCACCTCACCTTCAGCACGCCCTCGTTCCCGGTGTGCCGGTTCCTCGTACCCTCTCGCGGGAGTTCACCATGTCCGGACCCTTCCTCAACTCGCCCTCCTCCCTTGGCCGTCGGAGCTTCCTCGTCGCCGCCGGAGCCCTGTCGCTGGCCGCCTGCGGCGGAGGCGGCGGCGGTACGAGCAGCTCGTCCAGCGCTCCGGTGGCGCAGGCCGACATCGACAAGGCGATGAAGGCCCCGACCCAACTGACCTTCTGGACCTGGGTCCCGAACATCGACAAGGAGGTCGCCCTCTTCGAGAAGAAGTACCCGGCCGTCAAGGTCAAGGTCGTCAACGCAGGCCAGGGCACGCCCCAGTACACGAAGCTGCGCACCGCACTCAAGGCGAACAGCGGCGCCCCCGACATGGTGCAGATCGAGTTCCAGGCCATCCCGACCTTCACCATCACGGACAGCCTGCTGGACCTGCGTCCCTACGGCGCCTCCGCGCTCAAGTCGACGTTCGTGGACTGGACATGGGCGCAGGTCAGCGGCAGCGGCGGAGAGATCTGGGCCATCCCGCAGGACACCGGACCGATGGGCATGCTCTACCGCAAGGACATCTTCGACCAGCACGGCATCCAAGTCCCCACCACCTGGGACGCGTTCGCGGACGCGGCGCGCAAGCTGCACAAGGCCGACCCGGACGTCTACCTCACCAACCTCGCGGCCAACCAAGTCGCCGCCTGGCACGGCCTGTTGTGGCAGGCGGGCGCCAAGCCATACATCACGTCAGGCAAGAGCGACATCACCGTCAGCGTCGACGACGCCGTCTCCAGGAAGCTCGGCGCGTACTGGGGCACCCTCGCCGAGGACGGCGTGATCGGCGTGGAGCCCGACTTCACCGACGCCTGGTACGCGGCCCTGAACAAGGGCCGGTACGCGACCTGGTTGACCGGCGCATGGGGACCGGCCTTCCTCTCCGGGTCCGCGAAGGCCACCTCCGGCACGTGGCGCGCGGCCCCGCTCCCGCAGTGGGACGCGGCCAAACCCAGCTCGGGCAACTGGGGCGGCTCCACCACCGCCGTCATCCGCTCCACCAAGAACCCCGTCCAGGCAGCGGTGTTCGCCCAGTTCCTCAACAGCGACCCCACCAGCGCCAGGATGTTCGCCACCGAGCAGTTCTTCTTCCCGGCGACCAAGCCCCTGCTCGCCGAGGCGGGCTTCCTCGCCGACGCCCCCGCCTTCTACGGCGGCCAGAAGGTCAACCAGGTCTTCGCCGACATCAGCGCCCAGGTCGACCCGGCCTTCCAGTGGCCGCCGTTCCTCGACCGGGTGGCCACGGACTGGACCGAGACCGTCGGCAAGTCCCTCGCCGACAATACCGACACCGTCCGCGCGCTCGGCTCCTGGCAGTCACGCATCACGACCTTCGCCAAGAGCCAGGGCTTCACCGTCAAGGGAGGCTGACGATGGCCACAACAGCCCCCTCCCGTAAGGAATCCCCGCCCCGACGACGCCAACCCGCCTCAGCGGGAGCCCTGTTCGTCGCCCCGTTCATGGTGCTGTTCCTGCTGCTCTTCCTCGCCCCGCTCGGCTACGCCGCCTACCTGAGCCTCTTCCAGGAACGCCTCATCGGCGGCTCGACGTTCGTCGGCCTCGACAACTACGCCACCGCCCTCAAGGACCCCCAACTCCTCAAGGGACTGGGCCGGGTCGCCCTCTTCTTCGTCATCCAGGTCCCCGTGATGCTGGTGCTCGCCCTGTGCTTCGCGCTCGCCCTGGACAGCGGCCTCCTCCGCCTGGCCCGGGTGATCCGCCTCGGCATCTTCGTCCCGTACGCCGTCCCGAGCGTGATCGCCACCCTGATGTGGGGCTACCTCTACGGCCCCGACTTCGGCCCCTTCGCCCAGATCAGCCACGACCTCCACCTGCCGGCCCCGCACTTCCTCACCGACGGCTGGATGCTCGGCAGCCTCGCGAACATCGTCACCTGGGAGTTCGTCGGCTACAACATGATCATCCTGTACGCCGCGCTACGCACCGTCCCCGCCGAGCTGTACGAGGCCGCCGCCATGGACGGCGCCGGCGCCTGGCGGATCGCCTGGTCCATCAAACTCCCCGCGCTGCGACCGGCGTTGACCCTCACCGTCCTCTTCTCGGTGATCGGCAGCTTCCAGCTCTTCAACGAACCGAAACTGCTGATGAGCGTCGCCCCGGACGTCATCGACAGCTCCTACACCGCCAACCTCTACGCCTACTCCGTCGCCTTCATCAGCCAGCAGACCAACTACGCGGCCACCGTCTCCTTCATCCTCGGACTGGTCATCGTGATCGTGTCGTACGCCTTCCTGCTCACCGCGAACCGCAGGAGGACCGCATGACCACCGTGACACCCGCCGCCTCGACCACCGCCACGGCAAAGCCGGTTGGCACCGGGCCCCGCCCGTCGCGCCGTGCGCCGGCCCGCCGCCGCAGCACCCCGCTGACCATCGCGATGCTGGCCGTCCTGGCCTACTTCCTGCTGCCTCTGTGCTGGCTGCTGATCGCCTCGACCAAGAGCACCCAGGACCTGTTCAACACCTTCGGCCTCTGGTTCTCCCACGCGCCGCAGCTCCTGTCGAACATCAGGGCCACCTTCACCCAGGACGACGGCGTGTTCGGCCGCTGGCTGCTCAACACCGTCCTCTACGCCGGGGCCAGCGCGCTCGGCGCCGCACTCCTCGCGGCGGCGGCCGGCTACGGCTTCGCCAAGTACCGCTTCCGCGGCCACGGCGCCGCGTTCAACCTGGTCCTCGGCGCCATCATGATCCCGACCACCGCCCTCGCCATCCCCACCTATCTGCTCTTCGCCAAGGCGGGCCTGGTGAACACCCCTTGGGCCGTCGTCCTGCCGTCCCTCATCAGCCCGTTCGGCCTCTACCTCATGCGGATCTCCGCCGAGGACGCCGTCCCCGACAGCCTGATCGAGGCCGCCCGCGTGGACGGCGCCGGAGAGCTGCGGATCTTCTGCACGATCGCACTGCGTCTGCTCGCTCCCGGCCTGGTGACGGTCATCCTCTTCACGCTCGTCGCGACCTGGAACAACTACTTCCTGCCGCTGATCATGCTCAACGACCCGAACCTGTACCCCATCACGGTCGGGCTCTCCTCCTGGGCCGCCCGGGCGCAGAACGGCGGCGCCGGAGCCAGCAGCGACCTGCTCGCCCTCGTCGTGACCGGCTCCCTCATCTCGATCGTTCCGCTCGTCCTGGCCTTCCTGCTGCTCCAGCGGTACTGGCAGAGCGGCCTGGCCACAGGCGGCGTCAAGCAGTAAGTCCCCTCATCCACCGGAGGTTTGTCCATGGCGGATCTGCCCGCCCGCGTTCTGTTCGGTGCCGCCTACTATCACGAGTACCACCCCGCCTACGGCCCGGACGTACGGCCCGACGAGCAGCTCAAGACCGACCTCGACCTCATGGCCGAGGCACACTTCACCGTGATCCGGGTCGGCGAGTCCGTCTGGTCGACCTGGGAACCCGAGAACGGACGCTTCGAACTCGACTGGCTGCGCCCGGTGTTGGACGGTGCCCACGAACGCGGCATCTCCGTCGTCCTCGGCACCCCCACCTACGCCGTACCGCCCTGGCTGGCCCGCCAGTACCCGGAGATCACCGGTGAGCGGCGCACCGGCGAGCGGATCGGCTGGGGCGCCCGGCAGGAAGTCGACTTCACCCACCCGGCGTTCCGCTTCCACGCCGAGCGGATCATCCGCGAGGTCGTCGCCCGGTACGCCGACCACCCGGCCGTCATCGGCTTCCAGGTCGACAACGAACCGGGCCTGGAGCTGCTCCACAACCGCGGTGTCTTCCAGCGCTTCGTCGACCACCTGCGCGCGACGTACGGCGACGTCGAGACCCTCAACCGCGAGTGGGGCCTGGTCTACTGGTCCCACCGGCTGTCCACGTGGGCCGACCTGTGGACCCCGGACGGCAACGTCCAACCCCAGTACGACGTCGCCTGGCGGGAGTTCCAGGCCCGCCAGTGCACCGAGTTCATCGGCTGGCAGGCCGACATCGTCCGTGAGTACGCCCGCCCCGGGCACTTCGTCACGACCTGCATCTCCTACACCCGCCCGGCGGTCGAGGACGACCGGCTCACCGACCGACTCGACATCGCCTCCGGCAATCCGTACTACGACATGCAGGACGGCCTGCTCTTGCCCGACCCGACCCCGGACACCCACGAGCAGAAGTGGAGAACCACCGGCGTCTGGTCCCTCTACCAGACCGCCGACTGGATGTTCTCCTCCCGCCAGGCACCCTTCCTCGTCACCGAGACCAACGCCCAGTCCATCGGCATGGCCTGGGACAACCGGCCCGCCTACGACGGCCAGTGGCGCCAGGCCGCCTGGGCCCTCGTCGGCCGCGGTGCCCGCATGATCGAGTACTGGCAGTGGCAGACCCTGCGCTTCGGCGCCGAGACCTACTGGGGCGGAGTGCTTCCGCACAGCGGGCGCCCGGGCCGCACCTACGCCGAACTCGCCCGGCTGGGCCAGGAGTTCGAGGCGGCGGGCCCGCTCGTCGCCGGTCTCGAACCCGACGCCGACATCACCCTCGTCTACTCCACCCCCAGCAAGTGGCTGATGCAGAAGCACCCGCCCCTCGCGACCCCGGACGGCGAACCGGACCCCGCCGCCTACCACCGCATCCTCGACCCCTTCTACCGAGGCGTCTTCGACGCCGGACGCCAGGTCCGCGTCGTTCACGCCCGCCAACTCCACGACCCGCGCGGCCGGGGGTCCTCCCCGAGGGGGAGCGAAGGCATGGCCCCTGAGGAGGCCGCCCGCCGCCACCCCGTGCTCGTGGTCCCCGCCCTGTATCTCGCCGACGACACCACGCTCGACTGGTTCGCCGCCTACGCACGGTCCGGCGGCCACCTGGTCCTCGGCCCGCGCACCGGCTACGCCGACCACGAGGCCCGCGCCCGCCGTGAACCGGCCCCCGCCCGGCTCACCGACGCGGCGGGAGTCTCGTACGACGAGTTCAGCAACCTCGTGCGGCCCGTGCCCGTACGGTCCGCGCCCGACAGCCCCCTGTCGCTGCCCGAGACCGCGACCGCCACGTACTGGGCGGACGGCCTGACCGTCACCGACGCCGAGATCCTCGCGACCTACGACCACCCGCACTTCGGACGCTGGCCCGCCGTGACCACCCGCCGTCACGGGGAGGGACGGGTCACGCACGTCGGCACCGTGCCCGGCCGCGATCTCGCCCGCGCACTGGCCGAATGGCTGGCGCCGGTCGCCGGCAGTGGATGGGGCGATCTCCCGGCGTCCGTCACGGCGACGACCGGGACCTCGCCGGACGGCCGTCGGGTGCACATCGTCCACAACTGGAGCTGGGAGCGGACCCGTTCGACGGTGCCGGCCGATCTCGTCGACGTCCTGGACGGCACGGCCCTCGCCGCGGGCGCGGTGCTGGAACTGGGTCCGTGGGAGGTGCGCGTACTCGTCTCCCCGACCGACGTGAAGGAGTAGCGGTGCGAAGAAGCAGAGCGGTACGGGCGCTGGGTACGTTCGTCGGGGCCGCGGCGATGCTGGCGGTCCCCATGGCGACCGGAGCGCAGGCGTACGACCCCACGGGCGGAATCCTCTATCGACTCGGCAGCGAGCCGTGCCTCAAGGGGCGGGGCAACTGCGCCGTCTACCCGAAGTCGGCCCAACTGCCCGGCGGGCGCCTGGTCGCGTCGTTCGAGAAGTCCACCGTCGTCCCGGCCACGGGCAGTGCCGACGGGCAGACACTCCCGGTCTACGCGAGCGACGACCACGGGACGAGCTGGCGACCGCTGTCGGAGGTCGAGGCTCCCGCGTATCTGTCCAAGGACCCCAAGTACGCGAAGTACACGAGCAATTGGACCAACCCCTACCTCTACACGCTGCCGCGGGACGTCGGCCGGCTGCAGCGGGGCACCCTGCTGCTGGCGAGTGTCGTCTCGGGCGACGACGCGTACTACACGGAACACAAGGCGGCCGACCCGAACTGGACGCCCACCAACGACGGCGACCGCGGCGACCTCGCCATCGCGCTGTACTCCAGCACCGACGGCGGCGCGTCCTGGAAGGTCCTCGACGTCATCGCGACCGGCGGCCCGCAGGGCGGCAGCGCGGGCGCGATCGGACAGAACATCGCCACCACCAACACGCACCGGCAGGTGGACCCCGTCTGGGAGCCGTACCTGATGGTCTACAAGGACCAACTCGTCTGCTACTACTCCGACGAGAACGACTACTCCGGCTTCGATCCGACCACCGGCTTCGCCGCCCTCGACCCCGCCAATGACACCGCCACGGACTCGCACGGGCAGATCCTCGCCCACCGCACCTGGAACGGGCGAAGCGCCCGGTGGAGCGCACCCGTCGTCGACGTCGCGGGGCTGACCCGGACCATGGGCGATGGCAGGACAGTGATCGGCGGCGGACGGCCGGGCATGACGAACGTCGTGCGGACCTCGGACGGCAAGTGGCTGCTCACCTACGAGTACTGGGGCGGCGGGGCGGACACGCGGTACGTGCTCGCCGACAACCCGCTGAAGTTCTACCGGAGTTCGACGACCGGAGGTGCCGTCACCGCGCTGCCGGTCGACCCCGGATCCCGTCCGCTGGCCACGGGCGGCAGTCCCGTCGTCATCAGGCTGCCCGGAGGAGGACTGGTCTACAACTCGGCAGGCAGCGGTGACGTCTGGGTCAACAGGAGCGGTCGTGCCGACGGGGTGTGGAAGGAGTACCAGACGACGTCGCGGGCCGGGTACAGCCGCGACCTCCAGTACGTCGACGGCACCGGCCGTATCGCCATCCTCAACAACCAGGACACCTCGACGATCGCCTATGCCGAGGTCGACCTCGGGCGGTCGAAGGGCGCCTACTACCGGTTGGTGAACCGGAGGACCGGCCAGGTGATCGGCACGGGCGGGACGTCGAACGACGCGAACATCGGCAACGGAAACGTCCCGGATGTCGTCCTGGAGGCCCGGGGTTCCGCCGCGGACCCGGACACCCAGTACTGGCACGTGGTGTCCGAACCCGGCGGCGGGGCAACGCTGTTGAACAAGTCGGGCGGCCGGGCGGCGGCCATCTGGACCGGCAACGCGACAGCCGGGCAGCGGATCGGCCAGTGGGTCGACAACAGCACCACCGGCAGCTGGAACCTGGTGAGGACCGGCGACGGCTTCTACCGCTTGCAGGCGGTCAGGGATCCGAGCCTGTACCTGACCGGAGTGTCCGACGGGGCGCCGCTGACCCTGCGGAACAGGGCGGCGGACGGTTCGCAGGAATGGCGGCTCGTGCGGTAGCGCGGTGGACGGGCCGACCGACGTCCGGGGCGAACTGCCGTTCGGTACACTACCGTTGGGGACATGAGGGTTCGTCACAAAGCGCGGGCCGTGCTGCTCGACGGCGGTCATCTGGTGTTCCTCCAGCGGGGCTGGCCCGGTGGTGATCCGTACTGCACGACCGTCGGCGGGAGCGTCGAGCCGGAGGACGCGGATCTGGAGGCGGCCTTGCGCCGCGAGGCGCTGGAGGAGATCGGCGCCACGATCGGGTCGGCCACCGAGTTCCTGACGCTGACCGAACCGCGCGGGACGGGCACGGTCGTCCAGCACTACTTCCTCGCCGAACTGGTCGCCATGGACCTGGACCTGCGTCACGGTCCCGAACTCGACGACCCCGACACGGGCTTCTTCGAACCGGTCCGGGTCGCCCTGAGCCGTCCGGCCGTGGCGGCCCTCAATCTTCAGCCCGCCGAGCTGGTCGACTACGTGCTGGGGCATGTCGATGCCTGGAGCGCCCGACCGTCGCACGGGGTCACAACACCTTGAGCTGGGTGAGGAGTTGGAGGGTGTCGGTGTTGACCCAGTACTCCACGAACCGGCCGTCGCGCATCCGGAGGGTGTCGGTGCCGGTGAACGTGACCACCGTCCCGGGTTCGGCCTTGGCGCCGGGGAAGCCGCCCGCGTAGGTCCCGGTGGCCGTCCACCGCACGGACGCGTGCCGGCCGTCGACCAGCGGGGTGACCTGCTCGGTGAAGCGGAGGTCGGGGAAGGCCGCGCGGGTCTGCTTGATCCAGGCGACCAGGCCGTCGGCACCCCGGATCGAGCTGCCGTCACCGCCGTCGAGGAGGGCCGCGTGGACGCGGAAGGCGGGGGAGATGATGCCCGGCGCCCGGTCGTAGTCGCCGTTCCAGAGGCGGAGCCAGTTGTCGAGCAGCACGGTCGGCCGCTGGACGCCGTCGTGGCTTCGGGCGGTCGTGACCGTGGTGGTCGTGGTCGTCGTGGTGGTCTGCGGGGACGCGTCCGAGGCGGTGGCGGTCATGGCCGTGCACGCGAGGGCGGCGAGTGCCGCCGGGACGAGCAGCCGGGCGCGGTGGCTTCGGGTGGTGCGGAGTCGGCTGGCGCGGAGCCGTGTGGTGCGGGCGGGCGGGACGGTGGTCATGTCGGGGCCTTTCGAAAGGGGTGGGGAAGCGGGGAGGGAGGTGCGCGTCACGGGGTCAGGACGACCTTGCCGGCGACCGTGCCGGACTCGGCCAGGCGGACGGCGTCCGCGACGCGGGCGAGCGGGAGCCGGGCCGCGATTCTGGCGTTGACCTCACCGCGCGCGAGGGCCTCGAAGACCTGGGTGAGGTCGGCGCTCAGCTGGGCGCGGAACTTGTTCTTGTTCAGCGCGCGCCCGGCCCAGACGTTGAAGAAGTACGCGTGGCGGCCGTTCGGCAGCGCGTTCCACGTCCAGACGCGGCCCAGGATCTTGAGCACGGGCAGCTGCTTGGAACCCTCGTCGTCACGGGTGGAGGCGCTGCCGTAGGAGACGAGCGTGCCGCCGGGAGCCAGGAGGTGCCAGGAGCGGACGACGCTGGGGCCGCCGACGTGGTCGAAGACGGCGTCCACACCGCGCGGCGAGAGCTCGCGGACGCGGGCCGCGAGGTCCGGGGTGCGGTAGTCGACGGGCTCGACGCCCTGTTCGCGGAGCGCGTCGTGGTGGCGCGGGGAGGCCGTGCCGATCACGTGCACCCCTGCGGCGTGGGCGAGTTGGACCAGGACGGTGCCCACCCCGCCGTTCGCCCCGTGCACCAGGATCGTCTGGCCGGCGCGGACGCGGGCCTTGCGGTGCAGCATCTGCCAGGCGGTGATGCCGTTAACGACGACCGTCTCCGCCTCGGCCGCGCCGATCCCCTCGGGCACGGGCACCACGTCGGCCGCGTCGACCAGCACATGGCTGGCCCAGCCGCCGACCTTGACCAGCGCGGCCACCCGGGTGCCGACCAGGCCCGCCTCGACGCCCGGGCCGGTGCTCTGGACGGTGCCCACCAGGTCGTAGCCGGGGACGAAGGGGAACGGCGGCTGGTCGTAGTACTTCCCGCGCCGCATCTGCTGCTCGGCGAAGGAGACCCCGGTCGCCTCCATCTTGACCACGACCTGGCCGGGGCCCGCGACGGGGACCGCTCCGTGCCGGACCTCCAGGCCCTCGGGCTCCACCTTGCCCGGCAGGACGACCTCGACCAGTGCCTCGGTGGTGCTGTCCATGGGGCGCGTGCTGTCGGTGTTGTTCATGGTGACCTCCACTGCGATCCGCTGCGAGCTAGGTGTCTTCGTGTTCGTTATAAGTTGTAACGCACGTGAGAAGGGGTCGTCAATAGCGATCGTGATAGCTTCTAACTGAAGCTTCAGTCTGTAGTCGAGTGGGAGCGGAAGGCGGCCGGTCATGGCGGAAGCAGGCACGAAGACCCCGCGGGAGCGCTATCGCGACCAGGTCCGCGCGGAGGTCAAGGAGCACGCGCGGGAGCAGATCGCCACTGCGGGCGCCTCCGCGCTCTCCCTCAACGCGATCGCCAAGCGCATGGGCATGAGCGGCCCCGCCCTCTACCGGTACTTCGCCAGCCGCGACGACCTGATCACCGAACTCATCAGGGACGCGTACCGCAGTCTCGCCGACGTCTTCCGCACGGCCGCCGGGTCCGGCACCGACCTGCCCGGCCTGGCCCACGCCCTGCGCGACTGGGCCCTCGCCGATCCGCAGCGCTACTTCCTCGTCTACGGCACACCGGTCCCCGGCTACCACGCGCCCGACGACATCACCGGGATCGCGTCCGAGATCATGGCGTTCCTGCTGGACGCGAGCACGGATCTGCCCGCGGACGGTCCATCGAGCGCGTTCGAACTGGATCTGCAGGCTCACCGGCACTGGGCGGGCGACCATCCCGCCCCGCCCGCGGCCCTCCACCGCGCCCTGACCTTCTGGACCCGCCTGCACGGTGTGCTGTCCCTCGAACTCGCCGGTCACTTCAACGGCATGGGGTTCGATCCGGCGATCTTCTTCGACTCGGAACTGGCCGGGCTCACGGAAGGGTAGGCGGTTGCGTCCCGCCGCCGGTCAGATGGTGAAGCGGTCGGGGTCGGCGGCCTTCCAGTCGGCCGCCCAGTCCGCCGGGGGCTCGACCAGGAGTTGGCCGGGGGAGAGCCAGTCGTACAGGACGTCGTAGGAGCGCACCGTCTGCGGGTCGATGCGGCGGCGGAGCATGTGCGGCCGGAGCTGTGCGGGGTCGGTGACCCCCATGGAGGCCATGATCTGGAGGGCGCTGCCGACGGTCGCCTCCTGGAGGCGCTGCACGCGGGCGGCCTTGTCGCCGACGTCGAGCGCGCGGGCCCGCCGCGGGTCCTGGGTGGTGACGCCGACGGGGCAGGTGTTGGTGTGGCAGCGCTGGGCCTGGATGCACCCGACCGCGAACATCATGGCGCGGGCCGCGTTGCCGTAGTCGGCGCCCTGGATCATGCGTTTGACGAGGTCCGCGCCGGTGGCGATCTTGCCGCTCGCGCCGATCCGGATCCGGTCCCGCAGACCCGCGCCGACCAGGGCGTTGTGGACGGTCATGAGGCCTTCGGTGAGCGGTGTGCCGATGTGGTCGGCGAACTCGAGCGGGGCGGCCCCGGTACCGCCCTCTGCACCGTCGACGACGATGAAGCCGGGCGCGGTGCCCTCCTCGATCATCGCCTTGCACACGGCGAGGAACTGCCGCCGCGACCCCGGGCACAGTTTGAAACCGGCCGGCTTGCCTCCGGACAACTCCCGCATCCGCGCGACGAAGCGAACGAGCTCACGAGGCGTCGAGAACACCCGGTGATACGGCGGTGAGACCACCGTCTCGCCCTCCGGGACGTCCCGCACCCGGGCGATCTCCGCGTTGACCTTGGCGCCCGGCAGCACCCCGCCGATACCGGGCTTGGCGCCCTGCGACAGCTTGAGGGACACACACCGGACGCTGTCGCCGGACGCCTTCTCGGCGAACTCGCCGGGGTCGAAGTCCCCGTCCCGGGTCCGGCAGCCGAAGTACCCCGTGCCGATCTCCCAGACCAGGTCGCCACCCGGGCGCAGGTGGTACTCCGAGAGCCCGCCCTCACCGGTGTCGTGCGCGAAACCGCCTGCCGCGGCACCACCGTTGAGCGCGAGTACGGCGTTGGCCGACAGCGAGCCGAAGCTCATCGCGGACACGTTCAGCAGGGCCATGTCGTAGGGCCGGGTGCAGTCCGGGCCGCCGATCCGGACCCTCGGCGGGTCCTCCGGCACCGGGCGCGGGGCCATCGACGGCACCAGGTACTCGTAGCCCGTCTCGTAGACATCGCGTTCGGTGCCGAACGGCTCCTCGGCGGCGGTGCCCTTGGCGCGCTCGTAGACGATGCTGCGGATGTCCCGGTCGAAGGGGCGGCCGTCGAAGTTCCGCTCCACGAAGTACTGCTGCAGTTCGGGCCGGACGCGCTCCAGCAGGAAACGGGCGTGCCCGAGCACCGGATAGTTGCGCAGCACCGAGTGCCGCCGCTGGACCAGGTCCCCCACCCCGACCGCGCCGAGCACGGCCGGCGGCACCGCCGCGCACCACCACCAGGGCGACACCGCCACGGCCAGACCGGCCGTCGCGAGGGCGGCACCTACGACCACGGCGACCATTCCGATTCTCAGCACGGCCCTCGGGTAACCCGCATGACCCCGCTCATGCGGGCCGATCGGGCCAGGCGAGGCGGACGGGGGGTCTGGGGGTGTCAGCAGGTTCCGGGATATTGGAACAAGGCCGGGAAAAGCCCGAATGGTATTCGGCGAAGCGGGTATCGCGGCCTTTTGGAAAGAGTGACCAGCATGGTCGCGTCGATTCGTCCGCGCCTCATGGCGCTGATATTGGGCGGCACCGGAAGCGGTGGGCGAGGGGACGTTCATAGCGGTTCTGACCTGCTGTGGAGCGGACCCGGACAATAAAATTGTGTGGGACGGAAAACGGTGGGCACTCGACCTGCCGAGGGACGCTCACCGGAATATCCGGACGGGCTTCCTCGGTATTCACGCACTGCAAGGGGAGGTTTCGCATGACGGACAACGTATGGGGTTACCACGCCGATTCGGGCCACAACCCGGGCACTGACCTGACCGGATTCAAGGTCGAGGCGACGGACGGCAGCATCGGCAAGGTCGACAAGCACTCCGACGAGGTCGACGACTCCTACCTGGTGGTCGACACGGGTGTGTGGATCTTCGGCAAGGAGGTCCTGCTCCCGGCGAGCACGGTCGTGAGCATCGACCCGAACGAGAAGAAGGTGTCCGTCGGCCTCACCAAGCAACAGATCAAGGACGCCCCGGAGTTCGACCGGGAGAAGCACCTCGGCGACCGGGGTTACCACGACCAGGTCGGCACGTACTACGGCACGGACCGCGGCGGTCCGTTCGGCGGACCGATGGTCTGATCCGGCCGTCGCCGCGAGCACCACGGCCCCGGGACTCCGCAGGGAGTCCCGGGGCTTTCGCGTGCCGTCCGCGAGGTCGCGCGACGCCGGGGAAGCGGTGGCAACTCCCGGGAGCGGAAAGAGCGTGCGATCGGATCGGGTGGCGCGAACATGAGGTGCGTCGGGCCGGGTAGGCGACGGCCGACGACGGGAACGGAAGGTGACACGGAGTGGAGCCTGCCGGCAACAACAGCGACGGAGAGCTGAACCCCCGTCACCTGGCCGTCTCCGTCACCCTGAGCGGCGACGGCACCCGCATCGCCGAGGCACGCGATCTCGCGGCGGACTTCCTGGTCCGCGTCGGCAAGGTCCACGGGGTGGCCGTCTCCGCCCGCGCCGTGGACCTCACGCGCCTGGTCGTCAGCGAACTGGTCACCAACGCCGGCAGACACGCGCCCGGCCCGCTGCGGCTGGAGCTGCGCATCCTGGACGACACGGTGGAGGTGACCGTACGGGACACAGCCAGGGTGCAGCTGCTCGCCCGCCCGGTCGATCCGCGAAGGGTCGGTCAGCACGGCCTGGAGATCGTCATGGCCGTGGCGCAGGCTTTTCAGGTCCGCCTCGAACCGCACGGCAAGGCCGTCACGGCCCGTATCGCCCTGGCCGACGGGGCACGCGGAACCGGCTCCCCGCTCGGCACTCCGTGAGACGGTGTCCGGCCCGCGTACGGCCCGCCGTACCGGGGACTACCAGCGGTACCAGCGCCCCCGGCTTCCGCTCGCGCTCGTCCCGCGCACCAGGAATCCCAGGAGCCAGAGGACGAGGACGACCAGCGCGACCCACCAGAGGACCTGGACCGCGAAACCGGCGCCGAAGAGGATCAGCACCAACAGCAACACCAGCAGAATGGGAACCATGATTGCGCCTCCTGATCGCCGAGTGCCCTGAATCGGGCAGATCAGGCGCTTCGACGGCGGCGGATCTCGGCGGCCGGAACGTCCCGTCTAGGGCAGGGGCAAGGACCGCAGGATGTGATGGACCATCGTCTCGACGACGGCGTAGTCCGGGTCCCCGCCCGGCAGGACGAGCGCCGGGTACGCGCTGCCCGTGGTCTCCGGGTAGGCCGGTGACCTGCGCGGCGCGGCCTCGCCTGTCGCCTTCGGGCCGGCGTGCAGGTCGATGCTGATCATGCGACCGCGGGTGGGGTCGTAACGAGGGGTGAAGGTCACGAAGCGTCCGCCGATCAGGGCGCCCTGGTCCGAGCTGGTGCTGTAACTCCACAGTTTCCTGGGGTGGTTGAGGTCGTAGGCCGTCCAGTCGCCGGCGCCCGGGTCCTCCGCGCTGTCCTCGAAGAGCATGAGCACTCCGTCGGCGGAGATCAGCCCGCGTTCGGGCTTCTGGCCGCTGTCCTCGGCGGTGGGGAGCGGCCGGAGGCCGACCGGGTCGAGTCGCCGGAGGGCGGGGAAGGTGTCCTCGGCCGTGTTCGAGACGCCCGAGCACACGAGGTAGTCGCCGCCGGCGATGAGGTGCGGGCACTCGGTGCCGGAGGCGCTGGTCGCGAGTGCGTCGCCGGTACGGGCGTCGCGCGCCGTGACCTTCGAGGAGCCGGTCGTGTAGACGCGCCCGCCGAACGCGACCGGGCTCTCGTAGCGGTCGGCGTCCACGGTCCGGTGCCACAGCGTCCTGCCGTCGGACGCGCGGTAGGCGCCGAGCGCGACATCGGGCTCGCGCGTGAAACTGCTCCAGGTGTCCAGCGCGTAGACGATGCCCTCCGACGCGACGAACCCGGCGTACACCCGGTCGGCGGGCATCCGGAGGGTCCAAGCCGCCCTGCCGGTACGGAGGTTCGCGGCACGCAGGGTCCGACCGCCGCTGGTGACCGTGCGTTCGTCGGCCTTGTCCACGACGAGTCCCAGGTTCTTGCCGGTGCCGGTGGCGGGCACGGACCAGGTGACCGCGCCGTCGGTCCGGGACCGTCCGACGACACCGTCCGCACCCGTGGCGCACACCACCTGGTGGGACGTGGCACCGCAGACCTTCACCCCCTCCGAGCCGGTGAGGTCCTTGGTCCAGCCGCGCCATGAGCCCTGGACGGCCGTCATACCGGAGGTCGACGCGGTGTGCCGCGAGGACGCGGTCGTATGTCCCGTGTCGGCGGACCGCGCGTCCCCGGAGCCGGTGCAGCCGACCGCCGTCACCCCGAACAGGACCGCGCCCAGCACCCCGCGCACCACGTGAACCCGTCGCATCGGCCACCCCCCGGTGTGTGAGGCGTCCATGCTTCCAGACGCCCCGCGTCCGGCACCATGCCCACGTCACCCACCGTCGGCGCGCGACCGGCGGGGAAATGATGACCCGACCGGTTGGTCCTCGCGGCCGGACGGTGTGGCGGCACGGAAGCGGAGGCCGCGTTGGGGAGACTCGCGGTCCGGCGCCGCGCGGGCGACGGGTTCCCTGTCTGGCTGGAGGAAAGTGGTGCGACTTCCCCTGTTCCGGGCCGTGCTGGCGGCCTCGGTGCTCGTGGCGTCCGGAGCGGCCGCCGCCCCGGTCCGGGCCGACGGGGCGTCCCGGCCCCGGGCCGTCGACGATCTCGCGCGGTACGTCAACCCGTTCGTCGGCACGGCTCCCGGCGGCCCGGACTTCGGCCACGGCGGCGGCGCGGGCAACACCTTCCCGGGCGCCTCGGCACCCCTCGGCGGGGTGCAGTGGAGCCCCGACACCGTGACGTACCAGCACGGCGGCTACTCCTACGGCGACAACCGCATCCGCGGCTTCAGCCTCGCGCACATCTCCGGAGCGGGCTGCGCCGCCTACGGCAACGTCCCCTTCATGCCCACGCAGGAGACCGCACCGCCCGCGTACGCCACGTTCTCGCACACCAACGAGCAGGCGGCGCCCGGCAGTTACCACGTCACCTTCGACAACGGCATCGGTACCGACCTCGCCGCCACCCAGCGCTCGGGCATCGCCCGCTTCACCTACCCGGCGTCCGACACCCGTCCGGCCGCCGTGAGCATCGACGCGGCCAAGGCGTTCACCGCGGCCACCGGATCCGTCGACATCGGCACCGACACGCTCTCCGGGTACAGCGACAGCGGCGCGTTCTGCAAGTCCAAGAACCGCTACCGGCTCTACTTCCACGCCACCTTCGACCAGCCCTTCGCCCAGGCCGTCCACCCCGACGGCAAGGCGGGCTCGGCCATGGTCACCTTCGCCCCCGGCGTGCGCACGGTGACCGCCCGGGTCGGCGTCTCCTTCGTCGACGTCGAGGGCGCCCGCCGCAACGCGCTCACCGAGCAGAAGGCGCAGTCGTACGACACGATCCGGCAGGACGTGCGCGCCGACTGGAACCAGTGGCTGAACCGGATCACCGTCGGCGGCGGCACGGACGCCCAGCGCCGGGTCCTCTACACCGCGCTCTACCACGCCCTCCTGCACCCCAGCGTGTTCAGCGACACCGACGGCCGCTACACCGGCATGGACGGCGTCGTCCACCGCACCGAGGCCGGGCACGTCCAGTACGCGAACTTCTCCGGGTGGGACGTCTACCGCTGCCAGGTCCAGCTGCTGGCGCTGCTCGCCCCGCGCGAGGCCTCCGACATCGCGCAGTCCGTCCTCAACCAGGGCCTCCAGGCAGGCTACTTCGACCGCTGGACCCTCGCCAACGGCGGCAGCGGCGTCATGGTCGGCGACCCGCTGCCCGCCATCGCCTCCGCGATCCACGCCTTCGGCGGCACCGGCTTCGACGCCGCCACCCTGCTGCGCACGGCCCTCGCGGACCGCCAGGACAACCGCCAGCGCCCCGGCCACGAGCAGTACGACACCCTCGGCTACGTCCCCGCCGGCACGAAGGGCGTCTGGGGCTCGGTGTCCACCACCCTGGAGTACGCGATCGCCGACTACGCCCTCGCCCAACTCGCCCACCGCCTGGGCGACTCGACGTCGTACGCCACCCTGCTGCGCGCCTCGGGGAACTGGCGCAACCTCTTCAACCCCGCCACCGGCTACATCCAGCCCCGCAACGCCGACGGCAGCTGGCCCGCCTTCACCCCGGCGCAGAAGACGGAGTACGTGGAGGGCAACGCCGCGCAGTACACGTGGATGGTGCCGCAGGACCTGCCCGGGCTGTTCGCGGCGATGGGCGGGGACGCAGCCGTCACCGGACGCCTCGACACCTTCTTCACCCACCTCAACGCGGGCGCCGACCAGCCCTACGCCTACCTCGGCAACGAGCCCTCGTTCGGCACCCCTTGGGCCTACGCCTCCGTCGGGCACGCCGACCGCGCCGCCGACGTCGCCCACCGCGCGCTGGCCACGCTGTTCACCGACGCGCCCGGCGGACTGGTCGGCAACGACGACCTCGGCGCCATGTCGTCCTGGGCGGTGTGGGCGAGCCTCGGCCTCTATCCGGAGGTCCCCGGCACCGCCCAACTCGTCCGCACCGAGCCCCTGTTCAGCACCGCCACCGTCCACCGCGGCGACGGCACCTCGCTCACGGTCGGCGCCGGGACGCGCGGGCACTCACTCCGCTAGCACGGGGTGCACGGGACGGGCCGCCGGTCCGGGAGCGGCCGTCACCTCGGTCGGCTTCAGGGCGCCGTGCGGCCCGTCGCACTCCACGACCACCCGCACCGGCGCTCCGCACGCGGTGTGCCGTACGTCGAGAACCGGCCCCTCGGGGTCGGCGGCGTACGTCTCGCCCCACTGGCGCAGGGCCATGAGGACCGGCCACAGGTCGCGGCCCTTGTCCGTCAGCCGGTACTCGTGCCGGGTCCGGCTGCCCGTCCGCTGGTAGGGCACCGTCGTGAGGATGCCGGCCGCCACCAGCTTGCGGAGCCGGTCGGCGAGCACCGCGTCCGAGAGCCCGATGTGGCGCCGGAAGTCGTCGAAGCGGCGGACCCTGATGAAGGCGTCCCGCAGGATCAGCAGGGTCCACTTCTCGCCGACGAGGTCGAGCGTGCTCTGGACCGGGCAGTTCTCCGTGCTCACGTCGAGCCATTCCATGCCGCCAGCGTAGCCACCTGGCTCTGTCATTGACAGTCAGCTGTCACGAGATCTAGCTTCGCTTCAAGAAGCCAGCTGGGGAGGTATCGCCGCAATGGGACGGTCACGCACGTACGAGTGGGACGATCCGGGCGTCTCGGCAGCCGCCGTAGGACAGACCACGGGGCTCGAATTCCTGCGGGAGCTGATCGGCGGGCGGCTGCCCACGCCGCCCATCGGGGCCACCCTGAACTTCGCCCTCGACGAGGTCGAGCACGGACGCGCGGTGTTCTCGCTGGTGCCGGGGGAGGAGCACTACAACCCGATCGGCAGCGTGCACGGCGGGGTCTACGCCACCCTGCTCGACTCCGCCGCCGGGTGCGCGGTGCAGTCCACGCTGCCGCAGGGCATGGGGTACACGTCGCTCGACCTGACCGTGAAGTTCCTGCGCCCGATCACCGCCGACACCGGGCGGGTCCGCGCCGTGGGAACCGTCCTGAACGGCGGTCGGCGCACCGCGCTCGCGCAGGCCGAACTCCTCGACGACAAGGACCGGTTGCTCGCGCACGCCACGAGCAGCTGCCTGCTCTTCCCCGTCCCGGGGGCGTGACCCCGGGACGGCGGAAATCCGCCTGTCCCCCGCGCAGGCGGATCCGTACCGTCAACTCCCCCGATCCCCGAGGACGAAGGCGCTGCCGGAACGCTGTGCAGTTTGCCGGGCGCCGCGGCCGTGGTGGTATGGGGAGAAGTACGTACGTGGACGTGACACACGCGGGATCGTGAGGACGAATGACGGGCGGGCCTGCCGGGGCTTACGAACGCATGCTGGCGGTGGCGGTGGCGGCGCTGCACGAACGGGACCCCGAGCGGCTGTGGCCGCTGGTCGCCGCCTCCCTGCCGGAGCTGTGCGGGGGCGAGGCGCTGATCTACAAGCTCGGCGAATGGACGGACCGCACCGGATCGATGGGGCTGTCGCCCGCCGCCGCGGCCCACCTCGGGCGGATCGACGACGACGCGATGGCGGTCCTGCGCCGGGGCTACCCCTTCGCCGACCACTACGCCACCGCCGGTGCCGCCCGGCGGCCCGGTACCGCGCACCGGATGGCGGGCAGGGGATGGGCGCGCAGCCGGACCGCGGGCACGGTCAGCCGACTGCTGGACGCCGACCACGTCCTCGCGATCCCCCTGCCCGGCACGTCCACGCCGGTCACCGGCTGCCTCGTCTACCGCGCGGGCGGCGACTTCACCGAGGACCACGTCCGCGCCGCCGAGCAGTTGCAGCCCCTGCTGGCCGGGGTGGAACAGCAGCGGCAGCTCCTCGAACGCTGGCGCGCGACCACGGAACCGGCCCCTGTACCGGAGCTGCCCGCCGACTCCCGGCTCACACCCCGCCAGGTCACCGTCCTCCTGCTCCTCGCGGACGCGCTCACGGCGTCGGCGATCGCACACCGGCTGGGTATCTCCGTGCGGACGGTCCACAAGCATGTCGAGGGCCTGTACCGGAAGCTGGGCACGCGGGACCGGGTGAGCACGGTACTGCGGGCCCAGGAGATCGGGCTCCTGCCGGGGCGGGCCGGGCGGTGACGTGAAGGGCGGCTGACCTCCGCGGGCTCGCCGCAGCGCGGATCGGGCCGGACACCGAGGCCCCCGCCCCCTGCCCCCGGCTCCGCCGATGTCCGATGATCGTCGTGGACACCCGGGTCCCCGAGACCCGCACTCGGCACCGACAGGAGCACACCCCCGTGACGTACGACATCACCGCCCTGCGCGCCCTGTTCCCCGCCCTGAGCAGCGGCACCGCCCACTTCGACGGGCCCGGCGGCACCCAGACGCCCCGGCCGGTCATCGAGGCCATCACCGGTGCACTGGCGAATCCGCTCTCCAACCGCGGTCAGGTGACGGCGGGGGAGCGCAACGCCGACGCCATCGTCACCGGAGCCCGCGCCGCCATGGCCGACCTCCTCGGAGCGCTCCCCTCGGGGATCGTCTTCGGCCGCAGCGCCACCCAGCTCACCTACGACTTCTCCCGCACCCTCGCCGCCACATGGGCGCCCGGGGACGAGGTCGTCGTCACCCGCCTCGACCACGACGCGAACATCCGCCCCTGGGTACAGGCGGCCGAGCGGGCCGGCGCCACCGTGCGCTGGGCGGACTTCGACCCCGCGACCGGCGAACTGGCCCCGGACCACCTCCGCGCCGTCCTGTCCGACCGCACCCGGCTGGTCGCGGTCACCGCCGCCTCCAACCTGATCGGCACGCGCCCCGCCGTCGCCGAGATGTCCCGCTCGGCACACGAGGCCGGCGCCCTGTTCTGGGTCGACGGCGTCCACTACACCGCGCACGCCCTGGTCGACGTCGACGCGCTCGGAGCGGACTTCTTCGTCTGCTCGCCGTACAAGTTCCTCGGCCCGCACCACGGCGTCCTCGCCGCGCGCCCCGAACTGCTCGACACCCTGCGACCCGACAAGCTCCTCCCGTCCTCCGACGCCGTACCGGAACGCTTCGAACTCGGCACGCTGCCCTACGAGTTGCTCGCCGGCACGCGCACCGCCGTGGACGTCCTCGCCGGCCTGGACGCGGACGCCACCGGCAGCCGCCGCGAGCGCTTGGCCACGAGCCTCGCCGCGCTCCACCGGCACGAGGAGACCCTGCGCACGCTCATCGACCACGGGCTCGCCGACCTGGACGGCATCACCGTCCACTCCAGGGCGGCCGAACGCACTCCTACCGTGCTCCTGACCTTCGACGAGACCTTCGGCGAGCACGGCACGCGGGACGCCTCCCGCTTCCTCGCCGAACGCGACGTGCAGGCCCCGTCCGGCACCTTCTACGCCCTGGAGGCCTCCCGGCGGCTGGGCCTGGGCGACTCCGGCGGCCTGCGCGCCGGGCTCGCGCCCTACACCGGCACCGACGACGTCGACCGCCTCCTGACCGGACTCGCGCAGTTCCTGAAGCAGGCCGCCCGCTGACCGCCGGGACCGGCCGTGCCGGCGGTTGAGGAGAAAAAGACGTGTCCGATGACGGGTTTTTGATGGATTCGACCCCTTCAACATTGCCCCGCCCTCCCTCTAGCGTTGCGCCCATGTGAACGGCCTGGCCGTCGGCTGATCAGTGCTGCTGCGGCCGTGACGGTCTCTGGAGGGAGAAGGCGATGGCGCCTGCGGTACCGGTCGTCGGAGCCCCGCCCCTCGGCGACGCCGCCCGCCGTGTCGCGTACGTCCTCGCGGGGCGGCCGCCGGCCGCGGTCGCCCACCCCCACTGGAAGCCCGGAAAGGCCCTCGCATGACCACCTCACCCCTGAACAGGATCGCCGGCGCTCCCATCTCCTGGGGTGTGTGCGAAGTACCCGGCTGGGGCTACCAGTTGACGCCCGAGCGGGTCCTGAACGAGATGCGCGAGGTCGGCCTCGCCGCCACCGAGTTCGGCCCCGAGGGCTTCCTGCCCAGCGCGCCGGACGCCATGGCCCGCACCCTCGCCGACCACGACCTGCACGCCGTCGGCGGCTTCACCCCGCTGCTGCTGCACGTCCCCGGACACGACCCGCTGCCCGAGGCCGAACAGCTCCTCGCCGGCTACGACGCCTCCAAGGCCGAGGTGCTCGTGCTGTCCGCCGTCACCGGTCAGGACGGCTACGACTCCCGCCCCGAACTCGACGCCGACGGCTGGAAGCTGCTGCTCTCCAACCTCGACCGGCTGGCCTCGCTGGCCGCCGAACGCGGTGTCCGCGCGGTCCTGCACCCGCACGTCGGCACGATGATCGAGAACGGCGACGAGGTCCGCCGCGTCCTGGAGCACTCGGCGATCTCGCTCTGCCTCGACACCGGCCACCTCCTCATCGGCGGCACCGACCCGGCCGAGCTGACCCGCCAGGCACCCGAGCGCATCGCCCACACCCACATGAAGGACGTGGACGCCTCCCTCGCCGCCAAGGTCCAGGACGGCAGGCTCAGCTACACCGACGCCGTCCGCGAGGGCATGTACCGCCCGCTGGGCGCGGGCGACGTAGACGTCGAGGCGATCGTCACCCACCTCAGCGCGCGCGGCTACGACGGCTGGTACGTCCTGGAGCAGGACACCATCCTCACCGAGGAGCCGACGGCGAAGGGCCCGGTCGAGGACGTGTGGGCCAGCGCCGAGCACCTGCGCTCGGTGCTGCGCGGTGCCGCGTAGCCCCGAACCCGAGGAGTCCAGGAGGGACGGACATGACCGCTGACCGATTCCTGGCCACGTGCTGGACCACCGCGGGCGACACCGCTCCCGACGAGGAGGACCAGCGCAGTCCGCTGAGCCTGCGGGACCGGGTGGAAGCGGCGCGGGACGCCGGGTTCACCGGCTTCGGGCTGCTGTACGCGGACCTGGTGGAGGCCGAGCGCGCGTACGGGACCACCGGTGTCCGGTCCCTGTTCGAGGACAACGGAATCGACCACGTCGAACTGGAACTCCTCACCGACTGGTGGACCGAGGGACCCCGGCGGGCCGCTTCGGACGCCGTCCGCACCGGCATGCTGAGGGCCATCGAGGCGCTCGGCGCCCGCACCTTGAAGATCGGCCCCGACGTCACCGACCAGCCCTGGGAAATCGACGTCTGGGCACAGGAGTTCGCCGTACTGGCCGCCCAGGCCGACGGCGTCGGCGCCCGCCTGGGGGTCGAGCCGCTGCCCTGGTCCAACCTCAGGACCGTGCACGACGGGCTACGGCTCGTCGAGGCCGCCGGTCACCCGGCGGGCGGGCTCATCATCGACGTCTGGCACGTCGAGCGCGCCCACACCCCGCCGGCCGAACTGGCGGACGTACCCGGGTCACGGATCGTCGGCGTGGAGCTCAACGACGCCCACGACGACGTCGTCGGCACGCTCTTCGAGGACACCGTGCACCGCCGACTCCTGTGCGGGGAGGGCTCGTTCGACCTGCCGGGGATCGTCGCCGCGCTCCGGACGGCCGGTTTCCGCGGCCCCTGGGGCGTGGAGATCCTCTCCGACACGCACCGCGCGCTGCCGGTGCGCGAGGCCGCTGCGGCGGCCTGCCGGAGTGCCGCGGCACTGGTGAACTGACCCGAAGGGCCACAGGGGTGGCGGGAGCGAAACCACGGTCGCTCCCGCCACCCCTGTCTCAGCTCTGGCGGCGTTCCGCGGCGGCCCGCAGTTCCCCGCGCAGCCGATCGGGGGCCCACTCCTCGGCGACGGCGCGGCGGAGGGTGTCCGCCTGGGAGGGCGGGGCGAGACCGGCCACCGGCGGATCGAGGTCGAGGTTGGTGGGGAAGGGGTAGCCCTCGGCGGTCGCCGCGACGACTCGGCGCAGCCAGTCCTCGGTGACGCCCTCGGCCTTGCGCTGGAGCAGCACCGGGAACAGGGCGTTCGACATCGCCTCGCGGTCCACCGTCTCCATGGCACGGCCGAAGGCGGAGGAGATCTGGAGCAGGTTGGCCATGCGCTTGATGTCCGCCGAGCGGTTGTGGCCCGCGGCGTGGAAGAGCGCCGGGTTGAAGAACACCGCGTCGCCCTTCTCCAGGGGCAGTTGCACGTGGTGCGTCTCGAAGTACTCGACGAACCGAGGGAGCCGCCAGGCGAGATAGCCGGGCTCGAACTTCTGCGAGTGCGGCAGATAGAGCGTCGGGCCGGACTCCACGGGCATGTCGACGTGAGCCACGGCGCCTTGCAGGGTCAGTACCGGGGAGAGCCGGTGGACGTGCGCCGGGTAGGACGCCGCCTGTTCCTGGGAGAGGAAACCGAGGTGGTAGTCACGGTGCACGCTCTGCGCCGCGCCGCCCGGGTTGACGACGTTGACCTGCGAGGTGACCTGGTAGGCCGAGCCCAGCCAGGCCTCCGAGATCAGCTCCAGGACGTCGTTGGCGTAGTAGTCGGCGAACGTCTCGGGCGCCCGTACGGCCATTTTGTCCAGGGCGTTCCACACGCGGTCGTTCGCGCCGGGCTTGGCGAAGTGGTCGCCGCGGGCCGTGCCGCTCGCCCGCTCCTCCTCGATCAGCTCGCGGAAGGCGTCGGACGCCCGGTCCACGATCGCCCCGTCCGGGAAGGCGCCCTTGAGGACGACGATCCCGGGTCCGTCGAGCAGCGCGTGCACCAGTTCGCTCTGCACGTCCCTGCGGCCTTCGGCAGTGGCCGCGAGGGAGCGCAGCCGACGGCTGTCGTAGAGCGGGACGTTCTGTTCGACCTGCTCGGACAGGGGATGGTTGGCGGGGTCGGTGGTCTGCTCGACGAGTGAGCGGAACGCGTCGAGATCGCAGTCCGCCTCGGTCAGCCACGTCCGCGTCCTTGCGGTGATGGGGGACATCCGGGTCCTTTCGCCGGCAGTGCGTCCCTGCCAGTCTTGAGAACCCAAATCCATCATTCAAGGCTTACTGTTACATCAAAAGTGCATCATCGGTCCGAGGGATCACTCATGCGGCATCAGTACCCGATCAGGGAGATCGCCCGGCAGGCCGGGCTGAGCACGGCCACGGTCGACCGCGTCCTCAACCAGCGGGGCAACGTCACCGAGCACACCATCAGGGAGGTCCGGGAAGCCATCAAGGACCTAGACCGGCAGCAGAGCCAGGTCCGGCTGGGCGGCCGCACCTTCATGATCGACATCGTGATGCAGACACCGGAACGGTTCTCGACCGCCGTCCGGGACGCCCTGGAGGCCGAACTGCCCTCCCTGCACCCCGCGTTGGTGCGCTCACGCTTCCACTTCCGGGAGACCTGCCCGCCCGCCGAGCTGATCGGGACGCTGGACCGGATCGCGAAGCGCGGCACACAGGGCGTGATCCTCAAGGCGCCCGACGAGCCGGGGATCGCCGCAGCCGTCGGCCGGATGGTCGCGGCCGGCATCCCCGTCGTCACCCTGGTCACCGACCTGCCGCACAGCGCCCGCCTCGCCTACGTCGGCATCGACAACCGCGCGGCCGGCAGCACCGCCGCCTACCTGCTGGGGCAGTGGCTGGGCCGGCGGCCCGGCAATGTGCTGACCACCATCAGCCGGGGCTCCTTCCGCGGCGAGGAGGAGCGCGAGATGGGGTTCCGCAGCGCGATGCGGCTCGCCGACCCCCGGCGCTCCCTGGTGGAGGTCACCGACAGCGACGGCTTGGACGCCACCCAGCACGAACTCGTCCTGGAGGCGCTCAAGCGGGACGAGGACATCATCGCCGTGTACTCGGCGGGCGGCGGCAACCTCGCCACCCTCGACGCCTTCGACGCGCTCGGCCGGGAGTGCGCGGTGTTCATCGCCCACGACCTCGACCACGACAACACCCGCCTGCTGCGCGAGCGCCGCCTGTCCGCGGTCCTCCACCACGACCTGCGCCAGGACATGCGCCGCGCCTGCCAGATCATCATGCGCGCCCACAAGGCACTCCCCGAGGACGGCCCGTCACTGCCCTCGGCGATCCAGGTGGTCACACCGTTCAACATGCCGCCCGACGCGCCGTCCGTACCGGTCGGCGACTGATACGGAGGCGCGTCGAGCCCGGGGTCAGCGTTCGTGGACCCCGGTCAGCCGGCCCCGGCCGAGGACCGGCGCGGTGACGGTCGGCAGGAAAGCGCGGGGCCGGGCCCGGTCCAGCGGTGCGGTGCCGGAGGTGTCGGCCCCGGGCGCCGCCAGGGCGAACAGCTCGAAGACGTAGCGGTGCGGGCCGTGGCCCTTGACGGGTGCGGGGCCGTGGTAGCCGCGGCCGATGGTGGACCGGAGGATCCGCACCCCCGGGCCGGGCTGCCGAGCGGCCAGGGCGCCGGACTCCAGGTGCGCGGTGTCCGGGTCGATGAGGGCCAGGCAGTGCACGGCCGGCTTGGCCATGGGGACGTCGATGTCCTCGACGACCAGGAGGAGTTGGGCGGTGCCGTGCGGAAGCGCGGACCAGGTCAGCTCGGGGGAGAGGTCGGCGCCGCCGATCTGCTTCGCGCAGTGCTTCAGCGCCAGGGGGTCGCCGTCGTCGAACTCCTGGCTGGTGAGGGTGAGTTGTTCGGGTCCTTGGAGGTTGGGCAGGTGCCACGCCATGTGCGTCTCGCCCGCCCTGCGGTTCTTCAGGAGTCGGCCGAGCAGGCTCATCGGGTCGCCTCCACCATGGCGGCGACCTCGGCGCAGGTCGCGGTCTCGCCGAGCTTGGGGAAGACGCGCCCGACGCTGTGGCGGTGCGCCTCGGGGTCGGGATCGGCCATGGCGTCGGTGGCCAGGACGACGTGGTAGCCGTGGTCGACGGCCGAGCGTGCCGTCGACTCGACGCCCGAACTGGTCGCGACGCCGGTGAGCACGACCTGCGTGACGCCCAAGTCCCGCAGCAGCGTGTCCAGTCCGGTGTCGTGGAACGCGCTGCGCCGCCGCTTGGTGATCAGATGGTCGGTCGGCTGTACGTCGAGTTCGTCGACGAGGTCGGCCCAACCGGCGGGCGGCGCCAGGGTGTTGGCGGACCCGCCGGTGCCGATCCGCACCCGCGCCGGGCTGTCCGTACGGCCCGGCGCGCGGCCGGTGACGTTGACCAGGACCACGGGGAGACCGTGCCGCCGGAACTCGGCGGCCAGGCGGGCCGACTGCTGGACGGCGCCGGCGACCGGGGTGTCGGTGAGGGCGGAGACGATGCCCTTCTGGAGGTCGACCACGACGAGCGCGGCGGTGGGGTCGATGGTGGTGAGTGGCATGGGAGTTGGTGCTCCTGTGGACGGCTGGTGATGTCTTGGACGGCGGTGTCGCTTGTCCGGCGGTGTTACTTGTCCGGCCGCGCGAGGGCGTCGCCGGGGAGGGCCGTGCTCGGTTCCGGTTTCCTGGCCGCCGGGCGGGTGCCGGTGCCGCGCAGCATGGACGCGACCGCGGCGAGGAAGGCGAGACCGGCGCCGAAGGCGAACACGACGACCAGACCCGAGTGGAACGGCCCCGATATGAGACTCGGGAAGAACTCGCTTCCGGTGAGGGTGTGTTGCTGCGCCGCCGTCAGATGGGTGAGGACACCGCTCGGCTGGAGCAGGTGCTGGATCGGGTTGACGCCCAGCTGCGCGGCGAACAGGGAGGAGACCGGGGGCAGTCCGGCCACCTGGGTCGCCACGTGGGCCGGTACGCCCTGCTGTTGGAGCCCGGTGGTGAGGCTGGCCGGGAGCGTGCCGGCCAGTCCGGCGATCATCAGGGAGAAGAAGACGCCGATGGAGACGGCGGTGCCGGAGTTCTGGAAGGTGGCGCGCATGCCGGAGGCGACTCCGCGCAGCCGTGGCGGCACACTGCCCATGATCGAGGAGGAGTTGGGGGAGGCGAACATCCCGCTGGCTATGCCGTTGAGCGCGATCAGCAGTGCGAAGACCCAGTAGCTGAAGTCGATCGGCAGGCACATCAGGCCCAGGAAGCTCGTGCCGAACAGCACCGCGCCGCCGGTGGCGAGACCCCGTGAGCCGAGCCGGTCCGACAGATACCCGGAGACCGGGCCCGCCGCGAGGAAGCCCGCGGTCAGCGGCAGCATGAAGATGCCGGCCCACAGCGGGGTGTCGCCGTAGTCGTAGCCGTGCAGCGGGAGCCAGATGCCCTGCAGCCAGATGATCAGCACGAACTGCATGCCGCCCCGGCCGATCGAGATGGCCAGGCCCGCCAGGTTGCCGAAGGTGAAGGCCCGTCGGCGGAACAGGCTCAGCTGGATCATCGGCGCGGAGACGCGGTTCTCGATGACGACGAACGCCGTCAGGAGCAGCACTCCGCCCGCGATGAGCACGTCGACCAGGGGGTTGGTCCAGCCCATGGTGTGGCCGCCGTAGGGCTGGAGGCCCGCGGTGATCGCGATCAGGGCGGCGCTGAGGCCGACCGCGAAGGTGATGTTGCCCCACCAGTCGATGCGTCCGCCGTCGCGCCGGGCGGTCTCGCGGAGGGTGCGGTAGGCCCATACCGTGAAGAACACGCCGACGGGCACGTTGACCCAGAACACCGCCCGCCAGTCCCAGGCGGACAGCAGGCCACCGGCGACGAGACCGATGAACATGCCGCCCAGCGCGGCGACTTGGTTGATGCCCAGGGCGAAGCCGCGCTGTTCCTCGGGGAAGGCGTCGGTCAGGATCGCGGCGGAGTTCGCGGTCAGCATCGAGCCGCCGACGGCCTGCAACAGCCGCCAGGCGATCAGCCACATGGCGCCGTGGCCGCCGTCGAAGGGGTCGAAGGAGAGCAGGATCGAGGCGCAGGTGAAGACCGCGAACCCGGAGTTGTAGATCCGGACCCGGCCGTACATGTCGCCGAGGCGGCCCACCGTGACCACGAGGACGGCCTGGACCAGCCGGTAGCCCATGATCATCCACAGCAGGTATGCGATGTTGCCCGGCGCGAGCGGGTCCAGATGGATGCCCCGGAAGATCGCCGGGAGGGCGATCAGCACGATGGAACCGTCCAGCGCGGACATGAAGACCGCGGCGGTCGTGTTCGTCAGCGCGGTCCACTTGTACCGGTCGTCGGCGGCCGGGCGGCGCGGGGCACACGCCGTGCGAGGGTCTGTCATCGCTCTGTGTTCTCCTGGCTCCGTCGCCGCCGTCAGATGTGCTGGGCCAGTCGCTCCAACAGCGGTGCCACCGCGGCGAGTTGCTGCACCTCGGCGGGGGTGAACGCCCCGCTGGTCAGGGCGCGGGCGAGCAGCTCGGCCCGCGCGTTGCGCTTGTCCTTCAGTGCCTGCCGGCCGGCGTCGGTCACCGTCAGCACCACGCGACGCCCGTCGTCCGGGTCCGGCCTGCGTTCGACCAGGCCGCGGTTGCGCAGCGCGGTGAGCGTCGCCCCCATGGCCTGCGCGGTGATCTGCGCCTCGCGGGCCATCGCCGAGGAGGTGGCGGGGCCGCCGCGGTCGAGCCGTGCCAGCGCGCTCCGCTCGGGCATCGTCAGCCCGCCCTCGACCGGTACTTGCCGGGCCCGCCGCACCAGCACGCCGAAGCTCGCGAGCAGGGCGGAGGCGACGGCGTTCGGATCCAGATCCTGGTCGTCGTTCATATGCTAAGGCTACTTTATCAGTCTGCCTTAGTAAATCGACCGTCCGCCGTCGGTCGACAGCGGCCATCGCCGGGTGCCGGCGGTCCTGCGGTTCCTGAGCGCCGGACAGGCGATGCGCGCTCCCGGGGAGGGGCGTCAATTGCCTTTCGCGCGAGGCCCTCCACGCGTTAGGTTCGCCGTCGTCCCTGAACGCCGAGAAGCTGGAGCCCGGAGATGCCCGGTCGTCCGGGCGCGCGTTGACGTCGTGGACCGTGACCGGTCCGTCACCGCGTGCCGCCCCTGAGAGCGCGGCAGAGTCAAAGGGTTCCCCGTGTCCTCCTCCGCTTCTTCGTTTTCTTCGTCCTCTTCGTCCTCTTCCTCCGTGTCCGCTCCGCCGAGCCTGTGGCGGGACCGCGACTTCCGCGGACTGTGGCTCGGCCAGACCCTCTCCCAACTCGGCGAACAGACAAGCCTGGTGGTCCTCCCGCTGCTCGCGGTCCTGGCGTTCGGCGTCGGGTCCGGCGAACTGGGTGTCCTGCGTGCCGTGGGCCAGGCGCCGACCCTGCTGCTCTCGCTGTTCGTCGGCGCCTGGATCGACGGCTGGCGGACGCGGACCGTGCTGGTCCTGGCGGACGTGGGCCGCATGGTCCTGCTGGCAGGCGCGGCCGCCGTGGCCTGGCTCGACTGGCTGGGGCTGCCCGCGTTCTTCGTGGTCGTCTTCGGCGCCGGGGTCCTGTCCGTGTTCTTCGACGGGGCCTATCAGGTGTCCCTGGCACGGTTGGTGACACACGATCAGCTGGTGCGCGGCAACAGTGCGTTGGAGGGCAGCCGGTCCGCCGCTCAGATCGGCGGGCCCGCCCTGGGCGGCGCGCTGGTGTCCCTGCTGTCGGCGCCGGCCGCCATCGCCTCCGGCGCGCTGTTCTTCACGCTGTCGTTCCTGCCGGTACGCCGGATCCGCCGTACCGAGACGATCCCGGAGCGCCCGGGACGTTCCCTTCGCGTGGGGCGCCGGATCAGTGAGGGCCTGCGATTCGTCGCCGGTGAGTCCCTGCTGCGCACCGTCTGCCTGGCCTCCGCCGCGTTCCAGTTCTTCTTCGCCGCGACGATGACGGCCTATCTCCTCTTCCTGCCAAGGGAGTTGCACCTCTCCGGCGCCGCCGTGGGCCTGGCTCTCGCGGCGACCGGTCCGGGCGCGCTCGTCGGCGCGCTGCTGGCCGCGCGGCTGCCGGCCCGCTTCGGACACGGCCGGGTGATCGTGGTCGCGGCGGCACTCGGCGACGGCGCGTTCCTGTGCGTGCCCGCGCTGCACGGTCCGTCCGCGATGACCATGTCCGCACTCGTCGCGGTCAACGTCGTCTTCGGGATCGGCGGTCAGCTGGTGAACGTCACGCTCATGGCCGTGCGGCAGGCCGTGACCCCGCACGGGATGCAGGGACGTGCCGCCGCGACGATCATGTTCGTCGGCATGGGGTCGTCCCCGCTCGGATCGCTCCTCGGCGGCCTCCTCGCCCAGGAGTCGGGGCCGCGCACCGCTCTCCTCGTGACCGCGGTGGGCATGCTGCTGTCCCCGGCGCTGATGGCCCTGTCTCCCCTTGTACGACTGGGGCGTGACCTTGGCTAATCTGCACCGGTGACCATTGACCTCACCCTGCTGCCGCGAGTCGCCTGCCGAAGACAGGAGGTCACCGCGCCCCGGCTGCGCGGGCTGCTCGCGCTGCTCGCCGGGGACCTGAGGACCGGGTGCAGCACCGAGCGGCTCGTGGAAGGCCTGTGGCCGGACGAACTGCCGGAGCGGCCGGGCAAGGCGCTGCAGGTCCTCGTGTCGAGGGCACGGGCGCAGCTCGGCGCCGACCTCATCCTCAGCACGCCGACCGGATACCGGCTCGCCCTCGCCGCGGACCAGGTCGACAGCTCCGCCCTGCTGCTGCACGCCGCCGCGAGCGCGGACCGGGCCAGGGCGGGCGATCAGGCGGGTTCGCTGGCCGCCGCCGAGGCCGGGCTCGCGCTCTGGGAGGGCACCCCCGACCAGGGCGCCGACAGCGACGACCCGGTGGCCGCGCTGCGTGCCGAACGCGCCCCCGTCCGCGACACCCTCGTCCGCGCACGGGCGCTCGCGCTCGCCCGCCTCGGGCGCCACGCGGAGGCGGCGGAACCGCTGGCCGTCGCCGCCGCGGCCCACCCGCGCGACGAGGAGGTGCTCGGCGAGGTGCTGCGCGGGGAGGCCGCGACGGCCGGTCCGTCCGCCGCTCTGACCCGGTACGAGGCGTACCGCCGTGAGCTGCGCGACGAACTTGGCACCGACCCGGGGCCCGGACTCAAGGCCGTGCAACAGGAGTTGCTGCGCGGCGAGGCGCCCGTGGCCAGGCACGGGGTACCGCACGAACCGAATCCGCTGCTCGGCCGCGACGACGACATCGCCGCGGTGGAAGGGCTGTTGCGGGTCTCGCGTGCCGTCACCGTCGTAGGACCCGGCGGACTCGGCAAGACCCGACTCGCGCACGCCGTCAGCCGCAGGGCCGAACAGCGGCTGGTGTACTTCGTGCCGCTCGCCGGTGTCACCGAGGACGCGGACGTGGCCTCCGAGGTCGCCTCCGTGCTCGGTGCCGGTGCCCTGAACGGGCCCGCCTCCGGCGACCCGGTGGCCGGCATCCTCGGCGTGCTCGGCCCCGGGCCCGCGCTGCTGGTCCTCGACAACTGCGAGCAGATCGTCCGGGGCGCCGCCGACCTCGTCCAGGCCCTGGTCTCGTCCTCCAAGGACCTGCGGGTGCTCGCCACCAGCCGCTCACCGCTCGGCCTCACCTCGGAGGCCGTCCACGCGCTGCCCGAACTCGGACTCGCCGTCTCCGTCGAGCTGTTCACCCAGCGGGCCCGCGCCGCCAGGAGCGGCGTGGACCTCCCGTCCGACGCGGTGGCCGAGCTGTGCCGCCACCTCGACGGGCTGCCCCTCGCCGTGGAACTGGCGGCGGCACGGGTGCGCGTCCTGTCGGTGCCCGACATCGCCCGCCGCCTCGGCGACCGGTTCGCCCTGCTGCGCGGCGGCGCCCGGGACGTGCCCGAACGGCACCGCACCCTGCACGCGGTCGTCGAGTGGAGCTGGAACCTCCTCGACGAGGACGCCAGGGCCGCCCTGCGCATCCTGTCCGTCTTCCCCGGCGGCTTCTCCGGCGAAGCGGCCGAACAGGTCCTCGGCGAGGACGCGTTGCTCCTGCTGGAGCAGCTGGCCGACCAGTCGCTGCTGACCGTCGCCGACACCCCGGCCGGTGTGCGGTTCCGGATGCTGGAGACCGTACGGGAGTTCAGCGCGGCCCGCCGCACGGAGGCGGACGAGGACGAGCGAGCCGTAGACCGATTCCTGGACTGGGCGCGGGAGTTCGGGGTCGTTCATCACGATGTGCTGTTCGGGTCGGACTCGCAGGCGGCGTGGGAGCGGATCCGGGCCGAGCAGGACAACCTCGTGGCGGCGCTCCGGCATGCCCAGGCACGGCTGGACAATCCCGCCGTCGCCGCGCTCACCGCCGTCCTGGCCGGCCTGTGGTCCACCGGCACCAACTACCCCCGCCTCCTCGCCCTCACCGCCGACACCGGCCCGGCGCTCTCGCACTACCACCCCGAGCCCGCCTACCTCGAAGTCGCGCGCACGGCGGCGGTGTTGGGCACGGTCACCGTGTTCATGGGCCAGGGCCCACGCGCCGTACGCCAGCTCGTCACCCTGCGACGGCTCCCGTCGGCCCCACCGGACTCGCTGATGCGGGCCGCGTCGATCGTGCTGAGCGCGATCCCCGAGATACGCCCGCCCGGCTACGACGTGCTGCGCGAACTGAGCGAGGACGGCAGGCCGTTGCTCTCCGGCATCGCCGAGTGCGTGGCCTGCTACGTCTGGGAGTTCGAGCACGACATCGAGCGCGCCCTCGTCTCGGCCCGCCGAACGGTCACCGGTCTCAGGGCGGTCGACAATCCCTCCGTCCAGCTCATGGTGCACTCCCGGCTGAGCGAGCTGTGCCTGCGCACCGGGCGGGGCGAGGAGGCGTACGAGCATCTCCAGGCGTCCCTCGCCGTGTTGCCGCGGCTCGGCGACGGGCACGACCACATCGGCATCCGGTCGCTGCTCGCCCTCGCGTGCCTTCAGCGCGGGGAGGCCGACGAGGCCGAGTACTGGCTGCGGCAGACGGAGAGCGACAACCCACCGCCGGAGGACGACTTCTACCGCCCCGATCTCGGCGCCCGCGCCGAGATCGCCCTCGCCCGTGGGCTGACGGAGGTCGGACTCGGCCTGTGGCGGGGCGCCGTGGACCGTATGCTCGCGGCCGGATCGTCGCGCGGCGACGAAGTCCGGGCCGATCCCTGGGCGTTCATGGTCCAGTCGGTGGCCGTGACGGCCCACGCGCACGCCGGTCGGCAGACACTGGTCGCGGACACCGTCGACCGGCTCCGCGCAGGGCTGCGCGACCTGCTCGCCGCGTCGTACGGCTCGCCCTCTGAACTCCCCTTGCTGGGCACGATGGTGCATGCCCTCGGCACGGTCGGCTGCACGGAGGGCGACCCGACGGCCGTCCGAATGATCGCGCTGGCCCAACGGCTGGGCGTCATGCGGGAGTTCCAGCCCACGATGTCCGCGGACCTCGCCCGGCGGACGGCCGAGGACGCCGACAGGGCGGCGTACACCGACGCGGTGTCGGAGTACGCCGCCCTGGGACGGGACGAGTTGCGGGACGCCGCCCGCGTTGTCATGGCGACTACTTCGGGTCGCGGTTGAACGCGGCGGTGGACCAGCGGTAGCCGAGCACGGTGAGCCCGAGGCACCAGGCGAGGGCGATCCACCAGTTGTCGCCGATCTCCGTGCCGAGCAGCAGGCCGCGCAGGGTCTCGATGGCCGGAGTGAAGGGCTGGTACTCGGCGATCGGCCGGAACCATCCCGGCATCGTGTCGGCCGGGATGAACGCGCTGGAGATCAGCGGGAGGAGGATCAGCGGCTGTGCGCTGTTGCTCGCCGCCTCCGCGGTGGGGCTGGCCATGCCCATCCCCACCGCGATCCAGGTGAGCGCCAGCGAGAACAGGACGAGCAGCCCGAACGCGGCCAGCCACTCCAGCGCGGTGGCGTCGGTGGACCGGAAGCCGATGGCCACGCCGACGGCGCCGACGAGCACCACACTGGCGACGCACTGCAGCACACTGCCGACGACGTGCCCGACGAGCACCGAACCGCGGTGGATGGCCAGGGTCCGGAAGCGGGCGATGATGCCCTCGTTCATGTCGGTGGCGACGGAGACGGCCGTGCCGATCACGGTGCCGCCGATGGTCATCATCAGGATGCCGGGGACGATGTAGGCGATGTAGTCGGAGCGGTCGGTGCCGCCGATGCCCGTGCTCATCACGTCGCCGAAGATGTAGACGAAGAGGAGCAGCAGCATGATCGGGGTGAGGAGCAGGTTCAGGGTGAGCGACGGGTAGCGGCGCGCGTGCAGCAGGTTGCGGCGCAGCATCGTGGACGAGTCGCGGACGGCGAGGGAAAGGGTGCTCATCGGACGTTCTCCTTGGGCTGGTGGGGGACCTTGGCGCCGCCGGTCAGGGCGAAGAACACGTCGTCGAGGTCGGGGGTGTGGACGGTGAGTTCGTCGGCCTCGATGCCGGCGGTGTCCAACCGGTCGAGGACGGCGCGCAGTTCGCGCTGGCTGCCGTCGCTGGGGATCTGGAGCGCGAGCGCCTCGTCGTCGCGGCCGGCCTCGGGCAGGGCGGTCGCGGCCGATCGGTAGGCGTCCGGGTCGGTGAAGCGCAGGCGTACGTGTCCGCCGGGTACGAGTCGTTTCAGTTCGTCGGCGCTGCCTTCGGCGGCGATGCGGCCGTCGTGCAACACGGCGATGTGGTCGGCGAGTTCGTCGGCTTCCTCAAGGTACTGGGTGGTGAGGAAGACGGTCGTACCGCCGGAGACCAGCTCTCGGATGATGCCCCACATGGTGTGGCGGCTGCGCGGGTCGAGGCCGGTGGTGGGCTCGTCCAGGAAGATGATGCGGGGGTTTCCCACGAGCGTCATCGCGAGGTCGAGTCGGCGCTTCATGCCCCCGGAGTAGGTGGACGCCGGTTTCTTGGCCGCCTCGGTGAGGTCGAAGCGCTCCAGCAGTTCGGCGGCGACCTGGCGTCCCTCCCGTTTGGGCAGGTGGTGGAGGTCGGCCATGAGGAGCATGTTCTCCTCGCCGGTGATCAGGCCGTCGACGGCGGAGAACTGTCCGGTGACGCCGATCGCGGCCCGTACGGCCTGCGGGTCCACCGCCAGGTCGTGACCGCCGACGCGCAGTACGCCGGCGTCCGCGGTCACCAGGGTGGAGAGGATCTTGACGGCGGTGGTCTTGCCCGCGCCGTTGGGTCCGAGGAGGGAGAAGATGGTTCCGGTGGGGACGGTCAGGTCGATGCCGTCGAGGACTGTCCTGTCGCCGTAGGCCTTCCGCAGCCCGGTCGCTGAGATCGCGGCTTCCTGGGTCGTTGTCGTCATGCCGCAGAGCGTGCGGCAGAGCGCATTCAGCGCGGTTTCACCGTGGTTTCAGTGCCCTGGAACCGCGTCGGGGAGCAGGGGCGCAGCCGCGCCGATAGGCTGGTGGTGCTCGGCGCATCAGGGCACACCCAGCGAAAACTCCCCCCGCGGCACAGGAGGAATCGTGGCCGGACAGTTCGAGGCGACAGCCGAGATCAACCGCCCCGTCGAGGAAGTCTTCGCCTTCCTCGCGGAGGGCACGAACGACCCCAAGTTCAGCCCCCGGGTCCAGAAGATCACCAGGACTCCCGAGGGCCCGACGGCCGTGGGCACCGTCTTCACGAGCACCGTCAAGGACGCCGGAATGAAGACGGGCCGGACCTTCCGGATCACCGAATTCGAGGCTCCCCACCGCATCCGCTGGGCGGAGACGTCCAAGAACAGCGTGACGGCCACCGAGGGCGGCTACGACCTGGAATCCACCGGCCCGGGATCGACCAGGGTCCGGATCTTCAACGTCCTCGAAGGCCACGGCGTCGGCAAGCTGCTGGTGGGCTTCGCCCTGGGCGCGGCCCGTAAGGACGCGCCCGCTTTCGGGCAGCGCATCAAGACGGCGGTGGAGGCGTCCTGACGGACCGTCGCTTACGAACTCGCGGTCGCGGTACGGCTGTTGTACGCCTCCACTTCCAGGAGCGGACGACCTGAGGCGAGGGCCCGGGTGGGCCAGGACAGGGTGACGGTCTGGGACTCGCCGGGCAGCAGCCAGAGGTAGTTGTGGCTGTACAGCGTCGGCAGCACGCGCCGGCCGGTCGCGGCGTTCTTCAGCGAGAGCCGGACCATCGCGGCGACGGCCGGCCCGTGATTGCGGACGGTGGCGGTCAGTTCGGTCCGGTCTCCGGAACGGGACACGCGCCCGAGCGTCGCGGAGACCTTCGTCCTCGGCGCCGTGTCCAGTGCCCGCATGGCGGCCGGTGTGCGATAGCGCCAGTAGGTGTTGCGGGACAGGACCCGGCCGTCGCCGCCGGTCAGCGTCAGACGCAGGAGATGGAGGTCCGGCAGGTCGTCGGTCCAGGCCGCGGTGAACGCCTTCGCGGTCGCGGCCGGTGCGACGTCCAGCCGGGCGCTCTTGCCCGTGCCGAGCCGACGCCCCGTCAGATCCGTCAACTGCGCGGTGATCTCAGCGTTCTTCAGGGTGTCGCGAGTGTGGTTGACCGCGATGACCCGCCCCTCGGGATCGGCCTGCACATGCAGCGGCTCGCAGGCCGAACGGGCGCCGTAGTACGTGCCGTTGACGTCGAAGTCGTAGTCGTAGGTCTGCCAGACCGTGCTGTGCCAGGCCGGGTGGGACATCCACAGCATGAGACCGCTGGCGTTGTCCCACAGGTGCGCGTTCCACGCCTCGAACATGGCCCGCGTGTTCTCGTAGTTGACGAACTGCGCCTTGCGCGCGAAGTCGTCCAGGCCGTCGGTCGCGCCGAGACGCGCTTCTACGGCCGCCTTGTAGGTCTGCGGCGCCTGGTTCCCGCGCTCGCTCCAGTCGTGGTAGTACCACGCGCCCCGGATCGGCCACTCGGGCTCGTCGCCCGTCATGTTCCGCATGCTGGCGGCGGTGGAGACGACGGGCATCCCGATCTCGGTGTGGAACCCGAAGTCCTTGCTGCCGTAGGTGGTCGGGTCGAAGTACTTCTGCGGCTCGACCCAGCCGTACGGTCCGCCGCCGGTGATGATGCCGCCCGCCGAGTTGTTCTGGTAGAGGATGCCGGGGGCCTGGTCCTGCACGGCCTCGCGCATGCCCTGGTCGATGGCGGCAGGCGGGTTGCCCTCGTTGGCGCCGCACCAGATCACCACGCTGGGGTGGATGCGGTAGCGCAGGACGGTGTCCCGGGCGATCGAGTTGAAGGCGTCGTGGTCCGGCGGGTCCATGCCCCACGCGTTGGGGAAGTCGTTCCACACCAGGATGCCGTGCTCGTCGCAGGCGGCGAAGAACTCCTCCCGGTCGGACGTGCCCACCCAGTTGCGGATCATCGTGAAGTTCATGTCGCGGTGCATCCGCACGGCCGCGTCCATCCGCTCCGGCGGCATCCGGCGCAGCAGTTCGTCCCAGCCCCAGTTGCCGCCGCGGGCGAACACCCGCACCCCGTTGACGCTGATCTTCAACGGATCGGGCGTGTTGGACACCGACTTCACGTCGGTCCAGGTGTCCGCGTCGTCCGACACCTGGATCACATACGTCTTCGGATAGGCCGACTCCCAGAGGAGGGCGACCCGGTCGAAACGTTTCGCGGCCCCGAGGTCGACCTGGATCCACTGGTCGTCCTGGTATTCCGAGGACCAACGGGTGCTCGTGTCGCCGTCGGTGGCGTGCGCGGCCGGGTGGTCGGGGTCCTCGGTGGACGCGGTCGTCCTCTGGTGCAGGGCCAGGTCCGTCGCGGGGGCGGCGCTGTCGACGACACCGAGCGACCACAGGGAGTTGCCCCAACTGGTGTTGCGCAGCCCGCAGGAGATGCGCAGGTAGCGGGCGGTCCGAGCGGTGAAGTCCTCCACCTGGAGGCTCGCGTTGGCGTTGCCGAACGGCAGCGGCACCGCGCTGTTGTCGACGGACGCGGCATCGGTCCAGGTGGAGCCGTCGGTGGAGACCTGTACCGCGTAGGTCTTCGCGTAGGCCTGTTCCCACACCAGGTCGACCCGGTCGAAGGACTGCGCGGACCCCAGGTCGACCCGGATCCACTGGTCGTCCGTGTAGGCCGAGGACCAGCGGGTGTCGGAATCACCGTCGGTCACGTTGGCGGCGCCGTGGCCGTCGCCGTCCGTGGACGACGCGTCGGCCGGGGCGTGCAGGGCCAGGTCGGTGCCGGCCCGCGTGCTGTCGCGTACGGCCAGGGTCCACAGGGAGTAGCCCCAACCCGACGCCCGCGTAGCGCACTTGACGCGCACGTACCGTGCCTGTTGCCGGTCGAAGGTCACCGTCTGGGTGTACGCGTCCCCGGTGTCGGCGAAGGGCAGCGGCACCTCGTACTCGTAGCCGAACTGACGGATGCCGAACCGGGTGGTGCGCCGGTCGCTCTCGGCGCCGTCGAGCGTCGCGACCAGGGTGAGTTGATGGAGTGTGGGATCACCGAGGCCGTTGGGCCACCACAACTTAGGTTTGCGCAGGCGTAGTTGACCGAACGCGTCGGGGCTGAAGGTGACGTCGACGCTCTCGCCCGCGGGCACGGTGACGGCCTTGCTCACCCGTACGCCGTCGAAGGCCGCGGAGACCGTCACCTTGTGGGCGCTGGTGTCGGCGTTGCGGACCGGGACGACGACGGTCAGTTCGGCGACCGACACCTCGGGCAGGTTCGGCAGCGCGGTGTCGACGCGCGGGTCGCCGATCACGACATGGCCGGTCGATCTCAGCCGGACATGGTTCCATATCCCGGCGGCCCGGTCGCGTACCGCCGGCATCCAGTCCCAGCCCGAAGAGGCCAGGTACGTGGGGGAGTTGAGGTTCATCTGGTTGGCGCCCGCATCCACCCAGGACTCTCCGGCGGGGCCCTTGTCGCCGGGGCTGCCGGGCACCGGCATCGGCGTGATCCTGACGGCGAGCGCGTTGGCACCGCGCGTCGCGAGGAGGGCGGTGACGTCGTGGGCCGAGCGCGCGAAGGGGTAGGTCAGGCCGCCCACATGCCGGCCGTTGAGCCAGATGTCGGCGGTGTGGTTGATGCCGTCGAACTCCAGCCAGATCCGGCGCCCCGACCCGGTGCGCAGACCGTGCGGCAGCTCGAAGTCCCGTTTGTACCACCACGCGTGACGTGACAGGGCCTCGGGGATGCGGAGGTTGTTCAGTCCGGCGACGGGGTCGGGCAGCTTGCCCTGGTCGACGAGGGAACCGAGGACCGTGCCGGGGACGGTGGCCGGGAGCCAGCCGCTGGTGTCCACCGTCGTCCTGGACAGCTTCGCGCCGTCGCCGTCGGCCCAGTCGTCGAGCGTCAGCCGCCAGCCGGTCTCCAGCGGGACCGTGCCGTCCCCGGCCACCGTCAGCTTCGGCGCCGGTCCGGAGCGGGTGCCCCAGTCGGTCCAGCCCGCGGCCGACGGCCGGTGCCCCGGGGCGGTGCCGTAGACCTCGAAGCCGTTGAGGCCGAGGGGGTTGGGGCTGGAGCGGCGGGTCGAGGTGAGGCGTATCCAGCGGGCGGTGACCGGGCGGGCCGGCTGGATGTCCACGACGCCGCCGGTGCCCGCCGTGGTGCGGTACACGCTGGTCCACGAGGTGTGGTCGGTCGAGGCCTCGACGACGTACTCGACCGGGTAACTGGACTGGATCTCCTTGCCCGTTGTGCCGTCGGCCGGGTTGCCCGTGGTCGGCGGGGTGAACACCGGGTCGCTCGCGTCGCCCTCGAAGGTGAGGCGGACCGAGGTGACATGGCAGGCGGCCTGGAGGTCGATCGAGATCCACTGCGGGTCGCCGGGCCCGGCACGCCAGCCGCTGCCCCGTACGCCGGGTGAGGCGAGCCGGTCCACCACGAACGAACCGGGGGTGGGCGCGTAGGCCGTCGAGGAGACCGACACCGGCCGGTGGAGGGCGAGTTCACCGGAGGAGGAGGGTGCGGCCGACGGGGTGGAACCGGCGGCGGTGGCGGTCGGCATGGGCAGGACGGCACCCAGGCCGAACCCCGCAAGCAAGGTCGAACCCGTGGTGACCAGGGCGCGGCGCGACAGGCGTGGCGAACCCGATTGATCTGTCATGAGCGTGATGTCCCATCAAGAACCAGCGGCACTGACAACGTTGCCAAAGGCTGTGACGCGTGGTGGACTCTGTCAACCCCTGAGGCGCCCTTCTAATAAATTAGGAATTAATATTGACAGGGGTTTCGGCCACACGCCACAGTCGTCGCCGTGACGCCGGAAGCCCCTGTCGCAGTGCGGCCCGGGTCACGTCCTCCTGCTTCCCAACCTCCGGGAGAGGCAAGTGACTTCACATCCGCAGGTCCGCACGCCCGCGGCATCGAGACTGACCCGCCGAGCCACCGCGATCGCCGTCGTGACCGTCCTGGCGGCGACCACGGCCCCCGCGGCCATGGCCCGCACCGGCACCGACCAGGGAGCCCCCGCCTACTACGACAGCGGCCTCGCGCCGACGCCCTACATGGGCTGGAACACCTACTACGGCCTCGGCGCCCCCACCGAACAGCAGGTGCGCGCCGTCGCGGACAAGCTGGTGAACAGCGGTCTCCGGGACGCCGGTTACGACATCGTGTGGCTCGACGGCGGCTGGCAGGCCGACAACCCACTTGACGCGCAAGGGAGGTTGGTCGCCAACCCGGACCGCTTCCCCTCCGGCATCCCCGCGTTGGTGTCCTACCTGCACAAGCGCGGCCTCAAGGCGGGCATCTACACCGACGCCGGCACCTACGACGGCGGCAAGAGCTGCGGTCTGGGCAGCAGGGGCCACTACGACGCCGACGCGCGGCAGTTCGCCGGCTGGAAGATCGACGCGATCAAGGTCGACTTCCTGTGCGGCATCGGGGCCAAGCTCGATCCGGGCCCGGCGTACAAGGAGTTCAGCGACGCGGTCGCCAAGTCCGGCCGCAGGATGCTGCTCAACCTGTGCAACCCGCTCACCGACGACTGGGGCCTGCCCCACACACCCGAGCAGGACGCGCACAACACCTACGTCTACGCCCCGACGATCGCCGACTCCTGGCGCACCGGCACGGACATCGCCTGGGGCACTCCGAGCCCCGGACAATGGCCCAACATCCTGCGCAACATGGACGCCAACGCCTGGCACCCCGAGGCGCAGGGACCCGGGCACTACAACGACCCCGACTACCTCATCCCCATGCGCCGCATGACCGACGGCACCCTGGAGCTGACCCAGGAGGAGTCCACCACGCAGTACGTGATGTGGGCCGAGATGGGTTCGCCGCTCGTCCTCGGCTCCGACCCGCGCACGCTCTCCGACTCGATGCTCGCCACGCTGCGCAACCCGGAGATCATCGCCGTCGACCAGGACCCGCTCGCCGTCCAGGGCGTCCGCGTGGCCAGTGACCCGGTCGGCGACGTCTACAGCAAGGTGCTGGAGGGGCAGGGGCGGCGCGCGGTCGTCCTGCTCAACCGGTCCGACCAACCCGCCCTGCGCACCGTGCAGTTCGCGGACGCCGGGCTCGGCGGACCGGTCCGGGTCCGGGACCTGCGGGCCCGCGCCGACCGGGGCACGCACACCGGGTCGTACACCGTCGAGGTCCCGGCGCACGGTACCGCGCTGCTGAAGCTCACCGGGACGGACGCCGTGCCCGGCACGAATCTCGGCCAGAGGACCACGGCAGGTCCCGCTGTCGTACGGGACGGCGACACGCTGACCACCTTCCTGCGCGGACCGCACGGCTCGCTCGTCCAGCAGGCCGGCGGCAGGACGCGGGACCTGGGCGGACCGGCGAAGGGCCGGATCCTCGGCCAGCCCGCCGCCTACGCCTCGGCCGGCGGCCGGATCGACGTCTTCGTCCGCGGCGCCGACTCCCGGGTGTACCGGCGGGTCTACGCCGCCGGTCGCTGGAGCGGGTGGCAGAGCCTGGGCGGCCGGGTCGCCGACGCGCCCTCGGTGGCGTTCACCGACCCCGGGCACTGGACGCTCTTCGCCACGGGCACCGACGGGCAGGTCGTGCAGCGCGGCCCGTCCACCGGCTGGTCCTCGCTCGGCGCACCCGGCGGCAGAGCGGTGTACGGGCGGCCGTCCGCCGTCGTGGACGCGCGGGGCCGGGTCCAGGTCGCCGTACGCACCGCGGCCGACGACGTGTGGACCCGGACCCGGGAGACGTCGGGGGAGTGGTCGTCCTGGGCGTCCGTCGGCGGGACCGTCAGCGGCAGCCCGACGCTGGTCGCCGTGGGGGACGCCGTGGTGCTGTACGCGCGGGCCGCCGACTACACGCTCTGGCAGCAGCGGTACGAGAACGGTGCCTGGCAGGGCTGGACCAAGCAACAGGCCTTCCCCAGCGCGGTGTTCGACGGCGCACTCGGTGCCGTGGCCGGACCGGACGGGAGCGTCGACGCGGTGTTCCAGGGCGTCGACGGCTACGTACACCGGACTCAGTTCAAATAAATTAGTAATTATTCTTGACGTGGTGGGGACGCCACGTGAACCTGGATCCGCGCGGGATCCACAAGGAGCCATCCATGACGATTCACCAGCCAGACCGACGCCGGTTCCTCGCCGGACTCGGCGCCGCAGGGGCGACGGCACTGCTCAGCGGCTGCGTCACCTCCACCTCCACCGGCAAGAGTTCCTCCAAGGGTGCGGTGACCCTCCAGTCCAACCTGTCCGCCCCGCAGGCCAAGGCCGCGATGGAGGACCTCGTCGCCGCCTACGCCAAGAAGGGCGCCGACCGGGCGAGCCTCAACACGGTCGCCGCGGAGACCTTCCGCACCCAGCTGCCGACCTACCTCACCTCGGCCAACCCGCCGGACGTGTACACCTGGTACCCCGGCTCGGTCGCCGACGCCTACGCCAAGAAGAACCTGCTGCTCGACCTCGACCCGGCGTGGACCTCCTCGCCCGACCTCAAGCGCTACTCCAAGGCGCTCAACTCGCTGTGCACGTCCACGAGTTCCGGCAAGAAGGTCTTCGTGCCCACCACCTACTACTGGTGGGGCATGTTCTACCGCAAGTCCAACTTCGCCAAGTGGGGCGTGAGCGAGCCCAAGAGCTGGGACGACTTCCTGGACCTGTGCGACAAGCTCAAGAGCAAGGGCGTCACCCCGATCGGCCTCGGCGCCGGCGGCGGCACGGCCTGGGTCGCCTCGGCCTGGTTCGACTACCTCGACATCCGCATCAACGGAGCCCAGTACCACCGCGAACTCCTCGCCGGAAAGCACCGGTTCGACGACCCCGAGGTGCGCAAGGTCTTCGACCGCTGGCAGGAGGTGCTGCCCTACATCGACCCGAACGGCACCGCCGTCGCCTTCCAGGACGCGTCGACCTCCCTGCTCAACGGCCGCAGCGGCATGATGCTCATCGGCACCTTCTTCGCCGACGCGGCACCCAAGAACGCCCTCGACGACGTCGACTTCTTCCGCTTCCCGATCATCGACCCCAAGGTCCCGCTCGCCGAAGAGGCGCCCACCGACGGCTACTTCGCCAGCGCCCGCACCGGACGGCACGACCAGGTGATCGACCTGATGAAGTACCTCGCCACCGCCGAGGCCCAGGAGATCTACATCAAGGGCTCCTCCGGCACCGTCCTGCCCTGCAACCCCGACGCGAAGGACGCCGGCACCGCTCTGGTGAAGAAGGGCCGCAAGCACGTCGACGAAGCGGCCGAGGTCACCCAGTTCTTCAACCGCGACTCCAGCGACGCCCTCCAGCCCACCGCCGACAACGCGCTCACCAAGTTCCTGGCCAAACCCAAGTCGATCGGCAGCATCCTCACGGAGTGGCAGCGCGACGCCGAGAAGATCTGGAACGCCTGACATGGCCGTCCTGACCGCGCCCGACCGGACATCCCCGGCCCCGACACCCGCCAAGGGCAAGCGGGTCCGGGGCCCCCGGCGGACACCCCCGCTGGTGCTCGCGTTCGTCCTCGTCCCGCTGCTCGTCGAGGCGGTGTGGGTGTTCTGGCCCGCCGTGCAGGGCTTCTACCTGGCCCTGACCAAATGGGACGGTGTCTCCCCACCGCAGTTCATCGGCCTGGACAACTTCCGGGAGATGGCCCACGACGACGTCTTCCGCAGCGCGACGATCCACACGGTCCTCTGGCTCGTCCTCTTCGGCGGCCTGTCCGCCCTGCTCGGCCTCGCCGCCGCGCTGCTGCTCCAACAGGAGCGCCGCGGCGTCGGATTCTACCGCGCGGCCCTGTTCCTGCCCGTCGTCTTCTCCCTGGTCGCCACCGCCCTCGTCTGGCAGGCGATCTACCAGCCCGACGGCGTCCTCAACCAACTCCTCCAGTCCGTCGGCCTCGGCAGCCTCCGCCACGCCTGGCTCGCCGACCAGGACACCGCCCTGTACGCGGTGATCGTGCCCGCGCTGTGGCGCCAGATCGGCTACGTGATGGTCCTCTACCTGGCCGGCCTCAAGGGCATCGACCCCGCCCTGTACGAGGCCGCGAAGGTCGACGGCGCGAGCGCCCTGCAACGCCTGCGGCACATCACCCTGCCCCAACTGCGCAGCGTCAACGCGGTCGTTCTGTCGGTCATCGTCATCGACTCGCTGCGCTCCTTCGACGTCGTGTGGTCGCTGACCCGCGGCGGGCCCTACCACTCGTCGGAGCTGCTGAGCACCTACATGTACTCCACCGCCTTCCAGTCCCTGCGCCTCGGCTACGGCTCCGCACTCGCCGTCGTCATCTTCGTGCTGGCCTTCGGCGTCATCTGCTCCTACCTCGTCCGCGCGTTCCGGGAGGCCGACTGATGTCCGCCAACTCCACGGCCCTGCGCCGCAGGCGCGCCGCGACCGCCGGATTCCACCTGGGCGCGGGGGCGTTGGCCGTCCTGTGGCTGCTGCCCATCGTGCTCGTCCTGGTGACCAGCCTGCGCTCCTTCGACGACATCGCCGCCAACGGCCTGGGCAGTTGGCCGCACTCGTTCACCCTCGGCAACTTCCGCCAGGCCTGGGTCGACGGCGGCCAGCAGCGCGCCCTCATCAACAGCCTGGTCGTCACGGTTCCCTGCGTCCTGATCACGCTGGCCCTCGCCGCGATGGCCGCCTTCGGCCTCAGCCGCTACGAACTCCCCTTCCGCCGCGCCCTGTTGCTCCTCATGCTCGGCGGCAACCTCCTCCCACCGCAGATCCTCCTCATCCCGGTGTCCAAGCTCAGCGAAGTCATGGGCATCTACGACACGCTGCCGGCCCTCATCGGCGTGCAGATCGGCTTCGGCGTCGGCTTCTACGTCTTCGTCCTGCACGGATTCATGCGGTCGATCCCGCCCGAGATCCAGCAGGCCGCGGTCGTCGACGGCGCGGGCCCCTGGCAGATCTTCTGGCGGATCATCCTCCCGCTGACCCGCCCCGCCCTCGCCGCGCTCAGCGCACTGTCCTTCACCTGGATCTTCAACGACCTGCTCTGGGCCATCACCGTTCTGCGCAGCGACACCAAGATGCCGATCACGGCCGCCCTCATCGGACTCCAGGGACAGTACGTGTCGATGTGGAACGTCATCGCGGCCGGCTCCGTCATCGCCGCCGCCCCCACGGTCGCCGTCTTCCTGCGCTTCCAGCGGCACTTCGTCGCCGGACTCAACCTCGGAGCGGTCAAGTGACCCACGAGCGCTGGACATTGCGCACGGAGAACACCAGCTACACCGTGCGCCTCTCCCCGGACGGCCCCTGGGCCGAACTCGACGCCTGGGGCCCGCTCGGCGTCGAGGACGGCCCCTCCGCCCTCGACTGGTCGCGGCGCACCCACTTCATCACGCCCGCCGACGCGGCCCCGGCCGAGTATCTGCCCTACGGACTGCGGCCGTTCACCGGCTCGGAGCTGGTGGCATCGCGTCCGGACGGCGACGACCGCGGCACGTGGTGGGAGTTCGCCGGAGCCGAGACGGACGAGGGGTCCCTGCGACTCGCCTTCCAGGACGAGCGGTCGGGCCTGCGGACCGTCCTCCACTACGAGACCGTCCCGGGCACGGACGTGGTCCTCCGCTGGACGGAGTTCACCGCCACCCGCGCACTCCGCCTGGAACGGCTCGACTCGGCCGCCGTGAACATCCCCGTGACCGGAACCGCCCGCCTGACCTGCCTCACGGGCCAGTGGTCGCAGGAGTTCCAGCGCACCCAACTCGACCTCCCCAGAGGCACGTTCACCATCGGCAGCCTGCAAGGTGCGCCGGGGCACGCGTACGCGCCCTGGCTCGCCGTGCAGGACGGCGAGGCACAGGCGGCCTACGGCATCGCCCTCGCCTGGTCCGGCAACTGGCACATCACCGCCGAGGCGGAACCCGGAGGCCTGGTACGGGTCCGGGCGGGCCGGGTCCCGCACGAGGGCGCGTTGTTCCTCGCCCCCGGCGAGACTCTCGCAACCCCCCAACTCGCCTGCGCCTTCAGCCCGGACGGCCTCGACGGACTCTCCCGCGTCTGGCACCGCTACGAGCGGCACCTCACCGGCGACCGCCTGCACCGCCCGCGCAAGGTCCTCTACAACTCCTGGGAGGCCACCGGCTTCGACGTCGACGCGGCCGGGCAGCTGGAGCTGGCGAAGACGGCCGCCGACATCGGGGCCGAGCTGTTCGTCGTGGACGACGGCTGGTTCACCGGGCGCACCGACGACACCGGGGGACTGGGCGACTGGTGGCCCGACCCGGCCGCCTTCCCGCTGGGCTTCGAGCAGTTCGTCGCGGACATCAGGGCGTTGGGCCTGGACTTCGGGCTGTGGATCGAGCCCGAGGCCGTCAGCCCGGGGAGCCGGCTGCACGCCGAGCACCCCGAGTGGGTCTACCGGATCGAGGGCCGCCCCGGCCGGCTCGTCCGCAACCAGCTCCTCCTCGACCTCGGCCGGACCGACGTCCAGGACTTCGTCCTCGGCACGCTCGACCGGCTGCTCGGCACCTACGACATCAGCTACCTCAAGTGGGACATGAACCGCCCGCCCACCGAGCGAGGGCGCCCCGGCGCAGGCCGCGTCGACCTGGACGCCGAGCACGTCGCCGGCTACCTGCGCGTCCTCGACCACCTCCGTACCGCCCACCCCGACGTCACCGTCGAGGGCTGCGCGGGCGGCGGCGGACGCATCGAGCACGCGACGATCGCCCGCACCGACGTGGTCTGGCCCAGCGACAACACCGCACCCCTGGACCGGCTCGCGATCCAGCACGGCTTCCTGCACGCACACGCCCCGCACGTCATGAGCTCCTGGGTCACCGACGCCCCCGGCGTCTTCGACCCCCGCCCGCGCAGCCTCGCCTTCCGCTTCGTCAACGCCCTCTGCGGAGTGCTGGGCATCGGCGCCGACCTGCGCGCCTGGACACCGGAGCAGCGGGCCGAGGGCGCCCGGTGGATCGCCCGGTACAAGGAGGTACGGGACGTGATCCACCACGGTGAGGCCCGGCTCCTCGGAGCGCCGGACGCGCCGAGCTGCGGGGTGCAGTACGACGCCGGGGACCGGACCGTCGTCGCCGCGCTCAGCACCGGCCGGCTCGACGGCGCCCCGCTCCTGCCGGGGCGTGCCGACCGGCTGCGGCTGCGCGGACTCGAACCGGCGGCGCGCTACCGGGACACGGCGACGGGGACGACGTACAGCGGAGCCCATCTGCTGCACCACGGGCTGCCGTTCGCCTGGAGCGCCGCGCACGACGCCGACCTGATCGTGCTCCTGCGGGAGTGAGCCCCGTATGTTTCCGGTAAGCCCTTTCTCGCGAGAAACGCGCAGGACGCGAAGGAGTCGAACCCCGATGGACCAGTCCGTACGACGGCACGGCGCCCGATTCACCGGACGCACGGCCGTGGTCACCGGCGCCGCCTCCGGCATCGGAGCCGCCACGGCCGTACGCCTCGCCGAGGAGGGAGCCGCCGTCGTGCTCGCCGACATCGCCGAGGAGCGCGGCGAGGCGGTGGCCGAACGGATCCGGAAGGACGGCGGGCGGGCCGCGTTCGTGACCGCCGATGTCGCGGCCGAGGACGACTGGACGCGGATCGTCACCGCCGCGCACGCCTTCGGGCCCGTCGACGTCCTCGTCAGCAACGCCTTCACCGTCGACGTCACACCCGCTCACGAGATGACCGTGCCGTCCTGGCAGCGGCAGCTCGACGTCAACCTGACCGGCAGCTTCCTCGGCTTCCGGGCGGCCCTGCCCGACCTGGAGGAGCGGCACGGCGCGGTCGTGCTGACCTCCTCCGTGCACGCCCACAAGGGCATCCCCGGGCACCCCGCCTACGCCGCCGCCAAGGGCGCGCTGCTCTCCCTGTGCGGTCAACTCGCCGTGGAGTACGGCCCGCTGGTGCGCGTGAACGCCGTCCTGCCCGGGCCGGTGCTGACCGGCGCCTGGGACCGGGTGCCGGCCGGGGAACGGGAACGCAGCATCGCCGAGACGGCCGTACGCCGCTTCGGCACTCCCGAGGAAGTGGCCGCGGCCATCGCGTTCCTCAGCGCCGAGGAAGCCTCCTTCATCACCGGGACGAGTCTCGTGGTGGACGGCGGCTGGAGCGTCGTCAAGGCCTCCGCATGACCACGCTCCCCAACCAGCAGAAAGGCTCTACGACATGACGCCCTATGCCCGACGCGGCGTGCACGGCCAGACCGTGGAACTCCTCGCCCGCCGCATCCTGGGCGGCGAGATCACCGAGGGCGCCACGCTCGATCTGGTGGCGCTGCAGAGCGAGTTGGACGTGAGCCTGACGGCGCTGCGCGAGTCGCTCAAGGTGCTCGCCGCCAAGGGGATGGTCGACGCCCGGCAGCGGCGCGGCACCTTCGTACGCCCGCGCGCCGAGTGGAACCTCCTCGACGCCGACGTCCTGCGCTGGCAGTTCGAGGGCGCCTCCACGGCGGAGTCCGACCGCGCGCTGCTGCACAACCTCGCCGAGGTGCGCGCGATCATCGAACCCGCCGCCGTACGGCTGGCCGCGCAGCGCCGCACCGACGCGGACCTGGCCGCCCTGGACGGTGCGCTCGACGCGATGGGGGAGCAGGGCACCGACGCCGCCCACGCCGTCGAGGCCGACCTCGCCTTCCACCGCGCGCTGCTCGCCGCCACCCACAACGAACTCCTGGAACGCATGGAGATGGTGATCGAGTCCGGCCTCGCGCACCGCGACCGCATCGTGCACAGCGCCCCGCACAGCGAGGACCCGGTCCCCGCGCACCGGGCCGTCCTGGACGCCGTACGCGACCGGGACCCGCAGGCCGCCGAGGCCGCGATGCGCGCCCTGCTCGACCAGGCAGGACGCGACCTGGACCGGCTCGGCGACTCCGAAGAGGACGGCCCGGCAGACTCCCCGCTGGGCTCCGAAGAGACGGAAGGTTCCCGCTCTCAGTGAAGATCACCCGTGTCGAGACCTTCCTCGTCCCGCCCCGTTGGCTGTTCTGCCGCGTCGAGACCGACGAGGGCGTGGTCGGCTGGGGCGAACCGGTCGTCGAAGGACGCGCCGAGGTCGTCCGCGCCGCCGTCGACGTCCTCTCCGAACTCCTGCTCGGCCAGGACCCGTTGCGCATCCAGGACCACTGGCAGGTCCTGTCCAAGGGCGGCTTCTACCGGGGCGGCCCGGTCCTCTCCAGCGCCGTCGCCGGCCTCGACCAGGCGTTGTGGGACATCACGGGGAAGACCTACGGCGCCCCCGTGCACGCCCTCCTCGGTGGCCCCGTGCGCGACCGCGTCCGCGTCTACGCCTGGGTCGGCGGCGACGAACCCGCCGAGCTGAGCGAGCAGATAGCCGCCCAGGTCGAGGCCGGTTTCACCGCCGTGAAGATGAACGCCGCCGGTGCCACCTCACCGATCCCCACCCCCGCCGAGACCGCCGCGATCGTCGCCCGGGTCGCCGCCGCCCGCGAGGCACTCGGCCCCGGCCGCGACGTCGCCGTCGACTTCCACGGCCGCTTCACCGCGGCCGGCGCCCGCCGCGTAATCGCCGAACTCGCCCCGCTGCACCCGCTGTTCGTCGAGGAACCCGTCCTGCCCGAGCACAGCCACCAGCTGGCGGGCCTCGTCGCGTCGAGCCCGGTCCCGCTCGCCACCGGCGAACGCCTCTACGGCCGCGCCGAGTTCCTCCCTGCGCTCGCCGCAGGCATCGCCGTCGCCCAGCCGGACCTCTCGCACGCCGGAGGCATCTCGGAGGTCCACCGCATCGCCTCCCTCGCGGAGGCCTACGGCGCCCAGCTCGCCCCGCACTGCCCGCTCGGCCCGATCGCGCTCGCGGCGAGCCTCCAGGTCGCGTTCGCCACCCCCAACTTCCTGATCCAGGAACAGAGTCGGGGCATCCACTACAACAAGGACGCCGACCTCCTCTCCTACCTCGTCGACCCGGCGCCCTTCAGATTCGTCGACGGCCACGCCCTGCGCGGCGACGCCCCCGGCCTCGGCATCACCGTCGACGAGGACGCCGTACGCGCCGCCGACCGCAACGGCCACGCCTGGCGCAACCCCGTCTGGCGGCACCCCGACGGCTCCTTCGCGGAGTGGTGACCGTGCCGCTCGACATCGTCACCGACCCTGCGCACGGCGGGCGTTGGACCTCACTGAGGTCGGCGGAGCGGGAGTGGCTGTGGCGGCGCGACGCCCCGGAACGCGACAACGTTTCCCCGGGTGACGCCTTCGTGGACGCGGGAGGACTGGAGGAGTGCGTCCCCACGGTCCGGGGCACTCCCGACCACGGGGACGCCTGGGCCCGGCCCTGGACGCGGGAGGGAGAGGCGGACGTCGTGCACGGCGACCGCTTCACCCTGGCCCGTACGGTGCGGAGCACGGCGGACGGGGCGGTGGCCGACTACGTCCTCTCGGGCGACCCGGGCTTCCGCTTCGTATGGGCCGCGCACGCCCTGCTCGACCTCTCCGACCGTGCGTCCGCGCACATCCGGGACGGAGCGCGGGCCCGGCTGTTCCCCGAGGCGGCAAGGTTGTTGGACCGGGCGTGGCCGGAGGACGCCACCTGGGTGGAGGGCGACTGGCCCGCGCCGTGCGGGCTGCGCCTGGACCGGTTCGGGCCGGACGACGGGACCGCCGTAGGAGCTGTCGTGGACGCTTCCCGGTGCTGCGTGCACGACGGGGGAGACCGGCTCTCCTTCGCCCTCGAAGCCGAGGGACAGCCCGTGTCCGTCGCCCTGTGGCGCAACCTGGGCGGCTTTCCGGACCGGCGCCCCTACCGCAGCACGGGTGTCGAACCCCTGCTCGGCCGCGTCTTCGACCTCGCCGAGGCGGGGCCCCGCGACGCCGCCCGGGTACCCGCGTCGGGCGAGGCGCGGTGGCGGCTGACGCTGACCACGAACTGCCGGTGTGACTGAACCGGCTTGTACAGAAAGGGAATTCGTCCCATGGATCGTCGAGGCACGCATCGTGGAGGCCTGGACCTTCGAGCGGCGCTGGCCGCCCACCGCCTGGTCGCGATCGTCCGCGGCACCGACCCCGAAGCCGCCGTGCGCACCGTGCTGGCCCTCGCCGAGGAGGGCGTCGAACTGATCGAGGTCTCCCTGAGCGGCACCGACGCCCTCTCCGTCATCGAACGGGCCCGCAAGGAACTCGGCCCCGACCGGCCGCTCGGCGCCGGTACGGTCCTCACCGCCGAGGACGCCCGCGCCGCCCACCGGGCCGGTGCCGACTTCGCCGTCACCCCCGCACTCGGGGACGGCATCAGCGAGGCGCATCGGCTCCAACTCCCGGTACTGGCCGGGGTGATGACCCCCACCGAGATCCTCGCCGCCCGCGGCTACGGAGTCGCCGCGCTCAAGATCTTCCCGGCCGCCCAGGCCGGTGGCCCCGCCTATCTGAAGGCGTTGCGCGGCCCGTTCCCGGATGAGCTGTTCGTGCCGGTGGGCGGTGTCGACGCGGTGGCCGCGCGGGAGTATCTGAACGCCGGGGCGACCGCCGTCGGCGTCGGCTCTCCCCTGGTCGGCGACGCGGCCGACGGCGGCGGCCTGACCGCGCTGCGGGAGCGAACTCGCGCTCTGCTGACCGTCGTCGGAGAAGCCCCGGCCGTGCGCGAGGTGTCATGACCGGCGGCGGGCAGCCGGTGCGGGCAGGATGGCTGCCTGCGAAGGGCGGGGTCGTCTGCATCGGCGAGACCATGGCGGCCCTCGCCCCCGACCCGTCCTCGTCGCTGGAGCACGCCGACGAACTGCGGGTGTCGGTGGCCGGTGCCGAGTCGAACGTGGCCATGTATCTCGCGGACCTCAAGGTCCCCGCCGCGTGGCTCTCGGCGCTCGGCGACGACCCGTTGGGACGGCGCGTGCTCGCGGAGGTCGGGGCCGCCGGGGTCGATGTGAGCGGGGTGAGGTGCGATCCGGGTCGGGCCACGGGACTCCTCCTGAAGGAGCCCACCGGTTCGCGGACCCGCGTGCACTACTACCGGCGCGACTCGGCGGCCTCCGCGATGGGACCCGACGTCCTCGCCGACGACAGGCTGAGATCGGCCGCCGTCCTCCACCTCACCGGGGTGACCCCGGCGCTGTCCCCGTCCTGCCGGGACCTGGTGACCACCGCGCTCACCGTCCCGGCCGCCGAACGGCCGTACGCCACCAGCTTCGACGTCAACCACCGCCCCGCCCTGTGGCCGCCCGGCACGGCCGCGAGCGTGCTGCGCGATCTCGCGGATCTCGCCGACATCACCTTCGTAGGACTCGACGAGGCACAGGAGTTGTGGGGTGCGGGCCTCCGGCCGGCGGACGTGCGCGCGCTGTTGCCGCGACCGCGGCTGCTCGTGGTGAAGGACGGTGGGGATTCCGTCATCGCCTTCGGCGACGAAGGGGTGCTGACCGTGCCCGCGCTGGTCACGGACGTGGTGGAACCGGTCGGCGCGGGTGACGCGTTCGCGGCCGGGGTGCTGGCCGGGCTGCTGCGCGGGGAGGGCCTGGAGCGTGCGCTCCGGCTCGGGCACATCACGGCGGTGTCGGCTCTGAAGGTCACGGCCGATCGTGGTCCCCTGCCTGACGCTGCCCGGATCGAGCGACTCCTCGCGTGGACGACGGACGAGTGGGCGGCAGGGAGCGGTCCGCGCGGATGATCCCGGTGCGTGCGTGGCGCCCTGTTTCCGTACGGGGCGGGCGTGCCGTGCCTACATGTCCAGCACGATGTCCGTGTCGGGTCGCGCGCAGCAGATCAGGATCTCGCCCTCGGCCGGTGGCTCCAACGGGTCGGGGGAGTAGGCGATCGTGCCGGACAGGAGGGGCGTGACGCAGGTGTGGCAGACGCCGGTGCGACAGCTCCAGCGGGTGGGGACGTCGCAGGCGTCGGCGAGTTCGAGGACGCTGCCGTCGGTGCCGGTGTCGAAGGGGACGGCGATGCCGCTGCGGGCGAAGGTCACCAGCGGGCCGGTTCCGGGCGGGCCCGGGGGCCGGTGCGGGGTGTGGGTGGCGCGGTCGGTGAGACCGGGGTTGACCGCGCCCAGCGTGCCGAAGAATTCGGTGTGGATGCGACCGGGGTCGACGCCCGCCTCGGTGAGGGCCTGGCGCATGGCGGCCATGAAGGGGCCGGGGCCGCAGACGTAGGCGGTCGCGTCGGGCGGGACGGACAGCGCGATGAGCCTGTCCTTCGTGAGGCGTCCCGGGGTGGCGTGGGCGTTCCGCAGTTCCTCGGGTGTGGCGGCGCTGTAGAAGACGTGCTCGTGGGCGTCGGGGAGCGCGGTGAGCAGGTCGTGCGCCTCGGCGGCGAGAGGGTGTTCGCGGGGGCCGCGGGCACCGTGGATCCACCAGACCTCCCGTTTGCTGCCCTGCGCGGCCAGTGCGTGCAGCATCGACAGCACCGGCGTGAGGCCGATGCCGGCCGAGACGAGGAGCACCGGTCCGCTGTCCTCGACGTACACGAACTCCCCACGGGGCGCGGCGACGTCGAGTTCCGCGCCCGGCCGCAGCCGCGTGGTGAGGTAGCCGCTCGCGGTGCCGTGCGGTTCGTGTCTGACGCTGATCCGGTAGCTGCCGGCGTCCGGTGCGGAGGACAGCGAGTAGCTGCGCACGGGGGCGGGGCCGGTCGTCGCGGGGACGCGCAGGGTGAGGTACTGGCCGGCGCGGGCGGCGGGGAGCGGGGTGCCGTCCGGGGCGGTCAGCCGGATCGAGGTGACCGTCGTGCTCTCGGGCACCACCTCCGTCACCCTCAAGGCGCGAAAACCGGCCCAGGCCGGGTGCGCGGTGGGCGTCGTACCGTCGGCCTGGGCGAGCAGCTCACGGAACGATCCCTGCCAGCCGGGACTGAGGGCGGGCACGTCCAGCGCGAGGCGGAGCTTGGCGGGGTCGCGGCCGGGGAGGTACAGCAGGGCGTCGGTGTCGGCGACGCTCAGTGCGCCCGGGCCGGTCCTGGTCCGTACGATCCGGTCGCCGGCCTGCACCCGTCCCTCGCGCACGACCCGCATGTAGAACCCGGGCCGGTGGTGGCTCACCAGCAGTGCCGCCAGCTCGGGCTCGCCGAAGCGCATGCCGACGCGGTAGCAGGTGACGCGGGGCTGGGTGACCTCGAACTCGGCCTCGCCGATGCGGTACCGGTCGCCGATGCACACCTCGTCGTCGAGCAGGCCGTCCACGGTGAGGTTCTCGCCGAACTGGCCGTAGCCGAGGTCGTCGCGGCCGAAGTGGCGCTGCCAGTGGCGGTACGACTGGATCTGGTAGACGAGGACCGCCCGCTGCTCGCCGCCGTGACCTGCGGTGTCGCCCTGGCCGTCGCCGTCGATGTTGAGGCGGCGGACCATCGCCGGGCCGATCACCGGAAATTTCCATACGCCCGTGTACACACTCTTGCCCTGCCACGGAACGTTCTTCGGCATGCCGACATTGACCGACAGCAGGGTGGGCATCGGAGTGCTCCTTCCCGCGGGGACGGCCGGTGCGGTCGCCAGCCGGGGCAGTCGTCTCCTTCCATACTGAGGGTGCGGCCGTCGCCGTGCGAGACCGCACCCTCAGCGTGTGGGTCTACTCCGGTGCCGTGATGCGGAGCCTGATCGTGCGGGACTCCGGGCGCAGCGCGAACTCGGGCCACACGTCCGGACCGCAGGCCCGGGAGCCGAGACCGTGCTGGGCCGCGTCGACGAAGAGGCGGCTCGTCCGGGAGACCGGCAGTTCGTGCGGGTGTCCGGCCTGGGCGACCTCCTGCGGAGTGTGGCGGCTGAGCGTGAAGCCGGGACGGCGTCCGTGCGTGTCGGGGAGTGCTTCGACACGCAGGACCGTGGCGTCTCCGCTGGTCAGGGCGAGCCGGCGGAGGGCGGAGCGGTGTCCGGTCTCCTGGGGGCGCGCGTAGTCGACCGAGAGGTCACCGACGGTGGCGGTGAAGCGGCCGGTGCGGGCCGCGCGGACACTGTCGGGGTAGGACTCCAGCGGTCCGAGGCCGAACCACTCGGCACCGTCGACCGGGGCCGTGCCGTCGGGCAGGTCGAAACGGACCCCGATCCGCGGCCACACCGTCCGCCACCCGTGCGAGGGCTGGATCTCCACCCGCAGCTCCACCTCGCCGTCGGCCGTCAGCGACCAGACGGACTCCACCAGCACCGACAGACCCGAGTCGGCGGCCGACACCTTGTCGACCGTGCGCAGCGCGTCCGCGCCCTGTTCCACGGAGACCCGGCGCGAGGTCAGCCGGTCGAGGCCGTCGCGGAGCCACAGCTCGGCGTTGGACACTCCGGAGACGCTCGCGTCGCTCTCGTCGACCTCGCCCCACGCGCCCTTGTCGTTGTCGGTCGGCGCCCGGAACAGCTCCAACCGCGGCCCCGCCACGGCCCGTTCACCGAGCCGGACGAGCGACCCGCCGACGAACTCGGCGATGCCGAGGGTGAGGGTGCCGTCGCCGCGCCGCCAGTCGAACCGGCCGCGCGCGGCGGGCACGGGACGGCGAACCGAGCGGTCGAGCTGGGCGGTCGCCACGACATGGCCTTCCTCCGCCCACGCGGTGCCGGTCGCCAGCACGGCGTCGACCGTCAGCCAGGTCTCGGCGTCCGGCGACACCGCGACGGCGGGCAGCGAGACCCGGCCCGAGTCCCCGGCGGCCACGAACGGGACCTCCAACTCCCCTGATTCCACGGTCACTCCGTCGTGCTCGACCCGCCAGTGGAAGCGCAGGTCGGACGTGTCGGCCGTGTGCCGGAGGTTGGTGATCGCGACCTTGCCGCCGTCGAAGGCGAACTCCACCGGTGCCACGACCGCCTTGAACTCGTGGAGGCTCGGCGTCGGCGAGCCGTCGCTCAGCACCATGCCGTCCATCACGAAGTTGCCGTCGTGGACGACCTCGCCGAAGTCGCCGCCGTACGCGTAGTACGGCGTCCCGTCCGGCGTCCTGGTCAGGATGCCGTGGTCGCGCCACTCCCAGACGAACCCGCCGTGCAGGCGCGGGTGTTGGCGCACCAGTGCCTCGTACTGGTCGAACGCGCCCGGTCCGTTGCCCATCGCGTGGGCGTACTCGCACAGCAGGAACGGCTTGGTGCGCTGCCGGGCGCCCTGCGCGGGCGTGCAGTTGAGCAGCGGGGCGCGGGAGCCGTCGGTGCCGATCTGCTCGGTCTCCAGCACGGACGCGTACATGCGCGAGTAGATGTCGGTGTACTCGCCGGTGTAGTCGCCCTCGTAGTGCACGGGGCGTTCGGCGTCGCGGGCGTGCACCCAGGCCGACATGGCGGCGAGGTTGCTGCCGGTGTCCGCCTCGTTGCCGAGGGACCAGATCACGATGCTGGGGTGGTTCTTGTCCCGCTCCACCGTGCGCTCTATGCGGTCGAGGAACGCCTCGCGCCAGGCCGGGTCGTCACTGGGGTTGCCGGCCCAGTCGACCTTGCCGAAGCCGTGGGTCTCCAGGTCGCATTCGAGGATCACCCAGAACCCGAGCTCGTCGGCGAGGTCGAGCAGCCGGGGGTGCGGCGGGTAGTGGCTCGTGCGGATCGCGTTCACGTTGAACCGCTTCATCAGCGCCAGGTCCTCGCGGGCGTGCGCCTCGTCGAAGACACGGCCGCGCTCGGGGTGCGTCTCGTGCCGGTTCACCCCGTGGAAGACGACCCGGCGTCCGTTGACCAGGAACTGGTCCCCGCGGATCTCCACGGTACGGAAACCGACCCGCAGCGAGACGGTCTCCGCGGCCGACGACACCGTGGCGTCGTACAGGCGCGGCAGCTCGGCCGACCAGGGCTCCACGGTGTCGATGTCGACGGCCGCCACCTCGTCCGGCGTCGCCCAGACCCGCTCGACACCGAGTTCGGGGATGCGCAGGGTGACCGGGAACGCCGTCGCGTCGGCGGTGACTTCGGCCTCGACCCGGCCGCGCCCGTCGTCGAAGCCGGTCCGCAGCCAGACGTCCTCGATGCCGCCGGCCGGGCGGGCGGTCAGGGTGACGTCGCGGAAGATGCCCGGCAGCCACCACTGGTCCTGGTCCTCGACGTAACTGGCCGCCGACCACTGGTGCACCCGCACGGCGACGACGTTCTCACCGGCGCGTACGGCGTCGGTCACGTCGAATTCGTGGGCGAGGCGGCTGCCGCTCGCGCTGCCGACCTCGACCCCGTTGACCCAGACACGGAACAGCGACTCGACACCGTCGAAGCGCAGCACGACCCGCTCGGCCTCCGACCAGTCGGCGGGGACGGCGAAGGCGCGGCGGTAGTCACCGGTCGGGTTCTCGTCCGGGACGTGCGGAGGGTCGATCGGGAAGGGGAACTGGATGTTCGTGTAGATCGGGCGGCCGTGGGCGCCGTCGCCCTCCAGCACCCAGTGGGCGGGCACGGGGATGCTGTCCCATCCCCGGTCGTCGAAGCCCTCGGCCGCGAAGTCCTCCGCCGCCGACGCGGTGGGGGACAGGCGGAAGTTCCAGGACCCGTTCAGGGAGAGGGACTTCGCGTCGGAGTGCAGCCACGAGCGCGCCGGCCGGAGCGCGCCGCGCCCGGGTGCGAGGTCGGAGACATGGGGGGAGAACTCGGGAAGCAAGAGGTCACAACGCTTTCGTGAGGGTGGAACGGGTGCATTGCATTCGATCATGGCGGTCTATCGGAGTACGACGGTGCGGATCTCCCAGGGGCCGAGGGCGAGTTCGAGCTCGTCCCGGACCTGGACGCGGGAGATCGGCCGGCCCAGCAGATCGACGGTGGCGGCCTCGGCGAACGTGCCCGTCACCCGGACCGTCGACCCGGTGTCGCTCATCGCCGTCAGCCGGACCTCGGTGCCCGGTCCGTGCTCGGCGTCGGTGATCCGGCGGACGGCCGAGACGAGGACGTCGTCGCCGTCGACACGCAATCCGGCCCGGTCGGCGGGCAGTTGCCCTCCCGCGGCTGCCGTGCCCCGGGTGACCAGGACGTCGTTGCGGAACTCCTCCGCGAGCGCCACCGCGTCCGCGCCGCGCCAGCCGGTGGCCGACGGGACGACGGCGAACCGGTTCTCGATCCGCATGCCGAGGTCCTGCGCCCCGGGTACCGGGATCTCGCTCGCCGCCGGTTCGTCACGCAGGGGGTGGATGTTGACGCTGATCGAGCCGATCGCGCGCAGCAGGGTCACGGCCAACTCGGTTCCGTCGCCGACGAGTTCGTACTCGCTGGAGTGGTCGAGCAGGACGGTGGCGGCACCGGCCGCCACGAACGAGCCGGCCGGGAAGGTCGGCAGCGGGTACTCGCCCCAGCCGCCCTCGGCGGTCAGCCCGCGCTCGGTGACGGCGAACTGACCGGCCGACGCGGACGTGCCCACCGGCTCGGGCAGCGGCACATGGAAGCGCAGCCGGTGGTCGGCGGACTGGTTGAGGAAGGACGTGGCGACCCGCACGAACGGCTCGCCCGCCCGCACCTCCACCAGCGTCTCCACCGGCGTCGGCACGGTCCGCGCGGCGCGCACGTCACGGTCGTCGGAGAGAGCGGCCGGCCACGCGTAGACGCGGGTGACCCGCAGCCGTGCGCGCAGCGGGCCGTTCTCGACGACCTCGACGGCGACCTCCGCCGGCTCCGACACGAGGACGTCGTGCGCCGGGGGAGCGTAGTTGTAGCTGTCGCCCCGGTCCCCGCCGTCGACGAGCCGCCCGACGCCGTGCAGCACGGTGCCGTCCCGGCCGGTCACGTCCAGGGTGCCGTCGGCGGTGACCGATACCGCCACCAGGCCGTTGGCGAGGGTGCGCTCCGTCGCCGTGGCGGGCGCGTGCGACGGTACGGCGGGGGTAGCGCCGGCCTCGGTCGGCCCGACCCGGAAGGACGCCAGCCCGGATGCGGGAACGTGCACAGGGACAAGCGCGGTGGCCCGCGCCTCCTCCAGGGTCAACACCCGCCACTCGCCCGGGTGGCCGGCGGCTGCCTCGGCGACCTCGCGGCGCAGGATCAGCAGGTCGAAGGGGCCGGCGGTCGGTACCTCCGCGAGGTGGAACACCAGGGCGCCCGGGGTGAGTTCGTAGTGGTCGATCTGGCGGCCGAAGAGTTCGCGGCGATGGATGCGGCGCAGGACGCGTTCGAGCTGCGAGGCGTCCATCGTCTCGTCGCTGAGCACGGTCGGTGCCTCGGAGATCAGCTGCACGGGAGCCGTCGTACCGTCGGCGGCGGTCGCGACGAGCGCGGTCCCCTCCTGCGGGGCCATGACGTCCACCTCGACCAGCACCGAGCGGTCGAACGGCAGCGGGTTGGCGGCCAAGTGGGCGTCAGCGGGCACGAGTCCGGCGGGTTCGGCGAGCGCCGCGTCCCGTACGGCACGCGCTGTCTGCGCGGCCTCGGCCAGGCGGGCGGCGACCTGGTCGCAGGTCTCGTCCGTCCCGGAGCCGACGACCGAGTCGTGCGCGGTCGACTCGATGATCTTGTGCCAGGCCAGGTCGAGGAACGGCGAGTCGTCGCGCCGCGACCACTGGGCGTTCACCCGCTCCGCGTGGTCGATGGTGCGCTCGGCGAGGGCCATCCGCTGCTTGAGGCCGAGCCGCACCGAGAGCACGCCCGGAAGGATGTTGCCGCGCACATGGCTGCGCAGCTCACCGGTCACGGTGGCGGACACCTCGTCGCGGACGTGCTCGCGGAGGTACTCGTCGAGGGTGGCGATGGTGATCGGGCGACCCTCGGCGGCTGCCTGCCGCAGCCAGGAGGCGAGCTGCGGGTCGGGCGCGTTGTGGTCGGTGCCCGCCATCGCCAACACCGGGTCCGTGCCCCAGCGTTCGGCCGTCATCTCGGCGTAGTCGCCGAGCGCGCGGCCGATCCGGTCCGGCACCAGCAGGACGTCGAGGCCGTTGTCGTAGCCGTCGAAGAGGAACTCGGTGCGGACCTGGGAGCCGTCCGGCGCACGCCAGACGAAGGCGTGGCCGTCGACGGAGCCGGGCACCCCGCGCCACAGCGCCGCGTGCTCGATACCGGCGCGCGCCAGGATCTGCGGCATCTGCGCGACATGGCCGAACATGTCCGGGAGATAGCCGATCGGCATCGCGCCGCCCAGCTCGGCGGCGGCGGCCCAGCCCATCTGGAGATTGCGGACGATGGTCTCGCCGGAGCAGAGGAACTCGTCGAGCAGGATCAGCCACGGGCCGACGGCGAGCCGGCCCTCGGCGACCAGGGCCGCGACCCGCGCGCGGTTCTCCGGCCGCATCTCCAGGTAGTCCTCGACGGCGGCCATCTGGCCGTCGACGGTGAACCGGAAGTCCGGGTCCGTCTCCGCCGTCTCCAGCACGGTGTCGAGGGCGGCGACGAGCCGGTGCCGGAACACCTGGAAGGGCTCGTACCACTCCCGGTCCCAGTGGAAGTGGGGTACGAACACAGCGGGGTTGGGCATGGCGTGAGACACCTTCTGTGCGGGGACGGTCACTTGAGGGAACCGGCGGCGAGTCCGGTGCGCCAGAACCGTTGGAGCAGGATGAACACGATGATCACGGGCACGATCGACACCAGCGAGCCGGTGATCACGGACTCCTGGAGCAGCGGGGCGCGGGCCGTCTGGCCGTTCCACTCGTACAGGCCGAGCGTGATCGGGAAGAGGGACTCCTTCTGGAGCATCACCATCGGCAGGAAGAAGTTGTTCCAGATCGCGACGAACTGGAACAGGAAGATGGTGACCAGCGACGGCGACATCAGCTTGAACGCCACCGAGAAGAACGTGCGGAACTCCCCGGCGCCGTCCAGTCGCGCCGACTCCAACAGCTCCTGCGGAACGGCGGAGTTGGCGAAGATCCGGGCGAGATAGACGCCGAAGGGACTGACGATGCTCGGCAGGAACACCGCGAAGTACGTGTTCACGATCCCGGTCGCCGAGAACAGCAGGAACAGCGGGAGCGCCAGCGCGGTCGTCGGGACGAGGACACCGCCGAGGATCACCGAGAACAGGAACTCCCGGCCCCGGAAACGGAACTTGGCGAGCGCGTATCCGCACAGCGCGGAGATCAGCGTGCCCACGAGCGCCCCGAACACGGCGTAGATCACGGTGTTGACGATCCACCTGCCGAAGACGCCGTCGCTGCGGGTGAACAGGACCCGGAGGTTCTCGAACAGGTTGAAGTGCGAGAACGTCAGGCCGTTGGTGGCGGCGAGGTCGCCCTGCGGCTTGGTGGCCGCGACGATCAGAAAGTAGATCGGCAGCAGGAAGTAGATCGCCAGGAGCAGCATCAGCGCCATGGCCGCCGTACGGCTGACCTGGCTCTCACGGTTCACGGAACGCCTGCCCGCGGCACGGGTGGTGACGGATGGGTTGTTCACAGGCCGGCCCTCTTCGACGTCAGTCGCATGAATCCGAAGCTCAGGACGAAGGTGATGACGGCGATGACCACGGAGATCGCCGCGGCCTGCTGGTAGTTGTTCCCGGAGGCCACCGCGTAGGCCAGCATGTTCGGTGTGAACGTGCTGGAGATGTTCGAGGAGATCTGCCGCAGCACCGCGGGCTCGGCGTAGAGCTGGAGGGTGCCGATGATCGAGAACACCGTGGTGAGCACGATCGACGGGGCGATGATCGGGACCTTGATCCGCCAGGCGATGGTCCAGTTGCCGGCGCCGTCGAGCCTGGCGGCCTCGTACAGCTCCTGCGGGATCGACTGCAGCGCCGAGAACATGATCAGCATGTTGTAGCCGGTCCACAGCCAGGTCGAGATGTTCGCCGCCGACCACAGCACGGCACCCGGGCCGAGGAAGTCCGGCTTGAGCCCGATGCCGTTCAACAGGTCGACGACGGGGCTGAGTTGGGGCGAGTAGAGATACGACCACATGATCGCGGCGATCACGCCGGGCACCGCGTACGGCATGAACGCGGTGATGCGGAAGACCGACTTGAGCTTCAGCAGCGGAGTGTCCAGGAGCAGCGCGATGATCAGCGCCACGAACAGCATGACCGGCACCTGCACGATGCCGAACAGGCCGATGCGGCCGACGCTGGACCAGAACTCGCTGTTCTGCAGCACCTTCTCGTACTGCTCGAAGCCGCCGAAGGTCGTGTACGAGGTGCCGTACTGGCCGCCGGAGCGGCGGACGACGCGGACGCTCTGCCACAGCGCGTAGCCGACCGGGACCAGATAGAAGAGCACGAACGGGAGGAAGAAGGGGATCACGAAGGCGGCGATGGTGCCGGCCCGGGGGCCGCCGCCGTTGAGACGGCGACGGCCCCCGGGCGATGCCACCACACGCGTCGCGCGGGGTGCGATGTCGGTCATTGCGCGGTCACTTGCCCGCTTCGGCCGGGATCGCCTGGTCCTTCATGGACTTCAGCGCGGTCGCCTGCGCCGCCGACAGCGCGTCGTAGAGCGTGCCGTCACCGGCCGCGGCCTTGGCCATCGAGTCCTGCAGCGCCAGGTTCACCGTCTTCTGGGTGGGACCCCAGGCGAAGCTGGTGTTGATCTTCTTGGACGAGTCGGCGAAGACGTCGAAGATCTTCTCGTTGTCGTAGTACGGAACTCCCTTGGACAGCGCGGGCAGTTGGAGCCCCGCGTTCGCCGCCGGGTAGAGACCGCCGAGCTGGTTCTCCAGGGCGAGGGCCTCCGGGTCGGTGTTGAGCCAGGTGTTGAACTTGACCGACTCGTAGAGGTGCTTGCTGCCCTTCATGAACGCGACGGTCGAGCCGCCCCAGTCGCCCGAGGCGCCGTCGGAGCCCCATGTCGGCATCGGGACGATCGACCACTTCCCGGACTGCTTGGGGAGGTTGTCGCGGAACATGCTGTAGCCCCAGGCGGCGCCGACGTAGCTGGCGATCTGGTCCTTCTGGTACGCCGCGTACATCTGCGTCGAACCGTTGGCGAGGTCGGTGCGCACGAGCTTGCCGGCGATCAGCTTCTGCCAGTAGTCGGCGACCTGCTTGCTCTGCTTCGAGGCGACCGTGACCTGCCACTTGTCACCGGAGTAGCTGTACATCTGCGAGTTGTTCTGCCAGAGCAGGCCGTTGAACCACTCGGCGTTGTTCGGGTCGAAGAACGTGATGTCCAGATTGGGGTCCGCCTTGTGCAGCTTGGCCGCGGCGGCGGCGTACTCGTCCCAGGTCTTGGGGATCGCGATGCCGTGCTTCTTGAAGATGTCGCTGCGGACGTAGAGCGCCATCGGCCCGGTGTCCTGCGGCAGGGCGAAGACGCCGGTGTCGCCGAAGCTGGCCTGCGACCACGTCCACGGTACGAACTTCGACTTGGCGGCGGTGGCCGCCGAACAGGCCGAGGCGTCCACGAACGCGCTCTGCGTGCGCAGGTTGGGCAGCTCGTCGTAACCGACCTGGGCGAGGTCCGGCGCCTTGCCCGCCTTGAGGGCGTTGCCGAGAGTGCCGTACTGGTCGTTGGAGATGTTCTTCGTCTCGACCTGGATGTTCGGGTTGTTCTTGTTCCACAGGGCGACCACCTTGTCCATGCCCGGAACCGTGTTCCAGTACTGGAGGGTGACCTTGCCCTTGGCGGGTGCGCAGGAGGCCGCGGAGGTCTTCGTCGACGGCGAGGACGACGAGCATCCGGCGAGTACGGCGACACTGGCGGCCACGGCTACGGCGCCGAGGCGGATGCGCGTGATTGTGCTGCTCATGGTTTCCGTTCCAGACAACGACTAGCGGCGGTGCTAGGCGGCTCGATGCTGATCCCTCGGGCGGGATGCCTTCTGGGTGGAAGGGACGTGGGGCACACCGTTTTCCTGGGGTCTAAGAGCGTCCCGTGAGCGCTCCCGTGAGCGCTCACGGGACTGCTTGCAGATAGACCTCGACATGCGTTTTGGAATGTTCGGAAGTCTGCGCTCCGGTGCGGGGGAGTGTCAAGACATTCGGGCATGACGGGTACCGGTCGGGTCAAGCCGACCCGCTCAACCGCAGTTCACCGCGGACCACCAGATCGTCGGCGGCCAGCTCCTCCAGCCCCGACAGCAGCCGCGCCACCTGCTCGATGGCGAGCGCGCCGAGCCGGCGGGTGTCCAGCGCCACGCTGGTGAGCGGGGGCTCGACCAGCGCCCCGAGCTGGAGGCCGTCGAAGCCGATGACCGCCAGCTCCTGCGGGACGCTCCGGCCGAGCCGACGGGCCTCGCGCAGCGCTCCGATCGCGATGATGTCGTTGAACGTGAACACCGCGGTGATGCCGGGATGGGCGCCGAGCAGTTCACGGAGCGCCGCTCCGCCGCCGTCGGCCGTCTGGTCCGCGCCGACGACCATGCCGCCGTCGATCCCGTGGGCCGCCGCCGCCGTGGTGAACCACTCGTGGCGGATGCTCGGCTCGGCCCGGGTGTGGTGGTCGAGCATGCCGATCCGGGTGTGCCCCTGCGCGACCAGGTGGGCGACGGCCGCGTGGACGCCCGCCGTGCCGTCGATCCGGATCGCGCTGAACCGCGTGCGCTGTTCCCGCCCGATGAGCACCACCGGCATCCCGCGCGTGAACTTCTCCAGTTCGCTTTCGGGACAGCTGAAGTAGCCGATCACCGCGTCCACCTGCGAACTGATCACCTGGAGCGTGCCGCGCTCCTCCTCGGCCCGGTCGCCGGTGTCGTACACGACGACCTGCCAGCCCCGGGTGCGGGCTGCCTCCAGGGCCGCGGCGGCGACCTCGGTGAAGAACGGGTTCAGCAGATCCGGGATCACCAGCCCGATCGTCATGGTGTCCTGCCGGACCAGCCCGCGGGCGAACCGGCTCGGCCGGTAGCCCAGGGCGCGGGCCGCGTCGAGCACCCGCTGTTTGGTGTCGCTGTCGATCTCGTCCTTGTCGTTGAGCGCCCGTGACACGGTCTGCCGGGACACCCCGGCCGACTTCGCGACGTCATTGATCGTGATTTTCCGGGGTTCCGTCCCGGCTGCCGACGGCACCACCATCGCCCACCTCCCGCTTCTCGCGAACGCAGGTGCGCGCGCAGAGCCCCGAGTATGCATGTACGAGGGCGGCCGTACGAAGCCACGTCCCGGGATTCCGGCGTCATTCCGCACGCGGGCGGCGGATTCGGTCGCTACGGCAAAGGCGCGACGACCGGCGCCGGAGGGGCCACCGGAACGCCGGTGGGACGCGGGACGCGGCCCCGGAAGTCCGCCGACCCGCTGAGTGCCGAGCGGTGCATCCGGACCACGCCGTGAAGCGGCTCAGCGTCCGCCGCCGCGAGCGGGTGCCTATGCTGCGCTGAGGCGGGGCGACAGGAGGCGGGTATGCGCGGGCCCGGCGTTCAGGTGCCGGTCAGAGTGACGGCGGCCGTGGCGGTGGTGGTCGCCGCGGTGGCATGCGGCGGTCACCCGGACCCGGCGACCACGGCTCCTTCGGCGAGCGCATCGCCCAACATCCCTGCCTACACAGCCGAGTTGGAGAAGAGCGACCTGCCCTGGAGCGGCAGCCCGAGCCCGTACGACGCCGTGGCGACACTCGACGACGGGCGCCGCGTCGCGCTGCACTACCGGCGCGGCACGGGCCTCGTCGAGCAGCACTACAGCCCCCGTGCGAAGGCGTGGACCCGGCCGAAGGTCATCCACCGCACCACGACCGACGCGTGCCAGGGCATCCACCTGCGCACCAGCAACGGAACCGTCGCCGCGACCGCCGACTTCGGCTCCTACTACTACGACGGTGAACCGCCGACCGAGTCCCTCGCGGTGGTCGGCACCGGCAGCCTGGCCGCGTGGAGCGTCAACGTCACGAAGAACTTCGACGGTTGGGAGCGGGCCGCCGTCTCCGCCGACGGGCGGCGGGTCGTCTTCGGGAGGGGCGCCACTCTGCGGTGGAGCAGCGCGCACGGGTTCGAGCGCCGGTAACCGGCCTAAAGGCAGGCGGGGTTGGGTGGTGCGCATCGGCAGCCCTGACAGCACGGTGAGGCCCCGTCTGTCCCTCGACTACGCTCCTGGAGAAAGGGCTTGCCGCTCTTCTGCCGAGGCTGGCACGCTCGCCTCCTCCGTCACTCCGAGCGACGGACGGTGGCCATCAAGGAGGTCCGGTGTCCAAGCGGTGGCTGTTCCTGTCGGCGGCCTCGGTACTCATCGTCGTCTCCCTGGCGCTGGTGGTGCTGCCAGGCCGCAAGAGCGACGGCGAGGACGTGACGTCGGCGGCGGCGAGCGCCGCGACCGCACCGTCCGCCACCACCTCCATCCCGAACTCGCCGTCCCCGAGCGGTACTTCGAGTCCTTCCCCGCGGGCCGCCGTCACCTCGAAGAAGCCGTCCCCGACACCGACCACGCACGCGGCGACCACCCCGGCGGCCACGAAAGCACCGCAACCGGCTTCCGGTACCGCCTCGTTGGCCGGCCGCATCCGCCCCGGCGTCACCTACCGAGGTCTCGCCACCTTCTACGACGCGGACGGCGGCGGCGCCTGCATGTACGACCCGAGCGGAGACGTGCTGACCGGCGCGATGAACACCACGGACTACGAGTCGTCCAAGGCGTGCGGGGCGTACGTCTCCGTCCACGCGGCCAACGGCGCCACCGTCACTGTCCGTATCACCAACGAATGTCCGGGGGACTGCGCCGTCGGCCAGATCGACCTCAGCGCCCAGGCCTTCGCGAAACTCGCCGCGCCTTCGGCCGGCCGGATACCGATCACCTGGAACCTGGTGAGCCCCAGCACCACGGACACGCTCTCGATCCGCTACAAGACCGGGTCCACCCGCTACTGGTGCGCGATCCAGGCGATCGGCCACCGAAATCCCCTCGCCCGCCTCGAAGTTCGCGCGGGCAGCGGCTGGCGTCAGCTCCAGCGCGCCGACTACAACTACTTCCTCTCCGAGGACGGCAGCGGCTGCGGTGGCGCGCTCAGGCTCACCGACATCTACGGTGAGCAGCTCACCGTCCCGCCGCTCGCGGTCCGCGCCGACGTCACGCAGCCGACCCGGGTCCAGTTCGCCCAGCACTGACCCGTCCCGGTCGGGACAAGGGCCCGCGCGAGCCGGCGACCCGTCAGGTGCCCGGCGGCCGGTCCTGGAACCGGTGCTCGAAACACGGCCGACACAGCTTGGTTTCCCGGGGTGCTACCGGCGGTAACAACAGGGGTGTCGCGGCACGTTCCACGTGTCGGACACATCTCCCGCACCTCCCGTACTGACCCGGAAGGCACCCCCATGGAGAATTCGGCCCCCACCACGATCAGCCGACGAAGAGCCCTGACGGTGGCCGGCGGTGTCGCCGCAGGCGCCGCGCTCGCGGCACACGCGGTACCGGCGTTCGCGGCCGGCACCTCGGACGCCGACGCCATCGTCGTCGGCCACGGCCTCGCCGGTCTCGTCGCGACCTCCGAACTGGTCGCAGCCGGAAAGAAGGTGCTGCTCCTGGACCAGGAACCCGAGTCCAACCTGGGCGGCCAGGCGTTCTGGTCCTTCGGCGGTCTGTTCCTGGTCGACTCCGACGAGCAGCGGCTCATGGGCATCAAGGACTCCCAGGAGCTGGCCTGGCAGGACTGGCTGGGCACGGCGGGCTTCGACCGGGGTGTCGACGACCCGACCGGGCAGGACTACTGGGCCCGCAAGTGGGCCGAGGCGTATGTGGACTTCGCGGCCAACGAGAAGCGGTCCTGGCTCTACGGCCTCGGCATCCGCTGGTTCCCGATCGTCGGCTGGGCCGAGCGCGGCGGCGGCCTCGCCGACGGCCACGGCAACTCGGTGCCCCGCTTCCACGTCACCTGGGGCACGGGACCGGCCGTGGTGGAGCCGTTTGAGAAGCAGGTGCGGGCCGGGGTCGCCGGCGGCAAGGTGACCTTCAAGTTCCGCTACCGCGTCGACGAGATCGTCCGCACCAACGGTGCCGTGACCGGCGTGCGCGGCGCGATCCTCGAACCCAGCACGGCCCAGCGCGGCAAGGCCACCTCCCGCACCGTGGTGGGCGACTTCCAGCTCAACGCCCCCGTGGTGATCGTGACGTCGGGCGGTATCGGCGCCAACCACGACCTCGTACGCCAGAACTGGCCGGCCCGGCTCGGCAACCCGCCCAAGACGATGATCACCGGAGTGCCCGCCTACGTGGACGGCCGGATGCTCGGCATCACCGCGTCGGCGGGCGGCCGTATCGTCAACCCGGACCGGATGTGGCACTACACCGAGGGCCTCAGGAACTACGACCCGATCTGGCCCAACCACGGCATCCGCATCCTCCCGGGCCCGTCCTCGATGTGGTTCGACGCCACCGGCAAGCGGTTCTCCGCCCCCGACATGCCGGGCTACGACACCCTCCACACCCTGGGCTCGATCACCGCGAGCGGCTACGACTACTCGTGGTTCGTCACCACGAGCAAGATCATCGCGAAGGAGTTCGCGCTCTCCGGCTCGGAGCAGAACCCGGACCTCACCAACAAGGACATCCTGAAGCTGCTCTCGCGCATCTGGCAGACGCCGGAGCCGATCGAGAAGTTCAGGAAGAACGGCGTCGACTTCATCACCGCCACCACCCTCTCCGAACTCGTCCTGGGAATGAACAAGCTGACCGGCGACGGGCTGATCAAACTCCCCGACCTGCAACGGCAGATCGAGGCCCGGGACCGCGAGATCGACAACGCGTACTCGAAGGACGCCCAGGTGATGGGCATCCGCAACGCCCTTTCCTACCCCGGGGATTCGCTCAGCCGCACGGCCGCGATCCACAAGATCCTCGACCCGAGCGCCGGACCCCTGATCGCCGTCCGCCTCAACATCCTCACCCGCAAGACCCTGGGCGGCCTGCAGACCGACCTCTCGGGCCGCGTCCTGGACGCCACCGGAAAGCCGGTTCCCGGTCTCTACGCGGCCGGTGAGGTCTCCGGCTTCGGCGGCGGCGGAGTCCACGGCTACCGCTCGATGGAGGGCACCTTCCTCGGCGGCTGCCTCTTCTCCGGCCGTCAGGCGGGCCGCGCGGCGGCCGCCGCGCTCTGACGCCCACCACCGCTGTCCGACCCTCGGCAACTCGGGTGCCCCAGGCCCGAGTTGCCGAGGAGGCGTGGGCGTCTCAGGTGTCACCGCCGTCCGGTTCCACCTGCTCGGGTATCCGCCGGTGGATGTCCGCGAGCAGGTTCCGCATGGCCATGCGGAAGATGTCGGCCTCGTGGCCGCCCAGGAACGCCGTGTGCCCGAAGACCTCCAGGGCGACGAGACCGTGCAGATGACCCCACGCGCTCATCAGCAGCGCGGTCGCGGGGGCGGGCAGGGAGCCCTGTCCGTAGTGCGGCAGCCGTTCCAGGTAGTCCCGGAGGGCGGGGGAGAGCACGGGGACGTCGATCGCGGCCAGTTGCTCCGTGCTGTACCCCGCGAACAGTTCGCGCTCGAAGATCTCGCTCATCCGGCGTGAGGCCTGGGTGGTGGGGCCCTCGGCCGGTGCCGCGTAGTCCCGCAGCGGTGTGCCGTAGAGGAGTTGGAAGCGTTCGGGATGGGCGATGGCCCACCGGCGGTAGCCCTCGGTCGCGATCACCAGGCGGGGCAGGTCCGGGTCCTCCGGCGCGCTGTCGACAGCGGCCTGGACGGCATCGGCCAGATCCTCGTACCCCTTGGTGACGAGCACCGTCACGAGGGCGTCCCGGTTCGGGAAGTAGTGGTAGAGCGCCTGCACGGTCATGCCGAGACTCCGGGCGACCGCGCGCAGGGACAACGCGGCGGGACCGTGCTCGGTGAGGTGGCGCTCGGCCGCGTCCACGATCTCCCGCGTGGCGGCGGCCCGGCGCCGCTCGCGCAGCGAGGGCGGGGCGGTGGTGCGTTCCTCGACGGCCATGCGACGACCGTACGACGCCAACTCGGCCCATGGGCACCGAAGTTGCAAGGTGTGAGGAAAATCTAACACTGCCAAATATTCTTGCTCCTCACTAACGTCGGGCCCGGCGAGGAAGAGTGCCCCGTTCACCGACTCCGGCTGTTTCGCGCCTTTTTCACCATATGGACGGCTCATTCATGGATATCCAAGGAGATCAGGCGTGTTCGAACGCATAGCCGAACTGGCCATCCGCCGCTCCCGGCTGGTGCTGGTCGTCGCCGTCGTGGCCGTGGCCCTCATGGGAGTCCTGGGCGCGGGCGCCTTCGCCAAGCTGCTGGGAGGCGGCTACGACGACCCCGCCTCCCCGTCCTCCCGGGCAGCGAAGGTCATCGACCGGAAATTCGGCGGGGAGACGAACCTGGTCCTGCTGGTCAGCGCCTCGGACGGCCGCGTGGAGGCCCCGGCCGCACGGCGGAGCGGCGAGGACCTGGTGGCCCGCCTCAAGAAGGACCGGCACGTCGAGAACGTCATCTCGTACTGGGACACGGGCAGTTCGGACCTCCGCTCCACGGACGGCCGCGACGCCATGGTGCTCGCCCATGTGAAGGGCAACGACACCGAGCGGGACGAGAACACCAAGAGCGTCATCGACGCCTACACGGGGACCCACGAGAAGACCCTCACGGTCCGGGCCGGCGGTGGCGCCGCCGTGACCAGCGACATGGGCACCCAGTCGGCCAAGGACCTCGTCCTGGCCGAGTCCATCGCCGTACCTCTCACCCTCGTCCTGCTGCTGCTCGTCTTCGGCAGCGTTGTCGCGGCCCTGCTGCCGCTCGCCGTCGGCACCATCGCCATCGCGGGCACCTTCGCCGAGCTGTACCTCCTCGGCAGCGCCACCGACGTCTCCGTCTTCGCGATCAACCTGACCACGGCTCTGGGCCTCGGCCTCGGCATCGACTACGCCCTGCTGATGGTCAGCCGGTTCCGCGAGCAGCTCGCGACCGGGGCGAGTGTCGACGACGCCGTCCGGCGCACGGTGAGCACCGCGGGCCGCACGGTCGCGTTCTCCGCGGCGACCGTGGCTGCCGCGCTCGCCGCACTGCTGGTGTTCCCGCAGTACTTCCTGCGTTCCTTCGGCTACGCGGGCGTCGGGGTCGTCGTCATCGCCGCCGTCAGCACCCTGTTCGTCATGCCGGCCCTGTTCGCCGTCCTCGGCCACCGGGTCAACGGCGGCCGGCTGCCCTGGGCGAAGCGCGAGCGCTCCGCCACCCGCGCACCCTTCTGGGGACGGCTGGCCGCCACGGTCATGCGGCGCCCCGCGCTCACCGCGCTGCCCGTCCTCGCTGTCCTGCTGGTCGCCGCGTCCCCGCTCCTCGGCATCACCTTCGGCACCCCGGACGAACGCGTCCTGCCCGAGAACGCCGCAAGCCGCCAGGTCTCCTCGATCCTGCGCGAGAAGTTCCACGGCAGCGACGACTCCGCCGTCCACATCGTCATCGACACGGCCGTCGGCACGACCCCGCTGGAGTCGTACGCCACCGAACTCGCCGGCCTCAAGGGCGTCGCCCGCGTCGAGACCAGCACCGGCACCTACGGCGACGGACGGCCCACGGCCACCGGCCCCGGCATCGCCGCCCTCGGCCGCCCCGACGCCCAGCAGATCAACGTGGTGAGCACCCTGACCCCGAAGTCCGACGCCGCCCAGGACCTGGTCCGGGACGTGCGCGCGGTCGCCCCGCCCGCCGGAACCCACGCCCTCGTGGGCGGAGTCGACGCCGTCCTGGTCGACTCCAAGCACGCCGTCGGCAGCCGCCTCCCGCTCGCCGTGGCCCTGGTCGCCCTCACCACCTTCCTGCTCCTCTTCCTGTTCACCGGCAGTGTCGTCCAGCCGCTGCGCGCACTGTTCCTCAACCTGGTCAGCCTCGGCGCGACCCTCGGAGTCATGACCTGGATCTTCCAGGACGGCCACCTGTCCTCGCTGCTCGGCTTCACGGCCCAGCCGATGGACGTCTCCATGACCGTGCTGATGTTCTGCATCGCCTTCGGCCTGTCCATGGACTACGAGGTCTTCGTCACCAGCCGGATCAAGGAACTCCACGACCTCGGCGAGGACAACCGGTCCGCCGTCACCAACGGCCTCGGGCACACCGGCCGCATCGTCACCGCGGCCGCCTGCCTGCTTGCGGTGAGCTTCTTCGCCTTCGGCACGGCCCAGCTCAGCTTCATGCAGCTCTTCGGCCTGGGCAGTGGGCTGGCGATCCTCATCGACGCCGTCGCCGTACGCGGCATCCTCGTCCCCGCCGCGATGCGCCTGCTCGGCCGCGCGGCCTGGTACGCGCCCGGCTTCCTGCGCCGGTTCCACGACCGGTTCGGCCTGAGCGAGGGCGGCCCGGCGCCCGCGACCGTGCCGGGCCCGGCGGCCGAGCCGTCGTACGGGAAGGACTCGACGCAGGTCTGACCGCGACGGAGCGTGGCGGATCACGGCGGAGCGCAGCGAGTGTGCTGCCGCGCTTGCGGACAAGTGCATTAGGGCTAATATGATTAGCGCTAATGCACTCGGTCGACTCTCCCGGAAGGACTCCCGCCCGTGGACCTACGACAGCTCTTCGACGACCTGGTGCGCTTCGAGACCGACCTGTGGAACGGGATCGACGCCCGGCTCCGCAAGGACCGAGGAGTGACCCTGGGCGGGCTGAACGTGCTGCTGGTCGTGGAGCGTGCGGGGTCCTGCCGGGTGAACGACATAGCCGCCGCCCTCTCGATCACGGTCGGCGGCGCCAGCCAGGCCGTCGACCGGCTGGAGAGACTCGGCCACTGCACCCGGCGCCCCCATCCCGCCGACCGCCGCTCCTCGATCGTCGAACTGACCGAGGGAGGAGCGGAGTTGGTGCGCGAGGCGGGACCGGTGTTCGACAGCGAGCTGACGGCGAGACTGTCCGCCCCGCTCCCGCCCGTGGCACTCGGTCATCTCGCCGACGCGCTGGCCGTGCTCCGCGCCACCACCCCGCGCGCCCCGGCCGCGGACCCGACACCCCTGACGAAGGAGCCCTGATGAGCCCCGCACCCGTACGAGCAGTGCGCTTCGACGCGTACGGCGACCGTGACGTCCTCCAGGTCGCCGAGATCCCGATGCCCGTCCCCGCCGCCGGCGAAGTCCTCGTCGAGGTACGCGCGGCGGGCATCAACCCCGGTGAGGCGGCGATCCGTTCGGGCGCGATGCACGAACGCTTCCCCGCGACCTTCCCGTCCGGCCAGGGCAGCGACCTCGCCGGCGTGGTCACCGAACTGGGCGACGGCGTCACGGAGTTCGGCGTCGGCGACGAAGTCCTCGGCTTCTCCTGGCAGCGCTCCAGCCAGGCCACGCACGTCGCCGTGCCGGTCTCGCAGCTCATCCTCAAGCCGGCCGGGCTGAGTTGGGAGGTGGCCGGGTCCCTCTACGTCGTCGGCTGCACCGCTTGGGCCGCCGTCGAGGCGGTGGCTCCCGAGCCCGGCGAGACCGTCGCCGTCTCGGCCGCGGCCGGCGGTGTGGGTACCGTCGTCGTCCAACTCCTCGCCGTACGCGGCGCGAAGGTCCTCGGCATCGCCTCTCCCGCCAACGCCGACTGGCTCACCGCGCACGGCGCGACCCCGGTCCCTTACGGCGACCGGCTCGCCGAGACCCTCACAGCTTCGGCACCCGCCGGAATCGACGCCTTCATCGACCTCTTCGCCCCCGAATACGTCCAACTGGCCGTGGACCTGGGCATTCCCAGGGACCGCGTCGAGACGATCATCTCCTTCCAGAAGGCCCAGGAACTCGGCACCAAGAGCGCGGGCAGCGCCGACGCCTCCACCCGGGAGGTCCTCACGGAGATCGCCGGCCTGGTCGCCTCGGGCCGCATCGAGATTCCCATCGCGGCCACCTATCCCCTCGACGAGGTCCGCGACGCGTTCGCCGAGCTGGAGCGGCGGCACACGCGGGGAAAGATCGTGCTGATTCCCTGAGGACGGGGGACTCCGGGGTCAGCGGCGCAGGCCCAGCGCCGCACGCCCCGCGTATCGCGCCTGGTCGCCCAAGTCCTCCTCGATGCGGACCAGTTGGTTGTACTTCGCCGTGCGGTCGGAGCGGGACAGGGAACCGGTCTTGATCTGGCCGCAGCCGGTGGCGACGGCGAGGTCGGCGATGGTGGTGTCCTCGGTCTCGCCGGAGCGGTGGGACATGACGACGGTGTAGCCGGCGCGGTGGGCGGTCGCGACGGTGGCGAGGGTTTCGGTGAGGGTGCCGATCTGGTTGACCTTCACCAGGATCGAGTTGGCGATGCCGTCGCGGATACCGGCGCTCAACAGCGTCTCGTTGGTGCAGAAGACGTCGTCGCCGGTGAGCTGGCAGCGCTCGCCGAGGCGGGCGGTCAGGGCCTGCCAGCCGGCGTGGTCGTCCTCGGCCATCGGGTCCTCGATCGACGCGACGGGGTAGCGGTCGACCAACGTCGCGAGGTAGTCGGCGTGTTGGGCCGGGGTGCGGCGGACGCCCTCGCCCGAGTAGTCGTAGACGCCGTCGTGGAAGAACTCGGACGTGGCCGGGTCCATGACGAGGGTGATGTCGGTGCCGGGCTTGTAGCCGGTCTTCTCGATGGCCTGGACGACGAAGTCGAGGGCCTCGTCGGCGGTGCGCAGGTCGGGGGCGAAGCCGCCCTCGTCGCCGACGTTCACGCTGTGGCCTGCGGCGACGAGGTCGCGGCGCAGGGTGTGGAAGACCTCGGAACCCATCCGGACGGCCTCGGCGAAGGTGGCCGCGCCGATGGGCGCGATCATGAACTCCTGGAAGTCCAGCGGGTTGTCGGCGTGCGCACCACCGTTGACGATGTTCATCATCGGCACCGGCAGCAGCCGCGCGTCGACACCGCCGATGTAGCGGTACAGAGGCAGTCGGTGGGTGGCCGCGGCGGCCTTGGCGGTGGCCAGCGAGACTCCGAGCAGGGCGTTGGCGCCGAGCCTCGACTTGGTCTCCGTACCGTCGAGTTCGATCATCGTGCGGTCCACGGTCGCCTGGTTCTCGGCGTCGAGCCCGATCACGGCGTCCGCGATGCTCTCGTTGACGGCGTCGACGGCGCGCCGAACTCCCCTGCCGTGGAAGCGGGTCGGGTCTCCGTCGCGGAGTTCGACCGCCTCCCGGGCGCCGGTGGAGGCCCCCGACGGTACGGCGGCCCGGCCGAGCGAGCCGTCCTTGAGCACCACGTCCACCTCGACGGTCGGATTGCCCCGGCTGTCGATGATCTCGCGTGCGACGACCCGGCTGATGACGGTCACGGTGCAGCTCCTCACGCTGGGCCCGCTGAGCCGCGGGCGGTAAGTTCCACTGAGAAACAAAGTGAGTCCTGAAAAAGAACTTACTATGGGCGCATGAGGATGCACAACGCAGACGAGACCTGCGGAATCGCCGGGGCCGCCGTGGTCCTGGGGGACTGGTGGAACGTCCTGGTGCTGCGGGAGATCGCCCGCGGACACGTCCGCTTCGACGCCCTCGCCGCCGAGATCGGCCTGTCCCGCAACGTCCTGACCGAGCGGCTCGGCCGCCTCGTCGCCCACGGCGTCCTGCGCCGCAGCCTCTACCAACGACGTCCGGTGCGCTACGAGTACGTCCTCACCGACGCCGGACGCGCACTGCTGCCCCTGCTCGTCGCCATGCAGGACTGGGGCGACCGCTGGATCCTCGGCGACGGAAGCCTCACCGCCACGGCCCGCGCCGACAGCGCCGAACACGCCCGCGTGCACGCCCTGACCGGCACCCGCCTGCCCGAAGGCCTCCAACTCCCCGGCACCCAGGGCACGGACGTGCCCGTCGTCTCCCCGGACGCCGCCGCGACCGTGCTGTTCACCTACCCCGGCACGGGAGTCGAGTGGACCGAGGAGATCCCCGGAGTCCACGGGTGCACCCTGGAGAACCGCCTCTTCCGCGACGCCTGGCCCGCCTTTCGCCGGGCGGGCGTCGACGTACGCGGCATCAGCACCCAACTCCCGCACGAACAAGCCGAGTTCGCCCGCGCCGAGGACATCCCCCACCTCCTCCTCTCCGACGCCCGCCACCAACTCGACGCCGCCCTGCGGCTACCGACCTTCCGTGGTGCCGGCCGCCTGCGCCACAAACGCCTGATCCTGGTCGTCGACGCCGAACGGGCCGTACGGCACGCGCTGTTCCCGGTCGACGACATCCCGCATGCCGTCGAGGAGAGTCTGCGGCTGGCGGAGGAGTGCGTCCAAGGTGCCTGAGAGGGCCGGCCGGCCAAGCCGCCCTCCACCGGCGCGGAACCCCGCCCGCGGCCCCGCGCGCATCAGCGCACCGAACCCTCGGTGACCTCCCGCGCGGGCAGGTCCGCTCCGTCGTCGTCGGCCCGCTGCGCGTACCGGGCGAGAGCGATCATGACCGCCGGGATGAGCACGTCGTACACCAGCACTCCTCCGGTGTTGCCCGGCTCGTGGTCGCCGCTGGCGAACCACTGGTAGAGGTGACCGATCACCGCGCCCCAGAGGAACATGCCGGCGCCCAGGCCGATGGTGACGCGTTCCCTCGCCGTGGCCCTCGGGGAAGCGGCCCGGAAGCCCATGACGGCGAGCCCGAGGTTGGCGAAGGCGATCTCGAACTCGAACGGCGTCCGTTCGAAGCCGATCGCCGTGGCCATCACGTCCGGGATCGTGACGAAGGAGATCGTCATCCAGAGGCTTCCGAGCCCCAGCGCGCACATCGCCCACCACCGCTGCCAGATCTCCAGCCGGGCCCGACGCGAGGTGCTGTGCCGGCTGCGGATCGACGCGCCGAGGACTGCCACCAGCAGCCAGATCATGGGGAACGCGGACTTGGCGACGTACGAGATCGTGTCCATGCTGTCGAGTGTTGCATGGTTAATATTAACGACGCAACATTGAGGTACGCTGCACCCATGGACGACGGACTCTCAGACCTGCTGCACCGAGTGGTCTCACAACTGGGCGATCTCGCACGCCGGGAGGTCGGCCATGACGGTGATCTCACCAACAGCCAGATCCGCCTCCTGGGCGCACTGGAGGACGTGGAACCGGCGACGCAGCATCGCCTCGCCCAGGCCCTGGGAGTCTCCGACCCCGCGATCAGCCGGGCGCTGCGACCGCTCGAAGAAGGCGGACTGGTCCGCATCACCCAGGACCCGCTGCACGCGCGGCGCCGACTCGTCGAACTCACCGCCATCGGCCGCGAGACGTACCACTCCCACGGAAAACCCCTCGCCGAGACCCTCCGCCGAGGCCTGCTGAAGCAGGACTTCCCTTACGACCGATACCTCGCCGACACCCTCAGGCTGGCGGAGATCCTCGAAGCCGAACGCGCTGAGCGCCGCTGAACCCCGCTGAATTCCGCGCCGGGAACCCGCCTCCCTGCCGGGCGTCCCTCGCCGGACGGACCGCTCAGGACGCGAACCCCCCATTGCTCATGAGGAGTTGGCCGTTGACCCACTGCCCCTCCGGTGAGCACAGGAAGCCGACGAGGTGGGCCGTGTCCTGCGGGGTGCCGAGGCGCTGGAGCGGGGTCTGGCTGAGGACCTGTGTGCGGACTTCGTCGGTCATCCAACCGGTGTCCACCGGGCCCGGGTTGATGACGTTCGCGGTGATACCGAGGTGGGCGAGTTCGTGGGCCGCGGCCAGCGTGATGCGGTCGAGGGCACCCTTGCTGGCGCCGTAGGGCAGGTTGTTCACGGTGTGGTCGCTGGTGAGGGCGATGATCCGGCCGGTGCCCGGGGTCGCGGTGAACCGGCGGCCGAACTCGCGGATCAGCAGCCAGGTGGCGCGGGCGCTGACCGCGAAGTGCCGGTCGAAGCTCTCCACGGTGGTGTCGAGAAGGCCGGAGTCGACCGACTCGCAGTGGCACATCACCAGGGCGGTCACCGGTCCCAGGTCGCGTTCGACCTCGTCGAAGACGCGGGACGGGGCGTCCTGGTCGGCGAGGTCGGCCTCAACCGCCTTGGTGGCTGCGCCGTGTTGGGTGAGGGTGTCGCCGATGGCCGAGGTCGCGCCGGTCTCCGGTCCCCAGGCCATGCGTTCGTCGTAGGGCGTCCAGTAGGTGAAGGCGATGTCCCAGCCGGAGGCGGCCAGCCTGCGCGCGACACCTGCGCCGATGCCGACGGTCCGGCCGACTCCGGTGATCAGGGCGAGGGGGCGGGCGGGTGGACGGGCCGGGGTCGTCGTCATGAACCGAGATGGTTCATGAGCGGGGGAGGGGCGGCAACCGCCTTTTCGTGCCGCGCGCCGACCCGTGTAAAGGAATCCTTGACGCCGATCGCCTTGTAAAGGCATCCTTTACGTGTGACCGATACTCCTCAGACGCTCACCGGCCTCAGCGGCCTGCTCGCTGACCAGGCCGCGGTTCTGGCGCGGACGATGGGCAGCCCGATGGCGGCGCCCGACTATCTGGACCTGGTGCGCCGGGCCCGGGATGTCGCCGAGCTGGCGGCACAGGTGCTGAAGCTGTCCGTGCAGCAGAGCCGCGACGCCGGTCATACCTGGCAGGAGCTAGGGGACCTGCTCGGAGTCACCCGCCAGGCCGCATTCCAGCGGTTCGGCAAACCCATTGATCCCCGGACGGGAGAACCCATGGACAAGACAGTGCGCATGACCGACGCGGCCGAGCGGGCGACCGCGATCGTCACGGCCGTTCTCGAAGGACGCATGGAGGAGGCCAGGCGGTCCTTCAACTCGCAGGTGCTGGAAGCCTTCACCGATCAGGTCAGGGGTGACGGGCTGGCCGCCGTCACCGGGCTCGTCGGGGAGTTCGAGGGCCTCGGCGACGGTGAGCCGTTCGTCCGCCGCATCGGCGACCACACCGTCGTCGACATCCCGCTGAACTACGAGGCCGGAGAGATGAAGGCCCGAGTCGCGTTCGACACGGACGAGAAGGTCGCGGGCCTCGTCGTCGTCGCTCCCGACACGCCATGACAGCCACCGTGGGAGGCCTGGTCGCGGGACTGTCCGTGTTCGCCGGTCCGCCGGTTGGTCCGGGGGTGTCGCCGTCCGGCCCGTGGGTCGCGATCGTGCCGCTGATCGCGGTCCTCCCCGCCGTCCTCTGCATGGTCGACATCGCACGCCACCCACGCACTCGTCAGTTCCCACCGCGGATCTGGCTCGCGATCTGCGCCTTCGGGAACGTCTTCGGGCTCTTCGCCTACGTCAGGTTCGGGCGTGGCGAGGACGCATGACGGCGGCGGTGTCGACCGGACATGACAGTGGCGGCGTCGGCCGGATACGGCGGTGGCGGTGGCGGCCGGAGCGGATCAGTCGGCGGGCGGATCGTGCTCGGCCGTGACGACAGCCGCCAGGTCCGCGCCCGCTCGCAGCAACTCCACCGACCGCAGGGCGATGTGATCGAGGCGTTCACGCAGGACGCGCAGCGCCTCGGCCGTGCCGTCGAGTCGGTGCAGGGAACCCACGATCTCCCGCACGGCCGCAATGCCGTAGCCCGCGTTGCGGAGGGCCGCGACGATGCGGGCCGTTCTGATGGCGGAGAGGTCGTAGCGGCGGGCTCGCAGCGAGGTCACCCGCTCGGGGGTGACGAGGCCTTCCTGTTCCCAGAAGCGGAGGGTCGACGGGCGGACGCCGAGTGCTCTGGAGAGTTCGGTGATCGTCATCGCGTCGCTGTCCTGCTCGGACTCCCGGGCGTCCGCCTCGGTGTGGATCGCGCGCAAGGCCTGTTCGGCGAGCAGCGCCTCCTCGCGTTCCCGCGCGAGACGGACATGGACCTCGTTGATCGCCGAGGCTGCCTCGGCGATCGTCCTCGTGCGCAGTCCGGCGAGCAACTGCCGTGCCACGACCGGCCCGACGGCACCCGCGAGTCCTCGATAGGCGCGCAGGGCGTGAAGGTGAAGGGGCCGGTAGGAGCGGTAGTCGTTGGCCGTCCTGGCCGCCGCCGGAATGACTCCCAACTGCTCCAGATCGCGCACCTGTTGGACCGAGTACCCCGACGCGCGCGCGACATCGGCGGTCCGCAGGGCTCCCCGCCGCCCACCGCTCGTCGGCTCGTTCATCCGCCAACCCCACATAAGCACTTGAAGGTCATGCTCGAACCATGAGTATGGAACAGATCATCGCGACCGTACGAGATTTCCCGGGCGCCCTCGTGCTCGTACCGGAACCGGGCGGCGACTTCCCCGAACTCGCCTGGGGAGACGCCTTCTTCTACTACGCGCCCGACGGTCGACTGCCTCGGAACACCCAGCCGTACGGCACCGTCGTCACCAAGAACTATCCCGACGACACCGCGTCCGATCTCGACCTCCCGGGCCGCTGGCGGGTGAACATCCACGTGGACCGGACGACGTTCCGCGCACTGACGGGGCAGGAACCGGGCCGTGTCGACCGGGACCACGACCGCACCATCACCGACAGTGTGTTGCCGCATCCGGTGTACGGCGCCCTCGGGTGGATCTGCGTCATCAACCCCGCCGAGAAGACGGGGGAGTTGGTGGTGGAGTTGTTGCGTGGCGCGCATGACGACGCTCGGGCGAGATTCACGCGGCGAGAGGGACACGGACGGTGACTCGCCTGTGTCGCCGTGTTCGGAGAGCCGTCACGCGCGCTGCTCGCGGGATCTCGCGCAGCGTGTCTCCAGGGTCGCGGCGGTGACGGCGGCCGATACGGCCAAGAGGCCCACGACGAGAGGGAGCCTGACGGTGACGCCGGTCAGGGAGCCGGCCACCGCCGTGCCCGCCGAGCCGGCCGTGATCTTCAACGCCGCCACCCAGATGAAGACTTGGCCGCGGGCCGTGCTCGGCGCGTACTCGGTGCGGGCCGCGAGGGTGGAGGCGAAGAAGAAGGAGTTGAGGATGCCGGTGAGCGCGTAGGCGGCGACGGAGATCGCGAAGGAGGGGCTCGCGGTGACGGCGAGGAGGCCGAGGACGACGCCGAGGGCGAGGCGGCGCATCAGCCGGTCCGGGGCCCCGGTGAGCGGGAAGACCATGACGGCCGTCGATCCGGTGAGGTTGCCGAGGCCGTAGGCGGCGGTCAGTACGGCCGCCGTCGCCGGTTCGACGCCGAGGATCCGCGTCATGTGGACCGCGGTGATCGGCAGCGCGGCGACGCTCAGGGAGACGATCATCGTCAGGTAGACGGTGCGCCGGAGCTGCCCGGTGCGGGCGATCAACGCGAGGGTCGCGCCCGGCTTCAGGATCGCCGTCCGGTCGCCGCCGTGCGCGGGCTCTGCGAAGGGCAGGAGCAGTACGGCGCCCGCCGCCGCGAGTGTCCCCATCGCGAGGGCGAGCGATGCCGCGGTGGGGGAGACCCAGGCGGAGAGGGCCGCCACCAGGGAGGGGCCGACGGTGCCGCCGATGCCGTAGGTGGCCACGTCCCAGCCCTGCGCCCTTCGCTGCGTGCGCAGCCGGGGTCCGACGATGGCCGGGAGGCGGCTGCTGATGCCGCCGGTCAGCAGAGGGCCGCAGGTGCCGGCCGCTGCCAGCAGCACACCCGTCACCAAGGTGGGCGCGTGCTCGTACGTCAGCACTCCTGCGGTCAGTGCGGTGGCGTACAGGAGACAGGCTGCCGCGAGGACCTTCCGCCCGTCCCGCGCGAGGTCCAACGGCCTTGCCACGAAAGGGCCGAGGAGGTGCGGGGCGGTGATGCAGGCGCCGAGTGTCCCGGCGAGCGTTCCGGAGCCACCGGACGAGGTGACCAGGAGGACGACGGCCACCACGGCCCCGCCGTCGGCGGTGCGGGCGAGGGCCGCGGCGAGGACGTAGCGGGCGAGGCCGTGGTCGCGGTCGCCGAGTGCGGGTGAGGGCGGGACCTCGCGTGCCTTCGGGATTCTCTGGGCGCGCCTGAGTCGCTGGACACCCTGGAATCCCTCAACGTCCCTACCGTTAGGCGTGTTTGACGTGTGCTGTCGGTTCATGGGGTGGGTGTTCAGGAGGTGAGTCCGGCGGCTGCCAGCGCTGCCACGACGTTCTGGCGCGCGGCCTCGTCCAAGCCCCGCAGGGGAAGCGGGAGGTTCGGCTCTCCGACCAGGCCGAGGTGTGAGGCGGCGGCGGAGATGACGCGCAGGCTGCCGTGGCGGCGGAACAGGGTCCACAGCGGTTCGAGCCGGGCGGAGAGTTCGGTGGCCTGGTCCGCGTGGCCGGCCTGGGCGGCGCGGGTGATGGCGAGCGCTGTCATCGGGAAGGCGCCGCCGAGGACCGAATACCAGGCGTCGCCACCGGAGTTCAGTCCACGGGCCGCCGTCCAGTCGCCGCTCACCCCGATGGTGACGGTGTCGGGGATCAGCGCGCGCAGTGCCGCGACACGGAGTTCGGCCTCGCGCGGGTCGTCGGGCACGCCGGGAATCTTGATCGAGCCGATGTTCGGCAACTGGGCGATACGGCCGTGCAGTTCGTCGCTGAAGTGCACATGTGTGGTGCCCGGGTTGTCGTAGACGCACAGCGGCACGGAAAGTTCCCGCGTGACGTCCTCGTACAGGCCGAACACCTCGTCCTCGGTGAGGAGTTGGTACGTCATCGGGGCGAGCAGCAGTCCGGAGACGCCCGCCTTCTGCGCGTCCTCGGCCAGCTCCAGCACCTGCGAGGTGCGCAGCGCGCCGATGCCGACCATGACGGGAACCCCGTCGGCGGCGTCGACGGCGATCTTCGCGACCCGGGCGCGCTGTTCCCGGGTGAGGTAGGCGTAGCCGCCGGTGGAGCCGAGCGCGCCGATGGAGTCCACGCGGGCGGCGGCGAGGCGGGCGACGAGTGCCGCGTACGCCGCCTCGTCGACGCCCTGCTCGGTGGTGGGGGTGAGGGGGAACGCGCTCAGGCCGCGGAACATGACGACTCCTTCAGTGGGCGGGCCGGGACTCGGGTCGGTCGGCTTGTCGGTTCGCTTGTCAGTGCCCTGGTCGGCTGGGCGGAGGACCGGTCGCCGCATCCGCCGTCCTCGCCGCATCCGCCGTCCTCGCCGCGTCCGCCGTGCTCGTCGTTGAGCGCAACTCCGCCACGACCTCTGCCAGTTCGGCGGCGAACTCCTCGGCCTGGGGTTCGGTGACGGTGGAGGAGGTGATGCGGATCGCGCCCTGATGGGCCGCCGGGTCGGGGGCGAAGAGATGGCCGGGCCGTACCGCCCAGCCCCGCCGCGCCAGGGCCGCGACCGTGGCACGGCCGTCGACGTCGAGCTCGACCCATACGTTCAACCCGTCCGGCTGGTACGGGACGTCGATGCCGTGGGCGCGGAGCCGCCCGACGAGGAGGGCGCTGCGGCGGGCGTAGAACTCGCGGGCCCGTTCGTGGAGTTCGTGGACGCGGGGGTCCGTCAGGAGTTCGCGTGCGGTGTGTTGCAGGAGGTGGCTGACCCAGGTGGTGCCGACGCTGAGCCGTGCCTCCAGGCGCGCGGTGGTGTCGGCGTCGGCGGCGACGAGGGCGAGACGCAGATCCGGTCCGAGGAACTTGGACACGGACCGCACCAGCGCCCAGCGTGCGCTGCTCGGTGGTGTGACGCGGTGGTACGGGCGCGCCGAGACCGCCGAGAAGTGGTCGTCCTCGATCACCAGGACCTGGGGGTGTTCGGTGAGGATGGCGCGCAGGTCGGCGGCCCGTTCCTCGGTGAGGCCGGCGCCTGTCGGGTTGTGGGCGCGCGGGGTGCAGACGACCGCACGGGCACCGGCCTCCAGGGCGGCCCGCAGCGCGTCGGGGCGCATGCCCGCGCCGTCGACGCGGACGGGTGCCGAGCGGTAGCCGCTCAGTCGCAGGGTGCCGATGCTCGCGAGGAAACACGGGTCCTCGACGGCGACCAGATCCCCGCGGGTGAGATGGGCGTTGAGCAGCCGCTCGGTTGCGTCCACCGCTCCGTGCGTGACCAGCGTGCGGAACGCGTGGTCGACGTCCTCGGCGAAGTCGGCGCGGGCCCAGGCGTCCAGCCCGGCATCGAGAGCGGGGGCGCCGTACAGCGGTCGGCTGTAGCTGCCGCTCCGGGCGGCGGCCAGGATGTCGGGCAACAGACTGGGGTCGGGGTTCCCGCTCGCCAGGTCGACGCAGTCGCCGCCGGCTCCGACGCCTTCGCGTGCGAGCTGCGGTACGGCCGCGACGACCGTGCCGCCGCGACCCCGGGTCTCGGCCACCCCCGCCTCGACCAGCCGCCGGTACGCGAGCGCGACCGTGTTCCGGTTCACCCCCAGTTCGGCCGCGAGTGCCCGCACCGGCGGAAGGCCCGCCTGCGGCGCCAACTCGCCCGAGGCGACCTGATCCCGCACGCTGCCGGCGATCTCGGCCGCGGTGGTGCCCTTGATCCGCACGATATGCATCTCCGCCCGAACTGAAGCTTTCGTCCTATGCCAAAGTTTGTCCTAGGCCAAAGATAGATCACGCGCCGGGATGAAGCCAGAGGGTTGTGTGCGGCGCCGCGCGGAGGCGGGCTCCGCTCTCGCCGGGACACCGTGCACTCGGCCGCGCTCAGCGGTGCGGACCCGCTCTGCCGCGTGTTCCTTCCGGCCGCGGATCCTCAAGTGCTAGGGCGTGCGCGCCAGTTCGGCGATGGCCTCGACGGCCAGGGCGATTTCGGCCTCGGTGTTGTAGTAGTGCGGGGACAGCCGCACCAAGGGGTGAACTCCCCGGTTCTCGGTGTCGAGTTGGGAGTGTTCGGCCACGGTCGTGGAGACGTTGATCCCCCGCTTCGCGAGCGCGGCGGCGACCTCGGCCGTAGGAACGGCGTCGACCTTCATGGTCACGATGGCGCAGCGGTCGCGGCCGAGGTCGTAGGTGGTGACGCCGGGCAGCGCGTCGAGGCGGTCGCGCAGTTCCGCGCCGAGGGCGACGGCGCGTCGGCCGATCTCGTCCATGCCGAGTTCCAGGGCCTGTTGGACGGCTTCGCTCAGACCGAGGACGTTGGAGTAGCTGACCTCCCACGTCCCGAAGCGCCGGGCACCGTCGTGCCAGCGGAAGCCGCGCTCGCCGTCCCAGGTCGCGGCCTCGATCTCGGTGACGTGCGGGTCCAGGTACTCCAGGGCCTCGGGACGCACCCACAGAAAGCCGGTGCCGCGCGGGCCGCGCAGGAACTTGCGGCCGGTCGCGGTGAGCATGTCGCAGCCGAACTCGGCCACGTCGACAGGGAATTGGCCCACGGACTGGGTGGCGTCCAGCAGGAAGGGGACGCCGGCCGCGCGGGTGATCCGGCCGATCTCGGCCGCCGGGTTGACCAGTCCGCTGCTGGTGGGGATGTGGGTGACGCCGACGAGTCTGGTCCGTTCGTCGATCAGGTCGGCGAGGGCCGCGGTGTCGAGCTGTCCGTCCTCGTCGTCCGGTACGACGACGATCTCGGCGCCGTGCCGCCGGGCCGTCTGCAGATAGGCGAGCACGCTGCTGCCGTACTCGTCCCGGCCGGTGAGGATGCGGTCGCCGGGCTTGAACGTCATCGAGTAGAAGGCCGCGTTCCACGCGTGGGTGGAGTTGTCGAACAGGGCGATCTCGTCGGCCCGACCGCCCACCAGCCGGGCGATGTGCGCGTGGGTGGCGTCGATCCGGTCCCGTTCCTGGTCGGCGGCTTCGTAACCGCCGATGGCCGCCTCCAGCTCCAGGTGGGCGGTCATGGCCCCGAGCGTCCGGCGGGAGAGGAGCCCGGCCCCCGCGTTGTTGAGGTGCACGCGGTTCGCGGTGCCCGGGGTGTCCTGGCGGAGCGCGTCGATGTCCATGTCGTCTGCTTCCCGTCTGTCCGAAGAACCCTTGCCTTCACGGTCTCAAGCCGCACCCGATCAGTGAAGTGAGTCTTCCCGGACGCGAGAGGCCGGGGTCCGATGAATGCGGCGGCCCGGCGAGGAAAGTCCGGAGCGGGGACGCTCCCCGGCACCGGCGCACGTGGTCCCGGGTGTCCCTGACGCCTCCCGCGGCTTTCGTCTACGACCCGGCCGTCGGCGTCTCCTCGTCGTGCGCGTGGGTGCGCCGGGCGCGCAGGCGGGTGACGAGCGGGCCGCCGTAGGAGGCGGCCAGCGGTGCGAGGAACCACAGGACGTAGGCGTAAGGGAACACCCAGGCGAGACCGAGGCTCAGGACGAACCACAGGCCCACGGCCCACGAGGCGTCGGCGTGCCGGCGGGCCCGGGCGACATCGCCGATGACGAGACCGGCGTCGGCCGAGACCTCCTTGAGGGCTACCTCGCAGAAGACGACGCCCGCCATCGTCCCGGCGAAGAGCGTCTGCGCCATCGGATTGGTGATCGAGGAACCGATGACGGCCGTCGGGAACGGCAGGAACGCGACCAGCAGCAGGAACGGCGCGTGCCAGAACACGAAGGTCCGTGACAACACCCGGATCTGGTCCGTGAGTTGGTGATGCCGCCGCCACACCGACCACAGCAGGACGAACGCCAGCGCGAACGCCAGATACGAGTTGCGCTGGTCCACCAGGAAACGGCCCAGCGCCTCGGCCGACGCCCGCTCCTGCTCGCCCGGGCGGTCCAGTTCCACGGCCAGCAGCGTCATCGCGATCGCGAAGATCGCGTCCGTGAAGAAGACCAGCCGCTCCGGCGAGAGCCCGGGCTCCGGTCGCACATCCTCGCTCATCCGCACTCCTGAAGATCAAGATCGTGCCCTGATCCTAGGGAACGCGGGAGGCGGAGTCGTCGAGCGCGCCGGAGCCCGGCCTCGCGGCGGTCAGCTCGCGGCGGATGCCGTGCAGGTGCGAAGAGGTGGAGGCCGGCGACATGGATCGCGTCTGGCATGGACCGTCGGAACACCAGGCCCGGCCGCCGCTCCGACCGGCGGCCTCCGCTCCGCTAGGCCGCCCCGACCGTCGTACGCCACAACTCCCCGGTCTCCGCCGCCGCGTCCGGCGCCACGAGCAGCAACGGCTCGCCGTAGGAAGGGAGTTGGGGGATGGCGACCGCGCCCGCCTCGGTGGCGATGAGGAGGGCGGGCAGGCCGTCCACCGGGTGGAACTCGCCGATCGCGGCGGCTGTCGCCCGGCCGGCCGCCACCTGGACGAGGGACAGCGCCGTCGATCCCATCACGCGGGCCGTGCAGTGCCGTTCGGACAGTCGCGCGAGAAGTGTGTCGAGGCCCGGCCAGTGCGCGTGGGCCGCCCACTCGGTGAGGAAGACGTGGCCGGTGAGCGTGGTGTGGTCGGCCGCCCGGATCGGGGTTCCGTTCAGGTGCGCGCCCTTGCCCCGTACCGCCGTGAAGACCTCGCCGCGCCACGGGTCCGCCACCAGGCCGAGCAGCGGGGAGCCGTCCGGTTCCGCGAGGCCCAGGGAGAAGGAGCACCAGCCGAGTCCGTGCGCGTAGTTGGTCGTTCCGTCGACGGGGTCGATCACCCAGTGCGGCGCGTCGTCCGAGGTGCCCTCCTCGGCGCCGTACTCCTCGCCGTCGATGCCCCAGTCCGGGAACTCCCGTCGCAGCACCGCGCGTACGTGCCGTTCCACGGCCTCGTCCGTGTCGGTGACGATGTCGGCCGGGCTCTCCTTCTGCCGGACAGGACCCGCGCCTCCCCGGTTCCCGCCGCGGATCGCCTCCGACGCCCACTCGGCCAGCTCCACGGCCACCCGCAGAGCACCGTCCAGGTCAAGCTCGTCCGTCACAGCTCTTCACCACCCCGTTCACGTCGTTGCTCATGATCGCGTCCACACCCCAGGAGACCAGTTCGGCACGCCGGTCCGCGTCCTCCACCGTCCGGCAGCTCGCCGGCAGACCCCCTGCGTGCCGGTACGCCTCGGTCCGGCGCACGATAGGCAGGCGTGCCGGTCGGGTTCGGGAACAGTCGGGTGAACGCGGACTTTCCTCCGGGCGACACTTCTATGGGACGGGTGGGGCGGCGGGGCCGTACGGGGGCCGGGGCCAGTGGTGGGCGTGCGGGTTCGGTGGGGCGCCTGGAGCGTTGACTAAAACGAACGAGGCGTTCATTAATCCTCCCTGGTTCGGTATAGTGAACGCATGGTTCATTCGATCGTGGATTCACGGGTCGGCGCGCAGATCAGTGCGTACCTCGACGACACCTACCTGGAGCAGCTCGACACGCGTGTGATCGCGGTCGGTGAGAGGGGCGGCGCGCCGTGGGCGGCCGTGGAGGACTGTCTGTTCCATCCGCAGGGCGGTGGGCAGCCCGCCGACCGGGGGTGGGTGGCCGACGTGGAGGTCGTGCCGGTGCGGGAGTCCGGGTTGGTCGTGGTGGTGGCCGCCGAGGGGGGTGTGCTGCCGGAGTTCGCTGTGGGGGAGCGCGTGCGGGCCCGGATCGATCTCGCGGTGCGGACGGCGCATGCCGCGCTGCACACGGCCGGGCATCTCGTCGAGGCGGTCGGGCGGGCGCGGGGGTGGGAGATGGCCGCGAGCAACCACTTTCCCGGGCAGTCGCGGGTCGAGTTCCAGGCGCCGGACGGGGATGAGCGGCTGGCGGATCCGGAAGGGCGCGAGGCGGTGACCGCCGAGCTGCGTGCCGCCGTGGCGGCCGCGGTCGCCGACGATCTGCCGGTCGGCGCACGGTGGTTGCCCGGCGGACGGCGCGAGGTGAGTCTCGGCGCGCTGCACTCCGCGCCCTGCGGGGGCACGCATGTGCGCCGCCTCGGAGACCTCACCGACGTGGTGCTGCCGACGCTGAAGGTGAAGAAGGGCCGTGTCCGCGTGTCCTACAGCGCGGCCCACCGGAGTGTCCGGTGACGCCCTCGCCGTCCCCGCGTCGGCCGGTGAGCAGTACCGCCGCCGCCGTCGGTGCGAAGATCCGGCTGCGCCGGCAGCAGCGCGGGATGAGCGCCGCGGAGATGGCCCGGCGCGCCGGGCTGAGCAAGGCCACCCTGTCGCAGCTGGAAGCCGGGAACGGCAACCCCACGATCGACACCCTGGACGCGATCGCGATCGCCCTGCGCATCCCGATCGCCGACCTGCTGGCGCGCGACGCCGACACCGGGCCCGTCTTCCGGCCCGGCACCGACATCGAACCCGGGGAAGTCGCCCGGGAGTTGCTGCGCCGGATCAGCAGCGGCAACAGCCTGGAGATCTGGCGGCTGCGCATCCCCCCGGAGACGGAGCTGGCCGGTGTCCCGCACGCCACCGGCACCATCGAGCATCTGCTCGTCGCCACCGGACACGTCACCGCGGGACCCGTCGACGCCCCGCAGGACCTGGGCCCGGGCGACATGCTCGCCTTCGCCGGGGACGCCCCGCACTTCTACCGCACCGGCGCCGAGGAAGTCGACATCACCGTCGTCTTCGCCTCTCCCATCAGCACCTGACACCGAGGAACGCCCGACCATGAGCACCGTCATCGCCACCACACCCTCCAGCCGCGCCTTCAGCAGCGACAACATGGCCGGAGCATCCCCGCAGATAGCCCGCGCCGTCGCCGAGGCGGCCGAGGGACAGGTCCTGCCGTACGGCAACGACCCCTTCACCGAGAGCGCCCGCCGCAGGCTCGGCGAGATCTTCGAGCGGGACGTCGACGTCTTCCCCGTCTTCACCGGGTCCGCCGCCAACGGACTGGGCCTGGCCGCCCTCACCCCGCCCTGGGGCAGCGTGCTCTCCCACCCCGACAGCCACATCAACACCGACGAGTGCGGTGCGCCGGAGTTCTTCACCAGCGGGGCCAAACTCGTGGGTGTCGCTGGTGACGACAGCAAGATCGACCCGGACGCACTGCGGGCGGCGGTCCGGCGCCGGGTCGGTGACGTGCACAGCGTGCAGCCGTCCGCGGTGAGCATCAGCCAGGCCACCGAGAGCGGCAGCGTCTACACGGTCCCGGAGATCCGGGAGGTGTCCGCCATCGCCAAGGACGCGGGGCTGCGCGTCCACATGGACGGGGCGCGGTTCGCCAACGCCCTGGTCCGGCTCGGCGTCACCCCGGCGGAGATGACGTGGAAGGCGGGCGTCGACGTGCTGTCGTTCGGCGCCACCAAGAACGGCGCGATGACCGCCGACGCCATCGTCTCCTTCGACCCCGCGCTCGCCGCCGAACTGGCCTTCCGGGCCAAGCGCGCGGGCCAACTCGCCTCCAAGATGCGCTTCCACACGGCCCAGATCGACGCCTACCTCACCGACGACCTGTGGCTGCGCAACGCCCGCCAGGCCAACGCGATGGCCACCCGCCTCGGCGAAGGACTCACGTCCCTCGCCGGAGCGGGTCTGTTGGCGACTCCGCAGGCCAACATCCTCTTCTGCCGGCTGCCCCAGCAGGTCATCGACGGCCTCCTCGGCGAGGGCTACGCCTTCTACCACGACCGCTGGGAACCGGGCGTCGTCCGCTTCGTCACCGCGTTCTCGCACAGCGCCGACGACATCGACCAACTCCTCGACGCGGTACGCCGGCACACCCGCTGAGGGGCGTACCGGCGTACCGAAGGGCGTGACGTCACCGGGTGACGGGACGGCGGCCGGTCACGGAGACCGCGCCGCCGTGCGGAGGTGTCAGGTGGCGACGAGCGGCTTGATCAGCGGCGCGAGGGACGGCCGGACGGTGTGGAGGCCGCGGGTGACCTCGGTCAGGTCGGCGATGAACATGGCCGCGAGCTCGGCGGTGAACCCGGTGCGCACCACCAGGCGCAGCACGGAGACGTCCTGGCAGGGGGCGGGGAAGTCGTAGGCGGGCAGGTGCCAGCCGCGGGCCCGCATGGCGTGGGAGACGTCGAACACCGTGAAGCCCTGCGTGCCGGGCGCCAACCGGAAGGCGAACGCGGGGAGTTCGGAGCCGTCGGTGATCAACTCGTAGGGGGCGATGGTCCGGATGCGGGCGGCGAGGGCGCGGGCCGTGCCGCGGCTCTGGTCCGCGAGGTCGCGCAGCCCCTCGAAGCCGTACCGGAGGAAGCTGTAGTACTGGGCGACGACATGGGCGCCCGGGCGGGAGAAGTTGAGGGTGAAGCTGGGGGAGCTGCCGCCGAGGTAGTCGACCTCGAACACCAGGTCGTTCGGGAGGGCTTCGGCGTCGCGCCACAACGCCCAGCCCAGCCCGGGGAAGACGTGGCCGTACTTGTGGCCCGAGGTGTTGATGGAGGCGACGCGTTCGAGCTGGAAGTCCCACATCAGGCCCGGGTCGAGGAACGGCGCGACCATGGCGCCGGACGCGCCGTCGACGTGCACGGGGATGTCGGTGCCGGTGGCCGCCTGGTAGCCGTCCAGGGCCATGCAGATGTCCGCGACGGGCTCGTAGGAACCGTCGAACGTGGAGCCGAGGATCGTCACGACGCCGATGGTGTTGTCGTCGCAGTACGCGGTGAGCGTGTCCGGCGTGAGGTGGTAGCGGCCCGGCTCCATCGGGACGTAACGCGGCTCCACCTCGAAGTAGTTGGCGAACTTCTTCCAGCACACCTGGACGTTCGCGCCCATCACGATGTTCGGGCGCGAGGTGTCCTTGCCCTGGGCGCGGCGGCGTTCCTGCCAGCGGCGCTTGAGGGCGAGCCCGCCGAGCATCGCGGCCTCGCTCGAACCGGTGGTGGAGCAGCCGCGGACCTGCTCCGGCTGCGGCGCGTGCCAGAGCCGGGCGAGCATCCGCACGCACCGCTCCTCCATCGCCGTGATCTGCGGGTACTCGGCGCGGTCGGCGAGGTTCTTCTCGGCGGTCTCCGCCATCAACTCCCGTGCCTGCGGCTCCATCCAGGTCGTCACGAAGGTGGCGAGGTTGAGGCGGGCGTTGCCGTCGAGCATCAGCTCGTCGCGTACGCGACGGCTGACCAGGTCGGGGGAGGAGGGCAGCGCGGGCAGTTCGTCGACCGGTGTCAACAGGTCGACGGCGGGCGGCTGTCCGACGTCGTGGGCGACGGCGAAGGTGTCGAACTCGGCTTCGGGCATGACGTCGGTATGCGGGATGGGCATGAGTGTCTGGATGCCTTTCTGATCCGTGCGGCCCCGTGCACTCAGACGCTAGATCGCCAAGAGGTGCGGTGTTTGTGCTGATTACACCGATCCAGTGATCGATTTGCGGACTGATGAACTGGATTTTCCCTTGTACATACTGGGCATTACTTTTTGCAGGAAAAGACGGGTATGCCGACGGTGCTGACCTGGCCCTTTCGCCAGTCGCCCGCGACCGGCCCCGGCGTGCGGGTCCCTGGACCCAGTCGGGCGCGCCCGGCGGAGCGGCTGGTTAGGCTCGGCGGCATGACGTCACTTCTGGCCGGCAGTGCCTTCGACTCGCTCCGCCCCGACGCCGTACGCGACCAGGACACGCTGCGCCAGGTCTACGGACTTCCACGCGAGACCGCCGTACGGAAGCAGATGACCGAACTCACCGAGCAGACACGGCGGTTGATCGGCTGCTCGTCACTGGTCCTGGTCGCGAGCGCGGACGCCGAGGGCAACTGCGACGTCTCCCCGCGCGGTGGCCCCGCCGGATTCGTGGCCGTCCTGGACGAGCGGACGCTCGCGATCCCGGACGCGACCGGCAACAAGCGGCTCGACACCCTGCGGAACGTCGTCGCCACCGGGCGGGCCGGGCTGCTGTTCGTCATCCCCGGCCGCACCACCACCCTCCGGGTCAACGGCCGGGCCTGCGTCTCCACCCGCCCCGACCTCCTCTCCCAGCTGACCGCCGTGGGCAAACCGCCCGCCAGTGCGCTGGTGGTCGGGATCGAGGAGGTCTACCCGCACTGTCCCAAGGCGCTCCTGCGCGGCGCGGCCTGGAAGCCGGACCAGTGGCTTCCGGCGGACGCCCAGCCGACCTCGGCCGAGGTGACCCTGGCGCAGCTGCGGATGCCGGAGCTGACGATCGCGGACGTGGAGCAGGCGGAGGCGGATTCGTTGAAGTACCGCTACGAGTGACGGGGTGGGCCGTCGGCGCGGTCAGCCGGTGCCGGCCGCCGCCGAGTCGAGGAGCGGCCCGAGTTCGCGGGCCACGGTCGTCAGGGCGCGGACGTCCTGCTCGGCGCGGGCGATCAGCACGGCCCCCTCCAGGGCGCTGATCATGAGCGTGGCGAGCGAACCGGCCCGTTCGGCGGGCACGCCCATGCCGGCCAGGGCGCGGGCCACCGGACCGGACCAGGTGGCGAACGCGTCGGCCGCGGCCTGCCGCGTGGAGGCGCTCGTCTCCGCGCAGTCCACCGTCGCGGCGGCCACCGGGCAGCCGCCCGCGAAACCCGCGCTCTCGTATTCGTCCGTCCACTGGCGCACCATCTCGCCGAACAGTCCGCCGGGCGTCGGCTCCGGCAGCGCGTCGAGGAAACGGGCGACGCGCTTGCCGGCGTAGCGGCCCGCCCAGCCCACCGCCTCGTTGACCAACTGCTCCTTGCCGCCGGGGAAGTAGTGCTGGAGCGAACCGCGTGGCGCGCCCGCGTGGACGGCGACCTCGCGCATGCCGGTGGAGGCGACCCCGTCGCGCCGGATGAGCTGCGCCGCGCTGAAGACCATCCGCTCGCGCGGACTGTGTCCCGACACCTCTGTCATCGCTCTCCCGACCTCCTCGACCGTTCCGGACGCTGTCCTCACGCTGTCCTCGGGTCACTCTATGACGGCCGTCATGGAGTGGATTACCATGACGGCCGTCATAGTCAGGAGCGGCGGGCGGGCCACGGCTCCGCCGCCGGACGGGAACGGTGGTCCATCGTGCGGTACGCGGGTTTCGTCGGCCTCGGGGTCATGGGGCAGCCCATGGCGCTCAACCTCGCCCGCGCGGGCACGCCGCTCGTGGTCTGGAACCGCACACCGAGCCGCTGCGAACCGCTGTCCGCCGCCGGGGCCGAGGTGGCGGCGGACCCCGCCGAGGTCTTCGACCGGGCCGAGGACATCGTGTTCCTCATGCTCGCCGACGAGACGGCCATGGACCTGGTGCTCGGCCGCGGCACCCCGGGCTTCGCCGCCCGGGTCGCCGGACACACCGTCGTCCACATGGGCACGACCTCCGCCGAGTACTCGGCCGGCCTCCAGGACGACATCCGCGCCGCCGGCGGGAGATACGTCGAGGCGCCGGTCTCCGGGTCCCGAGTCCCCGCCGAGCAGGGGCAGTTGGTGGGCATGCTGGCCGGGGACGCCGACGCGGTGGACGCCGTACGGCCGCTGCTCGCGCCCGTCTGCCAGGAGACGTTCGGCTGCGGAGCGGTACCGGGTGCCCTGCTGATGAAGTTCTCGGTGAACCTGTTCCTGATCACGCTCGTCACCGGACTGGCCGAGGCGTTCCACTTCGCGGACCGGCACGGGCTCGACCAGCGCCTGCTCCGGGACGTGCTGGACGCGGGACCGATGGCCAGCTCCGTCTCCCGGGTCAAGGGGCCCAAGCTGGTGACCCGCGACTTCACCGTCCAGGCCGCGGCGGCGGACGTACTGAAGAACAACCGGCTGATTGCGGACGCCGCCCGCGAGGCCGGCCTCGCCTCACCGCTCCTCGACATCTGCCATGCCCTCTACGGCGAGACCGTCGCGCAGGGCCACGGCGCCGAGGACATGGTGGCCGTCCTGCACGCGATCGAGGCCAGAACCGAGGAGGCGGCGCGGGGCTAGTCCCCCTCGCACTCCCCGTCACGCGCTCGACCCGGTGCCGATCGGTCGCCGGGACTGGATTTACTAGGACGTCCAACTATATATTCGTGGCCAAGGTCCGCGGTGCAGGGAAGCCGGTGTGAATCCGGCACGGTCCCGCCACTGTGACCGGGGAGTTCGCCGTCGAGCAGGACGCCACTGACGAGCTGGATGTCGGGAAGGCGGGCGGCGCGCGCTGATCCGGGAGTCAGGATACCGGCCGCGGTGTGTTCCGTGTTGTCCACGAGGATGGAGCAGACACGCATGGCACCGGTATGCGTTCACGATCCCGGCAGGCGCCCGCTTTCGGCCGGCGAACCTGACGAACATCGCACCGTCATGAGCTGACGGCCCCGCGCCATACGCGATCCCGCGCAATCCCCGCACACGTGCGCCTCCCGGCGCCCGTGCCGGTGGCGAGCGTGCCTCCCTGGACCCACCTGACGAGAGCAGGCAGTCATGGTCCGTGCACAAGACCGCGCCCCCGTGCGCGAGTTGACCCATTTCATCGGCGGCAAGCACGTCCCCGGCACCTCCGGGTCCTACGGCGACGTGTACGACCCCAACACCGGCGAGGTCCAGGCACTCGTGCCCCTGGCGAACCGCGCCGAGACCGAGGCGGCCGTCGCCGACGCCGTCCACGCCCAGCGCGAGTGGGGCGAGTGGAATCCGCAGCGCCGCGCCCGCGTCCTCCTGCGCTTCCTCCAACTCGTCGAAGGAGAGCAGGAGTCACTGGCCCGGCTGCTGTCCTCCGAGCACGGCAAGACCGTCGCCGACGCGCACGGAGACCTCCAACGCGGCCTGGAAGTGGTCGAGTTCGCGGCCGGTATCCCGCACCTGCTCAAGGGCGAGTTCACCGACAACGCCGGTACCGGCATCGACGTCCACTCCCTGCGCGCGCCGCTGGGAGTCGTCGCCGGGATCACCCCGTTCAACTTCCCCGCGATGATCCCGCTCTGGCAGGCCGCCCCCGCACTGGCCTGTGGGAACGCCGTCATCCTCAAGCCCTCCGAACGCGACCCGTCCGTCCCGCTCCGGCTCGCCGAACTCTTCCTGGAGGCGGGCCTGCCGCCCGGCGTCCTGAACGTGGTCAACGGCGCGCGGGAAGCCGTCGACACCCTCCTCGAAGACCCCCGTGTCGCCGCCCTCGGCTTCGTCGGCTCCACCCCGGTCGCCGCGCACGTCTACGCGACCGCCGCCGCCCACGGCAAACGCGCCCAGTGCTTCGGCGGCGCCAAGAACCACATGATCGTGATGCCCGACGCCGACCTCGACCAGGCCGTCGACGCCCTGATCGGCGCCGGATACGGCTCGGCGGGGGAGCGCTGCATGGCGATCTCCGTCGCCGTCCCGGTCGGCGAGGCCACCGCCGACGCGCTCGTGGCCCGCCTCAGGGAACGCATCGGCTCGCTGCGCATCGGCCGCAGCGACGATCCCGAGGCAGACTTCGGCCCCCTCGTCGGACCGGACGCCGTGGAACGGGTGCGGTCGTACGTCGATCTGGGCGTGGCCGAGGGCGCCGAACTCGTGGTGGACGGAAGAGACTTCGTCCTGCCCGGCCACGAGAACGGCTTCTTCGCCGGAGCCTCGCTCTTCGACCGGGTCACCCCGGCCATGCGCATCCACCAGGAGGAGATCTTCGGCCCGGTGCTGTGCGTCGTCCGGGCCGCCGACTACGAGGAGGCCCTGCGCCTGCCCAGCGAACACGTCTACGGCAACGGCGTCTCCCTCTTCACCCGGGACGGCGACACCGCCCGCGACTTCACCCGCCGCGTCGACACCGGGATGGTCGGCGTCAACGTGCCCATCCCGGTGCCCGTCGCCTATCACACCTTCGGCGGCTGGAAGCGCTCCGGCTTCGGGGACCTCAACCAGCACGGACCGGACGCGATCCGCTTCTGCACCCGCACGAAGACCGTCACCTCACGCTGGCCCGCCGGTCTCCGCGAGGGCGCGAGCTTCACCATCCCGACGATGGGCTGAGCGCGATGACCACCACTCTGCTCACCGAGGACCAACAGGCCCTCGTCGAAGCGACACTGGACTTCGCCCAGGACCATCTCGCCCCGCACGCCGTGGACTGGGACCGCGACAAGCACTTCCCCGTGGACGTCCTGCGCAAGGCCGCCGGGCTCGGCCTCGGCGGTGTCTACGTCCGCGAGGAGGCGGGCGGATCCGCCCTCACCCGCGCCGACGGCGTCCTCGTCCTCGAAGCACTCGCCTCCGGCTGCCCGTCCATCGCCGGGTATCTCTCCATCCACAACATGGTCGCCTGGATGATCGACCGCTACGGCGACCGGGCCCAACGCGAGCGCCTGCTGCCGAGGTTGTGCGCCATGGACGACCTCGGCAGCTACTGCCTGACCGAACCCGGCGCCGGATCGGACGCCGCCGCCCTGCGCACCCGCGCGGTCCGCGACGGCGACCACTACGTCCTGACCGGCGTCAAGCAGTTCATCTCCGGCGCGGGCGCCTCCCAGGTCTACGTCGTCATGGCCCGCACCGGCGTGGACGGCCCGCGCGGCATCTCCGCGTTCCTCGTCGACAAGGACGACCCCGGTCTCTCCTTCGGCCCCGACGAACGCAAGATGGGCTGGAACGCCCAGCCCACCCGCCAAGTCGTGCTGGACGGCGTGCGGTTGGGCGCCGACCGGCTGCTCGGCGCGGAGGGCGAGGGCTTCCGTATCGCCATGAACGGCCTCAACGGCGGCCGTCTCGGCATCGCCGCCTGCTCGCTCGGCGGCGCCCGCAGCGCCCTCGACCGCAGCCTCGTCCACCTCGCCGACCGGGAGGCGTTCGGCGGCCGGCTCCTCGACGCGCAGGCACTGCAGTTCCGCCTCGCCGACATGGCCACCGAACTCGCCGCCGCCCGCGCGCTGGTCCACCAGGCCGCCCAGGCCCTGGACCGCGGCGACCCGCAGGCACCCCACCTGTGCGCGATGGCCAAACGCTTCGCCACCGACACCGGATACTCCGTCGCCGACCGCGCCCTCCAGCTGCACGGCGGCTACGGATACCTGAGCGCATACGGTATCGAGAAGATCGTCCGCGACCTGCGGGTCCACCAGATCCTGGAAGGAACCAACGAGATCATGCGCGTCATCGTGGCCCGCGGCCTGACGGAGGCATTCGGATGAGCGACGTCCAGTTCCACACCACGGGCCGGGCCGCCCACATCACCCTGGACCGGCCCAAGGCCCTCAACGCCCTCACCCACGACATGGTGCTCCGCATCGACGAGGCACTCACCGGCTGGGAGCAGGATCCGGCCGTCGAGACCGTCGTCATCAGCGGTGCGGGGGAGCGGGGCCTGTGCGCGGGCGGCGACATCCGCGCCATCCACGACGACGCCCGCGACGGCGACGGCTCCGCCTCGGCCGCCTTCTGGCGCGACGAGTACCGCCTCAACGCCCGGATCGCCCGCTACCCGAAGCCGTACGTCGCCTTCATGGACGGCATCGTCATGGGTGGCGGCGTCGGCGTCTCCGCGCACGGCAGCTTCCGCATCGTCACCGAACGCTCCCGCGTCGCCATGCCCGAGACCGGCATCGGCTTCGTGCCCGACGTCGGCGGCACCTACCTCCTCGCCCTCGCACCCGGCGAACTCGGCACCCATCTCGCCCTGACCGGCGCGCAGTTGGGCGCGGCCGACGCCCTGCACTGCGACCTTGCCGACCACTACGTACCGTCGCGGTCACTGCCGGAACTGCTCGCCGCGCTCGCCCACGCACCGGCACGCGAGGTCATCGGCCGGTACACCCGCGAGGCACCGCCCGGTGAACTCGCCGCCGCCAAGGCCTGGATCGACGACTGCTACCGGGCGCCCACCGTCGAAGGCATCGTCGAACGCCTCCTCGACCACGGCGACAGCGCGGCGAAGCAGACCGCCGAGACGCTGCTCACCAAGTCGCCCACTGCACTGAAGGTCACCCTCGCCGCACTCCGCCGCGCACGCCGACTCGGGCCGCTGGAGAACGTGTTGGACCAGGAGTACCGCGTCTCCTGCCACGCCCTGACCGCCCCCGACCTGGTGGAGGGCATCCGCGCCCAGGTCATCGACAAGGACCGCGATCCGCGCTGGTCGCCGCCCACCCTCGCGGAGGTCACCGACGCGGACGTCGAGCGCTTCTTCGCGCCCCTCGGCGACCGCGAACTCGGCCTCGCCGTACCGGACATCACCCAGGAGGTGCAGTGGTGAGCAGGACCGTGGCGTTCATCGGACTCGGGCACATGGGCGGCCCCATGGCCGCCAACCTCGTCAAGTCGGGCCACCGCGTGCGGGGTTACGACCTGGTCGCCGAACTCCTGGACACGGCCGGCGGCGCCGGCGTCGAACCCGCCGCATCGGCTCCGGAGGCCGTCACCGGCGCCGACGTGGTGATCACCATGCTGCCCGCCGGACGCCACCTCCTGGCCCTCTACGACGACATCCTCGCCGCAGCCCGCCCCGGCACCCTCTTCGTCGACTGCTCCACCATCGACGTCGCCGACGCCCGCACCGCCCACGAACGCGCCGTGGCCGCCGGGATGCGGGCCCTGGACGCCCCGGTCTCCGGCGGAGTCGTCGGCGCGGAGGCGGGCACGCTCACCTTCATGGCGGGCGGTGGGCCCGGCGAGTTCACCGAAGCCGAACCCCTCCTCGCCGCCATGGGCAGGAAGGCCGTCCACTGCGGCGGCCCGGCCGCCGGCCAGGCCGCGAAGATCTGCAACAACATGATCCTCGGCGTCTCGATGATCGCCGTCAGCGAGGCGTTCGTCCTCGCCGAGAGCCTCGGCCTGTCCCACCAGGCCCTCTACGACGTGGCGTCCACCGCGTCCGGACAGTGCTGGGCGCTGAGCGTCAACTGCCCCGTCCCCGGGCCCGTTCCGGCCAGCCCCGCCAACCGCGACTATCGACCGGGCTTCGCCGCCGCACTCATGGCCAAGGACCTCGGCCTGGCGGCGAACGCGGCCCGGGCCGGGGGCGTACGCGCCGAACTCGGCCTGCGTGCGGCCGAGTTGTACGCAGGCTATGCCGAACGGGGCGGCGCGGGCGAGGACTTCTCGGGCATCGTACGAACGATCAGGGACCGGAGCGGGGAGCGGCGGGCATGAGCACCGAGTACGAGACGATCCTCGTCGAACGCAAGGGCCGTACCGCCCTGTTGACCCTCAACCGGCCGAAGGCCCTCAACGCGCTCAACCTCCAGGTCATGACCGAGGTCGTGGCCGCCGCCGAAGGGCTCGACTGGGACCCGGACTGCGGGTGCATCGTCATCACCGGGTCGGCGAAGGCGTTCGCCGCCGGCGCCGACATCAAGGAGATGCGGCCGATGGGGTACATGGACATGTATCTCGCCGACTGGTTCACCACCTGGGACCGCCTCGCCCAGCTGCGCACCCCGACCATCGCGGCCGTCTCCGGCTACGCCCTGGGCGGCGGCTGTGAGTTGGCCATGCTCTGCGACATCCTGCTCGCCGCCGACACCGCCGTCTTCGGCCAGCCCGAGATCAGACTCGGGGTGATCCCCGGCATCGGCGGTTCCCAGCGGCTGACCCGGGCGGTGGGCAAGGCCAAGGCCATGGAGATGTGCCTGACCGGACGGACCATGGACGCGGTCGAGGCCGAGCGTGCGGGGCTCGTCTCCCGCGTGGTGCCCGCCGACGAACTCGTGGCCGAGGCGCTGGCCGTCGCGGAAACCGTCGCGGGCATGTCGCTCCCGGTGGCGATGATGGCGAAGGAGGCGGTCGGCCGCGCCTTCGAGACCACCCTCACCGAAGGCGTCCGCTTCGAACGGCGGCTGTTCCACGCGGTGTTCGCCACCGCCGACCAGAAGGAGGGCATGGGCGCGTTCGTCGACAAACGGCCGCCCGAGTTCCGGCACCGGTGACCTGCCATCTCCCGCTCCGCGCCGCTGCCGCTTCGACCCACGTCTAAGTGTTTCCGTGCCGTCTGCCACGGTGGGAAACTGAACACATTCGACTCAAGAATGAACTCATGAGCACTTATTGCTCTGAAGTAGTCGATACGCAGACGAATGGAAAAGTGGACAGTCGAGCACGGGGGAAGAAATGAAGATGCTGGAATCGGGGAAATGCCGGACGTCGACGACCGCGGGGTCCGCGAGCGCGTTACGGCGGCGGCCGTGACGGCCCGGGTGTTCGTCGTCGACGGCCATCCGCTCTTCAGGGCCGGAGTACGGCAGGCCGTCGAGGACGCGGCCGACCTGGAGATGGCGGGAGAGGCGACCACGGGGGAAGAGGCCGTCGTGGCCCTGCGGGACGGCCATGTGGTCGCCGATGTCGTCCTCATGGACCTGCTGCTCCCGGGCTGTTCGGGCATCGAGGCGACCCGGGCCATCGTCGCGGACGCCCCGGCCGGGCCCGACGCGCCGAGGGTGCTCTTCATCTCGGGGTCCGCCGAGGACGACGCGGTCGTGGCCGCCCTGCGGGCGGGCGCGCGGGGCTACATGGTCAAGGGAGCCCCGGGCGAGGAACTGGTGCGAGGCGTACGCACGGTGGCGCAGGGCGGGGCGGTGTTCAGCGCGGCCGTGGCCGACCGCCTCGGCCGCTACTTCTCCGCCGTCCACGAAGTGCCCTTCCGGGCCGCCTTTCCCGACCTCACCGAACGCGAGCGCGAAGTGCTCGACCTGGTCGCCCGGGGCCTCAGCAACCGCCGTATCGCCCGCGAACTGGTCCTTTCGGAGAAGACCGTGCGCAACCACGTCTCCCGGGTGTTCGCCAAGCTCCGGGTGGCGGACCGGGTGGAGGCGGCGATGCGGGCCCGGGACGCGGGACTCGGCACCTGACGAGGCGCCCACGGGGCGATCACGGGGCGCATGCGGGACGAGACCGGGACCGGGCACCCAGGCGCCCGGGACCCGAGGCCTCCTAGCGTGAACGTGTTCGGGGAGAAGCGGGGCGGGCCCGGGGGCCGTACCTCCCGACGTCCCTTCTCCTCCCTCGTGATCGCGCCAAAGGGAGCAGGTGAAAGAGATGGACAAGGACGACACCTACGAGCCGCCCGCGCTGGAAGAGATCGGCGGCTTCGCGGAACTGACCATGGCCTTCGGGCCGTGCGTCGAGAACGACTGGTTCGCGGGAACCGCCTGGATCTGCTGATCCGACGGACCCACGACAGGAGACGGGCCGCCGTGCCCGCCGCGGCCGGTGGTGGAGGCGACGTTCCTCCGCCACCGTGCCGCACCTGTTCCCGCACGGGCACCGCTCGCCGTGCGGCCCGCACCGCACGAAGGGACCTGCCCCGCCATGGAATTCGTCGTGTTGCCCGACAGCCCGGCCGCGCCGACGGTGGCCGAGCCACTGACCCGTGCCGCGGACGTCCGGGTGGTCCACCACGCCTCGGGACGGCCCTGGCTCGTGGGCCGCTGGTCGGACGAGGAACTGACGCTGGTGAGCGCCGGCGCCCGACGTCTGGCCGTCCTCGGCCGCTCGACCGTGGACCGGCACCGCACCGAACGCGCACTGGCCCAGGCGCGCTCCCTGAGCCGACTCGACGACGTGGCCCGCTCGCTGCCCGGCTGCTTCCACCTCGTCGCCTCCTTCGACGGATGGACGCGGGCCCAGGGAAGCCTGTCCACCGCACGGCAGATCTTCCACGCCGACGTCGGAGGCGTCACCGTGGCCGCCGACGGGCCGCGCCGCCTCGCGCAGCTGGCCGGCACGCGGCGCGGCGGCGATGCCACCCCGGCCGTCGACCGGGACATGCTGGCGCTGCGGCTGCTGGCCCCGGCCCCGCCCTGGCCGCTCTCCCTGCGCCCGGTGTGGTCGGAGGTGTCGGCGCTCGGCGTGGGCCACCGCCTGGAACTGGGCCCGGACGGCAGCGCGCGCGAAGTCCGCTGGTGGCGGCCACCGGAGCCCGACGCGCCGACGGAACAGGCGGCCGAACGCGTACGCCGAGCCCTGCTCGCGTGCGTCGGAGCACGCACCGCCGCCACCGTCAGCGCCGATCTGTCCGGTGGCCTGGATTCCACCAGCCTCTGCTTCCTGGCCGACGCGGCGGGCGCCGATCTCGTCACCCACCACTGGACACCGGCGGACCCGGCGAACGACGACACCGAATGGGCCGCACGCGCCGCACACCACCTGCCCGGCGCCCGGCACCACGTCGGCGGTGACCACAGCACCCCCAGCTGGTACGAGACGACGGCCACCGTCGACTCCGGCCACGAGGAAGGACCCCTGCCCTGGGCCCGCACCCGCGGTCATACGCGCCGCCTGCTGTCCACCGTGGCCGCCGACGGATCACGCTGCCACCTCGTGGGAGTCGGCGGCGACGAACTGTTCGGTGTCCTGCCGACCGCCCTGTGGTCGCTGGTCCGCAGCCACCCGCTCGGCAGCCTCCCCAGGATCCACCGCTTCCGGGTCCTCAACCGCTGGACCCTGACGTCGACCGTGCGCGGACTCGCCGACAGCGCCTCCTTCACCGCGTGGCTGCGCTCCACCGCCGACCGGCTCACCGAACCGGCGCCCGGCCCCGGGGACGCGCTGCTCGGCTGGGGCTGGGAACCCCGGCTCCCGCCCTGGGCGACCGCCGACGCCGTCGACGCCGTACGAGGGCTGCTGCGGGAGACCGCCGAACAGGAGCATCCCGCACCGCACCACCGGGACCGGGCCCAGCACCAGATGCTCGACATCGTCGTCCAGTCCGGCAGTGCCATGCGCCAACTCGACGCCGCCCTCGGTGACATGGGGGTCGCGTGCGAGGCGCCGTTCCTCGACGACCGGGTCGTCGAGGCGGCCCTGTCCGTGCGGATCGCGGACCGGCTGGTGAGCGGGGACTTCAAGCCCGTGCTGCGGCGGGCCGTGCGCGGCATCGTGCCCGACGAGATCCTGGCCCGCCGCAGCAAAGGAGAGTTCAGCGCGGAGGCGTTCCAGGGCATGCGCCGCAACCGCGCGGATCTGCTGGACCTCTGCGACGATCTCCAGCTCTCCCGGCTCGGCCTGGTCGACCCCGACGCGCTGCGCACCTCACTGCTCGGCCTCAAGACCCAATCACGGCAACTCGTCCCGTACGAGAACACGTTGGCCTGCGAGAGCTGGCTGCGGTCCGCCGCGGCGCCCGCGTCCGGTGTCGCGGCCCTGGCTGGAGAGACCCCATGACCCTCGCCCTGAAACCCGACGTCACCGCCACCGACACCGAGGACGGCCTCGTCCTGCTCGACCAGCGCAGCGGCCGGTACTGGCAGCTCAACCGCTCCGGCGCGACCACACTGCGGGTGCTCCTCGACGGGCACACCCCCGAGGAGACCGCCGACCGGCTCACCCGGCACCACCCCGATGCCGCGGGCCGCGCCCTGACCGACGTACGGACACTCCTCGCCGCCCTGGACAGGGCCCGGCTGGTGGTGACGGCATGAGCATGCAGGTCGTCGGAGAGACCGGGACCCGGCTGCCCCGGCACCGGCAGCTGGGCGTGCGGGCGGCCGTGGCCGCGGCCCGCGTGCTGGTGCTGCTGCCGCCGCGCCGACTGCGCCAGGTGCTGACGGTGGCGGCCCGCGGATCCCGCCCCGCCGACCATGCGCAGGCCCTCGACGCCCGCCGGGCGGTGGTCACCGTGAGCGCCCGCTGCGCGGGCCGGGGCTGTCTGCAGCGCTCGGTCGCCACCGTGCTGCTGTGCCGGCTGCGCGGCCGGTGGCCCGACTGGTGCACCGGATTCCGCACCCAGCCGTTCCGCGCCCACGCCTGGGTGGAGGTCGACGCGCAGGCCGTCGGCGAGTCCGGGGACGTGGCGCTCTTCCACACCGTCATGAGCGTCCGGCAGCGCGACGGGAGCCGTCGATGAACCTGGCCGCCGCCCCGAAGAGCGCCCGTAGTGCGGCAGTTGACGACAAAGGCGTCGCCGTCTTGGCCGACGGACTGACCAGGACGTACGGCAGCCGCCAGGCGGTCGGCGGCCTGGACCTCACCGTCCCCACCGGCCAGACCTTCGGCTTCCTCGGCCCCAACGGCGCGGGCAAGAGCACCACCATCGGCATGCTGTCCACCCTGCTGCGTCCCACCTCCGGCCGGGCACTGGTGGCCGGGTACGACGTGACACGCGAGCCCCACGAAGTACGCCGCCGGATCGGCCTCGTCTTCCAGGAATCCACCCTCGACGTCGACCTGACCGCCATGGAGACCCTGCGCTTCCACGCCGACCTGTTCGGCATCCCCCGCGCACAACGGGTCGACGTCATCATGGACATGCTGGAACTGGTGGAGCTGGCCGAACGCCGCCACGCCCCGGTACGCACCTTCTCCGGCGGTATGCGAAGGCGCCTGGAGATCGCCCGCGGTCTGCTGCACACGCCCCGCGTCCTCTTCCTCGACGAACCCACCACCGGCCTCGACCCGCAGACCCGCGCCGCCATCTGGGACCATTTGCGGCGGCTGCGCCAGGAGCGGGACGTCACCGTCTTCCTCACCACGCACCAACTGGAGGAGGCCGAACACTGCGACCGGATCGCCGTCATGGACGAGGGCGAGCTCGTCGCGGACGGAACTCCCGCCGCCCTCAAGGCCGTTGTCGGCTCCGACCTCATCACCCTGCGCACCGCCGACGACCCGGCGGCGGCCCTGGCCCTGCGCGAACGCCTAGGCCTGGAGGCGGAGTCGGGCCCGGAGGGGCTGCGTGTCAGGGTCGCAGACGGAGCCGCCTGGGTGCCCAGGATCTGCGACGCCGTCCCTCTGACGGTGCACTCGCTGACCGTGACACCGCCGACTCTCGACGACGCCTTCCTGCACTACACCGGCCGCACCATCCGGGAGGCCGACAGCGAGCCGACCGGGTTTCCCGCACCCGCTTCGAGGAGGTGACCATGAGGACGACAGAGACCGCGGCCACAGGGGACGCGGCAGAGACCGCAGACGCGGCAGACAGGGCAGACGCGACGGACGCGGTGACCGACGCCGGCATGGCGGACACCGGGGCCCGGCCCGGCACTACCGAGAGCGCCGCCCGGCCGGGACGTCTCGTCGCGGATCTGCGCGCGGTCCGGGTGCTGTGGGAACGGGAGGTGATCCGGTTCAGCCGCAACCGCCTGCGGATCGCCATGAGCGTCATCATGCCGATGATGTTCCTGTTCGTCTTCGGCACCGGCCTCAACTCGGCGGTGTCCGGCCAGCACGACGCCATGAGCGACTTCCGCGCCTTCTTCTTCCCGGGCGTCCTCCTCATGGCGGTGCAGGCGCCGGCCATGGCCGCGGGCGCGTCCATCGTGTGGGACCGGCAGGCCGGATTCCTGCGCCAACTGCTCGTGGCCCCCGTCCGCCGCGCCCCGCTGCTGACCGGAACCTGCCTCGGCGGTGCGACCGCCGGCGTCGGGTACGCGATCCCCGTCCTGTGCCTGGCCGGACTGGTCGGCGTGCCCTACCGGCCCGAACTCGTCCTCGTCCTCGGGGAATTGGGCCTGATCGCCTTCGCGTTCACCTCGCTGGGTGTCCTGGTCGCCGTCTGCGCCAGGCGACCCGAGACCTTTCAGATCGTCATCGGGCTGTGCATGATGCCCCTGCTGTTCCTGTCCGGAGCGGTGTTCCCGGCCGACGGACTGCCCGGCTGGCTGGGCACCGTCGTACGCGTCAACCCCCTCACCTACGCGGTCGACGCGCTGCGCCGCACCCTCCCCGGAGCGGGCGTCACCGGACTCGGCGGCCGGGCTGCCGGGCCACGGTGGGGGGACTGGACGCCTTCCGTGGCAGCGGAGTTGGGGTGCGTGGCCGCCCTGGCGGCGCTGGCGCTGGCCGTCGCCACGTACCGCTTCTCCCGCAGCGAGTGAGACGCGCCACCGGCCGGGGCACCACGGCGCGGAAGGGCGGTGGAGGTCAGCCTCCACCGCCCTTCCGCGCCGTCATCGGTCGCGTCAGCCGATCCCTCGCGGATACGGGTAGGACTGGAAGTCGGCGTCGAGCCTGCGCGGACCGCGCGGCAGCCACGAGGCGGCGAACCGTACGACGGTCTCCCGGGGCAGCGGTGAACTCGGCGTCTGCGTCGAGGGCTTGGCCACCGACTGAAGCGCCCACGCGTACGCCATGAGCGGAGCGAACGCCGTCCAGCGACGGCGGTCGATGTCCAGCAGCATCATCGCCCGCATGTAGGCGAACCACGTGTGGTACCCCGGAGGCGGAACGGTGGGCAGCGAGTCCATCGTGTGCACCGGGGAGTGGACGCTCTCACGGCGCGGGTCGTACAGCACACCCTGGCCGAAGGAAGCGAAGGCGCCCACCAACTGCGGGTCGCAGGGCCGGTACAGGCTGTCGAACACTCCGAGCTGGATGTCCGAGATCACCTGAAGGGGTTCCTTGACCGGTGCCAGGAAGTCCCGGTAATTGCCCGGATAGTCGGGGGACTTGCTCATCTGCTGCCACAGTCCGCGCATCCCGCCCTCGATGTTGCCCCCGACCTGCTGACCGACGGCCTTGTAGGCGGCGATGAGTTCGGGCGACGCGTGATAGAGAGCGACCTCGTCGAGCTGGTACCAGACCTCGTTGGCCCGGCGGTCGCCCAGCATGCCGGGCACGGGCGGCAGCTCCTGCGTCCGCCGCACGTCCGCGCCGGCGGCGGCCCGCGCCGGGGCCGCACCCGCCATCGCCAGACCGGCCAGGGCGGTCGCGCCGAGGGAGGCGCGGAGCAGTTGCCTGCGGCCGAGAGACCGGTCGGGCGGCGGGTCGAGCGGTCGGTCGGGCGAGGAGTCGCGTGGTCGGTCGGGTCGGTTCGCCATGGAGTATTGCCCCGTTTCCGGTCGTGTTGCGCCCGCGTGGGCCGGGCATGTCGCCGCCCACGGGCCGCCACGCTAGGACGCCGTGCGTCCCGGGCACCTGGGCCGGGAGTCCTCTCCGTGTCCCGGCCATCGGGCTCCTCACGCCGGTGCCCGCACGCGTGGACCGACGGATCGGGCCGCGCACGGTGAGCGCCGGCCCGGACCTCGGGATCCGCGCGGTCCTGTGCGACCGTGTGCGGGCACGGGGAATGCCGGATACTCGTGATCGGCGGGGCACGTGGGTGCTGCGCCGACAGGAGGTGCGCGAGCGCATGGAGAGATCTCGGCGCGTCCTGGACGGGCGGGTCCCCACCTGGTTGCGCGACCACGATCCGGGACTCGCGGCGACCCGCCGTGCCGCGCGCACCGCGCTGGTGATGCCCCTCCTGTTCGCCGTGTGCACTCAGGTGCTGCACTCCGCGACGATGGCGACCTACGCCGCGTTCGGCTCGTTCTCGATGCTCCTGCTGGTGGAGTTCACCGGCCCCATGGTGCAGCGGCTGCGCGCCCACGTCGGCCTGGCCGTGGCCTGGGCGGTGCTCATCTGCCTCGGCACCCTGGTGGCGCGGACGACCTGGCTCGCGGTCACCGCCATGGTCGTGGTCGGCTTCCTGGTCCTCTTCTCCGGTGTGGTCAGCTCCGTCCTCGCGGGCGCGACGACCGCGCTGCTGCTGGCCTTCATCCTCCCGGTGACCTCGCCCGCCCCGCTGTCCCAACTGCCCGAGCGGCTCGCCGGAGCGGGCCTCGCGGCGGCGGCCGCCCTGCTCGCGATCTCCCTGCTGTGGCCCCGGCCCGCCGCGGACCCGCTCAGCGCGCCCGCCGCCCGGGTCTGCCGCGCCGCCGCCGCGCAATTGCGTACCGACGCCTCCTGGCTGGCCGGCGGGACGGACGCGCCCACCATCCGGCAGTGCGAGGTCACCGCCGGTCAGGCCGCGGCAGCGGCGGCCGACCTGCGCACCGCCTTCGACGCCACGCTCTACCGGCCCACGGGCCTCTCCGCCGGGTCCCGTGCCCTGGTCCGGCTCGTCGACGAACTGACCTGGCTGAGCGCCATCGTGGCCGACAGCGGCCCGCCCCTCGACGAGCGCCAGGCCTGTGACGCCGACGCGCACACCGTCCGGCGCGCGGCGGCCACGGCCCTGGACGCGGCGGCCGACATCCTCGAAGCGCCCCGCACTCCGCCCGACGCACTCCGCGCCGCCCTCGCCGAGCTGCGCAAGGCCATGGACGGCATGGAGGTCCGCGCCACGCACCGACTCCCCGTGCACCTGCCCAAGCCCGGCACGGAGTCCGAGGTCCGCGCCTTCATCGAGACCCTCGATCTGTCCTTCCGCGCCCAGGAGTTGGGGTTCGCCACCCTCCAGATCGCGGCAAACGTGGACCTGGCCGCGGCGGCCGAGCGCCGCAGCTGGCCCGAACGGCTGCTGGGCACCGAACCCGGCGCACTCACCCAGCCGCTCGGATCCGCCGTGGAGCGCGCCGCCGCACACCTGGAGCCGCGCTCCGTCTGGCTGCACAACAGCCTCCGGGGCGCGCTCGGCCTAGGCATCGCGGTGGCGCTGGCGAACGAGACCGGCGTCCAGCACTCGTTCTGGGTGCTGCTGGGAACCCTGTCCGTGCTGCGCTCCAACGCGCTCAACACCGGGCAGAACGCGCTCCGGGCGCTCGGCGGCACGCTCGTCGGATCGGTCATCGGGACCGTGCTGCTCCAGCTCATCGGGCACCACAGCACCGTGCTCTGGTTCCTGCTCCCGGTCGCCGTGCTCATCGCCGGGATCGCGCCCGCCGCCATCTCGTTCGCCGCGGGTCAGGCGGCCTTCACGGTCACCCTGGTGATCCTGTTCAACATCGGCCAGGATCCCGACTGGCACATCGTGCTGCTGCGGATCGAGGACATCGCCCTCGGCTGCGCGGTGAGCGTCCTGGTCGGCCTGTTCTTCTGGCCGCGAGGCGCCGCGGCGGCCGTGGACCGGGCCTTGTCGGCGGCGTACACCGAGAGCGCCCGCTACCTGGCCGACACGGTGGAGTACGCGGCGAGTCGCTGCAGCATCGGCTGCATTCCGACCGACGCCCCGGTGGAGGCCGGACGGCAGGCCGCCGCCGCGGCCCGTCGGCTCGACGACGCCTTCCGCAGCTACCTCGCCGAACGCGGCGCCAAGCCGGTCAGCCTGTCCGACATGACCACCCTGGTCACCGGGATCGTAGGACTGCGTCTCGCCTCGGACGCGGTGCTGGAGCTGTGGCAGCGCAACGGGGGTGAGGAGCGGATGGAACCCGACCGTTCCGAGGCCCGGCTCACGCTGCTCGACACGGCCGACCGGGTGGCCGACTGGTACCGGGGTCTGGCCGAGGGGCTCAGCCGGCACACCGCCGTGCCCGTTCCGCTGTCCCGCGACCCCGAGGAGGAGGCGCGGCTCGTCCACTCGCTGCGCCGTGACCTGCGGGGGGACGACGGACACGCCACGGCCACCGCCGTCCGCATCATCTGGACCGCCGACCACCTGAACGCCGCCCGCCGCCTTCAGTTCAGCCTCGCGGCCGCGGCGAAGCCCGGCGTTCCGGCCTGACGTCGGCACGCGGAGGGCACTCGGCCGGATACCGGTGACGGCGGAGCGAGGGCCGGAGTCGGGCGGGGCGCGGAGCGAGGGTCAGAGCCGGGCGGCCGTACGGACCAGTTCGGCGAGGGCGACGGAGCGGCTGTGCGCGGGCCAGGCGATGTGGGTGACCACGGGCGGTGCGTCCACCACGGGGACGGCCGCATGCTCGGCCCACAACCAGGCACGGGCGGACTCGGGGAAGACCGCCATGGTGCGGCCGAGGGCGATCAGCTGGGCCAGCTGCGTCTGGTCGTGGATCTCGGGGCCCGGGCCGGGCGGATATCCGCCGTTCCGGGGCCAGCGGGCGTGCGGAAGATCCGGAACATCGGTGATCTCGGCCATGGAGAGGGTCTTCCGCGCGGCGAGCGGGTGCCCGGCGGGCAGGACCGCGATCTGGCCCTCGGTCATGAGTTCCTCGCTGTCGAACCCGGCGAGGGAGTTGAACGGCGCGTGCATGAGGGCCACGTCGGCGCGGCCGTCGCGCAGCATCTCCTCCTGCTCGCACATGCCGCTCGGCAGCACCTCCACCTCGGCGGCGCCGGGCTCGGCCGCGTAGGCGGCGAGCAGCTTCTGCAGCAGCTCGTGGGACGCGGCGGCCTTCACCGCGAGCACCAGACGGTTGCGGGAGCCGCCCGGCCCGCCCGCGCCACCCGCGCGACGCGTACGGCGAGCCGCGGCGGTGGCCGCGTCGAGGGCCGCGCGTCCCTCGTACAGCAGCACCTCTCCGGCGCCCGTCAGGGAGACGCCTCGCCGGTCGCGGTCCAACAGGCGGACGCCGAGGCGCCGTTCGAGCTGCTGGATCGCCCGGGACAGGGGCGGCTGGGCCATGCCGAGGCGTTCGGCGGCCCGGCCGAAGTGCAGTTCCTCCGCGACGGCCATGAAGTACCTCAGCTCGCGGCTCTCCAAGGTGTCCATGGCGACAACCTACCTCTGTGATACCCGCCGGGTATGACAGGGCACCGTATCGGTGTTGGCCGCGCCCCGCCCCCGCGGGCGAACATCGACGGCATGAGCGAAACGAAGACCGCGCTGGTCACCGGCGCGAACAAGGGAATCGGATACGCCATCGCCCTCGGCCTGGGCGACCTCGGACTGCGCGTGGGCGTGGGAGCCCGCGACGAGGTCCGGCGTGAGACGGCGGTGGAGAAGCTGCGCGCCGCCGGGGTGGACGCGTTCGGGGTGCCGCTGGACGTGACCGACGACCGGAGCGTCACCGACGCCGCGGACCTGATCGAACGGCAGGCCGGGCGGCTGGACGTCCTCGTCAACAACGCCGGAATATCCGGGGAGATGGACCCGGGATGGGTGCAGGACCCGACCACGCTCGACCTCCGTCTGGTCCGCACCGTCGTGGAGACCAACGTCCTCGGCGTCATCCGCGTGACCAACGCGATGCTGCCGCTGCTCCGGCGCTCGGCCTCGCCCCGCATCGTCAACGTGTCCAGCTCCGTCGCCTCCCTGACCCGGCAGGCCGACCCGGACATCCAGATCGGCCCCGTCATGGCGGCCTACGCGCCGTCGAAGACGTTCCTCAACGCCGTCACCGTGCAGTACGCCCGGCAGTTCGCCGGCACGGGCATCCTGATCAACACCGCCTGCCCGGGCCTGGTCGCGACGGACTTCACCGGCTTCCAGGGACCCCGTACCCCGGAGCAGGGAGCGGCCACGGCGATCCGGCTCGCCACACTGCCGGACGGCGGCCCGACCGGCGCGTTCTTCGAGGACGCCGGGGTCGTCCCCTGGTGACAGGGCTGAGTCGGCGGGGCCGGGGTAGGCGGGAGAGTGACGAACGCGGCGCGATGAACGCGGTGCTGTGAGGAGAGGGGCGTCATGTCGAGCGTGATCGAGCGCGTCAAGCGGTTCGCGAGAAGTCCACAGGGCCGGCGTACGGCCGAGCAGATACGCCGGGCGGCGGCCGACCCGCGCCGCCGGGCCCAGGCCCAGCAACTGCTGGGCAGACTGCGCGGACGCCGCTGAGCACGCCCGCTCCACGGGGAAGTGGGGCGAGCGGCGCACACTACCGAAGGAGGACCGATCGACATGGACAACTCGTCACTCCGGGCAGTGGGCTGGGCCCGCACGCTTCCCTTGAACAGTGAAGTGAAGTCGGCCCGGGACTGGGCGCGTCAGCACTTGGACGCGCTCGGCTGGACCACCTCCGCGCCGGAAACCGCGGACGCCGTGGTGCTCACCGTCTCGGAACTGGTGACCAACGCGCACCGGCACGCCCACAGCAGCGCCCAGCTGGTGATGACGTGCGACGACCAATGCCTGCACGTCTCCGTACACGACAGGTCCAGTGAGATGCCGACTCCCCGCGACGCCGACATGGAACGTCTCGGTGGACGCGGCATGCTCCTCGTCGACGCCGTGGCCGATACGTGGGAGACACGGCCGTGTCCGCACGGCAAGTCGGTCAGCGCCTGCTTCCACGCACCCGAGGCGAAGCCGCAGAAGGCGGGCTCGCAGCGGACACCGCGGGACTGAATCCGTCCAGAACGCCGATCGGGCGGAGCCGACGGACTACTGGAAGCGGCCATCGCGCGGTCGTCGAGCACTGCGCGCCCGCCGGGCCGAATCACCTCATCCGGTTCCACCGCCCAGCTCCTGGGCAGTCCACAGGACGACGACTGCACACGGCGGCGGGTCACCCCCTGTCCGTCGCCGGCCCGACACGACCGAGTCGCCGCCGGGACCGCACCACCCAGAAGCCGGACGAAGGAGTCGCGAGCGCATGACCGACACCGTGACCGATGTGGTCGAACAGGTGCTGAGAAACACCCCGGTCTTCGACGGCCACAACGACCTGCCCTCGGCGCTGCGCGCCCGCTCCGGCTACAGCGTCGAGGGGCTGGACGAGGGCCGCCCCGACCTCCACACCGACCTTCCCCGGCTGCGCGCCGGAGGGGTCGGCGCGCAGTTCTGGTCGGTGTTCGTCCCCTCGAACCTGCCCGAACCCGAGGCAGCGGTCGCCACGTTCGAGCAGATCGACTCCGTGTACCGGCTCGTCGCCCGCTACCCGGACACCCTGCGGATCGCCTACACCGCCGACGACGTGGAGAGCGCGCACGCCGACGGACGCATCGCCTCCCTGCTCGGCATCGAGGGCGGCCACAGCCTCGCCGAGTCCCCGGGCGTCCTGCGGTCGTACGCGCGCCTCGGTGTCCGCTACGTGACCCTCACCCACAACGACAACACCGCTTGGGCGGACTCCGCCACGGACGAACCGGCCGTCGGCGGCCTGAACGACACGGGCCGCGCGATCGTCGCCGAACTCAACCGCACCGGCGTGCTGGTGGACCTCTCGCACGTCGCCGACTCCACCCAGCGCGCGGCCCTCGCCGCGTCGACCTCACCGGTGCTGTTCAGTCATTCCTCCGCACGCGCCCTCAACGACCATCCACGCAATGTCGCCGACCCGGTCCTGGAGCTGCTGCGGGACAACGGCGGTGTCGTCCAGCTCACCTTCGTCCCGTACTTCATCTCCGCCGAAGTCGCCGAGTGGGGACAGGAGTTGCGGGCCGAACGCGAGCGTCTCGGGCTGTCCGCCCAGTCCTGGACCTGGCCGCGCGCACCACGGCCGGGCGAGGACCCGGCCCGGGTCGCCAAGGAGTTCGAGACGGCCCTCACGGCGGCCGAGGACGACCGACTGCGGCGCTGGACCGAGCGGCACCCGCACCCCGAGGTGACGGTGGCGCAGGTCGCCGATCACGTCGAGCACGCCCGGGAGGTCGCGGGCCGGGATCACATCGGCCTCGGCGGGGACTACGACGGCGTCGACCACCAGCCCGTCGGCCTCGCCGACGTCTCCGGCTACCCGGTGCTGCTGCGCGAACTCGCCGACCGGGGCTGGTCCCGCGCCGACCTGGAGGCACTGACGGGCCGTAACGTCCTGCGGGTCCTGCGCGAGGCCGAACAGCGCGCGACGGAACCGCTGTGGCCCACGGTTCCGCTGCGCTGACACACCGGTCGCCCCAGCCGCTGACAGTCCGGCCGACCTCGCGTGCCGACCGGCGGAGTGGTTCAGGGCTGGGACACCGACGGGGAGGTGCTCGCCGTGCCGGACGGATCCGCTGACGGAGTGTCCGCCGAGCTGTGCGCGGGGGAGAACCACGCCATGCCGATGAGCAGCGCGGCGAGGAAGACCACCACGGCGGCGACCGTGCCCACCGTCCGCGACCGCTTCCGGGCGACGCCCCGAACTCCCGTCGGCTGTTTGCGTCTTGTGCGGTGGGACGGAGCGGTGCTGCCGGAGGAGGTCGGGAAGGCGTAGACGGTCGCGGCGCCGGGGGCGGGGGCCGGGATCGGTGAGGATGTCGACGGCGCGTCCCAGGAGGCCGCGCGCGGTCCCGGCCGAGGGTGCGGCGCGATTGCCGGGAGCGGCTCGGGACGGCCGCGCCAGCTGCCCGCCGCGAACCACTCGGCGGCCTGGTGTGCCGTAGGACGGTCCTCGGGTCTCTTGGCGAGGAGTCCGAGTAAATAGTTCTCGAAGGCCGGCGGGAGGGTGATGCCGAGTTCACGGGGCGGCACCGGGGCCGTGTCCAGGTGGTGGTGGAGGACGGCGATCGGGCTGCCGGCCCGGAACGGCGGCTGCCCGGTGAGGAGTTGGTAGAGCACGCAGCCGAGGGAGTAGACGTCGGACGGTGGTCCCGCGGGCTGTCCGAGGGCGCGTTCGGGGGCGATGTACAGGCTGGTCCCGACGATCTGGCCGGTCGCGGTGAGCGCGCCGCTCGGGTCGTTCATGAAGTGCGCGATGCCGAAGTCACCTATCTTCAGGGACCCGTCGGCGTCGAGGAGAAGGTTGCCGGGCTTGATGTCCCGGTGCACGATGCCCTGTTCGTGCGCGGCGCCGAGTCCGGCGGCCGACTGGGCGGCGATCCGGGCCACGTCCTCGGCCTGGAGGGGTCCCCGCTGTGCGAGGACGCGGGCGAGACTGTCGCCGTCGACCAGTTCCATCACCAGGAACAGCCGCCCCTCCTGCTCCCCGAAGTCGAGCATGCCGACGACATGGGGGTGGCTGAGCAGGCCCGCGGTCTGCGCCTCCAGGCGGAAGCGGGCGGCGGCGGTGGGCTCCGAGTTCTGGGCGTGCAGGAGCTTGACGGCGACCGGCCTGCCGGCCAGCTCGTCGTACGCCCGCCAGACCTCGCCCATCGCACCGCGCCCGATGGTGTTGTTCAGCCGGTACCGGCCCGCTATCAGCACCTGTTGTTTCATCCTCACGCAGGGAGACGACTCGACCGCTGCGGGCCATCTCCCTTGGAAGCAACGGGTGTTGGTGGGGTGGCGCAGCCACCCTCAGCCTACTGCCGGGCGGACGGCGACCGACCCCGATCCGCCATCGTGCTGCGGCGGAAGGATGCCGGCACCCGGACATTGGCTTGTCGATTATTTGCGTAATCTCTGCAAGTAACTTGCATGGCCTCGCGCGACTCATTTTCCGCCTCGTCGGAATCTGGCAGGGCGGATGCGCTCTGCATGCAGTCTCGGCGTGGTCGAGGCGCCGGTCTCCTCAACCTCAACTCCGCGCTCTCGGCAATCTGGTCGCCCCTTTCGACCGGCCGTGCTGTCACATGTATCGGTACCCGGGATCTTGCGGGATGCATTTTTGTTTGTTGCAAAGCTCTGTCTAGATATTGCGTGATCATGTCACGGATATTACGGTCCCCCGTGCATCGTCACCAACCCCTGCCCCGCCCCCGTCCCTGACGATGCCAGTCGAACAGTTCCGGCATTTCGCCATGTAAGGAGTGGTAAGTGCTCCATTCCATCCGAGATCTGAGACGCGCCCTCGTATGGTCGGTCAGCACCGCGATGCTCGCCGCCGTCGGCGCCCTCGCCCTGCCCGTCACCACCGCTTCGGCGGCGGCCGCCGCGACCGCGGCCACCGGCGGCAGCGGCGCGAGCCTGCCCTACGTCGAGGTGCAGGCGGAGAACTCCGCCACCAACGGCTCGGCCATCGGCCCGAGTTACGCCCAGGGCCAGCTCGCCGACGAGGCGTCGTACCGCAAGGCGACGACGCTCAAGGGCACCGGCCAGTACGTCACGTTCACCACTCCGGTGGCGACCAACTCGATCAACTTCCGCTACAGCATCCCCGACACCTCGAACGGCTCGGTCTACACCGCCCCGCTCTCGCTGTACATCAACGGCACCAAGCAGCCCGACTTCACCCTGACCAACGCCTACAGCTGGTACTACGGCAGCTATCCCTTCACCAACACCCCGGGCAGCAACCCGCACCACTTCTACGACGAGGCCCACCGCCTGTTCTCCACCACCTATCCGGCGGGCACGACCTTCAAGCTCCAGGTCGACGCGGGAGACAACGCCTCTTCGTACACGATCGACTTCGCCGACTTCGAGCAGGTCGGCGCCGCGCTCACCGCACCCTCGGGCGCGGTGTCGGTGACCAGTAAGGGCGCCGACGCGACCGGTGTGGCCGACGCGACCAGCGCGTTCAACGCGGCGATCAGCTCGGCGGGCCCCGGCGGCACGGTGTGGATCCCGCCGGGCACCTTCAACATCCCCGGCCACATCAGCGTCAACAACGTCACGATCGCCGGCGCCGGCATGTGGTACTCGACCGTCACCGGAACGGCCCCCGGCTTCTACGGCAACTCCGCGCCCAACGCGAGCACCAATGTGCGCCTGCAGAACTTCGCGATCTTCGGCAATGTCCAGGAACGCGACGACAGCGCCCAGGTCAACGGCATCGGCGGCGCGATGAGCGACTCGACCGTCTCGAACCTGTGGATCGACCACATGAAGGTCGGCGCCTGGATGGACGGGCCGATGGACGGCCTCACGTTCACCGGCATGCGCATCCGTGACACCACCGCCGACGGCATCAACTTCCATGGTGGCGTCACCCATTCGAAGGTGACCAACAGCGACATCCGCAACACCGGCGACGACGGCATCGCCACCTGGGCCGACTCCGCCATCGGCGCCGACGCCAACGACACCATCTCCGACAACACCGTGTCCCTGCAGATCCTCGCCAACGGCATCGCGATCTACGGCGGCCACGACAACACCGTCAGCGGCAACCGCGTGGTCGACAGCGGCCTCGCCCAGGGCGGCGGCATCCACGTCGGCCAGCGCTTCACCTCGACACCGGTCGGCACCACCACCATCTCCGACAACACCATGATCCGCGACGGCAGCCTCGACCCGAACTGGCAGTTCGGCGTAGGGGCGTTGTGGTTCGACGGCAGCCAGGGCGCGATCACCGGCCCCATCAACGTGACCAACGCGCTGATCCAGCAGAGCCCCTACGAAGCGGTCCAGTGGGTCGAGGGCACCATCAGCGGGGTCAACCTCGACAACGTGACCATCGCGGGCACCGGCACCTTCGCCCTCCAGGAACAGACCGGCGGCGCCGCCAAGTTCACCAACGTCACGGCCACCGGCGTCGGTTACTCGTCCCCGGTCTACAACTGCTCGGGCGGCAACTTCGCCATCACCGACGGCGGCGGCAACTCCGGCATCAGCGGCACGCCGTACTGCGGCGGCTGGCCCGCTCCGGTCTTCCCGCCCTATCCCTCGGAGGGCGTGACGGCCACCCCGGGCGCGCTCAACTTCGGTTCGGTGGCGACCGGTTCGACCAGCGCGGCGCAGACGGTGACGGTCTCCAACCCGACCAACACCGCCGCGGCCGTCTCGTCGATCTCGGCCGGCGGCGACTACGCCCAGACCAACACGTGCGGCTCGTCGATCGCGGCGAACGGCTCGTGCACCGTCAGCGTGAAGTTCACACCGACCGCGACGGGCAGCCGCAGCGGATCCCTGACCGTCAACGCGGGCGGGACCACCAGCACGGTCAGCCTCTCCGGAACCGGCACCGCACCGGGCCCGGTGCTGAACACCGACCCGGCGAGCCTCTCCTTCCCGGCCACGGTGGTCGGCTCCTCGGCCACCGCGCAGACGGTGAAGGTGACCAACTCGGGCACCACGGCGGCGACCGTCTCGGCCGTCGCGGCGAGCGGCGACTTCAGCCAGACCAACAACTGCTCCACCCTCGCGGTCGGCGCCTCCTGCACGGTGACCGTCGGCTTCAAGCCCACCAGCGGCGGAGCACGCGCGGGCAACCTGACCGTCACCAGCAACGCCAACAACAGCCCGACCACCGTCTCCCTGACCGGCAGCGGCATCGACAGCACCACCAACATCGCCGCGGGGCGTCCCGCGTCGGCGAGTTCGGGCAGCAGCCCCTACGTCGCCTCGAACCTCACCGACACCGACGCGTCGACGTACTGGGAGGGCACCCTCGGCTCGTTCCCGCAGTGGGCGCAGGTCGACCTCGGCCAGAACTACGCCGTCGGCAAGGTCGTCCTCAAGCTCCCGCCGGCCACGGCCTGGTCGGCCCGTACCGAGACCCTGTCGGTGCAGGGATCCACGGACGGCTCCAGCTTCTCCACGATCAAGGCCTCGGCCGGCTACACCTTCGACCCGAGCGCCAACAACAACACCGTGACCATCACCTTCAACTCCGCCACGGCACGCTACGTGCGGGTCAACATCACCGCCAACTCGGGCTGGAACGCTGCCCAGTTGTCGGACTTCGAGGTGTTCCCCAGCGGCGGCGGCTCCTCACCGGCGACCCTGTCGGCCGACCCGGCGTCGCTGACGTACCCCACTCAGGCGCTCAACACCGACAGCGCCGCCAAGACGGTCACGGTGACCAACACCGGTACCGCTGCCGCGACCGTCTCCGGCATCACCGTCACGGGCGACTTCGCGCAGACCAACACCTGCGGGTCGTCGATCGCGGCGAACGCCTCCTGCACGGTGAGCGTCACCTTCAGGCCCACCGCGTCCGGCACCCGCGCCGGTGATCTCAGCATCGCCAGCAACGCGTCGAACGGCACCACCACCGTCGCACTCACGGGCGTCGGCGCCGGCACGGTGAGCAGAAACCTCGCGGCGGGCGCGGCCACCACCGAGTCCAGCCACGCCGACGTGTACGCCTCGTCGAACGTCACGGACGGCAACCAGGGCACCTACTGGGAGAGCGCCAACAACGCCTTCCCGCAGTGGGCGCAGGTGGACCTCGGCTCCGCACAGAGCGTGAGCCGGGTCGTCCTCCAGCTCCCCGCCACCTGGGGCGCCCGCAACCAGACGCTGTCCCTGTCGGGCAGCACCGACGGCTCCTCCTTCAGCACCCTGAAGTCCTCGGCGACCTACTCCTTCGACCCCACCACCGGCAACACGGTCACCATCACCTTCACCGCGAGCACCCAGCGCTACCTGAGGGTCAACATCACGGCGAACAACGGCTGGCCGGCCGGTCAGCTCTCCGAGTTCCAGGTCTGGAACACCTGACCCGGCGGTGCCGCCGGGCGTACCCGCGCCCGGCGGCACCGGCCACCGAAAGGAGTCGAGATGGGTGTCACACGCAGAGACTTCCTGAGAGCCGCGGTCGCGGCCACCGCGGTGGGAGTGGTGGGAACCACCGGGACCATGCTCGCCCCCACCGCGTCGGCGGCCGGCGCGCCGGGCGACGTCGTCGGGAAGATCACCGTCGGCTACCAGGGCTGGTTCGCCTGCATCGGCGACGGCGCGCCCATCGACGGCTGGTGGCACTGGACCCAGAACTGGGGTCAGTCGCCGTCCCCGAGCAACACCGGCATCAAGTGCTGGCCCGACACGCGCGACTACACCACCACCTACCAGACGTCCTACGCCGCCCTCGGCAACGGCCGGCCCGCTACCCTGTTCTCCTCGTACGACCAGCAGACGGTCGACACCCACTTCCTGTGGATGCAGCAGAACACCATCGACACCGCCGCGCTCCAGCGCTTCAACCCCACCGGCGGCGAGGGCCCCACCCGCGACGCCATGGCGACCAAGGTGCGCTCCGCCGCCGAGTCGCACGGCCGGAAGTTCTACATCATGTACGACGTCTCCAACTGGACGAGCATGCAGTCCGAGATCAAGACGGACTGGACGAACAAGATGTCCGCGCACACGGCGAGTTCGGCGTACGCGAGGCAGAACGGCAAGCCGGTCGTGTGCATCTGGGGCTTCGGCTTCGCCGATCCCAACCATCCCTTCAGCCCCGACGCCTGCCTCGACGTCGTCAACTGGTTCAAGGGACAGGGGTGTTACGTCATCGGGGGCGTCCCGCGCGAATGGCGCACCGGCACCGGCGGCTCCCGGTCCGGCTTCCTCGGCGTCTACCACGCCTTCGACATGCTGTCGCCGTGGATGGTCGGCGCCATCGGCACCGTGGCCGAGGCCGACAACGCGTACTCCACCTACACCGTCCCCGACCAGGCCGACTGCGACGCCAACGGCATCGACTACCAGCCCTGCGTCCTGCCCGGCGACGTCTCCGCCCGGCAGCGCGCGCACGGCGACTTCATGTGGCGGCAGTTCTACAACACGGTGCGGGCCGGGGCGCAGGGCATCTACATCTCCATGTTCGACGAGTACAACGAGGGCAACCAGATCGCCAAGACCGCCGAGACCCAGGCCTGGGTGCCCGCCGACTCCGGCTTCCTCGCCCTCGACGAGGACGGCACGCCCTGCTCCGCCGACTACTACCTGCGCCTCACCGGCGACGGCGGTCGCATGCTCAAGGGCCAGCTCGCGCTGACGCCGACTCGCCCCACCCAGCCGGTGGTTCCCACCGGCGGAGACACGGCACCGCCCACCGCGCCGGGCGCCCTGACCGTCACCGGGCACACCAGCGACTCCGTCTCGCTGCGCTGGACCCCATCGACCGACAACGTCGCCGTGACCGGCTACCACGTCCTCCGGGTGTCCGGCTCCACCAGCACCCAGGTGGGCACCACCAGCTCAACCGCCTTCACCGTCACGGGACTCGGCGCGTCCACCGCGTACACCTTCGACGTCGTGGCCTACGACGCGGCGGGCAACGTGTCGCAGCCCTCCAACCAGGTCACCGCCACCACCGACGCCCCGTCCGGCACCACCGACCTGGCCCTGCACCGCCCCACTTCGGAGAGCAGTCACACCCAGACCTACGCCTCGGCCAACGCGACCGACGGCGACGCCGCCACCTACTGGGAGTCCGCCAACAACGCCTTCCCGCAGTGGATCCAGGTCGACCTGGGCGCCGTGACCGGCGTCAAACGGATCGTGCTCCGCCTTCCGCCGGCCACCGTGTGGGCCGCCCGCACACAGACCGTCTCCGTCCAAGGCAGCCCGGACGGCGGCACGTTCACCCCGCTCCTCGCCTCCACTGGCTGCACCTTCGACCCGGCGACCGGCAACACCGCGACCCTGACACTCCCGTCCACCGTCAGCACCCGCTACGTCCGGCTCACCATCACGGCGAACAACGGCTGGCCGGCCGGGCAGGTGTCCGAGTTCCAGGTCTACGGAGCCTGACCAACTGACGCCAGGGGCGGGGGAGTCGGTCGGTGAACCACCCTGATCGCCCCGCCCCGCAACCCCGCCCGGTCACACGGCCCGGACACACCGCGCTCTCACCAGGTGCCGAAGACCGCGCCCGGGTGGGTCCCAGCGAAGTGCTCGGGCCGCGGCGCGATGCCGGCTATCAGGCAGGCGATCTCCAGCGGCGGCGGAAGGAAGGCGGCCTCGTCCTCGCGGTACACGCCCAGCCCGATCTGCTTCATGAACGGCAGCATCGCGTCCGGTTCGGTGCCTTCGGGGGCCGGTCCGCCGCCGTGCAGGAGGTCGTGGTCGTCGTCCTCGTACACCGCGACCGGTGCGCCGTCCCGGAACCAGGAGAGGAGGAGTTCGCCGTCGAAGCCCTCGTGCCAGACGATGGTCTGGGTCCCCTCCGACATGGCCTGCGCGCGCTCCATGCCCTCGACGCCGCCCGGTTCGACCAGTATGACCCAGTCGTCGACGGGCACGGCCAGCGCGCACTTGACCGGCCGGCCGTCGGGGTCGGAGAACGCGGCGGAGTCGACGTCCTCGTAGGTCATCGATCCGATCGTCCCGGGACCGGCGCCGAGTCGTCGCAACGCCTTCCGTCCGTCGACGTGTTGCACCCAGGTGATCGTGAAGGGCCCGGAAAGGTCAAGCAGTTCGAACCAGTCCGTCGCCAACCCGCTGTCCGCAGGGCGGGCGGGCCTGGCCGCCTCCCGGGTCTCCCGCCGGGCGAACTCCCGCTGGAGCGCGGCGAGTCGGGCCTCCTCTGCGGCGGTCCCGCTGGCATGGATCTGGGCGCCGTCCTCGCCCAGCAGCACCACGTCGCCCTCGTCGCGCACGAGCACCTCGGAGACCACGACCGACATGGGGTCCAGCCCGTAGCGCCCGGTCCATCGCTGGAGGACCGTGGAGTCGGTACCCGCACGCAGCACGCCGTCCGTGCCGAGGGAGAGCGCCGCACCGGCGTCACCGGCGGTGCCCTCCCAGACGGACCGCTGGGTGCCGTGGTCGCCCGGTGCGCGGAGCTGGGTCCGGCCGGCGGAGGTGTGGGTCAGCGTGTAGCGGCCGTCCGGCGACACGATGGAGTCCGCCAGCACCTCGCCCCGCCGCAGACGGTCCCCGTTCGCCGGCCGCAAGGCCGCCAACTCCGCTGTGGACAGCGGGTCGCGGCTCCACCGCACCCATCCGCCGGGATCCACCAGGACGAGCCGCCCGTCGTCACGCACCATCGCGGCGGACACCCGGCGGTCCACACCGCCCGAGGACCACACGGGAACACCGGGCGGTCCCTGCAACACGAGGAGTCCCTCGGCCAGCAGCGTGAGCGCACCCGGTGACGACACCGGTCTGCCGATCTGCCACACGTCACGGCCGGCACGCTCGTCCCGCAGCGCCAGTGTCCCGTCCCGCCGGTGCTCCAGCGCGTACGCGCCGTTCGGCGACACAAGGGACTGCACGAAGAGAGAATCCCCGGCCTCCAGCACAGCCCTGCTGCGGTTGTCCATCACGACCTCCGGTCGTCACGCGCGTCTGCTCCACGGGGCGGACCTCGCCGCCGCCACCGGTCATGCGCGCAGACGATGCCACACGGCACTGACAACCAGCCGGGCGATGCACAGGCGCGGTGGACGACGGAGGCGCATGCCTCGCCGTCGCCACCAACACGCGTGCCAGGCAGAGGAGTTGATGCCGGTGTCGCGGTCAGGGAGGAGCCTCAAACAGAATCAGGATTCTGCTAACGTCTCCCATAAGCAGAATGACCATTCTCTTTACGGGAGGTGTGATGCCTCGGCTCACCGACGCGCGCAAGGAACTCCGGCGTACTCAGATCGCCGAGGCCGCCGTGCGCTGCTTCAGCCGCAACGGCCTGGAGCGGACCTCGATCGCCGACATCACCGCCGAGTCCGGCCTCTCGGCCGGTTCGATCTACGCGCACTACCGCAACAAGGCCGACCTGATCCGGGTCACCGCCCGCGAGGTCCTCGCCAAGCGTGCCGATGTCCTCGGCGAGTACGCCGCGGCCGACGCTCCGCCCGACCCCGACGAACTGCTCTCCCGCCTGTGCGCCGCGATCGACCCGGCCGAGGCCCGGGTCGGCGTGCAGACCTGGGGTGAGGCGACCACCAACCCGGCCGTCCAGGACATCGTCGTCGACATGACCGACCGGATGCGCGCGATGCTGCACGACTGCCTCACGGCCTGGCTCGTCAAGGTCGAGCACGAGGAACCGGCCCTCGCCCGGGAGCGCGCGGCTCCGATCGCACACCGGGTCATGGCGCTCTACCAGGCCGAACTGCTCTACACCGCCCTGCGCACACGGACAGAGGAGACCCCGCAGTGATCACCCCGACCGCTTCGTTGGCCGACCGCACCGTCTTCCGGATCGGCTACGGCGCCCTGCAGCTGGAGCGGCTGCACGGCCGCCGTGACGAGGCCGTCGCGCTGCTGCGTCGCGCGGTGGAGCTGGGCGTCGACCACGTGGACACCGCCGAGTTCTACGGCTTCGGTTTCGCCAACGACGTGATCCGCGAGGCGCTGCGCCCCGAGGACGACGTCTTGGTCGTCACGAAGGTGGGAGCCGACCCTGACCCCGGCGGGCCCATGCCGCTGCGGCTGGCACAGCGTCCCGAGCAGCTGCGCGCCAGCGTCGAGGACAATCTGCGCAGCCTCGGCGTCGACCGGCTCGCGGTCGTCAACCTCCGCCGTCTGGACACCGGCCCCGGGCTGCGTCCCGAGGGGGACCAGGTCGTCGATCTCGACGACCAGCTCGCCGTGATGACCGCCCTGCGCGACGAGGGCAAGATCGGCGCGATCGGCCTGAGCAGCGTCACCCTCGACGGCCTGCGCCGGGCCCTGCCCGCCGGTGTCGTCTGCGTGCAGAACGCCTACAGTCTCGTCTCCCGCGACGACGAGGACATCTTGCGGCTGTGCGCGGCCGAGGGCATCGCCTGGGTGCCGTTCTTCCCGCTGGGCGGGGCCTTCCCCGGCCTGCCCAAGGCGACCGACGAGCCGGCCGTGCACGCGGTGGCCGAGTCCCTGGGCGTCACGGCCGCGCAGGTCGGCCTCGCCTGGCTGCTGCACCACGCCCCGAACGTGCTCCTCATCCCCGGCACCGCCGACGCCGCCCACCTGGAGGCCAACATCGCGGTCGGCGAGATCGCGCTCGACGCCGAGAACCTCGCCGTCCTGGACGGCATCGAGTCCCGCTCCAACGACCTGCCCATCGGCTGACCGGAACCGACGGCCGACCGCGGCCGACGGCCCACCGGAACCACCGCTGCCCGGAATCAGCGCGGCCCGGACCGCGACCACACCCCACGCCGGACGCCCCGGCGAACCGCCGGGTCACCTCGGGAACCCCGCTCCACCAGGCTCCAAGGACGGATCATGAAGGCCATCATCTACCGTGACAACGGCACCCCCGACGTGCTGCGCCTCGTCGACCGTGACCTGCCCGCGCCCGGACCCGGCGAGGTGCGCGTCCGCGTCGCGGTGTCCGGGGTCAACCCGACCGACTGGCAGGCACGCGCGGGTGTCGGCCACCCCAAGCACTTCCCCGAGGTCACCCCGCACCTCGACGGCGCCGGCACCGTCGACGCCGTCGGGGACGGTGTCGACCAGGGCCGGGTCGGTCAGCGGGTCTGGCTGTTCATGGCCGCCGCCGGGCGGCCCACCGGCACCGCCGCCGAGTTCACCGTCCTGCCCGCCGAACAGGCCGTGCCGCTGCCCGACGAGATCGGCTTCGACGTCGGAGCCGCGCTCGGTGTCCCCGCGCTGACCGCGCACCGCGCGCTCACCGTCGCCGAGGACGGCCCGCGTCGGCTGGCGCCCGGAGCGCTCGACGGGAAGGTGGTGCTCGCCGCGGGCGGGGCGGGAGCGGTCGGGCACGCGGTCATCCAGCTCGCCCGATGGGCGGGCGCCACCGTGATCAGCACGGTCAGCGGCCCGGAGAAAGCCCGGCTGGCCACCGCCGCCGGAGCCCACCACGTGATCAACTACCGCGAGGGCGACCCGGCCGCCGAGATCCGCGAGACCGCCCCGGAGGGCGTCGACATCGTCGCCGAGGTGGACCTCGGCACGAACCTCGCGCTGGACCTGGCCGTCCTGCGGACCCGTGGCACGATCTCGACCTACGCCAACGACGGCGGCAGGCCGGTCGAACTGAACGTGGTGCAGAACATGGTGCTGAACACACGCTTCCAGTTCCTGGTGCTCTACACGGCCGGTACGGAGGCGCGTACCGCGGCCGTCCAGGACGTCGCCGCCGCGGTGCGTGACGGCGCGCTGCCGGTCGGCGAGCGGCACGGCCTGCCGCTGATCCGCTTCCCCCTCGACCGCACCGCCGACGCGCACCGGGCGGTCGAGAACCACGCGGTCGGCAAAGTCCTGGTGGACGTGGGCTCCTGACGTCCCGGTCGGGCACCGCGGCCCGCGGCGGCGCCTACGCCGCGACCGGCTCTTGCGCGGAGCGGAGGACGAGCAGGGTGATCTCGCTGGGGGCGAAGACACGGAACGGCGGGCCCCAGAAACCCGTGCCCCGGCTCGTGTAGAGGAGGGTGCGGGCGCCGTGCCGGCTGAGGCCGGCCAGGGCGGGCTGGTCGAGGCGGACCAGGTGGTGGAAGGGCCAGATCTGGCCGCCGTGGGTGTGTCCGGACAGCTGGAGATCGACGCCGGCTGCCGCCGCACGGTCGACGAACTTCGGCTGGTGGGCCAGCAGCAGGACGGGCAGGTCGGGATCGGCGCCGTTCAGGGCTCCGTCGAGGTGCGCGCGGTGGCCCGCCAGACCGGAGGACTCGGCGGTGACGTCGTCCACACCGGCGACGACGAGGGTGTCGCCGCCGCGTTCGAGCAGCAGATGGCGGTTGCGTAGCGGCTCCCAGCCCAGCTCGCCCATCAGGTCGACCCAGCCCTGGGCCTCGCTGTAGTACTCGTGGTTGCCGGTGACGTACACACGGGCCCGGGTGGCCCGGACGGTGCCGAGCGGGGCGGCCTGGGCGCGGCGGCGTTCGGCGGTGCCGTCCGCGATGTCACCGGTGTGGCAGACGACGTCGGCGTCCAGGGTGTTCACGGTCTCGCACACCCGCGCCGACCAGCGGGCCCGGTCGAGCGGGCCGTAGTGGGTGTCGGTGATCAGAGCGACCCGGAGACCGTCCAACCCGGCGCCCAGGCGCGGGAGTTGAACATCCAGACGGCGTACGCGCGGCACGCGGCGGGCTTCGGCGTAGCCCCAGACGAGCAGGACGGCGGTCACACCGAGCACGGCCCACGTGACGATGCGGGCGCGGTCCTGGCCGTCACCCACACCGGCCAGGGTCAGGGCGAGCCGCAGCACGATGCCGAGCAGCACCGACCAGGTGAACAGCACCCAACTGGAGCCCAGCAGGCTGTCACCGAGGATCGCCGCCCCGTCCTGCTGGCGCCGGCCGTGACCGCGCCCCATCGCGAGCGGCATGACGACGAGACCGAGGACGAACAGCGCGGTGCCGGCCAGCGTGACGGGGAGCGGCCAGTGCTGGCCGGCGTAGAGGAGCACCCAGCAGGGGACCGCCCACAACAGGACGGGGGCGATCAGGGGGAGGTAGCGCATCAGGCGCTGGAGTGGGCTCTTCCGCGAAGCTCGCGCCTCGCTGTCCGCGGGTCGGGTGTTGCTCGTGTCGGTCACGCTTCCCCTTTCCGGCCGGGCTGCCGTCCCGCGCACTTTACCGGTCGTTCCCGGGCGGTCGGGCGGGCGTTCGACGCTGCGGCAGGGCGGACGGTCGTACCGGTCCCGGTGGTCCGGGAAGTGTGGGTGTCCTCACAAATCGGTCCGTTACGGCCTTTTCGTGGCACTGGTCACGTCGCGGAACGGCCCCCTCGTCTACGTTCGCAGGTCTGCGCCCCCGACCCCGAGACCACCCGAGGCCCCATGCCGAACCGCCCGAATCCCCGACCGACCGCACGGACCGCGAGCACGCCCGGCCGAGACGGCAGGCGGACCGGTCTTCGTGCCGCGCTGTTCACCGGCTTCGTGACCGCCGCCTTCGCGGCGGCTGCGGTCGGCCCGGCCGCGGCGGCAGGCACCGGCACCGCATCCGGGACCGCACCGGCGACCGCGCGGAGCCAGGCGCGTGTGACGACCGCCGTGCTGGACCTGGACCACCCCACCGCGAAGCCGCAGGTGCGCGGTAAGGACGTCGCCTACGACACGGCCAGCATCGTCAAGGTCGACATCCTCTCCGCCCTGCTCGTCCAGGCGCAGGACGCGGGACGGGGGCTCACGCAGCAGGAGCGCACCCTCGCGGAGGCGATGATCGAGCACAGCGACAACGACGCGGCGAACGCGCTCTGGCGGGAGATCGGTCAGGCGCCGGGCCTGAAGGCGGTGAACAAGCGCCTCGGACTGTCCGCGACCGTCGGAGGGACCGGCGGCAAGTGGGGCCTCACGCGCACCACGGCGTCCGACCAGATCGGCCTGCTGCGCGCGGTGTTCGCCGCCGACGGGACCGCCACCGCGACCACGTCCGCGCTGAACACCACCTCCCGCACCTACATCCGTACGCTGATGACCCGCATCGCCACCGACCAGTCGTGGGGCGTCTCGGCAGCCGCCGACTCCGGCTGGGCCCTCAAGAACGGCTGGCTGCAACGCAGCACCACCGGCCTCTGGGACATCAACAGCGTCGGACAGGTCACCTCGGGGACGCACCACTACCTCGTGGCGGTCCTCTCTGACGGCAACACCTCGATGGCGGGCGGCATCAGGACGGTCGAGAACGCGGCCCGCACGGCGGTCACCTCGGTGCGCGCGGCCGGCTGACGGCGACACGAAGCCAGGCCGGGCGCGGCGGGACGACCACCGTGCGGTGCTCGTTCAGGCGGCCGTCGGCTGGACCGGGAGGACGTGGTCGCCGACCTTGTCCGTACTGAGGCACAAGGAGCAGACCTGGGCGTCGTGGGTCGCGCAGGCCGCCAGGTCCGGGCGCTCGTACGGCTGGTGGCAGACGTGGCAGTTGTACGTCGTGGCGCTCGGGTTGCCCTCCGGGTCGAGCAGGGGCTCGTCGATGCCGTCGTCGGTGCGGCGCAGGTAGTACCTGCCCTTGGTGACGATCGCCATCAGCGGGGTGAGGACGAAGGCGATGACGGCCGCGGCGACGGGCGAGTACGGCTGGAGCGTGTCGCCGAGCGCGTGGAAGTACAGGGCGATCGAGAGGCCCGACGCGGCCACGAACGCGACGACGCCGACCGGGTTGACGGCGTACAGCATGCCGCGGCGGAACTCCGGCTGGAGCGGGGAGAGCTTCAGCAGGTACTTGTTGACGCCGATGTCGGTGGCGACGGTGACGATCCAGGCGATGGCGCAGTTCGAGTAGAAGCCCAGGATGTTGTTGAGGAAGCTGAACATGTCGGCCTCCATGAGGGCGAGCGCGAAGCCCAGGTTGACCAGGACGAAGACCATGCGGCCGGGGTAGTGCTTGGTGACGCGCGTGAAGGAGTTCGTCCAGGCGAGCGAACCGGAGTACGCGTTGGTCACGTTGATCTTGATCTGGCTGATCACGACGAGGGCGACGGCCAGCGGGATGACCAGCCAGGACGGCATCATCGCGTCGAAGGCGCCCTTGAACTGCTGGATCGGCTCGGGCGCGACGTCCGGGCCGACCTTGGCCAGGATGTACACGGCCAGGAAGACCCCGATGGTCTGCTTGAGCGCGCCGAGCACCACCCAGCCGGGACCCGCCATGACCACGGCGGTCCACCAACTGCGCTTGCTCGCCTCGGTCTTGGGCGGCATGAAGCGCAAGTAGTCGATCTGCTCACCGATCTGTGCGATGAGGGACAGACACACGCCCGCGCCCAGCAGCACGGAGGCGGTGTTGACGCCGCCGTCGCCGTCGGTGCCCGCGTAGCTCAGGAAGCGGTCGACGGTACCCGGGTCGGTGGAGATCAGGTAGGCCAGCGGCGCGATCATCAGCAGCAGCCAGACCGGGGTGGTCCACACCTGGAGCTTGCTGAGCGCCTTCATGCCGTAGATCACCAGCGGGATCACCATCAGCGTGGAGATCAAGTAGCCCAGCCAGAGCGGGAGTCCGAGGCCCAGCTTGAGGCCCTGGGCCATGATCGAGCCCTCAAGGGCGAAGAAGATGAAGGTGAAGCTGGCGAAGATGACGCTGGTGAGGACCGAGCCGTAGTAGCCGAAACCGGAGCCGCGGGTGATCAGGTCCAGGTCGATGTTGTAGCGGGCGCCGTAGTAGGCGAGGGGGAAGCCGGTGACGAAGATGACGACGGCGGCCACGGCGATGGCGACGAGCGCGTTGCCGGTGCCGTGCGCGAGGCCGATGCCGGCGCCGATGGAGAAGTCGGCCATGTAGGCGATGCCGCCGAGGGCGGTGGTGGCCACGACCATCGGGGTCCAGCGGCGGTAACTGCGGGGCGCGAAGCGGAGGGTGTAGTCCTCCAGCGTCTCCCTGGTGGCCTGGCTGGTTGCCTGGCCGGTCGCCTCGCTCGTCGGAGGGCCCGGCTCGGCGGCTGTCTGTGGGGACTCGGTCGTACTCATCGGCGGCCCTTCGGGGGTGCGGTGGAGGGGGATGAGGGTGAGGGGAGCGGGTGCGAGGATGCCGGGCGTGGGGGAGTGGTTCCGGATCCGGTCTTCGGAGGTCGCGTGCTCTGCTCAGTGGCCGCACGCTAGGAATCGCATGTTTCCCGGAAGTCTTTCGGCCCGTGAACGGCTCGTTAAATACTTCCTGGGGGAAGGAAATCTCCCAACGAGGCGCGTACGGAACCCCGTTCACCACCTACAGGGGAGGGGTCGGACACTCGTAGTCAGACCTTTCCCTGGAAAGTAGTGTGCGGGGAACGTGTGGTGTCGCCGCGGTGCGTCGCGTGTGGAGGAGGGAATGGCTGTGGCTCCGGAGTTGCCCCGGGATCTCCCGCAACTGCTGAGCAGTGTGGAGCGGTTGATGACCCGTCAGCTGGCCGCCGCGCTGGAGGCCGAGGACTGTTCCGTCGAGGAGTGGCGGGTGCTGTCGCTGCTCTCGGACGGGCGCGGGCACACGATGTCCGACGTCGCCGAGTACGCCCTGATGCCCGCGCCGAGCCTCACCAAGCTGGTCGACCGGCTGGTCTCGGGCGCCTTGGCCTATCGCCGCAAGGACCCCGGGGACGGGCGGCGGGTCCTGGTCTATCTCTCCGCCCGGGGCCGCAGTCGGCACCGCGCCCTGGCTGTCCCGGTGGAGCGGGCCGAGACGCGGATGTGGGAGGGGCTGACCGGCGCGCGTGACCTCGCGGACGAACTGGCCCGGCTCAAGGCGCAGTTGGTGCGGGGGCCTGGGGCCGTGCCATTGCGTGTACCGGAGTCGGGATCGGATTCGGATTCGGATTCAGGGTCGGTCAGTGCTCGGCGATGACGTCGAGGGCCGGGGTGTCGGCACGGACCGGTGGCCGCGATCCGCGATAGGCGCCCCAGGGGGCGATGCCGTGGTCCCGGACGAGCAACTCCGGCCCGCTCGCTGACGGGGGTGCCGTTGACGGACAGGGCGACCGGTCAGCTCAGGAAGCGGCCGGCCGCGGTGAAGGCGGCGAGCAGGAGCAGGAGCGCGTTGACGGGCAACGGCCGGTGCTCGTGGCGGACCAGGTGGACGCGGAGCGCGAAGATCTGGACGACGGCCAGGCCGGTCGCGGCGATCGGGGTGAGGATCGGGGCGATCCCGGTCAGCCAGGGCAGGATCACGCCGAGCGCGCCGAGGATCTCCACCAGTCCGACCGCCTTCACCGCGGCGTCCGACGAGTCCTTCATCCAGTCGAAGTCTCCCGACGCGACCAACTGCTCGCGTGGCCGCACGAGTTTGAGTCCGCCCGCGGCGACTTAGACCAGTGCGAGCAGGCCCTGGACGATCCACAAGGCGTTGTTCATCGAATTCCCCCGTCGCTGTCGCTCGCGTGTGGATCCGATGGTCCGTGCGCACGGGGTCGGCTGCAAAAGGCACATCGCTGTATGTATCCAGGAAGGACGCTCAGGTATGGCGAAGGTCACACGTGCGACGGTCGGCCGGGCGCCGCGCATCCCGGAGGGCGGTGCGGTCCGCGAGGTGCTGGACCGGATCGGAGACAAGTGGAGCCTGCTGGTGATCGGCACCCTGCGGTCGGGCCCGCTGCGGTTCGGCGAGCTGGAGACGGCCATCGGCGGCATCTCGCAGCGGATGCTGACACGGACGCTCAAGCACCTTGTCGAGGACGGACTGCTCGTGCGTACCGCCTACGCGGAGGTACCGCCCCGGGTCGAATACGAGATCACCGAGTTGGGGCGGGGTCTGGTGCCCTTGGTGATGGCACTCGCCGAGTGGGCGATGGCCAACCACGAGCAGATCAACGCGAACCACAGGTCTGCCACGTACCCCTGACGGTGCTCGGGCGGACAGACGGGCACGGGGGCTGGTCGAGGCAGGCGTCAGTGCGTTTCCGCTTCGGCGATCAGTGTGTCAAGTGCCGTGCGTAGCAAGGTCAGTTCGGCCGGGGTGGGGTCGGAAGGTTCGTGCGGGACGAGGGCGGTGGGGTTCGCCGCAGGAGTCGTGCCGTCCGGGCCGGACTCGGCCGCGACACGGGCGAGCAGCGGGCCGTTGTCGGGAGGCGGGGTGCCGAGGCCGTCGGCGAGACTCCGTAGCGCGGGCGCCAGCCGGGGCCGGGGAAAGGGGAAGTCCGCGGGGAGCAACCCGGCCTGCTGGGTGTGGTCATCGCCCCGGAAGTCCAGGTCCCAGTTCTCCCAGCGCGGCAAGGGCCAGTCGTGGATGCCGGCCACGGTCCGTACCGCCCAGAGCGAGACGGTGCGGGCCTGCGGGTCGAAGTGGACGCCGCCTTCGGGCATGTCGGTGGGCGCGGGTGTGGGCGGAGACGCCACGACCAGGTCGATCAGTCCGGGGCCGCCCGCGAGGTTCTCGACGGGTTCCCCGTCGCTGCCCCACGCGCGCACGCTACCGTCGGGCAGGCGCACGGAGACGACGGAGCTGGGCTCGGCGTACTCGGTGTACGGGAACCCGGCGGGCTCGAAGATCTCGAACCAGCCCGGCGAGCGGGTCAGGTCCCGTCCGAGACCCAGGTGATGGGTCAGGTCGCCGAGGCCGTCGTGTGCGAAACGGACGTCCCAGCCCGGCCAGGTCAGGGCCAGTACGGCGCGGGCGGCGAGATGGTCGGCCCAGTCGCCCACGTGGGCGAACCAGAGCAGGACCCGGCGGTCGTGGTCGACCAGCGCGGCGCCCTCGCACCACACGTCGTCGAGCCATTCGTCGACCTCACGGTTGGCACGGAAGCAGCGCGTCGCAGCGGCCGGGCCGGGCAGCAGGTCGGCCGCCACCCGGTTGGCGGCCCAGTGTGAGTAGTACCGCTGCCAGGTGCCGTTCTCGACCACCACGTACTGCGCTCGGGCTCCCATGACCTGCGAGATTAGCGCCGCTCGACGACTGGCGACGAACCCTTTTCGGTGACCGACTCGGCCTGGTCAACGGCGTCGGTGTCGATCGGTCAAGGTGAAGAACACGTCGTCGAGGTCGGGGGTGTGGACGGTGAGTTCGTCCGCCTCCACGCCCGCCGCGTCCACCCAGTCGAGGACGGCGCGCAGTTCGCGCTGGCTGCCGCCGCTGGGGATCCGCAGGGCCAGTGCGTCGTCGTCCCGGGTCGCATCGCGCAGGGCGGTCGCGGCGGACCGGTAGGTGTCGGGGTCGGTGAAGCGCAGGCGTACGTGTCCGCCGGGTACGAGTCGTTTCAGTTCGTCGGCGCTGCCTTCGGCGGCGATGTGGCCGTCGTGCAACACGACGATGTGGTCGGCGAGTTCGTCGGCTTCATCGAGGTACTGGGTGGTGAGGAAGACGGTGGTTCCGGTGGAGACGAGGTCGCGGATGATGTCCCACATGGTGTGGCGGCTGCGGGGGTCGAGGCCGGTGGTGGGTTCGTCGAGGAAGATGATGCGCGGGTTGCCGATCAGGGTCATGGCGAGGTCGAGTCGGCGTTTCATGCCGCCGGAGTAGGTGGAGGCGGGCTCCTTGGCGACGTCGGTGAGGTCGAAGCGGTCCAGGAGTTCGGCGGCGACCTGGCGGCCTTCCCGTTTGGGCAGGTGGTGGAGGTCGGCCATGAGGAGCATGTTCTCCTCGCCGGTGATCAGGCCGTCCACGGCGGAGAACTGTCCGGTGACGCCGATCGTCGTCCGTACGGCTTGGGGGTCGTTGGCGAGGTCGTGTCCGCCGACTTGCAGGCGGCCGGCGTCGGCGGTGACGAGCGTGGAGAGGATCTTGACGATGGTGGTCTTGCCCGCGCCGTTGGGTCCGAGGAGAGAGAAGACGGTTCCGGTCGGGACGGTCAGGTCGATGCCGTCGAGGACTGTTCTGTCGCCATAGGTCTTCCGCAGTCCGGTCGCTGAGATCGCGAGGTCCTGGGTCGTTGGTTCCAGGGTCGTCGGTTCCTGGGCCGTCGGTTCTTGGGGCGTTGTCCTCATGGCGCAGAGCGTGCGGTGGCGCGCATTCAGCTCGGTTTCACGGTGGTTTCAGTTCCGCCGGACGGCTTCCGGAGCCCGCGTCGCATCAGCCTGCCGTTCCTGTCCGTGCGTGCTCGGGGCGTGACTTGTAGAAGGACTCCTCCAAGTAGGCGGCCTCGTGCGGCTGGTAGGGCTCCTGCACATAGGCGGCTTCGTCGTCGTCGAGTTCGACGTCCACCGCGGCGACGGCGTCGGCCAGTTGGGCCGGTTTGGTGACCCCGACGACGGGTGAGGTCACCGTCGGGTTGCGCATGACCCAGGCCAGGGCGATCTGGGCCGGGGACAGACCCCGCTCGCCCGCGATCTCGTGGACGCGCTCGGCCACCGCCTGGTCCTCGTCGCGGTACAGGATCCTGCCGCCCGCGTCGGTCTCGGCACGCGCCGTGGCGATGCCCCGGGCCCGCGTCAACCTGCCCCGCGCCAACGGGCTCCACGGGATCACGCCGATGCCCTGGTCGGCGCAGAGCGGGAGCATCTCCCGCTCCGCCTCCCGGTGGATGAGGTTGTAGTGGTCCTGCATCGACACGAACCGGGTCCAGCCGTTCAGGTCCGCCAGGTACAGGGCCTTGGCGAACTGCCAGGCGTACATGGAAGAGGCTCCGATGTAGCGGACCTTCCCGGACCTGACCGCGTCGTGCAGCGCCTCCAGAGTCTCCTCGATCGGGGTGTCGTAGTCCCAGCGGTGGATCTGGTAGAGGTCGATGTAGTCGGTCCCCAGTCGCCTCAGGGAGGCGTCGAGCTCCGTGAAGATCGCCTTGCGGGACAGCCCGGCGCCGTTCGGGCCGGGGCGCATCCGCATCCAGACCTTGGTGGAGAGGACGACGTCCTCGCGGCGGGTGAAGTCCTTGACCGCCTGTCCGACGATCTCCTCGCTGCTTCCGGCGCTGTAACCATTGGCCGTGTCAAGGAAGTTGACGCCGCTCTCAAGGGCCTGCCTGATGATGTCCCGACTGGCGTCCGCGCCCAGTGACCAGGGTTCGCCGCCCCGCTCCGGCTCCCCGAAGCTCATGCAACCGAGGGCGATGGCGGAGACTTCCAGTCCGGTCTTTCCGAGTGTGCTGTATCGCATGCGTCCGAACCTAGGAGTCGGAGTGCGCTCTAACGCAACCCGTCTCGGTCCGGAACGCGCGGCGGTCTATGTCTACGTCTGCGCCCGGTCAGGCGGTGCTCCGTGTCGCCCTCGTCCGCACGGCATCCTTGACGAACACGACGCCGTCCACGTCTGCCAGATGGGCCGGGTCGAGCGGGGCGTAGCCGAACCAGGGGGACACGCGGGGCGCGGTGCGTCGGCTGCCGAGGGCGGCGGCCAGGCCGGAGGCTTCGACGAGGTACTGGTCCTCCGGGCGCGCGTACAGGAGGCCCTCCACGGTGTCCGGCGGCGGTATGTCCACGCCCTGGTGCGGGATCGTGCCGAGGGCTGTGGCCAAGAAGCCGTACTGGTCACCGAGTCGGGCTTGAGCCATGGCACCGGCGCCCCACCACTCCAGCAGCGCCCCGCCCATGCGCATCGTGCTCTTCCCGCGCTGGAGATGGGAGTTGTGGGCGTTGACGAGGACTGGACCCCGTCCGGCGAGGGCGAGGAGGTTGTGGGCCATCATCTGGTCCCGTATCTCGACCAGCCGGGTCAGGCGGGCCGGTGAGGTGTCGGCCATCCAGTGGTGATAGCGCAGCAGACCGGTCGCGGTGCGCGCGTACAGGTGGGCGCGGTACAGGTCGTCGGGGGAGGCCACCGCGAGCAGGTGTGGCGACCGGGTGTCGAGCAGTGCCGCCAACTCGTCTGCCAGCAGCCGTAGTTGAGCCGCTTCGCCGGACTGTCCGACGGACCTGGCCGGGTCCGTCATCGCGGCCGGCTCGGTCCAGCGGTCGTCGGCGCCGAGGAGTCGGTCGAGGGATTCGGCGGTACAGGGCAGCAGATCCGCGCTCACCCACGCCGACAGACCGCGGTGAAGGGCGACGAGGGCCTGTCGGGGACTCGCGGCGCCCGTGATCTCCAGCGGGCCGTCGACACCGGCGAAGCGGAGCCGCTCGGAGGCGGGTCTTCCCTCGTTGTCGGCGCGGACGTTGTGGGCGCGCATCCAGCGCACGAGGTCACGGTTGCCGGCGAAGGCACCCCAACCGTGGCTGAATCCGCGGTCCATGGCCTCGTCGAGCGTGCCCCTGCCCGACGTGACGTAGTCGTCGACGACCAGACCCGTCAGGCAGTCGCTCTCCATCGCGATCGTGCCGAAGCCCTCCTGCTCGACGAGCTGGCGGAAGAGTTCGTTGCGGAGGTCGAGGAGCGTGTTCTCGCCATGGGTCGGTTCGCCGAGCGCGAGCACGCGTGGTCGGCCCGGAAGGAGCCGCATGACCGCGGACGCCTCGACGGCGTGGACGATGTCCTTGATGTCGGTAGCCATGCCTTCAACGCTATCGTTGAACCTTCGGTTGAAACTTTCCCGCGATATCGGCAGGCTCATGGCTAGAAACCTTCAAAACGGCGATCGACTCAGGCCGGTCGACCTCGCGCGCGGACACGGCCTGTCGACACAGGCGATCAGGAACTACGAGGAGGCGGGCATCCTCCCCGCCGCCGATCGCACGCCCCACGGCTACCGCACCTACACCCCACTCCACGCACACGCCCTGCGTGCCTTCCTCGCCCTGGTGCCGGGCCATGGCCACGGGACGGCCACGTCGATCATGCGGGCCGTGAACGAGGGTGCCGTGGAGGAGGCCTTCCGCCTCATCGACGAGAGTCACGCCGAACTCCTGGACGACCGGCGGACCCTTGAGGCGGTGGAGCGGGCCCTCCGCGACCTGGACGCGGGCGAGGCGACGCCGATCCGGCCCAAGCCGACCGCAGAACCCGGGCCCAGGCCCGGGGTTGGGCCCGGGGCTGCGTCCGGGTCCGCCTCCGGCCGCGCCACCTTCATCGGTCCACTGGCGGAGAAGCTCGGCATCCGCCCCGCGACGCTGCGCAAATGGGAGCGCGCCGGACTGGTACGCCCCCACCGCGACCCGCTGACCGGCTACCGCGTCTACGACGAGGCCGACGTGCGCGACGCCCGCATGGCCCACCAACTCCGGCGCGGCGGTTACCTGTTGGACCAGATCGCCCCGCTGCTCGCCCAGGTGCGGGCGGCGGGCGGACCGGAGCCCCTGGAGGCCGCGCTGAGCAGCTGGCGTGATCGGCTGTCCCGGCGGGGGCGCGCGATGCTGTCCGGGGCCGCGGAGCTGGAGGCGTACCTCCGGTCCGGCGCCGAGACGGTGGCGTCGGCGCCCTCGACAACTGTCGTAGCCGATAGGTGACTTGGGTCGCGATGCTTTCGGACCGAAGGGTCGGACCCTACCGGCCCGACCGGCTCTCCACCGGCAGGGAAGACGGCGGCTTCGCTCATCGGCCGCCTCCGCCGCCGCACAGCGCATGGTTGATCAGCGAACTGGCCGTGTTCTCCTGGGCCATGATGTGCTCCATCGTGTCCCCGCGTGCCTCCGACATGGAGACGACGGCGCTCCGACTGCCGTCGTCCGTGGCGCCGTTGAGGGTGATGTAGCCGCCGTCGCCGCCTTCGTGGCTCCAGTAGGTGCCTCCGCAGGTGAGGGGGCGTTCGGCCAGCCCGAGGCCGTACCGGCCGCCGGGCCACAGCTGTTGGACCTCCTCGCTCACGGGGACGGTCCGCTTCATCTCGGCCAGTTGGCGCGCCGGGAGGAGCCGGCCCGAGAGCAGGGCGCGGAAGAGGGTGTTCTCGTCCCGTGTCGTCGTGACGAACGACAGGTTCTCGTGGTCCACCGGTACCTGGTCCGTGACGTCCACCAGGGCTTCGGGGCCGAAGAGTTGGTAGGCCTTGGCGTGCGGCCGGGGAAGCGTGGGCGATGTGCCGACCCAGCGGGTGTGGTCGAGGGCGAGCGGGCGCAGGACGCGGTTCGCGATCTCGTCGTGCGCGGGGTGGCCGGTGGTCCTCTCGATGATCGTGGCGAGCAGGACGTAGCCGGTGTTGGAGTACGCCCATCCCTCACCGGGCGCGAAGTCCGGCGCGTGGGCCATCGCGCGGGCGATCAACTGGCCGGAGCTGTAGACGTCGTAGCGCTGCTGGTAGTACTCCTCCGGCGTGGTGTATCCGGGCAGGTCGTCGTGGATTCCGCTGGTGTGCTGGAGCAGTTGCCGGATGGTGATGCGGCGGCCGTCGTTGCCTTTGCCGCGCACCACGCCCGGCAGCCAGTGGTCGACCGAATCGTTCAGGGAGAGCCTGCCTTCGGCCTCAAGCTGGAGTACCACGACGGCCACCAGTGTCTTGGACGTGCTGGCCATGCGGAAGTAGCCGCCGGAGGCGACCGGTTGGCCGGTGTCCAGGTCGGCCGTGCCGCTGGTGGCCACCGATTGCCGGCCGTTCGGCGCGATCACGCGGGCCTGCACACCGCTGACCCCGAGGGCGTGGATAGCCTCGGTGTCCTGGCGTAACTGCCGTGTGGAGTAAGGGTCTTGGGGCTGCGCGACGGCGGTGGTCACCTCGGCGGTGAGCAGCGTGGCGACACCGATGGCCAGGGCGAGGTGCTTGCGCAGGGTCGGAATCATGGCTGAACGCTAGGTTCGGCCGCCGACGCGGCGCGATCCGGCCAACCCGAGGACGGGGATGGGGGACAGCCCCATGGGCGGGCGGGTGCGGCGTGCAGCACGGTGGTGGACTCGCGGATCTGGGACACGCTGCCGCCGCAGAGCAGAGGCCACTTCGGCTACGGGCGCGTGGTGATGCCCGTGAGAATGAGGTCGATGCCCGCGAGGAACTCGGCGCGGTCGTCGTGGACGCGGAGCTGCTCCGCGACGTTCCGGGTGAACACGAACTCCTCGGGGTCGAGGTTTGCCCACGCGTCCGAGACGGTGTTGAGGAACTGCGTGCGGTCCGTGTCCGGTGGGCACTGCCGGGCGTTGGCCGCGTTCTGGCCGGCGACGCCGAGGATGTAGCTCAACAGCGAGGACGCGGCCGTGAACTGGGCGGCCTCGGGAACGCCGAGGGCTTGGACCTGGCGTCCGAGGTGTTCGAAGACCCGCAGCATCGGGGACTGCGGCGGAGCCCCGGAGAGTTGTGTGCCGACCCACGGGTGGGCGTCGATCGCGTCGAACACGCCGAGCGCGAGCGCGCGGATCGCCTCCCGCGGTGCCGGATCGGCGGTGCCGGTGGTCGTCGTGCGGGAGAGGACGGCGTCGGTGGCGGCACCGAGGAGTTCGTCCTTGCCGGTGACGTGCCAGTAGATCGCCCCGGGACCGGTGGCGAGCCGTGCGGCCAGCGCGCGGAACGTGAGGCCGCCCTCGCCCGCCGTGTCGAGCAACTCGATCGCCGCGTCGACGACACGCTCCCGGGAGAGCGGTTCCTCTCGTCGCTCCGGGCGACGCGTCCTGGGTGCCATGCGTCCATCCTGGCACATGCCTGGAACGCCGTTCCAGCTTGACAACCGTGGAACGCCGTTCCAGTCTGGTCGTGGAACAACGTTCCAGAGCGGCCCGGCGGACGACGGCCGGACCGGCGCCCCGACCGAGAGCCCGGCCGGGCCGGCGTACGACACCACACCACCCGAGGAGTCACCATGAACACCGACATCACCACCACCGGCGACGCCGCGACCACGAACGTCACGATCATCGGCGCCGGACTCGGCGGTCTCCTGCTCGCCCGGGTCCTGCACGTCCATGGCATCCAGGCCACGGTCTACGAGGCGGAGGCGTCACCGACGGCTCGCGCGCAGGGCGGGATGCTCGACATACACCGGGCCACCGGCCAGTCCGCGCTGGAGGCGGCGGGCCTGACCGACGAGTTCCGCGCCCTCATCCTGGAAGGCCGCGAGGCGACCCGCATCCTCGCCTCGGACGGGACCGTACTGTTCGACGACGACAGTGCGGGCGAACGCCCCGAGGTGCAGCGCGGAGAACTGCGCCGGATCCTGCTCGACTCCCTCCCGCCCGGCACCGTCCGGTGGGGGCACAAGGTCAGCGGGGTGCGCGCGCTCGGCGACGGCCGCCACGAGGTGACGTTCGCGGACGGCACCTCCGTCGACACGGGCCTGCTGATCGGCGCGGACGGCGCGTGGTCACGGGTCCGGCCGCTGCTCTCCGACGCCGTCCCCGAGTACATCGGGATCTCGTTCGTCGAGACCTATCTGTACGACGCCGACACCCGGCATCCGGCGACCGCGAAGGCCGTCGGCGGTGGAGCGCTCTTCGTGCCCGTGCCGGGCAAGGGCATCCAGGCCCACCGGGAGGGCGACGGTTCCCTCCACACCTACGTCGCGCTCAGCAGGCCGCAGGACTGGTTCGCCGCCATCGACTTCACCGACACGGCCACGGCCACCGCACGGATCGCCGCGGAGTTCGACGGCTGGGCGCCGGAACTCACCGCGCTGATCACCGACGGCGACACCGCGCCCGTCCTGCGCACCCTCAACGCCCTCCCGATCGACCACCGTTGGGACCGGGCGCCGGGCGTGACCCTCCTCGGCGACGCCGCCCACCTGGCGGCCCCGAACGGCGAAGGCGCCAACCTCGCCATGTACGACGGCGCGGAACTCGGCAAGGCCATCGCCGCCCACCCCGACGACATCGAGACCGCGCTCACCGCGTACGAGGAGGCCCTGTTCCCCCGTAGCGCCGCGTCCGCCGCCGACGGCACCGAGTTGCACGACCTCCTCTTCGGGGCCGAGGCGCCGCACAGCCTGGTCGCCATGTTCACCGGACACCAGCAGCCGTGACGAGACGTCCGCGGGCGGAGGCGGCTGTCGGGAGGGCGGGGTCGAGCTACGGCGCCGGGGTGCGCGTCAGGCGCTCGGCCAGCGTGACCGCGAACTCCTCCGCACGGGCCAACTGGGTGCGCAGGTCCGCCACCCGCTCCTGCGCGGCGCGCTCGAAGCCGCGGATCCGCTCCAGCAACTCCGCGCGCTCGGCGGCCGGGAGCGTCTCGCCGGAGTCCAGTCGATCCGTGGCGTCCAGCAGGGCGCGCATCTCGTCCAGGGTGAAGCCGAGCGGTTTCATCCGGCGGATCACCATGAGACGGGTGACGTCGGGTTCGGTGTAGAGGCGGAAGCCGCCCTGGGAGCGGGCGGACGGGGTGACGAGGCCGGTCTCCTCGTAGTGGCGGATCGTGCGCAGCGACAGCTCGGTCCGTGCCGCGACCTCGCCGATCTGCATGTGCTCGCTGCTCACGCGCGGGGCGCCTCCCTCGTCTCTCGGGGCGGTTCCGGAGGGCCGCCGCCAATCTCTACCCTAACGTTAGGGTAGAGTTCCCCGCTGTTGCGGGGGTCGGAAGGGACCGTACCCCTTCCCAGAAGTATGTCGGGGCCGACGAAGCCCCCGGTGAAGCCCTTGCCGGAACACCGCCCACCGCCTCGTGAGCCGCAGCCCGGCCGTCCACACCCCCGCCGCACTTCCCAGCGCGCCCACCGTGACCCCGGGTGTGCCCGACCACGACAGGGTCCTCTCCTCTTGTCCTCCTCCGCACCGTCCCCGCTGTCTCCCGCCACCTGGATGCGCGGTCCCCGGCGCCCCTCATGGCTGTCGCCGAAGATGTTGCGCACCGAGGTGCTGGCCGGGCTCGTGGTCGCGCTCGCGCTGATCCCGGAGGCCATCTCGTTCTCGGTCATCGCCGGGGTCGACCCGGCGATCGGTCTGTTCGCGTCGTTCACGATGGCCGTGACCATCGCGTTCGTCGGCGGCCGGCCCGCGATGATCTCCGCGGCCACCGGTGCCGTGGCCCTGGTCATCGGCCCCCTCAACCGCGAGCACGGCTTCGGCTACCTCGTCGCGGCGGTGATCCTCGCGGGCGGATTCCAGATCGTCCTCGGCGCGCTCGGCGTCGCCAAGCTCATGCGGTTCGTACCACGCTCGGTGATGGTCGGGTTCGTCAACTCCCTCGCCATCCTCATCTTCATGGCGCAGGTGCCGGAGATGTACGACGTGCCCTGGGCCGTCTACCCGCTCCTCGCCGGGGGCCTCGCCCTGATGGTGCTCTTCCCGAAGGTCACCAAGGCTGTCCCGGCGCCGCTGGTCTCCATCGTCATCCTCACGGCCATCACCCTCGCCGCCGGGATCGCCGTACCGACCGTCGGCGACAAGGGCAGGCTGCCGTCCTCGTTCCCGGTGCCGGGGCTGCCGGACGTGCCGTTCACCGTGGAGACGCTGAAGATCGTCGCGCCGTACGCGTTCGCCATGGCCCTGGTCGGCCTGATGGAGTCGCTGATGACCGCCAAGCTCGTCGACGACATCACCGACACGCACTCCGACAAGACGCGCGAGTCCGTCGGCCAGGGCATCGCCAACATCGTCACCGGCCTCTTCGGCGGTATGGGCGGCTGCGCGATGATCGGCCAGACCATGATCAACGTACGGGTCTCCGGCGCACGCACCCGGCTGTCGACGTTCCTGGCCGGCACGTTTCTGATGCTGCTGTGCGTCGTCCTCGGCCCGGTCGTCTCCGACATCCCGATGGCAGCCCTGGTCGCCGTCATGGTGATGGTCTGCTTCGCGACCTTCGACTGGCACTCCATCGCGGCCAAGACCCTCAAGCGGATGCCGGCCGGGGAGATCACCGTCATGGTGATCACCGTCGCGTGCGTCGTCGCCACCTCGAACCTCGCCATCGGTGTCGTCGTCGGCAGCGTCACGGCCATGGTCATCTTCGCCCAGCGCGTCGCCCACCTGGCCGACGTCACGTCCGTCACCGACCTCGACGGAACGCGCGTCGTCTACACGGTCACGGGCGAACTGTTCTTCGCCGCCTCCAACGACCTCGTCGGCCGCTTCAACTACGCCACCGACCCCGACGATGTCGTCATCGACCTGTCCGCCGCGCACATCTGGGACGCCTCCTCGGTGGCCGCGCTCGACGCCATCGAGACGAAGTACGCCCAGCGGGGCAAGACCGTCGAGATCATCAGCCTGAACGAGCCCAGTGCCCGCCTGCACAAGAACCTCAGCGGCGAACTGACCGGCGGGCATTGACCGTTGTGGGTTGGTGCGGCGCCAACCACCGCCCGCTGCCTGGGCGGTTCACTGTGCGGCCATGCCAACGCCCCTGACGGGTGACTGTGCCGCCCGTGCCGCCCATGCTTCGAATATCCCGGCCAATCCCGGACAGCCAGGGCCAGTTGAACCTTTCGAAGCCGACGCAACGTGAATTCATCACGTTCAACACGTTCACTCCTCTCCCTCTCGACCGGCTTTCCGTGGTGAATCGGCGTAGGTCAGGGTGAAGTGGTTCGGTGAGTGCTTCCACGGCATCGGTTCGCGCCCTGCAGGGCATCGGGTGAAGCGGGCAGTCTGACGGAAGCCGACCGTTTTCGCGGACAACGCGGAAAGTCGGCGAACTCCCGTGCCGCGCCCGTCTTTTGGAGGTACCAGGTGTCCCCAGCGCCGAACATCGGCGTCCTCGCCACCGGCTCATGCTTACCCGGCCGCATCCTGGCGAAGGACGAGGCCCCCGACGCGGCCGGGGCCGATCCTGACTGGATCGTGCGGCGCAACGGTGTGCTGGGCCGGCGCATCGCGGAGCCCGAACAGGCCGCTTCCGATCTCGCCGCCGAAGCCGTGCGGAACGCGCTGGCCGAGGCGGGGCTGTCCGCGTCCGCGCTCGGTCTGCTCATCCTGGCCACCACCACCCCCGACGAATTCGGCCCCTCGACCGCGTGCCGGGTCCGGGCCCTGGTGGGGGCGGACAGCGCGCTCGCCCTCGACGTGATGGCGGCCCGTTCCGGCTGGCTGTTCGCCGCCCGGGTCGCTCGCGACTGGCTCCGCTCCGGCACCGGCGAACGGTACGCGGCCGTGGTCGGTGTCGAGGTCTACTCCCGTTTCGCCGACCCGGCCGACCGCGCCGCCGCCGTGCTGTTCGCGGACGGAGCGGTGGCGACGATCCTCGGGCCCGTCCCGCCCTGGACCGGGTTCGCCCCGACCCGGCTCGGCACCGACGGCACCGGCGCGGACGACGTCCTCATACCGGTCGGCGGCAGCTGACGGCCCGCCTCCCCACACACCCTGGGCGTGGGTCGGCGCACGGTGCGCTAGGGCGGGCGGGCCGTACGGGACTTCACTCCGACCCCCTCCTGCTCCGGCTGCGCCGAGCCGCAACCGACGCCGGACTGCCCGAGCGACGGGCTGCGGATGCCGTATCCGCCCTATGTCGTTTTCAGTACGTCGAGGTCCCGGGCCGTGTCGGTGATTGTGCGGTATTCGGTGCTCTTCGTGGCGGACGCCCGCCCCGTTCATCGAGCGGGCAGGCGTCCACCAAGGGTCAACAGGCCTGTCCGTGCGGGTGAATTACGCTCTCTTCGTGAACGAGAGTGTGCCGGTGGCGGTCGGTTCGCCGTCCTGTGTGACCTGGAAGGTCCAGCCGTCCTCGGTCGGCGCGCACGCGACGTGGACGGGGGAGTCCCATTCGGTGAAGCGCAGGGCGTCCAGGTGGCAGCCGTTCAGCCGGCCGGGGGCGGCCCCCGCCAGGCAGGCCGCCTGTCGCGCCGCCTCCAGGAGGACCATGCCGGGGACGTGGTCGCTGGGGTGGTCGAAGAAGCGGGGGTGGCGCAGGTCGGCGGGCGCCACCAGCAGGGCGCCGGAGGCAGCGCGGCCGAGCATCACGTCGCCGGGGGACGGGACCGACACCTCGGTGGGCGACGGGCGTCCGTGCACGGTGCCGGGGACGGGAGCGGCGGCCGCGTTCGGGCCGCGGAACCTCGTGTACTCCCGGTCGGACAGGACCCGGACGCGTCCGACGACCGAGCCGAACTCCCTTCCGGCGGCGGAGAGTTGAAGCCGCACGCTCAGTGCGGCCGGACAGGGGGCGCCGGACACGTGACGTACGTCGAACACCTCTGCCTGGCACAGGACGTTGGTGGCGCCGTAATCGACCACCGGTTCCGCGCTGTTGTCGATCCGGAAGCCGACGTTTCTGATGACGAACCTGCTCGTGCTCGGGGCGCCGAGGAACTTCTGGCAGATGTACAGGCCGACTTGGCGAATGGTCTCGGCGGCGAGCATCGGGTCGTGGTGTTCGGTGGAAGCGGAACCGGAACCGGAATCGGACGTGGCGGACGTGGTGGTCCTGGCGGACGTCGAGTACGAGCGCGGCCACTGCGCGGCGAGGAGGAAATGGCCGTCGGACAGCGCCCGGGCGTCGGTGAGCAGGACCTCCGCGACCGCGTTCCGGTGCACGAGGGCCCGTGACACGCATCTGTCCCAGCTCAGCGCGAGGGGTTCCTGCTGTGGTTCCGGGGCTGGGCTCAGATCTGGGTTCAGGCCTGGGTTCAGGCCTGGGTTCAGGTCTGATTGCGGGGCGGCATCGGGCGGTGCGGGAAGGCTTGATGCGGTCATAAAATAATAGAAGCTACGGCTCTTCGGTATGCGTACGGGAAACGGGTGCCTGTCGGCTAGATTCACCGGAAAAGGCGATCCGGAACGCAGGACAGGGGCGACCGAGAAAATGCAGGAACGTGCGGAAGCCACTCGGCGGGCTGTTCTGGCGACGGCCGCAGTTCTGTTCGAACAGCATGGGTACGTCGGTACGAGCATCAGCGATGTGGCGCGTACGAGCGGATACACCAGCGGGGCGATCTATTTCCATTTCGGCAGCAAGGAAGGGCTGGCTCGGAGTGTTCTCGAAGCCCATTTCGCCGAATGGCCGCGCTATGTGGAGCGTTGGGAATCCCTGGACGCCCCCGTTCTCGACCGCCTGGTGGGTCTGAGTCTCGCCGTGGCCCGGGAATTCCGCGACAACGTGATCGTCCGCGCGGGCAACAGGCTCTGGAGCGAGCGCAGGACGATCCCCGTGTCCCTGCCCCGGCCCTTCGTCGGTTGGATCGAGGCGACCGGGCGCATGCTGACCGCCGCCGCCGAAGCGGGCGAACTCGCCCCCGGTACGGACCCCGAGCGCGCCGCACGCGTCCTCGTCTCCAGCTTCTTCGGCACCCACACCGTCTCCGACGCGCTGAACGACCGCCGCAACGTCGAGGAGGCGGTGACCGACCTGTGGATGATGCTGCTCCCCGGACTGCAGGCGGCTCCGGCGGATCCGGTGAGATGTCTGGAGGGCGCGAGAGAGCTGTTGGACGGCGCGCGGGGGCGGATCGCGCCGGTGTGAGGTGACGGTGGTGGAAGGACCCCAGGGCGTGTGCGCCCGGTCGGTTCAGTCCTCCGAACCCCGTTGCGCCGTAAGGCTCTTGCGTGCGTCGATCGCCGAGTCGATGAGCGGCACCACGACCCAGCACGCGTACGCCCAGTGGGTGGCCAGCGAGACCGGGATCGAGATCAGGAAACCGAGGGCCACCATGCCGATGCGGCGGATGGAGCGGGAGAATACCTCGGGCGGGGTGCCGGGGCGGGCGAGGCCTTCGCGGGGGAGTTCGCGGACCATCAGGATGAACAGGAGGCAGGCCGCGAACTGCACCGCGGCGTAGAAGGCGAAGCGGGCCTGGAAGGCTCCACGGCCGCCGATCACGTCGGTCGCGAACGGAGTGATCACCAAGGTGAGCAGCCAGTACATGGTGTAGGACGTCAACCGGCTGTTCGTCGCCGTGACATGGCGGAACACGCGGTGGTGCGCGCGCCAGTGCGCGGCGATCACCACGAAGCTGATCATGAACGCCAGGTAGCTCTCGCGGTGCGACGTGGCCGAGTGCCACAATTCGGAGTTGGTCGAGCCCTCCGGCACCGGAAGCTCCAGGGCCAGCAGGGTGAGGGCGATGGCGACCACCGCGTCGCCGAAGAACGTGAGCCGCTCGGCGGACACCGCGCGGACCTCCATCTCCTCGTCCGCCGACGGCAGTTCGTGATCAGTCGAGACATCCATGGCAGCAGAGGATGCCACAGCCGGACGGCGTCCCGGACCCGTGGTGCGCCTGGGGTCCGGCCGGGGAGCGGTACTGCTGTTCCTACCTGTGGCGCTGGCGGTCGGCGGCGGGCGATGAGGATCATCGAGAGGGCAGGGCACGGCCCCTTCCGAAGGCAGGGCGCGGCCCCTTCCGGAGGCAGTGGGACGAGCGCGCCCGTTCGTCGTGACACGTACAACTCCGTTACGTGGAAGTCGAGTTCACCGACCGCGCGGAACGGACAACCACATGAGGCGGTGGCCGGGCCGAAGAGCCGGTGGGGGCGGGGAGCATCAGGTGGTCGGTTCCTCTCGGTCGCCGCTCGGGGCGGTCGGCCAGGTCAGTGTGCCCGTGCGGATGTCGTCGATGACGGAGTCGATCCACGTGGTCTCGGCGCGTGCGAGGGACAGCGCGTACTCGGCCTCGATGACGAACAGGCGGGGAGCGCCGGCCGCGAGGGCCTCCGTCAGGCGCCCCTCGTCGGTGACCGTCCGCTGCCGGAGGCGTTCAGCTCGCTCGGTCAGTGCCTCCACCGCGCCGCTCGGGCCGAGGGCGCCGAGGTAGGCGACCGCTCCCAGAAACTGTGTGAACTCCCTTTCAGGAGTACGGATCTGGTGGTCGAGGCGGCGGACGAGTTCGTCACGGCCCGTCTGTGTGAGGGCGTAGACGGTGCGTTCGGGGCGGTTGCCCGAGCGCTCCTGACCCTGCGAGGCGATCCACTCCGCCTCGGCCAGGGCGGCGACCGTGTTGTAGAGCGTGCCGCGGGTGATCGCGGCGGCGTGGTGCTCGCTGCGGGTGCGGAGCTCGGTGAGCATCTGATGGGGGTGCGAGGGCTGTTCGAGCAGGAGGCCCAGCACGGCGAGAACGATCGGGTTGTCGAGAGCGCGTCGAGGCATAGTCGAACTCTATCAGTCCAAATAGACTAATGGGAGGGTGTGGTTCGGGGTCGGGTGCGGTCGGCCCGAAGTGTGCCGTGCCGTGTCGTGCCGGTCCGTGCCAGGTCCTGCCGGACCGTGCTGTGCCGTTTGTTAGGCTCCCCTTGCCTCCCGCGGGGGAAGTCCGGTGAGAGTCCGGCGCTGACCCGCAACGGTGTGCGTGACGATCCCGGTCGTCGCGCGAGTCCGATCGCCCGTGGGTGGCGCGACCCGTTGACTGCTCGCCGTGGACTGCGAGAGGGGACCGAGCGGCCGACGCGGTCGTCCGGGCTGTCTCCTCGATCGAGGCTCATCAGGCGGCCCCAGGTGAAGGACCGCCGCTCGTGTTCCGTCGTCCGAAGGTCGGCTCCGGCCGTGGCCGGTGGCCAGGGCGTGACCCCCGCCGCAAACCCCAACCGCTGCTGCTGAGCGGGCTGTTGCTCCTGCTCGGCGTCTCCCTCGTGTGCGGCGTCGGTCTCGGCGCCGCCGGAATCGGTACGGCAGATATGTTCCGGTTCCTCTGGGCCGGGGCCACCGGCGGCACCGTCCACGCCTCCGACGCCGCCGCCTACACCATCGTCTGGGAGATCCGGTTGCCCCGGGTCGTCCTCGCGGCCGTCGTCGGCGCCGGACTCTCCGCCGTGGGCGTGGCCGTACAGGCCATGGTCCGCAACGCGCTCGCCGATCCGTTCGTGCTCGGCATCTCCTCGGGCGCGGCGGTCGGCGCCAACGCCGTCATCCTGCTGGGCGCGTTCGCCGGCCTGGGGGTGTGGGCACTGTCCGCGTCCGCGTTCGTCTCGGCACTCGCCGCCATGGTCCTCGTCTACGCCGTGGCCCGCTCGCCGCACGGCCTCACCCCGCTGCGGCTGATCCTGACGGGCACCGCGCTGGCCTACGGCTTCGAGGCCGTCACCACCGTGATGGTGTTCGGCGCGGCCCGGGGCGAGGCGGCCCGCTCGGCGATGATGTGGCTGCTGGGGAGCCTCGGCGGTGCGACCTGGGCGCAGGTGCCCCTGGCGGCCGTCACCGTGGCGGCCGGCTGGGCGTGGCTGCGATGGCGCGCGGAGCCGCTCAACGCCCTGGCCATGGGCGACGAGACCTCTGCCGCGCTCGGCGTCCAGCCCGCCCGGCTGAGGCGGGAGTTGTTCCTCGTGACCGCCGGTGTCACCGGGACCGTGGTCGCCGTGAGCGGCGCCATCGGTTTCGTCGGCCTGATGGTGCCGCACCTCGTGCGGATGCTCGTGGGAGCCGATCACCGTCGGGTCCTCGCGGTCGCGCCGCTGGCCGGAGCGGTGCTGCTGGTGTGGGCGGACGTCCTGTCCCGGCTGCTCCTCGCGCCCGCCGAGCTGCCGGTCGGCGTGATCACCGCGGTCGTCGGAGTGCCCGCCTTCCTGCTGCTGATGCGGCGCGGCGGCTATGCGTTCGGAGGGCGTTGATGAGGCTCGACATCGAAGGGGTGTCGGTCGACGTGGGCGCGGTGCGGCTCGTCGACGACATCCGGCTCACTGTCGACAGCGGTGCCTTCGTCGGGCTCGTCGGCCCCAACGGTAGCGGGAAATCAACCCTGTTGAGGTGCGTGTACCGGGCGCTGCGACCGGCCCACGGCGCCGTGCGGCTCGACGGCGACGACGTACACGCCATGGAACCGAGAGCCGCGGCGCGGCGGTTGGCCGCGCTGCCGCAGGAGTCGTCGGCCGAGTTCGACTTCACCGTCGCCGAAGTGGTCGCCATGGGACGGCTGCCGCACCGGGACCGCACCGCCGCCTCGGACCGCGAGATCTGCGCCGGAGCCATGGCGCGCACCGGCGTCACCCACCTCGCCGACCGAGGCTTCCTCGCCCTGTCCGGCGGCGAGAGGCAGCGTGTCCTGATCGCCCGCGCGCTCGCCCAGCAGCCCCGCGTGCTGGTCCTCGACGAACCCACCAACCACCTGGACATCGCCCATCAGTTGGACGTGCTGTCCCTGGTCCGAGGCAGCGGTCCGACCGTGCTCGCCGCCCTGCACGACCTGAACCTCGCCGCCGCCCACTGCGACCTGCTCTACGTGATCTCCGGGGGCCGGATCGTCGCCTCGGGGCCACCGCACGACGTCCTCCGACCGGCCCTGCTCGCCGAGGTGTTCGGGGTCCGCGCGCATCCCGTACGGCACCCGGAGACCGGCGCCGTCCAGCTTCTGTTCGATCTGCTCCCGCCCACCGTCTGAAGGACAACTCCCGCCATGCGCAAGCTGCTTGCCGCCGCCCTCTGTCTCGCCGCGACCGCCACCGCGGGGTGCGGCGCCACCGTCGAGTCCTCGCCGAAGGCCGCGAAGCCGACCGCCGTCACCCTCACCAACTGCGGGCAGAAGGTGACCTACGAGAAGGTCCCCGAGCGGGTCGTCACCAACGACGTCGGCATCACCGAGCTGATGTTCGCCCTCGGACTGGAGAACCGCATGGCCGGGTTCGCCATGCCGGACGACAAGGGCGACCTCACCGACGTGCCCTGGAAGAACGGCTACCAGAAGGTGAAGTGGCTGTCCAAGGACCAGCTCACCAAGGAGAACGTCCTCGACGCCCGCGCCGACCTGGTCTTCGCCGGCTGGAACTACGGCTTCAGCGAGGACGGCGGCTTCACCCCCGACGCCCTCAAGAAGCTCGGCATCCCGTCGTACATCCTCACCGAGTCCTGCCGCAACGGCCGTACCGACAGCTCGCGCGGCATCATGCCGCCGCTGAGCGCCCTCTACACCGACCTCACCAACCTCGGGAAGCTCTTCGGTGTCGAGAAGCGCGCGGCCACGCTGATCGCCGACTTCAAGAAGCAGATCGCCGCCGTCCACAGCAAGGCCCCGGCGAAGAGCCCCAAGGTCTTCCTCTACGACAGCGGCCAGGACTCCCCGTTCACCTCCGGCCGCTACGCCGCCCCGGACCAGATCATCAGCGAGGCCGGCGGTGCCAACGTCATGCACGACGTCGCCGACTCCTGGACCACGGTCGGCTGGGAGAGCGTGGTGCAGCGCGACCCCGACGTCATCGTCATCTGCGACTACGGCGACGTGAGCGCCGAACAGAAGAAGAAGTTCCTCCTCTCCTACGCCCCGCTGCGCGGCGTCTCCGCGGTCAAGCACCGCCGGATCTTCGTCCTGGACTACGTCGACCTCGTCGAGAGCCCCCGCAACCCGTCGGCCATCGCCCGTCTCGGCGCGTATCTGCGGACGGTGGCCGCCGGATAGGGGTCCGAGGCGGCCCGGGGGTCCGATTGGCCATCCCACGCGGGGGTACCCGGCCCCCATGATGATCGCCGAGCAAGAACACACGGAGCTCGCCCTGTCCGGTGCCGCCGTGGGCCTGATGGTGGCCGTGGCCTGTGGTCTCGTCATCGTCGCGGTGCTCGTGTGGGCCGTGCGGCTGGGGATCACCGTACGGGAGCGGGAACCGGATCCGCCGCTGCCGGAGGAGCAGCCCGGCCTGCCGGAGACCGGTGCCGTCCGGGAGGTGCGGGAGCGGCGGGAGCCGGACGAGGTGCCGCGGACCGGTGACGGCGGCGAGCGGCTCCGCCCGCACGAGATCCACCGGTCCGGCAGCAGGCGCAGCGACAACCAGGACCGCCCGCGCTGGGACACGGGGTCCGGCGACTCCTGATGGTCGGCACCCGGACCGTGCGTGCGGGGCGCCGCAGCCTCACCAAGGAGCACACGAAGGGCGACCTCGTCTTCACCCGCCGTACGCCAAGCCGCTCTGCAGCTAAGGGAGTTGCTTGACGGACTACGGATGCCGGCCACGCTGATGACCACCGGATCGCGCGGCCTGCACCTGGTCGTTCTCCTCGACGGACGGCAGGACTTCGACGCCGTACGCGCCTTCGCCCAGGATGTCGCCGACCACCTCACCACCGCCGCAGGGAAGAAGGACCGCGGGGAGCGTCTCTACCTCGACGTCCAGCGCAACGGTTACGCGCAGACCGTCGTCGCCCCCTTCGCCGTCCGCGCGAGACCCGGGGCCCCGGTCGCCGTCCCGATCGGCTGGGACCAGCTCGACGACCCGGGCACCGACGCCCGCCGCTGGACCATCGCCGACGCCGTGGCACAGGTCCGCACCTTCCAGCAGCTGGCCCGGCTCTGCGGTGCCGCTCCCGGTCGTCAAGGTCCTTTCGTGGAACGGCGGTTGGCGCGCGCGGACGTGCGGGCCGGTCTCGACCGGCTGGCCGCGCCGGCGCCCGTCGGGAGGTAGGGGAGAGCGGGCCTCCCTTGCTACGCCGGGCGGGAGATCTCCGCGACCGCCAGGGAGATCCTCCGCTGCAGATGGTCCGGCAGCGGCGCTCCGTTGACCGAGTCGACGAGTTCCTCGGCCAGTTGATGGAGTTTGGTGTTGGTGTGCTGGGAGACGGAGACCAGAACGTTCCAGGCGTCCTCGGGGCTGAGGCCGAAGGAGGCCATCAGGACTCCGCGGGCCAGGTCGATGACCGACCGGGTCAGCATCGCGCGCTTGAGCTGCACGACTTCGACGCGCAGTTCCTCGGCCTCGTCGGACACCCCGTACTCCTCCAGCGGATCGTGCGTCGTCGCGGAAGCTCCGCGCCGGGCGTCGGCCACCGGGTCGGCGGGCCGACGGCCGGGGGCGAACAGCGATGACGTGTCGGTGAGTTGGAACAGCCGGTCGACCCCCGCGCTGAGCGCCCGGACGGCGACTGTCTTGCCGTCCGCCAGCGCGAGCCGGCGGACGCGCAGCAGGGCGTTGAGTCCGGAGCAGTCGCAGAGACCGACCCCGGCCAGATCGAGGTCCAGACCGGCGGACGACCGGGCCAGTGCCTGCCGCAGGGCGGTCTCCACCGTCTGTTCCGTGTCGATGTCGATCTCCCCGGACACCACGACGACCGTCCGGGGCCCGGTCGGTCGCGTCGCGATCCTCAGGGAGGCGGAGGCCGGGAGGGGAAGGGAGAACGGCGGAGGTTCCGGCGCGGGTGCGGAGGTCACCGCGCAGACCGTCCGGACCTTGCTCCCGGAGGAGACGCACCGCTCGTGTTCCGCCATGGCTGCCGCTCCCGAGGCATCCGCCCTCTTGTCCACCCGGTCAAGTCTTGCCCGGTGCAGGTGACCCGTCAAGATATACACGAAATATATTTCGTGTCTCGGGATACGTGAATGACGGGGCCTATGCTGGGGTCATGGACGGAGTATCCGAGACGCATACGGGATGGACGTTCCTCACCAGCCACGCCCGTGTGCTGGCCGCGATCGCCGACGACCAACGCACCCGCATCCGTGACATCGCGGTGCGCTGCAGACTCACCGAGAGGGCGGTCCAGAAGATCATTTCCGATCTTGAGCAGGACGGCTATCTCACCCACACGCGGGAGGGCCGGACCAACGCGTACCGCATCCAGCCCGGGACCATCCTGCGGCACCCGGCCGAGGCCGGTCTGACCGTCGAGGCGCTGTTGTCCGCCCTCGCACAGCACGACGACCGGCGCGACGACCAGCGCGGGCACCCGACCGCGCCGGCGAACGCGCCGAGCGACGGCGAGGGCTGACCCGCACCGCGATCTTCGCCGGTTCCGGCCGGACCGCGGTCACCCATTCCTCACCATTCGTCACCGTATGGCGGCTGGGAGTCATCGACTTCGCGCAGGTGTTTGAGGTCGCCCGGCGCGGGCAGGCGACCTAGGAGTGCTTCGGACAGGAGGCACGTCCGTGGGGACCGGTGTACGCCGGATCGCGGGTGTGTTCCACCTGTCGAGGCGTGCTCACCACCCATGGGGACCGTCCGTTCGACACCCCCCCGAGGGAGTTGTGAGCACCATGGACACAGCCACCAGGAAGCACCACCCGCACGACGACGCCCCCCGCACCGCGGCGGACTTCGACCGCCTCTCCCACCTGCCCGCAGGCGCCGAACGAGCCGCCCTGCGCGACGAACTCGTCCGGGTCTGGCTCCCCATGTCCGAGCGCATCGCCGGCCGCTACCGCGGAAAGGGCGAGCCCTACGAGGATCTGCGCCAGGTCGCGGCACTCGGTCTCGTCAAGGCCGTCGACGGCTACGACCCCGAGCGCGGCCACGCCTTCGAGAGCTACGCCGTGCCGACCGTCACCGGCGAGATCAAACGGCACTTCCGCGACCACATGTGGGCCCTGCACGTCCCGCGGCGCGTACAGGAACTCCGCAACAGGGTGCGCGTCGCTCTGCGGGAACTGTCCGCCACGGGTGCCGACGGGCGCCCGAGCGTCGCGGAGATCGCCGCGTACGCGCAGCTGAGCGAGGAGGACGTACAGGCCGGTCTGGAAGCGCTGGACAGCTTCACCGCGCTCTCGCTGGACGCGGAGGCACCCGGTGGTGAGGACGCCGGCATGACGCTCGCCGGGCTGCTGGGGGAGTGCGATGCCGGGTTCGACCTGGTCGTCGACCGCGAGGCCGTCAAGCCCGCCCTCCAGCGGCTGCCCGAGCGGGAACGCGTCATCCTGTACCTCCGCTTCTTCCGCGGCATGACCCAGAGCGGCATCGCGGAACGGCTCGGCGTCTCCCAGATGCACGTGTCGCGGTTGATCAGCACGTCCTGCGCCACGGTGCGCGAACGCGTGCTCGCCGACGCCGCCTGACCTCGCCGGGAAGGGGCGGCCGGCCGCCCCGCGGGGCTGGCTCCCGGGGCGGCCGGTGGCGGGCTCACTGCCGAACCCTCCCGGGAGCGGCTGGGCAGTCGGCCGTCCTCTTCGGACTACCGGGCTGGGGCCGGTTCAAACAACATCCGGCCCAGGCGGACGTCCAGGTAGCCCGGAGTGCCGGCCGCGCCCGTCCTGTGGCGGGGTGTGAGCGCTTCGTGACAGGGTGCTGAGGAAGGGGGTTCCTCGCGCTCGCGCAGGACTCCGTCGTACCCTCAACAACGCTGAGTCCAGGGCGTGTTGGGGAGTCCCGGTCGCGGTCGTGAGGAGCGCGTACGGGACGTACCGGCGTACCGGTATGCTCTCGAATGTTGTCTGACGGCAACTATGGTCTCGAGGAACCGTGCGGTGGGGAGGGCAGGACCATGGTGGTGCCACAGCCGCGGGCCGACGACCTGCTGTCGGTGGGCGGTGAAGGGGTCGGCCCGGAAGCCTGGGTGGCCTGGCAGCCCGCGGTCCTGCTGGTGGAGGACGATGCCGGTGACGCGCTCCTCGTGGAGGAACTGGTCGCCGACAGCGCGCTGAAGATACGTCTGCAGTGGGTGCGGTCGATGGCCGAGGCCGCCGAGGCGCTCGCGGTCGACGTGCCGGACTGCGTGCTGCTCGACCTGCATCTGCCGGACGCCCAGGGACTCGAAGCGCTGTCCCGGGTACGGGCGAGCGCCGATCGGGCGGCCGTCGTCGTCCTCACCGGGCTCGCCGAGGAGGAGACCGGCCTCGCCGCCGTCGCCGCCGGCGCACAGGACTACCTCGTCAAGGGCCGCGTGGAGCCGGGCCTCTTCGGACGCGCGGTGCGCTACGCGATCCAGCGCAAGCAGGCCGAGCGGGCGGCCGTCGCACTCCAGGCCAGCCGCATGCAGGCCCAGGAGAACGCCCGCCTGGAACGCGGCCTGCTGCCCCGCCCCCTGCTGCGCGGCGAGGGCGTCGAAGCGGTGACCCGCTACCGCCCCGGCCGCGCGCAGGCGCTGCTCGGCGGCGACTTCTACGACATCGTGCAGAGCGTCGACGGCACCGTCCACGCGGTCGTCGGTGACGTGTCGGGACACGGGCCCGACGAGGCCGCCCTCGGGGTGGCCCTGCGGATCGCCTGGCGCACGCTGGTGCTCAGCGGGGTCACGGGCGCCGAGCAGGTGGCCCGGCTCGAAGAGCTCCTGGTCGCCGAGCGCGCCCGGAGCGAGGTCTTCGCCACCCTCGTCAGCCTCTCCGCCGCACCCGGCGAACGCACGGCCAGCGTCGTACGGGCCGGACACCACGGGCTGCTGCGGAGGCACGGCGGCAACGTGGAGTGGCTGGAGGTCGCGGGCGGCCCGGCGCTCGGCGTGGTCCCCGGCCTCGCGGCCTGGCCGGTCGAGGAACTGGCCGTGCCCCGGGACGCCGCCGTGGTGCTGTTCACCGACGGGTTGTTCGAGGGCCACGTCGGCCGCGGCTCCGAGCGGCTGGGGGAGGACGGACTGCTGCGTCTCGCGCGGGAGAGGGCCGCGCTCGCCCCGGAACCGTTCGTCGACGAACTGATCGCCTCCGCCGAGCGCCTCGCCGAGGCGCAGGGCGGGCTGGCGGACGACGTGGCCGTGATGCATCTGCACTGGATGTGATGCGACCGCCCCGGACGTGATTCACTGCGCCGGGACCGAGCAGGCGGGACGAGAGGAAGTCGGGACGACGAGAACGGTGAGGGACATGACGCGCGGAACTGGGATCGGGCGCCGACTGACAGTGCAGGGGTGGTTCTTCCTCACGCTGTCGCTGATGGTGCTGCTGGTGGTGGTCGGCACCGTGATCGGCGCCGACCTGCTGAACCGGACCGCCCAGGTCACCGACGACCTGCTGCTGCGGGTCCAGCCCTCCCAGACCGAGGCGTACCGGCTCCAGGCCGCGCTGGTCAACCAGGAGACCGGCATCCGCGGCTACGCGATCGCCGCCGACAAGCAGTTCCTCGCCCCGTACACCGCGGGCAAACAGGACGAGGCCCGTTCGGCCGCGCGACTGCGCGCCCACCTCCGTGACCGGCCCGATCTCCTCGCCGATCTCAACGCGGTGGAGCGCGGCGCGGCCGAATGGCGGCAGAACTACGCCGAGCCCCTCGCCGCCGCCGTCACGCCGGGCCGGGCGGGAGCCGTCGACCGGGCCACCGTGGACAGCGGCAAGCACGAGTTCGACCACCTGCGCGCCCTCTGGGCGAAGCAGAACACCGACCTCGCGAAGGCCGTGAAGCAGGGCCGGGCACACCTCGTCCACCAGCGGACGGTTCGCGACAGCGTGCTCAGCGCCATGATCGCGGCCTTCCTGCTGACCGGTGTCGCCCTCGCCGTCCTCGTCCGCCTGCTGGTGACCCGCCCCCTGGAGGCGCTGAGCAAGGCCTCGGAACGGGTCGCGGGCGGCGACTTCGCGTACCACATCACGGGGGAGGGCCCGGCCGACCTCACGTCGGTGGCCGGAGCCGTCGAGGGCATGCGCCGACGGATCGTGGCCGAACTCGACGCCTCCCGCGACCAGGAGGAGATCCTGAGTCGGCAGGCCGTCGCACTGGACGCGCAGGCCGTCGAACTGCGCCGGTCCAACGCCGAGTTGGAGCAGTTCGCCTACGTAGCCTCGCACGATCTCCAGGAGCCGCTGCGCAAGGTCGCCTCGTTCTGCCAGCTGTTGGAGAAGCGGTACGGCGACAAGCTCGACGAGCGCGGCGTGCAGTACATCGACTTCGCCGTCGACGGCGCCAAGCGCATGCAGGTCCTCATCAACGACCTGCTCACCTTCTCCCGCGTCGGACGCCTCGACGACACCCGGGAGAAGGTCGCCCTCGGCCCGACACTCGACAAGGCGCTGCGGAACCTCGCGACCGCCGTGGAGGAGTCGGACGCCCGCATCGACCGGCCCGAGACCCTGCCCGACATCGTCGGCGACCCCACCCTGCTGACCATGCTCTGGCAGAACCTGGTGGGCAACGCCCTCAAGTTCCGCCACCCGGACCGCGCCCCGCACGTGTCCGTCACCTGCGAACCCGACCCCGACAGCCCCGGCATGTGGCGGCTGAGCGTCGCCGACAACGGCATCGGCATCCCCGAGGAGTTCGCCGACAAGGTCTTCGTCATCTTCCAGCGGCTGCACAGCCGCGACGCCTACGGCGGCACCGGCATCGGACTCGCCCTGTGCAAGAAGATCGTCGAACACCTCGGCGGCCGGATCTGGATCGAATCCACGGTCGGGGAGGGCACCCGCTTCCGCTTCACGCTCCCGTCCGCCGAGGAACCCGCCGCCGCGGCCCGTGCCGCCGCGGACATCGAAGCCACCGAGGCAGCCGAACCCGCCGACGGGACCGGTACCTCCACCACCACCGACGAGAAGGCCCTCACATGACCCTCCCCGGCGCGACCCCGATCGACGTCCTCCTCGTGGAGGACGATCCGGGCGACGAACTGATGACCCGCGAAGCCTTCGAGGACAACAAGATCGGCAACACCCTCCACGTCGTCCGCGACGGCGAGGAGGCCCTCGACTTCCTCTACAAGCGCGGCGACCACACCGAGGCCCCGCAGCCCGACCTCATCCTCCTGGACCTCAACCTCCCCAAGTACGACGGCCGTCAGGTCCTGGAGAAGATCAAGTCCGACCCGGAGCTCGCGCACATCCCCGTGGTCGTCCTGACCACCTCCTCGGCCGAGGAGGACATCCTGCGCAGCTACAAACTGCACGCCAACGCCTATGTCACCAAACCGGTCGACCTCGACCAGTTCATCGCCGCGGTCCGGCAGATCGACGACTTCTTCGTGCAGGTCGTCCGGCTGCCCCACCGCTTCGGCTGAGGCGTTAGGGTCTTCGTACGAGGTGACGAGACGGGTGTCGGGGTGGTGAGGAACATGGAGTCCGAGGACGACCGCACGGACGAGATCACCGGAGTGTTCCTGCACCGGCTGCCGGAGGACACCTGGTGGTGGTCGGACGAGATGTTCCGGCTGTTCGGCTACGAGGCCGACGCCGTCACGCCCACCGCCAAACTGCTCCGCGGCCACATCCACGCCGAGGACCAGCCCCGCCTCGACAGCGCCCTGGAACACGGCAGGACCACCGGGAACCCCTTCAGCTGCTACCTCCGCGTGGTCGGCGCGACGGACACCGAACGCAGTGTCGTCCTGGTCGGCGACGGCCGTGCCGGAGACGACGGCGAGGTGGTGGTGCTGCGCGGGTTCGCCGTCGACGTGACGACCTCCGTACAGGAGGAAGCACGGCGCACCGCCGACTCCGACATCGACCGGGCCCGCGTCTCCCAGCAGGACATCGACCTCGCCCGCGGAGTGCTCATGGCCCTCTACGGCGTCGACCCGGACATCGCGATGCGCGTCCTGCGCCGCCACTCCCAACACGCCAACGTCAAGCTCCGCGCCCTGGCCCGTTCGGTGTGCGAGGCCGCGCCCACGGCACCCGGCCGCCCCCAGCACGACCTGCACCAGCGGATCGCGTCCGTGCTGTATCCCGACCGCGACTGACCAGCCGGTCAAGCTCTTGCGGAAGGGGTCGCTTGGGGGTGGGAATCTCGGGTAGGCCCATCCCATGAGCGGCGAATCACCACACTGCCGATTTCCCTGAGGCGATCTCTTGGCTGCACATGGGGAGGCGGACAGAACACCGGCGCAGGCGGACGGCAACGACGTCGTCGCGGGTCGGATCGCCGATGCCGTGGACGGCCTGGCCGAGCTGTGGACCGCGGCGGCGGCCGAGGCGTCGGTACGGCTCTCCCCGCACCAACTGCGCGCCCTGCACGCCCTGGAGGCCGAGCCCGGCGCGAACCTGACCCTGCTGGCCGAGCGGCTCGACGCGGGCCTGCCCACGGTGAGCAGGCTCTGCGACCGGCTGGAGGCGGCCGGACTGCTGCGCCGGGAGGCCGCGCCGCACAACCGCAGGGAGATCCAGCTCTGGCTGACCGCCCACGGCAGGGACGTGCTCGCGGAGGTGGCCCAGCTGCGGTCCACGGCGCTGACGGACGTCCTGAGCGGCATGGCGGCGGACGACCGCGCGGCCCTGGAACGCGGGCTGCTGGCGTTCGTCGCCACACTCACCGGGGGCGGGTGAGCCCCTCGGCTCACGACGGGGTGGCGTCGCGTCCGTTCCAGTCCAGGCAGACCACGGCCGCGTCGGCGGTCAGCTCCGTGCTGCCGAAGTGCTCGACGAGACTCGACACCACCGAACGCGCGACCTCCTGCGGGGCCTGGGTCGGCGCCGTGTCCAGGGCCCGGCGCAGCGCGTCCTCGCCGAACAGGGCGCCCTCCGGCGAGCGGGCCCCGTGCACGCCGGTGCTCAGCGCCACGAGCCGGTCCCCGGGCCGTACGGTGAAGGTCTGTTCCTCGTAGGCGGTCTCCTCGAACATGCCGAGCGGGAGCTGTGCCTCCAGTTCGATCCGCCGCACCGTGTCGCCGCGCCTGCGGTAGAGGCGCGGGGAGCCCGCGTCGACGGCCTGGACGGTGCCGGTCGCGAGGTCGAAGCGGAGCAGCAGCGTGGAGGCGTACACCTTGCCGCCGAACTGGGCGTATACCGCCTGGTCGGCGAGCCGGGCCTGGTCGGCGAGGCTCACGCCGGCGCGGCGGGCGTTGCGCAGGGCGCCCACCGTGACGCTGGTCAGCAGGGAGGCGTCGATACCGCGGCCCATGCCGTCGGTGACGGTCACCGTGAGCTGGCTGCCGTCGGTGCTCCAGTCGAAGTTGTCACCGCCGACGGTGTACGCGGGCTCCAGATGGGCGCCGATCACGAACTCCGGGCGCCCGCAGCCGCGCCCCGGCAGCAGCTGCCACTGCATCTCGGCCGCCAGGGTGAGGCGCCGGGTGCGGCGGGCCAGGATGTACAGGTCGGTGTCGCGTTCCGCCGCGGCGATCTCGTGGCCCAGCGCGGTGGCGAACTCGGCGAGCCCGCGCACTCCGGCCGGATCGGCGCCGGCGGCGGGCAGCCGGGCGGAGAGCACGCCGTGCCGGTCGCCGCGCACGGTGACGGGCACGTAGACGGTGGCCGTCCCGTCCCCTCCTGCCCCTCCCGCCCCGTCCGCCTCGTCGGCCCTTCCCGGCTCGACGACGGGCGTCTGGAGGGTGAACGCGCGGCCCGCGGGGCCGTCGTAGGCGGAGACGGGTTCGCCGGTGGTGTCCGGCGGCGGGGAGACCGGGCGCAGCACCCGCAGGCCGTAGTCGGCGAGGAAGAGGCTGACCTCCCGGGCTCCGGCCCGGTCGGCGAGCAGGCGGCGGGCCGTCCCGACGAGAGCGTTGGGCGGGACCGACCGCAGCTCGCTCTCCACAGAGGGGAGCGACTCAGAGGTGCTCACGGCGTTCACCCTTCCGGCTCAGTGTCTTCACACTAGCGCCACGCGAGTGGGAGCGGGGGACGACGGGGCACACGTCACCGCCCCCGCCAGTCCAGGCACACCACCAAGGCGTCGTCGTCCGGGGTCGCTGTGCCGCGGTGGCCGGTCAGCTCACGGAGCACGGCCCTCGGCACCTCGGCGGCGGGCAGCAGCCTGGTGTGCTGGATCGCCCGCGCCAGCGCCGCTTCCCCGTACGCCTCACCCTTCGGCGAGGCGACGGCGTACACCCCGTCGCTGACGAAGAGGAGCCGGTCGCCGGGCTCGACCCGGAAGTCCTGCTCGACGTAGTCGGTCTCCTCGAACATGCCCAGCGGCAGCTGCGCGTCGAAGGAGACCCGTTCCACCACGCCGTCCCGCAGCCGCATGGTCTGCGGCGAACCGGCGTCCACCACTCTGGCCCGCCCGGTGGTGAGGTCGAAGTCGAACATCAGCACCGACATATGGCTGTGGCCCTGGTAGTGCGCGTACACCGCCTGGTCGGCGAGGGCCGCCTGGTCGCCGAGGGGGATGCCGGCCCGGCGCGCGTTGCGCAGGGCGTTGATCGCCAGGTTCGTCAGGAGCGACGCCTCTATGCCCTCGCCCATGCCGTTCGAGACGTAGAGCGTGAGGTGGTCGGCGGTGGCGGACCAGTCGAAGTTGTCCCCGTGGATCGCGTACGCGGGCTCCAGCTGCGCGCCGAGGTCGAACTCGGAGCGCGAGCACGAGCGGCCCGGCAGCAGCTGCCACTGCATCTCCGCCGCCAGCGTGAGCCGGTCCTTGCGCCGGGCCCGCAGATACAGGTCCGTGTCCCGCTCGGCGACCAGCACCTCATGGCCCAACACCTCGGCCAGGTCGGTCAGTTCGGGCAGGCAGTCGCGTACGTGGTCGCCGCCCGGCAGGGTCACCGAGAGCACGCCGAGACGGTCCCCGCGCACGCTGATCGGCAGATGGACGCGCACGCTGCCGTCCCCGAGGTTCCCCTCCACGAAGGGTTCCTGGGCGCCGAAGGCGCGGCCCGCGGGGGTGTTGTGCACGGAGACCGCCGGCAGGGTGTGCGGCAGTTCGGTCACGGGCTGGAGCACGGTCAGGCCGTAGTCGGCCATGAGCAGGTCCACCGTGTCCGCCTCGTACAGCCGGCCGAGTTCGCGGCCGACGACGTCGGGCAGTTCATGGGGGGCCGCCGTGCGCAACGCACGCTCGACAGCCAGGAATCTGTTCACGATCGTAGGTATGCCAATCTCTCACCCGAGGCACGCGTAGCCCGCTTCTGCGGTGGGCCGTACGGCCCCTGTGCCGCGTGTCGTCTCGTCCATCCGTGTCCGTTGCGCGCGCCTAGTAGGCTGGGGCCCGTCCCTGTGCCTGCGAGAGTGTGACTGTGACGTCCTTCCACCCCCGCCCCGAGCCCGACGAGGTCGCGCGCGTCACCTCTACGGCCGCGGAACTGCTGGAAGTCCTGTGGGGGCGTGCCTCGACGGCGCCCGCGTCCGCCTCCCAGCTGCGTGTGCTGTTCATCCTGGAGCACCACGAGGGCATCAACCTGCGGACCCTCGCGGACCATCTCGCCTCCACCCCGCCGTCGACCAGCAGGCTGTGCGACCGGCTGCAGGCGGCCGGGTTCGTCGACCGCGAGGTGAGTCCCACGGACCGGCGCGAGGTGCGCCTGTACCTCAGCAGCCTGGGGCGGGCCTTCCTGTCGGACCTGCGGGCCCGGCGCGAGGAGGCGCTCGGGGCGGTGCTCGAACAGATGCCGACCGCCGGGCGCAACGCGCTCCTCACCGGCCTGGAAGCGTTCTGTGCGGTGGCGGCGGCGCAGATACACGACCACGACGACTCCTCGGGCAGCCGTACCGCCTGACCGAGCCGCCCGACAGCCGCCCGCCGGGCGGCTGTTCGTCGTTCGTGGTCGGCGCGGCGAGTGGCCTCCGCCGACCGCGACATCCCAGATCCTTCCCCTGCTGCGATGACACCCGCTACTTTGTTGCCTCATGGCCATAGTTGTCAAACGGCAAGTTTTGCGGGTGCCAGCGGCGATATGTGGTCGAGCAGGGGAAGTTGGGTGGAGACTCCGGGCCGGTCAGCCCAGTTCGGCGCCCTTCGCGGCGGCCTCGGACTCGGAGTGCGCGTCGCCGGTGACGAGGCTGCCGCCCGCGCTCTCCAGGTGCGCCCGCACGAACCACTGGAACTGCTCCAGGTCGCGCAGCTGCCCGATCAACAGGTCCTCGGTGGCGGGATCGATGTCGGCCGCCTCCTTGACCGCGGCCCGGACGTCCTCGATCAGCCCCGTGTAGACGAGGTTGAGCGCGCCGAGGTGGGCGATGGCGTCCGCCCGGCCGATGGAGTAGTCGTCCCAGGTGCGCTCGGCCACCAGCGTGCCGGGCGTGCCCGGTGCGATACCGCCGAGGGCGGCGATGCGCTCCGCCACGTCGTCGGCCATCTCGCGCACCTGGTCGACCTGCGGGTCGATCATCTCGTGCACGGCGATGAAGTGCGGTCCGACGACGTTCCAGTGCACGTGCTTCAGCGTCAGATGGAGATCGTTCAGCGAGTGGAGCCGCTGCCGCAGGACACCGATCAGCCGGCCCGCGGCCTCGCGCTCGACTCCGGGAACGGTGTACTCCGGGGTCAGGTCCTTGATCTCCTTGGTCATGGTTCACCTCTGGTCATCGGTGGGGCGTGCGGTTCCTTACCTGGTCACGAGTGCCCCTGTCCGGCGAGGTCAGACATCCCGTTTGTGCGGGATACGTCACGATCGGCCCGTGGGCCGGCCGCCGGGCAGCAGATCCTGGATCTTCGCCTTGAACCCCTGCCTGACCATGGCCGCGCGATCGCTGTCGCCCTTGAGGACGGAGGACGCCGCGGCCTCGATCTGCTCCAGGGAGGCGTGCGGCGGGATCGGCGGCACGGCGGGGTCGGTCACGAAGTCCAGCACGCACGGCCGGTCCGCAGCGAGCGCGCTCTCCCAGGCGCCGGTCACGTCCTCCGGCTTCTCCACCCGGATGCCGGTCAGGCCGAGGGAGCGGGCGAAGTCGGCGTAGGCGACGTCCGGGATCGACTGCGAGGGCAGGAACTGCGGGGCGCCCTCCATGGCACGCATCTCCCACGTCACCTGATTGAGGTCCCGGTTGTTGAGCACGGCGACGACCAGCCGCGGATCCGACCATTCCCGCCAGTACTTCGCGACGGTGATCAGCTCGGCCAGGCCGTTCATCTGCATCGCGCCGTCCCCGACCAGCGCGATGGCGGGCCGGTCGCCGTGCGCGAACTTCGCCCCGATCGCGTACGGCACCCCGGGTCCCATCGTGGCGAGCGTCCCCGACAGCGAACCGCGCATCGCGCCGCTCAACTTCAGGTGCCGGGCGTACCAGTTGGCGGCCGAGCCGGAGTCGGCGGACAGGATCACGTCGTCCGGCAGCAGCCCGCTGAGCGCGTGCACGACGTGCTCGGGGTTGACCGGATCGGCGTCGACGGCGGCCCGCCGCTCCATGACCTCCCACCAACGGGCCACGTTCGCCTCGATCTTGATCCGCCACGACGGGTCGTCCATCTGCTCCAGCAACGGCAGCAGCCTGCGCAGTGTCGCGCCGGCGTCACCGACGAGATTGACCTCGAAGGGGTAGCGCAGCCCCACCATGTGCGGATCGATGTCGATCTGCACGCCCCGCGCCTTCCCGAACTTGGGCAGGAACTGCGCGTAGGGGAACGACGACCCGATCACCAGCAGCGAGTCGCACTCCCGCATCATCTCGTACGACGGCCGGGTGCCCAACAGGCCGATGGAGCCGGTGACATAGGGCAGGTCGTCCTCCAACGCGTCCTTGCCCAGCAGGGCCTTGGCGACCCCGGCACCGAGCCGGTCGGCGACCGCCTTCACCTCCTCGCGGGCACCCCGGGCGCCCTGACCGATCAAGATGGCCGTCTTCCCACCGGAGTTGAGGACATCGGCCGCCCGCCGCAGATCGTCCTCGTCCGGCACCGCCGTGTAGTGCGGCATGCCCAGACTGGAGGGCACCATCTTGAAGGCGTGCTCGGGCGGTGTGTAGGTCAGCTCCTGGACGTCCAGCGGGATGATCACGGCGGTCACCGAGCGGCGGGCCATGGCGGTACGCATCGCCCGGTCGAGGACGTTGGGCAACTGCTCGGGGACGGTGACCATCTCGCAGAAGTCGGAGGCGACGTCCTTGTAGAGGCTCAGCAGGTCGACCTCCTGCTGGTAACTGCCGCCCATGGCACTGCGGTTGGTCTGCCCGACGATGGCCACGACGGGCACGTGGTCGAGCTTCGCGTCGTAGAGACCGTTCAGGAGATGGATGGCGCCGGGGCCCGAAGTCGCCGCGCAGACACCGACCTTGCCGGAGAACTTGGCGTAACCGACGGCCTCGAACGCGGACATCTCCTCGTGCCGGGACTGGACGAAGCGCGGGTTGTCGTCCGCGCGGCCCCACGCGGCGAGCAGGCCGTTGATGCCGTCGCCCGGGTAGGCGAAGACATGGGTCACGTCCCACTCGCGCAGGCGCTGGAGGACGTGGTCGGAGACTGTGGTCGACATGGGGGAGAGGTCCTTCCGGTGGGGTGTCCGTCCGGTACGGGCCTACGGGTACCCCGGAAGGGGGCTTTCCTCGCCGTCTCTCCCGGGTGACGACATGCCGCGGGCCGGAAGCCCATGGCATCCGGCCCGTCCGTCGGCGCTGTTCCTCCGGCTCGTCGGTCGTCCTCGTCAGTCGTCCCCTCTGACGATGTTGCCCTCGACCAGCGTCTGCGGGGGCGGTGTCGCGCCGCTGTCGTCGACGGGCGGGACACAGGTCCTCACGGCCTTCCCGCCACGGCGGCGGGCCTTCGCCCAGCCGGTCTCGGGCGGCAGGTACAGGTCTTCCTTCTTCGCGGTGCGCGCGGTCACAGCGCTTCAACTTCTCTCTCTGCGTCAGAAATGTGCGGTCCCTGGTGCTGGTGTTCGGGTCCCCAGGGGGCGGGGACTCAAACGCTTTCCGGAACATTCGGGCACCGGGACACCGGGATATTCGGCATCGGGACATCCGGCACCGGGGACCGCCGCGGTCAACTCCGTGCGAAGTCGAGGAGATCGGCATTGAAGCGTTCGGCGAACCTCGGCACCATCGACAGACCGTGCGGAGCACCCGGATAGACCTTGTAGACCGCGTCCTTGACGAGTTTCGAGGATTTGTCGCCGGAGGCCACGATCGGCACGATCTGGTCGTCGTCGCCGTGCACGATCAATGTCGGGACGTCGATCTTCTTGAGATCCTCGGTGAGATCCGTCTCGGAGAACGCCTTGATGCAGTCGTAAGCGCCCTTGATCCCCACGGTCATGCTCCACAGCCAGAACTCGTCGCGGGTTCCCTGGGTGACGGTCGAGTCGTCGCGGTTGGCGCCGTAGAAAGGCGCACTGAGGTCCTTGTAGAACTGCGAACGGTCCGTCTCCACACCCTTGCGGATCTCGTCGAAGGCCTCGATCGGCAGGCCCTCCGGGTTCGCGTCCGTCTTGAGCATGAGCGGCGGGATCGCGCCGACCAGCACCGCCTTCGCGACCCGGCCGGAGCCGTGCCGGCCCAGGTAGCGGGTGACCTCGCCGCCGCCCGTCGAGTGCCCGACGAGGATCACGTCACGGAGATCCAGGGCCTCGATGACCGACGCCAGGTCGTCGGCGTACGTGTCGAGGTTGTTGCCGTCCCAGGGCTGATCCGAGCGCCCGCCCCCGCGCCGGTCGTGGGCGACGGCCCGGAAGCCGTTGTCCACCATGAATTTCAGCTGGGGATCCCATGCGTCGGCGGTCAACGGCCAGCCGTGGGAGAAGACGACGGGCTGCCCGGATCCCCAGTCCTTGTAGAAGATCCGTGTGCCGTCCGAGGTCGTGGCGAAGGGCATGGTGATTTCCTCTCCAATCGAGTGCTGGTACCCACGCCGGACGGTGAACACAACGCCACGAAACCAGTAGGGGACGTACGACGGGAAATCGACGGAAAAGGTCAGCAGCGAGAGGCGACCGGAATGAGCACGTCGTCGACGTCACTCTAGTCGAAGTGGGGCACTTCAGCGTGTCGAGCGGATTCCTCCGCCGCTTCCACCGTAACCCGGCGGGCGGGCCGAAAACGTCAGTCTGCGGTTCGTTCTTCGGCCCGCCTGTGATGGCTACCGTTTCGGCCATGCCAGAACTGACAGCACGCAACGTCGGCCCGTCCGGAATCGACATCGCCTACGAACGCCTCGGCGACCCCGGGGCTCCGCCGGTCCTCCTGATCATGGGAGCGGGCGCCCAGTTGATCAACTGGGCGGAAGGCTTCTGCCAGGAACTGGTGGACCGGGGCCTGCACGTGATCCGCTTCGACACCCGCGACGCCGGCCGGTCGACCCACTTCCCCGACGCGCCCGTGCCCGACTTCCCGGCGGCCCTGGCCGGAGACTTCTCCTCGGCCGCCTACACGCTCTCCGACCTGGCGGCCGACACCGTCGGCCTGCTCGACGCGCTCGGCCTCGGCGGCGCGCACCTCGTCGGCTCCTCCATGGGCGGGATGATCGCCCAGATGATCGCGATCGAGTACCCGGAGCGGGTCCGTTCGCTCACCTCGATGATGTCGACGACGGGCCGACCCGGCGTGGGCGAGGCCGACTTCTCCGTGTTCGCCGAACTGGGAGCGCCACCGCGGGACCGCGTGGCCTTCGTCGACTGGCAGGTACGGGCCCTCCGCCTCGCCGCGTCGCCGTCCTTCCCCTTCGACGAGACCGCGGCGGCCGAACGCTCCGGACGCGTCTTCGACCGCGGCTACGACCCCCTCGGCATCCAGCGCCAGGGCCTCGCGGTACTGGCCACCGGCGACCGTACCGAACGCCTGCGGTCCCTGCGGGTGCCCACTCTGGTCGTGCACGGCACCGCCGACATCGTCTGCGACATCAGCGGCGGCCACGCCACGGCGGAGGCCGTCCCCGGCGCGCAGCTTCTGATCCTGGAGGGAATGGGCCACGGGCTTCCCGAGGAACTGTGGCCGGAACTGGCCTCTCATATCGCCGAGTTGATCCACCACGCGGAGACGGTGACGACCTGACACCGCGCCCGCGGCGGTGGGCACGAGGCGGCCCCGGGCGTCGAGGGACCGGAAAATCGGTCGACAACTCCTCTCCCGGCAGCCAGCGTTGGCGCAATGCAGCAGGAGCAGATGTGGAACTCCGACGTCGCCCGGCGGTACGACACGCCCGGCACCGGAATGTTCGCGCCCGACGTGCTGGGGCCGACCGTGGAGCGGCTCGCGCAACTCGCCGGGAACGGCGCCGCGTTGGAGTTCGCCGTCGGGACCGGGCGGGTGGCCGTGCCGCTCGCCGAGCGCGGAGTCCCCGTCGCCGGGATCGAGCTGTCACGGCCAATGGTGGAGCAACTGCGCACCAGGGCCGACGAAGCGACGATCCCCGTCGTCATCGGCGACATGGCGACCACCGTCGCGCCCGGGACGTACAGCCTCGTCTATCTCGTCTACAACACCATCTCGAACCTGCTCGCCCAGGCCGAGCAGGTCGAGTGCTTCCGGAACGCCGCCCGCCATCTCACGGCGGGCGGTCGGTTCGTGATCGAGCTGTGGGTGCCGGAGCTGCGCGCCCTGCCGCCGGGGCGGACGGCCACCGTCTGGCAGACCGACCGGGACTACATAGGCCTGGACACCTACGACGTCCTCGACCAGCTGGTCGTGTCGCACCACTTCCACTTCGACGACACCGAGCAGGCGCGGTTGTACCGCAGCCCGCACCGGTACATCTGGCCGGCCGAACTCGATCTCATGGCGCAGCTCGCTGGGTTCGAGTTGGAGAGCAGGCACGGAGACTGGTCCGGCGGCGCGTTCACGGCGACGTCGCGCTCGCATGTCTCCGTCTACCGGATCCCGCCGACTTCGTAGCGGTATCCACCTCAGACGTCCGTCAGAGCTATGCGGGCGGTGATGCGCTTGCCCACCGGTTCGCGTCGGGCCTCGAAGCCGTGCGCCACCGCTCGGACGATCTCCAGGCCGTGCTGTCCCACGCGTTGCGCGTCCGCGCCCTGGGCGACCGGGAGCCGGGGGTCGGAGTCCCATACCTCGACCTCGACCAGGCTGTCGACGATCCGCAGATCCATCAGCACCGGACCGGGCGCGTACTTACGGGCGTTGGTGACCAGCTCGCTGACCACCAGCTGCGTGAGATCCATGGCCCGGGCCGACACGGGCAGCCCGAACTCGGCGCGGGCCCGGGTCAGGAACATGGCGGCCAGCCGACGGGCCTCGGCGATGCACGAGCCGTCTCCGTCCAGTGCCGCGGTGGACCGTATGGCCCGGTCCCGGGCCTGCGGTGCCGTGTCGTCCTCGTCCGATGAATCTGGTTCCATCAGGATCGTTTCACCGCCTTCCGCGTGCCCCGCGCATACCCCGTGAGGTAGCGCGCACTCGTCCATGTCCATAGGCTCCACCGAGCCTGGGCATCAACCGTACGATGCGGGGCAGCACTTCGGATGAAATCCTGATCCGTAGCGCTCACCGACTTGCGTATGAGGACAGATGGTGGACACCGAACAAGCGGGGCAGCCGGGGCGGTTGTCGGTCAGGACCGACGTCGTCGACGGCACCTTGGTCGTGGCCCTGACCGGAGAGATCGACCATGAGACGGGCGGATCGCTGAGGGAGGCGCTGGACCTGCCGGACGGCGCCGCACCGCGCGCCGTCATCGACCTGCGCCGGGTCACCTTCATGGACTCCAGCGGCATCAACATCCTCATCGCCGTCCACCGCACCCTCGCCGACGCGGGCGGCTGGCTGCGGCTGGCCGGGGCCGCGCCGCCCGTGCTGCGGATCATCCGGCTCGTGGGCATCGACGGCGTCATCAAGTGTCACCCGACGGTCCAACAGGCCCTCGGGAACTGACCGCCGGGGTGACCGGGATATTCGCTGTCGGGTCGGCCGGGCACGGTGGTAGACAGTCCGCGTGACAGAGATCCCTGAGTTCCCCGCCCTGCTGCGCCTGATCGACGAACGGTCGGCCGCGTTCCGGGCGGCCGTGGCCGCGGCGCCGAGCCTCGACGCCCAGGTGCCGACCTGCCCCGAGTGGACCCTCCGGGATCTGGTCGAGCACTTGGGCGGGGTGCACCGCCGCTGGGCCGCCAACGTCGCCGCGGGACCCGCCGACGGCCCGTCCGGCACCGTCCCCGAGGCGCCGAAGGACCCGGAGGCCCTGCTCGCCTGGTCGGCGGAGTCCACGGAGGAACTGCTCGGCACACTGCGGGAGTTCGGCCCGGACCGCGCATGCTGGACGTGGTGGGGCGGCTCGCAGTCGCCGCAGACCTCCGGCGCCGTGGCCCGCCACCAGGTCCAGGAAGCGTCGGTGCACACCTACGACGCCCAGCTCACCCTGGGCGCCTCGCAGGCGCGGGCGCTGCCCGAGGAAGCGGCGCTCGACGGCGTCGACGAGTTCCTGTCCACCTGCTGCGCGGGTCCGGACCCCTGGCCGCACGCGCCCGCCGTCGTCGATTACCACGCCACCGAAGGCCGCTCCTGGCGCCTCACACTCTCCGCCGACGGCGCCCACGCCACCCGTGTCCCCGCGGACGCCCCCGGGGCCGACGCCTCCCTCCGGGGCACGGCCGGCGAACTGGTCCTCGTGCTGTACGGCCGTATCCCGGTCGGCTCGCTGGAGGTGGACGGCGACGGCAACCTCTTCGACCTGCTCCTGGCCTGGGACCCGAGCGCCTAGGCACGGACAGGGGAGCCGGGGGATCTCCTGAGCGCGGGACGGTCGGGCGTGCCGTCGGGGAACGGCCTGGCCCGGGGTGCCGTGGCCCGCTGAAGAGGCGAGGGTGGGATGCATGGTCACCCTGCCGCCGATCGCGCCCATGCTCGCGTCACCCGGCCGCCTGCCGCTGCCGGGCGGTGACGACCGGTGGGCGGTCGAGACCAAGCAGGACGGTCAGCGGGTCCTCGCCCGTCTTCCCGGGGACGGGACGGCGCTGTTCCGGTCCCGTTCGGGCGAGAACATCACCTCGGCGTACCCGGAGCTGCAAGCCCTGGGAGAGGAGTTCCGGGGCACGCCGGCGATCCTGGACGGCGAGATCGTCGCCCTCGACGAAAGCGGGCGCGCGGACTTCGGGCGGCTGGAGTCCCGGATGGGGCTGGTCCGGTCACCGGCCGCCGTGGTCGGCCGGGCCGCCCGGCGCGCGCCGGTTCACCTGGTCCTGTTCGACGTTGTCTTCCTCGGCACCGACAGCCTCCTGTCGGCCCCGTACGCCGAGCGGCGGCACGCGCTGGAGTCGCTGGAACTGTCCGGAGCGTGCTGGTCCGTGCCGGCCGCGGTCGTCGGCAGCAGTGCGCGGGCACTGGAGGCGACCCGTGCGGCCGGGCTGGAGGGGATCGTGTGCAAGCGCCTGACGTCCCGATACGAGCCCGGGGTGCGCTCACGGTCGTGGATCAAGATCAGGAACCTGGTCACCACCGACGCGGTCATCGGCGGCTGGACGCCCGGCAGAGGGCGGTTGACCGGCCTGCCCGGAGCGCTGCTGCTCGGGCAGCGGCACGAAGGACGGCTGCGGTACGTCGGGAGCGTCGGCACCGGCTGGAGCGAGCGCGAACGGGCGGACCTGTCGGCACTCCTGAGCGTCGCCGCCACCACGGACTGCCCCTTCACCCCGGTCCCTCCGATCACCGGCGCCCACTGGGTGCTGCCCCGCCTGGTCGGCGAGGTCACCTACGCCACCCGCACCCGGGCCGGCTACCTCCGCCACCCCTCCTGGCACCGGCTGCGCCCCGACCTCGCACCTGAGGACATCGCGTAGCCCCGTGACGTGGTGCAGGCCCCTCCGACTCGGCCGACGCTAACCTCCTAGGCCTGGTTCTTGCCGAACAGGGCTTTGTCCAGGGCGCCTTGGACGTTGCCGCGGGCCAGATCGGTGGTGGCGGCCGGGAGCAGGGCGAGGGCTCCGGAGGCGAGCAGGAGGATGCGGACGCTGTCGCCGGGCACGGGTCCGACGCCGGGCAGGAGCGGGATGACCAGCCCCGCCGCGACGAGCACGACCGGGCCGGTGAGCCTGTTGGCGGCGCGCCGAAACTGCGAGGCGGCGGTCAACTCGGGCGCGTGGCGCAGCAGTTCGTCCCAGTCGGAGCCGACAGCGGCGAGCAGCCCGGCCCGCAGGGAGTCGCAGACACGGTCGTAGTCGGCGAGGGAGTGGACCTGAGCGAGAGAGCGACTGTGCAGCCGGAGCTGTTCGGCCAACTTGCGGTGCCTGTGGCGTATTTCGGTGCGCAGACCGCGCTCACGGAAGCGGACCGCACGGAGCGGCACCCGGTTGGTCTCGACGCGACGGGCACCGGCATCGATCTGGTAGCGCAGGAAGGAGATCTCCGAGGGTGCGTCCCAGCCGCGGCGTGAGCGGTACAGGTTGACGGTGCTCAGGAAGAGGGTCCGGATCGCTTCGTCGTCGCTGCGGTTCCACGGGGCCGGGCGGACGGACTGCATCCAGCTGTCGACGACCACCATCAGGCGGACCAGGACCGCGCCCAGCACGAGGGCCAGGACGATGAGGATGTTCCACCCCGTGGGCCAGGAAGCGTAGACGTCGGAGATCGTCGCCGCGGCCCAGGGGCAGCCCACAAGGATGACGGCCAGCTGCGGGACCTTCGCGTAGGGCAGGCCCCAGGCGACCCGGCTGCCGTCGCCGAGGGCGGAGCGCAGTAGGCGCAAGGAGGTGGGGAAACGGATGAGGAGGGCCCCGAGGCCGATGAGCGGGACGGTGATCAGGGCCTGGGTGCGGACGGACGTGACCAGGCCCTCCGCCGGCACATGGGACACGAGCCAGCTGCCCAACTCGGTGCGGACGCCGCGGTTCACGAACCAGAGCAGTCCTGCGCAGCCCGTGAGGGCGGACAGCAGGGTGAGCGCGAGGGCGGCGGCAGCGCGTCGTTCCCAGCTCCACACCGGGAGTTGTCCGTCCGAACAGGCGTGGTAGGCGGCCGGGATGATGGCTCCGCGCTCCTGTGCGGTGAGTCCTGGGATGTCGTGGACGCGCAGCAGGACGTAGCGGCGCCAGGAGTTCTCGTTCTCGGTCTCCCGGTCCGCCTGACGACGGGTGATGAAGCGGGACCAGATATCCATGCCCTGATGGTGGCGGACGCGGTGTCCGCCCTGCTGGCACGGTGCCCGGGTATGAGGGTCCGGGTGACTTCCGTGCCGTCCGGCCCGACCGACTCCAGCCGTACGGCGGGTCAGTCGTCGGGCCGGTGTTCCGACTCTGTGGCGTCGAGCGAGCGCTTCTCAGTCGTCCTTCAGGACACCAACTCCCTTTCCTCGGAAGCGGTTTCGCCGGAGGGGCCACGCGAGCCCAGGGAGACCGGAGAAGCCGGCGCGAGGGTGAGGGGCCGCAGGTGTGCGGGGAGGGGTGCCGCGGTGCGTGAACACAGGCGTTCCACGGCGGTCATGGCCTCCTCGACCGTGCGGGTGCCGGTCAGCACGCACAGGGTGTAGGCGGCGTTCTGCAGGGGGACCGCGCAGGCGGTGTCCCCGTCGGCCGCGAGGGCCCGGTAACGGTCGACCGCCTGTTGCAGGACGGCGGGGTTCGGCACGATCACGTCAGACCTCCACGCTCTCGGCGGAAGCCGCACACGTCGGCTCGCTGTCGGGACGGGACGAAAAGGGCACGGTGACGCTCCTCGAAGGGGAAGAAGGCGTGCCTGCTGACCGAAGCACTGGACTGTGATCGCTTGTGCCCCGTCCGGACACTCCGAAACGGCGGCTTTACCCGGCCTCGTCCCGGTCAGGAGCCGTTCACCGTCCGCCCGTTGAGGTGCCACAGGGCCGGACGTCCACGCGAAGTCGACCGCGCGTGGAGAGGGCGTCGATCAACGTGCGGAAACGGGTGCGGGGCCTGTCCACCGGCCGTGCGGACCGGTGGACAGACCCCGCGTGGTGCTAGCCGCGACGACCCGCCGGACCGGGCGTGACCGGGTCCTCGTCACCCGTGCCGGCGGCCGGGCCCGAGGTGCCGGAACCATGACCGTCCGGGGTTTCCTGGATGCGGTCGGCGTGACCGGGCCACCAGGCCGCGTGGCCGATCAGGGCCGTGAGGCTCGGCGTGAAGAACATCGCCATCACGAACGCGGCGATGGCGATGCCGAAGGAGACCGCGAAGCCCATCTCCGTGAGCAGGGCGTTGCCCGCCAGCATCATCGTGGCGAAGGTCGCCGCGAGGATGAACCCGGCCGCGGCCACGGTCGGTCCCGCGTGCCGCAGCGCCATGCTGGCCGCCTCGCGCGGGTCGCGGCCCTCGCGGGCCTCCTCGCGGAGCCGGGCGATCATCAGGATGTTGTAGTCCGTGCCGATGGCGACCACGAAGAGATACATGATCACCGGGAGCATGAACATCAGCCCCGGATGCCCCTGGGCGTCCTGGAAGATCCAGACCGTGGCACCGAGCGTGGCACCGAAGCCGAGACCCACCGAGGCGATGAGGTACCAGGGCGCGACCACACTGCGCAGCAGCAGTCCCAGGATCAGCATGATCAGCAGGGCGGCGACTGGGAACACGGTCCGGTAGTCGTGGTTGACCGCGGTGTTGATGTCCTTGTAGATCGAGGACATGCCGCCGACCAGCGCCTTCGTGCCGTCGGGCGCGGAGGCGTGCGCGACGTCCCGCACCCGGCCCACCGCGTCGATCGCCTTCTCCGTGGACGCCTCGTACTTCAGCGTGACCGTGAAGTCCGCCGTCGTACCGTCCTGGTTGACCTGGCTCATCTTCGCGCTCGCGACACCGTCGACGGCGCCGAGCTTCTCGGCGTAGGCCGGGAAGCCGGACTTGTCGAGCGGCTTGCCGTCGGTGCTGGAGAGATAGACGTCGGTGGGAGCCGCCGCGCCCGCCGAGTACGCCTTCTGCATCTCGTCCTGGACGACCATCGACTCCTTGGTCTTGGGCATGGAGCCCGAGGCCAGGTCGAAGGTGGCCTTGTAGCCGAGCGTGCCGAGCGACAGGGCGACGAGGACGAGCCCGGAGAGCGCGGCGGTCAGCGCGGGCCTGCGCTGCACACCGCGGCCGAGCGCGGCGAACCGGGCGTTCTGCGGCTCCTGCTGCCACGACTTCGACGGCCAGAAGACCTTCGGCCCGATCAGCGACACCACGGCCGGGATCAGCGTCAGGCCCGCGATCAGGGTGACGGTGACCGAGATGGCCAGCGCCGGACCCATCTGCTTGAGGAAGCCCAGCGTGGACAGCACCAGCGCGAGGAACGCGATGATGACCGCGCCGGCGGCCGAGGCGATGGCCTCGCCGACCCGGGCGACCGCGTTGATCATGGCCTGCTTCGGTTCGTCACCCGCCCGCAGGCGTTCTCTGTACCGGAACATCAGGAACAGGAAGTAGTCCGTGCCCACGCCGAACAGCACGACGATCAGGATCGACGACACGGAACTGTTCGCCTGGAGCCCGAACAGCTTGGTGGCGTACGCGATCAGTCCGTTGGCGATGGACGCCACCACGCCGATCAGGACCAGCGGGAGGACGGCGAGGATCGGCGCGCGGAAGATGATCAGCAGCGTCACCAGGATGATGAGGAAGGTCCCGATGCCGATCAGCGCCTCGCCGCGCTTGGACGAGTCCTGCTGGTCGAGCGCCTGCGCGGCGGAACCGCCGAGCTTCACGTCCAGATCGGTGCCCTTGGCCAGCTGTTTGACGTCGTCGCGCAGTACCTTCGCGGCATCCGCCTGGGCCGGCTGGCCGGCGTTCTTGCTGTCCATCTGCACCAGGGTCATGGTGTACCTGCCGTCCTTGGACGGCGGGCCGGGGACCACCTTCTGCACCTGGTCGATGTGCTTCTTGCCCAGCTCGGTCGTGATCCGGGCGACGTCCTTCTGGTCCGCGGCGGTGAGCTTGCCGCCGTCGGAGCGCTGGTACAGCGCGATGGCGGACGGAGTGAAGGCGCTGGGGAACGCCTTCGCCTGGAGGTCCGCCGCCTTGATGGACTCGTAACTCTTGGGGAGGAAACTGCTCTCGTCACTGTTGGAGGGCAGGCTGGGCGCCGTGGCGACAATCGCCACGGCCGCGATCAGCCATGCCACGATCGTCCAGACGGGATGTCTGACGACCCCACTGCCAATACGTCGAAACATGCGGGAGGTCCTCCTGGGAAGGAAGATCACCGCAGCCCGGGGAGCGGACCCCGGCATCGGCGACCCCGACCGGTCCTCACCCGTGGGGCCGGTCGAACGGTTGTCTACGTGCTTTTCCTATCGGTCATACGGAAAGATTCATAACACACGCACAGACGGCGCGAACCCGCGGTAGCCCCGGGGCGTCCCCGCAGCCCTCCGGCCCACGTTCGAGTGGTTGCCTGTGACCCGTCCTCCACCGCCACGTTGACCCCGCTGGGCAGCACATCCGCTGCCACCGGAGAGTGCGAGGAGCGTGCGTCATGGGAACTGCCAAGTGGTCTACGGCCCTGGGGGCCGCGGGGTTGGCCCTCGCCGCCACCACGACAACCGTCGCGACACCGGCGTCGGCGCACGCGCTCCGCGCCGGGCGCGTCGTGCTCACGAACGCGGACAACGGCCGGACGGTCGCCGCGAGCGTCGGCGGTGACGTAGAAGTCCGGCTCACCCACTACCGCGAGCACGGGCTCACCTACTCCTGGACCGCACTGGACTCCAGCGACCGGACCGTGCTCGGGCACAGGTCCGACGCCACCTATCCGGCCGGAGACTCCACGGCCGTCTACCGGGCGGCAGCCGCCGGCGCCGCCACCGTCAGCGCACAGCGCCACTGCGTTCCCGACCCCGGCCGCCTCTGCCCCCTGATCGTCGAGACCTGGAAGGCGACCATCCAGGTCAAGTGACCCGGCGGTGCGGCGCTCCGCGTCGGTAGGGTGATTCCGGAGGTGGTCAAGTGACCGACAGTGTGCGGGAGTTGAGCGAGCCCGCGGAGTCCGTGACCGTGGTGGTGATCGGTGCGGGTCCGGCCGGGCTGACCGTCGCGAACCTGCTGCGGAGCGCCGGGATCGACTGTGTCGTCCTGGAACGGCAGTCCCGGGAGTACGTGGCACAGCGCCAGCGCGCGGGCATCGTCGAGACCCGCGCGGTCCGTATGTTCGACTCCTGGGGCCTGGCCGACCGCGTCCTGGGCGGCGTCCCGCACGACGGCATCCTGGAGCTCCGCGTCGACGGCGAGCCCCACCTCGTGTCCGACTCCGACGGCTCCGAGGGCCCCACGGCCCGTATCTGCCCCCAGCAGATGCTGGTCCAGAAGCTCACCGCCGCCTACCTGGAGGACGGCGGCGACCTCCGCTTCGAGGCCGCCGACGTCTCCCTGCACGACCTGACCAGCGAACACCCCACCGTCCGCTACCGCACCCCGGACGGCGCCCTCCACACGCTCACCTGCTCCTTCGTCGCGGGCTGCGACGGCGACCACGGCATCAGCCGCAGCTCCGTCCCCGACGGGACCCTCACGCCGTACACCTTCGACCACGGCATCGGATGGCTGACGGTCCTGGCGGATGCCCCGCCGCCGGCCCACCCGCTCCTCGCCGTCAGCGAGCAGGGCTTCGCCGCGCACTTCCCGCGCGGCCCGTACACCAGCCGCTACTACCTCCAGTGCCCGCCCGACGACGAGCCCGGCGCGTGGTCCGACGCCCGTGTCTGGGACGCGCTGCGCACCCGGCTCGGCGATCCGGCCCTCGTCTCCGGCCCGATCACCGACCGCGAGACCTTCCGCCTCCGCAGCCTCGTACACGACCCGATGCAGTACGGCCGCCTCCACCTCGTCGGCGACGCGGCGCACATCGTCTCCCCGATGGGCGGCAAGGGGATGAACCTCGCGCTCTACGACGCCGACCTCTTCGCCCGCGCCGTACGGGACGCCGTCCACGACCACGACGACACGGGTCTGCGGACGTACTCCGCGCGGTGTCTGCGCCGGGTCTGGAACGACCAGGAGTTCTCCCACTGGATGACGCGCATGCTCCACGACGCCGGTGACGCCTCCGACTCCGGCCCTTTCCGACGGAACTTGGCGCGGGCTCGACTCGACCGGCTCTTCACGTCCGCCGCCGCGGGCGGCGCCTTCTCCGAACTCATGACGGGCATGGACTTCGGAGCGGGCACCGGGCCGCGCTCGCGCTGAGGGACCGGCGCCCGGCCGACGGCCGGACGCCGGTGGCCGTCAGGCTGCCCCGGGAACGTCGGCCCGGCTCAGATGCCGGGCGAAGAAGCGGGCCGCGCTGTCCGCCTCGAACCGCGGAAGCTCCTTGTGGCGGCCCGAGTTGACGTGCAACGACTTCTCCTTCGAGCCGAAGGCGTCGAACAGCGCGAGACCGGACGCGCGCGGGATGTGCTCGTCGTCCCACTGCAGCGCGAACTCGATCGGCACGGTGATCCGCCGCGCCGTCTCCGCGAGGGCGTCGTCGTACCAGAACTGCCCGAACACCGCGGCGGCGATGCGGGGTTCGGCCGCCGTCAGCGGGACGCCGATCGCGGTGCCCATGTTCAGGCCGTAGTAGCCGACGGGTCCCTCGGTGCCGATCTCCGGGAGTGCCCGGAGGGCGTCGAGGACCGTCAGCCACTCGGGTACGGCACGTTCGGCGAGGTGGGCGTTGTAGCGGACGACGATCTCGCCGACCGGTTCGCCCGCCGCCATCGCGTGCCGCATCGCGGCGATCTCGCGCTCGTCGTGTGCGGTGCGCGGCCGGTCGCCGTGGCCGGGGGCGTCGAGGGTGGCCACGTGGAATCCGCAGCCGTTCACGAGCCGGTCGGCGCGGCCCGCCATGGCCGGGGCCTTGCTGTCGGTGCCGCCGCCGTGGCCCATCAGGACCAAGGGGGCGCTTACGGAAGGGGATTCGGCGGGGGACCAGAGTGCTCCGGTCAGGCCGCCGACGGTGAAGTCGCGGACGAGGACACCGTTCGACGATGTCTGCGCGGTGAACCGCACTGGTGTGGTGGAGAGTTCCATGGTGTTGCCTTTCGGGATCGCCTTGGTGCGAGGCGCTCCCGGCGACACCTATGCCGCTGGCCCGACCGTGGCGAAAAGGGGGAGCACCCACCTGGATACTGCGTTCATGGGTCCCACCTCCTCGCGGTCTCTCACGGCTCAGGGAAGGTAGCAGCACGGTCACCGTCACAGCCAACGCTTTTCCGACCCGACCCGACCCGACCCGACCCGCCTCCGCCGCATGCGCGTACATCTAATGTTCTTGACATCTTCCGGTGGCGGCGACCAAGGTTGAGGCGACCGGTCCCGGACGGGTGGAGGCCCCGATGCGTGCAGGCGACGCCGCACCTCGTGGCACCGGTCCGGGCGCACGGCTGATCATCCGCCGGCACGTCGACTACTGCCGCACCGCATCCGCCGTCTGTCCTTCCGCACGCCCCTGACCCATGCCGGCCCCGCGGGCCGGCCGTCTCGACGTGCTCTCGGAAGGAACCCCCATGTCCGGCCCCGCCCTGCGGCTCGCCCTCGAAATCGACGGTGACGGCGCCCATCCCGCGGCCTGGCGCCGCGCCGCCCACTCACCCGACCACCTGCTGACCCCGCGCCGGGTGGCCCGCGTCGCCGCCGCCGCGGAGAACGCCGGGTTCACCCTGCTCACACTGGACGACGGCGCGCTCCCGCCCGGCGCCGCGCCCGAGGTCGTCGGCCGGATCGGCGCGGTGGAGCGGGCCGCGTTCCTCGCCGCGTCGACGAGCGTCGTCGGCATCGCGCCCGTCGTGCCGCTCACCTACGCCGAACCCTTCCATGTCTCAAGCCAGTTGGCGTCCCTGGATCACATCGCGGGCGGGCGTGCCGGGTGGGTGGTGAGCGAGGAGGCACGGCCCGAAGCGGCTTCCGCCTGGGGGCGTCCGCCCGTCGACGGCGAGGCGGCCCGCGCCCGCGAGTCGCGGGACGGAGTCGACGTCGTCCGCCGGCTGTGGGACTCCTGGGAGGACGACGCGGTCATCCGCTCCGTGGCCACCAGCCGCTATCTCGACCGGGACCGGCTGCACTACGTCGACTTCACCGGCGACACCTTCGCGGTGAAGGGCCCGGCGATCGTGCCACGTCCACCGCAGGGCCAACTCGTCGTGCTCGGCAGCCCGGAGCGGGTCCCCGGCGATCTGCTCGACGTCGCCCTCGTCGAGGGCCGGGACCTCGCGGCCGTCACCGCGAGCGCGTCCGCCGCCGGAACACCGCGTACGTTCGCCGAGGTCGACATCGCCCTCGACACCGCCGACGCCACGGCCGAGGAACGCGTCGCCGACCTCGAACGGCACGCGCCCTGGAGCGACCGGGGATGCCTGCGCCACATCGGCTCCGCCGCCGGACTCGCCACGCTGCTGGGGGAGTTGAGGGGAGTGGTCGACGGAGTCCGTCTGCACCCCCTGGTGCTGGACGAGGAACTCCCGGAACTGTCCCGGCTCGTCCTGCCCCACCTGGTCGAACGACGCTGCGCCGTACGGCCGTTGCCCGGCGCGTCGCTGCGCACCCAGCTGGGCCTGGACCGGCCCGCCAACCGCTACGCCGCCGTGGCCGCCCAGGAGGACGTCCGATGACCCGCACCGACCCCCTCGACGTGCCCCGGCCCGAGGCTCAACTCCACTTCGGTGTCTTCTTCCAGGGCGTCAACCACTGGACGGTCTGGTCCGATCCGGCGAGCGGTTCCCAGATCGACCCCGCCAACTTCCGGCGCGTCGCCCGGACCGCCGAACGCGGCCTGTTCGACGCGTTCTTCCTGGGGGAGGGGCTGAGGCTGCGCGAGGTCGACGGACGGATCCACGACCTCGACGTCGCCGGACGGCCCGACGCGATCACCCAACTCGCCGCGCTGGCCGCCGTGACGGACCGGATCGGCCTGGTCAGCACGTCCAACACCACCTTCAACGAACCCGCCGACCTCGCCCGCCGCCTGTCCGGCCTCGACCTGCTCTCCGAGGGCCGCGCGGGCTGGAACGTGGTCACGACCGACAACGCCTGGACCGGTGCCAACTTCCGTCGCGGCGGCTACCTCGACCACGCCGACCGCTACCGCCGCGCCGAGGAGTTCCTCACCGTGGCCCGCGCCCTCTGGGACAGCTGGCAGGACGAGGCCGCCTCCGGTTCGGCCGGCGCCCCGGCCTGGGCGGCACCCGGCGCCGTACGCCACGTCCGGCACCAGGGACCGCAGTTCGACGTCGACCTCGCACCCACGCTGCCCCGCAGCGCCCAGGGACACCCGGTGATCTTCCAGGCCGGGGACTCCGGCGAGGGCCGCGACTTCGCCGCGCGCAACGCCGACGTCATCTTCTCCGCGCACGGCAACGACTTCGACGACGCGCTCGCCTTCGCCGACGACCTGCGGCGCCGGCTGCGGGCCGTCGGCCGACCCGACGACGACCTGCGCATCCTCCCCGGCACCGAGATCATCATCGGCGCCACGGAGGAAGAAGCCCTGGAGAAGAAGCGCTGGATCCGCCTCCAACAGGTCACCCCGGCAACGGCGTTGGGGATCGCCGGACTCCTGTGGGGCATCGACCTCTCGGGCCGTGACGCCGACGGGCCGCTGCCCAAGGAGGACCCGGTCGTCGCCGAGAACGACGGCTCCTTCGGCGCACGGCGCATCGCCGACCCGCGCCAAGTGGTCGCCGAATGGCGGGAGAAGGCCGACGCGAACCGCTGGTCGTTGCGTGAGACCGTCATCGCGCTCGGCCCGCAGCGCGGCCATGTCGGCACCCCGGAGGGACTGGCGGACAAGTTCGCCCACTTCGTCCGGCACGGCGCGGTCGACGGCTTCAACGTCACGCCGTACCTGATCCCCGACGGCCTGGACGACATCGTCGACCTGCTCGTCCCCGCGCTCCAGGAACGCGGCGTCTACCGCACCGAGTACACCGGCACGACCCTGCGCGAGCACCTGGCCCTGCGCGAGCCCCTCACCCACCGCGCCGCGGCGGACCGGCGCCGGGCGGGCTGACCCGGAGACGGCGCGCCGAAGGCGCGGCGGCCACCGTCCCCCTGTGAACGGTGGCCACCGCGCCCGATCGCGCCATGCCCCGGCCACCCCCTGCGCGTGATGGCGTGGTCGGCGTCGGAGGCGGCGGACTGGTCGGGTCCGCCGCCGGCAACCGCCCACGCCCGTCGGTCCAGTGGGTGGTGCTCATGTGCCCGATCGACCTCTGCGGTGGTCGGGTGCGGTCCACACCAACGATGGTCGTGCGCGTCGTGTGACGGCAATGAATTCGAAGCCGTTCGAAGTGGCGCCGGGCGAGGTGTGCGCGGCGCCGCTCCGGCGATGCGTCCGTCCTTCACCGGTCAAGCAGGCGCAGCCCCAAGGGTGTTGCCGAGTGCCGTACGAACTGGCCCTCCCGGTGGCTGGCGACCAGACCTCCGTCGCGCAGCACGCCGAGCTGGTAACTGGCGCTGGGCAGCGCGATGTTGGCGGCCGAGGCGACCTCGGACGTGGTCCGCGCCCCATGGTTGGCGAGGTGTGCCAGGACGACCGTCCGGGTGCGGCCCAGCAGTCGTTCCAGACCGTCCTTGCTCGCGCGGGCGACCTCCAGCGGCTGCTTGGCGACCGGGTAGACGAGCACGGGCCCGAGCGTGGGATCCGCGAGCGCGGTGGGCCTGCGCCAGCAGAAGTAGGAGGGGACGAGCAGCAGACCGCGCCCTTCCAGGTACAGCTCGCGGTCGACGGGATAGTTCACCTCCAGCACGGGAGCGTTCCAGCGGGCGTGCGGGCGCAGCGCGTCGAGCAGCGCGGAGGTGCCGCCGTCGAGGAGGGCCCGTGAGCGTAACTCGACATCGTTGCCGATCGCCGTCTGGATACGCGGCCAGTACGGCTCCAGCAGCGTCTTGCAGGACAGCTCCAGCGCCCGCGTCAACGTCCCCAGCGCCTTGGCGCCCGGCCGGTCGAGGCTGGACACCCAGGACGGCAGCGGACGCGACTCCGCGAGCCGGGACAGCTCACCGCTCAGCCGGGTGCGGGACGTGGACCGCACCTCGTCGAGCCCGACGGCCAGCCCGCCACCGGTGACCGACGGGGTGAGGAAGTCGGGGATGTAGCCCACCGGCGGAATCAGCGTCTGCAGCGGCAGCAGCGCCCGCCGGGCCCGCGGATTCCTCTCCAGCCCCTCACGCACGGACCGGCGCCAGTGCCCGAACTCGAGCGCCCCCTGCCGGGTGTCCAACCGGCAGACACCGCAGACGAGTTCCCAGAGAGCATGGGGCTGACGGGCGACCCGGACGCTCTGCAGATCCTGCGACGTGAAGTGGATACGGAGCATGCGGCCTCTTTTCTGCGCATCGTCCGTGCGCAGTGTCCGTGGGGGGTGCGACCGCGCGGAAACCTGCGCGCATTAAAAGGGACGACTCAGAGGCGCGCATGGTTGTCGGGATCGGGGCCGGGGACCGAACGCCGAACCGGGCCGGCGGCGCCGCTGGGGCGCCGGTGCCGGCCCGGTCACGTCAGGCGCGGGAGTCAGGCCGCTCCGCCCCGCTCGCGGGGGATCTTCTGGCCGGCCTCGACGGACACCGGCAGCCGGTTCTCCGCCGGCGGCAGCGGGCAGGTCGCGAGGTCGGTGTAGGCGCACGGCAGGTTCGTCGCGCGGTTGAAGTCCAGGACGACCGTGCCGTCGGCGTCGGGCGCGGGGAGCGTGAGGGAGCGGTTGGCGGCGTAGGTGGTCACCCCGGAGGTGGCGTCCGTGAAGAGCACCATCAGCCCGCCCGGTCCACGCCCGGGGAACGCCGTGAGGGCCAGTGCCTGCCCGTCCAGCTCGAACTCGACCCGGCCCGGCGCGTCGTAGACGTGCTCAAGACCCTCGACGGAGGCGCCCACGGTCGTCGGCCGCGGCGTGTCGAACGCCGTGTAGCGTCCCTGGACCACCCAGCGGGGGTCCGGCGCGTAGGCGGGCGTACCGGCGAACGCGGTGCGCAGCGGGGCGTCCGGGTGCCGGGGCCGCACGATGTCGTTCCCGCCGCGCTTCGCCACCTCGATCACGGCATCGCCCCAGACCGCGTCGACACCGCCCCGCTCGGGCAGTACGCCGAAGCGGTGCTCACCGCGCACGGTCTTACCCGCGACGACGAGTTCAACGCCCTCGTCGAGCGCCACGGCGACCCCGTCGGCGTCGGTCCACCAGGCGCCGGGGGCGTCCGGGAAGCGCTGCGGACGCTCGTCCAGCCAGTGCAGGCCGGTGATCGCGAGGAAACCGTGCGGAGCGGCGAGCCGTTCCTCCTGCCCGCGGTACCACTCCAGCCAGTCCTGGGTGAAGGCCTGCTGGTCCGTCGTGGTCAGGTCAACGGTCATGGTCACTCCTTCGTCGCACGAGGACGGGCCTCGCAACGGGGTCGTGCCTGTACCAACCGCGACGGACGGGTGGGGGATTCCGGTCCGTATGTGACAGGTTCTTTTCAGGAATGCGAAGCCGCGGGCCCCGGGGACGACGTTCCGTCCCCGGGGCCCGCGGCGCTGTTCCCGACCCGCTGGGGGTGTCGGTCAGGCCTCGACGACGCCGGACGCGGCGATCTCGATCTTGGCCTTGGTGGCGCCCGAGTCCGAGCCCAGGGACTCGATCTTGTCGATGATCTCCTGGCCCTCGACGGCCTCGCCGAAGACGACGTGCTTGCCGTCGAGCCACGAGGTGACGACGGTGGTGACGAAGAACTGCGAGCCGTTGGTGTTGCGGCCGGCGTTCGCCATCGACAGCAGGTACGGGCGGTCGTGCTTCAGCGTGAAGTTCTCGTCCGCGAACTTCTCACCGTAGATGCTCTTGCCACCGGTGCCGTTGTGGTTGGTGAAGTCACCGCCCTGCAGCATGAACTGGGGGATGACGCGGTGGAAGCCGGAGCCCGCGTAGCCGAAACCGTTCTGTCCGGTGGCCAGCTCACGGAAGTTGCGCGCGGTCTTCGGGACGACCTCGTCGAAGAGGTTGAAGACGATGCGGCCCGCGGGAGCGCCGTCGATGGTGATGTCGAAGTAGACGTTACTCATGATCAATTCTTCACTTTCGCTGTGTCGCACACTCTGCCTGGCGTCCCTGAACTCTATCCACAGACCGGGGTGCTCACGGTCGGTGGCGGGGGAGCACGCCTGCCGACGGACCCCTGTGGCGCGGAAACCCCCGTGGTAGCGTCGGTATACAAACTGTATGCGATGTCTGGGGGTTGCCGTGGCGTCCGGTCGGGAGAAGGCCTACGCGTATCTCAAGGACACGGTTCTGACGGACCCGGAGATGCAGGGAGCCTTCCTGTCGGAGCAGGACCTCGCCGATCGTATCGGTGTCTCCCGCACCCCCATCCGCGAGGCGCTCCTGATGCTCGCCGCGGAGGACCTGGTCGAACTCGTGCCCAAGCGCGGCGCCCGCGTGGCGTCGCTGACGGGCCGTGAGGTGCGCGAGCTGATGGAACTGCGCGGCATGGTCGAGCGGTACGCGGCCGAGCGCCTCGTCGCGGCCGGGCGGGTCCCCCTGGACGAACTGCGCGCCCTCCTGGACGAGCAGCGCGCGCTCACCGGCGAGCAGGAGGCCCGCGAGTTCATCGCCGTGGACCACCGCTTCCACGCCTCCCTGGTGTCGGCCGTCGGCAACACCCTCCTGGACCGGCACTACGACGGTCTGCGCAGCCGCCAGGTCCGCGCCGGGGTCGTCGCCGTCTTCAACCAGCGGGGCCGGCAGAAAGCGGTGCTCGACGAGCACGAGGCCATCGTCGACGCCCTCGCCGCCGGTGACGCGGGGGCCGCGTGCGCGGCCATCGACCACCACCTCCAGTCGACCCTCACGGTGCTCCTCGACGGCTGAGGCGACGCGCCGGACTCAGGGATACGTGATCACGAGCATCGTCACCCCGTCCGGCGCGGTCCACGGCCCGTGCGGCATGCCCGGCGGACGGCAGGCGTACATGCCCGCGGTGAACGTGCGGTCCAGCGTCAGGTCGTGCATCGCGCCCTCGACGAGGTAGACCTCCTCCCACACGTCGTGCAGGGCCACGCCCGACGCCGAACTGTCCGTGCCCGGCGCCCACCGGACGAGCGCGGTGCGCCGGCCGCTCTCGGGGTCCTCGGCCAGCACGCACTCCTCGACACCGGGCCCGGCACCCGCCGGAGCGCGCCAGGGCCCGTCGGGACGGTGGAACTCCAGCTCGGGCCCGCTCATCCCCACACCTCCGGACGCCGGTTCGCCAGCACGGACGTCTTCTCGCGGACCGCGCCGACCTCGTCGACGTCCAGCTCCGTCACCAGCAGCTCCGGCTCCGCGCCCAGAGCGGCCCGTACGGTCCCGTCCGGGCCCACCACCAAGCTGTGCCCGATACCGGTCGGCACCGGGCCGGGACCGGTCCCGGGATCGGCCTGCCCCACCGCGGCGACCCACACGGTCGCGTCCAGCGCGCGGGCCCGCACCAGCAGCTCCCACTGGTCGAGCTTCCCGGGCCCGGCGCCCCAGGAGGCCGCCAGCAGGGTGCCCACCGCCCCGGCATCGGCGTGCGCCCGGAACAGCTCGGGGAAGCGGACGTCGTAGCAGGTGGCCAGACCGAGCCGGACACCGTCCACGTCGATCAGGGCGGTACGGGAACCCGGGGCGACGGTCTCGGACTCGCGGAAGCCGAAGGCGTCGTAGAGATGGATCTTGTCGTACGACTCCTCGACGCCGGGGCCGGTGGCGAGCAGGGTGTTGGCCACCCGTCCTCCGGCGGCCGGGGTGAACATGCCGGCGACGACGACCGTGCCGGTCGCGCGGGCGATCTCGCGGACGCCGTCGGCCCAGGGGCCGTCGAGGGGCTGCGCGAGCGGGGCGAGGGGGGTGCCGAAGCAGGCCATCGACGCCTCGGGGAAGACGACGGCGCGGGCTCCGGCGTCCGCCGCGCGACGGGTCCACTCCTCGATCAGGCGCAGGTTCTTGTCGGGGTCGGGGCCGGTGGTGAGCTGGCTGAGGGCGATCCGCATGGGCGGTGCCTCCTTGTCTGGGGCCGTGGTCAGTGGGACAGGGGGAGGTCGGCCGCGGCCGGGGTCTTCGGCGCGGCGAGCTGTGCGTCCTCGTCGACGGCGGCCTCGGGGTCGCGGCCCAGGAGGACGCCGACCAGGGAGATCGCGGAGGCGAGGGCGATGTAGAGGGCCAGCGGCACCCAGCTGTCGTAGGCGCTCAGCAGGGTGGTGAAGAGCAGCGGGGCGATGGCGCCGCCGATGATGCCGGCCAGGGTGTAGGCGAGTGAGGAGCCGGTGTAGCGCAGCCGGGGTGAGAACTGTTCGGCGATGAAGGCGGCCTGCGGGCCGTAGAGACAGCAGTGGATCACCAGGGCGACCAGGACTCCGGCGGCGAGCGGCAGCCAGGAGCCGCCGGACGCCATCGGGAAGAACACGAACGGCCACACGGCGGCGGCGACCGCCGAGACGCCGTACAGCAGGCGCCTGCTGACGCGGTCGGAGAGGGCGCCTGCCAGGGGCATCAGGAAGACCTGGACCGAGGAGCCGATGAGGACGGCCGCGAGGGCGGAGCCGCGTGACATGTCGAGTTCCTGGGTGGCGTACGTCAGCACGAAGACGGTGAACATCGCGTACAGCACGTCCGGGCCGACCCGGCACAGGATCGCGGCGGTCAGCGCGCGCGGCTGGGTGGTGAAGACCTCGCGGATCGGGGTCTGGGGTCGGGACTGCTCGGCCTCCATCGCCTTGAAGACCGGGGTCTCCTCCAGCTTGGCCCGGATCCACAGGCCGAAGCCGACCAGGACGCCGGACAGCAGGAACGCCACCCGCCAGCCCCACGACTCGAACTGCGCCTCGGTGAGCAGGGCGCCGAGGGCGGCCAGCACACCGTTGGCGAGCAGGTTGCCGGCGGGCGGGCCGACCTGGGCGGCGGAGGCGTAGAAGCCCCGGCGGCGCGGGTCGCCGAACTCGCTGGACAGCAGGACGGCGCCGCCCCACTCGCCGCCGACGCCGACGCCCTGGGCGAAGCGCAGCACGACCAGGGCGATCGGCGCGGCCACGCCGATCGTGCCGTAGGCGGGCAGCAGGCCGATGGCGAACGTGGCCACGCCGATCAGGACGAGTGTGGCGATCAGCACCTTCTTGCGGCCGATCACATCACCGAGCCGGCCGAAGACGAAGCCGCCGAGGGGCCGGGAGACGTAGCCGACCGCGTAGGTGGAGAACGCGAGGAGCGTTCCGGTGAGCGGGTCCTCCGAGGGGAAGAACAGATCGCCGAAGACCAGCGCGGCGGCGGCGGAGTAGACGGCGAAGTCGTACCACTCCAGGGCCGTGCCGGTGAGGCTCGCGACGAAGGCGCGGCGGACGCCGGAGCGCCTCTCCGCGGCTCCCGTGTCGCTCTTCGGGGTGTCGTGCATGGTGCCCATCCTTGCTCGGGGACATCGACCTTCCGGCATACTTCTTGTATACAGGTCGTATGCGCAAGCCCTGCGCCGGAAGTTAACCGCGGAGAAATCAGGATCCGCAGGGGCACGTTCCCTGTGCCCCGGCCTCCGTGTCCCGTGACTTTTCCCCCGTTCCCCGATCCCTGGGAGTGCCCTCATGGCCGTGCTGACCTTCGAACTGCCCGACGGATCGACCCGCGAGGTCGATGTCGTCCAGGTCCTCAACGCCGGATACGCCGGACGCAGCCAGGACGACGTCGCCGCGCACGTCGCGGAGCTGGCCGAGCTGGGTGTGCCGGGACCGTCCGTGACGCCCGCGCTGTACCCGGTCTCCCCGTACCTCGCCCAGCAGACCGCGCGCGTCGCCGTCCAGCACGGCCGCACCTCCGGCGAGGCGGAGTGGGCGCTGGTCGTCGCGGAGGGCGGGGAGCTGCTGCTGACCGCCGCGTGCGATCACACCGACCGTGACCTGGAGGTGCACGGGGTGGCGTGGAGCAAGAACGCGGGCCCCGACGTCCTGGCCCGGCGCGCCTGGCGGCTGGCCGACGTGGAGTCCCGTATCGACGAACTCACCCTGCGCGCCTGGGTGAGCCACGACGGCACCGAGACCGAGATCCAGACCGGCACGCTCGCGGAACTCCTCACCCCGGCCTACTGGGTGGACGTGCTGCGGTCCCGCGGAGACCTGGTGCCGGGGACCGTGCTGATCTCCGGCACCATTCCGATGGCCGCGGGTGTCGACCAGTTCGCCGACGGCTGGCGTGTGGAGCTGGCCGATCCGTCGGCCGGGAACGTCATCGGCCTCGCCTACGACGTGCTGCCGATGCCGGAACCCATAGGGTGACGGGGTGTTGGCGGCGGCGCGGCCAACGGGGATGAAGCTGCGCCTAGTTGACGGCGAGTGGGCGGCGCGGGGCCGGGAGGTCGGCGCTCCCCGCTCGCCAACGGCGGCTCCGGGGCGGCCCGTTGCTCACCTCGTTACGGGAAGTACAGCGCCGCCTTCTCCAGGACGTGCCCGGTGAACATCCCGCCGTACATGCTCCCGCCCCGGTACATCGTGACCCGGGTGACTCCCGATCCCGTGGTCTCCACCGTGATGGGCCGCCCGATCAGGGACGTCCCGAGGACCCGGGCGTCCTGGGCGGCCCAGGTCCGCGCGGCCGGCTGGGCGCTGGGGGTGACCAGCGCGGGCAGGATCAGCGCCGCGTTGCGGGCGCCGGCCAGGCCGCCCCGCAGGTTCTTCGCGTAGTCCAGTGCCCACCCGGTGAACTCGGTCAGCAGGGCCTGGTCGACGCCGGGGACCGCGGCGGCGAGGACGAACAGTTCCGCCTTGGTGCCGAACCACCGCGCTCTGCGGTCCGACCGGCTGCCTATCGTCACGGGGCGGTCGCGCCAGGTGGTCGCGGTCACCGTCGTCCCGTCGGCGGCGAGCCGGTCACGGAGTGCCGCGAGGTAGACGTCGGCCGCGCCGGTCGCCGGTGCCGGGTCGCTCTGATGCTGTGTCATGTGCGGATCTTCCGTCACAACACGGCCCGGGCACACGCGAATTCCTGAACTCGGGCATCCGGAACAGCCGCGGCCGTCGAGTGAGCTACCGCCGACACCTGGCAGGAAGTCACCGTCGGAAGCGTCGGACACGCGACGATCGGTCACACCGGCCGTCCGGGCCGCCCCACCCACCAGGGAGCAACCGTCATGAGTACGTTCTCCACCGCGCAGGACGTCAGGACCACCCCCGAAGGACTCCTCTGGGAGCCCAGCCCCCGCTGGGTCCGCGGCCGCAAGCACGACATCACCGTCGTGGACAGCCGCCGTCCCGTCCTCGTCTGGGAACCCGGCGTCCCCGTACCGCTCTACGCCTTCCCGCACGACGAGGTCCGCGAGGACCTCCTCCGCCCCGCGAAGAACCCGCCGACCGGCACGCACACCGGCTCCCGGATCTTCTACGACCTCGTGATCGGCGGCGAGTTGTCGGAGAACGCGGCCTGGACCTATCCCGCCGACGACCTCGCCGGGCACATCGCGTTCGAGTGGTCCCGGCGGGTCGGCCGAGGGCTCGACCACTGGTACGAGGAGGAGGAAGAGATCTTCATCCACCCCCGTGACCCGCACAAACGCGTGGACGCCCTCCCCAGCAGCCGTCACGTCCGGGTCGAGATCAACGGCACGGTCGTCGCCGACACCCACCGCCCGGTCCTGGTCTTCGAGACCGGCCTGCCCACCCGCTACTACATCCCGCGCGAGGACGTCCGCCTCGACCTGTTCGAACCGACCGACCACAGCACCGGCTGCCCCTACAAGGGCACCGCCACCTACTGGTCGTGGCGGGGCGGGGCCGGTGTTCCCGCCGTCCCGCCGAACATCGTCTGGAGCTATCCGCAGCCGCTGCCCGCGGTCGGCGCCGTCAGGGATCTCCTCGCCTTCTACAACGAGGTGGTCGACATCGTCGTGGACGGCGATCTCCTGGAGCGGCCGGTCACGCCCTTCACGAACACGCTTCAGGCGTGAAGTCCGGCCCTGTTCCGGCCAGTTGAGGTGAAACCGCGCCGACAGGGCAGTCGACACCTTGCACATGCCTCTTCGGCGGCGCGCGTGCTCCAGGACTGTCAAAGGACATTGAAGGACGTTGATGGAGAGTCACACAAAGGACGACAAGAAAAATGACAAGAAGGACGAAAAGAAGGACGAGACGAAGGGCGACAAGAAGCGGGAGCCCAAGCGCAAGGTGCTCGATCTGACCGCCGTGCAGGTGGTGGCCAGCGCGCTCGCCACCGTGGTGGGCGCGGTGCTCGCGTCCCTGCTGGGGGTGACCGGGACGATCGTCGGCGCCGCCGTGGTCAGCGCCAGCGCGACCACCGGCGCCGCGGTCTTCCAGCACGCGTTCCGCCGGACGGGAGAGGGGATCCGCAGAAGAGTCCCGTCGGTGGCGATGGCGCTGACACCGGGCGAGGCACGGGCGCTCCAACGCGCGGACGCCCGGGCGGCGTTCGGGGCGCAGGACGGCTCCTCGGACGACGCCACGAGATCGCCCGCCGATGCCCCCGGTCGCCCCGCGGACTCCTCCGGTTCCTCGGATTCCTCCGACTCCTCACTCGGCGGAGCGGAAGCGGTCGGCACCCACCGGACCGGTTCGTTCTGGAAGTCCATCGGCTGGAAGAAGTACGCCTTGGCGACAGGCCTGATCTTCGCCCTGGCGATGGTCACGGTGACCGCGGGGGAGCTGATCATGGGCAAGCCGCTCGCGGCCGCGGTCAGGAACGAGTCGGGTACGGGGACGTCGTTCGGCGGCGGTTCGGCCGGAACGCACCACGCTCCCGCGCACAGCCCGACGCCCACGCCGCTCACGTCGAGCAGCGCGGGATCGCATGCGGGCGGTACCGCCTCGCCGTCCGCGAGCGCGGAGCCGGGGACCAGCCACAGCGCCGGTGCAGGCCCGAGCCGGAGCGCCGCCTCCAGCTCCGAGGCCTCGGCGTCGAGCGTGCCGACCGCGAGCGGTGACGCCGAGAACGACTCCGGCGCCACCGCTCACTGAGCGGAGCAGGCCCTACTGGGGCGACCGGCCCGCGTCGGCCAGCGCCCGGCGATCGGGAAGCCCGGCCAGGTCCAGCTGCCTGCCGAACCTTTGCGACGCCAGCAGCGCGAGCAGGGCCGTGAGCGCCGCGAGCGCGGCGAGTACGGCCATCAGCCCGGCGAACCAGGACGGCGCGGCGGTGATCCGCAGCGCATCGGAGACGCGCGAGGAGTGGAACCGCCCGTCGAACAACTGCAGGGCGGCCAGCGCGGCCGGCACCACCACGGACACGGCGAGCACGGGCAGACCGCCCTGGAGCACCAGCGCCGGTGCCAGCAGGACGCACAGGATCGAGACCCCGAGCGCGGACCCGTAGGCGGCGGCGGAGGCTCCGTCGCGGTGCAGCGGGAAGTACGACAGCCCGCACAGTACGAGTGCCACCGCCGCGATCAGCCTCGGCCAGACCGGGGGAGCGGTGCGCCGTGCCGCCGTCCGCGGACGGCGTGGACGGTGCTGACGCGCGGGACGGTCGTCGGCCGCGGGCTCCGGCGCGTTCGCCGCCTGGTCGCGGCCGGGCAGCTCGTGGTCCGCGGCGGTCGCGGCGACGGTCCCGCTCGTGGCCCGGGCGGTCGGGTCCTGATCCTCGGCCAGGCGGCCGATGAGCTGGACGAGTTCCTCGACCGGACGGCCGGCCGCGGCCCGTAGCGCCTCCTCGCCGCAGTGCGGTTCCAGCGGAGGCCGGTGCAGCAGGGCCATCAGCCGGGTGACGTCCTCCACCGGGCGGTGCTCGGCCGCCGCGCGGATCGCCTCGTCGGCGCTGTCGGGGTGGCGCGGTGGCTGGGTCAGCAGGGTCACCAGGCGGGTCACGTCCTCCACGGACCGGTCCACGCCGACCGCGCGGAGGGCGTCGACGGTGGCCTGCGCGTACTTCGGTGACTGCTCCAGCATGGTGATGAGCTGGAGCACCTCCTCCAGCGGCCGGTCGGCGACGGCGGCGTGCAGCAGGCCGTGCATCGGATCGGCATACTCGCTCTCGGGGCCGAACAGGGGTGGAGCCGCCTGCGACGGACGTGGTGTCGGCGGCGTTTCGTCGGCCGGTCCTCCGTCGGAGGACGAGAGCGGCTGCGGTGCGGCGCCGTGAGGTATCTCGGGTTGGTCCGGGCTGGGCGGGAAAGAGCGGGTGGTCATGCTCGGCTCCATGAAGAGGCTGATCCTGCTATCGCCCCCCGAAGCGCGATGAACAAGCTGATCCAGTCCATTACTAGGTGTCCGCACTCCGTCACGCCACGTGAGTACGCCACCCGTGTGACCCCGGCCCGGCGCCCCGACGGCCGCCGCGGTCCGCGCCCTCATCCGTTCGGTGGCCGTCTGCTCGCACACCGCACGGGCCGCGCGTCAGATGGGAGCGACCCGTGTCGGGGGCCCCGCGTGAGAAGCGGCGGACGACGGGTACCTGGGAAGTCGCCGGAGAACGGCCGAGCACGCCGGAGGCCGTTCCCGAGTACGGAGAGAAGGAGGGCACCGTGCCCCGAGGATCCAGCGCGAAGCGCGAGCGCCAGTACGAGCACATCAAGGAAGGTGCCGAGAAGCGAGGTGTCCCCGAGGGCAGGGCGAAGGAGATCGCCGCGCGCACCGTGAACAAGGAGCGGGCCCGCGCCGGTGAGTCCAGGACCGCGAGCAGGACGTCCACCCGCGACCCCAAGTCGGCCTCGCAGCGCGGCGGCCAGCGCTCGCATCGCGGCGCGCAGGGACCGACGAGGGACCAGCTGTACGCGGAGGCGAAGAAGCGCGGCATCGACGGCCGTTCGTCGATGAACAAGCAGCAACTGGCCCGCGCCCTCGGCCGCTGACCCGCCCGATCGCCCCCGCGGCATCACCTCAAGGAGAACCCCCATGGCCACCGTGTCCCTCACCGGAGCGTCCAAGGAGGACGCCGCGACCGTCTTCGGCGTCCTGCGCGCCGCGTTCCCCACCGACCGCTCCTTCGACGACGTCCCCCAGGAACAGCCGGGTGACCGCACCGCCGTGTGGACCGCCGAGTTCGAGCCGACGCAGGAGTGGATCCCCACCGAGCCCCTGCCGTTGGAAGGTTCGGTCTCCGCCACGATCCAGGGCGGCTACGTCGCCGTCGACCAGCTCCGCGAAGCCCTGAACGTCACGTTCGCCGTGGACGAGCGGGGCACCGCGTCGGGAGACCAGGAACAGGAGGTCGACCTGCGGCTCACGACCAAGCGGTGAGCATCGCAGGCGTGATTGACGGTGCGGAGAGACGCGCCGTACTCTCACCGTGTAGTGAAGGCATAAGGAAGCTGGTGGAATTCCAGCACGGTCGCGCCACTGTGAGCCCGCCGCCGAGAGGTGGCAGGCGAGTCAGACACTGAGCCCTCACTCGCCCGTACACGCAAGGGACGCACGATCCCGAAGGAGGGCTCACTGTGAGCAGCAGCATTTCCACATCCCGTCCGGTGTCCACGCCGGTCGTCCTGCCGGTGTCCAAGTCGATTCTCTGGCTGGTCGGCACGGCCCTGATCGCGCTGGCGGTCTACTACTTCATCGGTGTGGACCAGGGTGCGGTGTCGGTGTTCGGCAACGACATGCACGTCCACGAGTTCGTCCACGACGCCCGGCACTTCCTGGGCTTCCCCTGCCACTGACCCTCCGCCGGCACCTGGACGTACGGACAACCCGACATGGAAAAGAAGCTCATCCTGCGCGGCATACTCGCCGGCGCGGTGGCGGGCCTGCTCGCGTTCGTGTTCGCGCGGATATTCGCCGAACCGCAGATCGCGAAGGCCATCGACTACGAAAGCGGCCGTGACGCCGCGCAGAACGCCCTGGACAAGGCGGCGGGCATCCCCGTCGAGGGAGCCGACCCGGACCTGTTCAGCCGCACCATCCAGGCCAACGTCGGCATCGGCGTCGGCATGGTCTTTTTCGGCATGGCGATGGGCGCCCTGTTCGCCGTCGCGTACACGGTCTGCCTCGGCCGCACGGGAGGCCTCCGGGCCCGCAGCCTCGCCCTCCTCGTCGCGGGCGGCGGCTTCCTCGGCATGTACCTGGTGCCGTTCCTGAAGTACCCGGCCAACCCGCCCGCGATCGGCCACGAAGAGACCATCAAGCAGCGCAGCGCCCTGTACCTGATCATGGTCGTCTGCTCGATCGCCTTCCTCGCGGGCGCCGTCTATCTCGGCAAGTACCTGCAGAAGCGCTACGGCAACTGGAACGCGACCCTCCTCGCGGGCGCCGCGTTCGTCGTCGCGATCGGCATCGTGATGCTGCTCCTGCCGCAGCTGGGCCATCTCTCGTACAACAAGGCCAACTTCGGCAACCAGGCCACCGAGACCCCGCTCCCGCTGAAGGACTCCAAGGGCAACATCGTCTATCCGGGCTTCCCGGCGGACGTGCTCTTCAGCTTCCGCTTCTACTCGGTAGCGGCGCAGTTGATCCTCTGGGCGGCCCTGGGCCTGATCTTCGCTCCCCTCGCCGAGCGCCTCCTCAACCCCGCCCGACCGGACGCGAACGCTCCCTCACCGGAGCAGGATCCCGTCCCCGCGTGACCAACTCCCCTCCACGGCGGGCGCGGTGATCGACGAGATCACCGCGCCCGGTCCGTTTTTCGCCGCAGACTCAGCCGGAGCGATTCCTCGAACGGGGCCCAATAGTCCTACGGCTTCCGGTCCTACGGCTTCCGGGCCACCCCCGCGTACAGCGGGATCAGGTCGGTCCGGCCGGGGTGTCCGGTCGGCTCGGGGTGCCAGTCCGCGGCGAGTGCTATGCCCGGTTCGATGAGTTCAAGTCCCGTGAAGAAACCGGCGAATTCGTCGCGCGAGCGTACCTGCGCGGGCGTGCCGCCCTGGCGGTAGACCTCGACGACGCGCTGCCAGGTCTCCGGGTCGAAGTCTCCGGTCGCGTGGGAGAGGGCCACGTGACTGCCGGGGGACAGGGCGTCGAGGAGTTCGGCGACGATGCGCCGGGGCTCGTCCTCGTCGGCGACCAGGTGCAGGAGCGCCACCAGGGACAGGGCGATCGGCTGGTCGAAGTCCAGGATGTCCCTGGCCGTCGCGAGGATCTTTCCCGGCTCGCGCACATCGGCCTGGATGTAGGTGGTGCTGCCCTCCGGGGTGCTGTGGAGGAGCGCTTCGGCATGGCGGAGGACGATCGGGTCGTTGTCCGCGTACACCACGTGGGCGCTGGGGTTGATCCCCTGGACCACCTGGTGGAGGTTCGGCCGGGTCGGTATTCCGGTGCCTATATCCAGGAACTGGCGGATGCCCCGCTCAGCCAGCGACCGGGAGGCGCGGTGCATGAAGTCCCGGTTCGTCCGCGCCATCTCCCTGACGGCGGGAAACAAGGAGATGACCTTCTCGGCGGCGGCCGCGTCGACCGGGTAGTTGTCCTTGCCGCCGAGGAAGTAGTCGTACATACGGGCCGATTGAGGCTTGCTGGTGTCCACATCGGCCGCGCTGAAGCCTGCGTCTGTCACGTCGGTTCTCCCGTGAGCTAGCGAACCAGTTCCCGCGTCCCAGCGACCGTACCGCCGAAGGCCCCGGCCGCGGACCTCCTTGGTCCCTCCGTGCCCGCCGGACCCCGTGACGGGTGCCGGTCATCGATCTTGATACGTTGTACGCGCCAGTCGTGCCACAACCGAGGCCAGGGAATCCGGTGCGAATCCGGAACTGACGCGCAGCGGTGAGGGGGACGGGCGGGGCACTCGACGCCACTGGTGCGGCGCGGGCCGGCCGAAGAGGCCGGACGTGACACACCGGGAAGGCGCCCCGTCCGGACGAACCCGAGTCCGAAGACCTGCTGGCGCCTTCCCGCCCTCGGCGAGGGGGAGTTCGTAGGCAAGGCTCCGCGTTCGAGCCCCGACAGGCAAGGTGTGCCCGTGATCCGTACCACCCCCGTACCGCTGCGTCGCCGTACCGCGGCCCTTCTCCTCGCCCCCGCCCTGCTGTTGACCGCGTGCGGCGGATCCGAGGAGGACCGCGCCGACGGCGAGAGGGAGAAGCCCGCGGCCGGATTCCCGCTCACCCTCACCGACTGCGGGCACAAGGTCACCCTCAAGTCGGCCCCTCAGCACGTCGTCTCGCTCAACCAGGGCACCACAGAGATCCTGCTCTCCCTCGGCCTCGCCGACCGCATGGCCGGCACGGCCACCTGGACCGACCCGGTGCTCAAGGGCCTGGAGAAGGCCAACGCGACCGTTCCGCGCCTCGCCGACAACGCCCCCTCCTTCGAGAACGTCCTCGACGCCGAACCCGACTTCGTCACCGCCTCGTTCGTCTCGACACTCGGCAAGGGCGGAGTCGCCACCCGCGAACAGTTCGAGAAGCTGGGCGTACCGACGTACGTCTCGCCCGCCGACTGCGCGGGCAAGGACAACGACAGCGGCGGCGACGGCTCGCGCAGCACACCGCTCACCCTCGACACCGTCTACGGCGAGATACGCGACCTGTCCCGGGCGATGGGCGTCGAGGCACGCGGCGACCGGCTCGTGACGCGACTGAAGGCGCGGGTGACCAAGGCCACCAAGGGACTTGACGCCTCCGACACCTCCCTCATGTACTGGTTCGCCAACTCCCAGTCGCCCTACCTGGCCGGCTGCTGCGGCGCCCCCGGCGCCATCACCCGGGCGGTGGGCGTCAGGAACGCCTTCTCCGACACCCACGACGAGTGGCCCCAGATCAACTGGGAGACCGTCGCCGACCGAGACCCCGACGTCATCGTCCTCGGCGATCTGACCCGCAAGTCGCAGACCGCCGAGACCGCCCAGGCGAAGATCCGCTTCCTGGAGACCAACGCCGCCACCCGCAACCTCACCGCCGTCAAGAAGAAGCGGTACATCCTGCTCAGCGGCCAGGCGATGAACCCCTCCATCCGCACCGTCGAAGGGATCGAACAGGTCGCCGCCGGCCTGCGCGACTTCGGACTCGCCAAGTGACCCTCCGCACCCTGCTGTTGACGGGCGGCGGACTGGTCGCGCTGGTGGTCTCCGTCGCCGTCGCGGTGACCATCGGACCCGCCGACATCTCCACGGCCGACGTGTGGGCGGCGGTCGCGTCCCACCTCGGCGGCGGCCGGAGCACCCTCGCGCCGCTGCGCGACGGCATCGTCTGGGACCTGCGCATGCCCCGCACGCTGCTCGCCGCCGTCTGCGGTGCCGGGCTGGCGCTGTGCGGCGCGGTCATGCAGTCGCTGCTGCGCAATCCGCTGGCCGATCCGTTCGTGCTCGGCGTCTCCTCCGGGGCGTCCACGGGAGCGGTCGCCGTCGTGGTGCTCGGCGTGGGCGGCGGAGCCGTGTCGCTGTCGGCGGGCGCCTTCGCCGGTGCGCTGCTCTCCTTCGGGCTGGTGATGCTGCTCAGCCACAGCCTCGGCGCGAGCATGGACCGGGTGGTGCTGTCGGGCGTGGCCGCCATGCAGCTCTTCTCCGCGCTGACCTCGTTCACCGTGCTGACCTCGGCGGACGCCGAGACCACCAAGGGCGTGCTGTTCTGGCTGCTCGGCTCGCTCTCCGGCGCGGACTGGGGCCAAGTCCTGCTGTGCGCCGTGGCGTTGGCCCTCGTCCTGGTCGTGTGCCTCGGCCATGCCTCCACCCTGGACGCGTTCGCCTTCGGCGAGGAGGCGGCGGCGGGCCTCGGCGTGAACGTCGCCCGGGCCCGGCTGATCCTGCTGTGCGCCACGGCCCTCCTGACCGCCGTGCTGGTCAGCTGCGCCGGGGCGATCGGCTTCGTCGGCCTGGTCCTGCCGCACGTCACCCGCGCGCTCACCGGTCCCGGTCACGTACGACTGCTGCCCGTCACGGCGCTGACCGGGGCCGTGTTCCTGGTGTGGGTGGACACCCTCGCCCGTACCGTCGTCGACCCGCAGGAGGTACCGGTGGGAGTGGTGACGTCGCTGATCGGCGTGCCGGCGTTCGTGGCCGTCCTGCACCGAGGCCGGAGGACGGCATGAGCATCCCCGCTCCGGGCACCGGCCTGCACGCGGACCGGGTGGTGGCCCGCCTCACCGACGGGCGGCTCATCGTCGACGGCGTCACCCTCGCCCCGCGCCCCGGCGAGACCGTCGGTCTCCTCGGCCCCAACGGGTCCGGAAAATCAACGCTGTTGCGCCTCCTGGCCGGTGTCCTCCCGACCTCCAGCGGTGTCGTCACACTGGACGGCCGGCCGCTGCCCGAGACGGGCCGCCGCGCAACCGCCCGCCGCATCGCCACCGTTGAACAACACGCCCACACCCAGACCGAGTTGACCGTCCGCGAGGTCGTCGCCCTCGGCCGCATCCCGCACCGCCGGGCCTGGTCGCCTGCGTCGGCCGCCGACGCGCGCGCCGTCACCGAGGCCCTGGAGCGCACCGCCCTCACCGACCGCGCCGCCCAGTCCTGGCACACCCTCTCCGGCGGCGAACGCCAACGCGCCCAGATCGCCCGCGCCTTGGCCCAGGAACCCCGCGAACTCCTCCTCGACGAGCCGACCAACCATCTGGACATCCAACACCAGTTGGACCTCCTCGACCTGATCGCCGGCCTCCCGGTCACCACCGTCATCGCCCTCCACGACCTCAACCTCGCCGCGATGTACTGCGACCGCCTCCTCGTCCTCCACACCGGCCGCACCGTCGCCGAGGGCACCCCGACCGAAGTCCTCACACCCGCCCTCATCAAGGACGTCTACGGGGTCAATGCCGAGGTGACCCACGGGCCGGGACATCCGGTGGTCCGGTTCCTGCGGCGGCGGAGCGGGACGGTGTAGCCGAGGCCCAGTGCGCGAGCCCCTACGCCGGGGCGGTGCGCAGGAAGTGCAGCGTGGGCTCGCGGTCCAGGAGCGATCTCCAGGCGGTCGCGATGTCAGGGGCTTCGGACACGGGGCACATCCTTCACGTCCGGCGGAGCCTTCCGGGCCCGCGCTGTTCTCAACAGGCTTCAGTGCGCCAGGTGTTGGCGTGCGCGGCTTCAGTGCGCGGAGAACCCGCCGTCCACGAACACCGACTGCCCTGTCACGTACGCCGAGGCGCGGCTCGCCAGGAACACGGTCGCGCCCGCGAAGTCCTCGGTGAGGCCGTTGCGGCCGATGAGAGTGCGGGCGGCCAGGGACGCCACCATGTCCGGGTCGGACGACAGCCGTTCGTTGAGCGGGGTCATCACGAAACCCGGGACCAGCGTGTTGCAGGTGACGCCGTGCGGGGACCAGGCCTCGGCCTGGGAGCGGGCCAGGGATTCCAGCGCGCCCTTGGAGACGCCGTACGCGCCGCTCCGGGCGAACGCGCGGTGTGCCTGCTGGGAGGTGATGTGGATGATCCGGCCGAAGCCGCGCTCGGCCATGCCGGGGCCGAAGCGCTGGCTCAGCAGATGGGGGGCCTCCAGGTTCAGGGACATCGTGGTGTCCCACACGTCCTCGCTCAACTCGCCCATCGGCGGGCGCAGGTTGATGCCCGCGCTGTTCACGAGGATGTCCGGCTCCCCGAACACCTCGGCCGCCGCGTCCCCCGCCGCCCGGACGCCCTGGCGGGTGCCCAGATCGGCGCTCACCCACGCCGCCCGGCAGCCGTCCGCCGTCAACTCGTCGACCGTGGCGGCCAGTTCCCGCTCCTTGCGCGCCACCACGACGACACTCGCCCCCGCCCGCGCGAGCGCCCCGGCGGCGGCGCGTCCGATGCCGGAACTGCCGCCGGTCACGACAGCGACCCTGCCGTCGAGCGAGAAGAGTCCGGAGAGGTATTCGCTGGAGATCATTCCCGCAGCCTAGGCGGCCGGGCGCGCGGGCGGCCCCGGCCCCCGGCGGAATGGTCCCGCCGCCCCACCCCTCCCCCCGGTGGCACCAACTAGGTACCATCGTCGTATGCCATCGCTGAACGTGTCCTTCACCGAAGAGGAACTAGAGGGAGTCCGGGCCGCCGCCGCGGCCGAGGGGAAGAGCCTCAAGCAGTATCTGCACGACCTCGGCGTGCGGGAGATGCAGCGGGGCCGGTTCGTCGCGGGAGCGTCCGCGTGGGCCGAGCGGCTGCGCGGGGAGTTCGACGACGCGTTTCCCGACGAGGTGCCGCCCTCCGAGCGTGGCGGGGCCGCGGCCGCCTGATGCAGCTGTACATCGACGTCTCCTGGCTGCTCGACGTCCAGGAGGCGGCCCTCGGCCACGAGGACATGTCCGTGTCGGACTACTCCGCGCTCGTGGCCGCCGTGTCCCGGCACAGGACGAAGCTCCCGACCCTCGCCGCCGTCGACCCGGACGCCGCCTGGCGGGCCGCCGCCCTCATGCACACCATCGTGCGCCTGGAGCCGCTGCCGCACCGCAACAGCCTCTACGCCGCGTTCGTCGCCGCGCAGTACATGGGCCAGTCCGGCGAAGGCATCGACCCGCCCTACGGCGCCCTCTCCGACCTCGTGCGCAAGATCCGCGACACCCGGGTCGGAGTGCTCGCCGTCGCCGACCAGCTGCGCTCGTGGAAGGTCTGACCTGCGGCGGGGCGGTACGGCCCGGCGGGCGTCCTGCGTAGGCTGTCCCCGTGTCCACCGCCCGTCTGCGTCGCGTCGCCGTCCTCGTCCTCGAAGGCGCCAAGCCGCTCGACGTCGGCATCCCCGCGCAGGTCTTCACGACGCGGGCGAGCATGCCGTACGAGGTGCGGCTGTGCGGCGCGGCCCCGGGACTGGTCACCGGGGGAGACGGCCTCTCGTACCACGTCGCCCATGGTCTCGACGCGCTGACCTGGGCCGACATCGTGTTCCTGCCCGGCTACCGGTTCCCGGACCGGGAGGACCCGCCGGAGGCCGTCCGCGACGCGCTGATCGCCGCGCACGAGCGGGGCGCGCGGCTCGCCGCGATCTCGACCGGTGCCTTCGCGCTCGCCGCCACCGGCCTGCTCGACGGCAGGCGCGCCACGACGCACTGGCACTACACGCGGGCGCTCGCCACGAAGTACCCGCTCGTCCGGGTCGACGAGAACGTCCTGTTCGTCGACGAGGGCAGCGTGCTCACCTCGGCCGGCGCCGCCTCCGGCATCGACCTGTGCCTGCACATCCTGCGCGGCGACCTCGGAGTGGCCGCCTCGAACCACGCGGCCCGGCGCCTGGTCGCGGCCCCCTACCGCAGCGGCGGTCAGGCGCAGTACGTGCCGCGCAGCGTGCCCGAGCCGCTCGGTGAACGGTTCGCCGCCACCCGCGAGTGGGCCCTGCGCAGGCTGGGCGAACCCCTCACCCTGGAGACGCTGGCCCGGCAGGCCGCCGTCTCGCCGCGCACCTTCTCGCGCCGCTTCGTCGACGAGACCGGCTACACCCCGATGCAGTGGGTCATGCGCGCCCGCGTCGACGTGGCCCGCGAACTGCTCGAACGCTCCGAGCGCAGCGTCGAGCAGATCGCCGCCGACGTCGGCCTCGGCACCGGCGCGAACCTGCGGCTGCACTTCCACCGGCTCCTCGGAACGACGCCGAGCGAGTACCGGCGAACCTTCGCCCAGGGGGAGTAGCCGCGCCCTGTCCCGAGCGTGGCGGGATCCTTGTGAACCATGGCGATCACGCCACTGTCCGGCCCGGACGCCGTGCGCGAGCCTGGTGGCATACCGAAGGGACACCACTCATGACTCGCATCGCCATCAACGGATTCGGCCGCATCGGACGCAATGTGCTGCGCGCCCTGCTGGAGCGCGACAGCGCCCTGGAGGTCGTCGCCGTCAACGACCTCACGGAGCCCGCGACGCTGGCCCGGCTGCTCGCCTTCGACACGACGTCCGGCCGGCTCGGCCGCCCGGTGACCGTCGACGGGGACACCCTCGTCGTCGACGGCCGGCGCATCAAGGTCCTCGCCGAGCGCGAGCCGGCGGACCTGCCGTGGGCCGAGCTGGAGGTGGACCTCGTCCTGGAGGCCACCGGCCGTTTCACCTCCGCGAAGGCCGCCCGCGCCCACCTCGACGCGGGCGCGCGCAAGGTACTTGTGAGCGCGCCCTCCGACGGCGCCGACGTCACGCTCGCGTACGGGGTGAACACCGACGCCTACGACCCGGCCACGCACACCATCGTCTCGAACGCCTCCTGCACCACCAACGCGCTGGCCCCCCTCGCCGCCGTGCTCGACGAACTCGCCGGTATCGAGCACGGGTTCATGACCACGGTGCACGCCTACACGCAGGAGCAGAACCTCCAGGACGGCCCGCACCGCGATCCCCGCCGGGCCCGTGCCGCCGGGGTCAACATCGTTCCGACCACGACGGGCGCCGCCAAGGCGATCGGCCATGTGCTGCCGAACCTCGACGGCAAGCTGTCGGGCGACTCGATCCGCGTGCCCGTCCCGGTGGGCTCGATCGTCGAACTCAACACCACCGTCGCCCGCGACGTGACCCGCGAGGACGTGCTCGCGGCCTACCGCACCGCGGCCGAGGGTCCCCTCGCGGGCGTCCTCGAGTACTCCGACGACCCGCTGGTCTCCTCGGACATCACCGGCAACCCGGCCTCGTCGATCTTCGACTCCGCGCTCACCCGCGTCGACGGCCGCCACATCAAGGTCGTCGCCTGGTACGACAACGAGTGGGGCTTCTCCAACCGGGTGATCGACACGCTCGAACTCCTCGCCGCCGGCTGACCGGCCGCAGGGCCGCACGCATCGTCAGGGCACGGGTGGCGTCGCCCCCGTGCCCCCACTCCGTAGCCGGGCCGGTCAACTCGCTCTCGGAACAGGCGACTTGGCGACAGGGGCGGGCGACCCGTCCTCCGCCTGCACGTCGCGCTGGTACCACGTGCCCTGCTTGCCGCCGATGTCGGACGGGTCGGCGGCGCCGACCGGGGTGAAGCCGGCCTTGGCCAGCACCTTCTGGGACGCGATGTTGTCGTGGGAGGTGGCCGCCCTGAGCGTGCGCAGGGCGTGCCTGGTGGCCGCGAGTCGGCACAGTTCCCTGACCGTTGACGTCGCCACGCCCTGACCGGTCACGCGCTGCGCCACCCGGTAGCCGAGATCCGCGGTGTGCTCCTCGCCGATGTCGTACAGGTTGAACCTGCCGAGGACCGAACCGTCCTCGGCGACGAGCACGTAGAAGGCGCAGACACCGGCCTCCTGCTCGGCCAGCAACGCGTCGAACCGGGCGGTGAACTCGTCGAAGTAGGCGTCGCCGCGGTCGGAGATCGTGGTGGCGAAGTAGGCGCGGTTCGCGGACTCGAAGGCCAGCACCGCCGGGGCGTGCTCGGCGCGGAGCGGCTGCAGTTCGGGCATCTTCCTCACCTGTCGGGGGAGTTGGTCACCAGCACACCACGCCGGGACCGACCGGGCGTACCTCGCCGGAATCGCCGGTGCCGAAGGCGTTGGTGCACTGCGGCCATTCGGCTGCGTGGCACACGTGGGCCATTGAAGCCCGCCCACCCCTTGAGCCACATCGGCCTGAGGTCGGAGAGGGCGCAAGGGCCGTAGACCGTAGGCCTTGACGAGGTCGATGGTCATGGCGAAGGCGACGGTTGGGGGCCGGCCCGGCGGGGCGATGAGCCCCGACGCGGTTCCCGCACCGCAGCTTCGTCTGGATGCGGCTGACGTACGCCGTCGCCTCGCTGACATGGATCCGCTCGCCCGCGTCGGCGTTCGACAGGCCCTCGCCGAGCAGGGCGAGCACCTTGGGTTTCCCGGGTGCGGCCTGGCCCGAGGCGAGCTGGTCGACCACATGGCGCGTGGCCGCAGGGGACAGATAGGCGTCCCCGGCGGCAGCCGCCCGTACCGCCTACCGCCGAAGTCAGCAGCGGACAGCGGCTGTGTCGGATGGGGGACGGACAGCCCGGTGTAGAGGAGATAGGCGGCCGTGAAGCATCCGAGGGCCCGGCGCGTCCTCTCGATCCGCGCGCCTGCCGACCAGCTCACCACGCGTCACGCGCCCCGTCGTTCCGGACGGAACGCATCGGGAACTACTTCTGTCCCAACGCTGTACGGGCATCCGGTGTTCGAGATACCGTCACCACGCAGCTGCCGAGTGAAACGATTCAATCCACCGCCACTCAAGGGGACAGCATGGCGTCGAGCAACACACCGGACAAGGGCATCTCCCGTCGCGTGGCCCTGGCCGCCGCGGGCACCGCGGGACTCACGGCGGTGTCCCTCTCCACCGGACTCCCCGCGGCGGCGGCGCTCCCCGCAGCAGCAGACTCCGCTTCCGTCACCGGCAACTCGCCGCGCCGCTCCGGAGGTTGGCACCGATACGTGCAGGGGCCGTCCTCGCGTACGGTCCGCCCGGTGCGGATCGCCGCGACGACCGGGGACGTGAAGAACGCCGACGGGCTGCTGAAGCCGGGCGGGGCGAGATCCGTCCTGCGGCGCCCGCAGCCCGCGCCGGCTCCGGCCTGGCCCGCCGGCACCACGGCCGAGGCCTCGTCGGCGCACGCGGGCAACAACGGCAACGACGGACAGCCGCGCACCTACGACGCCTCCAACGCGATCGACGGCAACCCGGACACCTTCTGGAACGACGACACGCTCGGCGTCTTCCCCGACGTCCTCACCATCACCGCACCGCAGGTCACGGACCTGCGTGGCATCACCGTGATCTCCAACAGCGACGGCGTCCCGACCGACTGGACCGTCGACGTGTGGACCGACGGCGACTGGCACACCGTCGCCACGGTCACCGGCAACGACGCGGTGCAGAAGGCCGTTCCGTTCACGTCCAAGGTCAGTACCGACCGCGTCCGCATCACGGTGACGCACGCACAGGACACCTCGCACGGCAACTTCACCCGGATCAACGAGGTCTGGCCCGCGCCGGTCGAGCCGATACCCGTGCCGAGCGTCACCGTGGACTTCGGCAAGGTCGTCGTCGGCTACCCGCAGATCAAGTTCACGTCTGCCTCCGCCAACTCCCCAGGTGTACGCGTCGCGTTCTCCGAGACCCGCCAGTTCCTCACCGACCGTTCGGACTTCACCCGCTCCGACCAGGCGGGCGGCGCAGGACAGGGCACGGACCAGTTCGCCGTACCTGCCAAGGGCGCCAACTGGACCGACCACAAAGGCTTCCAGGCCGGCGACAAGGTCTTCGCGGACGGCCTGCACGGATTCCGCTACCTCAAGATCAGCCTCGACGCGCTCGCCGCGGACACCCCTGCCGCCCAGCCGTGGGGCACGGTCGAAATCGACTCCGTCGCCCTCCAGTTCACCGCGTACGTCGGCACCCCGAGCACCTACCGCGGCTGGTTCCTGTGCTCCGACGACGAGTTGAATCGTTACTGGTACGGCGCCGCGTACACCAACGAACTCGTCACCGACACCTTCCGCCAGGACGACGTCGACCCCCGCAACGCGTGGAGCGCCACCCTGGAAGGGAAGTTGGTCCTCCAGGACGGTGCCAAGCGTGACCGCGACCCGTATGTCGGCGACCTCGCCGTCTCCGCGCGCACCCTCTACCTCACCCACGACGACGCGGCGGCCGCGTCCCGCAACGTGCTGGCCGACCTCGCCGACCACCAGCGCGCCGACGGCTGGATCCCGCCGGCCTCCATCGGCAACTACACCCTGCCGCTCTTCGACTATCCGCTGTACTGGGTCACGTGCAGCTGGGACTACGTCCTCTACACCGGGGACCGGCAGTACGCGACCCGCTACTACCCGAACCTGCTGAAGGTGCTGGACACCTGGTACCCGAGCGTCACGGACGACGCCGGTCTGCTGAGCAAGGGCCTCAACGGCACCGACGGCTACGGCGACTACGCCTTCCTGGGCCGCACCGGCCGCGTCACCTACTACAACGCCCTCTACGTCCAAGCCCTCCAGAACGCAGCCCAGTTGGCCCGCCTGCTCGGACAGAAGGCCGACGCCGCACGCTGGAGCACCCGGGCCGACAAGGTCGCGCAGGCCGTCAACTCCCTGCTGTGGGACGCGGATGCGGGCGCCTACCTCGACTCCGGGACGGGCGCGGTACGGCACGCGCAGGACGGCAACTCCCTGGCCGTCGTCACCGGCATCGCCGACACGGCCCGCGCCACCGCCGCGCTCGCGCATCTCGACGCGACGACGAAACGGCCGTACGGCAACGCCTTCATGGACAACGACACCCTCTTCGACCAGGCCTCCCAGCGGGTCTACGCCTTCACCTCCTACCCGGAGATCGAGGCCCGCTTCCTCAGCGGCCAGGGCGAGTCCGCGCTCGACCAGATTCGCCGGATGTACGGCTGGATGGACAAGAACGACCCCGGCATCACCCACTGGGAGGGCATCGGCCCAGGCGGCTCCCTGTACGAGGACGCCTACACGAGCATGGCCCACGGCTGGTCCACCGGTGTGCTGCCGGCCCTGACCAACAACCTGCTGGGCGCCCGCCCAGCCTCACCCGGATTCGCCACCTGGGAGGTGCGCCCGCGGCCCGCCGGCGTCGACTGGGCCACCGGTCAACTCCCCACTCCGCACGGCCCCTTGGGTGTCGAGTGGGAGAACGGTGCCCGTGTCTTCCGGCTCACCGTCAAGGTGCCCCGGAACACCGAGGGCTCGGTCGTGCTTCCCGGTGACGCACACGGTCTGCGTGTGAGTGCCGGCCGGCGGACGCTGTGGGACGGGCGGCGGGCGTCGAGCCGTGCCGTGAGCGTGCTGGACGGAGTGGTCACCGTCTCGGGACTCGGCGCGGGCGACCACGGCTTCGTGGCCGAGCGGCGCGGCAACTGACCTTGTCCGCCTGATGCCTTGATGCGCTCGCTTCCGGCGGGCGCATCAGGCTCGATCCTGCCGGTCCGGCCCCGTCCGTGAGGACTTGGCGTGGGACCTGTGAACAGGGTGTTCCTTTGGGCGATCGTGGCGGGTGTTTTGCCTGTCCTTGCGTTGCCCGCCCCTCCGCGCGCTCCTAGCCTGACCCGCGGACCGAGGGAGGGCCGGGATGCTGGACACCGTCAGGGCGCAGGCAGCGGGACTCACCAGGGATCAGCGCAACGCCTTCGTCGCCGCCTATCTGGGCTGGGCGATGGACGCCTTCGACTACTTCCTCGTCGTCCTCGTCTACAGCGAGATCGCCGACGACTTCCATGTCTCCCTCACCGACATGGCCTTCCTCACCACGGCCACCCTGGTGATGCGACCGGTCGGCGCCCTCCTCTTCGGCCTGTGGGCCGACCGCAAGGGCCGCCGCACCCCACTCATGGTCGACGTCGCCTTCTACTCGGTCGTCGGCTTCGCCTGCGCCTTCGCCCCGAACTACACCGTGCTGCTCGTCCTGCGCCTGCTGTACGGCATCGGCATGGGCGGCGAGTGGGGTCTGGGTGCCGCGCTCGCGATGGAGAAGATCCCCGCCGACCGGCGCGGTTTCTGGTCGGGTCTGCTGCAGAGCGGCTACTCGCTGGGCTATCTGCTGGCCGCCGTGGCCTTCTTCGTCATCGAACCCGCCTTCGGCTGGCGGGGGTTGTTCGCCTTCAGCCTGGTGCCCGCCCTCGTCTCGCTGTGGGTGCGCTCCCGGGTGGAGGAGAGCGAGGTGTGGGAGAAGAGCGTCAAACTCAATCGCACCCCGGCCCACCAGGTGTTCAGGAACCCGGCCGTCCTCCGGCGGTTCGTGTACCTGGTGGCGCTGATGACCGCCTTCAACTGGATGTCCCACGGCACCCAGGACATCTACCCGACCTTCGTGAAGAAGGGCCTGGGCCTGTCCCCGGACACCTCGATCGCCATCGCCGTGGTCTACAACGTCGGCGCCATCATCGGCGGCATGGTCCTCGGGGCGTACTCCGAGCGGCTGGGACGCCGCCGCACGATCATGATCGCGGCGGCGGCCGGCCTGGTCGTGGTTCCGTTCTTCGTGCTGTCCACCGCCGTGGGCTGGCTGATGCTCTCGTCCTTCCTGATGCAGGTGTGCGTGCAGGGCGCGTGGGGTGTGATTCCCGCGCATCTGACCGAGATGAGCCCGGACTCGATCCGCGGCTTCTATCCCGGGGTGACCTATCAGCTCGGCAACCTGATCGCCGCCCTCAACCTGCCGATCCAGGAGGCCATCGCCGAGCACCACGGCTACCCGGTGGCGATGGCGTGGACCGTGACTCCCGCGCTGGCACTGGTGATCGTGCTGAGCGCGATCGGCAAGGAGGCCAAGGGCATCAGATTCGGCAGTACGGGGACGGCGGCACCGAGCACTGCGGCGGCGGACCCGGCGTAGGCCGCACGGCCGCCGCGGCGAGGTCCGCCTTCACGGCGCGGGAGGGCCGGCCGCGTCGTAGCAGAGGCCGTTCGACGAGGGCGTACGAGGCGAGGGCCGCGGCGAGGGTGACGACGAGACCGAGGGGGAGCAGGGCGTCGCCGACCACACCCACGTCGTGCAGCAGGCGGATGACGGGGTAGTGCCACAGGTACATCCCGTAGCTGAGGTTGCGTCCGATCCAGACCGGCGCCGAGAGCGACAGCAGGCGGGTGGGCCACGAGCCGGGGCACAGGTCCAGCGCCGCGACGACGCAGGCCGTCAGCACGGCGGCGACGAGGAAACCGACCGTGTACCAGACCGGGTTCCAGGCGCTCACCTCGGTGATCGGGACCTGCCAGACGATCAGCCCCAGCACCGCGAGCGCGGGCCAGCAGAGGCGCCCCGCCCAGCGCCGGAGCGCGGCGAGACGGGGGTCGTCGGCGCGCAGCCGGGCCAGGACGAGGGCCAGGAGGGCGCCCACGAGGAGCTGGTCGGCGCGGGTGTCGGGGCCGTTGTAGATCCGGTGCGCGGCCGACGGGTCCCACAGCATCGTCCGCCAGAGCACCGGCACGACGCACAGCACCCCGACCCAGACGAGCACGGCCCGGGCGCTCGCGCGCCGCAGCAGGAGGAGGAGCAGCAGCGGCCAGGCCAGATAGAACTGCTCCTCCACGCCCAGGGACCAGGTGTGGCTGAGCGGCGCGGTGAGATCCGAGTACGTACCGGAGTTCCCGGCGCGTACGAGATTGACCACCGACCCCGCGGCTAGTGCCGCCGCGACCCAGGCCCCGCGGAACAACGGCAGGGCGAACGCCACGGACAGCAGGGCGGTCACGGCGCACATCACCAGCAGGGCCGGCATCAGCCGCTGCCAGCGGCGCTTGTAGAACGACCACAGTCCGATGCGGCCGGTGCGGGCGTACTCGCCTATCAGCACCCGTGTGATGACGAAACCGCTGATCGTGAAGAACACGTCCACACCGACCGAGCCGCCCGGGATCAGCTCCGGCCGCACGTGATAGACGATCACCAGCACCACGGCGACCGTCCGCAGTCCGTCGACCCCCGCCACCCGCCCGCCACCGCGCGGCACCGACGAGAAGCCCCGCCCGCCCCCTCCGCCCCGGTCCGCCGGCTCGGGCGCGAGCGGCGGCGCCGACCGCACATCAGGGCTGCGCTCCGTGACCTCGTCCGCCGTGCTTCGCTGGAGGGTGCTCATATCGGCCGCGTCTGCCCAGGTCTGCTGGGCTCACACAAATTCTCATGCTGCGCTCAGACTCGGACGGTTTTTCCGGACGGTGCGGTGCCGGTCAGGCCGCGCCGTCGCGCAGGGCCGGGAGGGTCGCCGACGTCAGGGGGCGCGGTGCGGTGTCGGGGGCGACGAGGACGACCGTGCAGGTGGCCGCGTGGGTGAGGGCGGTGGTGAAGCTGCCTTCCGCGAACTGGGTGAGAGGGCCGTGCGGTGAGCGGCCCACGGCGATCGCGCGGGCGCCGGTGTCGGTGGCGTGCCGGGCCAGGACGCGGCCCGCGGCGGTGTGGTCGCCGACGCTGGTGAGGATCTGGCCGGTCGCGGTCATGCCCTGCGCGGCGAGACGGTCGAGGTGGGCGGTCACGGCGGCGCGGGCCTCGTCCTGGGTCTCCGTGTCGGAGGCCTGTTCCTCGACGACGGCGGTCAGCTGGACGTGCACGACCTCCAGCGGGCTGTGCGTGTCCCGGGCGAGCCGGGCCGCGGCGTCGACGATGGCGGCGGCCCGCTCGTGCCCCGCGACGGCGACGACGACCGGCGGCGCCGTGGCCTCGGCGGCGCGGCCGACGGGGATGAGCGTCGGGGCGACCGACTCGCCCTCGCCGCCGCGCTGTTCGGCCTGCCGGAGCAGCCCGTGCCCGCTGGCCAGCACCGGTACGGCGAGCAGGAAGGTGGCGGCGCCCAGGTAGAAGGGGACGCTCAGGTCGGTGGCGTCGGCGAGCTTGCCCGCCGCGTACGGGGCCAGTCCGCCGCCGATGAAGCGCAGGAAACCGTACGCGGAGGAGGCGACCGGGCGCTCCACCGGCGAGACCAGCATGACGGCCTGGGTGGTCAGGGTGTTGTTGATGCCGATGAACGCGCCGCTGACGATGACCGCCACGATGACCACGGCCGGCGTCGAGACACCCGCCGCGATCACCGCCATCACCAGGGCGAGGCCGACCAGATTGACGTACAGGACGGGCGCGGTGCCGAACCGGGCCTGCAGACGCGGGGCGAAGAACACGCTGAACGCGGCCACGAGCAGACCCCACCCGGTGAAGACGAGACCGAGCCGGTGGGCGTCCAGCTCCATGGGGTAGGGGGCGTAGCCGAGCATCGTGAAGAAGCCCCAGTTGTAGAGCAGCGCCATGATGCCCATCGTCAGCAGGCCGCGGTGGCGCAGGGCCTTCAGCGGGGCGAGGGGCGAGGTGACCCGTGCGGGCTTGGGCAGGTCCGGCACGAACAGGACGGTGGCGATCAGCGCCACGGCCATGAGGACCGCGACGCCGAAGAACGGGCCGCGCCAGCTGATGCCGCCCAACTCGCCGCCGAGCAGCGGCCCTACGGCGATCCCGAGGCCGAGTGCCGTCTCGTACAGGATGATCGCGCCGCCGAACCCGCCGCTGGCCGACGCGACGATGACGGCCAGCGAGGTGGCGATGAACAGGGCGTTGCCGAGACCCCAGCCGGCGCGGAAGCCGACGATGCCGTTGATCGATCCGGAGGTGCCGGCCAGGGCGGCGAAGACCACGATGACGACGAGACCGGTGACGAGGGTGCGCTTGGCGCCGAAGCGGCTGGAGAACCAGCCCACGAACAGCATCGCGACCGCCGTCACGATCAGATAGCTGCTGAACAGCAGGGAGACCTGGCTCGGTGTGGCGTGCAGGCTCTTGGCCAGGGCGGGCAGGATCGGGTCGACGAGCCCGATGCCCATGAACGAGATGACGCAGGCGAACGCGACGGCCCAGACAGCCTTGGGCTGCCGGAACGGGCCGGCCGCGGATCCGTTGGGAACGCTCATGTGTGCTTGTCCTCCAAGGAGTTGAAGGGGATTCGGCGATGTCAGGCCCGGTCGTGGCGGTCCTGGATCGCGCGGGCCAGGGCCGGGAGGGCGATCCGCACCGCCTGTTGTTCCGGCTCGGTCAGTTCCTCGATCAGCAGGTCGAGGGCGTGGGCGCGTTCGGCGCGCCGCTGCCGGGAGACCTCCAGGCCCGCTTCGGTGGCCGCCACCAGGACGCCCCGGCCGTCGCTGCTGTCCGCGGTGCGCCGGACCAGGTCCGCGCGCTCCAGCCGGGTGACGAGCTGCGTCATGTTCGGCTGGGAGACGCCTTCGGCCCGGGCCAGGTCGGTCAGCCGGCACGGGCCCTCACGGCCGAGGCGCCCGAGCACGGCGGAGGCGGCCATGCTCAGTCCTCCGGTGACGGCGCTCCGGCGGACGTAACGGACCATCCGCTCGACGGCGATGATCAGCTCCTCCGGGGAGGTCTCGGGGAGCGACGGATCCATAACCCGCTTATGCATAACGCCATTATGAACTTAGATGTAGCGTGAAACAAGATCTCGGCGTGGATCGTGTGTGCGACCAACCGCCGCGCCCGTGCCGGACGCTGAAAGGAACCGGCCGCTGCCGGACAGTACGGGGTGTGGAATCCATGACGGAACAGGAGGCGCGCCGGATGCGGCGGGTGCGCTTCGAAGGACTGGCGCACCTGGTGGTGGAACCGCTGCACCGGTATCTGCTGCGCCGCACGAGCGCCGACCTGGTCGAGGACGTCCTGTCGGAGACGATGCTCGTGCTGTGGCGCCGGATCGACGACGTCCCCGGACTAGGAACGGACCCGGTGCCCGACCCCGCTGACGTACTGCCCTGGTGCTACGGCGTGGCGCGCGGGTGTCTCGCGAACGCGCGCCGGGCCGACGGGCGCAGACTCCGGCTGGTGGAGCGGTTGATCCGGACCCAGGAGGACGCTCCGGCGGCGGACCCCGATCACAGCGCACTGCATGCCGCGCTCGCCACCCTCGGGGCACTGGACCGCGAGGTGGTGCGGCTGTGGGCGTGGGAGGGGCTCGCGCCCCGGCAGATCGCGGAGGCGACCGGGCTGACCCCGAACGCGGTGAGCATCCGGCTCCACCGGGCGAAGGCGCGACTCGCCGCGCGGCTGGCGCGAAAGGATGCCGGACGGCCCGGACAGAAAAGGGACGAAGGAAGGAGCAGTCGGTGAATGACGACGAGTTGCTGGCCCGGCTGAAGTCCGCGGACCCGGCACGCACCCGCCTTGCTCCGCCGCCCGACATCGACCGCCTTGTGGAGGCCACCTTGAACACCGACACCGCAGTCCAGTCGGCGACCGCCGCCGTCGCCGTGACGACCGCGGGCTGGGGACACCGTCATCGCGTCGGACTCGCGGCGGCCGGCGCGCTGCTCGTCCTCGGCGGTGGCGTCGCGGGAGGAATCATGGCCAACAGCGGTGACAGCAAAGGCCGTTCGGTCGCGGCCACGAGCCCGGCCCCGCCCCACAGCTCCGCCCCGACCGGCCCGCTGCGGCTCACCGCCGGCGGAGGCTCCGCCAAGTGCATGGAGCCGAGCCCCGAGACGCTGGGCGGATACCCGACCCTCTTCGCGGGCACGGTCACGTCCGTCAAGGACGCGACGGTCACGTTCCATGTCGACGAGTGGTTCAAGGGCGGCGGAGTGGCGGCCGTCGAGCTCACCGCCGACACCGAGGTGCCGGAGACGCTGACGTTCTCGGAGGGCGAGCACTACATCGTGGCCGCCAAGGACGGCGTCGTCCCGCCGTGCGGCGCGAACACGGCCTCGCCCGAGACCGTCGCCAGGTTCCGCCAGGCGTTCGGGACCTGATCCCGGCCGCTCACGCGGGGGCGTCCAGCAGGCGCCGGGCGAACGCGTGCGCCGGGTCCGCCAGCCCGGCGCGGAGCGCGGCGAAGAGGTCCGCCGCCCTCGTGCCGGACCAGGTGGCGGGAAGGAGGGCGGCGGGCAGGCCCGGGTCGAGATAGGGCAACCGGCGCCAGGCGGTCAGGACATGGACGTAGTCGACGAACGCCTCCTGGTCCGACACCCCGGCGCCGGTCCCGCTCCAGCGCGCGGCCATCGGCGTGAACTCGGTGACGAAGTCGTCGTAGAGCTTCTGGAGCGCGGCCAGGTCCCACCAGCGGCCCACCTGCCGGGCCGGGTCGCCGAAGGCCACGTAGTCGGCGCGGAAGAGGTCGACGTACTGTTCCAGGCCGTGCCGGAGCAGGTGGTCGCGGGTGTCGTCGAGGGCGTGGGCCGGGGCTATCCAGACCCCGGACGAGACCGTGCCGAAGCCCAACCAGGCCAGCCTGGAACGGAGTTGGTGCCGCTGCTGGCGCTCGCTCTCCGGTACCGAGAAGACGGCGATGACCCAGCCGTCGTCGGTGACGGCATGACGTTCGAAGATGCGCCGGTCACCGGTCTCCAGGACGGAACGGGCGTACGGCGAGAGCGCGTACCCCGCGCGGCCGTCCCGGTGCTCGGAGACCAGGATCTCGCGGCGCTTGAGCCGCGAGATCGACGAGCGGACCGCCTGCGCGTCGACGTCCAGCTCGGCGAGCAGCTGGATGAGGGTGCTCACCCCGATCCAGCCGCCGACCTCGCGCGCGTAGAGGCCGTACACCGTGACGATCAGGGAGCGCGGCGGTGCGGGCTGGCCCGGGCTGTCGTCTTCGAGATCGCTTGCCGTCACGGTCGCAGTATTCCAGCGCGCTGTTCCGGGCACGCCGTCGAGACGGCACAGGGCCCGCTCATTCCGCCGCCCTGCCCGGGGTCCACCGCAGATGCACGGCATCCCTCGGCGTCTCCCGCAGCAGCGCGAGACGCGGCCGGACCGCGTCGGTCCGCGAGGTCGGAGGCTTGCGGCGCCCGGCCGCGAACTGCACCGGCCAGTCGGCACCCGCACCCCGGTACTCCTGCTCGGCCGCGGCCTGGAGCGTCCACTGCGGGTTGTACAGATGCGTACGGCCGAGCGCGCACAGATCGGCCCGCCCGGCGAGCAGGATCGAGTTGACGTCGTCGTACGACGAGATCGCTCCTACGGCGATCACGGCCGCGCCCGCCGGAGCGGCCACCTCGTGGCGGATGCGGTCGGCGAACGGGGTCTGGTAGGAGCGGCCGTACGCCGGTTTCTCGTCCTGGGTGACCTGGCCGGACGACACGTCGACGGCCGCCGCGCCGTGCGCGACGAACGCCCGCGCGATCTCCACCGCGTCGTGCTCGGTGTTCCCGTCCGGGACCCAGTCCGTGGCCGAGATCCGTACCGTCACCGGGCGGTCGGCGGGGAAAGCGGACCGTACGGCGTCGAAGACCTCCAGCGGGAAACGCAGCCGGTTCGCGAGGTCGCCGCCGTACTCGTCGGTGCGGTGGTTGGAGATGGGGGAGAGGAACGAGGAGAGCAAGTAGCCGTGGGCGGCGTGCACTTCGAGCAGATCGAAGCCCGCCTCGGAGCCGCGCCGCGCGGCGGCCACGAAATCGGCGACCACCGCGTCCATGTCGGCCCGCGTCATCTCGCGCGGCTGATGACAGCCCGTGCCGTACGGCACCGGGGAGGGGCCCATGACTTCCCAGTTGCCCTCGGTGAGGGGCTCGTCCATGCCCTCCCACATCACACGAGTTGAGCCCTTGCGGCCCGAATGGCCCAGCTGGAGACCGATCTTGGCGGTGCTGCGCTCGTGGACGAAGCCGGTGACCCGGGCCCACGCGTCGCGCTGCGTGTCGTTCCACAGGCCCGTGCAGCCCGGCGTGATGCGCGCCTCGGGGGAGACGCACACCATCTCGGTCATCACCAGGCCGGCACCGCCGAGCGCCTTCGAACCCAGGTGGACGACGTGGAAGTCGTCCGGTACTCCGTCGACGGCGGAGTACATGTCCATCGGCGAGACGACGATCCGGTTCTTCAGCTCCAGACCGCCGACGGTGAACGGCTGGAACATCGCCGGGACCGCCTCCGCCGCGCCCTGTGCGTCCGCGAAACCACGCTCGATCAGGTCGGCGAAGCCCGGGTCGCGTTCTTTGAGGTTGTCGAAGGTGATCCGGCGGGAGCGCGTGAGCAGGTTGAAGCAGAACTGCGCGGGGTCCTGGCCGGCGTAGCGGCCGATGTTCTCGAACCACTCCAGCGAGGCCTGGGCGGCGCGCTGCGTGGACTCCACCACCGGGCGGCGCTCCGTCTCGTACGCCGTCAACGCCTCCTCCACGCCGGGGTGTTCGTGCAGACACGCGGCCAGTGCGAGGGCGTCCTCCATGGCCAGCTTGGTGCCGGAGCCGATGGAGAAGTGCGCGGTGTGGGCCGCGTCGCCGAGCAGGACCACGTTGTGGTGGTGCCAGCGCTCGTTGCAGACCGTCGTGAAGTTCAGCCAACGCGAGTTGTTGGTGAGGAGGTTGTGCCCGGCCAGCTCCCCGGCGAAGATCTCGCGGAGCCGGGCCACCGACCGCTCGTCGCTGACGCCGGGCGCGAACTGCGTGCCCTCCGTCGCGTCGAGGCCCGCCGCACGCCACACGTTCTCCGCCATCTCCACGATGAACGTCGAACCCGCGTCGGAGTACGGGTAGCCGTGGATCTGCATGGTCCCGAACCCGGTCTGCCGGACGAAGAACTGGAACGCCTCGAAGACCCGGTCCGTGCCCAGCCACATGTACTTGTTCGTCCGCTCGTCCAGGGAGGGCACGAACGCGTCGGCGTACTTGGTGCGCACCGCCGAGTTGATCCCGTCTGCGGCGACCACGAGGTCGTAGGACGCGCGGAGTTCGTCCACGTCCGGGGCGAGGGTGCGGTAGTGCACGGTGACACCGAGACCAGCCGCCCGTTCCTGGAGGATGTGCAGCAGGTCCTTGCGGGCCATCGCCGCGAAACCCTGGCCGCCGACCGTGAAGGCGTGCCCGTCGCACTCGATGTCGATGTCGGTCCAGCGGGCGAACCGGCTCTCCATCGCCTCGTGGACGACGGTGTCCGCGTTCTCGATCCCACCCAGGGTCTCGTCGGAGAAGACCACACCGAAACCGAAGGTGTCGTCGGGGGCGTTGCGCTCCCAGACGGTGATCTCGTGCGCGGTGTCGAGCTGCTTCATGAGCGCGGCGAGGTACAGCCCACCGGGCCCGCCGCCCACGATCGCGATCCTCATGCCCGGTCCTCCTTCTCGCTCTCGACGAGCCGACGCAGCAGGAAGTGCTGAAGCTTTCCACTGGTGTTGCGGGGCAGCACCTCGCGAAAGCGCACCGCCCGGGGGTACTTGTACGGCGCGAGCTGCGCCTTCACGTGGTCCTGGATGTCCTTGACCTTGGCGTCGTCACCGACGACTCCGTCGACCAGGACGACGAACGCGCAGACGACGGAGCCGCGTTCGGGATCGGGCTTGGCGACCACCGCCGACTCGACGACGTCCGGGTGGGTGTTGATCGCGGACTCGACCTCGGGACCGCTGATGTTGTAGCCGGAGGACACGATCATGTTGTCCGTGCGGGTGCGGTAGTAGAAGTAGCCGTCCTCGTCGCGCACGAAGGTGTCCCCGGTGACGTTCCAGCCGCCCACCACGTAGTTCTCCTGGCGCCGGTCGTCGAGGTAACGGCAGCCGACCGGACCGATCACGGCCAGCCGCCCCTCCACACCGGGACCGACCTCCTCGCCGTCGAGGTCCAGAATGGTGGCCCGGTAACCGGGCACGGGCCGTCCCGTCGCGCCGGGCCGGATGTCGTCACCGGCGGCGGAGATGAAGATGTGGATCATCTCCGTGGCACCGATGCCGTCGATGACCCGGATCCCGGTCTCCGCCCGGAGCCGCTCCCGGACCTCCTCCGGTATGTGCTCCCCGGCGCTCACCGCGCCGCGCAGACCGTGCAGCCGGTCCGCCTTGCCCGCCTTGAGGATCTGCCGGTACGCCGTGGGCGCGGTCGCCAGCACGGTCACCCCCGCCTCGGCGACCAGATCGGCCAGTGGCTCCGGCGCCACGGCCTCCGTGAGCAGCGCGCACGCTCCGGCACGCAGGGCACAGACGACCAGGATGCCGAGACCGAACGTGAACGCGAACGGGGCCGTGCACGACACCAGATCGTCCGGCCGCAGGCGGAGCGTGTGCCGGCCGAAGGTGTTGTCGATCGACAGGATGTCCCGGTGGAAATGCGTCGTGATCTTCGGTACGCCGGTACTGCCCGAGGTGGGCCCGAAGAGGGCCACATCGTCGGCGGCGGTGTCGACCGCGCTGAACTCCCCCGGCTTCGACTCCACTTGACGCGTCAGATCGTCGGGCGCCTCCCCGCCGTACGCCACGATCCTGAGGGCCGGCAGGACGTCGTCGCGTACGGCTTCCACGTCCGCCGTGAACCGGTGGTCGACCAGGGCCACGGCCGGGCGGGTCTTCTCCACGACCGGGGCGAGTTCACGGGCCCGCAGCGCGGCCATGGTGGTGACGACTATGCCCCCGGCCTTGAGGGCGCCGAGCCAACACGCCACCGTCCAGGGGTTGTTGGGCGAGCGGAGGAGCAGGCGGTTGCCGGGGACCAGGCCGAGGTCGGCGGTGAGGACGTGGGCGATCTGGTTGGCGCGGCGCAGGAGTTCGCCGTAGGACCACACCTCGCCCTCCGGGGTGCGCAGGGCCGGGCGGTCGGGGCCGAACGCGGCGGTGGGGACGTCGATCAACTCGGCGCCGGCGTTGAGGCGTTCGGGGTAGCGGAGTTCGTCGGTGGTGAACTCCAGGACCGGCCACTGGGCCAGCGGCGGGAGGTGGTCGCGGGCGAACGTGTCCGGATAGGCGGAGGGCGAGAGACCCATCTGGTCCAGCTGGTCCATCGGGAGGTTCCTTTCCGCAGGCAGGCGGCGGGCCGTGCAGGGATCAGGAGCTGCGGGGGAGGCAGGAGCTGTGGGGGAGTCAAGAGCTGCGGATCAGGCCTTCCTGGACGACCGTCGCCAGATGCGTGCCGGTGGGGGTGAAGAAGCGGCCCACGGCGAGACCGCGACCGGCGTCGGCGGCCACGGCTTCCTGGGCGTAGAGGAGCCAGCCGTCCACCGGGGCGGGCTGGTGGAACCACATCGCGTGGTCGAGGCTCGCGGTGACGAGTCCGGGGAGTGCCCACGGCAGATCCAGCATCCGCAGGACGGGTTCGAGGATCGTGTAGTCGCAGACGTAGGCGAGCGCGGCCAGGTCGCGCTGCTCGTCGGTGAGGCCCTCGACGGGCCGCAGCGGATCGAACGGCCGCACCCACACAGCTTGTTGGGGGACGCGCTCGCCCTCGATCGTGAGGTAGACGGGTCCCGGCACGTGCCGCATGTCGAAGCTGCGGCCACCGCCCCAGTACTCCTCGGAGGCGTCGGTCATCGTGCCCCGAGGCGCGGCCGTGTCGCGCAAGTAGGAAGCGGAGCTGGGCAGTTCGGCGGGGCCCGGTACATCGGTCGGTGGCTCGGCGGCGAAGGTGCCACCCGGCTCGCCCGCCGCGAAGTTGGCGAGGCAGACGTAGACGGGCTTGCCGTTCTGGAAGCCGCGGACCTGCCGGGTGGCGTAGCCGCGGCCGTCGCGCAACAGCTCGACCTCGTAGCGGACGTCGGCGCCGATGTCGACCGGCCGCAGGAAGTAGGAATGCGTCGAGTGCAGCGTCTTGCCCTCGACGGAGCGCATCGCGGCGGCCGTGGCCTGCGCGACCATGTCACCGCCGTAGGCCTTCGGCCACGGGCAGGGCTGGGTGGTCGCCGTGAAGGCGAGGTCGAAGTGCTCGGGCTCGGCGGGGGTGAGCGCGATCGCGGCGGTGAAGGCCGCCGAGGTCGGGACGGAGCGGAGGCCGGCGCCGGTGGCGCGGGAGCCGGTCACGGCCGGTCCAGCCAGTCGCGCAGCTCGGTGTCGGCCACCTCGGCGAGGTTGACCACGATGTTCTCCGGCGTGCGGGTCGTCATCCAGGTCAGCGGGTTGTTGCGGTCGAGGTTGCACTCGACGTGCGGCATGAACGGCGGGACGAAGACCCAGTCGCCCTCCGCGAGGTCGAGGTAGTCCTCGAAACGCTCGCCGAAATAGATCCGGGCCCGGCCCGAGAGGACGTAACCACCGGTCTCGGCCTCGCCGTGGTGATGCGGCACCGAGCGGTAGCCCGACTCGTTGCTCACCTTCCCGAACCACAGCCTGGTCGCGGGCGTGTGCTGCGCGGAGACGCCCGAGATCCGGGTCGCGCCCGCCGACTGACCCGTGGCGCCGACCTCCAGGCCACCGCGCGTGACGACCGGGACGACCAGGCCTGACGCGTCGGCGTAGGACGAATTGTCGCCCTCCAGAACGTACTTGGAGAAATCGGGTTCCATGATCAGCTCCTGGGGTCGGTGAGACGGAAGCGGTTGCGCAGGGTGCCGATGCCGGGGATCTCCGTCTCGACGAGGTCGCCGTCGGTGAGGAAGACCGGCGGGGTCATGCCCGACCCCACGCCGCCGGGGGTGCCGGTGAGGATCAGGTCGCCGGGGCGCAGGACCGTGAAGGCGGAGACATAGGCGAGCAGGTCGGCGGCGTCGAACACCAGCGTGCGGGTGTCGCCGCGCTGTCGTTCGACCCCGTTGACCCGGCAGATCACCTCGACGCCCGCGACCGGGTCCAGCTCGTCGGGCGTGACGACCACCGGGCCGATCGGGGTGGTGCGGTCCCATGCCTTGCCCTGGAACCACTGCAGAGTGCGCTTCTGCCAGTCGCGCACGCTGATGTCGTTGGCGACGGTGTATCCGGCGATGGCCCGTTCGGCCAAGTGCCGGTCCGCGTCCCGGACTTCGGCGCCGACCACGACCGCGAGCTCGGCCTCCCAGTCCACGTCGACACCCGGCGGGAGGACCAGGTCGTCATCGGGGCCGGTCAGCGTGTCGGCGAACTTGGCGAAGAGGGTCGGGTGGGCCGGCAGTTCGCGGCCCATCTCGGTGATGTGGTCGGCGTAGTTGAGACCGCAGCAGGCGACCTTGCGGGGCGAGGGCAGCGGCAACACGGCTGTGGCGCCGGGGAGTTCGGGCCCGGCGAGGTCGGGGATGCGGTCGGTCGCCGTGGTCGCCAGCAGTGCGGAGAGGTCGTCGGCCGGCAGTGCCCGCCAGCGGTCACCGTCGAGGACGGCGGCCGTGGTGCGGCCTCCATGGGCCACGGTGGCGAGCTTCATGGGGCGGTCTCCCTCGGGTGGAAGCGGGCCGGGGCGGTTCGCGCGGCCGGGGTGTGGCGGGTGGCGCGACTGGTGGTGTGGCTGGGCGAGCGGCCGGATTGAGGTATAGCGAGATTTTCACGACCGTCGAAAACAGTCAATAGATGGGCTACGCTGGCTGCGTCAGCCGGTCCGGTGCACCCAGTCCACCCAGTCCACCCGGTCCGGCCGATCGACCCGATCCGGCCCGTCCGTTCGATCCACCTGGTTCACCCGATCCGCTTGATCCACCCGGTCACCCGATCCGCCCCGGTTCACCAGGTCCACTGATCCGACAGACCCCTCCGGCCCGTCCGGCCCACCCCGAGGAGCACTCAGCCATGACTCCGATCCCGGTGAACCCGCCCTCGCTCCCCGTCCCGAGCGGCTACTCGCACGGCACCCTGAGCGGCAACACGCTCTACCTGGGCGGGCAGACGGCCCTGGACGCGGACATGCGGATCGTCCCCGGCGGCATCGTCGAGCAGTTCCGGCAGGCGTTCGGCAATGTCCTCACCACGCTGCGGGCGGCCGGAGGCATCCCCGAGGACCTGGTGAGCCTGACGATCTACCTCACCGACATCCCCGACTACCAGGCCCATGGCAAGGAGATCGGCAAGGTCTGGCGCGAGCTCGCGGGCCCGGTCTATCCGGCGATGGCCGGCATCGGCACGACCGCGCTGTGGCAGCCGGAGGCCATGATCGAGATCCTGGGCGTGGCGGTCGTACCGGACGAGCGGCTCGTCCGGACGCAGGGCGGGGGCGTCCCCGAGGCGTGACGGATCGCTGAGGCCGTGACGGAGTTCGCCGCTGCCCCGGAGTCAGGCCATGGTGGTGTTGTAGTTGACTATCCGCTCCACGAGAACGGCGGACGCACCGGCCAGCGGACTGTCCGCACCCTTGCTCGCCACGTCGGGCAACCGGTGTGCCTCCTCTTCGGCGACTGCCACCATGCCCCAGAACGCGTTGAACCCGGACGGATCCGACGGCTTGTCGGTGGCCGCCCGGACCGTCGCCGTGCCGTCTCCCTCGACCACGGCCAGGGCCCCCATCTGCCGGAGGGTGTCGGGGTCCCGTTCCTCGGCGGCCACGACGCTCCACCCCGTGACCTCCGTCTGCCGTAACGCGGCGAGGAGACTGCCCGAACTCCCCGCGCCCGAGACAACGATGTCGGGCAGGACGAGGGCCACCGGCCCCCGCGTCATCGGCAGGGCGGACCGGATCGCGCCGTCAAGATCGGGTTCGAGCGCGTGGTCCTGGTAGACGAAGACCAGGTGAAAGATGTCGGCGTAGCGCGCGAGATAACCCACCGTGTCCAGCTTGTGCGGGGCGAACACGACGACCAAGCGCACGTTGAGTCCGCCCTTGGCCAGCTCGACAGCGGTCTCCAGGCTGCGGTCCAGCACGGTGACGCCGGGAGCCAGACAGTGCAGCTCCTTCGAGTAGGGCGCCCCGAAACGCGTCGCGAACCCGGCGCAGGGCAGGATGATCGAAACGTCGGGAACCGGCACGGACGAACTATGCATTGGGAGCCCTCGGATTGTGTTGACGATCGGGAACCTTGCGCACTTCGCCGTGTACGGGTGGGGACGGCCCAAGAGCGACGCCACGCACACCGTCGGCCTGGAGGCAACGCCCGCGCTCGCCGTAGCCACTTGAGCCACTCGGGGCGCCTTAGTGCGAGAGGGAGCGAGCGTTGATCGACGAGATTGTCCCCAAGGTGCTCCGTAGGTATTCGCCGCCGTCCGGAAAGGGAGAAGTCGCTGTTGAAAGAGCCGAGTTGACCCATTAGCGGAGCGAAACCGGCCGTTGGTCCCCGACGTTCGAAGGGAAACCTCGCCCCCGTGACCCGGCCCACCAGGCAGTGGGCCAACCGTCGCACGCCGCTCCGGGACCGACGCCTGACTGGTGTCGAAAGCCGCCAAGTCCGTTGGGGCGAGGCCTACTTGCTTGTGCACCTCGGCGATTTCGAGGCCGGCGCGGATCACGGTGGCCCCGCCTTCGAGGACTACTGCCGCGTTCCCGATCACTCGACGTACACTGCTGCCGCGCACCCGCTGCCGCCGAACCCCCGCCGTCGGCGTGGACTGTTCGGGGCCGGGCGGGCATGGGCCGAAACGTAGGGGAAGACCGAACGGAAGAGGACGCCGGATGCGGGTGCTGTTGTCCACGTACGGGACGCGGGGCGATGTCGAACCGCTGGTCGCACTCGCGGTACGGCTGCGGGAACGAGGCGCTGAGGTGCGCATGTGCGCCCCGCCCGACGAGGAGTTCGCGCAGCGGCTGGCAGGTCTCGGGGTGGGACTCGTGCCGGTCGGGCCACCCGTACGGGCGCTGATGAGCGGGACGACTCTGCCGTCCGCGGCGGATCTGTCCCGGTACCGGACCGAGATGCTCGATGCGCAGTTCGAGATCTTTCCCGGGGCGCTCGACGGATGCGACGTGATGGTGGTGGCGGGCCTGGCGCAGATCGCCGCACGGTCCGTGGCCGAGGCCGCGGGCGTCCGCTACGTGTACACGAGCTATTCGGCGGTCAATCTGCCGTCGCCGTACCATGCGCCGCCACCGCGGCCCGGCTGGCCGGAGCCCGAGGCGCACGACAATCCGAGGCTGTGGGAGCTGGACGCCGACAGTGTGAACGCGCAGTTCGCTGAACCGCTCAACGGCCACCGGGCGGTCCTCGGCCTGCCGCCGGTGGACAACGTCCGTGACCATGTCCTCACTAACCGGCCCTGGCTGGCGGCCGATCCGGTCCTGGGACCGTGGCGGGAGACCCCGGGCCTCGACGTGGTCCAGACGGGCGCGTGGACGCTGCCGGACGAACGCCCGCTGCCCGCCGACCTGACGGCGTTCCTGGACGCGGGCGCACCGCCGGTCTACGTGGGGTTCGGCAGCATCCGCCCGTCCCCGGACATCGCCCGCAGGGCCGTCGAGGCGATCCGCGCCCAGGGCCGCCGCGTACTCGTCTCACGCGGCTGGGCGGACCTGGACCTGGGCGACGACCGGGACGACTGCCTCGCGATCGGCGAGGTCAGCCATCAGAGTCTGTTCGGGAAGGTGGCCGCGGTGGTCCACCACGGCGGTGCGGGCACCACGCTGACGGCCGCCCGAGCGGGTGCGCCGCAGGTGGTGGTGCCTCTCCCCTTGGCGGACAACCCCTACTGGGCCGGTCAGGTGGCGGAGCTGGATCTTGGTGCGGCGCTTGACAGTCCGAATCCGACGACGGAGTCCCTGACCGTCGCGTTCAAGACGGCCCTGGCACCTGAGACACAGGCTCGGGCCAGGGAGCTGGGCGGCAGAATCCGCAGCGATGGAGCGGCGGTTGCCGCGAAGCTGCTTGTGGACTCCATCCGGTAGCGGGACGGGCCCTGTCCGCCGGCCCGGGGCGCGTGCGGCGGGAACCCCGGCGGGCGCGCAGGTGCTCGGCACCCTGTCACCTCCGCCATGGCCGGCTGCTAGCGTTCCGGCGCATGGACGACGGCGTGTACGTGGGTAATGCGGGCAAGGACGCGGCATTGGACCGGGGCTGGCTGCTCGGGCACTTCAAGGCGGAAGGCGGTCCTCTCCACAGCGACGCCGTGGAGGTCAAATGGGGCGTACACGCGCGTGGCGAACAGCGGGCGCAGTGGGTACAGGGTGAAGTGCGCGCGGCCCTCCTGGTGCTGATCTCGGGTCGCTTCCGTCTGGAGTTTCCCGGTCGGAGCGTGCTGTTGGAAGAACAGGGCGACTATGTCGTCTGGGGGCAGGGAGTGGACCACTCCTGGACCGCGGAGGACGAGTCCGTCGTACTGACCGTGCGCTGGCCTTCCGTGCCCGGATACGCCGTGTCGCGGGAGGAAGTCCAGGACGGTTCCCCCTGACCGGGTGAGGTCCGCCGGGGCATGGGGCATTTTTTGCGCGTAACGATGTTTCGCCGAACCGGAGGGGGAATCACGTGAGGTTGTGGAGTCATTGTTCCGATATGGGAGTTTCATCGGGCTCTTTTTCGGTTTGGGTGTTCTGTGAAGTGTTGCGGAATGTTGAGTGTTGACATGTCCTGAGCCTGTGATTGATGATTACGACCGCATCACGGAGTTCCGGAAGGGAATCCGCGAGTGCCGAAGAAATTGACCGCGACCGCGTAATTGGCCAGTAATTTCAAGAATCGAATTATCGAATCGCCTGGCCGACACAGGCCCCTTTGTCCCGTGGACCCGCCCCCTGTCAACCACCTGACGTGTCGCCCCGTCCCGAGGTGACGGCTCCGCGGTGACGGCGCCCCGCGCATTCCGCCCGCCCGCGCCCGCCCCCACCACGACGCCCGCTCGATGGCGAGCGCGCCTCCTCACGACCGACGGAAGTCCGGTGATCCCGGCTCCGCGCGCTCGAAGTCGCCCCGCCCCACCCCGATGGGAAGGCCAGGTACCGCCGGTGCACACCACCCCCCACCCTGTCCCCGCTCCACGCGCGTCCACCGGGACGTCCACGGGCGGCGCCGAGCGAGCGCCCCGCATCCGGCCCGCCTCCTTCGCCCAGCGGCGGCTGTGGTTCCTGGCCCAACTCCCGGGCGCGAAGGCCGCGTACAACGAGACGATCGACTTCTCGCTGACCGGTCCGCTCGACGCCGGGCTGCTGACCCGTGCCTTCGACGCGTTGACGGAACGTCACGAGACACTGCGGACACGGCTGGTGGCCACGGAAGGGGACGTGCGCCAGCACGTCGACCCACCGGGCGGGGGTTTCGCCCTGACCGTCGAGGACCTCACCACCGACGACGACCCCGATGCGGGGGTGGCCGCCCGCCAACTCGACGAGGCGCAGACGCCGTTCGACCTGGAGAACGGCCCGCTCGGCCGGGGACGCCTCCTCACCCTCGGGCCCGAGCGCCACGCCCTCCTGCTGACGTTCCACCACAGCATCTACGACGGCGCCTCGATGAACGTCATGATGCACGAACTCGGCCTCGTCTACACGGCGTTGGCGGCCGGCGCCCCGAACCCCCTGCCCCCGCTCACGGTGCAGTACGCCGACCACACGCGGACCCGGGAGCAGGCCGTCCTCGACGGCGGGCTCACCGACCAGGAGGAGTACTGGCTGCGCGCGCTGGACGACGCGCCGCCCGTCCTGGAACTGCCCACCGACCGCCCACGGCCGACGGAACAGCAATACGACGGCGGACGGGCCGAGTTCAGCCTCGACGCCGGGACCACCGCCGAACTCCGGGCCCTGGCCAGACGGCACGGCGCCACCCCCTTCGTCGCCGTGCTGACGGGCTGGGCGATCCTCCTGTCGCGTCTCTCCGGTCAAAACGACATCGTTGTCGGCAGCCCCTTCGCCAACCGGCGCGGCCCCGGAGCGGCCGGACTCATCGGTTTTCTCGTCAACTCCCTCCCGTTGCGCATCGATCTGTCCGGCTCCCTCACCGTGTCCGAAGCACTCACCCGCACCCGCGCCGTCGTCCGTGAGGCCCTCGCCCACCAGGACCTGCCCTTCGAGCGCATCGTCGAGCTGGTCAACCCGCCCCGCAGCGCCTCCCGCACACCCCTCTTCCAGACCATGCTGGCCTGGGTACCCGAACGCCGGAACCTGCTGCACCTGCCCGGAGTCGACGCCCAGCCGCTGCCGATCGCCCACGCCCCGGCCAAGTTCGACCTCGCCGTCTCGGCGACCGAGTCCGACGGCCGCATCACCGGACACCTCGACCATGCGACGGCGCTGCTCGACCAGACCACGGCCGAGCGCTGGGCCGGGCATCTGCGGCACCTGCTCACCGACATGGCCCGGCATCCCGAACGGGACGTCCGCGCACTGCAGTTGATGGCGCCTCAGGAACGCAGACAGGTACTGCTGGAAGGTGACGCGACGGACTCGGGCATCCTGCTGGACGGCGACGCGACGCGGACAGGCGCCCTGCCCGACGGCGACACCTCGCAGTCGCGCACTGCGCACGAGCAGCCCGCCCCGCAGCCGGCACCTCCCGGTCCCTCGCCCCACCGGACGACCGGACTCGTCGAACTCTTCGAGGCCCAGGTCCGCGAACGCCCCACCCGCACCGCCGTGGTCGACCGCGACACCTCGCTCGACTACGCGACCCTCGATCTCCGCGCCAACCGCCTCGCGCACGCGCTCATCGCCCGCTCCGTCCGTCCCGGTGACGTCGTGGGCCTGCACGCGAAGCGCTCCCGCGACCTGGCCGTCGGCATCCTGGGCATCCTCAAGTCGGGCGCCGCCTACCTCCCGCTGGACCCGGGGCAACCCGCCGAGCGTCTCGCGACGATGGTCGAGGACGCGGCCTGCCCCGTCGTGCTGAGCGACCACGACAGCGTGGACCGCGCACCGGAATGGCTCGACCTGCACGCCGTGGAGGCCGAGGGGGCGAACCGGCAGGGGCCACCCTCGGGGATCGGTCACGCGCCGGACCGGCTCGCCTACGTGATCTTCACCTCCGGGTCCACCGGACGGCCCAAGGGCGTCGCGGTCGAGCACCGCAGCGTCCTCAACCTCTTCGCCGGCTGGCACGCCCGCATGGGCACCGCCCCGGGCGAGGTCGGCTCGGCCTGGTCCAGCATCGGCTTCGACGCCTCGATCCACGAACTGCTGCTGCCGCTGACCACCGGCGGTGAACTCCACATCGTTCCCGAGGAGTTGCGCGGCGACCCCGAGGAACTGATGGCGTGGATGCGCGAACACGCGGTGACCCAGGCGTTCCTGCCGCCCGCGTACGTCAAGTGGATCGACGAGGACCCGGCCGTACGACTGCGCGGACTGCCCCTGCGCAAGCTGCTCACGGGAGTCGAGTCCCTCACCGAAGCCGCGCTGCACCGCATGACACAGCACCTCCCGGGCCTGCGCGTCTGCTTCGGCTACGGCCCCACCGAAGCGACGCTCTACAGCACCGCTTACTACGACCCCGGCCCGCTGGAGCGGTCGTGCCCCATCGGGCGTCCGCTGCCCGGGACCCGTATGTACCTCCTCGACGGCCGCATGGAACCGGTCCCGCCCGGCGTGGTGGGGGAGGTGTACCTCGGCGGGGCCTCGCTGGCCCGCGGCTATCTCGGCCGCCCCGACCTCACCAAGGAACGGTTCCTGTCCGACCCGTTCGTGCCCGGTGAGCGGATCTACCGCACCGGAGACCTCGCCCGACGCCTGCCCGACGGCCAGGCCCACTACCTCGGGCGCGCCGACGACCAGGTCAAACTGCGCGGCTTCCGCATCGAACCCGCGGAGGTCGAGGCCGCGCTCATGGCGGTGCCCGGCGTCCGCGAGGCCGCCGTCCTCGTCGACCGGGACGCGGCGGGCCAGCCCCGTCTGGTCGCCGGCATCGGCCGGGGCACCGCTCCGGCCCGCACGGCGCACGACTGGCGCACCGCCCTCGCCCGCCGGCTGCCGGACTACATGATCCCCGCCGCCTTCCTCGACCTCGACACCCTGCCGCTCAACCGCAGCGGCAAACTCGACCGGCCCCAACTCCTGCGCCTGGCACAGGAGTCGACCTCCACCCAGGTCAACACGGCCGCTCCGCGCGACCACGTCGAACACGGCCTGTACCGGATCTGGCAGCGCATCCTGCTCCACCCCGACATCGGAGTGAGCGACAACTTCTTCGAGATCGGCGGCACTTCGCTCTCGGCCATCAAGATGGCCCATGCCGTGACCGAGACGTTCGGCCGTCGTCTTCCGGTGGGCGAGGTGATGACCCGCCCCACCATCGAGACCCTGGCCGCGCTGCTCCGCGAGGACGGCACCGCCCGCGCCCCCGGCAGCCTCATCGAGTTCCGCCCCGGCAGCGGCCCGCGCGTGGTCTGTGTCCACCCCGCCGGCGGCACCGCCTTCTGCTACCTGCCCCTGGCCACCCTGCTGCCCGAATCCGTCGCCCTGTACGGCATCCAGTCGCCGGGCGTGAACCCCGGCGAGGACCTGCTGCCCAGCGTCGAGGCCATGGCCGAGGAATACCTCCGCCTCCTGCCACCGCCCGGCGACGAACCCCTGGTCCTGACAGGCCTCTCCTACGGCGGGCTCGTCGCCCATGAGATGGGCCGCCTGCTGGCCGGCGCCGGACACCGGGCCGTCAGCGTCGTCCTCCTCGACACCCAGGCCACCGACGACGCCTCCGCACGCGCGGAGATCGGCGCCGTCGACGCGGCCGAGTTCCGCGACAAACTCGTGAGGTTCAACGGGATGTACCCCGGTATCGACGACGCCCAGGTCGACCGCTACTTCCACCTCTACAACCACAACCGCCTCACCGCCCGCGGCCACCTCCCGGCCCCCTCGCAGGCCCGGCTGATCCTCGCCCAGGCCGTCCCGGACGGCGACGACACGCCCTTCCACGGCGAGGTCCGGGCGTTCTGGCAGCGCCGGGCCGAGGGCGAGTACCGCGTCGAGACGATGGAGTGCGACCACTGGGAGATCCTGGAAGGCGCCGGTGCCGCCCAGGTCGCCCAGCTGTTCGGCGCCGAACTGGCCCATCACGCCGAGCAGTCGGCCCTCTCCACCCGGGAGGCCTGATGGACCCCCGCCCTGCCTCCGGCACCTCCACGGCCCCTTCGAGGCCGGCCTCCCTCGCCGAAGCCGTGCTGGCCCAGGCCCGCCGCACCCCCGCCGCCGTAGCCGTCGAGGACGGCGCCCGGACCCTCGACCACGCGGAACTCGAACGGCTCAGTGGCCGAGTGGCAACCCGGCTGCACGCGGCCGGAGTTCGCCCCGGCCACACGGTCGCCGTCCACCTGCCCCGCTCCTGGCGGCTGATCTGCGTCATGCTCGGCATCCGCCGCGCCGGAGCCACCGTCGCCCCTCTCGACCGGCTCAGCCCACCCGACCGGCAGCGCCACATCCTCGACGACTCGGGCGCCGTCGCCGTCGTCCACGACAGCGGGCATGCCCCCCAACTGCCGGAGCACACGGCCGCGTTGGATGCCGACCTGCTCCTCGACGCCGACGACGGCCCGCTGCCCGCGGTGTCACCGAGGCACCCCGGCGACACCGCCACGGCCTTTGTCTTCTACACCTCCGGCAGCACGGGAAACCCCAAGGGCGTCGAGGTCACCGACGACGGAATACTGCGCCTGGCCCGCCCCGGATACCTGGACCTGCGTCCCGGCGCCCGGATGGCCTGCCTGGCCAACCCCGCCTTCGACGCGCTCAGTTTCGAGGTGTGGGTCCCGCTGCTGACCGGCGGCGTCTGCGTCGTCCTCGACGACACCCGGGCGCACAGCGCGCACCGGCTCGCCGAAGCCCTCGCCGAGCGCCGCGTCGACACGCTGTTCATCACAACGGCCCTGTTCAACGCGGTCGTCGAGCAGGTGCCCGACTGCTTCGCCACCATCGGGCAGGTCCTCGTCGGCGGCGAACAGCTCAACGCCCGCCTCATCCGCCGCTGGTACGCGGCCAACTCGGCCGCCCCGACCGTCCTGCACAACGTCTACGGCCCGACGGAAGCGACGACCTTCGCCCTCTGCGGCCCCATCCCGCGCGACTTCGATGGCGACACCATCCCCATCGGCACCCCGCTCCCCGGCACCGGCGCACTGCTGCGCACCGAGGACGACCGCACCGCCGCACCGGGCGAGGTCGCCGAACTCCTGCTCTCCGGAACGGCGTTGGCGCGCGGCTACCGCAACCTCCCGGAACGGACCAGCCGCAGCTTCGTACGACTGCCGGACGGGAACGGCGGCGAGGAGCGCTGGTACCGCACCGGCGACCTCGTACGCCAGGACACCGAAGGCCGGATCACCTACGTCGGCCGCGCCGACCGCCAGGTCAAGGTGCGCGGCTTCCGCATCGAACCGGGCGAGGTGGAGCGCCTGATCCTGGCCCAGCCCGCCGTCCGCCAGGCCTACGTCTGCACCCGCCGCGACCTCTCCGACCGCAGCGAACTGCTCGCCTTCCTCGTCCCGGGCGACGACCTCTCCTACGACGCCTACGACCGGCACCTCGCCGCCGCCCTGCCCTCATACATGCGGCCCCACCACACGTACCTCGTCGCCGAGTTGCCGCGCAACGCCAACGGAAAGGTCGACCAGGCGGCCCTGGTGCGCGATGCCGGTACCCCGTGGCGCGGCACGTCCGAGAACGACGCACCCGTCACCGCCGAGCAACAGCGCGTACTGGCGGTCGCCGAGGACATCCTCGCCGTCAACGGCCTGCGCCCCGGCGACCGTTGGGCGGCGAGCGGCGGTGACTCCCTCAAGGCCCTGCGCTTCCGCTTCGAGATCCTCAGCCGGTTCGCCGTCGACCTCCCGCACGACCTCGTCCTGCGCTCCGACTTCGCCGCCCTCGCCGACGCCGTACATGCCCCCGGGGCGGCGACGGGCGAACACCCGCCCGTGCCCGCCGCCTCCGGCGAACCGTCGGCACCGGCCACCAGTGAACAGGAACGCCTCTGGCTGCTGCACCAGCGGGACCCCGAGGACCGCGCCTACGACGTACCGCTCGCCTTCCGCGTCCGGGGCCGCGTCGACCCGGCCGGCCTGCACCGCGCGGTGCGCGCGGTGGTGGAACGGCACGTGGCCCTGCGCACCCGGCTCGTCCCCACCCCCGAAGGGCTGGTCCAGCAGGTCGGCGACCCCTACGACCCCTGGCAACCCCTCGAAGACCGCGCCGGTGAGGAGTGGCAGGACACCGCCGACCGGTTCTTCGCCCACCGCTTCGACCTCGCCGATGCCCGGATGCTGCGGGCCGCCTGGGTGACACGGCCCGACGGCGGACTCCTGCTCCTGCACCTCCACCACATCGCGGTGGACGGCTGGTCCCTCAACCTCCTCCTGCACGACCTGACCGACGCCTGCGCCGCCGCCGGAGACCAGCCCGCACCCGCCCTCACCCCCCTCGACTTCGCTCGCTGGCAGCGCACGTGGCACACCAGCCCCGCCTACGCGGACCGCCGCGCACGACTGCACTCGCAGTACGGCCGCGACGGCGAACCGTCCCCCACGCTGCCCGCCCCCCTCGCGCCACGGGCCCGACTGCTGCGCACCTCGCTCGACCCGGTCCACCGCAGCGCACTGGACCGCCGTGCCGCACAACTCGGCCTCACGCGCTTTCAGTTGCTGGTGTCCGCGTTCGCCGCAAGCCTCTACGGCGTGACCGGGCAGGGCCGTCCGCTGATCGCCACACCGGTGGTGAACCGGCCCCGGCCCGAATTCGCCGACACGGTCGGCATGTTCGCCAACACCGTTCTCCTGGACCTTCCGACGGACCCGGCTCGGTCCCTGGACGCCCAACTCGCCGTCCACGCCGAGGCCGTGCACGCCGTGCTCCAGGACCAGGAGGTCGCCCTCGCCGACGTCGTCGCGGACCGTGCCTTCGGTGAGCGCACCCCCTTGTTCGACTACCTCTTCGTCCTGGAGAACACCGACTTCTCGGCGCTGCGTCTGGACGGTTGTGAGGTGCTGCCGGTCTGGCCCGAGCCGCTGGGCGCCAAGTGCGCGCTCACGCTGTCGGTCGTGGAGCACGAAGGCGGGTTCGACTGCCTGTGGGAGTACCGCGACGACATCGGCGCCGACCGCGCCCGGGCCGCGGCCCTCCTCTTCCGCCAGACCCTCGACCACCTCACCGGCGACACCGACATCACCCTGCGCGACCTGGTCGCCGACCACCTCCGCGCCCTCCCCGACCACGGTCGAGGCCCCACGCGCGCACCGGACTTCACCACCGTCGCCGACGCCTTCGCCCGGCAGGCGGCCGACACCCCGCACGCCCCGGCCGTCGCCACCGGCCCTTCCACCCTCACCTACGCCGAACTCGACGCCCAGGCAGCCGAGTTGGCGACCGCACTCGCCCCCCGCCTCCCGGCCGACCCCGCCGCTCCGGCGGCCGTGGCGCTCTACCTGCAGCCCTCCGCCGAGCACGTCGTGGCGCTTCTGGCGGCGGCCCGCCTCAACCTCACCGTCGTACCGCTCGACCCGGCCTACCCGCCGCACCTCCTGCGGCACGTCCTCGACCAGGCCGACCCCCTGTGCGTGCTCGTCGCACCCGCGGACGAGGACATCCTCGACTCGGTCGCGCCCGCGTCCCTGCCCCGGCACCTCCTCACCCTCGCCGACAGCCCCACCGCCGAAGCACCCCGGCTCCCCGCGCACCAGGGCCTCCGCCCGCTCTACACCCTGTTCACGTCCGGCTCCACCGGCACGCCCAAGGGCGTCCAGGTGTCCGACCGGACCCTGTGCAACCTGCTGACCTGGCAGCGCACCGACGGCGGCCTGCGCGGACCCGCCGTCACCCAGCAGTTCTCCATGCTGTCCTTCGACGTCTCCTTCCAGGAGATCTTCACCACCCTCTGCTCCGGCGGCCTGCTGCGTCTGGTGGAACCCGCCTGGCGGCACGATGTCCCCACCCTGCTGCGGGAGTTGGAGACCGGGGGAGCGGAGCGGATCTTCCTGCCGTACGTCGCCCTGCAACTCCTCGCCGAACACGGCGTCCGCACCGGCCTGTTCCCCTCCCGGCTGCGTGAAGTCGTCACGGCGGGAGAGCAGTTGGTGTGCACCGGCGCGATCCGCAGCTGGTTCGACGGCCTGCCGGACGCCCGCCTGTTCAACCACTACGGCCCCACCGAGACCCACGTCGTCAGCGGCCTCTGCCTCGAAGGCGACCCCGCGGCCTGGCCGTTGCGTCCCGCGATCGGCCGGCCGGTGTCGAACGCCGTCCTGCGTGTCGTCGACGAGGGCGGACACCCCGTGCCGCCCGGTGTCACCGGTGAGCTGCTCATCGGCGGCCTCATGGCCAACCGCTGCTACGTCGGCGACGCCGCACCGCACGCCGACCGCTTCACCGACGACCCCGACCTCGGCACCTTCTACCGCACCGGCGACCTGGCCCGCTTCGACCCCCAGGGGCTGCTGCACTACGCGGGCCGTGCCGACAGTCAGGTCAAACTCGGCGGCCATCGACTGGAGTTGGGGCAGGTCGAGGCCGCGCTGCTGCTCTATCCCGGTGTGACGAACGCGGTCGCGGCGGTGCGGGACGGGCGGCTGGTCGCATGCCTGGAGTGCCGTGGCGACGACCCCGACCTGGCGGATCTCACGCGTCACCTGGCCGGACTGCTGCCGGCCTATGTGCGCATCGGCCGCTTCCGCCGCCTGACCCGACTACCGCGCACACCGAGCGGCAAGCTGGACCGCCAGGCCGCGCTGACCGTCGAGGGCCGCGAACTGCGCCCTGCCGACGCGACCGCCCCGGCCCTGTCACCACTCGAAGGACGGCTGACCGCGCTGTTCGAGACGGTGACCGGCAGGACGATCGGCGTGGACCAGCGCTACTTCGACGCGGGCGCCACCAGCCTGGACCTGATGCGCTTCCAGCTCCGCTGCGCCGGGGAGGACGAACTCGGCTTCACCGTGCCGGAGTTGTTCGAGCACGTCAGTCTCCGCGCGCTGGCCCGGCTCATCGAGGGACGCGCGACGGACACCGCTCGGGCGACCGCCGACCTCGTTCGGGTACCGCCGGGGGAGCGGGCCGACGAGCCCATCGCCGTCATCGGGATGGCCGTACGACTGCCCGGCGCCCCGGACCTGGCCGCCTTCTGGGACCTGGTCGTCTCCGGCCGACGGGGCATCGAGCACTTCCCGACGGGCGACGAACGCGTCGGCGCACGCAGCCAGTTGGCGGGAATGCTCGACTTCGACCCCGGCCGCTTCACCATCAGCCCGCACGAGGCCCGGCTCATGGACCCCCAGCAACGGCAGCTCCTCATGAACTGCGTCGAGGCACTCGCCCACGCCGGGGTCGCGGACCCGACCGCTCATCGCGTCGGACTGCTCGCCGCCTGCGGGGAGAACACCTACTTCCAGAACATGCTGCGCCAGGCCGACCAGGCAGCCCTGCCCGACACCTTCCGGCTCGCGCTGCACCACGAGAAGGACTTCCTCGCCACCAAGGCCGCCTACCATCTCGGCCTGACAGGACCCGCGTTCACCGTCCAGTCGGCGTGCTCCAGTTCGCTCGTCGGCGTGCACGTCGCCGCCGGACTGCTCCGGCAGGGCGACGCCGACGTGATGCTCGTCGGCGGTGTCCTCGTCGACACCGACCTGACCGACGGCTACACCTACCGCCCGCAGCACATCTTCTCGCCCGACGGGCACTGCCGGCCCTTCAGCGCGGACGCGGCGGGCACCGTCGGGGCCAGCGGAACCGGCGTCGTCGTCCTCAAACCGCTCTCCGCGGCCCGCCGGGACGGGGACACCGTCTACGCCGTCATCACCGGCTCGGCCATCAACAACGACGGTTCGGACAAGCTCAGTTACAGCGCACCCGCCCTCGCGGGACAACGTGCCGCGCTCCGCACCGCCCTGCACCGCAGCGGGCGGACCGGCGCCGACCTCGGCTATGTGGAGGCCCACGGCACGGGCACCCGGCTCGGAGACCCGGTGGAGACGGCCGCCCTGCGCCAGGCATACGGCCTGACCGACGACTCGCGCGTGGCGCTGTCCTCGGTGAAGAGCCAGATCGGCCACCTGGGCGCCGCCGCGGGCGTCGTCGGCCTGGTCCGCGCCGTGCTCGCCGTGCACCACGGAATCATCCCGCCCACGGCGGACTTCGACCGGCTCAACCCGGAGATCGACGACGGCCCCTTCCGTATCCCGGTCACCGCCGAACCCTGGCCGGCGGACCGGCCGCGCGTGGCCGCCGTCAGCAGCTTCGGCATCGGCGGGACCAACGCCCATCTGCTGCTGGAGGACGGGGACGTGGGACAAGTCACCGACCAGGTCGACGAGTTGCCGTCGTGCCTGGTGCTGTCCGGCGGCTCCGAAGCCGCCGTGCGAGCGGACGGCCGTCGTATCGCCGCCTACCTGAGGGCGCACCCCGAGACCTATCCGAGGGTCCTGCGCCACCTCCGGGCCGGGCGACCCGCGCTCGGGTTCCGGGCGGCGGCGGTCTGCCCGGACGTCACCTCGGCCGTCGCGTGGCTCGACGCGCCGGAGATCGTGGCGGCACGGCCGCAGAACGGGCCCGCGGAGACCGGGGACCCGTACGACCTCGCCGACGCCTGGACGGCCGGGCACACCCTCGTCCGGCCCGAGGGCCCCGCGTCCGCGCCCTGGGACTTTCCGCCGCCCGCCTTCGAGACGGCGGAGTACGACTTCCCGCGCCCGCCCGCCGCGGCCTCGGCCGACGAGCCCGAACCTCCGGTCGGACCACGGCGGTTGCCCGCCGACCAGTGGCTGCACCAGCCGCAGTGGACCCGGTTGCGCCGAGCCCGTACCGGTACCCGCGTACCGCGCCGTACCGCCGTGGTGGTCGCACCGGCGGACAGGGCCGACACCTGGCGGTTCCTGGAGCGGCACTACGCCCGGGTGGTGACCGTGCGAGCCGGGGAGACCTTCACGCGTCTCGACGAGGACCGCTACGAGGCCGATCCCGCCGACTCCGGTCAACTCGCCGCACTGCTGGAGCAGTTCACCCGGGAGACCGGACCCGGTGTCGACTGGCTGCACGCACTCCCGCTCGCCCTCGACGGCAGCGTCGACGAGGACGCCCTGGACGCGGCCCGGTCGGCCTGCCTCGACACGGTCGCCGCGCTCAGCCGCGCCCTGGCCGAGGTCCCCGACGCCGTACGGCCCCGCGCCTGGCTGCTGTCCCACGGGGCGCAGCCGGTCACGGGTGTGGTGCACACCCCGGAGGCCGGCCTGCTCGCCGCCGCCCTCGAAGTGCCCCGCCAGGAACTCGGCGTGACCGTGCGCTGGATCGACCTGCCCGGACCCCGTCCGGCCGACTGGGCCGCACACCTGCCCGACCTGCTCCTCGACGACACGATCACCGAACCGGCGACCGCCCTGCGCGACGGCTTCTGGTGGCACCGGGCCCTTCACCCCGTCCAGGGCCACAACTACCCGACGCCCGCCGTCCGTTCGGCCGCACCCGGCACCCACCTGATACTCGGCGGCACCGGAGGCATCGGCGCCACCTTGGCCGCCCGCCTCCTCGAACACCCCGGCAACCGCGTCGTCCTCGTCGCCCGGGGAACCGAGATCCCGCCCGTGCTGAGGCCGGACCAGGATCGCGTCACCCTGATCCCGGCCGACCTCGCCACGGACGACCTCACCGCCGTCGCGGACCGCCTCGCCCCGCACCTCGACGGCCTCGCCGGCATCGTGCACGCCGCCGGAACGGCCGCCGGGGGACTCCTCGCCCGCCGCGACCCCGCCACCGCCCATCGCGGTACGGCCGTGAAACTGCGCGCGGCCCTGCTCGTCGAGCGGCTCATCGCCGAGCACGACCCGGACTACGCGGCCTACTGCTCGTCGATGGCGGCACGGTTCGGCGGAGTCGGCCAGTTCGACTACGCGGCGGCCAACGCCTGCCTGGACGCCTACGCCCACCACGCACCCCCCGGCGACGACGCCGGCACCGTCCGCATGACCATCGGCTGGGACGCCTGGCGGGACGTCGGCATGGCGCAGCACGCCCTGACCACCGACGCCCGCCATCAACGACATCTGGAGGTGGCGCTCACCCCCGAGGACGGAGCGGACGTCTTCGAGCGGGCCCTGCACCTGCAGTTGCCGCATCTGATGGTCAACACCACACCCCTGACGGAGACTTCCTACTTCTACGAGCAGGAGCCAGACGGGCGAGCGGAGTCCCCGGCGGACCCGGTGCGACCGGCACAACCGGGCCGCCTGGAGCCCGCCGAGCACCCCGCCCCCACCGATCCCACGGCCGAACTCACCGAGATCCTGCTCGATCTCCTCGGCGTGGACACCGTCGACCCGGAGGCCGCCCTGTACGACCTGGGCGCCGACTCGCTCACCCTCCTGGAACTCATCGACGAGGTGAAACGCCGCTTCGGCACCGACATCGACCTCTCCCGGCTCAGCCACCGGGTGAGCCTCGACGAGATCCTCGGCCATCTCGACACTGGCACCCGCGCGTCCTCCGCGGTGGACGTCGAGGTGTGGCAGCGAGGAGCCGGCCCCGACGTGCTGTGCCTGGTCCATCCGGTCGGCGGCGACATCCAGGCGTACCGTCCTCTGGTGGCGGCCCTGCCCGACGGGTTGACCGTCTGCCTCATCGCCGATCCGAAGCTGCGCGACCCGGCACTGCCCGCCCGCTCCATCACCGACCGTGCCGCGCACTACCTCAAGGCGGTCCGGGCCGCGTTCCCGGAACCCAACGTCCGCCTGAGCCTGGCCGGTTGGTCCTTCGGCGCCTGGACCGCCCTGTCCATGGCGGCACATGCCGAGGCCGACGGCCGTCCCGTCGAGGCCGTCCACCTCCTCGATCCACCGCCACCCGGCTCCGGTCAACGGCTCGCCGCCTACGACGACCAGCAGGTGGACGCCGTGTTCGCCCGCGAGTTGAGCGGAAACGGCGGCGGTGACGGTGGCGGCGCCGGACGGCTGTCGGAGTCCGGCCGTGCCTACGCCGAACGCCTCGCCCACTGCTGCCGTACCAACCTCGCCGCCATGGCCGACCACCGGCTCCCGCGACTCGACCGGACGCCCGCCGAGGTCTGGCTCGCCGAACGCGCCGTGGAAGAAAGCGTGTTGGGGCCGGACCCGACCGCGCCCGACGCCTGGGACGCCCATCTGCCGCAGCCCTTCGGGCTCCATCACGTCGACGCCACCCACTACGAACTCGTCGCGGAACCCCACGTCCAGGCCATCGCCGGTGCCCTCGCCGGTTCCCTGGCTGCGGGGGCCCGGACCGAGGTGCCCCAGTCCGCCGGAAGAGCCTGAGGAGAGGTCGGAGTGGAGCACCCTTACACCCGGTTGCCCGAGCGGTCCTTCTGGCGCACGGCGGTCGCCGAGCCCGATGCGAGGGACATCACCGGACTGTGGACGCCGAAGTTCGCGATCGGGCAGGACGCACCCGTCGTCACGGCCGGTTCGTGCTTCGCCGCCCACATCGGGCGGGCGCTGCTGGAGGAGGGCATGCACTGGTACGACGCCGAACCACCGCCGCCCGGACTCACACGTGCCGAGCAGGCGGCACGCGGCTACCGCCGGTTCTCCTTCCGGACCGGGAACATCTACACCGCCGCCGCGCTGCGCCAGTGGGTCGCGTGGGCGCTGGACGAGGAGAAGCCACCGGAGGAGGTCTGGGCGCAGGACGGCGCGTTCCACGACCCGTACCGGCCGACCGTCGAACCGGACGGTCACGCCTCGCCCGAGGACCTGCTGCGGGCCCGCGACCGCACCCGCGCCGCCGTCCGCACCGCCCTCACCCGGGCCGACGTCCTCGTCTTCACCCTCGGCCTCACCGAGGCCTGGCACGACACCGTGACCGACACCGTGCTGCCCATGTGCCCCGGCACCGTACGTGGCACCTTCGACCCCGCCCGGCATGTGCTCCGCAATCACACGGTGGCGCAGGTGCACCGCGACCTGACGGACGTGCTCGCCCTCGCCCGTGGCATCAACTCCCGGCTCCGCATGGTCCTCACGGTCTCTCCGGTGCCCCTGACGGCTACCGCCACCGGCCGCCACGCGCTCGTCGCCACCACGCACTCCAAGTCCGTGCTGCGCGCGGCGGCAGGACAGCTGGCGGACGAGTCGGACGACGTCGACTACTTCCCGTCGTACGAGATCATCACCGGCTTCCCCTACCGCGCCGCCTTCTACGAACCCAACCTCCGCACGGTCACCCCCGACGGCGTGGCCTTCGTGATGCGGCACTTCTTCGAGGCCCTCCAGGGCCGGTCCGCCCGGACGCGACCCGAGCCCGGACCCCGACCCACCACGCCCGTCGCCGGCGGAGAGGACCACTGGTGTGACGACGCCGTGCTCGACTACTACAACCCCCGCCCGCTTCCTTCTGCTGGGTGACTCCCACGCGGGCTGCGTCGGACGGGCCGCGCAGGTCGCTGAACTCCCCTTCGTGGGCGGCCCGTTGGGCTCGGGGCGGGACTTCCTGGGCCCCTTCTTCGACGCGGACGGCACCTTTCGGGCGGAGGAGCCGCAGCGGCTGTACCGCGCATTCCTCGACACCCTTGAGGTGAGCGGACTGGCCGCACTGCCGATCCCGCTCGTGTGCACCTTCGGGCTGAGCGCCCACACGGTGGCCACCCGCCAGAACTGGGACCTCTACCGCGACCGCCACGGCACCGTCCCGCACACCTTCCTCGACAGCCGCCTCTTCACCGACCTGGTCAGGGCGACCGTCCGGGGCGCCCTCGCCTTCTACGACCACGCCGTCGCGCTCGGCCTGCGCGTGCTGGCGCCCCTGCCGCCCCAACGCGTCCCCGCGATGTCCGACCCGGACGTCTTCTTCGCCGCGCAGAAGATCGTCGTAGACGAACTCACCGCACGAGGAGTCGAGTTGATCGACCTGCGCTCCCGCGTCACCGACGCCACGGGTCTGCAACTGCCCGCCTTTTGCAAGGCGGACGACACGATCCACGGCAACCTCGCCTTCGGCCGCCTCGTCCTGTCCGAACTCCTCGACCGAGGCCTGTAGGCACCCCTCACGCCCACCCCGCCACCCCACCCCGACACACCACGGAGGTCCCTCATGGAGGACTACGCGCTCAAGGCCGTCGAGCGGCTCACCACCCGCCCCGCCGAGCCCTACGAGACCCTGTCCGTCGCCCCGATCACCCCGCTGCTGGGCGCGGAGGTCACCGGCCTCGACCTGGCAAAGGAGCTGACGCCCCAGCAGGATAAGGAACTCAAGCACGCGTTCCAGACACACCACGTCCTCGTCTTCCGCGACCAGGACATCACCCCCGAGGAACACAAGCGGTTCGCGGGCGTCTTCGGCGAATTGCACCCCGTGGCGCTCGCCCCCGAGGGATCCGACCCGTACATCCTGGAGATCAAGGCGACCAAGGAGTCCCGGGCCGTGGCCGGCAACGGCTGGCACGCCGACGGCACCGCCGACCCCGAACCCTCCCTCGGCTCACTCCTCTACATCACCACCATTCCCGAGGGCGGCAGCGGCGGCGACACCGTCTTCGCCAACATGCACCTCGCCTACGAACTGCTCTCCCCGGCGATGCAGAGCTTCCTCGGCACGCTCACCGCACTCCACGACGGCGCCCTGCCCTGGACCGCCGCGGGACAGACCCCGCCGCCCGAGTACCAGGTGCCGCGCACCGAACAGCCCGTCATCGCCCGCCACCCCGAGACCGACCGCAAGCTGCTGTTCGTCAACGCCCCCTACACCTCGCACATCACCCAGCTGTCCCGCCCCGAGAGCGACGCACTCCTCGACATGCTCTACGCGCACATCGCCCGCACCCCGCTGCTGCACTGCCGGGTCCGCTGGCAGGAGCGCACCCTCGTCCTCTGGGACAACCGCAGCGTCCAGCACCACGCCGTCTGGGACTACTTCCCGCACACCAGGGAGGGCCGCCGCATCGCGGTCGACGGCAGCCGCCTGCACGCCTGATCCGGTTCCCCGACGGAAGTCACGGTGCCCATGACCACCATCCCCACCCCCGAGGCCTTCGCCGCCGCGCGGTGGAACCCCGCGTCGGCACACCCCAGTTGGTCGGCGCGGCTCGCCGCCGCCCTCCACGAGGAACTGCCGGCGGACACCCGGGACGGCTGGGCGATCCGCCTGCGCACCCTCCTCCGCGCGGAACCGGACACGAGCACGCTGCGTGCCGTCCACACCTGGCACGCGGACACGGTCCTGCCGCTCCTCGGGGAGCACGGGGACACCGCCGTGTTCACGGCGCTCGGCGTCCTGCACCGCGAGGCCGCGCACGGCGGGACCGTGGACCAGGACACCTGGCGGACGGCGCTCACCCCGGTGCTCCTGCGTCTCCACGACGCCGCCTACGACCGGACGAGCGCGTACGCCGAAGCCCACACGGGCGCCCGCGACCACGCGCTGGCCAACGGCTTCTCCGCGACCGAGGCGGACACCTACGGCCACGCGTACGCGCGGCTGAGCAGCGACGCGAACGCGCGGGCCTGCGCCGAGGCCCACGCCGAGGCGCTCGGCCCGGCGCTGGCCCGTGCTTACGCGAGCGACGCGTGCGAGGCGTACGCCGACACGTATCCCGACGCCCAACTCCGTGCCGTGACACGGGCCTTGGGGGCGGCCTCCGTACCGCGGCTGGCCGAGGGGTTCCTGTCGGCGCTGGAGGCGGCTCGACCGTAGCGGCCGTCCTGGACCGCGTCGGTGCCCGTCCCCGGGCGGTTCAGTCCTCGTCGTCGAACGGCAGGGCGTCGAGGTCGCCGGTGAGGTCCGCCGCGTCCGGGAACATCAACTCCAGCGCCGCGTCCGGAAGTTCGGTCCGCGCCTCGGCCGCGTTGAGCGACTGCTCCGTCCAGATGCACTTGCCCGTCGGCGTGTAGCGGGTGCCCCAGCGCTGGGTGAGGGCCGTGACGAGCTGGAGACCGCGACCGCCCTCGTCGGTGTCCGTGGCGCGGCGGATCCTCGGCATCGTCAGGCTGCCGTCGAAGACCTCGCAGATCAGCTCGGCGCCGTGCAGGAGCCGCAGACCGACCGGGCCCTTCGCATGGCGCACGACGTTGCCGACCAGCTCGCTCGCGAGGAGTTCCGTGGTCGGGACCAGGTCCTCCAGGCCCCAGGCGCCCAGCTGTTCGCGGACGTGGCGGCGGGCCTGGCCGGCCGCTCGCGGGTCCTCGGGCAGCGTCCACGAGGCGATCCTGTCGCCGGTCAGGGCGTGCAGCCGGGCCACGAGGAGGGCCGCGTCGTCGGCCGTCGGATGCTCGGCCGGGAGCAGGCTCTCGGTGAGGGTGTCGCAGAGCTGCTCCAGGTCCGCCTCCCCGCCGGACTCGGTCCGGTACGCCGTCCGCAGAAGGCGGGCCAGGTCGGCCATGCCCTCGTCCATCTCGCGCTTCGCCGACTCCACGAGGCCGTCGGTGTACAGCACCAGCAGACTGCCCTCCGGCACCTTCAATTCGACCGTCTCGAACGGCGGTTCCGCCGCGCCGAGGGGCGGATCGGCCGACAGCTCCGGGAAGTGCACGGTGCCGTCCGGGTGCACCACCGCCGGTGGCGGATGACCGGCCCCGGTAAGGGAACAGATCTGGGTCGTCGAGTCGTAGAGCGCGTACAGACAGGTCACGTACGACTCCTCGCCCATGCCGACGACAAGGTCGTTCAGGTGGCCCATGATCTCGTCGGGCGGCAGCTCCAGGTCGGCGAGGGTGTGCAGCGCGGTGCGCAGGCGGCCCATCGTCGCCGCCTCCGGGAGGCCGTGGCCCATGACGTCACCCACCACCAGGGCCACCTGGCCGCCCGAGAGCGGGATGATGTCGTACCAGTCGCCGCCCACGTCCATGCCCTGGCCCGCGGGCAGATAGCGGGCCGCAGCGGTGCACGCCGGCAGCTCGGGCAGGACGCGGGGGAGCAGACTGCGCTGGAGCTCGCGGGACCGGGTGTGCTCGGCGTCGTAGAGCCGGGCCCGCTCCAGGGCCTGGGCGACGAGGGCGCTGGTCGTGGTCAGCAGCGTGCGTTCCTCGTCGGTGAGGCGCCGGGCGCGGTCGAAGGCGACGACACAGACACCGAAGGTCTTCCCCGAGGCCGTCAGCGGCAGGAACGCCCACGCCTGCTTGCCCGCCCGCGCCGGTCTGGCCGCCAGGCCGGGATAGAGGGCCGTGTACTCCTCGATCGAGGAGAGGAACAGCGGCAGACCGGACTCGACCACGTCCCAGGACGGGTCGCCGGGCACCTGCGGGCGGCCGTCGATGGCGGCGAGGAAGTCCTCCGGATAGCCTTCCGCCCCCACGTGATGCAGCCGGTCGCCCTCGATGGCCTGCACCAGGAGTCCGGTGGCGGCGAACGGCGGCAGCACCCGGCGGGCGACCGCGGCCACCACGTCCTGCGAGGTCGTCGCCTTGGCGAGAGCCGCCGTCAACTCGGCGATACGGGCGGCACGTCGGGCGGCGGAACGCTCGGATGCCTGCCGCTCCTCCTCGTGCCGGCGCTTCTCGGTGACGTCGGTGAGGTAGAGGGTGACACCGTCGGGGCCCGGGACCACCCGCAGGTGGTAGCGGCGGCCCGCGTCGCCCACCCGCGCGTCGAAACCGACGGGCGTCTCCTCGGCGGCGGCCTTCCGGCAGCGGTCCTCCAGCCCCGGGACGTCACGGGCCGAGGGCAGCTCCCACAGCAGGCGCCCGAACAGCTCCTCCTCGGAGAGGCCCAGCGTGCGCTCCGCCTCCAGGTTGGCGAAGGTGATCCGCCACTCGTCGTCCACCGCGAGGAAGCCGTCGCTCATGTGCCGCAGGGCGCGGCTGAGCGCGTCGCGGGCGGTCCGTGACTCGTCGCTCTCCCAGCCCACGCCGATCATCCGGAGGGCTTCGCCGTGCTCGTCGTACGTCGCCCTGGCGCGGGCCCGCGTCCAGCCGTACGACCCGTCCAGGCGCCGTACCCGGTACTCGGCCTCGAACACGCCGTGCTCGCGGATCGCGCGGTCCACCGCGTCCAGCGTCGGCGCCAGGTCGTCGGGGTGGACGCACGCCATCCAGTTCTCGACCCGGGCGGTGTAGTCCTCGGGCCTGGTGCCGTACAGCTCCAGGGCCGCCTCGTCCCAGATCAGCTCGCCGCCCCGGATGTCCCAGTCCCACGAGCCGACACTGACCTCCTTCAGAGCCTGCCGGAGCCGGTCGCGGTTGCCGCTGAGCTCCGGCTGGAAGGGGCGCGAGGGCGGCGGTGCCTGGCGCATGCGCTCCTCGGTCCAGGCGGTCAGGTCCCGCAGGAACCTCCACTGCTCCGCGGTGGGCTCGGCCCGCTCGCCCATGAGGACCGTGAGCGTGCCGATGCTGCGGTCCCCGCCGGACACCGGCACGGCGGCGAGGCCGGTGCCGGGCCAGGCCGGCACCTGGCCAGCGGAGGCGGACCCCACCGGCACCCACACACCGCTGCCCTGGTGCAGGGCGCGGGCCGGGGCCGTAGGACCCTCCTGGTCGATGATCTCCCACGGGCGGGTGAGAGCGGGCGGCAGACCGGTCGACGACACCAGCCGCAGCGCGGACATCGGGCCGCGCAGATGAATCGCACCGCCCAGGGCACCCAGCTCGGCGACCGCGTGCTGGAGCGCCAGCCGGAAGACCTCGCTCTCGGTGACACCGGGGTCGACGGCGGCGAGCAGAGCCAGACGCGCGTTCATACCGTGAATTTTACCGTTCCCGCCTCATATGACGCCGTGCTTCGCAGGACTCACACCTTTGTCCCGGACCCCCGAAAACGGCTCTCAACAGGGAGCATTCGAGCGCGAGTTGTGCCGGAGGTCCACCGGTGTTCGCTCCGGTGACAATACTCGGCATCCGGAGGAACGGGACGTCACGATCAGGGTATGGAACCCCTTGATCATGTGCCCGCGTTGTCACCCCGTCAGGCTCACCCCGCCCGGCACGACCCCACTCGTCCACGAGGAGCGGCATGGACATCGGCGTCTTCATCCCCATCGGCAACAACGGCTGGCTGATATCGAAGAGCTCACCCCAGTATCTGCCGAGCTTCGAGCTGAACAAGGCGATCGTCCAGAAGGCCGAGACGTACGGGCTCGACTTCGCCCTGTCGATGATCAAACTCAAGGGATTCGGCGGCGAGACCGAGTTCTGGGACCACAACCTGGAGTCGTTCACGCTGATGGCAGGCCTGGCCGCCGTCACGGAGCGGATCAAGCTCTACGCCTCCACCCCGATCCTCGCCCTGCCCCCGGCGATCGTCGCCCGCATGGCCTCCACCATCGACTCGATCGCCCCCGGCCGCTTCGGCATCAACATCGTCACCGGCTGGGCCCCCGGCGAGTACTCCCAGATGGGCCTCTGGCCGGGCGACGCCCACTTCGGCAACCGCTACGCCCGCGCCGCCGAGTACGTCACCGTGATGAAGGAGCTGTGGAGCGAGGGCGTCAGCAACTTCAAGGGCGAGTTCTACGAGATGGACGACTGCGTGCTCTCGCCCCGACCGGCGGACGGGCACATCCCCATCGTCGCCGCCGGACAGAGCGACACCGGCATCCGGTTCGCCGCCGAACACGCCGAGTACAACTTCATCCTGGGCAGCGGCGTCAACACGCCCCTCGCCCTGTCGGACACCACGGCCGGCCTCGTCGGCGCGGCGGCCAGGACCGGCCGTGACGTCGGCGCGCTCTCCCTCTTCATGGTCATCGCCGACGAGACCGACGAGGCAGCCCAGGCGACCTGGCGGGACTACCACGACAACGCCGACCGCGCCGCGCTGGCCTACATGGCCGGCGAATCGGCCACCGACACCACCGCCGGCGACACCTCCACCGCCCGCACGATCGTGTTGCCCGAAGGCGCGGTCAACCTGAACATGGGCACGCTCGTCGGCTCGTACGAGACCGTCGCCAAGATGCTGGACGAGGTCGCCGAGGTCGAGGGCACCAAGGGGATCATGCTCGTCTTCGACGACTTCCTCGTGGGGCTGGAGAACTTCGGCACCCGGATCCAGCCGCTGATGAAGTCACGCCAGCCGACGCGGTGACAGAGCGTCGCGCGGGGGCGCCGTCGACCGGACGGGCCGTGCGCGGGCCGTGGCGGGTGTTCGCCGCCACCGCGGTCGGCGTGGTCGCCGTGTTCCTGAACATGAGCGGTCTCGCCGTCGCACTGCCCACGATCACAAGGGAGTTGGGGGCCGACCCCGGGCAGGCCGACTGGATCCTGCTCGGCTACATGCTGGTCACCACCGCGCTGATCCTCGTCTTCGGCCGGCTCGCCGACATCGTGGGCCGCCGCAGCCTCTACCTCGCCGGACTCGTCGTCTTCACCGCCGGGACCGGGCTCGCGGCGCTCTCCCCGTCGGCGGGTCTCCTGATCGCGGCCCGGATCGTGCAGGGCGTCGGCGCCGCCGCCGTGATCACCAACAACACGGCCCTGCTGACCGACGTGTTCCCCGCACGAACACTGGGCCGGGCCCTCGGCTGGAACGTCACGGTGGCGGCGACGGCCCAGGTCGCCGGTCCCGTCGTCGGCGGCGCGGCGACCCAACTGCTCGGCCGGCGCGGCCTGTTCATCGTCTGCGTACCGATAGGGCTGATCGCGATCGGCGCGTCCATGGCGGCCGTTCCGGCGAACCGCAAGCGCGACGGCGGGACCCGGGAACCCTTCGACCTGCCGGGCGCGCTGCTCTCCACGGCGATGCTGACGGCCCTGGTCCTCACCCTGACACCCGGGGTCACGGCGGGCGTCGCCGACTGGCTGCCGTGGGTCTGCGGCGGAGCGACCGCCGCCCTCCTCGCGGCCTTCGCCGTCGTCCAGACCCGTCGCTCGCACCCGCTGGTCGACGTCCTGCTGCTCCGCACCCGCGCCATCGCCCTGGTGCTCGCGGCCGTACTCGCCAACGCCGTCGGCAGCTACGCCGTCGTCCTGCTGGCATCGCTGCACGAACAGGCGGTCGGCGGTGCGTCGTCCCTGGAGGCGGGGGTGCTGGTGACACCGGTCGCGGCCGGCACGCTCATCACCTCGGCCGCCGCCGGCTCCCTCTTCGACCGCTTCACCCCGCGAGCGCTGACGACGACCGGCATGGCGACGACGGCGTGCGGCCTGCTGGGCTTCTCCCTCACGCTCTCGGCGGCGGCGGTCCCCTTCTGGACGATGGCCCCCTTCCTCTTCCTCGTCGGGGCGGGCACCGGACTCTTCATGACGCCCAGCACGAGCGCGCTGATGCTGAGCGCCCCGGCCGACCGGCGCGGCATGGCCAACGGGCTGCGCTCCACCACCCAGAACGTCGGCTACCTCCTCAGCACGGCCCTCGCCCTCGCCCTCACGACGACGGGCCTCGGCGAACCGGCCCGCCGGGCCGCGTACGACGGCACACTGAACACCCTGAACGTCCTCGGGTCCGGCGAACTGCACCGCTTCGTCGCCAACCTCCGCGTCACCGGGTTCGTCCTCACGGGCATCACCGTGATCGGAGGAGCGGTGTGCCTGGCCTTGCCGAACTCGCTGCGGACGGCCCGTGGCGCCGCCACCGAGGAACCCCCTGCCGCCGCGAACGGCCGCCCGGAGCCCGCCACTTCACGGAAGGCGTCCCCATGACCGGTTCCCGTTCCCCGCAGGAGGACTACGCCCGCGCCGGACTGGCCGGCCACCTCACCCCGGGCACCGCCCCGGCCCTGCTCCTGGTCGACCCGGCCCGTGCCTACGTGGACCCCGACTGCCCGCTCTACGCCGGTGCCGAGCAGGCGGCCGACGCGATGCGGCTCCTGCTGGCCGACGCGCGCCGGGCCGGGATACCGGTGATCGTCACACGGGTGCTGCTGAGCGCGGACGGCAGCGACGGCGGCCTCTTCCTGCGCAAGGTGCCCGCCCTACGGGTCTTCGCCGAGGACAGCCCGTTCAGCGCGTTCATCGACGGTCTGGCCCCGACGCCGGACGAGCTGACCGTGACGAAGCGGTCCCCGAGCGCCTTCCACGACACCGCACTGGCCGCCCACCTCACGGCGAACGGCATCGACACCCTGGTCATGGGCGGACTGTCGACGAGCGGCTGCGTGCGCGCCACCGCGCTGGACGCCCTGCAGCACGGGTTCGTGCCGATCGTCACCCGGGAGGCCGTCGGCGACCGCGACCCGGACATCCATGCCGCGAACCTCTTCGACATCGAGCACAAGATCGGCGAGGTCTGGCCGCTCCGGCGGGTCCAGGAGTACCTCAGCTCCCTGCGCGGTTGAGCACCGGGGTCCGAGCCCGGCATCGACGCCGTTGCGGGTTCGCGCCCTACGACTGCGATTCCGGCGCACCGCGGAGGTGCCGGATCCGGCCGCGGAGGGACGTACGCCGTCGCCCGAGGGTGCCCTGGGCCGCGGCCCGGGTGATGTTGCGGGCCATGCCGCCGAAGACGACCGCGTGGAAGGGGGAGACGGACCACCAGTACATGTGGCCCAGCAGTCCGCGCGGGTGGAACAGGGCGCGCTGGCGGTACCGGGTGCGGCCGTCGTCCGCCGTCTCCACGTACATCTCCAGCCAGGCGAGGCCGGGCAGCCGCATCTCGGCCCGCAGCCGCAGCAGTTCTCCGGGCGTGATCGCCTCGACCCGCCAGAAGTCGAGTGAGTCGCCGACCCTCAGATGCTCGGCGTCCCGGCGCCCGCGCCGCAGGCCGACACCGCCGACGAAGCGGTCCATCCAGCCCCGGACGGCCCAGGCGAGCGGGAAGGAGTACCAGCCGTTGTCGCCCCCGATGGCCTCGACGACCCTCCACAGCGCCTGCCGCGACGCGTCGACCGACTGCTGCCGCTCGTCCTCGTAGAGGCTGCCGCCCGCCCAGTCCGGGTCGGTGGGCAGCGGGTCACTGGGCGCCCCCGGCACGGCGGCGGACGACCAGCGGGTGACCACCTGCGCCTCCCGCACCCGGCGCAGCGCCAGGGAGAGCGCCTCCTCGAACGGCAGCGGGCGGCCCGGCGCGTCGGGCACGTACCGGGCGATGTCGTGCTCGTGGCACACGACCTCGTGCCGCAGCGACTCCGTGAGCGGCCGGGCGATGGAAGCGGGCACGGGGGTGACGAGACCGACCCAGTGACTGGACAGCGTCGGGGTCAGCACCGGGACCGGCACGATGAGCCGCCGGGGCAGGCCCGCGACGACGGCGTACTGGCACATCATCTCGCGGTAAGTTACGACGTCCGGGCCGCCGATGTCGAACGTCCGGTTCACGTCCGCCGGCATCGCGGCGGAGCCGACCAGATAGCGCAGTACGTCCCGCACCCCGATGGGCTGGGTGCGGGTGTGGACCCAGCTCGGGGTGACCATCACCGGCAGGCGCTCCGTGAGATAGCGCAGCATCTCGAACGAGGCGGACCCCGAGCCGATGACGACCCCGGCCCGCAGCACGGTGGCGGGCACCGGCGCGTCCAGGAAGACGCGCCCCACCTCGGTGCGTGAACGCAGGTGCGGGGAGAGGGAGTCCTCGGGCACGCCCTTCGGGGTGAGCCCGCCGAGATAGACGATCCGCCGCACACCGGCGAGCGCCGCCTGCTCGGCGAACACGCGCGCGGCCCGGCGGTCCGTCTCCTCGAACCCGGAGCCGGACCCGAGTGAGTGCACCAGGTAGTACGCGATGTCCACGTCCCGCAGGGCCTCGGCGACCGACCCGGCGTCGGTGACGTCCCCGCGGAGCGACTCGACGTCGGCCGACCAGGGGTGGTCGCGGAGTTTGTCCGGCGAGCGGGCCAGACAGCGGACGCGGTGGCCGGCCTCCAGCAGCTCCGGCACCAGGCGTCCGCCGATGTAGCCGGACGCCCCGGTGACCAGGCAGCGCAGCCCCTCGGAGTCATGGCCGGCGCCTACCTCCGCGGTGTCGGTGTCCGGCGCGTTCCGCTGGTCGTCCGTGTTCACGATGGTGCCTCCACGCGTTCGGTCGGCGGCCGGTGCCCCGTCGTCCGATCATGACCGCAACGGCCCGGCCGTGCCCGTCGCGGCGGCGCGGGCGGCGGCCACGCCTCGGGACGCGGGTACCCCGTTCGGGTCGTGCGCCGTAGGTCCGGACGCCACCGGTCCGCACTGCCTCTTCGCACGGCAGCGCGCCGCCGGATGCACCGCGGCCCCGTGTCCTCGGACACGTCCTCCCGGCGTGGGCGGGTCAGGCCGCGGAGACACCGCCGGGGCCGGTGTGCCCGTCGGCGGTCGCGGCGAGCTGGGCGTGGAGTCCGGCGAGCCCCTTGGCCAAGGCGCGCCGGTCGGCGTGGGACATGGACGTGATCGCGAGGTGAAGCATGTCCTCGCGCTCCTCGCGGATACGACGTATGTGGGCCTGCCCCGCCGCGGTCAGCCGCAGGGTGACCTCGCGACCGCTGTCGGGGCACGGCAGCCGTTCCAGGAAGCCGATGGCTTGGAGGCGGTCGCACATGCGGGTGACGGAGGGAGGCGCGGTGGCCAGCCGTTCGCACAGGGCCCGCATGCGGAGCGCGCCGGCACGGTCGACGACGTACATCAGGCGCAGTTGTGACGCGGACGCGGGGGCGGGCGCGGACTCCCTCGCGCGCTGCCACAGCACGTCGAGGAGTTCGACGACGTCTCCCACGGAACGGGCGGCGTCGTGGGAGACCGTGCCCGGGACGAGGTCTGGCGGTGTCATGGTCTTCCCCGTCCGTGTCTCTGGCACTCGTTCACGCCTGAGGAGGCATGACGTCAGGTGGTGCTGTCCGGTCCGGTGGGGCGAGCCGACGTTCCCCGGCCCGGCAGGGAGGTGTGCGCGGTGCTGCGGGCGGAGTCCGCGACGCCGTGGGGAGGCGCCGTCAGATGCTCCAGCGTACCGGTGATGGTCAGGAGCCGTTCCAGTTTCGCGCTGCGGGCATCGAGGTGCAGGCGGACACCCGCCTCACTCGTCCTGCGGCGGATCATCAGCAGGACGGACAGACCCAGCGAGTCGACGACGTCCAGTCCCGCGCAGTGCAGGTGCAGGTCGTGCAGGCGCGGGTGCGCGGCGAGTCTCTCGCTCACCGCGGTCATGAGGTGATCCGCGTTGTCGTAGTCGAGATCGCCGTGCAACTCGATACGGACCGTGGTCTCGGTGTCGACCGTGGTCAGACGCAGGTGGGCGGGGGGCGTCGTGGTCATGCGTGATTCCTGGCGGTGATGCGGTGGACGGGATCGAGCGCGATGGCGCCGTGTTCGAGGATGCGGGTGGCCCGCGGGAAGTCCTTGAGCTCGCGGGCCAGGATGTCCAGCGTCGGCGGCAGGCTGTACGCGGGCACACCCCGGGCGGTGAGGATCTGGGCGGTCCAGGTGACGAACCCGGTGAAGAGCTCCTCGTCGTCGACGTACAGGGCGGTGGCGAGGAACTCCACGATATGGGCGAGATCCTCCGCCACGCGCTCCCGCTGCGCTCCGTCGTAGGCGCGCATGGCCGGGAACGCGTCCTCCAGGGCCGCGAGGGCGGTGCGCACGAGGGACGTGCCGCTGCGGGCGACCACCGTGTACTCCTGGTCGGCCAGATGCGGCAGGTCGTCGATCTGCTGGTGGTCGGGGTGCGGGCGGCACAGCGGGCGCCCGGCGAGCAGGTCGGCCGCGGTCCGGGCGTCGGGCGCCCAGGCGTCGGCGCCGAGCAGGCGGGCGTAGCGTCCGTCGAGTCCGAAGGCCGCGCCGCCCACGAGGACGGGCACGCCGACGGCCTGGCAGGCGGTGATCGCGGCATGCGCGGTGGGCAGCCGGGTGGCGATCGAGCTGGAGAGGGCGACCGCGTCGGCGTCGGTGCGGTGCAGGTGCGTGATGAGGTGCGGGGCGGGGACCTGGGCACCGAGGTAGTTCACGTGCCAGCCGCGCAGTTTCAGGACCTCGGCCAGCAGGCGGGCGGGCAGCGCGTGCCATTCGCCGTCGACGCAGGCCACCGTGATCTGGCCGCGGGTGGGAGTGGTGCGGGCGGCGGGGTGCAGCGAAAGGGCCGCGACGGCCCGCTCGTTGATGGCCGTCGCGGCGTGTTCCTGGGCCACGTTGATGCGGTTGGCGGCCCACTCCAGGCCGACTCTGCGCTGTACCGGAGCGATCATGCCCAGCAGGACGTCCTCGGGCGGGACGCCGTCCTCCAGCGCGCGCAGCACCACGGCAGTGGCCGTGTGCTCGTCGGCCGCCAGGACGGCCTCCCACAGCTCATCGGTGGGCGGCTCGGCCGGCGGATCGCCCGGAGGGCGCTGCTCGGTACGGGTGTTCATGCAGTGAACCTGCCCCGAGTATGGCCGTTCACCGCACTGAGGTGGTGCGTCCGGGGCGCCGAGATCACCACGACCGCCATGTCGTCGTGGTGGCCCGTGCCGACCCACTGGGAGGCGAGCATCTGGATGCGTTCCACGATGCTCTCGGACGGCATGCCCACGCACTCCGACAGGGCACGCTGGAGGCGTTCCTCGCCGTACTGCGTGTTGCCCAGCGGGCCGCCCTTCGCCTCGGTGACACCGTCGGTGTACAGGACGCAGGACTCCCCGGGCGCGAGCGTGAGGCCCGTGGTGCGGGTGACGGCGTCGGGGATCGCGCCGACCAGGGTGCCGCGTGTGTCGGCCTCCTCGACCGTGCCGTCCGAGCGGAGGATCAACGGGCTCGGATGGCCGGCGCTGGTCAGCCGCAGGCTCACCGAACTGCCCTTGCGCACCGCGGAGGCCAGAACCAGGGTCGCGAAGCGGGTGGTGTGGGAGTTGAGCAGCGCGGTGTTCAGCAGACTGATCATCCGCTGGTGGTCGTCGGCCATGGGAAGCAGCGCGTGCAGGGTGTTGCGGATCTTCCCGGTGAGGACGGCCGCTTCGAGTCCCTTGCCGCACACGTCCCCGAGCGTGACCAGCGAGGCCTCGCCCTCGACCGCGGCCGGGTGCACGTCGTAGAAGTCCCCGCCGACCCGCTCGTGGTCCGCGGACGGCCGGTAGCCGCCGGCGAAGTCCACGCCGGAGACCTGGTGCAGTGACGGGGGCAGCAGCTCCCGCATCAGGACCTCGGTGATCGACGACTGCTCCGCGTAGAGACGGGCGGCCGACATCGCGGCCCCCGCGCGGGCCGCGAACAGCCGCGCGAAGACCTCCTCGCCTTCCGTGAACAGCGCGGTGTCCGAACGGCGCAGCAGGACGAGTGCTCCGGCCGCGACACCGTGGCCGGGCAGGGGTGTGATGACGATCGAACCGATCGGACCGAAGTCCTCGGGCACCATCCAGTCGGGGGCGCTGGAAGGATCGATCCAGCGGGAGGGCACGGGCGGGAAGCCGCGCAGCGCCTCGGCGAGACCCGGCACGTCGTCCGGGGAGGCGGGCGCGTCGGAGGAGACCGGGCTGCCGCCGCGGACGCAGGTGACCACCGGCAGCCGCAGCCCGCGCACCGGGGAGATCACCAGTGCCGCGTCGGCGAGATGCTCGGCGGCCAGCTGCGCGGTCGCGTCCATGCAGCGCCCCAGGTTCAGGGAGGACAGCAGGGTGCTGGACGCGGTCGCCAGGAACGACGTCCGCTCCCGTTCCGTGCGCAGGGCTTCCCGCGCCAGCTGGTGATCGGTGTCGTCGGCCAGCCACCACACCACGGTGCCGTCGCCCCGCAGGCTCGGATGCGCCTCGAAGACGCGGTCGTCGATCAGGCCCGAGACCGGCGCGCCCGCCGTGCTGCCCGCCCGTGGGCCGGGCAGCGGCACCGCGGGGTGCGCCGCCGACAGCCAGGCGGGAACCACCTCGGCGAACCGCGCCCCCGGCCGGGCCGCGGGCAGCAGCGCACCGGCGGCGGCGTTACGCAGGACGACGGTGCCCTCGGCGTCGACCACGAGGGCCGGGTAGGGAGCGTGATCCCACGGAGAGCCGTACGGTGTGGCGTCGGTCTGGGCTTGGGTCAGGGCCAAAAGTCGAGGACTCGCTGGGCGAATCCCTCACCTCATCCACTCGAAGAAACGTTGCCGTCAGGCAACCATCCCGCACACCCCACCCGCCCCGCAACCAGCCCCCCTGCCTTGCCGAGGTCGGATGACCGGGTCCGCACCGGGTGAGGCACGCCCACAGCGGCGTCGCCGCAGTGGCCCAGGGAACCCACTCGTCCGCCTGGGCCATCACGGGTGCCCCAAGTCGCTCGGCTCAAACCGACGTTTACCCATGACGTACCCTTTCATGCGGAGTGTCCGCGCGGAGCACACCCTCGCGACTCCTGACGGCGGAAACACCGAGCGTCACGTTGACGCACGGCGTGCCGTGGTCGCGCTCCCGGAGGCGGCGGGCGGCCCGCCGCCCGTCCCGGCCCGGGAGCCGGCGGTCAGGACGGGAGCGGGCCGTGCATCACGAGGGCGAGACTGTATTCGGCATCGTGGTTCAGGGCGTTGCGGAACGCCTTCTCGTAGGCGTCGTCACCGACCGCCTTCCGGGCTCGCAGCTCCCATTCGTCGCGCACCTCGGAGAGTTCCGGGGTGCCGTGGTTCGGGTGGCCGAGCATGCGCCAGAACGTGTTTCCGGTCCCGGAGGTGCGCGCGGCGGCGATGCCGTTGCCCTGGACCGCGTTCGCCCCGGTGAGGAGATCGAGCGCGAGGGCGATGCCGAGGTTGTCGTTGAGGTCGTGCTTGCAGGCGAGCATGGCCCGGGCGTGCCGCTCGGCGTCGTTCGCGCGCCCCTGGAGCAGATCTATGAACGCGAGTTGATGGAACGCGTACGACCTGGCCCAGTGCTCGCCGTACCGGACGCTGAGGCGGCGCAGCGCTATGGCCGCCTCGTAGGCCTCGGACAGCCGGCCGAGCGCGGAGTGCGCGAAGACGCGGATGACCATGCAGCACAGCTGCGGCGCGCCCGCGGGCGGCGAGGTGCCGTGGGCGATCAGGGCGTGGTCGCACACGTCGTACGCGGCCTGCGGGCGGCCGGCCATCAGGTGGGTGAGGCCGAGGGTGTGGGCGGCGAAGAGTTCGGACTGCGGGGTGCCGTCCGCGTGGGCGGCCGCGGCGCACTCCTCCCCGATGCGCAGGGCGCTGTGGTGGTCGCCCTGGAGGGTGAGCGTGATACCGAGGGCCCAGAGCGCGCGGGTGTGGGACGGTCCCCTCGGGGTGCCGAGGGCGAGGGCGCGTTCGAGATAGTCGCGGGACTCGTGCAGGTGCCCGCAGCAGGGCCAGAACAGGCCCGTGCGGCCGGCCATTTCGACGGCCGCCTCGGGATCGGCCTCGATCAGGTGGTCGAGCGCGGCGCGTACGTCGCTGTGGATCGCCGAGATCCGGGCGTACCAGGAGACCTGCCTGCCGCTGAGCCAGCCCGCCTCGGCCTCCGACAGCACGGTCGCGAAGTGCGCGGCGTGGCGCCGGACGAGGACGTCCTCCTCGCCCAGCTCCGCGAGCCACAGGGCGCCGTACTCGCAGAGTGTGTCGAGCATGCGGTAGCGGGTGCCCGTCAGCTGCAGGACGGACTGGTCCGCCAGCCGGTCGAGGAGGGGCGGGATGTCGTCGGCGTCGAGCGGGCCGCCCGCGCAGACGGACTGGGCGTCGGCCGCTTCGAGGGGGCCGCGGAAGACGGACAGCCGCGCCCACAGCAGGCGTTCGAGGGGGGAGCAGAGTTCGTGGCTCCAGCCGATCGCCGTGCGCAGCGCGCGGTGGCGCCGGGGCCACGCGGTGTCGTCGACGAGTGTGTCGAGCCGGGAGCCGAGGCGTTCGGCGATCTCCGTGAGGCTGTTGTCCCGCAGGCGCGCGCAGGCGAGCTCGACGGCGAGCGGGATCCCTTCGAGGCGGTGGCAGATGTCGGAGACGACCTCGGCGGAGCCGGGGGAGTCGAGGGACACGCCCGGAGCGGCCGTGGCGCAGCGTTCACGGAACAGGCGTACGGCGTCCGCGGTGCCGTGGCCCGTGTCGCCGTCGTCCGTGGAGAGCGGGGACACCTCGACGCGGTGCTCACCCCTGACGCCGAGGGGCTGTCTGCTGGTGGTGAGGACCGTCAGTTTCGGTGCGGCGGCGAGGATCTCGCCGATGAGGAGACGGCAGGAGGACAGCACGCGCTCGCAGCAGTCGAACACGAGCAGGACGTCCCGGCCGGTCAGCCACTCGCACAGCGCCTCGACCGGGGCGCGCGGATTGTGGTCCAGGAGATCCACGGCGTCGCAGACCGTGGCGGTGAAGAGGCGGTCGTCGTAGAGGTTCGACAGGTCGACCCACCAGACGCCGTCGGGGTACCGCTCCCGGATCTCCTCCGCGGCGCGCAGCGCCAGACGACTCTTCCCGACACCGCCGCCGCCGGTGAGGGTGACTGTTCGATACCTGGTCAAGGCTGTTTTGACCGCGGCGAGTTCGCTCTCACGGCCGACAAAGCTGGTTGTCATGACGGGGAGGTTGCCTAACACGGTCCCATCCTGCACGGCCCGCACGTGGGGCTAAACCCCCTCACCGAAAACGGTCGCAACTGATCGAAATAAGTCACCATCCGATCCGAAGCTTCCTGTGACGGAAGGGGTGAAACGCTTCGGCTGACCGGCAGGGCCGCCGCCGTCCACCCAGCCCGTGCGAGGCCTGGGTGGACGGCGGACGACCGCGGGCGTCGGTCAGCCGCAGGTCACGGTGATCGGCGTGCGGGCGCTCCGCGTCGGGAGCGTGACGGTCAGGGTGCGGGTCGCGCTGTCGAAGTGGTAGGCGTGGGCGGGGAGTCGCGAGCCGCCCACCCGGACGGTGCTCGGGGCGGTGACGCCGAGGAGGGAGACGGTCCACTGCCGGTTTCGGATCTGGCCGTGGAAGGTTCCCGTCGGCGGGGCGATCGTCACCGTGCGGTGGGTGCCGCTCTCCCGGTACCGGATCTTCGTGACGGCGCTGTGGCCGTGCCCGGTGCCGGTGGTGCCGTCGTCCTCGTAGAGACCGGTGGAGCCGGAGGCGCCCGCGGCGACGGTGAGCGTGACCTTGGTCAGCGGCGCCTTGTCGTCGCTGGTGACGTCGTCCGTGCGGGTCGGGACGACGGCACCCGCTCGGACGAACACCGGCATGGTGTCGAGGCCGTTGGTGATGTTCTGGGTGGTGCCGCCCGCGTAGGTCCTGCCGGTGAAGTAGTCGGTCCACTGGCTGCCCGGCGGGAACCACACGGAGGTCGTCGTCGTGGTGCCGGGTGTGGTGACGGGAGCGACGAGCATGTCGGGTCCGTAGAAGTACTCGCTGCCCGAAGTGGCGTACGCCTGGGGCTCGTCGGGGTACTGCAGGTACATCGGCCGGGTGACCGGGACGCCGGTGCTGTTGGCCTGCTGGGCGAGCGAGTAGGTGTAAGGCACCAGGTTCTCGCGGAGGTTGAGGAACTTGTCGGCCGAGGCGCGCGCCGCCGTGCCGTACTGCCAGGGCAGCCGGTCGCTGTGGTTGCTGTGCAGCCGGTCGATGGGCTGGAAGGTGCCGAGCTGGACCCACCGGGCGTACATGTCGTCGGGGAGCTTGCGCGTGGTGTGCGTCGTGCCGTCGGCGGTGTAGGTCTCCGAACCGGTCAGGTTCGTCGTGTCGTTGTGGCCGCCGATGTCATGGCTGATGGCCGACATGCCGGTAGCCGCGGCCTCGCCGGGCGTGTAGCCGACCTCGGCCTTCAGGGTGCCCCAGGTGGAGGCGGTGTCACCGGTGAAGTGGACGGTGGTGCGCTTGTCGGCCCACGGCCCGGTGGGCAGCCCCTGCTGGCCGCTGTAGCCGCCCGCCTGGAGAGAACCGTAGGCGCGGGAGACGGCGAAGCCGCGGCCGATGGTCTTGTCCGCGTCCGTCGCGTACTGCTGGTTGATCCACGCGTCGGGGGTCACCCCGGGCAGCGAGGACCGGGAGTCGTCGCAGCACCAGTCCAGCCACCAGAAGTCGTTGCCCTGCTGGTCCATGGTCTGATGCAGGTCCATGTACGCCTTGAGCTGGTCGGGGTCGCCCCAGTCGAAGGTGTAGCAGTCCCCGGCACCGCTGCTCGCGGCCGACGCGCAACCCCCCTTGCGCAGCTTGCCCTTGGCGGTCGCCTGGGCCTGCGCGAACTGCGGGTCGCTGCTCAGGATGCTCGGATGGATGTTGAGCGTGTTGTGCAGTCCCTGGGACGCGGCCCAGTCGAAGAACCCCTTCGGATCGGGGAACTTGGACGTGTCGATCTCCCAACCGCTCCATGTGTTGGGCGACTTGAAGTCCGTGTCGGTGACGAGGACGTCGAGGGGCACGCCCTCGGAGCGGAACGCGGGCAGGATCCGGTTCTCGTAGTCGGCGGCGGTGCGGTCGATGTACTCCGAGTACCAGACGCCGTACGCCCACTGCGGAAGCAGCTCCGGGGGTCCGGTGAGCGTCGCCAGGTCGGTCAGGGCCCGCTGGTAGTCGTGGCCGTAGCCGAAGACATAGCCGTCCTGGTACGGCGCTCCGCCGCGCGCTGGGCGCTGGGTGACCTTTTGGGTGCCGGTGTCGTAGAGGGCGGAGGCGGTGTCGTCGAGGAGGTACCAGCCGTCCTTGTACAGCAGGCCGGGCGTGGTGGTGGGCGCGCCGTTGTCACCGTTGACGCCGTCGAGGCTGCGGCGGTAGCCGCCGAGCGCCAAGTGGGGCTGCGGGGCCGGGGAGTTGGAGGCCGTGACGGAGACCGTGTCGAGGTTGACGTGACAACTGGCTGCGTCCGGGCAGCCGATGGCGATGTCGTTCGCCCCGGCCTTGAGGGTGACCGGGACGGAAGCGGTGGTCCAGGTGTTCCAGTCACCGGTGACGGGCAGCGAGAGCGTCCGCGTGGTGCCGCCGGAGGACACCGTGGCCGTACGGGTCTGGTACTTCCCGTCGCCGCCGGTGGCGTTGGCGTAGCGCACCTGCAACGCGTAGGTGCCGTCGGCCGGGACGCCCACCACGTGGGTCGACACGCCCGCGCCCTGGTTGAGTTCGGCGAGGAAGCCGCTGCCGGAGTAGCCGGTGTGGTCGCCGGCGACGACCGCGGTGCCGGAGGCGCGATCGGCCTCGGCCTCGCAGTTCACGCCGTATCCGCAACTCGTGATCGCGGTGGCGGAGGTGGCCGGGAAGCCGCTGCCCTGGTTCACCAGGGCGACGCTGTCGAGGTTGATGTCACCGGAGTCCGTGGCGGTTCTCGTGAGCGTCAACGTGTGCTGTCCGGCGCCGAGTTGGACGGAGCTGCCGGCGACGGCCCAGGTGTTCCAGTTGGCGGTGGTCGGCAGGCTGAGAGTCCGGTTCGCGCCGCCGTCCACCGAGAGGGTGAGGGTGCGGGCGGTGTTCTGGCCGTCTCCCCCGAGGGAGTTGGCGTAGCGCGCGTCGAACGTGTAGGTACCCGCCGAGGCCACGTCGATGTCGGCGGACACGGAGTCGCCGGTCCCCTCGAAGCCGGCGAGGAACCCGGACCCGGTGTAGCCGGTGTGGTCGGAGGCGGCGCCGACTCCGCCGTGCGCGAGTTGCTCGGCCTCGCACAGGGCGCCCAGCCCGCAGGTGAGCCGGTGCCACGGGTCGGCGTCGACCGCGGCCGAGCCGGCCGACAGGTGCACGGAGAGGTTCTGGGCGTCGAACGGCCCCGAATTCACCTGGTACTTGAGGGTGAGCGCGCTGGTGGTGATGGTCAGCCAGCCGTTGGACGTGGTCGAGGTGTACGGGGGCGGGGTGAACGCGGTGCGGCCGATCGCGTTGAACGTCGCGCTGTCGGTGAACTTCCCGTCCTGCGCGTACTCCGTGCGGATCAGGGTCGGGGACAGGACCTGGAAGCGTGCGTTGCCCGAAGTCACCGCCGCGGCACGGTGGTTGGCCGCCGCGTGCGCTGAGGCCTCACCGGTTCCGGTGCCGGTCACGAGCAGGGCGGCCAGGGTGCTGAGGAGGGCGAGGACCGTGACGCGTCTTCGCGGCAGGCGGGTGATGCGGTACGCCGATCGTCTTCTCACGGACGGCTCCGTCCTGGAAGTGGGGCCACGTGGGCCTGTGGTGGAGGTGTGCCGGTTCCCGTTCGCGCCCGGTGGAATCTGCCGCCGTGCGACATCGTTGTCAAGACGTCCGGCGTCCTCACCCGTCCGACCATGGCCGGTGACGGCGTCGGCGGGCCCGTTCCGTTCGGCCGGATCCGGCCTCGGCGCCGTCGTCGGCTCAGGTCACCCGGGGAGGACGCCGAAGCGTTCGGCGCGGGGTTTCCGCTCCACCCGCGAGGGTCAGGCGGCGCCAGGACCGTCGAGGAAGCGGAGCAGCACGTCGGCCTCGGCGCGGAGCCGTGCGACGCGCTGAGCCTGCGCGGGAGCGGTCAACTGCGTTGCGGCGTCCAGCCGTTCGGCGGCCTCGGCCCGCACGATCCCGGCCATGTCCTGCTCACTCAGCTCACGACGGGCCACCTCGGTCGCTCCGGCCCCCACCGGCGACTGCTCAAGGGCCAGGCCGCGCGGCTCGACCCCCGCCACGGACACCGCCTCGGCGTTGTCCAGCGCGGCGAGGGCCGTGCGCAGGGCGCTCACCGCGGCCTTGTCACCCGAGCGCATCGCTTCGGGGAGGGCGCGGCGCATGCGAAGACGTAGAGACGACATGTCGGCGACCCTACGGCGGCACCCCATGATCCACAACGTGATTTGCGGGTCCGCCGTCACAGACGCAGGACGACCAGGGCCGTGTCGTCGGTGTTGCCCTCGGCGGGCAGCAGGTCGGCCAGGAGGGCGTCGGCCAGGGGCTCGGGGTCCGCGTGCCGGTGGTGGGCGAGGGAGTCGGCGAGGCGGGCCAGGCCGTGGTCGATGTCCTCCCTGCGCCGTTCGATCAGTCCGTCGGTGTACAGCACGAGGGTGGCGCCCTTGGCGAAGGGGACGCTCGTCTCCGGCCGGCCGAGGTGCTCGGGCCTGGCGCCCAGCGGCGGGTCGGTGGCCTGGTCGAGGAAGGTCACCGTGCCGTCCGGGTCGAGCAGCGCCGGGGGAGGGTGCCCCGCGCAGCTGTAGGTGATGGTGTGGTCGTCCCAGTCGATGAACGTCGTCACCGCGGTGGCCGACTCGGCTCCCTCGACGAAACGGGCGTACAGGCCGAGGGCCTCCAGGGCGGAGCCGGGCCCGTCGGCGACCCGGCAGGCCGCGCTCAGGGCGCTGCGCAGCTGACCCATGGCACAGGCGGCGGCCAGGCCGTGCCCGACGACGTCACCGACGGCGACCGCCATCCCGCCGTCGGGCAGGTCGACCAGGTCGTACCAGTCGCCGCAGACGTTCAGCGCGTCCTGGGCGGGCCGGTAGCGGACGGCCGCCCGGTGGTGGCCGACGGGCCGGGGCGGGGGCAGCATCGCTGCCTGAAGGGTCAGGGCCACCTCGCGCTCGTGGGCGTGCGCCTTGCGCAGCCGCTCGTTGACCTCCTGCAGCTCGCGGGCCCGGGTGTACAGCTCGGCCTCCAGCACCCGGGCCCGCCGGTCGTCGGCCCGGCCGCCGAATGCCCGGATGAACTCGGTGACCTCCTCCACCCGGTGGACGATCAGCGCCACCTTGCCGTCGGGGCCGAGCACGGGTGCGTTGACCGGGCTCCAGAAGTGCTCCACCCACCGGCCGGGCCGCACCGGGTCCTCGATGTCGTAGCGGAGCAGGGCCATGGTGTCGCGCTCGCCGGTGGTCACCGCGCGCAGCATCGACTCCCGGGTCTCGCGCATGCCGGCCGCTGCCGGATCGCCCGGGTTCTCCGGGAAGACGTCGAAGATGTAGCGGCCGATCAGTTCCTCGCGGGTACGTCCCGACAGGCGTTCGAAGTCCTCGTTGGCGTCTATGTACACCAGCTCGGGGGTGAGCAGGGCCACCATGCCGGGCAGGGCTCGGAAGACCGCCGCATGGTCGATATCCGGATCCTGCATGGCCTGCCCGCTTCGCCGCCGAGGGTCACTGTCTGGTTCCACGATAGGAGGGATCCGGACACGAGGCCCGGAAACAGCTCTTTTCGGTTCGGTGAGCAGCGCTGACGCGGTCCGGCGTCACCCGACCGAGTGGCCTGCCCAGGGAAGCCGTCCCGGACGGCCGGAGGATGGTACAGCCCGATGTACAGCCGCTCCGCTCATGATCCGGTCTCCGTCGGGCCGCCGACGTCCGCGGTGACCCGGCGGTAGGCGGCGCGCGCGTGGCGCAGGCGGCCCAGGGCCGTGCCCGCCAGGGCGGCGGTGCACAGGCAGCCGAGCCAGAACGCGTCGCGGTGCACCGCCCAGGTGAGCGTGCCGGCGGGCGGGACGGCGAAGCCGTTGAGGAAGAGCCAGCACAGGACCGCCGTGCCGGGAGCCGCCACGAAGCGCGCGCACAGGCCGAGCAGCACGGAGAGCAGGGACAGCGCGGCCAGGGCGGGCGACGGCCGGCCCGGCCCGACCAGGGCGTTCAGCAGCGCCACCAGCGCGAGCGCTCCGCCGGAGGCCGCGGCCCAGACCAGCGGCGTGGCCACGGGCGACGGGACGGGCCGTGCTCCGGTACGGAGAGGAACCCAATGGATCATGCCGGGACTCCTTCTGTTCGTCCCGCCTCTCCTGGCGACGGGGAAGTCAGCCTGCCCGAGTCCATGCCCCCGGTACAACTCGGCCCGTTGGCTCAACTCCCGTTCGCCACCGCCTGCTTCGGCTCTCTCGCCGATCGTCGTTCGTAGCGGATCGGCCACAGGGCGACGAGGACGAGCAGCCAGACCACGGCCACGGTGCGAAGGTGCGCGCCGAACAGCGCCAGCAGCAGGGGCAGTACGCAGCAGGGGAGGGCCACACACAGCAGCCACCGCCGTTCCCGGCCGGCCCGGCCCAGCCAGGCGAGCCCGCTGAGCAGGAAGTATCCGGCCAGCGCCGAGCAGAGCAGCCACCGGGTGGCGTCCGGCAGCGTCTCCAGGTGCTCGGCCGCCGCTCCCAGCCCGGCGGCCAGCGCGGCGAGGCAGCCGGACACGAAGCAGTGCAGGGGCAGCGCCGCACGGGCCGGCAGCACGCCTGCCGCGAGGTGCGGCACGCCCGCGTAGCCGTGCCGGAAGGACAGCGCCCACAGGGTGACCAGCAGGAAGAACGCCGCGACGGCGAGCATGTACAGCTGGGTGTCCCACTTCTCCTGGGACGTGGCTCCGACCACCTGGGCGACGCCCTCCCCGAGCACGATGATGACGAAGAGGCCGAGGCGTTCGCTCAGGTGCTCCGTCTGCGACCGCGCGAGCGACGGGCCCGGTGCGGAGTCGCGGCGCGCGGGTCGCTCGCCACGGCGTTCCCGTGCCTCCTGGTGCTCGATGATGTCGCGTGCGGAGACCGCGAACGTGACGTAGAGATCGAGGGCGATACCGAGCGCCCAGAGCCAGTAGCGCAACGGGTCGTGCGCCCAGAGGGACACGGTCCACGGGATCACGCCGAGCGACATCTGCGCGGCCGGCCAGTCGACGAGGATCTGCCGGCGGTTCTGCCAGGCGCGGTTCGCCAGACCCCGGATCACCACGTAGGCGAGAGCGAACACCCGCGCGTGCTGGTCGTCCCCCTCGTGGACCCCCGACACCGCCGCCGCCATCACGGCCATGCCGAACATCGCGGCCAGCACCGTACGGACGTGGGTGCTCTCGTAGGCCACGTTCGCGTAGAGGGTGAAGCAGATCCAGGCCGTCCAGAAGGCCAGGAACAGCAGCGCGTACAGACCCAGGTCGGACAGGTCCGGGACACCGTGCAGCAGGTGCGCGATCTGTGCGACGCCCGCCACGGCGACCAGGTCGAAGAAGAGTTCCAGCCAACTGGCGTGCCGGTCCTCGGTGCTGGCCTGCGCGGCCGGTGCGGTGGTGTCGTCGTCGCTCACCGCATCACTTTGCCCGATCACCGGACCGGTCGTCGACGCAGCCCGGCAGGACCCGGCGCCGCCCGGTCGGCCAAACCGGTCAGGGCAGAGCTTCTCGTTCCGTGGCGGGGACGGTGACCTGTCCGGCATTCACTCGTTTGACGCAACGACAGCACGCCATTTCCCGACAGGAAAGCGTCCCGTTCCATGCATCTTCACCCGATCCGGTCCGATGCCGGGGGTGCCAGGTCCCGGGTTCGGCAGACCGAATCCGTCCTCGTCGAGCAGTACGGCGACCTGGTCCGCCTGGCGCACCTCGTCCTCCCCGCCTCGCTGGGCAGGCACCAGCGGGTCCTCGTGGCACACTCCCTGGTCCAGCGCGCGCTGCGCCGGGCACGCACGGCACGCACCGCACCCGCCGTCCCCGCCCCGCGCGGGGAGTCGCGCGGCGCGGACACCGTCGAGCGCCGTCTCCTGGTGGCGGTGCTGCGCGCCGCGCTGACCTACGGCAGACGGCCGCGGATGTGGCCGGAGGGATGGGTCCACCCCGGCGCCCTGCGCCCTCGGCTGCCGCTGGTCTGGGGACTGCGGTTGTTCCCGCGTTCGGGCGGGGTCGACGAACTCGCCCTGGCGCAACGGCTGTCCGCGGCCCCCGCCGCGGCCCGCGCCGCGTTCCTGCTGCGTACCGTCCACGGTCTTCCCGACGACACCGTCCGAGCCCTGCTGGTGGCGGCGGACGCGCCGGACGTGTCCGCCGCCCTGCGCACCGCGGGCGTCCTCGAGGAGGAGTCGCGCCGGTCGCCCGCCGCGCTGCTCGCGTCGGACGAGTTCGACGCCTGCGCCCTCCAGGCAGGCCCCACCGACCTGCTGCGCCGCACCAGGCGGGCCCGCCTGGTCCTGGGAGCGGCGGCGCTCGGCCTGGTCACGGTGGTGACCCTGGCCGTGGCCGATGACGGCACCACACACCGGGCCGCTCCCCAGGTGCCGACGGCCCGCAGCATCCCGAGCACGGCCGACCTGGTGCGCACGGCTGCCGGGACGTGGGACAACACCTCACGCGTCGACTTCACCGCCTGGCCGGCCCGCGGCTCCCGCGCCCACGACCAGAGCCTCCTCGACCGCGCCCTGTCCGCGTGGACACACCCGAGGTCCCGCATCGGCCTCGCCCCCGCCACGACCGCGACCCCACCGTCCACCGCGCCACAACTCCTCTACGCCGGAGACGTCGGCGGCCGTGCGGTGGTACTCCTCTACGACGGACAGCGCCTCGCCCGCTACAGCGAGAGCCGTTCCGGGGCGGGGGACGCGGAGCTGAGCGTCGCCCGTGCCGACGACGCCGACGTCACCACGGCGGCGGCCGTCACCCTCACGCCCGCCGGCGGCACCGCCCGCTACCTGCTGGCCCCCTGGGTCGCCGAGGCGCAGACCCGCGACCTGCTGCACCCCGATGTCCTCGCCCGCGCCCTGCACGTCTCGAAGGACGGCGTCACGGACCCGGTGCCGACCATGCCCGCGTCGGGCGGCTGCGACAGCCGGCCGGTCCTCCAACTGCGCTCCTCGCAACGCATCGCCGAGCACCACGCGTTCCTGCTCGCCCCCCTGGGCGACCTCTCGCCGGTCCACCTCACCTACACCCCGCTGCCCGGACACGGCACCCCGCCCGCCCGCGCGCCCCGCGAGGCCACCGGCCCTCAGGCACTGCTGGCCTGGGCCCACCAGGCCTGCACCCTGCCGTCCCTGCGCGACACCGGCGTACGCGCCGTCAACAACTGGGACTTCGCCGAGCAGGACCTGCCCGACGGAGGCGGCCACGCCGTGTGGACCTGCGCCCGCGCCGACACCTGGCGCGGCTCGGGCGACGTGACGGTGTCCTTCCGCACGAGCCGGTACGCGCCCGCCGAACCCGCCCGCACGGTCGCCCGGGCCCGCGCGACCGCCGCGTGCAGCCGGTTCGGGCAGCATGTCGTGGCCGCGAGCGGCTGGCGGTCCCCGGACGGCCACTGGTACGCGCTGGCCGCGGGCAGCCGGGCCGTCACCCGTCTCTCGGTCGGTGGGGACGTGAAGGCCACCGAGCAGGGCCGCACCCTCGCCGTCCCGGCCACCCGCAAACCGCGCGTCACCGTACGAGCCCACCTCTCCACCGGTGAGGACCTGGACGCCGTGGGCACTCCCGGAGCCTGATCCCGAGCGCGGGGCACCGGGCCGGTCGACCACCCGGTGGTCCGGCCGCGGAAGGTGGCCCTACCGGCTCGCGGTCCTCGGCGGAGCGACCGAACCACGGGGCTTGGCTTCCGGGGCCAGCACCTTGCGCCGGCTGAGTCTGTCCTCGTCGATCGCCTTGACCGTGCGCTTGACCACCAGGTCCACCAGGAGGTCCGCCGGCCACCGGTAGCTGGACAGCGGTGGCGTGAGCAGCCGCGACAGCGGGTGGTCGTCGAAACCCATGACCGAGACGTCGTCGGGGACTTCGAGGCCGAGTTCGCGGGCTCCGGCGTAGACGCCGTAGGCCATCGAGTCGGCCAGGCACAGGAAGGCGGTCGGCGGGTTCGCCGAACTCAGGACGGCTCGCGCCACCGCGGTGGCGCCGTCCAGGTCGTGCGGGGAGGGGTGGAGCGTGACGTCCAGCCCGAGCCGCTGCGCGACCTGATGGGCGATCGCCTCGGCGGGACGGTCGGGCGTGGTGGGCCGGCTCGGCGTCATGACGGCGATCCTGCGGTGGCCGCAGTCGACGAGTCGCCGGAGGGCGTCGGTGACCCCGGCCTCGTTGTCGAAGACGACCTCCGCGGCGGTGGCCGCTCCGGGCAACCCGTCGCCGATGGACGTCAGTACCGTTCGCCGGGCGACCTCTTTCCAGTGCGCGGCGGCAGGGTCGACCGGCAGCACGATCAGCGCGTCCACCCGCTGGTCGGCCAGTTGGGAGGCGAGGGTCGCCTCCAGCTCGGGGTCGTTGGACGCGTCGACGATCAGGGCGTGCCGGCCGACTCCGAGCAACCTGCGGCCGAGCGCGGCGGCGATGTCCTGCTGCCACACGTCGGCGAGGGACCCGCACAGCACGCCGACGTATCCCGTGCGGCCGGAGGCGAGGGCGCGGGCGATCGGATCGGCCTGGTATCCGAGCCGGTCGGCCACTTCTCGGACACGCCGCTGGGTCTCGGGCGGCACCTGGAGTCCGCGGAGCGCGTACGACACCGCGGCGGCGGAGAGCCCGGTCTCCTCCGCGATGTCGCGCAGGGTGATCCGCCGCGGCTGTTTTGGCACCTCGTCAGTGTAACGACCGGATGAACCGGGGAGCCGCTCCTGTCGCCCGGGGCGGTGGGAGGCCTCCGGGCGAGCATTGACATCGGCTCAGCTTAAGCGCTTCACTGTATCGCATCACTGAACCGCTTAAGTGAGGAGATGGCGGTGCGAACACGGTGCGACCGACCTTCACCGACCCCGGTGCCCGGACGCTCTCGCCGGGCGGTCGAGAGTCCGCCCGGACTCGCCGCCGCGACACCGGGATCCCGCACCTGGACGGTCAACCGCCCGTCCGGGTAAGGCCGGAGCACCACGAGCAGCCGTGACTGCCCCGCCCGGACCCCGCCCCGCCGACACGGCCGCCGCGCGCGGGACGCGGTCGCTCGCCCGCGCGCATCGACGCCTCGGCGACGGGCTGCGACGGCCGTGCCCCGTCCGGCCGCCCACGACCTCGGCGCGGCGGCCACACGCGACGAAGACGTCAGCAATTCCTGCACCCGCACGAAGGAGTACGACCGTGACCGCACCGCTTCCGTCCCACGACCTCGACACCGCCGCCGCCCGCGATGCCGTGCCGTGGCGTCACGTCCGCGCGGCCGTCACCCTCGACACCCTCCCGGGCCGCGACCTCGACAAGCGCGAACTGCTGGAGCTGGCCTCGTCGATAGCCGCCGACCCCGACATCTGGAGCGAGCACGTCGCCTACGACGACGACAACCGGCACTACGTCTCGCTGTACCGGGACGCCCACGTCGACGTCTGGGTGCTGTGCTGGACGCCCCGGAACGACACCGGCTGGCACGATCACGACGTCTCGTCCGGCGCCGTGGCGGTGGCCGAGGGAGCACTCGTCGAACACAACCTGGCCGTCGGCGTGCCGAGCCTGGCCACCGAGGTCCCGGCCGGCCAGGTCTTCTGCTTCGGCCCGGACCACATCCACCGCCTCACCGGACGCGACGCGGGCAGCGTGTCGATCCACGCCTACTCGCCGCCGCTGTGGCGGATGGGGCAGTACACGGTCTCGCGCACCGGCATCCTTCGGCGCACCTCGGTCTCCTACGCCGACGAACTGCGGCCCCTGGACGACATGGTCTGACGCGCCGGGCCGTCAGTCCGTGTACACCTCGGCCCGGTCCACGCTCACGAACGAGGCCGTCGACTGGGCGTTGTGCTCACCGGTCACCCGGATCCGCAGGGTGTGCCGGCCGGCGGCGAGCCGCGGACTGACGTACTGGACGGTCTCGCCCGTGCGGATCGCCCCGTAGAAGTCGACCCGGGTCTCCGCCCCGCCGTCGACGCTGAGGGCGGCGATGCCGTTGCCGGTGTCGCGTACCGACAGCAGGGCGATGCGGGTACCGGTGAAGGTGAGGGTCGCCGTGTTGCCGGCCTGGTCGCTCCAGTGGTCGTCGCCCCAGAAACACTGTGTGCCGCACCCCGTGCCGGAGTTCCAGGTCCCGGTGTAGGCGAGGGTGCCGTCTCCGCTGGAGCGGCTGTCGTCGTTGATCCAGTGGTTGCCCGAACCGGGGTCTCCGGAGGGCAGGTTCTGGGTGGCGCCCATGGCGAGCGGGCTGCCCAGGTTCGGGCTGCCGTCGGCGTTCCAGCCGATCTTCTGGGCGCGGCTGGTGCGGTCGGTGTAGGTGTACTGGGACGTCGACTTCGCGTGGTAGACCATCCAGTCCTCGGTACCGTCCGGGGACTTGAAGAAGGCGTGGTGGCCGGGACCGTAGACCCCGACCGAGTCGTTGCGCGAGAACACCGCGCCGCCGCGCTGCTGCCAGTTGGACGCCACCAGCGGGTCGGCGCCGTCGGCGAGGGACATCATCCACAGCTGGTAGTCGGGCTTCCCGGTGTCGCAGGTCGAATAGGTCATCCAGGTACGGCCGTTGCGGTTCAGGAACTCCGGTCCTTCGCGCACCTCCGCGCAGCCTCCGGCGCCGTCGATCGCGACCGCGTCGCCGGAGACGGTGTACGGGTTCGACAGGGGCGCGATGTTCAGGCCGTTGTGCTGGTAGGCGTTGATGCCGCTGTAGGCCAGGTACAGGCGGCCGTTGTGGGTGAAGACGCTGGGGTCGATCGCGAAGTCGCTCGTGTGGTTGGGCGGGATCAGCGCCGACTTGAAGTGGTAGGGGCCGGTGGGCGAGTCGGCGTCGGACTCCAGGACGTAGACGCGGTGGTGGTCGTCGACGCCGTCGTCCGCCGTGTAGTAGAGGTACCAGCGGTCGCCGAAGCGGTAGAACTCCGATGCCCAGATGTTCTTGTTCCGCGAGGAGTCGGTGTCGGTCCAGACGGTGACCGGGTCCGACTCCAGAAGGGTGGCCAGGGACGCCGAGCGCCACATGCGGATGCTGCCGCCCTGGGTCGTCGTCATGTAGTACGAGCCGTTCCAGTACGTCAGATACGGGTCGGGCCCGGTGTTGAGCGGATTGCGGAACGTCTTGGAGGTGACGGCCGCGGCCTGGGGCGCCGCGGTCGACGTCGGGGTGGAGACGAGCGAGAACACCACGGCCAGCAGCAGGGCGACCAGCGCCGCCGTGCGTGCCGTGCGGGGGGACGAACTCATGTGCGGCTCCAATGGATCGTGGTGGTGAGTGGGGTGGTCGCGCCTTTCAGGAAGGGGGCCGGCTCACTGGCCGCCGAGGCCCGTCGTGGCGACGGACTTGACGATGTGCCGCTGGAAGAACAGGAAGACGACCACCAGCGGCAGGGCGGCCAGCACGGCCGAGGCCATCGACTGCGCGTACTGGACGCCGTAGGCGTCCTTCACCGACGTGATGCCGACGGGCAGGGTCATCAGGTCGGGGTCCGAGGTGGAGACGAAGGGCCACAGGAAGTTGTTCCAGGCGCCGATGAACACGAAGATCGCCACCGCCGACAGCATCGGACGGGACAGCGGCAGCAGCACGGACCAGAAGATCCGGAAGTGTCCCGCGCCGTCTATGCGGGCCGCCTCCTCCAACTCCTTGGGCAGGGAGTCGAAGTGCTTCTTCAGGATGAACACCATCACCGGCGCCACCGTCTGCGGCAGGATCACCGCCGCGTAGGTGTCGAGCAGGTTCAGGCTCAGCATCTGCTGGAACCACGGCACGATCAGCATCTGCGGCGGCACCAGGACGGCCGCCACCGTGACCGTGAACAGCCATCTGCGGCCCGCGAAACGGGTTCTGGAGAAGGCGTAGCCGGCCATCGCGGACACCGCCACCGTGATCACCGTGACGACGGCCGCGACCAGGAAGCTGTTGAACATCCACAGCGGCAGCTCCCCGCGGTCCCACACACTGCGGAACCCGGCCAGCGTGAACCCGTGCTTCGGCCACAGCCAGTGCACCGGATCGCTCGCGTCCTGCTCCGACTTGAACGCCGTCAGCAGCCCCCAGGCCATCGGCAGCAGCCACAGCAGCGCGAGGACGGTCAGCACCGCGAACGTGAGCACCCGCGCGGTACGGCTCTCGCCCAGGGAGAGATGGGTGCGGCGGGCCTCGGCGCGGTAGCGGCGGGCCGCCACCTCCCGGATGACCGGAGAGCGGGGCGCCGACTTCGGCCGGGGCAGGGGCAGTTCGGTGGTGGAGGTCATGTCACTTCTCCCGGCGACGGAGGGCGGCGTACTGCGCCGCGGAGGCGAGGATGACGAGGGCGAAGAACACGTAGCTGATCGCCGAGGCGTAACCGAGCCGGTAACCGGTGAAGCCGACGTCGTACATGTACTCGATGACCGGGCGCGTGGAGTTGTCCGGACCGCCCTTGGTCAGCAGGTAGATCTGGTCGAAGACCTTCAGCGAGGCCAGGATCTGGAGCACGGTGACCACCACGGTGATCCGGCTCAGCTGCGGCAGCGTGATGGAGAACAGCCGCCGCCAGGCGCCCGCGCCGTCGATCGCCGCCGCCTCGTACAGATGGTCCGGCACCGACTGGAGGGCCGCCAGGTACAGCAGGAAGTTGAAGCCGACCGTCCACCACAGGGTGGTCAGCACGATCGCCCACATCGCGACCGACGAGTCGCTCAGCCAGGCCACCGAGTCGAGGCCCACGGCGTTCAGTACCTGGTTGAACAGGCCGAGATCGCCCTGGAAGAGCCACACCCACAGCAGGCTCACCACACCGACGGGCAGCAGGTACGGGGCGAAGAACGCCAGCCGCCACACCCACTGGCCGGGCAGTCCGGTGTGGACCAGCAGCGCCATGCCGAGAGCCACCACGACCAACGGGACGGTCGACAGGACGGTGAACCACACGGTGTGGCCGAGCGCCCGCCACATCTCGGCGTCCCGCAGGGCCTCCGAGAAGTTGTCCAGGCCGACGAAGCCCGGCGTGTGGGCCGACAGCGAGGTGTCGGTGAGGCTCATCCACAGTCCCTGGACCAGCGGCCAGACCATGAAGAGGGCGAACAGGACGAGGAAGGGCAGGGCGAACAGCAGGCCGGGGGAGAGGATCCGGCGCGCGGTGAGCGTCCCGGTCCGGGACGGGGGGAGGGGAGAGGACATCGTTGTGCCTCCTGCGCGGATGGTTCGCGGCCGGATCAGGCCGGGCTGGGCTTGGAGAGGAAGGTGTTGAGGCGCCGGGTCATCGCGCGGGCCGCGCGGTCCGGGCTGGTGTCGCCGAGCAGGGCCTGCTGGAGGACCTGGCACATGGCGTTCTGGAAGTCGGAGCCCGCCCCGGCGAACCACACCGACGGGTCGAGCACGACATGGCCGGCGGCCTGGGCGTAGTGCGCCTGCGGCTGGAGCGCCGCGTAGGCGGCGGTCCGGGTCACCGGCTGGAACGCCGGGATGTGGCCCGCGGTGGCCCAGATCTGGCCGGCCTTCAGCAGCGCGGCCACCGCGCGGTGGGTGCGCCTGCGGTGCTCCTCGTCCGGGTGGTCCCGGTGGGGGAGGACGAAGGAGTGCGAGTCGGCGTAGACGGCGGGGGTGTCGAACACCGTCGGGAAGGGGGCGGCGCCGACGTTCTTGTCGCCCGCGCGGAAGGTGCCCAGTTCCCATTCGCCGGAGAGGATCATCGCCGTCTGGTTGTTGACGAAGGAGGCGATGGCGGACGCGTAGTCGAGGCTCTTCGGGTTCACCTTGCCGTCGACCACCTTGGCCATGAAGGCGATCACCTCGGCCATCCGGTCCTCGTCCACCTCGGCCGGTCCGCCCGCGGGCAGCTCGAACCGGCCGCCGGTCTGCCGGTACAGGCCGTAGAACAGCCGCCAGCACTGGGCGGTGTCGGTGACGTAGCCGAACGCGATGCCCTGCTTGCCGGAGGCCTTGGCCAGTTCCCTCCCCGCGGCGAGGAAGCCGTCAGGGGAGGAGAACGCGTCCGCGTCCAGCGTGCCGTCGGCGGTCAGCAGGCCCGCCTTCCGTGCCGGTTCCTGGTGGTAGAAGACGATGAAGGGGTGGGTGTCCAGCGGGACGGCGTAGGTACGGCCGTCGAGCTGGGTGCGTGACCACACCGCGTCCGCGAAGTCGTCCGGGGCGATGCCGTACTCGGCCAGGACGTCCAGGTCCCACGGGTCCAGCAGCCCGGTGGGCGCGTACCCGGCGAGACGGGACAGGTGCGAGACGGCCACGTCGGGCCCGCGCCCGCCGGCGGAGGCCATGGCGAGCTTCGTGTAGTACGGGGTGCCCCACTCCAGGACGGTGCGCTCGATGTGCGTGCCCGGCATGTTGGGCCGGGCCTTGGCCACCATCTCGTTGAGGAGACCGCCGTCGGCTCCGCTGAACAGGTCCCAGAGACGGACCGTCGACCCGTCGTCGGCCGCGAGAGCCGATCCGCAGCCGCTGAGCGCCCCGGCGCCGAGGGCCGCGGCGCCGGCGGCGAGTGCCGTCGTCAGGACACGGCGTCTGGTCGGTCCGTGGCGGGGGACCTGGGCGGGTGTGCCGGTCATGTGCTTCCTTCCCGGTGGGCGGCGACGCGTCGGACATCTCGGTCCGTGCGGCCACGCCGCCCACCATGCGTTCTTACATCGATGTAAATCTTGTGCGGAGTGCGGTGTGTCCGCTCACGTGGAGCGGGACACCGGCTCCTACGGCGTGTCCTCGTACGCCGCCGGGCGCAGCTGGGCGGCGCGCAGCTGCGCGGTGTCGGCCTTCTCGGAACGGTCGAAGCGGTAGACGCCGTTGCGTTCCTGGAAGACGTCGGTGAGCTGCGTGTAGCAGTAGCCGAACATCCCCGGATCGCCGAGCAGCACGCCGGTCAGACCGCGGAACCGCTCCACGAACTCGTCCTCGGTGCGCGGCCGTTCGCCGTACCCCCAGGAGGTGCCGGTGTCGTCGCCGGCCGCGGCGGCGGTCTCCGGGTCCCACCAGATGCCGCCGAACTCGCTGCAGAAATAGGGCTGTCCGCGGTACGGCACCGACCACGCGCGGCCCTCGGGGCCGGTGTTGACGTACGGCCGGTCCTCGGCGAGCCCGGCCATGATCTTGGCGAACGCCACCGGGTCCTGCTCGTAGCAGTGCGAGTCGTAGACGTCGGTCTCCGGCACCCGGTGGGCGTAGCCGGAGGCGTCGACGACCGGCCGCGTCGGGTCCGCCTGCTTGGTGGCGAGGAACATGCCCCGCGTGACGTCGTCCAGCACGGTGATGCGGTCGTGCAGGTTCTGGTACGTCTCGTTCAGCGGGCACCAGCCCACGATCGACGGATGCGAGTGGTCCCGCTCCAGCGCCTCCAGCCACTGCGTGAGGTACGAGGCGTCGGGCCGCTGGTTGTCGTCGCGGACGCCGGTCTCGCAGCCCCAGTCGCCGAACTCGCCCCACACCAGGTAGCCGAGCCGGTCGGCGTGGTAGAGGTAGCGCTCCTCGAAGACCTTCTGGTGCAGCCGGGCGCCGTTGAACCCGGCCTCGATCCCCAGCTCGATGTCCCGCAGCAGCGCGGCGTCGCTGGGCGCGGTCATCAGCCCGTCCGGGTAGTAGCCCTGGTCCAGCACCAGCCGCTGGAAGACGCGTTCGCCGTTGAGCAGCAGTTCCTTGCCGCGTACGGAGACCGAGCGCAGACCGGCGTAGGACCGGGCGCTGTCGACCGCCTCGCCGTCCGGGCCGAGGAGTTCCAGGGTGAGGTCGTACAGGTGCGGGTCGGCCGGTGACCAGGTCCGCTGCCGGTCCGTGGGGACGGTCAGCACCAGGCGCGGGCACAGGTCCAGATCCGCCCGGCCCTCGGCGGTGACGACCGTGCCGCCGGCGTCGGCGAGCGTGGCGCGCACCCGGTGCCCGGCGATGTTCGCCGACAGCGGCAGCTCCACCAGGAAGGACCCGGTGGCCAGGTCGGGGGTGATGCGGGGGCGGCGCAGGGCTACGGCGCGGGGGACCGGCTCCAGCCACACGGTCTGCCAGATGCCGGTGGTCCGGGTGTAGTGGCAGTGCGAGTTGGCGTACCAGGTGGCCTGCTTGCCGCGGGCCTGCACGGTGTGCCGGCTGTCCCGGGCGCGCACCACGACGGTCAGTTCCTCGCCCGCCGCGGCCACCGCGCCGAGGTCGGCGGTGAACGGGGTGAACCCGCCGCGGTGGCGGGCGACCTCCTGGCCGTTCGCCCACACCGTGGTGTCGTGGTCCACCGCCCCGAAGTGCAGGAGGACCCGGGCGTCGGCCCACTCGGCGGGCACGGTCACCGTGCGCCGGTACCAGACGGCTTCCAGGAAGTCCGTCTCCGCGATGCCGGACAGCTCGGACTCGGGGCAGAACGGGACGAGGATGCGGCTGCTCAGTTCGCGGTCGGTCAGTCCGCGTTCCAGGCCGGTGTCGGACCGGTCGGTCTCGAACTGCCACTCGCCGTTGAGATTCAGCCAGGCGTCCCGCGTGAACTGCGGCCTGGGGTACTCGGGGCGGGGTGGCGCGTCCGGGAGGTACGGGTCGGGCATGGTGCTCCTCGTGACGAGAGTGCAGGTCGGTGCGTGGTGGAGGTTGTGCGGGGTCATGGCACCATGGCGATTACATCGATGTAAATAGTTCGGACGCAGTTTGTGTGCGAGCGACTGGCCGGAAAGCGATACTCGACGGTCGGTACGATCAGCCAAGTTCGGAAGGAAGGGCAGCGTGGCGGCCAGACCGAGGATCAAGGACGTGGCGGAGTACGCCGGCGTCTCGCCCAAGACCGTCTCCAACGTGATCAACGACTTCGAGCACGTCTCGGAGCAGACGCGCACGGTCGTTCGCGAGGCGATCGACGCCCTCGGCTACCGCGTCAACATGGCCGGCCGCCAGCTGCGCCAGGGCCGAACGGGCATGATCACCCTCGCGGTGCCCGAGCTCGACGTCGCCTACTTCTCCGAGCTGGCCCGGCACGTCATGGAGGCGGCCGGGAGCAACGGCCGCACCGTGCTGATCCACCAGACCGGAGCGGAACGCGACCGCGAACTGGCCGCGCTGCACGGCTTCGACACCCAGTTCTGCGACGGCGTCATCCTCAGCCCGCTCTCCCTGCTGCCCCGCGACCTCGCCACCCGGGACCGCCGGATGCCCGTGGTGCTGCTCGGCGAACGCTCCGCCGAAGGACACACCGACCACGTCGGCATCGACAACGTGCGCGCCGCCCGGGAGGCCACCGAGCATCTGCTCGCCCGAGGACGCCGTCGTATCGCGGTGATCGGCGGCGCGGTGCGCGGTCAGCAGGGCACCGACCGGCTGCGCACCGACGGCTACCGCCAGGCCCTGGCGGCGGCGGGCGTGGCCTTCGACGCCGGTCTGGTGATGCCGGTGGAGGCCTACCACTGGCGGGACGGCGCCGAGGCGGCGGCGCGGCTGATGCGGGACGGATCACCGCCCGACGCGCTGTTGTGCCTGAACGACAACATGGCGCTCGGGGCCCTGCGCACCCTGTACGAGAGCGGGGTGCGGGTGCCCGACGAGATGGACGTCGTCGGTTTCGACGGCATCGAGGCGACCGGCTTCAGCGTGCCCAGCCTCACCACCGTCTCGCCCGACAAGCGGGAGATCGCCCGCGCGGCGGTGTCCCTCCTGCTGAACCGCATCGACACCCCGGACTCGGGCCTCCCGTACCGGGACGAGGTGATCGGGCACCGGATCGTGGTCCGGGAGAGCAGCGGAGGCTGACACCGGCGGAGGGACCCGCAGTCCGTGGCGGTGACGGTCCCGGGTCCCGCCTACGGCTCCGTGCCGGCCGCCGACGCGTCGACACGGGATTCCACCGCGTGCGGTAGCGCACGCCGACGCACCGTCAAGTTCTCGACGCGGTACGACAGTTCGGTGGTCCCGGGGGCGGGGCCCGGGTGGTAGCGGCCGGCGCACACGGACAGGTTGACGATGAGGTAGGCGTACCAGCCGGAACCGACGCCCCGGCCGTCGGCGAAGACCCGGGCGCCGTTCAGGGTCCAGACGACGCTGCGTCGGCCGAAGGTGACCCCGAGGTCGACGACCGCCCCCGGACGGACCGCCGGGTGACGCAGATAGCTGTGTCCTTCGCGGACGTGGTTGCTGAGTTCGAGCAGGTCGGGGTTGTCGGGGTGGTACTCGAAGACGTCGACCTCGTTGCCTCCGTCGCGCCAGGTCCAGACGGCCGGCCAGGCACCCAGTCCCGTGGGCAGGCACACACGGACCTGGAGCCGGTCCCCGGTACGGACCGTGAAGGCCTCGTCGCTTCCCTCGGTGGTCAGCAGCCCAGTGTCCCACGAGCCGTCGGTCCTGGGGGTGGCGCGGAAGGTGCCGGTGCGGGAGTAGGCCGGGTCGGGGGTGAGGTGGTCCAGCTTGTTGTCGCCGGGGTTGGTGGGGCCGCCGTCGGGATAGGCCCAGGAACGGCCTGCCACCCATTGGCTGGCGGAGGTGAAATCGGCCGTGAAGACGACATCGCTCACATACGGCTCCCTCGGTGGCGGAGACGGCGTCGGGTGCCGCAGTGCTGCCCGGCCCGGCGGCCGGCCATGCGGTGGCCGCCCGAGCCGCGGGAATCCTCGCACCTGCGGGTGACGGGCCCGCGGCCCCGGCCCGAACGCCCGGGTGGGAAACGAACCTGTGCTCCCGCACCGACCGGGTACCACCTCGGCCGGAGCGCGGGCTCAGGCGGGCAGCAGCTCCTCGATGAGGTCGGCGGCGCGTGCGGTGCCGCCCTCGGTCCGGGCCTCGGCCCGCAACCGGCGCGAGCGGTCGACGCGCCGGGGATCCGCGACAAGCCCGGTCAGCGCCGTGCGAAGGGTCTCGGCCGTGGCGTCGGCGGTGTCCACGCGGCGGCCGACGCCCAGTTCCACGAGCCGGTCGGCGTTCATGAACTGCTCGGCGCCCTGCGGTACGGCGATCATCGGCACCCCGGCGAGCAGCCCTTCGCCGCATCCGCCCATGCCGGCGTGGGTGACGAAGGCGTCGGCCTGTTCGAGGATCGCCCGCTGCGGCACCCAGGAGTGCACTTCGACGTTGGGCGGAACCGTGCCGAGTTCCTCGGGGTCGGTGTGCCTGCCGATCTGGAGGACTACGTGCCAGCCGGGCAGGTCGCCGAAGGCCGCGAGGCACTGGCGGTAGAACGCGGGCCGGTGGGTGTACGCCGAGCCGAGCGAGATCAGCAGGACGTTGTCCGCGGACGCTGGGCGGGTCCAACTGCCCAAGTCCGCCGGGGTGTCGAAGCACGGGCCGACGAAGGTCACCGTGTCGGTGTCGACCCGGTCGGCGTGGGGCTGCATCGCTCGCGGGATCAGGGCGAGGGACCTGGCGGGCGGCCCGGCGAACGCGTCCACGTCCTTCGTGGTCGCCCCGCAGCCGGCGAGCCACCGCGCGAACCTGTCCCGGTACGCGTCGGCGCCCGGCAGCTTCCGCAGGTGCACCGCGACGTCCTCCTCGTAGCCGTCCCAGCCGACGAAGGTCGGGGACAGCTGCACCAGGGGGCGGCCCTGGGCTTCGGCGAGGGCGCGGGCGGCGTAGGCGCCGATGTCGTAGAGATACAGGTCGGCCGGATCGTCGTCGTAGGCGGAGCGCAGTTGCGGGAGCGCCTGGACGGCGTCGTCGAGGAAGAGGCCCGCCGCCGCGATGGGATCGTCGGGCCAGTTGTCGTCCGCGAAGGGCAGCGTGGAGGTGCAGCGCACCGGTTCCGCGCCGGTGGCCTCGATGCGCTCGGCCATGAACGGGTCGTTGGCGTAGGTGACGCGGTGTCCGCGGGACACCAGTTCGCGGATGACCGCGAGGCTGGGCAGGACATGGCTGACGATGGGGACGCCGACCATGGCGACATGGGCACGGCGACGGGGCATGGGCGATCACTCGTCTCTCGCGCGGAGGCGCGGGTGGGGTGAGGGCGTGCGGTCAGGGCCGGTCGAGCCGTGCGGCGGCCTCCTCCAGGTCCGCGACGGAGCCCGACATGATCGTCCGTACGTGCTCGGTGATGTGCCGCACCGGCCAGTCCCACCACGCCACGGCCAGCAGGCGGGCGGTGTCGGCGGCGTCGTAGCGGGTGCGGATGAGCCGGGCGGGGTTGCCGCCGACGATGCCGTAGTCGGGGACGTCGCCGGTGACCACGGCGCCGGCGGCGATGATCGCGCCGTGCCCGATGCGGACCCCCGGCATGATCGTGGTGCCGTGGCCGAACCACACGTCGTGGCCGACGACCGTGTCGCCCCGGCCGGGCAGACCGGTGATCAGGTCGAAGTGCTCCGCCCAGGAGCCGCCCATGGTCGGGAACGGGAAGGTGGAAGGGCCGTCCATGCGGTGGTTGGCGCCGTTCATGATGAACCGGGTGCCCGTCCCCAGTGCGCAGTACCTGCCGATGACGAGGCGCTCGGGACCGTAGTGGTAGAGCACGTTGCGCGTCTCGAACGCGGTCGGGTCGTCGGGATCGTCGTAGTAGGAGAAGTCGCCGACCTCGATCAGCGGGGACTTCACCAGGGGCTTGAGCAGCACCACGCGCGGGTGCTCGGGCATCGGGTGGAGCACGGTGGGGTCGGCGGGGACGGGCGGCATCGCGGGTGCGGTTCCTCTCCGGACGCTATGGCGACAGTTGTCGCGTTAGGATGCTTGCACAGCCCTGCCGCCGTGCTCAACCGGATACCGGGTGCCGATGACAGACCCACTGGACACGACGTCGGACCGCCGCCCGGGCGGCCGTAGCGCCCGGGTGCGCGCCCAGGTTCTCGACGCGGTGCGCGCCGAACTCGCCGAAGGCGGTCACGAAGGGCTCACCATGGAGGCCGTCGCGTCCCGGGCCGGAGTGCACCGCGCCACCGTCTACCGGCGCTGGCGCGATGTCGGCGGGCTGCTCGTCGACGTCATCGAGGCCGCAGGCGAGATGGACTGGCGACCGCCGGACACCGGCTCGCTGCGCGGCGACCTGACGGCCCTCAACCAGGAGATCCAGGAGTCCCTGGTCGTGCTGCCGTCGTTCGCCGTCGCGCTGATGGCCGCCTCGTTCCACTCCGAGCGGGCCGCGCGGGCCCAGACGCGGCTGTGGGCCGACCGGTACGCCCAGTGCGAGATCCTCGTCGAGCGGGCCGTCGAGCGCGGTGAACTCCCCGCGCGGCGCCAGGACGCCCGGAGTCTGCTGATCGCCGCCACGGCGCCGCTCTACCACCAACTGGTGCTCATGCGCGCCGATCCGGACCCCCGGCTCCCGGAACGGGCCGCGGAGACGGCGGTCCTGGCCGCCGCGGCGGGCGCCTTCTCCCGGTGAACGGACGCCCGCCCGGCTCTCGATGAGCCGGGCGGGAATTCTCCGCTGGATCAGGCGGTGACGAGGGTCAGGCCGTAGGTGCTGAGGATCTCGTTGACCGGCTGGAACCAGGTCTGGCCGCCGTTGGTGCAGTCGCCCCAGCCGCCGGAGGTCACGCCCTGGGCCTGGTCGCCGGTGATGAACGAGCCGCCGGAGTCGCCCGGTTCGGCGCAGACGTTGGTGCCGGTCAGCTGGTAGACCGATCCCTGGCTGTAGTTGACGGTCTCGTTCTGGGTGAGCACGGTGCCGCAGTGCCAGTGCGTCGTCGAGCCGGAGCGGCAGATCGACGAGCCGACCGGCGCCACCGCTGAGCCGCGCACCAGGACATCGCTGACGGTGCCCCAGCCCAGCACGACCGGGACGGTCCACCACCCGTTGCCGATCCGGATGTACGAGTAGTCGTTGCCCGGGAAGGAGGAGCCGGCGAAGGTGCCCATCGCCGAACCGTCCCAGCCGACCACCGAGCTGCCGGGCGTGCCGCAGTGTCCGGCGCTGACGAAGCCGCCGACGACGGAGAAGCCTATGGAGCAGCGGGTGTTGCCGTTGATGTAGTACGGGTCGCCGCCGACGGTGCCCGCGGCGAAGGTCTGCGGCCTCCGCTCCGTGGCGACGCCGGTGAGGGTGAGCAGTCCGGCCGCGCGCGCCGGGGCGAGGAACTTCGTCACGGCCGCGCTGTGTTCGGCCCCCTTGCGCACCTCCGCCACGACCTTGCTGGTGCGGGGGTCGACATGCCAGCTCTGGACGGCCGTGGGGGCGCCGTCCGCCTTGGCGACGGCGTCGAGTGCCGACTTGGTGGCGTCCAGGGTGTGTGCGCTGTGCGCGACCCGCACCACGGTGGCGCCGGTGGACCGTACGGAGTCGGCCGCGGCGCCACCGGTGTCGGTGAGCCCGACGACGAGGGTGCCGTGCGCCGCGTCGTACCAGGAACCGCCGAAGGTCCGTCCCGCGGCCCGTTCGGCCTGAGGAGCGAGCTGGGTGGCGGCGGCCTCGTGTGCCAGCCGTGTCCGGGCCTGCGTCGCGGTGAGTCCGAGGTCCCGTTGGAGGGCGGTGGTCAGCCCGGGGGACAGGGTGGTGACCGACGGTGTCGACTGCGACGGCGAGGCGGCGGCGGGTGACAGGCCCAGGGCTCCGGTGCCCAGGGCCAGCAGGACGGACAGGCCCAGGCAGAGTTTCGTGGGGGTTCTCATGGAGCGCTCCTTCATTTCCGTGTGGGGCGGGAAGAGGGGTGGAGCTGTGCGGCGCCGGTCTCCGGTGTGGTGTGCCCATGTCAGTCGTGGGGGTGGGTCGGTCGAGCTGCCAGAGGTGGTCGGAGGTGCCGTTGTCGTTCCGCTGCGTCGACGAGCGTTCGACATCGTTGTCAGCGTTCTGTGCTGACGAGGTGTCACGACTGAACGTTTGTCATGTCGACAGTGCTGAGGGCGGACGGACCGGTGTGGGGCGGGCCGTCGCATGCGGGTGCTGCGCCAACTCGCCGTCTGTGGACGGCGAGTGCGGTACTCAGGGATGACAGCAGTCCTCGGGACCGCTGTCCAGCCCTCGCGCAACACCCGCCCCTTGCCGGGGAGTTCAGGACCGGCACCGGAGTCCCGGTCGATCGGCCGATGGGCATGGTTCCCGGGCAGTTTCTCCCGCGCTGAGTTTCCCTTGTCGGACGACCGGTCGCCGACCGCATCCGACGGTGTCTCCGGCCCGGAAGGGAGGGCGGAGTGCGCGCTCGCGGCCCACCGCACCGGGACCCAGGGGCAGCGCTTCCCCGGGGCCCTCCTGAGTCGGGTACGGAGGGTTCCGGCAGAATGGAAGACAGGTCGGCGGAAGGCAGTGACCCATGAAACCCACCTGCGCCGGGCGGCTCGGCCCGCGTGAACGACTGGGCGCCGCCCTGTTCGCGCGTGTCGCCGGACCGGACGGCCCCCGCAACCGCGCCGAGATCCACGAGACCCCCGGCCCGCGCTGGTTCGGCCCGGAGCAGCCCGTCCGCCGGGTGCACGGTGACGCCTCGATGTTCATCGGCGGGCTGTCCGCCCTGCTCCTCCAGTCGCTGCATCCCCTGGCCATGGCGGCCGTGGCCGCCCACTCCGGCTTCCGCGGCGACCCCTGGGGCCGACTGCAGCGGACCAGCACCTTCCTGGCCACGACGACCTACGGCACCGCCGACCAGGCACAGCGGGCCTGCGACCAGGTCCGGGCCGTTCACGAGCGCGTCCGCGGCGAGACCGACCGGGGCGAGGCATACCACGCCGCCGATCCGCACCTGCTGTGCTGGGTGCACATCGCCGAGGTGGACAGCTTCCTGCGCGCCCACCAGTGCTACGGGGCGCGTCCCCTGACGGACGCGGAGTGCGACGGGTACGTGGCGGACACCGCCAGGGTCGCCGTGGCGCTCGGTGTGCCCGACCCGCCACGGAACCGCGCCGAGTTGGCCGAGCGCCTGCTCGCCTACCGGCCGGAACTGGAAGCGACCCCGCAGGCACGCGACACCGCACGCTTCCTCCTCCTGAACCCGCCCATCCCGCTGGCGGCCCGCCTCCCCTACGGCGCGCTCGCCGCCAACGCGGTCTCGCTCCTGCCGCGTTGGGCGGCGGCGGAGCTGCGGCTGCCCCGGCTCGCGGCGGTGGACACGCTGTGCGTACGCCCGCTCGGCTCCGCCCTGACCTCGATGATCCGCTGGGCGATGGCCCCCGCGCCCCGTCCGGCCGGAGCGTGACCCGGAGGCCGACGTCGTGACCCGTCGGGCGGCTGTCCGCACCCGGCGGCCGGATGTCCGGCCGCCGGGCCGCCCATGGCCCTTCGGGCCCGCGGGTCCGGCACCGGGCCGTCAGGAGTTCTTCAGGTAGGACGCCAGCTTGCCGATGAGCCGGGCGGCCTCGTCCAGACCGCGGGCGGTCTCGCCCAGGTCGCCGGCGAGCAGCTGCTGAAGGGCTTCCCCCGCTTCCTGGCCCGCCTGCTGACCGGGAGCGTCGGACCAGGGGCCGGGGACGGTCGTACCCCGGTAGCCGACGGGGTCGCCCCCGAGGACCGTGCGGTAGCCGGTGAAGTCGGCGGCGCCGTGCGTCGGACCGGAGGCCGGGGCGTCGGCGGTGAGGAACTGGGTCCGGGAGAGCTGGGTCATGTCGGAGCCGTTGTTGCCGTCGATGCTGAGGCGGTAGCGGGCGAAGGACATGGGGGAGGCGACGGGGTACTCCTTCGTCTCGTGCCTGCTCCTGAAGGACTCACCGGTGCGGGTGTCCAGGGTCGTCCAGTGACTGCCGTCGTGCGATCCCTGCAGTTCCCAGTCCCGCGGGTCCCGGTCCGGGCAGTCGTTCGCGGACGTCAGCCGGTAGACGGCCACGGCGGCGGGCCGTGCGAAGGTGAAGGTCAGCTCGGCTGTGTCCTCGTGCGCAAGCCACTTGTTGTGGGACTTGCCGAGCAGGTTCTCGGCCACCTCGCCCCACTCGGCGAACTCGTCGCTCGCCTCGACGTCCTCGACCGTGCGCGTGATGTCCCGCAGTTCGCCGCCGGGTTGCGGCGCGGCCGGTGTGCCGGTGGAGCTCGCGCCGCTCAGGGCGATCGACACGGTGGTGCCGCGCCGGTCCGTCCAGGACACGCGTTCCAGGGGTGCCCCGCCGTCGTCGAGCAGCAGTCGCAGCTCGCCCGCGGGGGACCAGGTGCTGTCCTGTCCCGACTCCGTGGAGAAGCGGTGCAGCCGGGCCCCGGCCGTGCCCTCCGGGTAGGCCCAGCGGTCGGTGAGTGAGCCGCGGTACTCGGTGACCGTGCCGTCGGCGGCCCTGCGGTGCCCGAGGAAGCCCGTCATGTCGGCGCGCAGCCCGATGGCCGCCTCCGCTCCGTCCGCCGTGCGCCAGGAGAGGTGCGAGGGCAGGGCGGACTCGCCGAGGTCGACGTGCAGGAGGAGCCGGGGCGCGGGCTGCCAGACGGTGGTGCCGGGAGCGCGGACCTCGGCGCCGAAGGCGACGACGGACCGGTGGGCCGCCCGGGCCGCCACGGCGTGCCGCGCCTCCTCCTGCCCGTGGGCCGGGGCGACGGTGACGGCACGCAGCAGCAGGAGGGTGTCCGAACCCTCCGGGCTGCGGATTTCGAGGAGGTTGGTGCCGGCGACCAGGAGGTCGCCCAGCGCGCTGAGAACGATGTCCCGCGGGTCGCCGTGGCCCTCGTCCGCCGGTATCGCGAGCCGCTCCGCGAGAGCCTTGCCGTTGAGCAGGACGTCCATCGGGGCGCTCGGACCGAGCACGGTCACCGTGACGACGGCCTCCTCGTCCTCCTTCCGTCCCTCGGCCGTGAAGTCCACCTTGATGTGACCGCCGGCGCCCAGAGCGAGGTGCGAGGGCGCGATGCCGCAGCGGTGGTGGGTGACCACGGCGTTCGAGAGCTGGGCCGGAGTGGTGGAGAAGTCGGCGAATACGGGTTGCATGCGTGTCCCTACGTCGTGCTGTCCGGGCGTACCGGGGCTGCCGGTCGTGATGTGAGTGGCGCGGCCTCGCGGTCCGCGGCACGTGCAGAACGTATCGGCTGCCACTGACAACGCGCCTCATCCGCATGTGAGTTGACCGTGTATGGACACCAACAGCCGATCTGGCCGCCGTACTTGACGAGCCGTCACAGCGTTCGTCCGCGCCGGGCGGGTCGGCGGACGGGGCCGGCGCAGGTCGGCGGGACCGTCGGCGGTCCGGGTCGCCGACCTGCGGCCTGTGTCCTGTCGGGTGGAGGGCCTCACATGTGTGGCGGCGGAGTGGTGATCAGGAGGTGCAGGAGAACGGTCCAGAGGCCGGCCGCGGTCGCCATCACGCGGAGTCTGCGGCGGCGGGCGGGTGTGACGGGATCAGGTCCCGCTCCCACCGGAAGGGCGACCGCGACCTGTGCGTGCCGGACGACGCCCCTTGGTGCCGCGGATGCCGTCGGAGGGGACGGCTGGAGTGCCGGACGCGGCTGCGGCCGGCTGCTCCGGTGCCGTGGGCGAGGCTTCGCGGCCCGCCGGGGCGGGTGCACCACGGGCGGTGCGGTCCCGGCCCCGGCCTCGGCGGCCGATGGGGCCAGCCCTTGGGCGAGGCCGCTCAGGAACGCGGCGTAGGCGGCCCGGCGCATACCCGTCGGGGTGGTGCGGCCGGTTTCCCAGGACCGCACCGTCGCCGCGGTCACGCCGAAGGCCGCGGCGACCTGCTCGTCGGTGAGCTGCCATGCCCGGCGCAGCCGGGCACGGACCTCGGGGGCGGGCAGGGGTGCTCTTCCGTCCCTGCGGCGCGGGTGGGACGGCATGGGGTGCTGGGTCGGAATCTCGATCGTCATGACCGTATGACAACCCGTCAGATGGTGATGTGACTCCGCGTCAGGAAATGCACCCGTTCGCCGTAACCCGTCCTGCCGGGGTTCAGCCCGCGTAGGCCGCGAACAGTTCGGAGAACTGGTACGGGGTCTGTGGGATGTTCGTGCACTCGCTCAGGCCGCCGGTGCAGGCGTTGCCGTCGCGGGTGACGTCCCAGAAGCCCAGCTCGCCCAGGTGGTTCTGGCGGGCGAAGGCGAGCACCTGCTGTGCGTCGGCGACGGTGAACACCTCGCTGGCGGTGTCGTTCTGGCCGAGCATCGGGGTGAGGCCGACCATGGCCCAGGTCTGGGCGGTGGTGAGGTTCGGCCAGACCGAGGCTATCTGGGCGCGGGTCGAGGTCGCGGCCTGGATGGCGTACGTACCCATTTTCCCGGACGGGCTGGGAGCGGCGCTGTCGCCGTAGTCCATGGCCATCAGGTTGACGGTGTCGACGTTCAGGTTGTGCGACTTGGCGGAGTTGAGGATGTAGAGGCCGTCCGCGGTCAGGCCGCTGGGCAGGACCGGGAGGGTGAGCGTGACCTTGAGGTCGCGGCCCTTGGCGCGCTGCGCGGCCTGGACGGCGGCGACGGCCGTCGAGCGCCGGTCGATCGAGGCGTGGTCGACCGTCGCGGCGCCTTCGATGTCGAAGTCCACGCGGTCGAGCGCGTAGGCGTCCACGACCTTCTGGTACTGCGCCTGGAGCGCGGTGGTGCTGGTGCAGGCGAGGGCGAGTTCGGTGCCCGCCTCGCCGCCGAAGGACGGCCGCACGTCGCCGCCCATCGCGCGCAGCGCGTCGAAGTCCGCCCGGTCCCAGGCCGTGCCCGGGTCGAAGGAGTTGAACCAGCTGGCGTTGCAGCCGGTCGACCCGGCCGTGATGAAGCCGAGCGAGAACTGCCGCAGCCCGGTGTCGGTGGCGATCTGTGTGAGGTTCGGCGTCGGGTAGGCGCCGAGGTCGACGAAGGGGGCCGCGACGCCGGGAGTCGCACCGCTGCCCGCGGTCCCGGTGAGCGTCGCGGAGTGCGCGGACTCGTTGGCGGAGTCGTCCAGCGCGGTCACCGTGAAGCTGTGGCTGCTGCCGGGGAGCAGGCCGGTCACCTTGAACGTGGTGCCGGTGCCGGAGGTGGTGGCGAGGACGTTGCTGCCCTCGTAGACCCGGTAGCCGACCACGCCGACGTTGTCGGTCGAGGCGTTCCAGCCCAGCGTGACACTGCCGGGGCCGGTGTCACGGACGGCGAGCCCCGAGGGGGTCGAGGGTGCGACGGTGTCGGCGGGGACTCCGGCGCACGGGCCGTTGTTGATCAGGCAGGCGCTCGGCTGGACGACCGAGCCGCTGTAGCTGAAGTCCATGCCGACGACGGGTGCGGAGTCGCCGGGGGCGAGCGGTGCCTCCCAGGTGGGGGAGGTGATCGTGTACCGGGTCCCGCTGTGGGTGACCGTGCCGTTCCACGAGCTGGTGACGGCCTCGGTGGCGGGCAGGGTGAAGGTGATGGTCCATGAAGTGACCGTGTGGGTGGACCTGTTGGTGACCGTGTAGCCGCCCTCGAAGCCGGCACCCCAGGTGGAGGTGATGCCGAAGGACGCGATCAGGCCGGTGTTGTCGGCCGCGTGGGCGGCCGGGGCGGCGGTCGTGGCCGTGCCGCCGGCCAGCAGGGCGGCGGTCAGGGCGGCACGCAGCGACGCACGTCTCATGCGGATGCTCCTCCGTGGGGCGAGGCCGCGCACGGCGTCGCGCCGGTACGCGGATTGCGGTGCCCTGCACGCCCGTCGCACGGTGGGGAGGCGCGGGTGGGAGGTGCCGTGCGTGATCAGGGCGGGATGTGGCGGGGGGAAACCGTCGAACGGCGGGTCGAGAAGTTAATCGGAAACTTTCCTTACATCTGCCTGCGTAGCGAAGCGTGGCTGGCCGCGTCGCCCGGCGTCAAGGGATCTGGAGGAGATTCGTCTAGACCAATTTCGGTTCCGTGGGCGCGAGTTGCCGCCGGAGACGGTCGCGGACGATGTCCTCGGCGTCCGCCACGATCGTGCTGACCACCGTCTCGCAGCTCTCCACGCTGTCGATCAGACCCTGCGCCTGACCGGCCCACCACATGCCGCCCTCGACGTCGCCCTCACTCAGCACCCGCTGCCTGCCGCGTTTCCCCGAGGCCAGTTCGGCGACGTCCGAGAAGGCGGCGCCGGGGCGCGCGCCGATGCGGGCGATGTCCTGCGACACCGCGTTGCGCGCCACCCGGGCGGTGTTGCCGAACTCCCGGAAGACGATCTGGGTGCCGCGCTCGTCGTTCGCGACGATCCGGGCCTTCACGTTCGGGTGGATCGGCGCCTCCTCGGTCGCCTCGAACCGGGTCCCCATGTTGATCGCGCACGCCCCGAGCGCCAGGGCCGCGACGAGCCCGGCGCCGGTGGCGAAACCGCCGGACGCGATGATCGGGACACGCAGCCTGCGGGCGGCGGCCGGGATCAGGACGAGGCCGGGGACGTCGTCCTGACCGGGGTGCCCGGCACACTCGAACCCGTCGATGCTGACGGCGTCGACACCCAGGGCCTCCGCCTTGAGCGCGTGCCGGACGGCGACGGCCTTGTGCACGACCTTGACCCCGGCCCGCCGGAACGCCGGCAGATGCGGTGCCGGGTTGCTGCCCGCGGTCTCCACGACCCGCACGCCCGAGTCGATGATGACGGCCCGGTAGTCGTCGTACGGCACCGGCTCGATGGTCGGCAGGATGGTGAGGTTGACGCCGAAGGGCCTGTCGGTCAGTTCGCGGCAGCGCGCGATCTCCCGTGCGAGCGCCTCCGGGGTGGGCTGGGTCAGCGCGCTGAGGAACCCGAGCGCGCCGGCGTTCGCGACGGCCGAGATCAGCTCGGCGGTGCCCACCGCGAGCATTCCGCCGCACACGATGGGATGGTCGACCCCGAACATCTCCGTGAACTCGTTCCGAAAGGTCATGTCACTCCTGTTGCCGGGCCACGGTCTGGGACGTCATGGGGGGCGGGGCCGTCAGAGGCGCCGCGAGATGATCAGCCGCATGATGTCCGAGGTGCCCTCCTCGATCTCCTCCAGCTTGGCGTCGCGCATCCACTGCTCGACCGGGAACTCGCGCGAGTAGCCCCATCCGCCGAGGGTCTGGACGGCGCCCCAGGTGACCGCCATCGCGGTCTCCGATGCCTGGAGCTTCGCCATCGCCGCGAGCTTCGTCGCGTCCGCTCCGGCGTCCATCCGGCGGGCCGCGTGCAGGGTGAGCAGCCACGCGGACTCGATCCGGGTCGCCATGTCGGCCAGCCGGAACGCGACCGCCTGGTGCTCGATGATCGGCCTGCCGAACTGCTTGCGCTCACGGGCGTAGCCGAGCGCGTACTCGTAGGCGGCGCGGGCCGCTCCGGTCGCCGCGGCGGCCAGCACGATCCGCGAGATGTCGAAGGTCCTCATCAGACCGCGGAAGCCCTGCCCCTCGTCCCCGAGACGGTCGGACGCGGGCACGAAGACCTCGTCGAAGAAGATCTCGCGGCAGACGATGGCGCGCTGGCCCATCTTCCGCATGGGCTCGCCGAACGTCATCCCCTCGGCCCCCTTGCGCAGCAGAAAGGCGGAGACCCCGGAGGAACCCCGGGCGGTGCCGGTCCTGGCGAAGACCACGTACTGGTCGGCCAGGCCCGCGTTGGAGATCCACGCCTTCTGCCCGCTGACGGCGTACCCGCCGTCGACCCGCACGGCGGTGGTGGCGATGGACGCGGCGTCGGAACCCGCTTCCGGTTCCGTCGTCGCCAGCGCGGTGTAGAGGGGGTTCGGGCCGGCCAGGGGACGCAGCCACTCGGCCTTCTGCTCCTCGGTGCCGAGCGCGAGCAGCGGGTCGGCGAAGAACCCGTTGGAGCAGACGAAGTTGCCGATGCCCGGGTCGCCCCAGCACATCTGCTCCTGGACCAGGCACTGGGTCACGACATCGGTGAATCCGCCCCCGCCGTACTCCTCGGGCAGCATGAAGTCGGTGATGCCGACCCGGGCCGCGGCCCGGAAGACGTCCAGCGGCGACTCGATGTCCCGCTCGTCGACCTCGCGTCCGCGCGGCCGGATCTCGTGGGCGGCGAACTCCCGGCACAGGCCGACGATCGCCCGCTGCTCGTCGGTCAGCGGCCAGGGCTCAGTGGACGTGCTCACGTGATGTCTCCTGCTCCTCGGTGGTTGTCCGGGGGCGGTGCGCCCCGGACGGGTCACTCGCGGCTCGCGCCACGACGTCCTCGGCACGCGGGACGACGAGTGCGTCCACGGCCAGCGCTCCCTCGGGCCCGACCCGGATCGGGTTGATCTCGATGTCCGCCAGGCCGGGGCTCGCCGCGATCGTCTCGGACACGGTGACCACGGCGTCGATCAGCGCGTCGAGGTCGACCGGGGGCTGTCCGCGCCAGCCGTCCAGCAGTCGGCGCGAGCGCAGACGGTCCAGCATCCCGGCCGCCGTCCGCCGGTCGACCGGTGCCAGTTCCACGGCCACGTCCTGCCAGAGTTCGGCGAGGACTCCGCCGTGCCCCACGGTCACGGTCGGCCCGAAGCCGCGGTCCCGGCGGGCCCCGATCAGCAGCTCGACGACGCCCGGCCGGGTGTCCTGCTCCTCGACGACGTACTCGCCCGGTCCGAGCCGCTCGTACATCTCGCGGAACACCGCGTCGGCGGTGGCCGGGTCCAGGCCGGTGCGGACGGCCCGGTGCTCGCTCTTGTGCTCGATCCAGCCGGCCTTGAGCACCAGCGGTGGGCGTAGCGCTGCGCAGGCCGCCGCGAACCCGGCCGCGTCGGTGACGCGCCTCGCCCGGGGCATCGCGATGCCCAACTCCGTGAGGAAGGTACGGGCCGCCCAGTAGCCGGGCGCCGGAACCGCCGCCCCGATCCGCTCGGCCGCCGGAGCGGGGCGGGGCCCCGCGCCCAGCCGGGTCACCCGGCCGAGCGCGCCCAGGGCCGCGTCGACGGTGTCGAAGACCGGGACGCGATGCTCCCGCAGCCGGGTGACCGCGGGCGAGGCGGCGCTCATGCTGTGCACGATCAGCGGTACGTGCGCCGTCTCCGCCCCCTGGCGTCGGCCGAGGCGGTCGATGACGGCGGACTCGGCGTCCACGAGGCTCGGCGAGTCCTCGCCGTAGCAGCCCAGATATCCCGACAGGACGATGGAGTCGACCTCGCCGGAGGCGGCCACCACTTCCGTGACCTGCGCGTACACCCGCAGGTCCGCCTCTCCCGCGCCCGCGAGGTCCACCGGATTGGCCACCGACGCGGCGGCGGGCAGCAGATCGCGCAGGCGCGCCCGGAGCGGTTCGCTGAAGACCGGCGCCCGCAGACCCCGGTCGGCGGCGAGGTCGGCGGCGATCCCGCCCTGCCCGCCGCTGTCGCTGACGACGGCGACCCGGTGCCCGCGCGGAGGTGCGGTGACGTCCAACACCCGTGCGGCGTCGACGAGTTCGCGCGGTGTCGCGACCCGGAGCGCTCCGGCGGCACGGCACGCGGCGTCGACGACGTCGAGCGGCGAGGTCATCGAACCCGTGTGGGACCGCGCGAGCAGACGGCTGCCCTCGCTGGCGCCGGTGGTGAGCAGCAGCGCGTGTTTGCCCGCACGGCGGAGGGCGGCGAGGGCGGTGACGATCCGCGCTCCGTCGGCGAAGCTCTCCAGATAGAGCGCCACGGTGCCGGTGTGTTCGTCGGAGACGAGCGATTCGAGTACGTCGACGGCGCCCACGTCGAGCTGGTTGCCGACCGAGTAGAAGCGCGACACACCCAGCCCGGCCCGTGCGCCGAGGCCGGCGATCTCGGAGCCGACCTGACCGCTCTGCGAGACGATCGCCAGCCTGCCGGGTGTGAAGGTGCCCCAGGCGAGCCGGAGTCGGGCGGCTGCGTTGAACAGTCCGAGGCTGTTCGGTCCGATCATCCGCGCGCCCGACGCGCGCAGCAGCGCGGCGAGTTCGGCCTCGTCGGCGCCGAGCCCCGCCGTGATGGCGAGGAAGGCGCGGCACCCCTTGGCGAGCGCGTCCCGGACGACGGGCAGGACGTGTGGGGGCGGCACGCACAGGGCGACGAGGTCGGGGGCCCGGGGCAGGTCGCCCACCGTCGGACGGCAGGACTGGCCGAGGACCTGTGCGGCACGGCGGTTGACCAGCCACACCTGTCGCCGGTCGGCCCCCGCGAGGGCGCCGGTGGCGAGCCAGTGGCCCCATTTGGCGCGGTCATCGGTGGCGCCGACGACGGCGACGGACGAGGGGTCGACGAAGGCCTGGGGAAAGGACACGGGCGGTCTCCCGGATGCGGGGCGCGGGTGGGTAAGTCCCGGACGGACGGAGGAAGTTCGGGCAGCGGACCCGGGCCCGGGCCCTGACCCGGACTCAGGAGACGCGGGCCGCGACGGCCGGGCGGCGTGCGAAGAACGCGGGATACAGGCGCCGGCAGACCAGAAGGGCGAGCAGTCCCAGCACGACCGTCCCGGTGCCGATCACGAACGTGCCGCCGACGCGGGACCCCGAGGAGAACGGGACGGTCCAGCTCGTACCGCTGTTGACGGGGTCCCACGCCTGCACCAGGCTCCAGGCGCCCGCGCCGAGCAGGACGACCCCGCCGATCGCGGGCAGGACCACGGTCAGCCAGAGGTCCGCCGTCCTGGCGCGCGGCTCGGCGCGGTGCACCCAGGCGGAGGTGAGTCCGGTGAGCCCGTAGTAGAACGCGATCAGCAGCCCGCACGCGGACACCGCGTCGCCGAGGACGAGACCGTGACCGAGGAAGTTCAGCGCGACGTACACCACCGCGCCGACGACGCCGACCGCGATCGTGCCCACGTGCGGGATGCGGAAGCGCGGGTGCACCCGGGCCAGTGCGCGGGGGAGCGCGCCCTGGTCGCCCATGGACAGCATCGTGCGGCTCAGGGTCAGCACGGTCGTCTCTGTCGAGGCGGCGGCCGAGGTGAGGACCATCAGGATCAGCAGGTGCCACAGCACCGAGCCGAAGCCGCTCGAACCGAACACCGCGGTGCCGAAGCCGTACAGGACGTCCCCGGAGTTGGCAGGGTTGTTCAGACCGATCCCGGTGGCGCCGATGCCGGCGAAGGAGAGCGCGGCAACCGTGGCGAGGAGGTAGAGCGCCACCAGCAGCACCGTGGACCAGGTCGCGGCCCGGCCGGGGACGCGGTGCCGGTCGGTGGTCTCCTCGTTGACGGTGAGTGCGGTCTCCCATCCCCAGTAGATGAACAGCATCAGCACCAGCGCGCTGACGAACGCGCTCAGGGACGCGCCCTCGAACGGGTTGAGCCAGGACAGGCTCGGCCGCCGGGACCCGGCCGGCGCGGAGCCGCCGTAGGCCCTGACGAGGGCGACTGCGGAGAGGACCACGAGCATGCTGAACTCCAGGAACAGCAAGGCTCGTTGGACCGCTGCGGCGATCTCGATGCCGCGGTAGCAGATCAGGGTCATCAGCGCGAGCCAGCCGAGGCCGGCCAGCAGGACCCGCCAGTCCGCCGGTGCCGAGCCGATGCCTTCGGCGCCCACCAGGAGGAACACGTACTGTCCCGCGACCTGGGCGAGGCTGCCGATCACGAGGACGAACGAGGCGATGATCGCCCAGCCGCCGAGGAAGCCGAGGTTCGGGTTCAGGGCGCGGGTGGCCCAGGTGAAGATCGTGCCGCAGTCCGGATCGCGCCGGTTGAGCGCGGCGTAGCCGAAGGAGACGAACAGGATCGGGACGAAGGCCAGCACCACCACGGCCGGGGCCTGGAAGCCGACGTAGCCGACGACGAAGGCCAGGGTCGCGGTGAGGCTGTAGGCGGGCGCCGCGGACGCCACGGCGAGGATCAGGCTGGTGGCCATGGAGAGCGCGCCGGAGCGCAGTCCCTTGTCCGTCTGGACCTCGCGTATGTGGAGTTGCGAATCAGAGGTCATTGCCACTCCCGATCTATTGGTCTACGGGTACCGACAAGAAAACGCAATGACTGATTGGCGAGTCAGCCTGGCTCCGGCCGGAGGTGCTGTCAAGACTTCGATCGCAATTTCGTGGAGCATCTTGACTGATGAGTCAACATTGCGACACGGTGACGGTGTGACGACATCTGACACTTCTGCCGTGGACGCCGACGTCGTGGTCGTGGGCGCCGGATACGCGGGACTGACCACCGCGTGGCGGCTGGCCGAGGCCGGCGTCGACGTGATCGTGCTGGAAGCGGCCGACCGCGTGGGCGGCCGGGTGCTCAGCCAGGTGACCCCGTCCGGGGTGCGCGTCGACCACGGCGGACAGTGGATCGGACCGAGCCAGCGACGCTTCCGGGCGCTGGCGGCCCGGTTCGGCTGCCGGACCTTCCCCACCTGGGAGACCGGCCGGCACGCCGAGATCCGGGCGGACGGCACGCGCGTCGACTACGCGGGCGGCGCACCGGACACCGGACCGGGCATCGAGGAGTACGAACGGGTCACTGCCCTGCTGGACGACCTCGCCCGTACCGTCGACCTCGAACTGCCGTGGGCCACCCCGCGGTTCACGGAGTTCGACGCCCTGTCGGCCGAGGACTTCTTCCGCGCGCAGACCGACGACGAGGACGCCCTCGACCGGCTGGCGCTCGCCGTCCAGGGCGTCTGGTGCGCCGAACCGCACGAGATCTCCTTCTTCCACGTGCTGTTCTACCTGGCCTCGGGCGGCGGCTACGAGCAGCTGATGGAGACCCGCGATTGCGCCCAGGACGCCCGGTTCGCCGACGGGGCCGACGCGGTCGCCCACGCGCTCGCGACATCGCTGGGCGACCGGGTCCGGCTCGGCGAGCCGGTGCGCTCCCTGCGGCAGACCGCCCACGGAGTGGAGGCCCGCACCGGCCGTACGACCGTCCGCGCGCGGCGGGCCGTGGTCGCCGTACCCCCGGCGGTGACCGAACGCATCGCGTTCGACCCGGCCCTGCCCGTCGCGCGGCGCGGCTGGGTGCGCCACTCCCCGATGGGACGCGTCGCCAAGGTGCACGCCGTCTACGAGGAACCCTTCTGGCGCACGGCGGGACGCTCCGGCATCGCGACGCTCTACGGCGACAGCCCGACCGGCGTCGTCTTCGACAACTCACCGGAGGACGCCTCGCACGGCGTCCTCGTCGCGTTCGTCTACGGCGACCGGCTCGACCGCTGGTCCGCAGGCACCGACACCGAGCGTCGACGTGACGTGCTGACCGCCCTGTCCGCGGTCGTCGGCCCCCGGGCCGGACAGCCCGTCGACTACGTCGAGAAGATCTGGCCGCGCACCGGCTGGACCGTCGGCGGCTACGCGAGCTTCCTGACCCCGGGCGGCTGGACCCGGCACGGCAGGCACGGCTGGCGTGAGCCGTCCGGGCTCGTCCACTGGGCGGGGACCGAGACCGCCACGGTGTGGAACGGCTACATCGACGGGGCCATCTCGTCGGGCGAGCGCGCCGCGGCCGAGGTGATCGACGCCCTGGCGGCCGTCGTCCACCCGGGGTGAACCGCCTTGGCTGACATACTGACCGCGTTATGACCAGCATCGAAGAGCGGCCGGCCGGGACCGCCGACACTCTGCCGGAACGCGTCCGGACGGCCATCCGTGCCGCCGCCGTCTCACAGCGCGAACTCGCCCACCGGATCGGAATGGACCCCACCGCCCTGTCCAAGGCGCTCCGCGGAAACCGGCGGCTGCGCGACGAGGAGGTCGCCGCCATTGCGAAGGCCTGCGGGGTGTCCACGGCGTACCTCGTCGAGGGCGCCGGCCCGGCACCCGTGCTCCCGCCCGAGACCGGACGGGACCGGGCACAGCCGGTGACCGGGCAGGAACGCCGGGAACAGATCCTGGAGGCCGCGACCGTCCTCATCGCCCGCCGCGGCTACCACAACGTGCGGGTCTCGGACATCGCCCGCTACTGCGGGACCAGCACGGCGACCGTGCACTACCACTTCCCCAGCAAGGAAGCCACGCTGCACGCGGCGCTGGAGTACTACGCGCAGCGGTTCCGCACCCGGCTGGAGGAGGAGTTCGGCCGGGCGACGTCCGCGCGTGACAAGGTGCGCCGTCTGATCGAGGTGCAACTCCCGCTCGACGCGGCGGACATCGACGAATGGTCGGTGTGGATCCAGTTCTGGAACCAGGCGATGCTCGAACCCGGCCTGCGGTCGGCGCAGCGGCGGATCTACGCGGGCTGGTACCGGGTCGTGGTGGACGTGCTGCACGAGTGCCGCTCCGAGGGCCTGGCACCGGAGGCGGACGTCGAAGCGCTCGCCGACCGGTTCACCGCCATGGTCGACGGCCTGGCGATCCAGATCCTCGCCGGCTCGACCCACATGCGGCCGGACCGTATGCGCTCGCTGCTGCTGCACGCCTTCGAGCCGCACCTCGACCTGACCGACCGGCCCTCGCCACCCGCCGCCTAAGTCACCAACTCCCTTTTGCTCAACCACATCTGACCTCATGTCACCACATCTGGAAAGCGCCGGACGCGATATTGCCGGACGCACGAGACCGTGGCACGATCGAAAAAATATTCGCCCTGACGGCAGTGAGGTGTTCATGAAACGGACACGGCGCCTGATGGCCCACCTGGTGGGCCGCAAGCGGGTCAGCGGACGCTACATCTACTGGCCCTACCACGCCCGCTAGCCCGACCTGTTCAGCGCGAACGCCGATCGCAGGATCCCCGACAAGGGGTCCTGCGATTCACCGGGGGAGGGCGCATGGCGCAGAGCGAGGAGCGCAGCCGGCCGCCGGGCCCGCGCGGACACCGTCTGACGGGCAACACCCGCGCGTACGAGGCCGACCGGATCGGATTCCTGCGCCGCTCCCACCGCGAGTACGGCGACGTCTTCTCCTACGACGCCCACACCCTCTTCGTCATCGACCCCGACCTCGCCCACGAGGCGCTCCTGCGCACCGGCGACACGTTCGTCACCGAGCTGGCGCCGTTCGACATGGAGCGGGACACCGGCCGGGCCGCCCAGCACGCCGCCTCCTGGATGCCCGAGCGGCGCTCCGCGTGGCCCGGCCTCAACCGGACGGCGGCGGCCACCACCGACGAGCCGACCCTCACGATCCTCGACGCGGTCCTCGCCGACGGGGCCGGGCAAGAAGTCGACGTCCTCGCCACCATGCGGACGCTCACTGCCCGGACGATCGCCGAGTACTGCTTCGGCGCGGATCACGCCGGAGTCCCCGAGCTGCTCCAGGAGACCGTCCGCGCCACCCAGCCCTTCGCGGAGGTGTCCCGGGAGTTCCCCGCGTGGCTGCCGCTTCCCCGCCATCGCCGCTACTTCCGCACCTATCGGCGCCTGACCGCGACACTGACCGCCCTGGTCCGCGAGCGGAGTGCGTCGCCGTCCGGACGGTCACGCGACGACCTCCTCGGATTTCTCCTCGCCGGGGAGCCGGCCCCGTCCGTGGACACCATGGTGTCGACGCTGCACAGCGTCCTCATGGGCGGCCACGGGGTCCCCGCCGCCGCCCTCACCTCCATTGTGTGGGAACTCGCCCGCCGCCCCCGGCTCGTGCGGGACCTCCGTGACGAGGCGGACGGAGCGCGGGACGGCGCCACCCCGCTGGCCGAGGCCGTGGTCCGGGAGACCCTGCGGCTGTATCCGCCCGCGTGGCTGATGACCCGGACCGCCGCCGCGGCGACCACCCTGGGCGCGTGGTCGCTCAGCCCCGGCGACGACGTGCTGCTCAATCCCTACCTGATCCACCGTGACCCCCGCTGGTGGCCCCGGCCGGACGAGTTCGACCCCACCCGATGGCTGACGGGGCAGGCGGCGCCGGGACGGGCCTACCTCCCGTTCGGCGCCGGACCGCGCGTGTGCCTGGGTGCCGCGCTGACGCTGCGCCAACTGACCCTGATCACCTCCTGGTTGGCCCGCGGCTTCACCGTCGAGTCACCGAACGCGGCCTCGGTGACACTGGAGTTCGTCGACCGACTGGCCCCGGCACACCTCAGGGCCCGCTTCCTGCCGGTCGAGCGCGCGAGTCGACATGACGACCGGATCGACATCCCCCTTCAGTGAGCCAGTTGGCGGCAGAGCAGGGCGGCGGGACCCGGAGAGCTGCCGAGGCGGGCGGTGTAGGCGATGCCCGCGGCGTACTCGTCGTCCGCGCACTGGCCCTTGTAGTCGCCGCTGGCGAAGTCACCGCCGCCGGCGGGCCGGTTGTCGGACCGGTCGAACCACACCGTGCGTCCCGTGCCCGCCAGCGCGACTCCGGCGGGCACGCAGAGGGCGGCCGATGTCCGCACCCCCCGGTGGCTGTAGCCGATGAGGAACTGGCCCTGGGCGCACTGGAGTTTGGTGTATCCGGAGGCCCAGTCGCCGCCCTGTGGGACGTTGCGTTCGTCGGTGACGACCGACTGGGCGCCGTCCGCGGCGCGCAGGTCTCCGGCGGTGACGTCCGTGCACAGACCCCGGCCCGAGGTGTGCCCGAGACCGATCAGCCGCAGACCGTCCGGGCAGGCGGCCTTGCTGGCCCCCGAGTCCCAGTCGCCGGTCGCGCGCACCCGCACGGACTCGACGTAGTCGCCGTGGTCGGTGTCGAGCATCTGCCAGGCGGGGACCTTGGCGACCGGACCGGTGAGCGAGGCGGCCGACATCAGCCGCTGCCACCCGGCCCCGCGCCAGTCCGCGTCGTCCAGCAGGCCGTGCCGGGTGCCGTCCGTGTCGTAGCGCAGCAGGGCCCAGTCGTCGTGGCCCTGCCAGCCGACCAGCGGCCAGTAGGCGAAGTCGGCGTCGTGGTCGGCGAAGTAGTCGGTGACATTGCCGAACCATGCGCGGGCCGCGGCGCCGGTCTCGCCCGCTCCGATGCCGAACTCGCTGATCCAGACGGGCGCGGTGTAGTGCTTGCCGTCGTCCTGGGAGACGAAGAACGCCTCGTCGTAGAGGGCTTGGAACAGATCGTCGCGACTGAGGTCCTGGTAACGGGGGTCGCTGGTCTCGCCGATGCCGGTGGCACCGCTGTGGTGGGGGCCGGTGTAGCCGTAGAAGTGGGCCGAGTAGACGAGTTTGTGGGTGGCCACCAGGGTGTGCGACAGGGTGCGCGCGGGGGTGAGCACGGGGCGGCCGTGGGCGAATCCGTCGATGGGCAGGCCGGTCCAGTTGATGCCCTCGATGACGATCAGCAGGTTCGGATCGGCCTCGGTGAGGATGCGGTCGGCGGCGAGTTGGGCGGCGGCGAACCAGTCGTGCGCGTCGCCGCTGCCCCAGTTCGGGTCGTCCCAGACGTCACGGCGCACCTCGTTGTAGAGGTCGGCGCCCACCACCCGGGGGTCGGAGGCGTAGCGGCGCGCCATGAACACCCAGTCGTCCGCCCACTGTTGGGTCGACTGGCTGCTGTTCCACCGCTCGTTGCCGTCGACCCCGCAGCACCAACGGGATGTGTTGGTGTGGTTGTTGAGGATGACGGCGAAGTCGGCCGAGGTCAGCGCGGAGACCACGGCGTCGAACACCTGGAGCGGAGTCAGGCCGCGCAACTGCGGGTTGGCCGCCACGGCGGCGTCCGGTACGGCGGTGGTGTCATGGATCATCGCGTTGGAGAACGGCAGCCGGACGCTGTTGATGCCCACCGCGTGGAAGTCGGACATCAGTTGGGCCAGGGGCACGCGGTCCAGGCCCAGGGGGATGCCGTACGAGTTCTGTCCCGCGTGGTGGTTGGCGCTGTCGGCCTGGCTGCCGCTGCCCGTCCATGAGCCCTGGGCGCCGTCCCAGTTGGCGGATTCGAGCCGGAAGCGGTTGCCGTTCGCGTCGACGATGTAGCGCCCGCGCGTGGACAGGGGCGGTTGCCAGGTGCTGGTGCTGGTGGCGGGCGCGGCGGCGGCTGTCGGAGACGTGGAGGCCGCTGCGGTGGGCGGGAACAGGAGAGAGGCACCCAGGACAAGTAGTGTCAGGTACCGGACAAGTCTGGCCATGGAGTGCCCTCCGTGCTGATACCGGCAGATGGCGACGCTCCCGGAACGTGGGGGAGCGGTGGCCTGTGGGAGATTACCCGCGGCCTGCGGACCTGTCGACGTGGTCGTCCGCCGGCGACTTCCGCACGCCGCCGGCCCGCGACGGCCCGTCCCCGGGCGGGGCTCCGTACAATTTGATCCCGAACGATCAGTGCCAGTGTCCGTGAGAATGAGGGAGGGCCCGTGCCCGGCCATCGATCGATTACCGAAGCCGAGAAACTCGCCGCGCAGAGGCTCGGCGGTTTCCCGATACGCCGGGATCAGATGGCGGCGGTCGCCAACATCCACCGGGCCGCGGCGGCGGTGCGCCAGCACCTGGAGAACTCCGTGCTACGGGGCTCCGATCTGACCTGGACAGCCTTCGTCGTCCTGTGGGTCGTCTGGGTGTGGGACGAGTCCGAGACCCGGCACGTCGCGGAGGAGGCGGGAATCTCCAAGGGCACGCTGACGGGTGTGGTCCGCACGCTGGAGTCGCGCGGGCTGCTCAGGCGGGCCGGTCATCCCACCGACGGCAGGCTGGTCCTGCTCAGCCTCACGGACGAGGGCGAGCGGCTGATGCGGCGGCTGTTCCCCGAGTTCAACGAGGAGGAGGCCTTCGTCACCGGCCAGCTCAGCGACGAGGAGTGCCGCGGCCTCGCCGACATGCTGCGCCGCGTCGTGCTCCAGGTGGAGGACCACGGCGAGGACCGCCGGGAGTCCCTGCTGGACGGCGCGGAACCGGCTCCCCGCCGCAGCGGGCGACGGCCCAGGGCCTGAACGTCAGCGTGCGCGCCGAGCCGCCCCGACGAGCGCGTCGAACAGGCCCTGCTGCGCCGCCTTCTCGGGCGCGGTGTCCTCGGGATGCCACTGCACGGACGTGAACCAGCCGTGGGCGCCCGGGAGTTCGAGCCCTTCCACGGTCCCGTCGGAGGCCCGCGCCACCACCCGCAGTCCGCCGCCCAGCCGGTCGACGCGCTGGTGGTGGTAGCAGGAGGCGTCCACCTTCTCCGCGCCCGTCGCCCGCGCGAGGAGCGATCCCGGCTCCAGCGCCACCGGATGCACGACATGCCGGTGTTCGCGCTCCGGTCCGCCCATGTCCTGCTCCAGGGTGCCGCCGAGGGCCACGTTGACGACCTGGAGGCCGCGGCACACCGCCAGCAGCGGCAGGCCCGACTCCAGTGCCTGCCGGGCGACTTCGAGGTCGAAGCCGTCCTGCCGGTCGTCGACGTCGTACACGCTCGCGTGGGCCGCGTCCGCTCCGTAGCGATACGGAGCGAGGTCCCCGCCGCCCGGCAGCAGTACGCCGTCGAACCGGGCCAGGCGGGCGGCGACCTCCGCCGGATCGGCGGTGCCGCCGGGGGCGTGCGGGTGCAGGGACGCCGGTTCGCCACCCGCCCGCCACACCGCCTCGACGAGAGCGCGGGCGTTGACCTCGGCGGCGTACCGCAGCGCGGAGGCATTGGCGGAGAAACGGGCGGGCAGCGCGATCAGCGGGCGCGCCGGGACGGTCACAGCTGGATCCAGGTCGTCTTGAGCTCCGTGTACTTCTCCAGGGCGTGCGCGGACTTGTCGCGGCCGTTGCCCGACTGCTTCATCCCGCCGAAGGGCACGGTCAGATCGCCCTCCTCGTAGCAGTTCACCCAGACCGTGCCCGCCCTCAGCGCGCGGGAGACCCGGTGCGCGGTGCCCAGGTCCGAGGTCCACAGCCCGGCGGCCAGGCCGTACTCGGTGGCGTTGGCCAACTCCACCGCCTCCTCAAGGGTGTTGAAGGAGACGATGGACAGGACGGGCCCGAAGATCTCCTCGCGTGACAGCCGGGTGCCGGGGTCGACCCGGTCGAAGACGGTCGGTTCGAGGAAGCTGCCGCCGGAGTCGGCACGGGTGCGCCCGCCGCCCGTGCGCAGCCGGGCGCCCTCGTCGACACCCTGCCGCACATGGCCGAGTACGCGGTCCAGGTGCCTTTCTCCGACCAGCGCGCCCATCTCGGTCGCCGGGTCCAGCGGATCGCCCACCCGCAGCTCCCGGGCCCGTGCGACGACGGCCTCGGTGACCCGCTCGGCGACGGAGGAGTGCACGAGCAGCCGGGACGGGGCGGTGCACATCTCGCCCTGGTTGAAGAAGATGCCCCATGCGGCCGTCGCGGCGGCCTTGTCCAGGTCGGGGGCGTCCGGGAGCACGATGTTGGGAGACTTGCCGCCCAGCTCCAGCCAGACGCGCTTCAGGTTGGAGTCGGCGGAGTAGCGCAGGAAATGCCGGCCGACGGCGGTGGAGCCGGTGAAGGCGAGCACGTCGACGCCCGGATGGAGTCCGAGCGCGCGACCGGCGCCCGGACCGTCCCCGGCGACCACGTTGAGCACGCCCGCGGGCAGCCCGGCCTCGGTGGCCAGCCGCCCCAGGACGAGCGCCGACAACGGCGAGTTCTCGGACGGCTTCAGCACGACCGTGCAGCCGGCCGCGAGGGCCGGGGCCACCTTCCAACTCGCCAGCGTCAGAGGGAAGTTCCACGGGACCACGGCGCCGACGACACCGGCGGGCTCACGGGTGACGAGCGCCAGCGCGTCCGGTGCGGTGTGCGGGGACTCGTCCGTCAGCTTGTCGGCCACCTGCCCGTACCAGCGGAAGGTGTTGATGGCCGCGCGCAGCTCGATGTCATGGGCGTCCGTGACCGGCTTGCCCATCTCCAGGCTGACCGTGAGGGCCAGCGACTCCCGCTGCTCGTCGAGGAGTTCGGCGAGGCGGAGCAGGACCCGGCCGCGTTCCGCGGGGGCCAGGCGTGGCCACGGGCCGGTGTCGAAGGCGCGGCGGGCGGCGGCCACGGCCGCGTCCACCTCGGCGGGGCCGCCGTCGGCGACCTCCGCGACCACCTGGCCGTCGCGGGGCGAGACGACCCGGAAGGTGCCACCGGCTCCGGGCTCGTCGGCACCGTCGATGTGGTGGGCGCCGTCCACGTGGAACGCCTTGGCGCGACGGAGCCATTCGTCATGGGTGACGGCCGGCATGGGGATCTCCACTTCGTCTTCGTCTTCGTCTTCGGGTGAAGGGGGTTGGGGGTTGGGCGGTGCGGCCCGGCTGCGCGCTGTGCGCGCCCCGGTGCGCGCCCGTGTCGGGGGACGCGCACCGGGGGAGGGGCACTCAGCCGTCGGCGCTCGCCGTGCCGCGGCGGGTCAGCCGGGCGGCCACGACGCTCAGCGCCATGACCGCCGGGACCGACAGGGCCAGCCAGAGGGCCGTGGTGCTGTCGCCGCCGATGAGGGTGGTGAAGTTGGCGAGGATGAGCCACACGGCGCCGGCGACCGCGATCGTGGCCAGGACCGGGGCGACCAGCGTGTTCCACAGCCGCACCTCCAGGCGTTCACGGCGGAAGAAGAGCACCACGGACACCGAGGTCAGCAGGTACAGGAGCATCATCGCGAGGACGGCGACCCCGCTGAACCAGGAGAAGAGCGTCAGCACCGGGTCCTTGCCCGCGATGGCGAACGGCACCACCAGGGCGACTGCGACGACCGTCTGCACACAGCCGGCCGTCCAGGGCGCGTGGCGGCTGTTGAGGGTGCACAGGCGCCGGGGCAGCAGACCGTCGCGGCCGAGGGAGAAGAGGTAGCGGTTGGCCGAGTTGTGGAAGGTGAGCAGACCGGCGAAGAGGGAGGTGGCGAGCAGGACCGGGAGCACGTCGTTGACCCAGCCGCCGAACTGCGCGGCGATCGGCGCGAAGACGAACGCCGTGGAGTCGCCGCTCGCCAGTGCCTTGCCCGCCGCGGCGGCGGCCTTGGAGGGGCCGTAGGCGGAGACCAGCATCCAGGAGGTGAGCGCGAAGAAGCCGACGACCACGACGACCGCCAGGTACGTGGCCCGGGGGACCGTCTTCTTCGGCTCGCGCGCCTCCTCGCCGTAGATCGCGGTGGCCTCGAAGCCGAACATGGACGCGACGGCGAACATCACGGCCACGCCTGGTGCGCCCTGCGTCACGGCGCTCGGTGAGAAGGACTTCGTGAAGCCGAGGCCCTCGGGGCCGCCGCCCTTGAAGAGCGTGACGAGGCTGAAGGCCAGCAGGATGCTGAACTCCGCCAGGACGAACACGGCCAGCAGCTTGGCGCCCATGTCGATGCCGGTGGCGCCGAGGACCTGGACGACGGCCATGGTCAGCAGCGTCCACACCCACCACGGCAGATCGAGTCCCGTGTGGGCGTCCACCAGTCCGCTGACGATGGAGCCGTAGAGCCCGTACATGGCGGCCTGGATGGAGCAGTACGCGAAGAGGGCCACGCCCGCGCTGCCGGCCCCGGTGGTGCGGCCGAGCCCGGTGCCGATGTAGGTGTAGAAGGCGCCCGCGTCGACGACGTGCCGGCCCATGGTGACGAAGCCGACCGAGAAGAGCAGGGTCACCACGCCGACCAGCACGTACGCGCCGGCGGTGCCGGGGCCGTTGCCGATGCCGACGGTGATCGGGACCGCTCCGGCGATGCCGGTGAGCGGCGCCTGGGCGGACAGAACGAGAAAGAGGATGCCCAGCACGCCGAGCGCGTTGGGTTTGAGCGTGCCTGCCGTGGGTTCGTCCCGCACGGACCGCTGGGATGCGACCGCCTGACTGTCCACTCGGATCACCTGCCAGATAAGGGGAGGGTCGTTTCAGGCCAAACGAGTTGCCTCATCGTGGGGCTGAACTATCCGTTTGGCAAGGGGGTGGCGCGGAGAATCCGGGACCGACGCGGATTTCTTACGAGGCCGTAACGGGCCGGGGAGGAAGGGCGGGAGGTCAGCTCCCGTCGCGCTCCCGCGCGAGCAGCCGCAGCACGTTGCGCAGCTCGTCCAGGGCGCCCTCGATGACCTCGCGCTCACCGAAGACGAGCTGGTGCAGCACCAGACCCTCCAGGGTGGCGAAGACCATCCGGGACAGCCCCTCGTCGACCGGCCCGGGCAGCATCTGGGTCAGCTCGCGCCGGGTGGCGGCGAAGTACTCGTCGTACAGCGCGCGGAGGTGGGACAGCAGCTCCGGCCTGCGCCGGGCCTCCAGGAGCAGTTCGTACTGGAAGGCCTGGAGGTCCGGCCCCGAGTCCACCATCTCGGTCAGCCCGTGCGAGAAGTCCTCGGGCCGTCCGGTGCCGGGTTCGAGATCGCTGCTGCCGAGCGACGCGTGGATGGCGTGGGCGAGCGCCGCCTCGATCAGCGCGTCGCGGGTGCCGAAGTGGTGCACCACGAGCCCGTGCGTGACCCCCGCCTCCTCCGCGACGGCACGGTAGGTGAGCCCGCGCAGCCCGCCGCGTGCCACCACGCGCACCGCGGCGTCCAGCAGGGCCTCGCGGCCCTCGCCGTAGGTGACGCGCTTGCGGGGGCGGCGGCCGGCGGGCTCGGTCATGCAGCTGACCCTACCGGCGACGGGGTGCTCACCTGCGCGGCGGCCGGATGCCACGGAATTCCCAGTCGCCGCCGAGCGCCGTGGACAGCACCTCTTCCGACTCGGTCGGCTGGGCGCCGACATCGGTGCGGACCGGGACGGGGCCGTCCACGACGTGGTTGGTGAGCCGGCCCAGTCCCTCGACCTCGACCTCGACGACGTCCCCGGGCCGGACGGGACGCGAGTGGGCGGGCGTGCCGGACAGCAGCACGTCCCCCGGGTACAGGGTGATGGTGCGGGCGATGTCGGCGACGAGATAGTGCATGTCCCACTTCATCTCGTCGGTCGAACCGTCCTGCACCACCTCGCCGTTGACGTACGTCCGCAGCCGCTTGCCGTGGAAGTCCCAGTCGGTGACCAGCCCCGGGCCCAGCGGGCAGAGGGTGTCGGAGCCCTTGACGCGCAGCATGGAGCCCGCGTCGGTGTCCCGGAAGTCGTGCAGGCCGTAGTCGTTGGCGACGGTGTAGCCCGCGATGAACTCCCCTGCTTCCTCGGGGGAGATGTTGCGCGCGGTCCGCCCGATGACGATGGCCACCTCGCCCTCGTAGTTGAGCCACTTGCAGCCCTCCGGGCGGACGATCGCGCCCTTGTGCGCGTTGAGGGAGGACGTCGGCTTGTGGAAGTAGGTCGGGGTGTCGGGGAGGTCGATCCGGAACTCCTCGACGCGGCTGCGGTGGTTGAGGTGGACGGCGATCACCTTCGACGGGGCCACCGGGGGCAGGTGCAGTGCCTCGTCGGACGTGACGCGGCGGCCGTCACCGGCGACGAGTGCGTCGCCGTCGACGGTGACCTCCACGGTGGCGCCGTCCAGCAGAATGCGGCGGTACTCGGGCATGTCGCTCTCCTAGGCGCGGCTGTGCGGGGTGCGGGGCGCGGGCGGTGCGGCGGGCACGGGCAGGCCGGCGCCGGTCCAGCCGTCGGCGGGCCGGTCGAACCAGAGGTGGACCTGGCCGGTGCCGACGGAGTTCTCGTACTCGCCGTACTGGCGGGCCCTGGCGGTGCAGGCCTGTTCGCCGAGGGCGCCGGCCATCATCAGGTAGTGGAAGAACTTCGCCTCGGGCCTGTGCTTCCAGAACTCGTCCATGGTGTCGAGGACCTTGTCGTGCCGGCCCTCCTTGAACCAGGCGATCCGCTCACGGTCGGCCTCGCGGGCCTCGGGCGTACGGATGTGCGCGGGGTCGCTGGCCTCGTGGTCGCGGATCTCGCGCAGCGGCCAGAAGGTGTGCGAGAGGGCGCCGGAGGCGATCAGCAGGACCCGGCGGCCGGGGGTGGCCGCGATGCCGTCGGCGAGCGCGCGGCCCAGGCGCAGATGGTCCTCCATGTCCCCGGTCTGGCAGACGCCGATGGTCACCCACCGCTTGTCCGGGAGGCCCTCGCCGAGGAACTTCCAGAGGTTGATGGTGGCGTAGTACACGGGGAGGAAGGCGTCCTCGATCGGGGTGATCCAGGTGCCGTGCCGGTCGGCGAACTCGGCGATGTTCCGGGCGAGTTCGGGGTCGCCGGGATAGTCGTACGGCATGCGGCACATCCCGCGCGGCAGTTCCTCGGAGGTGAAGAGGCCGGCGCGGCGCGGCTGGGCGGTGACGACGAACTCGACGGTGGTGGCCCAGTGGGAGTCGAGGACGACGACGGTGTCGTAGTCGTCGGCGGCAACCCCGTCGAAGACGTCCTCGCGGAGCTGGTGGAGACCGGTGACGAGGGTGATCTCCTTGCCCTCGTTCAGTTCCAGGCGGTCCGCCTCGGGCAGCACGATGGTGGGGACATGGGCCAGCAGTCCGGCCCCGACGATCTCACCCATGGTTGTTCCATCCGTTCGGGGCGGTGACGGTGTTCTTCAGGTCGCAGTAGAAGTCGAAGCTCCAGGTGCCGCCCTCGCGGCCGACGCCGGAGAGGCGGGAGCCGCCGAACGGTGCCTGGAGGTCGCGCACGAAGAAGCAGTTGACCCAGACCGTGCCCGCGACCAGCCGCGCGGTGACCCGGTCGGCGCGCTCGCGGTCGCCGGTGGCGAGGGTGGCGGCGAGGCCGAAGCGGGTGTCGTTGGCGAGCCTGACCGCCTCCTCCTCGTCGCTGAAGGTCTGGAGGGTCAGGACCGGTCCGAAGACCTCCTCCTGGACGATCTCCGCGTCCTGGGCCACGTCGGTGAGGAGGGTCGGCGCGTAGTACTGGCCCTCCGCGCGGTGTCCGCCGACGACGACACGCGCCCCGGCCGCGACGGCCCGCCGGACGAACCCGTCGATCTTCTCCAGCTGGCGCGGGTGGATGGTGGGCCCGAGGTCGGTGGCCTCCTCCCGCGGGTCTCCCTGGACCAGGGCCGAGGCCTTCTCGGTGAAGCGCCGTGTGAACTCCTCGGCGACCGACTCCTCGACGAGCAGGCGGGTGGCGGCCAGGCACACCTGGCCGGCGTTGTCGTACTGCTCGACGGCGAGGTCGACGGCGAGGTCGAGGTCCGCGTCGGCGAACACCAACAGCGGTGACTTGCCGCCGAGTTCGAGGCTGAGCGGGGTGAGGTTGGCGGCGGCCGACGCGGCGATCCTGCCGGCCGTGGGCACCGAGCCGGTGAAGCTGATCCGGCGCACGTCCGGGTGCGAGGTGAGGGCGTCGCCGATCTCCGCGCCGTAGCCCTGGACGACGTTGAGCACTCCGTCCGGCAGTCCGGCCTCGGCGGCGATGTCGGCCAGCAGCGAGGCGGTGAGCGGGGACCACTCGGCCGGTTTGAGGACGACGGTGTCGCCGGCGGCGAGGGCCGGGGCGACCTTCCAGGTGGCCAGCATCAGCGGCGCGTTCCACGGGGTGATCAGGACGCAGGGTCCGGCCGGGTCCCAGCTCACGTGGTTGGTGTGGCCGCGCGTCTCGAAGTCCTCGTGGCCGAGCGTGAGCAGCCAGTCGGCGAAGAATCGGAAGTTGTGCGCGACGCGGGGCATCACGCCCCGGCGGTGCGAGCGGAGCAGTGCGCCGTTGTCGTGGGTCTCGACGATCGAGAGTTCCTCGACGCGCTTCTCGACGCCGTCGGCGATGGCGTGCAGGAGGCGGGCGCGCTCGGCGCGCGGGGTGGCGGCCCAGGCGGGGAACGCCTCGCGGGCGGCGGCGACCGCGGCCTCGGCCTCGGCGGGTCCGCCGCGGGCGATGCGGCCGAGGACCCGGCCGTCGATGGGGGAGAGGTCCTCGAACGTGTCGGCGGAGGCGACGCGTTCGCCGCCGATGAAGTGACGGGTGTCGACGGAGACTCCGGCGACGAGCGTCTTGTCGGTCATGGTTCAGGCTCCATGTCGAAGGATTCGAAAGAGGGGAACGGTCCCCGCCCGGGGGTGCGGGCCGCATCGGTGTGCGGGTCCGCCGCGTGGGCGCGACCAGCCGCGGCGGACCCGCGGTGATCCGCCGGCCTCAGTCGGCGCCTGCTCCGGACGTGCCGGACTCCAGCAGCCGGCCGCCGTCCCAGACGACGCCCACCTGCCGGTAGTACGCGGCGATCGGTTCGCGGACCTCCAGCCGGGCCAGCTCCTCGGTGGGTGCCTCGAACAACGCCAACTCCGCCTCGCCCACCCAGGGTTGGCCGCCCTCGAAGTCGGCCGCGCCCGTCTCGATCAGCTCGTCGAGTGCCAGCCCCTTGCCCTTCTCGACAGAGGGGAGCCAGCGGTGATGGGCCATGGGATGCGCGTTGACGAACCCGTTCGTCCCGGCCGGCTCCCGCAGGGTCACCACGGTCTCGGCGAGCCGCCGGTCGGCCGCCGCGAGGGTCGCCCCGAAGCGCGCCCCCGCCTCGATGCGGGGTGCGGGACCGTAGGGGTGCGGTCGCGTCTGGTGGATGGAGCCGAGCTTCTTCGGGTAGCCCTGGTGCAGGCCGCGCGCGATGGCGAAGTCCTTGTCGACCCAGATGTACACGCACCGCGAGTACGTCCGGCCCCGGAACGAGCACCGCACGACCGCGAACGCCTCCTTGTACTGTGCGCGCACGGGGTCGAGCAGTTCGTCCCCCGGCTGCGAGCAGGACTGCCAGTCGGCCCAGATCAGCGCGACCGCGCCCGGGTCCTCGTCGGCCAACTCCAGTGGTTCGGGCAGCAGTTCACGGACCCGTGCGGGATCGGTGCGGTACTCGACGGTGAGCAGGTCGCCCGAGTAGCGCCAGGGCGGCGCGGGGATCAGCGACGACGATCCGGTCGCGGTCTTGGGGTGGAGGTAACCACGGACGCTGGCCATGACGTTGGTTCCTTACGCGGTGGGGGCGGGCTGCTGGAGGAGCGCGGCGCGGTAGCGGGCGGCCCGCGCGGCCGTGGTGGGAGCGCCGAGCGCGACGACGCCGACGAGCAGGTCCTCGTGGTGGTAGCCGACGATGACGTCCCCGGCCGGGTCGCCGTCCAGGACCCGGACGTCGTCGAGGCCGAGCAGGGGCGAGCCGAAGGACTGCAACCGGAAGTCGTGCTGGTCGCTCCAGAAGGTGGGCAGTGGCGCGAAGGCCGCCAACTCCGCCCGGGCGCCGGTGAGATGGGCGACGAGGGCGCGGGCCGCGTGCTTGGCGCTGTCGGTCGGGATGGACCAGTGCTCGACCCGGCGCGGCACCCCGTCGTAGCGGGCGTTCGGGAAGCGGGCCACGTCGCCGACCGCGACGACGGACGGCAGTCCCCCGACCCGCAGCAGCGCGTCGGTGAGCACGCCGTCGCTCAGGTCGAGGCCGTTGCCCTCCAGCCACTCGGTGTTGGCGAGCGAACCGACCGACTCCACCACCACGTCGGCGGCCAGGACGGTGCCGTCGCTCAGTACGACACCCGTCACCCGGTCGTCGCCCTCGAAACCGGCGACCCCGGTGCCGAGCGCGAAGCGCACCCCGCGCTGTTCGTGCCGCCGCAGCAGCGCACCGGCGAGCAGTCGGCCGAGCGGCCCCACCATGGGCAGCGGCAGCGGATCGACCACGGTCACCTCGGTCACGCCGAGGCCCATGGCGGTGGCGGCCACCTCGCAGCCGATGAACCCGGCGCCGACGACGACCACGCGCACCCCCGGCCGGGTCAGTTCGGCGCGCAGGCCCTGGGCGTCGGCGAGGGTGCGCACGGTGTGGCGGCCGGTGAGCGGTCCGGGGCAGCGCAGCCGCCGGGGGCGCATTCCGGTGGCGACGACGAGACCGTCGTAGGGGAGCGGCGAGCCGTCGTCGAGGGTGAGGACGCGTTCGGTGAGGTCGGACGTGACGGCCTTGCGGCCGAGCCGCCACTCGACGTCGGCGGCGCTCGCCTTGGGGGTGAACGCGAGGGAGGCGAAGGACGCCTTGCCGGCGAGGACGTCCTTGGAGAGCGGGGGCCGGTTGTAGGGCATGTGCGGTTCGTCGCCGACGACCGTCACGGACCCGGTCCAGCCCGCGGTCCGCAGCTGTTCGGCGGCGCGCAGGCCGCCCATCGAGGCGCCGACGACGACCACGCTTCCGCCGGTCATCACTCCTCGATCCGGATGGCCTGGAGCGGGCAGACGTCCGCGGCTTCCTCGACCTCGTCGCGCAGGGCGTCGTCGGGGTCGGGGACGTAGCCGAGGTGTCCGTCGGCGTCCAGGTGGAAGACGTCGGGGGCGGCGAAGACGCACTGGCCGTGGTCCTGGCACTTGTTCATGTCGACGACGACCTTCATGGCCGGTCCTCCTGGGGTGAGGGCGTCGGAGAGGTGGTGGGAAGAGGGGCCCGGCGCGATGGCCGGGCCCCCGGCCAAAGGGGCTCGAAGACCGGCCCCTGACTCGTTTGGCTTCAAACAAGATAGGAAGCGGCGGGGGTGGGGTCAATACCTATCCGGATGGATAATTTTATTGCCGTCGCCTCTTGCGGGACGCGTGGACCGCTCCTACCGTTTGGCGTCAAACAGCGTTGCCGGGGTCGCCCGTGACCATCACGTCCGGGCCCCTCATTCCCCCGCCGCCCGCCTCCGGACCCCGAACCGGAGGTGCCCCACCGTCCGCCCGAGGAGACAACGGTGAGCGTTCAAGACATCCCGGAGGTCCGCCGCCACATGGAGCGACTCGCCGCCGACGGCATCGACGTGGTCCGCGTGACCTACCCCGACCTCATCGGCACCGACCGCGCACGCGACGTCCTGCTGGAGGAGCTGCCCCGGGCCGTGGAACACGGACTCGCCTTCTGCCGCGCCGTCTACCACACCAGCCCGCAGGGCGACGTCGTTCCGGTCCGCGGCGGCCTGGACGCCGGCCTGCCCGACATCTGCGTCCGCCCCGACCTCGACACCCTGCTGCCGCTCCCCTGGGAACCCGGCGTGGCCACCTGCCTCGGCGAGGTCGTGGACCCGGCGACCGGGGAACCGGCCCCCGAGTCGCCCCGCGACCTGCTCAAGTCCGTCCTCGCCCGGTGCGCGGAACACGGACTGCGGCCCGTCGTCGGACCGGAGCTGGAGTACTTCCTGTGCGAACGCGACCTCGCCGCGGGCTGGCGCCGCTACGCGTCCGACCCCGGTGTCGTCTACACGGCCGGGCTGCGCGCCGACCCCGACAACCACCTCCTGCGCACCCTGCGACAGGTCCGCGACCTCAACATCGGCGTGCTCAGCGGCAACCACGAGTTCGACGGCGGACAGTTCGAGATCAACCTGGTCCACTCCGAGGCCATGTCGGCCGCCGACCGGGCCTTCCGCTTCAAGGCGGCGATCAAGGAACTCGCCCGCAAGGAGGGCAGACTCGCCACCTTCATGGCGAAGCCGTTCAACGACGCCGGAGGATCCGGCTTCCACCTCCACCTGTCCGGCGACGACACCGAGGGCCGCAACGCCTTCGACGACCCGTCCGGCGCCTACGGCCTCTCGGCCACCGCACGGCACTCCGTCGCCGGAGTGATGGCCCACGCGCCCGCCCTCGCCGCGCTGCTCAACCCGACCGTCAACTCCTATAAACGCTTCGGACCCGACACCCTCGCACCCTGGCTGATCGACTGGGGCCTCGACAACCGCAGCGCCATGGTCCGCATCCCGCCCGAACGCGGCTCCGGGGCCCGGCTCGAACTGCGGCTCGGCGACGCCAGCGCCAACCCCTACCTCGCCATCGCCGGCACGATCGCCGCCGCCCTGCTCGGCGTGACGGCCGGCGAGGAACCGCCCGGCCCGCTGGAGGGCTACGGCTACGACCCGGCCCGCTCCGCCGTGCTGCCCGGCACCCTGGCCGAGGCCCTCGACGCGCTGGAGGCGGACACCGCCCTCGCGGAGATGCTCGGCAAGGACTTCACCCAGTCCTTCCTCTCCTACAAGCGGAACGAGGTCGAGCGCTTCCAACGGCACGTCACCGACTGGGAGTTCACCGAGTACGCCTACCACCTGTGACCCGCCGTACCACCCCGAGGAGCCACCGATGACCGAGACCGCACTGACCGCCGCGGCGAACGAACCACTGCCCCTCGCCGACGTCGACCTCGCGAACCTCGACAACTTCACCGACGGCGTGACCCCGTGGCGCATGTTCCACACGCTGCGCCACGAGGAGCCCGTCCACTGGCAGCCCGAGGAGGCCCCCAACTCCGGCTTCTGGTCGGTGACCCGGCACGCCGACATCGCCCGCGTCGACCGCGATGCCGAGACGTTCACCTCCACCCGGTTCGTCAACCTGGAGGAGGTCGACGACGACCAGATCAAGAAACGCGCCTCCATCCTGGAGCTCGACGGCGTCCGGCACCGGGCGCTGCGCAGCCTGATCCAGCGGCAGTTCGGGGCCGGGGTGATCAACAGCTACGCGGACTTCCTGCGCGGTCTGACCGCGCAGACCCTCGACGCGGCCCTGGCCAAGGGCAGCTTCGACTTCGTGAAGGAGATCTCCGCCGACTTCCCCATCAACGTGCTCGCCCGGCTGCTGGACGTCCCGCCGGAGGACAACCAGCAACTCATCGACTGGGGCAACCGGATCATCGGCAACACGGACCCGGACTACGCCGACGTCCTCCTGCACAGCGAGGAGAGCGAGAAGTACCGCGACCTGCCGTTCCGTTCCCCCGCCTCACTCGAAGTCTTCGCGTACGGAAGGGAGTTGGCCCGGCAGCGGCGTGGCGGCGACGGCACGGACCTGGTCTCCAAGCTGGTCAACACCGCCCCGCGCGACGGTGTCCCGCTCTCCACGCAGGACTTCGACAACTACTTCCTGCTGCTTGTCGTCGCCGGCAACGAGACCACCCGGCACACCATCACCCACTCCATGCTGGCCCTGCTCCAGCACCCCGAACAGCTCGCCCGCCTCAAGGACGACCCCTCCCTGATCCCCACCGCCGTCGAGGAGTTCCTGCGCTGGGCGTCCCCGGTCTACCACTTCCGCCGCACCGCCACCCGCGAGGTCGAACTCGGCGGCAAGCGCATCAAGGAGGGCGACAAGGTCGTCATGTGGTACGCCTCCGGCAACCGTGACGAGGAGGTCTTCACCGACCCCTACGACCTCGACGTGGCCCGGCAGCACAACGACCACGTCACCTTCGGCAAGGGCAGCCCCCATCTGTGCCTGGGCAACCTGCTGGCCCGCACCGAGATCCGCATCATGTTCGAGGAGCTGATCCCGCGCCTCGCGGACATCCGGCTGACCGGCGACGTCCCGCGCGTGCGCTCGAACTTCGTCAACGGCATCAAGAGACTGCCGGTGGAGGTGACCCTCGCCTGAGGCGGAGCCCCGTCCGGCCGCAACGGCCGTGGCGCGAGGGCCGGTTCGCGGACGAACCGGCCCTCGCGTCGGACGGGGTCGAGGGCAGGCCTCAGCAGTAGAGGTTGCTACCGGGGCTGACCCCGAGGATGGAGGTGAACCGGTTGTAGGCGTCGACGCGGCTCTGGACCTGCGCGGGGTTGCGGCCGTCGCACTCCAGGGAGCCGTTGATGGACCGGATGGTCTGGCCGAAGCCCGCGCCGTTCACCATGGCGTTGTGCGGGGTCATGGTGCCCGGTCCCGACTGGGTGTTCCAGTACCACAGGCCGGTCTTCCAGGCGACGGCCGAGTCGTTCTGCACCAGCCAGGGGTTGTTGAGGAGGTCGATGCCCAACGCGTCGCCCGCCGCCTTGTAGTTGAAGTTCCAGGACAGCTGGATGGGGCCGCGTCCGTAGTAGGCGGCCTGTCCGGCCGGGCAGCCGTAGGACTGGCTCGTGTCGCAGTAGTGGGGGTAGTTGGCGGTGTTCTGCTCGACGACGTAGACGAGGCCGCCGGTCTCGTGGTTGACGTTGGCGAGGAAGGCGGCGGCCTCCTGCTTCTTGACCGTGTCGGAGCCGGTCTTGGCGAAGCCGGGGTACGCGGACAGGGCGGCGGTCAGGCCCTGGTAGGTGTAGAAGCCGTTCCGGCTCGGGAACATCTGGTTGAACTGGGCCTCGCTGACGACGAAGCCGGACGGGGTGGTGCCGCCGCCGCTCGCCGGGGCGTTCCACTTCTGGTTGGCGCCGCCGGTGCAGGTCCAGATCTGCAGCCGGGTGCTGTTGGCGGAGTTGTTGCCCGTGACGTCCAGGCACTTGTTGGCCTGCGGGTTGACGATGTCGTTGGCGGAGCTGACGGCCCACTTCTGCGCGGCGGAGCCGTTGCAGTCGTAGAGCTGGACGGCCGTGCCGTCCGCCGTGCCGCCCGAAGTCACGTCCAGACACTTGCCGAGGGCGCGCAGTGTTCCGTCACCGGGGTTGGACCAGGTCTGGGCGCTGGTGCCGTTGCAGTCGTAGAGCTGTACGGCGGTCCCGTTGGCGGTGTTCGCCCCGGCGACGTCGACGCACTTGCCGGCCAGGCCGGTGATCCTGCCGTCCGCCGCACGGGCGGGGGAGACGGTGAACAGGGCGGACAGGGCCGCGGCGAGCAGCATGACGAGGGTCAGTCTGCTCAGAGCCGTGAGTCTGTGGAGACCCGGTATGAAGTGGGGGGTGGACATGGGGCGTTGCTCCTGTGGTCGAGGGGCGGAACAGGCGGTCGTGCTGCTTCGGCCGTCCGGTACGCGAGCCGGGCGGGCCGCACTCGTCAGCCCAGAACCGTCTGGGTGACGACGATGTGTCCGGCGTCCGGGTCGAGGACGCCTCCGAGGCGGCCGAAGGCGCCGTCGGTGAGATCGAGGCACTTCGGTTCCTGCGGGGTCTGGGCGAAGGTCCCGCGGTCGTTGATCCGCACGGTCAGGGAGCGGCCGTTGGCGACATTGGTGACCTGGACCCGGGTGCCGAAGGGCAGTTGGGGCTGGCGCGAGAGCGAAGTGGCCGCCGTGTCCGCGTTGTTGTCGAAGACCTCGCCGCTGGCGGTGAGGGCACCGGCGGGCTGGGGGCCGTAGTGCGTGGCCCAGCACTGCTCCCCGGACGGTTGCGCGGGGGCGTTCCACTTCTGGTTGCTTCCTCCGGTGCAGGTCCAGATCTGGATGCGGGCCCCGTTGGCGGAGGAGTTGTCGGAGACGTCGAGGCACTTGTTCGCGGCCGGGTTGACGATGTCGTGCGCGGCGGTGACGGTCCAGCGCTGGTTCGCTGCGCCGGTGCAGGTCCACAGCTGGATCCTGGCGCCGTCGGCGGTCGAGTTGCCGGTGACGTCGAGGCATTTGCCCAGCGCGCGCACGCTGTTGTCGGTGCCGACGGTCCACTGCTGGGCGCCGGTGCCGTTGCAGTCGTAGAGCTGGACCGGTGTGCCGTCGGCGGAGTCGGCTCCGGCGACGTCGAGGCACTTTCCGGCGAGGCCGGTGATGGAGCCGGTCGCGGCGGCGGCCGGTGTCGCGGTGGGGAGGCCGATCAGCAGGGCGAGCAGCGCGAGGACGGGCGTGCTGCGCAACGCGAGGCGGGGGAGGGGGGAACGACTGGCCATGGGGGTGGCGGGCCCTTTCGAGCGGTTCGGCGCGCACGGAAGAGGGCGCCGGTCTCAACTGGGCGCGTGCCGATAGGAGTTGACCACTCGAAAGTAAAAGTCTAGACCAATAAGGTCAAGGTGTGTGCATGACAGTTGTGGCGGGAGTCCTCAACGCGTCCGGGTGCGGGGGAAGTTGATGAATGGGGGCCTCCGTCCGGACCAACTCTGACTCCAGGAAAGCGAGTTGTCACCGGAGCCCACCGTAGGCGGCCATGATGATCTCCATGCCGCGGTTGTCCTCCTGCCGCTCCCGGTCGATCATCTGGTTCATCACGTAGGCCACCGTCATCCGCGCGTCGGGGTCGCTCACCACCAGCGAGCCGCCCCATCCGCCCCAGCCGAAGGCGTTGCCGAACTTCCCGAAGCCCACGGTCCAGGCCATCGGGGTCCGCAGCACCCGGTCCTCGCCGCGGAACACCTCCTGCCACGCGGGCGCGCAGCCCTCGGGGGACAGCAGCCGCACGCCACCGGCGGAACCCCGGTTCGCCAGGACCGACTGGACGAGCGCCACGGACCGGGCGTTGCCGAAGCCGTTCACCGCGGGGATCTGCGCACGGCGCCAGGCAAGGGAGTTGGCATCCCGGACCCGGACCGCGACACCGTCGTACTCCTGTCGGGTGCCGTCCGGTCCGGGCGGTGCGACGGCGGTGTGGTCCTCGGTCAGTGACGGTGGCGGGATGAGCGGTGCGACGCGGTGGTCGTCGTCCGGGGAGAGCCCGATGTGGAAGTCCGCACCCAGTGGTCCGGCGACCTCCTCGGCGAAGAAGTCGCCCAGGCTGCGGCCGGTGACGCGGCGGACGATCTCACCGATCAGGAACCCGAAGGTAAGCCCGTGGTACCCGGCGGCGGTGCCCGGTTCCCATGCCGGGGTCTGCGCGGCCAGCGCCGCCGTCACGCCCTCCCAGCCGTAGAGGTCCTCCACCGTCGTCGCCCCGGACAGGTCCGGCAGCCCCGCGGTGTGGGACAGCGCATGGCGTACGAGCAGACGCTCCTTGCCCGCCACCGCGAACCCGGGCCAGTAGTCGGCGACGGGTGCGGACAGGTCGAGCAGGCCACGGTCGGCCAGGACGAGGGCGCACAGGGCGGTCATGTTCTTGGTCGTCGAGTTCACGCACACGAGGGTGTCGCGCTCCCAGCGGGCACTGCGGTCCGCGTCGGCGTACCCGCCCCAGAGGTCCACCACCGGTTCGCCGTCGAGACGGACGGCGACCGAGGCGCCCACGTCGTCCTTGCCGAGCGACGCTTCGAGAGCCGCCTCGACCGCGGCGAACCGCGGCTCGCACCACCCCTTGAGATCAGTCATGTGCGCAAGCCTCGGGCAGGGCCGAGGACCGCGGCCCGACAATTCCCGTACGGCTTCTGTCGGGCCGGGCGCGGATGAACCACCCGCACCATCACCTACCTACCTTCCTAGGGACGGACCCACGTGCTGGAGCGGCTGAACGAGGCGCTGAACCATCTGGAGGCCGGTCTCGACCGCGAGGTCGACGTGACCGAGGCGGCCCGGATCGCCGCGGTCTCGGAGTACCACTTCCGGCGGTTGTTCTCCGCTCTCGCCGGGATGCCTCTCCCCGTCTACGTGCGGCGCCGGAGGATGACGCTCGCCGCTGCCGAGGTGCTGGCCGGTGAACGCACCCTTCTCGACATCGCGGTGCGGTACGGCTACGGCTCGGGCGAGGCCTTCGCCCGCGCCTTCCGGTCGGTGCACGGCATCGGGCCGGGCGAGGCCCGGCGCACGGGCGCGTTGCTCACGGCCCAGCCACGCATGTCCTTCCGTGTCGTCGTCGAGGGAAGCACGACCATGCGGTACCGGATCCTGGAGAAGGAGGCGTTCAGGGTCGTCGGCAGGAAGGCCCGGGTCCCGCTCGTCCACGAGGGGCTCAACCAGGCCGCCGCCGCGCACCTGGAAAGCCTCGACGAGCGGACGATCGTACGGATGAAGGAACTGGCCGACCGGGAACCGGAAGGAATCCTGTCGGCGGCGGTGTACCTGACCGGCGGACGGGAGGAGGGCGACGAGGCGGACTACTGGATCGGCGTGGCCACCGGTCCGCGGACGGTCGCCGCGGACCTCGACGCCCTCGACGTGCCGGCCGGGACCTGGGCTGTCTTCGACAGCGACGGCCCCTATCCGACCGCGCTCCAGGAACTGTGGCGGGACGTGTTCACCCAGTGGTTCCCCTCGAACCCGTACACGAGCAGACCCGGTCCCGAACTCCTGCGGACGCGGCCGGTGGAGCTCGGCGCGGAGACCCGCTCCCAGCTGTGGATCCCGGTCGAGCGGAGCAGGGGCGCCGCCGACGTGTGACGCAGACCACGACGCGCGTCGCCCGATCTTGGAATGCGTGAGCGCCTGCCACCGCTGAAACGGTTGTAGACCTTCTCTGCCCTCAGGGGCGCATCGGGCAACGGTGGCCGGCGCGACAGGCTACAGAAACAGGGCGAACGGGACGTACGACAGTCATCCCCGCTTCACCCGCGTCCGCACGCAGACCACCGCCCGCGAAAGGTACTCGCGCTCCATGCCACTGGCCCTGCTGGCCCTTGCCCTCGTCGCGTTCGGAATCGGTACGACCGAATTCGCCACGATGGGACTCCTGCCCCAGATCGCCGACGGAGTCGGTGTGTCCGTGCCGCACGCCGGCAACCTAGTCTCCGCCTACGCGCTCGGTGTCGTTGTCGGGGCGCCCGTCCTGACCGGCATCGGGGCGCGCATCGCCCACAAACGGCTGCTGCTCCTGCTGTCCGCACTGTTCGTGATCGGCAACGTCGCCTCCGCTCTCGCCCCCAACTTCGGCCTGCTGTTCGCCGCCCGGTTCCTGGCGGGCCTGCCCCACGGAGCCCTGTTCGGCGTGGGAGCCGTCGTCGCCTCCCGGCTGGTCGCCCCCGAACGAGCCGGGCGGGCCGTGTCGAGGATGTTCCTCGGCCTCACCGTCGCCAACATCGTCGGGGTCCCGGCCGGCACCGCCCTCGGACAGCAGCTCGGCTGGCGGTACGCCTACTGCGCGGTCGCCGTCATCGGCCTGGTCGCGCTCGCCGCGCTGGCCGTGTTCGTCCCCCATCAGCCCCGCACCGGCCAGGCCGGCATCCGGCACGAACTGCGGGCGATGGGCAACCGGCAGGTCGCCCTCGGCCTGGCCACCGCCGTCGTCGGATTCGGCGGCTTCTTCGCCGTCTACAGCTATCTGGTGCCGATCCTGACCCATGTGACCGGCATGGCCGACTCCTCCACCACCTGGGTGCTCGCCCTCTACGGCATCGGAATGACGCTCGGCACCCTGATAGCGGGCCCGCTCACCGACCGGGCCCTGCGGCCGACGCTGTACGGCGGTCTCTTCCTGCTCGGCGCGGCGCTCGTGGCCTTCTACTTCACCGTCCACAGCACCGTCCCCGCCCTGGTGACCCTCGCCTTCATGGGCGCGATGGGCGCCCTGGTCACCACCCCCGTGCAGATGCTGCTCATGGCCAAGGCGAAGAACGCCCCGACGATGGCCGCGGCCTCCAACCACTCCGCCTTCAACCTGGCCAACGCCGGCGGCGCCTGGCTCGGCGGCCTGGCCATCTCCGCCGGGTGGGGCTGGGCCTCACCGGCCCTGGTCGGCGCGACGCTCGCCGCGGCCGGTCTCGGCCTCGCCCTCTTCGCGGGCTTCACCGACCGGGACACCGGCAGCTCCACACTGATCACGTCCTCACCGGCCCAGCACCCGGCGGAGCCGGTGCCTACGAAGTCCCAGGCGCAGACCGGCAGCGAGGCCTGACCTCGCGCCGGACGCCGGCTTCGTCGGACCGGACGGAGCCGGATGCCGGACTCCTGGACCGCGGGCGCTGACGCTCAGGGCGTCCAGACGCGGTCGGCGTAGTCGAGGAAGTTGCGGCCGAGGATCTTCTCGACACGTGCGGAGCGGTAGCCGCGCTTCTCCAGGAGGCGGGCCAGTTCGCGGAACTGGTCGACGCCGCGCAGGTCCACCACGAAGGGGTAGGTGTCGGCCCGTTCGCCCGCCGCGCCGACCCCTGCCGCCCGGCGGGCGGCGACGTGTTCGGCGAGAGCCGCGCGATAGGCGTCGAGATCGTCCACGGCGGTGACGCTGCCGTCGGTGCCGATGCCCACGTGGTCCTCGCCGCAGACGTCGACCGCGTGCACGATGTGGTCGACGACGTCGGCCGCCGTGGCGTGACCGGTCGGGTTGAGGAAGGGCATGAAGTAGATGCCGACGAACCCGCCCCGGTCGGCGACCAGGCGGAGTTCCTCGTCCGTCTTGTTGCGCGGGAGGTCGGCCAGGGCACGGCAGCCGGTGTGGTTGATCGACACGGGCTGCCGGGAGTGCCGGGCCGCGTCCAGGCAGGTGTTCTCCCCGCTGTGGGAGAGGTCGACCATCAGGTGGTGGTCGTTGAGGGCCTCGACGACCTGGTGGCCGAACGGGGTCAGGCCCCGGTTGGCGCCGGCCATGGAGCCGTCGCCGAGGTGGTTGGCCTGGTTGTAGGTGAGCTGGACCACCCGCACCCCCGCCTCCGCGAACCCGGCGACACGGCTCTCGACGAGGGCGGGGTCCTCGCCGACGGCGACGGCGTTCTGGAAGCCGTAGACGACACCGATCCGCCGCTCGTGGTGGGCGCGCCGGATGTCGTCGGCCGTACGGACCTTGAGCAGGTCGGCCGGGTGCGCGTCGAGGATGCCGTCCCAGACCGCGATCTCGTCCAGCGTGTGCTCGTACGGCGGGAGGTCGCCCATGGTGTAGCCGAGGGTGATGTTGACGGCGGTCAGGCCGGAGGCGCGGGCTTCGGCGATCGCGCGCGCGTCGACCGCGAGCTGCGCGCTGTCGGGATTGAGCTGCGTGGCGGCGGCCCGGGCTTCGGGGGTGTTGGGGTTGTCTAGCTGCCCCAGCGCGTTGACGATCATCGGGTGGGCGGCGGTGGTCACTGGCTGTCCTTCTCGAAGTCGGCGCGTGTGTAGCGGTGGCCGCGCTTCACGGTGAGGGTGATGGTGCGCAGGTGGGCGATGTCCCGCAGCGGGTCCTCGTCCAGGACGGCGAAGTTCGCGAGCTTTCCGGCTTCGACGCTGCCCATGTCCGCCTCGGTGCCGGCGGCCCTGGCGCCGATCAGGGTCGCCGCGCGCAGGGCGTCGGCGGTCGACATGCCGCACCGGTCGACGAGGAAGGCGAGTTCGCCGTGGAGGGCGGGGAACGGGTCGCCGGGGTCGGTCTCGAAGTCCGTGCCGGTGCAGACGGCGACTCCGGCGCGATGCGCCTGAGCGGTGACGGCGGCGGCCAACTCGCTGTTGCGGCGGGCCCGTTCGACGGACTCGGCGCTGTCGCCCCGGAGCTCGTCGCTGGTCCACATGGACGCGGTGGCGTCGAGGACCGTGCCCCGGCGGCGCATCTCGGCGAAGAGCGCGGCCAGTCGAGGGTCGTCGCCCGCGGTGAAACGGTCGTGGTCCACCGGGGGCTTGGTCTTGTAGCTGCTCAGCGGCTCGCCGGCGTGCTCGAAGGCGAGCAGGGTGACGTGGGAGACGCTGTCCACGCCCGCGGCGACGACCTCGCCGGGCGCGGCCGGGAACACGGTGGCGTGCGCCCACACGGCGATGCCCTGGCGGTGCGCCTCGGCGGTGACGGCGGCGACGGTCGCGGCGTCCAGGTCGGCGTAGACCTTGATCGCGGCGGCGTGGGTGCCGCGGGCCAGGGCGACGGCGACGGTGAGGTCGGTGTCGGGGGTGACGGCCTGCATCCAGGGGACGGCACCGGGCGTGGCGCCCCGGGAGACCTCGTGGGTGCGCGGGTCGTCGAAGAAGGACGGTCCGGCCATGAGCGCCGCGTAACGGATGTCGGGGCCGGGGATCTCGCCGACCAGGGTGGCCCGGGCGAGGTCGCCGATCTGCCGCAGGTCGTCGGCCATGTCACGGACGGCGGTGACCCCGCTGTGCACCAAGCGGCGGAGGACGGCCTCGGCGACGGGCCGGTCGGGCGGGGTGGCCAGGTGCTGGTGGCTGTCGATCAGGCCGGGGACCACGAACCTTCCGTCGAGGTCCACGCGGGGCGCGTCGGCGGCGAGCGGGGGCAACGGGTCGCCGTCGGCGACGACGGCGTGGATCCGGGCGCCGTCCGTGACGATCGTGGTGTCCGCGCGGGACCGGTCGCCGGTGCCGTCGAAGAGGGTGGCGCCGGGGTAGACCGTGACGGTTCCGGCGGGCGGTGCGGCCCAGGGGGTCGGGGCACCCGGGGGCAGTTCGGTCATGGTCACCTTCGGTCCGCGAGAGCTGTGTTGTTACGCTCTATGCAACATCTGTATCGTGTGATGAAAACGCGGTAACTGTACTCCGCCACCGTCGGATCACCGCAAGGACCCGAACCGGACAGGCCGCCGTGCCCGGACCCCCGGTCCGTGGCCGCACCGCGGACGAAAGGGAAGAACCGCCGCCATGCCCGTCGCCCCCCGTGCCCCGGCACCGCCCCGGTCCGCCGTCGACAAGGCGCTCGACCTGGTCGAGGCCGTCTCGCGCGCACCCCACCCGGTACGGCTGACCGATCTCGCCGCCGAGGTGGACCTGCACCGCGCCACCGCCTACCGGATCCTGCTGGACCTGGTCAGGCGGGGCTGGGTGCTGCGGGCCGGTGACCGCTATCTGCCCGGTGCCGCCGTGCTCCGGATGTCGGCCTCGGCCGCGGGCAACTCGCTGACCGCGCTGGCCCGTCCGGTGCTGGAACGGCTGTCCGCCGCGACCTCGATGATGGTCAACCTCCAGGTGCTGGAGGAGGGCGGCGCCCGGGTGATCGACGTGGTCAGGCCCGAACGGCTGGCCATGATCAGCCACTTGCGGGGCGACCTGCTTCCGGTACGACGGTTCGCCGGGCCGCTGGCCCTGGTCGCCGCCCTCGAACCGGACGCCAGGGCACGGTGGTTGGCCGGACTCGGCGATGAAGCAGCGGACGTGGAAAGGGAGTTGGCCGAGGTGGAACGGACCGGCGTCGCCGTGGAGCGCGGGCGTAACGACAAACTCGTGGCCTCCGTCAGCAGGGCGGTGGTGCCCGACCCCGGCGCTCCGGTGTGCGCCCTGACGGTCGTGGGACCGGTCGCCGAGTTCGACGGACCCGAACTGGCCTCGGTGGAACGGGAGTTGCGCACGGCGGCGGATGAGCTGGGCGCGGCACTGACCGCCGGCACGGCCCCGACGGCCGGTACGGCCCTGATGGCGGGTACGCCTCCGACCGCCGGAACGACCCTGACCGCCGGTAGGACGGAGGCCGGCCGGTGAACGGCCTCCTGGTGCTGGACCGTCGGCAGACGGCCGCCGCCCTGCTGCCCGACGCCGTCCTCGACGCGGTGGGCCGAGCCCTGGTCTCCGTCGCCCGCGACGAGGTCTCCGTACCGCCACGGATCGCCGCACGGACCCCGACCGGCCTGCTCGGCGCGATGCCCGGCTATGTCCCCGGGCTCGGGCCGGCCGCGAAACTGGTGACCGTGACCGCCGACCCACGGCACCCCGGGCGCGGTTTCCACCGGGGGCTGGTGGCACTGTTCGACGAACACGACGGACGGCCGCTGGCGCTCGTGGACGGCGAATCGCTGACCGAGGTCCGCACGGCGGCCGTCGCCACCCGCGGCGCGCTGGCCCTCGCCGCCCGCCCCGGACTCGGCCGGGTGACCGTGGTCGGGACCGGCGCCCAGGCCCGCGCCCAGCTGGCGCTGCTCGCGACGGTGCTGCCGGAGGCCGAGGTCACGGTGGCGGGCCGCGATCCGGTACGGGCCGGTGCGGCGGCAGCGCTCTATCCGGGCGCACGGGTCGCCGCCGGTGTCGAGGAAGCGGTCCGCGAGGCCGATGTGGTGTTCTGCTGCACCGACGCCACCGCGCCCGTCGTCCGACGCGAGTGGCTCGGTCCCGGCGTCCATGTCTCGTCGGTCGGCGGCTCCCACGGCCCCGAACTGGACCCCGGCATCGTCCGGGACGCGGTCCTGTTCGCCGAGTGGACCGGCGCGGCCACCGAACCACCACCGGCGGGCGCGCATGAACTCCAGGATCTCGCCCCCGGCCGGACGGTGACCCTCCTCGGCTCCGTGCTCGACGGAAGCCATCCGGGCCGTGCCGGTGACACCGATGCCCTCACCGTCTTCAAGTCCACCGGCCACGCCGCCCTCGACGTCGCGGCGGTCCGGGTCGCCTACGACGTGGCGCTCGAACGGGGGTGGGGCGTGCGCGTGGACCTGTGAGGGACGGGGCCGGGTGACAGCCGTACGCCTGGCGTTCGGCGCTCGGTCGGGTCAACTCCCCAGCGAGGCAAGCGCCGTTGCCACCCGGGCGCACGCTTCAGGCGGAGTCGAGGCGTGCGGGGAGAAGCGGAGGGAGTCGGCGCGGACGGTCGGCGTGACCCCCTCGCCGTGCAGCGCCTTCGCGACGACGGACGGATCGTGCCCCGGCATCGCGAAGGAGAGGACGCCCGCCCGCCGCGCCGGGTCGGCGGGGGAGAGCACGCGACCGCCGTGCTCCTCGACGACCTCGGTCAACTCGGCGACCCGCAGGGCGATCGCGGCCTCGATCTCCGCGACCGTGTAGCGCTCGACCAGCCCGAGGGCGGCAGCGAACGCGGTGGCCGTCACCGGGCTCAGGTTGGTGATCGACCAGCGCCGCGCGTCCCCGGCGGGCGCGTGCTCGGTCCCGTCGAAGACACCGACGTCCTCGACCCCCGTCCAGCCGGTGAGGACCGGTTCCAGGGACTCCAGGGCACGGCCCGACAGGATCGCGAAGCCGGTGGCCCACCCCGCGCGCAGCCATTTCTGACCGCCCGCGACCACCACGTCGGCCGCGTCCCAGGCCATCCGCGCCACCCCGAACGCCTGGATGGCGTCCACGATCAGCAGCCGGTCCGGTCCGATCGCCTCGCGCAGTGCGGCGAGGTCGGCACGGAAGCCGGTGCGGAAGTCGACGGCACTGACGGACACACCGACGACGTCGTCGGTCAGCGCGGCGCGGACGAGATCGGGGGTGACTCCCGCACCGGGTACGGGATCGAGCCAGCGCGGTTCGGCCCGGCCGAGTTCGGCGCTGCGCCGCCACGGATAGTGGTTGGCCGGGAAGTCGGTGCGCGGTGCGAGGACGACGCCCGCAGGGATTCCGAGAGCGGCGTGGAACAGCCCGGTGGACGCGTTCGGGAGAAGCACCGTGTGGCGGCCGTCGGTACCGGCCAGGCGGGCGGCCGTGTCGCGTGCCACCGCTTCCGCGTCCATCAGACCGTCCACGGTGGTGTGGTCGGCACGAGCGGACTCCTCCATGGCCCGCGCCGTCGCGGCCACCACGTCCCGCGACGGCGGCCCGAACCGCGCGAAGTCGAGATATCCCGCAGGCGTGTCGAAGTGATCTGCGTACGACGTGAGCACGGGGCACGTCCTTCCGGGAGGGTGCGGGATCCGCGGGATGCGTGGGGTCCGCGGGGTCTGCTGGGGTTACGGCGGTTGTGTGCGGTCGTGTGCGGCGGGCTGCCGCGCGGCTCGCCGAGCGGTCTCCGCCACCGGTCGGCACGCGCGTGTTCCCGCCTGCCCGCACGCTACGCGGCGCGCCCCGCTCGGGCCTGACCGGGGTGAACGGACATCGTCCCCGCGCGACGGACCACGGCCGGCGAATGGTCCGCGTGAGTCCCGCGTGCCCTCCGCGATCCCGGACCGTACGGCGCGGAACCCGGCCCGGGACCACGCACCGCAGGCCCGACCCACCCCACCGCTTGCCGTGCCGACACGGACCACGAGGCGGTCGTAGCCTCGAAGGTTCTACGACCGCCCCGTGCGTGCCGGTTGCCGGCCGGGCTCAGTGACCGGCGGAACCCTCGGGGCGGGCGTGGCGCGGCAGGAGGAAGGAGAGCAGGAGGGTCAGTGCGAGCATTCCGTCGACGATCCAGAGCAGCGTCTGCATGACGGAACCGAAACCGCTGCGGAAGGCAGACGAGGCGGTGGTCTCCAGGGCGGCGGATATCCGGGCGCCTGCCTCGGGCGTGGTCACCGCAGAGCGGGTGTCCTTCCCCAGGAGAGCGCAGGACGCCGGGGTCGCCGCGGGGTCCTTGGCAGTGGCACGGTCGGAGGCGCACCGGCGCAGGTCGGCGACGACGCGGTCCTGCGTCGCCGGAGCGACGTGGGCCACGGTCAGCTGGCCGCGCAGGTCGTCCGAGTGGTGGTCCACCGCACCGGCGATCCCGCCGCCCAGCAGGCCGAAGAACACGGTGCCCAGGATGGCCACGCCGAACGCGCCGCCGAGCTGCTGCACCGCGGTCATCGTGCCGGACGCCGAACCGGTCTCGTGCTGTTCGACGCTGGCGAGGACGATGTCGAAGAAGGGCGCCATGAGCAGACCCATGCCGATGCCGGTGACCAGCAGTGACGGCAGGAGCTGCCAGGGGCCGACGCCGGACCCGACCTGGTCGAGGGTCAGCCAGACGCCGAACACTCCGAGCGCCATGACCACCGTGCCCGCCTGGAGCACGGCGCGACCGAAACGGACGAAGCCCTGCGCGACCCCGAAGCCGACGATCATGCCGCCGGACCAGGGCACCATCACCAGGCCCGCCTTGAGCGGCGAGTAGCCGAGGCCGATCTGCGTGTACAGGTTGAACACCAGCATGAAGCCCTGCATGGTCGAGAAGAAGACCAGGCCGAGGACCATGCCGCCGCTGAAGCCGCGCTTGCGGAAGAGACTCGGGACGACCAGCGGGTCCTGGCCGTTCCGGCTGCGCGACGACTCGTACTGGGCGAAGACCGCGAAGACGGCGATCGACGCGGCCATCATCACGAACGTCCACACGGGCCAGTCGTACTCACGCCCCTGCACCAGCGGGAAGATGAGGAGCAGTGCGGCCAGCGAGACCAGGAGCATGCCGGGGATGTCGAGCCGCGGCTTGGTCTCGGAGCGTCCGCGCGGCAGGTAGCGCAGGGCGCCGAGGATCGCCGCGGCCCCGAGCGGCAGGTTGATCAGGAAGATCATGCGCCAGCCGGTGCCGAAGTAGTCCGCGTCGACGAGCCAGCCCGCCAGGATCGGCCCGCACACCGCGGACAGCCCCATGACCGGGCCGAACATGCCGAACGCCTTCTGGGACTCCTTCGGCGGGAACATCTCCTTGATCATGCCGAGGCCCTGCGGCAGCATCACCGCGCCGAACAGGCCCTGCACGATCCGCGCGCCGATCAGCATCTCGGGCGACACGGAAATCGCGCAGAGCAGGGAGCCCAGCGTGAATCCGGCAGCTCCCACCAGGAACATCCGGCGGCGGCCGTGGATGTCCCCGAGCCGTCCGCCGGTGACGAGCCCGACCGCCATCGACAGGGTGTAGGCGGCGGCCAGCCATTGCAGCGTGGAGGCTCCGCCGCCGAGGTCGGCCCGCATGGAAGGGCCGGCGATGTTCGTGACGACGGCGTCGAGGAGGTCCATCACCTCGGCCGCCAGGATCACGAAGAGCGCCGCCCAGCGCCACCGGTAAGGCGCTGGTGAGTCGATGGGCGTCTCCGTGGACGCGACACCGGTGGTGGACATCGGAACTCCTCGAATCGGAAAGGGCACGCCCGCGGGAACGACCCGCGGGTGCGGTGGAACGGACGGTTGCTGCGTCTCGGCTCCCTGGGGGAGACCGGGGTGAAGCGGGGGAGAAGTAACCGAGCCCCGGAGAACAGTGTTCACTTTAACAGAACACCGCTCACCGAGAGAACGGCGTTCATTAAGATATAGCGCAAGTGCTCGGCGAAGACAAGATATATCGCGTGTCTCGCGGTGAACGCTGCTCACCCGAAGAGAACACCGCTCTCCCGGCGCCTAGACTGTCCCTATGACTGACGCGGCCGCCGACACCCCCGCATCGCCCCCGCCCTCCCCCTGGGAGCGCGAGCGCCCGGCACCTGCACGTGTCACCCCGGCCCGTACCCCCCTGTCACGCGAGCGCGTCGTCGACGCCGCCTTCACCGTCCTCGACCGGCAGGGGCTCGAGGGCCTGTCGATGCGTCAGGTCGCGGCCGAACTCGGGGTCACCGTCTCCGCCCTCTACGCCCACGTCAGCTCCAAGGACGACGTCCTGGAACTCATGTACACCCGCCTCTTCGACGGCTTCGAGCCACCCGAGACCGACCCGGAGCGCTGGCAGGAGGAGGTGCGTGCGTACGCCGTCGAGGGGCGGCGGCGCCTGCTGGCGCACCGGGACATGGCCAGGATCTCCATGGCCCACGTCCCCTTCACCGCCGAACTCCTGCCCCATGTCGAGGCGCTGCTGGGGGTGTTCCGTACCGCGGGGCTGCCCGACCGCATCGCGGCGGAGGCCAGCGACCTCATCTCGACCTACATCGACGGGTTCGTGCTGGAGGAGGGCATGTGGCGGGACCGGGCCGAGCAGCAGAACGCGGACGCCTCCTCGCCCGCCCGCCCGGACTGGCGTGACATGGCCGGCGAGATGCAGAACTACTTCGCGGCCCTGCCCGCCGAGGACTTCCCGCATCTGCGCGCCCTCGCCGGGGTCATGGTGACGGACTCCTCCGACGAACGGTTCGACATCGGCCTGGAGATCATCCTGCGCGGCCTCGCGAGCTACCTGCCGCGCGACCCGGCCTGACCCGGACCGGCTTCACCCGACCTGAACCGGCCTGACCTGAACGGGCCGCGCTCCTCGGCCGGTTGGTCCACCTCACGCCGGAGTGACCGGTGGCTTGTGGGCCACCGGTCACAGGTCGGGGATCAGGGTTCAGGTCCGTAGACGGGGTGGTTGGGGCATTGGGTCACACGATGATGCGGTCGAGGTTGGGTGCCCCGGCGGAGGGGTTGGAGAACTCGATGGTGTTGGTACCGGCCTTGAGCTGCACGGTGACGTCCTTGGTGACCACCGTGTTGTAGTCGGGTGTCTCGGGGAAGTTCACGGTCTGCTTGACCCCGTTGACCGTCACGACCGCGCTACGGGCCTGGCCGACACTCATGAACGACACACTCATGGTGTAACTGCCCGCCGCCGGCTCGGAGACATTGCTGAAGGTCGCCGTCCCGCCACTGCCGAGATAACTCAGCTTCTTCCCGCCCGAGCAGTGCGCACAGTTCGTGACCGTCGTCCCCCCGGCCAACGTCGCCGCCTCAGCCTCGTACGACACACCGCCCCCACCCGACGGAGGTGAGGTGGGCGGCGGGCTTGTCGGGGGAGTCGTGCCACCGTTCATGCTCGCGCCGAGGCTGTCCAGGGCCGTCTGGACCAGGGCCTGGGTGTTGGTGTTGAGGCTGGAGTTGGTGCCGTTGACGACCCACTTCGAACCGGAGAACATCACCACGGTCACGCCGTCGTCGACACCGCCGGTGGTTCCGCTGCTGGGTATGCCGAGCAGTTGGGCCGCCTTCACGGACGCCTCGCCCAGTTCGCGGGAGTCGTTGTCCGAGGTGGTCTGGCTGTTCGCGGTCTGGGTGTCGCCGAAGATCGAGCCGATGACCTTGCCGTTGTAGAACATCAGCGCGAACTGCCGGCCCGACATCCCGCGCTCTTTGTAGTAGAAGTGCGGGCAGGGGCTCTTGCGGTCCCAGCAGTCGTCGCCCAGGACGTAGAACGGCACGTGATGGGCGCCCAGCGCCTGGCCGTTGCTGTCCTCCCAGGTCGTCTCGCCCTGGTGGTCGGGATCGGGGTCGGAGTCGCTGCCGTCGGTGTCGATGGCCATGCCGGAGGTGTAGGAGTACACGCCCGGGGCGACCTGGTACACGTTGACGTTCTGAGCCCGCGTCATGGTGTTGATGTGCGGTTTGGTGTTGACCTGGTTGGCGGCCGTCGAGTTCTGCTTGACGCCCGCCAGGACCTGGGCGGCGGTGTACGAGGTGGCGGCCTGGGCCGCGTTGGCTGCTGTGGGGGTCGTCGCGGCGTCGGCGTGGCCGACGGCGAACGGAGCGGCGAGCGCGACGGCTGAGGCGGCTGCCACAGCGAGGCGCGTACGGATCGATGACATGGCGGTGTTTGGCCTCCGTGGTTCGTTAGTAACGTTTCCTAACAGACGGAAGCAGGGGTGGCCGCAGTCACACAATCGTCTCGTTAAGGAGCTTTACTAAGTCCATACCTCCAACGAGAGGCCCGGCCCGCCGTCCTGACGCCATGTCAGTCTTTAAGTGTGCAGGTCAACCAGTACTTGGCGTGGCGGCTGCGGCGGCAATCGGGGCGGCGCCCTCTCCTGGCCCCGCCTCGGCCCCGATCCGGGTGGCGGCGGCCGGCCAAGTGGCCCTCGGGGGGCGCCGGTTGTCGGCTTCCGGCTGTCGCGGAGTACGTCCCTCTGGGGTCCGACTCCGTGTGCGGATGCTCTGTTAGGAAACTTTCCATTCCATTGTATTGACGGGTCCCGTCACGGAGGGATTGACTGCGGGCGCCGCCGACGAGACGTCACCGCATCCCCCACGCCATCGCCTGTGCACCCATCACCTCGACGCGGCTCGCGGCGCTCTGACTGCGTTTGAAAACCCGGCAGTTGCTGTCAAGGGCCGGCTTCTCGGGCATGCCCTGTCTCGATTCCCACTGGAGGACCCACGTGACATGGTCACGACTTGCCAAGGGGCTTGTTTCGACACTTCCGATAGCGGTGGTGGCGCTGAACATCAACGCGACCGCCAGCGCCAGTCCTCAGGCGGCGAACGCCTTCCCGGCCCACTACGCCGCGCCCTACCTCGAACTCTCCAGCGGCACGGCCGGTGACATGGCGGCCGACATGAAAGCCACCGGGCTCAACGACTACACTCTGGCCTTCCTCATCCCCAAGTCGGGCTGCACTCCGCAGTGGGAGGCGGGCAACAGCGCACTGGGCGCCTTCACCTCGCAGGTCAACTCCCTCAAGGCGGCCGGCGGAAACGTCATCATCTCCTTCGGCGGAGCGGAAGGCGGAGAACTGGCGCAGACCTGCACGTCCGTCTCGGCACTCACCGCCGCCTACGCCAGTGTGGTCAACACGTACGGCATCACCCGGCTCGACTTCGACATCGAAGGCGACACCCTGGGCGACACCGCGGCCAACACCCGGCGCAACCAGGCCCTCGCCGCCCTCCAGGCCCAGAACCCGAACGTCGAGGTCGACTACACCCTGGCCGTCGACCCGTCCGGCCTGGAGTCCGACACGCTCAACCTGCTCAAGGACGCCAAGAGCAAAGGCGTCAAGGTCAACCTGGTCAACATCATGACCATGGACTTCGGCGACGGCGAGAACGCCCTCAACGACTCGCTGTCCGCGGCCAAGGCCACCGCCGCCCAACTCGCCTCGCTCTACGGCATCTCGACCGCCCAGGCCTACGGACGCATGGGCCTGACCCCGATCGCCGGCAAGAACGACGACGACGAGAACTTCACCCAGGCCAACGCCGGCACCCTGGAGTCCTTCGCCGCCACCAACGGCGTCCAGGAACTGTCCTTCTGGGAGGTCGACGGCTACGACAAGGGCACCGGATACGCCTACTCCCGGATCTTCAACAAGATCACCGGCGGCGGTACGACTCCTCCGTCGGGTGGGGGCGGTGTGTCGTACGAGGCTGAGGCGGCGACGTTGGCCGGGGGGACGACGGTCACGAACTGTGCGCACTGCTCGGGCGGGAAGAAGCTGAGTTATCTCGGCAGTGGCGGGACGGCGACCTTCAGCAATGTCTCCGAGCCGGCGGCGGGCAGTTACACCATGAGTGTGTCGTTCATGAGTGTCGGCCAGGCCCGTAGCGCGGTCGTGACGGTCAACGGGGTCAAGCAGACCGTGAGTTTCCCCGAGACACCGGACTACAACACGGTGGTCACCAAGGACGTCACCGTGCAGCTCAAGGCCGGTACCAACACCATCGAGTTCTCCAACCCCTCCGCCGGGGCACCCAACCTCGACCGCATCGTCGTGTGACCCAACCGCCGCGTCCACCGTCCTGAACCCGTGACCGGTGGCCCACAAGCCACCGGTCACACACGTCAGCCGTCAGCCGTCAGCCGTCAGCGGGGCTGGAGGGCGAAGTCGTACTCGGCGTGCAGGTACGGCACTTCGAGCGTGCCGCCGTCGGGTGCGGTGCCGGCCGGGTGTTCGCTGAACGGGATGATCAACGCGTCCTTCGTGCCGAAGACGACGTCGGAGTCGAGATAGTCGCTGCCCGCCTGGAACAGATGGGTGATGAGTTTCCGGTAGCCCGGCTCGTCGATCAGGAAGTGGACGTGGGCGGGCCGGAAGTGGCTGATGTCCGTCCTGCGCATCAGGTCGCCGACGGGACCGTCCATGGGGATGGCGTACCCGCGCGGCGCGATGGTGCGGATGCAGTAGGTGCCGTCCTCCCGGGTGCGGTACTTGGCCCGCAGGCGTGCCTCGTCGATCTCGGGGAGCTGGGCCTCGTAGGCGCCTTCCGCGTCGGCCTGCCAGACGTCGAGCACGGCGCCGGCGAGGGGCTTGCCCTCGGTGTCGGTCACCTTGCCTGTGATGAACAGCGGTGTGCCCGGGACGCCGTCCGACATGTCGAAGCCGTGGGGCGCGGTCGGTGAGCCGTCGATGTGGAACGGCCCGAGCACCGTGGCGGGGGTCGCCTGCGGGGTGAACGTGTTGTTCAACTGGACGACCAGCGTGCTCAGTCCGAGCACGTCGGAGGTGAGGATCAGTTCCTGGCGCTTCTCGTCGCTGATCCCGCCGGCCGCGGTCAGCCACTCGATCGCGGCCATCCACTCGTCCTCGGTGAGCCGCACCTCGCGCGAGAAGGCGTGCAGATGGCGGACCAGCGCGGTCATCAGCTCGCCCAGCCGCGGGGAGTGAGCCGTGGCCCACCGCTCGACGGCCAGCTCGGTGATGTTGTCCTCGTCGACGAACACGGTCGTGGCTCCTTGGTCTGCGGTGCGGGTGGATGGTGGCGGGGCGGGCGCGGGGTCAGTCCCCGCGACGGTCCCTCGTGAGCGGGTCCGGGGTGTAGGGCTCCGGCCGGACAGGGGAGTTGTTGAGGTCGACGGAGAGGAAGACGTCCTGTGCGACGGGGTGGCGCAGTTCCTCGGCGAGTTGGCCGATCAGTCCGGCGGTCCGGGCCAACAGCGCGAAGCCGCGCAGGAGTTCGAGCGGGAGGCCGAGATCCGCGAGGGCGGCGCCGCACACTCCCGCTCCGTTCAGCGGGAGCGTCCGGTGCAGCACCTTCGGGTGCACCCGGCCGATGGCGGCGAACAGCCGCAGATGCGGGCCGTAGACACCTTCCTCCTGGGCGATCCGGATCAGCCTCGGTGTGCGGGGGTCGCCCTCCTTGTGCACATGGTGCCCCAGTCCGGGGACGAACTCCCCGGCCGCGCGCCGCCGTTCGACCGTGCGCAGCGCGACCGCGTCCCAGCCGGCCTCGTCGGTGGGCAGGTCTCCGTCGAGGGACTCCAGTACGTCGTGCAGGAAGCGGCCGGTGTCCTCGGTGACGCCGAGGAACCGGGAGCCGCCGCCGAGCAGTCCGGCGGCGAGTGCGCCCTGGACCGAGTCGGGGGCGGAGAGGTAGGTCAGGCGGGTGACGATGGCCGTCGGGGTGAAACCGTGGTCGGCCAGGGCCGCGAGCACGGCCTCGAAGACACGGGTCTCGCCGGGTGTGGGCCGCCGCTGGGTGGCGAGCCAGAACGCGAGTTCACCGAAGCCGACCGAGCCCATGATGTCCTCGGCCAGGTCGTGCCCGAGCAGGGTGATGGTCCGGAGGCTGGAGGCGCCGAGTGCCGTGGGGTAGACGGGGCGGGGTGTCGGCTCAGCCATGGTCGGCCTCCTGCGGTCCGGACAGCCAGGCGCGCAACTCCGCGCCGTGTTCGTCGAGTTCGGGCGGCGGCAGCCGATAGGAGGCGGGCGTGGCGGAGAGCCGGATGGGATGCCGTGTGGTGGGCACCGCGCGGTCCCCTTCTCCTACGGTGACGACCGGGTCGAGTCCGAAGCGGTCGGCCATGGCGAAGCCGCCGTCGATGGTGTTGATCGGTCCGCTCGGTACCCCGGCCTCCACCAGCGCCTCGAACCACTCGGTGGCGCCGCGCGTCTTCAGCCGCTCGGCCAGCAGCGGCCGCAGCAGGTCCCGGTGGGCGGTGCGGTCGGCGTTGCGCGCGAACCGCGGGTCGTCGGCCACTTCGGGGATGCCGAGGACCTCGCACAGCTTGCGGAACTGGCCGTCGTTGGCGGCCGTCACGATGAGGTCGTTGTCGGCGGTGGGCAGCGGTTCGTAGGGGAAGACGCTGGGGTGGGCGTTGCCCATCCGGTAGGGCACGGTGTCGCCTGCGACGTAGGCCGAGCTGTGGTTGACCAGTCCGGTCAGGGCCGAGGACAGGAGGTTCACCTCGACGAGCTGGCCCGTGCCGGTGGCGTCGCGGTGGCGCAGTGCGGCGAGGATGCCGATCGTGGCGTGGTTGCCTGCCATCACGTCGAACACGGATATCCCGGCCCGGTAGGGCGGTCCGTCCGGGTCGCCCGTCAGGCTCATCAGCCCCGAGATGGCCTGCACCATGAGGTCGTAGCCGGGGACGTGCCGGCCGGGTCCGGTGCCGAAGCCGGTGATCGACGTGTAGACGAGCCCGGGGTTGTCCTGCCGGAGCGAGTCGTAGTCCAGGCCGTACTTCGCCATGCCGCCCGGTTTGAGGTTCTCGATCAGGACGTCCGCGCGGCGGGCGAGGCTCCGGGCGATCTCGGCGTCGTCCGCGTCCCGCAGGTCGAGGGCGATCGACCGCTTGCCCCGGTTGACCCCGAGGTAGTAGGTCGACACCTCGTCCCGTGTGGGCGGCATCCAGGCGCGGGTGTCGTCGCCGGCCGGTCCCTCGACCTTCACGACGTCGGCCCCCAGGTCGGCGAGCAGCATCGTGGCGTACGGCCCGGCAAGGATGCGTGAGAAGTCCGCGACCAGCACCCCGGAGAGCGGGCCCACCGGGCCCGGCGGTGTGTGCTCGGCGTTCTGCGACATGAACCGCGCCTTCCTGTCCGTACACCGGACAGTCGTCCGGACAGCGATTCTCTGTCCAGGACGGCGGAGGCGTCAAGACGTCACGGTCGCGCCGGACGGCCGGACGGCATGGGGTGCGGACTCCAGTCGGGCGAAGTCCACGCTGATCTCGCCGGCGGCCTGGAGGAGGAGCGGCAGGTAGTCGTTGAGCAGCACCTCCACGGAGGTCTCCGCCGCGTGGGCGTTCACGTTGACGCTCGCGACGACGCGGCCAGAACCGTCGCGCAGCGGAGCGGCCACCGAGCGGATGCCCCTGGCCAGTTGCTCGTCGGTCATCGCCCAGCCCCGCGCGCGCACCTCGCGCAGCTCCGCCTCCCATTCGGCCCGGCCGGGGTGCCACACGGAGTCCAGGCCCGAGCGGCTCGGCTCCGCGAGGACCCGCGCCGCCTCGTCGGGCGGCAGCGCGGCCAGCAGGACCTTGCCGAGCGAGGTGGGCAGCGCGGGGAAGCGGGTGCCGATCTGCACGGCGAGGGTCACGATCCTGGGCACCGAGACCCGGGCGACGTAGACGATGTCGGAGCCGTCGAGCTGGGCGATCGAGCAGGACTCGTTCGTGCGCTCCACCAGCCACTCCAGGTGCGGGCGGGCCACGTCCCACAGTCCCGTCGAGCGGACGTAGGCGACGCCGAGGTCCAGCACGCGCGGGGTCAGCACGAAGCCGCCGGACTGCTGGCGCACGTAGCCCAGTTCGGTCAGCGTGAGCAGGATCCGGCGGGCGGTCGGCCTGGCCAGCCCGGTCGCGGTCGCCACGTCGGACAGTGACATCACGGGCTGCCGGGGCCGGAAGGCGGTGATGACCTCCAGACCCCGGGCCAGCGCCTCGATGAAATCGGGTCCGGTTCCTTCGCGCGGCATGGTGGCTCCTCTGGTCGCCGTGGGCTTCGCTCCGGGGTGTCCGCCGTACGGACACCTTGTCGAGGGCACTCTACGCAGCGGGGAAGGTGAATGTCCCTGCCGCTCGGGCGGGGCGGCCTCTGGTGGGACCGTGGAGCGGACAGCTGAGGACATTCCCGGGCGGAATTCGGAATCCGCGGAGTATTGACACCGGACGACACCCTGACGACGATCGGTCACCAATCAGCAGTAGCCGTCATGCGGACAGGCGTCCGGTGTCGAGTGGGAGATCCAGTGATGAGTCAGTCCACCCCATTCCAGAAGGGACGCCCCGTCGTCCTGCGCGGCGGCACCGTACTGCCCATGGACCGTGCGCGCCGGGTGCTGAGCGACACCGACGTGCTCGTGACCGGCGACCGGATCACCGCCGTCGGCCCGAACCTCGCCGTACCGGAGGGCACCGCGGAGATCGACGCGTCCGACGGCATCGTGATGCCCGGCATGATCGACACCCACCGGCACATGTGGCAGACGGCGATGCGCGGCTACGGCGCCGACTGGACCCTGACCCAGTACTTCGTCTGGTACTACCTCGAACACGGCAGGGCCTTCCGGCCCGAGGACGTGCACGCGGGGAATCTCCTGGCCGCCGTCGAGGCGCTGGACGCCGGGGTGACCACGGTCGTCGACTGGTCGCACGGACTGCAGACGGCCGAGCACGCGGACGCGGCCGTCGACGCCCTCCAGGCCGTCCCCGGCCGCTTCGTCCTCGCCTACGGCAACATCCAGCAGGCCCCGGCGGAATGGACCGCGGCACCGGAGTTCCGGGACTTCGTGCGCCGCCGCATCACCGGCGACGACATGCTCGGCTTCCAGCTCGCCTTCGACGTCACCGGTGACCCGGCCTTCCCCGAGAAGCCCGCCTTCGAGGTCGCGCGCGACCTGGGCGTGGCCGTCACCACCCACGCCGGGGTCTGGGGCGCCACCAACGACGACGGCATCCGGCTCATGCACGAACACGGCTTCATGACCCCCGAGACGGTCTACGTCCACGCCTCCACCCTGTCCACCGACTCCTACCAGCGCATCGCGGCCACCGGCGGCTCGGTCTCGGTGTCCACGGAGAGCGAGCAGAGCGCGGGCCAGGGCTATCCGACGACCTGGGCGGTCCGCTCCCACGACATCCCCGTCTCCCTGTCGATGGACACCAGCGTGTGGTGGAGCGGAGACCTGTTCTCCGCCATGCGCACCACACTCGGCGCCGACCGCGCCCGCGAGCACCTGGAGGCCCACGCCGGCGGCGAGACCGTCACCCATGTCGCGCTGCGTGCCGACCAGGTGGTCGAGTGGGCAACTCTCGGCGGGGCCAGGGCACTTGGCCGCGAACGCGACCTGGGCAGCATCGAGGTGGGCAAGAAGGCCGACCTCGTCCTGCTGAAGAACGACCACTCACCGGTCTCGTTCCCGGTGCTCAACCCGTACGGCCACGTGGCCTTCCAGGCCCAGCGCGGCGACGTGCACACCGTCCTGGTCGACGGCCGAGTCGTCAAGCACGAGCACCGCCTGCTCGACACCGACCTCGCCGCGGTCCGGCGCACCGTGGAGCAGACCGTCGACCACCTGCGGTCGACGATGGGCGAGGACGCCTGGGAGAAGGGCATGAACCCGGACGTCCCCGAGGCCAAGGTCCTCGACAACCCCTACACGTACACCGACTACCGCAGCACCTCGACCCACGGCAGTTGAGGAGGCGTGCGGGCCTGCACCGATGAGTTCCGGTCCGGCGGCCGGTCGTAGAGACATACCGACCGCCGGCCGTGACACGAGGGGCAGAGCCTGATGAACGACCTGACCGCACTGTTGGAGAAGCACGTCGCCGAAGGAGCCTTCCCCGGAGCGGTCGCCCTCGTGGACCGCTCCGGCGAGGTGGAGATCGCGGCCGCCGGAACCACGGAACCCGATGGCACGACCCCGATGCAGGCCGACGCCCTCTTCCGGCTCTCCTCGGTCACCAAGCCCGTCACCGCCGCCGCCGTGCTGGCCCTCATCGACGACGGCGTGCTCACCCCGGACGCGCCGATCGCGCGCTGGCTCCCGGAACTGGCGTCCCCGAAGGTCGTCCGCACTCCCGCGAGCGGACCGGACGACGTGGTGCCGGCCGACCGTCCCATCACCGTGGAGGACGTCCTGTCGTCGCGCTCGGGATGGGGCTTCGGGGCCGACTTCACCGCGCCCGCCGTCCAGCCCCTGTTCGCCGACGTGGCCGTGTACAACGGAGGACCCCGCTCGCCGCTGGACCCGGACGAGTGGGTCGCCGCCCTCGCCGACGTGCCCCTGCTGCGGCAGCCCGGAGAGGCCTTCCTGTACAACGCCAGCTCCGACCTGCAAGGCGTGCTGGTGGCCCGGGCCGCCGGGCGCGGGCTGCCGGAGTTCCTGGCCGAGCGGATCTTCGAGCCGCTCGGGATGAAGGACACGGCCTTCGCCGTACCGGCAGCGCGCCGCCACCGTCTCACCCCCTACTACCTGACAGCCCCCGACGGCACCAGGACCTTCGCCGACGGCGCCGACGGCGCCTGGTCCACCCCGCCCGCCTTCGCCTCGGGCGCGGGAGGCCTGGTGTCCACCGCCGCGGACTGGCGCGCCTTCGGCCGCATGCTGCTCGCCGGCGGCGGAACGGTCCTCTCGCCGGAGTCCGTACGCCTCATGACGACGGATCACCTCACCGCGGACCAGCGCGCCGAGGCCGATCTCTTCCTCCAGGGCCAGGGCTGGGGATACGGCGGCTCGGTCGACGTCACCTCCGTAGAACCGTGGAACACCCCCGGCCGTTACGGCTGGGTGGGCGGCACCGGCACCGCCGCGTACGTCGACCCGACGACCGACACGGTCACCGTCCTGTTCACCCCCTGCGGCCTGTCCGGTCCGGCCTTCCCCGGGTGGATGGGCGACTTCTGGACGTACGCCGCGACCGTGTGAGCGTCCCGGGACGACCGGCCGTGCGGATCACCATGCCCTTCGGGACGGGCCCGCCGGACGGCCGGATCGCCCGAACGGGCAGGTCTGAGGTACGGCAGGGCAGGAGTGCCCGCACACGTCACGGTCCCCGTGATCCGGCGACGAAACTCTCTTTCCAAGATCACGACCGTCCGGGGTGCCCGTGCGGAGGGCTCGCCTCCGCGCTCGCGTCTCCCGACCTCCGGCAGGAGCCTCCGGGACGCACGGACCCGGTCCGTGGCAGCAGCGACAGAGAGGCCGACCAGTGAACCGACCGCCGTTCTCCCCTGACACCGCCAGGTCGGCCAGGCAGGGCCTGGGGCTGACGCCCCACCAGGTGGCGGAACAGATGAACGCCTGCGGAGTCGTCGTGGACATCCCGCTGGTCCACGCCTGGGAGGCCGGCGAGTACCGCCCCACGGAGGACGAGCTGTTCGCCCTCGCGGACGTCCTCTGGTGCCGGACCCAGGACCTGATGGGGATCGAGTCGCCGCGCACCCTGACGGAACACCGGCTGGTACGGCAGTTCAGCACGGACAGACTGGCCCGGACGATCGGGATGGACCCGGCGCAGTACGAGCGGGCCGAGGAGACGAACAAGTGGAGCGGCGACGGACGGCAGACGTCAGCGCTGCTGCGCGTCCTGGACCTCACCCCCCTCCGGCTGGCCCAGGCCACCGGGCAGCCCGTCGTACCGCAGCCTGCGGTCCCGAGACCGCGGCAGTCGAGACCGACCTGGAGCCGTGGCGGACCACGCTGACTCCGGCCGCTCCACGGCCGGTTGAAGAGGGCCGCGCCTGGTCCCGCGTCCACCGGTGTCAGTTAGACGCGACCCAGTGACGGACCGCTGACGGGATCGCGGCCCGGACAGCACCACCGGGACCGCGACCCTCACGCGACGGCCGGCCATGAACTCACGCGCGATGCCCGAAGCGTGAACACCCTTGGCCGCAAACGCAGTTCGGGCTACGCGTCGTCAGATCCGCGCCCCCTGCCGTGACCTGACGTGTCGTCGGATCCGTGCCCGCGCCCGTGCCCCGACCCGTCATCGGACCCACGCCCACGCCCGTGCCCCGACCCGTCGTCCGTCCCCTCGTGCGACCGGTGGTGAATCGTCGTGTCGTCGTCGGTCCCCGCCCCCGACCGGTCGTCGTCCGCGTCGTGGCGGGCCGGGTCGTCCTCGACCGCGTGCCGGCCGGGACGGTCCTCGGGAGTGGAGTGGCGAGCCCTGCCGTCGTCCGTGGTCCGGCCGGTCAGGCCGTCGTCGCCGCCGTGGCGGCCCCGGTCGTCGTCCGTACCGTCGGCCGAGCGGCCGTGGTGGTGGGCGTCGTAGGTCCGTACGGCGGTGACCTTCCCGGAGGAGGCGGCGACCGTCACCTCGTGTGCCGTGCCGTCCTTGCCGGCGATCTCCACCTCCCAGGCGGCCGACCCGCCCAAGTCGTCGACCTCCACGGACGTGGCCGAGCCGGGGACCCGGGCCAGCGCGGTGCGGACCGCCGCCGCCAGATCCGTGCGGGCCGCGCGGGCCAGGGCGGCCTCGCCGTCGTCGGCGCCGTCGGACCTGCTGCCGGTGACCGTGCCGTCGGCCGCGTTCACGGTCACCTCGTGCCGTGCGCCCCCGGCGGCGACGATCTCCACCTTCCAGACGGTCCGTCCGCGGTGCTCGTCGAGTTCGACGGCGGTGACCGTACCCGGCAGTTCCGCCACGCCCGCGGTGACGGCCCGGACGAGGTCGGTCGCCGTACCCGTCGACCGGGAGTCGTCCGCGCCCTCCGTGCGGTGGGTGCCGGGTGACGTGCCGTGGTGACCGCCGTCGTCGGCGACGGCCACCGCCGTGACGGCCCCCGCCCCGCCGAGCACCGCGGTCACCGCGAGCACGGCCACCACGGTGCGCCGACGGCCGGTCGTGAAGCCCTGGGAAGCGTTCATCATCTGTGGTCCTTTCCCTCGGTCACGGCCGGGACGTGCCCCGCAGGAGCACGCCCGGCCCGATGTCGACCACCCTGCGGGAGCGACCCTGAAGCCACGCTGAAGCTTCCTGAAGACCGCTTCAGGAACGGTCTGCGACCCTGTGCCCATGCGCCTGCTGATCGTGGAGGACGAAAGACGCCTCGCCGCCGCCCTCGCCCGCGGCCTGTCCGCCGAGGGGTTCGTCGTCGACGTGGCCCACGACGGGCTCGCCGGTCTGCGCCTGGCACAGGACCGGGACTACGACCTGATCGTCCTCGACATCATGCTGCCCGGCCTCAACGGCTACCGGATCTGCGGCCGGTTGAGGGCCGAGGGCGACGAGACCCCGATCCTGATGCTCACCGCGAAGGACGGCGAGTACGACGAGGCGGAGGGCCTCGACACCGGCGCCGACGACTACCTCACCAAACCCTTCTCCTACGTCGTCCTCCAGGCCCGCATCCGCGCGCTGCTCCGCCGCCGCAACCGCGCGGGCACCGCCCCCGTCCTGCGCTTCGGAGACCTCGCCGTCGACCAGGCCGCCCGCCGCGTCGAACGGGCGGGGACCGACATAGCCCTGACCGCGCGGGAGTTCGCGGTCCTGGAGCATCTCGCCCTGCACGCGGGACAGGTGGTGTCGAAGACGGACATCCTCGCCCAGGTCTGGGACTTCGCCTACGACGGCGACCCCAACGTCGTCGAGGTCCACGTCAGCGCCCTGCGCCGCAAACTCGACACCCCCTTCGGCCGACGCGCCATCACGACCGTGCGGGGCGCCGGATACCGGCTGGAGACCGACGGCGGTCTCCATGCCTAGGCCGCTCGCCTCCGTCCGCGCCCGCGCCGCGCTCGCCGCGACCCTGGTCGTCTCCTTCGCCCTCGTCGTCACCGGCATCGCTGTGATCGCCGTCCTGCGCCACAACCTGACCGACCGGGCGGCCCTGGAGTCCGAGGTCACCGCCCGTACGGTGGCGGGCGCCCAGGCGGCGCTCACCGGGGACTTCACCGCCCTGGACCTGCCCGACGACCGGGACCGGCTGGTCCAGGTCGTCGACTCCGGCGGCCGGGTCCTCGCCGCCGGCGACGCGCTGCACGGACGCGGCGCCCTCACGGACTTCGCGCCCGCCCCCGCCGCGACCGGCACACCGAGCACCGCGCCCACCGGCTCCGGTGCCGCCACGGCCCCCACCGCCACGGCTGCTTCGACCGACGACGACGATGACGACGACGGCGGTGGCGACCGCCACGGCGGCCGGGGGAGTGGCCGGGGCAGCGGTCGCGGAGGCGACGGGAGCGACGACACGAGGACCGACGACTCGGCGACCCACGACACCACGACCGACGACAGCGCGACCGGTGCCCCGGCACGCGGCAAGGTGAGCACCGACGTGGACCGCGAGACGCTGGCGGTGCGGCTCGGCGACCGCAGCCACGACTACGGTTTCGCGGCCGTGCAGGGCACGACGTACGACGGCCGCTCGTACACCGTCTACGCGGGCACCTCGCTCGCGGACGAACAGGTCACCCTCGACCAGGTCACCCGCACCATGCTCGCCGCGCTGCCGTTCCTGCTGCTCGTGGTGGCCGGCGTGACCTGGCTGGTCACCCGGCGGGCCCTGCGCCCGGTGGAGGGCATCCGCGCCGAGATGGCCGCGATCACCGGCAGCGGGGACCTGACCCGGCGGGTCCCGGTTCCCCGTTCCCGGGACGAGATCGGCCGCCTCGCCCGCACCACGAACCAGACCCTGGCCGCGCTGGAGCAGTCCGTCGAACGCCAGCACCGCTTCGTCGCCGACGCCTCCCACGAACTCCGCAGCCCCATCGCCTCGTTGCGCACCCAGATCGAGGTCGCCGACCAGCATCCCGGGCTGCTGGACACCGGGGATCTCCACCACGACGTCGTACGCCTCCAGCACCTCGCCGCCGACCTGCTGCTGCTCGCCAGGCTCGACGCGGGCGAACAACCCGGCCACGCCCGCCTCGACCTGACGGCACTCGTACGGGAGGAGGTCGCCCGGCGCGCACCGACGGACCCGGTGGCCCCCGAGATGCGGGCCGACGACGAGGACGTACCCCAAGTCCTGGGCAGCCGAAGCCAGTTGACCCGTGTCCTCGGCAACCTCCTCGACAACGCGCAGCGGCACACCGCCACCACGATCACCGTGACCCTGGCCCGCGCGGGTGACGACGTCGTGCTCACGGTCGCCGACGACGGCCACGGCATCGCGCCCGCCGACCGGCCCCGGGTCTTCGAGCGCTTCGTCCGCCTCGACGAGGCACGCAGTCGCGACGACGGCGGGGCCGGACTCGGACTGGCCATCGCACGGGACGTCGTGCGCAACCACGGAGGCGACCTCACCGTCACCGAGGCCGCGTCGGGCGGCGCGGCCTTCCTGGTCACCCTGCCGCGCGCACCGCACGACACCGGCGGCGCCCCCGCCTGACCGCAGCCCCTCGCCGACGCCCGCACACCCGCCGACCAGGTCTTCGGCCGCCACGAACGGCTCGCGTCGGCTTTGATATCGTCACGGCACCGGACCGCCCACCACCCCCACGGTCCGCACAACCAAGGCATTCCCAGCCGGTGACCCAGGCCTTCGAGCCGTCAGTCCGGCCCCAGTCGCCAGGATGCAGCGTGTCCGAGGCGGGGCATGCTCCCGCATCCAGAGGCAGACCGTCATGCGCAAGTCCCGGGCCGGCTCCCGCCGCGTCACCGTGCCCCTCTCCGCCGCCCTCACCGCGACCGTCCTCGCCGCCGCCGGCTGCTCCGGCTCCGGCTCAGGTTCCGCCACCGACTCCTCGCCGAGCACTCCGAAGACGAAGGTGTCCGCACCTCCCGTCCACGCCGGCGTCGACTACCAACTCGGCGGCGCCTACGCCCCGCCGAAGGGCGTCTCCGTCGTCTCCCGCGACCACACCGCCTCACCCGCCCCGGGCCTCTACAACATCTGCTACGTCAACGCGTTCCAGGCCCAGCCGGACGCGGAGGGGGACTGGGACGCCGACCTCCTCCTGCGCGACCGCTCCGGGAAGGTCGTCATGGACAAGGACTGGGGCGAGGCCATGCTCGACATCGGCACCCCGGCCAAGCGCGCGCGGATCGCGGAGAAGGTCGACGACTGGATCGACTCGTGCGCCGACAAGGGATTCGACGCCGTCGAGCCGGACAACTACGACAGCTACACCCGCGCCCCGCACGGACTGCTCACGGCGGCCGACGCCGAGGCGTTCCAGACGCTGCTCGCCCGCCACGCGCACGCCCGGCACCTCGCCATCGCCCAGAAGAACACCCTCGAACTCGCCAAGGACCACAAGCGGGTCGGCCTCGACTTCGCGGTGGTGGAGGAGTGCGGACAGTACGACGAATGCGGCTCCTACGTCGACGCGTTCGGCGACCACGTCATCGTCGTCGAGTACACGGAGAAGGGCATGGAGAAGGCCTGCGCGGGCTGGGGCGACCGGATCAGCATCGTGCGGCGGGACCTCGACGTCACCCCGGCCGCCCACGACGGCTACGTCCGCGAGACCTGCGCCGACTACTGACGACCGGCCGGGGCGCCGGCGCCCGCGCTAAGCCGAATCGCGAACGATCAGTTCCGGGTCGAAGACGACCGACGTCGGCTCGGCGCGTACGCCGTGGATGTGTTCGTCGAGCAGGCGGGCCATCTCCGCCGCCATCTCCTCGACCGGCTGGCGGATCGTGGTCAGCCGGGGGTGGCAGGTCACGGCGACGCTGGAGTCGTCGAAGCCGACCACCGCGATGTCTTCGGGCACCCGGAGTCCCTGCTGCTGCACGGCCTCGCAGACGCCCTGCGCCATGAGGTCGTTGGCGGCGAACACACCGTCCAGGCCGGGTTGCCGGGCCAGCAGGTCCGACATCGCCGCGAGTCCGCTGTCGAGGGTGAACTCGCCCTCCGCGACCGGGACATGAGGGTGGCCGTGGCGGGCGAGCGTGTCACGGAACCCGGCCAGCCGCTCCTGGCTCGCCGCCACGTCCAAGGGGCCGCAGACCGTGGCGGGCCGACGGCAGCCGCGGGCGAGGAGATGCTCGGCGGCGAGGCGCCCGCCGTCCCGGTGCGCCAGGTCCACATAGCTGAGCGGGACCGGACGGGAGGGGCGGGCGAACAGCACCGCCGGCAGCCCGGCGTCGGCGAGCAGCGCGGGCAGCGGGTCGTCGGCATGGGTGGAGACCACCAGCGCGCCGTCCGCGCGGCCTTGACGCAGATAGGTCAGCACCTCCTCCCGCGCCTCGGCCGACTCGGAGAACATCAGGACGGGGTGCATCGAGCGGGGGCGCAGGAAGCCGACGATGCCGCCGACCACCCGTCCGAAGAACGGATCGGCGAACACCCGTGTGGCGAAGGTGTCCTGGCCCTCCCCGGTGATGTCCCCGGCGCCGGACACCACCAGGGCCACGGTCTCGGCCCGCCGGGTCACCAGGGAGCGGGCGGCCCTGTTGGGCGCGTAACCCGTCCGCTCGATGGCCCGGCGGACCACTTCCTGTATCTCCGGATCCACGTTGCGGATGCCGTTGACGACCCGGGACACGGTGGCCCGGGAGACGCCGGCCTCCCGGGCGACGTCCTCCAGCGTCGGGGCCTGTCTGCTCATGCGGGCACCCTAACGGACGTGCGGTGCGGGGCAATAGAGCGCTCTCCCGGAGCGGTCAGGACACTCCGGGAGAGCGCTCGTCCGTCAGGCGTAGACGCCGAACTCGTACAGCGAATACCCCCAACCCGTGCCCCGCGCCGTGCCGTTGACGCGGACGTAGCGGCCGGTCCCGGTGACGTCGAAGTCGTCGATCCCTCCGTTGCCGTCGGAAACGGTGCGCACGGTCTGCCAGTTCTGGCCGTCGTCGGAGGTCTGGATCGTGTAGGCCTTGGCGTACGAGGCCTCCCAGGACAACTGGACGTGCCGGAACGTGGTGCGGGTGCCGAGATCGACCTGGAGCCACTGGGGATCGCTCCAGTCACTGGCCCACCGCGTGGCCTGGTTGCCGTCCACGGCGTTGGCCGCCGTACAGGGGCAGTCGCCGTAACTCGCCTGGTAGGACGAGGCGGTGGCGGGTCTGCCCCGGGCCACGTCGGTACCGGACGGCACCGGTGGGACGACCCGGATCGAGCGGGTCTCGACGCCGACGTTGCCCCGTCCGTCCGTCGCCTTGACGTACACCTTCCAGACGCCCGGACGGTCCGGTGCGGTGATCCTCAGCCGGCCGCCGCCCAGGTTCGTGGACGGCAGTGAGACCAGGTTCTTGCTCTGGTCGATGTAGTTGCTGTTGTCGAGGACCTCGTACGAGATCGGGTCGCCGTCGGGGTCGGTGGCCCGCACGGACAGCACCAGGTCGCGTCCCGCCTGCACCTGGCCCGCGCCGCCCTCGACGGTCAGGTCGGAGATGACCGGCGGGGTGTTGTCATGGCTGGTGTCACCCCCGTAGGCGCGCTTCACCGCGTAGTACGACAGCCGCTTCTGGCCCGCGGGCAGCAGGTTGAACCAGATGCCGCCGAAGTCGTACTCGGTGCCATAGTGGAACATCGTGGCGCCGAGCGCGACCCCCTTGTGCCCGGTGACACAGTTCCAGGCGCGGGTGTAGCCGTCGGCCTTGGCCTGGTCGGAGGGCTCCAGCGGAACGCCGTTGGCGTCGTTCGGGACCTCCCACTCGCCGGCCGGGCCGGTCTCGGTGACGATGTAGGGCTTGGTGTAACCCCCTTGCTGCCAGGCGGACTTGATGTCGCAGACCGCGTTGTAGGAGTTGACGGCGTACAGATCGAGGTCCGGCGCGTTCTTCTTGAAGTAGGGCCAGGCACCGACCCAGGCGTCGGTGGACGTGACCGGGTGGTTGGGGTCGACGGCGTGGATCTTCTTGGTGATGTCGTTGACGAGGGTGGTGTAGGCGTCGCGCTGCCGCTCCAACTCGTCGCCGCTGTAGCAGTTCTGGAGTCCGAGCACCGACTCGTTGCCGACGTCCCACATGAGCACGCCGGGGTTGTCCTTGTAGGTCTGGACCCACTGGGGGAACTCGGTGAGGACCTGGTTCTTGTAGGCGGTGTCGGTCAGGTAGTTGACGCAGCCGCCGCTGCCGGGTCCGCCGCCCGGCTGGAGCCAGAAGCCCGCGACGACCTTGATCCCGTGGGCCGCCGCCGAGTCGAACAGCGGCTTGCTGGAGGCGTCGGTGCCCCAGGTGCGGATCGTGTTGACGCCCATGGACTGCAGGTCCGGCAGGTACTTCTCGGCGTCGGCGACGCTCGGGCCCCAGGTCAGTCCCTTGACCTGGTACGGCTGCCCGTTGACCGTCAGCTGCCAGTTGCCCTGGCCGCCGGTCACCTTGACGACGCTGCCCGCGGCGTGGGCCTGGGCGGCGGGCAGTGCGGCGAGGAGTCCGGCCGTCAGCACGCCGGCGGTGAGGGGTGCCGCGATACGGCGTGTCCGGGTTCGGGTTCGCGTTCGGGTACGGATGCGGGTGCGTGGGGGCATGCGCGGGCTCCTTACGGCAGTCGGTAGTTCGCGTCGAGCGCGGCGCCCGCCTCCGGGTGGGTCTGGTCGTAGCCACGCGCGTCGCACTGCAGCCCGCCGACCACGCAGTGGTCGACCAGTGCCTTGAGCGTGCGGTCGTCCCAGGCGTTGAAGAAGTCGTAGTGGAAGCTGTGGCCCGTTCCGCTGGAGAGCCGGACCTGCGACATGTCGCCGTTCACCGGGAAGGCCATCTTGAACTCGATCATCGGCAGCGCCACCGGGTGGTCGGCCGGGCACATGTTGTCGTTCGTGCCGGGCTTGACCACGGGGTAGGCCATGTGGCTCTTGTGGTCGGGGGTGTCGAGGTACTTGCCGTCCCAGCAACTGGGCGCCTGGAAGCGGATGTTGAGCTGGACGTCCGCGCGGTTCGGGCAGGTCGCGGGGAACTCGGTGTTGAAGAAGCTGTCCCCGCACTCCCAGCCCTCGACGAAGCCGGGGTGGTGCCGGAACTCGTCGGCGCTCTGGGTGGGGCTGCCGACGACGAAGCGCAGGCCCTTGGGGAACGGCCGGACGCTCGTGTAGTCGGTGACCCCGGCCTTGTAGTAGATGACCTGCGGGCCGACGGGAAGGATCTGCTGGCTGCCGTTGTACAGCGTGGGCATCCAGTAGCCGGACAGGTCGCCGGGCGCCTTGCACGTGGTGCCGCCGGCCGACAGCGAGGCGGTGGTGCTGTTGGCGTCGGTCGTCGTGTTGCCCATGAAGGTGTGGTCGTGGGACTTGCCGGGCTGCTGCGGATAGACGATGGGGTCGTCCGGCCGGGTGTGCGTGACCGAGCAGTTGGCCTGGAACTCGTGGAAGTAGCGGTGCGGCGGATTCTGCGTGGACGGTGTCACGCCGGTGACCGGCGGGTTCGCGGGGATGTAGCCGTCGCCGTCCGGGTCCTCCGGGGAGTTGGCCGTGGACGCGGCCATCGCGTGACCGGAGTGGGTGGCCGCGAACGACCGCGCGGCCGCGGTGTGCGGTGCGGGTGCGCCGGCGCTGATGGCGACGCCGCCGAGGCCGAGCGTGGTCAGCAGGAGCGCGCCGGATATCAGCGTGGCTGACAGACCTTTCGATCTCCTGGACATGGAGACCTCCTCCTGAACGGTGGGGGTGTCAGAGGTGGTGGCCCGGTGCCCTCATGACGTGACGTCGACGTCATGGCGTGATGACGTGAACATCGGTCGCGGTGGTGCGAGGGGATGCCGGGAGACGATGGGAGAGCGCTCTCCCGCCGAGGAGTGTTGGGGCCATGTCATCAAGGTGTCAAGGGATCCGGCGGAAGTGGGCCCCGCCGGTTTTCAACTCCCGTAGCGCGGCCGGACGTTGAGACTCATGTGTTAAATCAGGTCATGAACTAAGAGTCCCGGGTGAGACCTTGACGGATCGGTCCGCCTCGCCGCGCCCCGACCTGCCTCCATCCGCTTCGCCTTCAAGGCCTGACGGGATCTTCGCCGCGTCCGGTTCGTCCGCCCGGTCTTCGTCCAGGTGGCGCCGTTCGCGGCGGTGTTCCGACTCGGCGTTCATGAAAGGAAGTTGAAGAAACTCGCGTCACGAGTCTTGCCACCCCAATGGTTCATTACTTAAATCAAACCGTGAACTAAGCAGGTAGCACGGCCAGTTCATGCACGCCGAGCGCTGGGCAGAGCCTGCCCCCGCGTTCCGGTTCCGTGTGTCCGCTTCGCTCGTCACCCCACCCGCATGGAGTCACGGCATGAAACTCAGATCCTTGGGTGTCGCGCTGGCCGCAATGGCCGCGCTCGTCACCCTGCCCCTGCACAGCAGCCCGGCCGCGGCGGCGGACCTGCCGCTGTCCCAGGGCAAGACGGCCACCTCGTCCTCCGACGAGAACGCGGGCACCGTCGCCGCCAACGCCGTCGACGGCAACACCGCCACCCGCTGGTCCTCCGCAGCCACCGACAGCCAGTGGCTCCAGGTCGACCTCGGCTCCACGGCCACCATCACCCAGGTCGTCCTCAACTGGGAGACCGCGTACGGCAGCGACTACAAGATCCAGACGTCCGCGGACGGCGCCACCTGGACCGACATCAAGTCGGTGACCGGCGGCGACGGCGGCACCGACACGCTCGACGTCTCCGGCACGGGCCGCTACGTCCGGATGTCCGGCGTTCACCGCGCCACCCAGTACGGCTACTCCCTCTGGGAGTTCCAGGTCTTCGGCAGCACCGGCGGCACCACCCCGCCGACGGGCTGCGACACGGCCAACGCGGCGCAGGGCAAGACGGCGACCGCCTCCTCCACCGAGAACGCCGGCACCCCGGCGTCGGCCGCCTTCGACGGCAACACCGGCACCCGCTGGTCCAGCGCCGCCTCCGACCCGCAGTGGATCCAGGTCGACCTCGGCTCGTCCCAGAGCCTGTGCCGGATCGACCTCAACTGGGAGACGGCGTACGGCAAGAGCTTCCAGATCCAGGCCTCGGCCGACGGCCAGACCTGGACCACCCTCAAGTCCGTCACCGACGGCACCGCGGGCTCGACGTCCTACGACGTCTCCGGCCAGGGCCGCTACGTACGGATCAACGGCACCACGCGCGGCACGGTCTACGGCTACTCGCTCTGGGAGGTCGCCGTCCACACCGGTTCCGGAGGCGGCAGCGGCCCGGTGCAGGGCGGCGGCGACCTCGGCCCCAACGTGATCGTCGTCGACCCCTCGACGCCCAACCTCCAGGCGAAGTTCGACCAGGTCTTCGCACAGCAGGAGTCGAACCAGTTCGGCACCGGCCGCTACCAGTTCCTCATGAAGCCCGGCACCTACAACGGGATCAACGCCCAAGTCGGCTTCTACACCTCGATCTCCGGCCTCGGCCTCAACCCCGACGACGTCCACATCAACGGGGACATCACCGTCGACGCGGGCTGGTTCAACGGCAACGCGACCCAGAACTTCTGGCGTTCGGCGGAGAACCTGTCGATCACGCCCTCCAACGGCACCGACCGCTGGGCGGTGGCCCAGGCGGCCCCGTTCCGCCGCATCCACGTGCAGGGCGGCCTCAACCTCGCCCCGAACGGCTACGGTTGGGCCTCCGGCGGCTACATCGCCGACTCCAAGATCGACGGTACCGTCGGCCCGTACTCCCAGCAGCAGTGGTACACCCGCGACAGCTCCGTCGGCGGCTGGACCAACGGCGTCTGGAACATGACCTTCTCCGGCGTCCAGGGCGCCCCGGCCACCAACTTCGACTCCGGCCCCTACACCACCCTGGACAACACTCCCGTCTCGCGTGAGAAGCCGTACCTCTACCTGGACGGCTCCACGTACAAGGTGTTCGTGCCCTCCAAGCGCACCAACGCGCGCGGCGTCTCCTGGCCCAACACCCCCGGTACGTCGCTCCCGCTGGACCAGTTCTACGTGGTCAAGCCCGGCGCGACCGCGTCGACCATCAACACCGCGCTCGCCCAGGGCCTGAACCTGCTCTTCACCCCGGGCGTCTACCACCTCGACCAGACCATCAACGTGACCCGGGCGAACACCGTCGTCCTCGGTCTCGGCCTGGCGACGATCATTCCGGACAACGGCGTCGACGCCATGCACGTGGCGGATGTGGACGGAGTCAAGCTCGCCGGCTTCCTGATCGACGCCGGCCGCACCAACTCCAACACCCTGCTGCAGATCGGCCCGGCCGGCAGCTCCGCCGACCACTCCGCCAACCCGACCACCATGCAGGACGTGTTCGTGCGCATCGGCGGCGCGGGCCCCGGCCTCGCCACCAACTCCGTCGTCGTCAACAGCGACGACGTCATCGTCGACCACACCTGGCTCTGGCGCGCCGACCACGGCGAAGGCGTCGGCTGGGACACCAACAGAGCCGACTACGGCCTCGTGGTCAACGGCGACGACGTCCTCACCACCGGCCTGTTCGTCGAGCACTTCAACAAGTACGACGTGCTGTGGAACGGCGAACGCGGACGCACGATCTTCTTCCAGAACGAGAAGGCCTACGACGTCCCGAACGCCGCCGCCATCACCCATGACGGCATCGTCGGCTACGCGGCCTACAAGGTCGCCGACTCCGTCAACGTGCACGAGGCATGGGGCCTGGGCAGCTACTGCAACTTCACCTCCGACCCGTCGATCGTGCAGGCCCACGGCTTCCAGGTGCCGGTCAAGACAGGGATCAAACTGCACGACATCCTGGTGATCTCCCTGGGCGGCAAGGGCCAGTACGCCCACGTCGTCAACAACACCGGCGCACCCACGTCGGGCACGGACACCGTTCCCTCGAAGATCACGTCGTTCCCCTGACGGTGAGCGTGCCGGCGGTCTGACCGCCGGCACCGCGCACGGACCGCCGACAGGACGCGGGTGCCGGGTGCCTTCCTCCGCGGAGGGGACCCGGCACCCGCACGTCGTGGGCGGGGGAGTCGGCAGGCACCGACGCCGACGGCGGCCCGTCGCACGGCCCTCCAGGGAGCCGGATGCCATGGCCCGCCGGAGGACCGGCCGCGCGCGCCGCCCTGCCTCGGGGGTTACGCGGGCAGGGTGTCCGCGGAGTCCTGTGCGGTCGCAGCCGCCGTGCCCGTCCGCAGGATGCCCTCGACGCCGTCCAGGAACGTCTCGCAGATCAGTGACGGATCGAAGAGGCAGCCTGCCGCCATGGCGCCGTCGCGGAGCATGACGAAGTGGCGGCCCGCAGCGTCGGAAGGCTCGCAGCCGGCGTCCTCCATCAGCTGCGTGACGGTGTCCAGGAACCACTGCCGGTGAGCCAGCACGGCCTGGTGGACGGGGTGCGCCGGGTCGGGGTACTCCGCCGCCGCGTTCAGGAAGGCGCATCCGCGGAAACCGGGGGACTGGATGCCCTCGCCGATGGACCGGCCCACGGCCCGGACCGTGTCGGCCCCGGACAGACCCTGCGCCCGGACGGCTTCCACCTGGCCGCGGATGCCGAGGTCGGCTGCTTGGAGGTAGGAGAGGATCAGCTCCTCTTTCCCCTTGAAGTGCCGGTACAGGGTGGCGCGGGTGACCTGCGCCTCCGCGATGATCCGGTCCACGCCGACGGAGTGGATCCCCTCGGCGTAGAAGATCCGGGTCGCCGTACCGAGCAGCCGCGCCCGCGCCCCGGACGTGCCCTCGGCCTCTGTGCTCGCACTCATGCCGCCACCGTAGCAGCCTGCGAGGGAGAACGTTCGGTCTTGACAGCCGGAAGCGGAAGCCTCTTGAATGAGTGACGAGACCGAACGTTCTCCCTCGTCGTGAACGGCCCGTCGTTCACGCGCCGTTCGCGCCCTCACCGGCCTTCGCCGGACCTCACCGAAAGGACCGTCGTGAACACTTCGTCCGCAGCCCCTGCCTCTTCCGCCGCGCCCGCCTCCGCCCTCGCCACGAGTGACACGGCTGCGCTGCGCCGCCTGTACTTCGTGCGCTTCGCGTTCGCCGTGGTGTGGGCGGCCCTGCTGTTCGCCTCCGCGGACGACCTGAGCCCCCTCAGCGCGACCCTGCTGGTGATCTATCCCTTGTTCGACGCGGCCTGCGCGGTCGTCGACGTCAGGTCCGCCAGGGCGAACCGCGCCCCGGTACGCGGTCTCTACGTCAACATCGCGCTCAGCACCCTCACCGCCGCCGGGTTGGTGGCCGCCACGGCATCCGGCATTCCGGCCGCCCTGCGGGTCTGGGGTGCCTGGGCCGTCACCGCGGGACTCGTCCAGCTGGTCGTCGGTGTCCTGCGCCGAGGCCTGGGCGGGCAGTGGCCGATGATCGCCAGCGGCGCCATCTCCACTCTCGCCGGTTCCTCCTTCATCGCCCAGGCGGGCAAGGACAACGCCTCCCTGAGCAGCCTCGCCGGTTACGCCACCCTCGGCGGAGTCTTCTTCCTCGTCTCCGCACTCCGCCTGGGGCGAGCCAACAAGGCCGCCTGACGTCCTCCGTCTGACGTCCTCCACGTGACCTCCTGCACCTGCCGATCGATCGGCTCAGCCGGAAATCGGTTGATGGGGCTATCGGGTCGCACCGCGAGGGAAAAGCCGTCGCATTCGGTCAACAGCGGCAGGCCGGCGCCTTGGGATACGTGCGAGAGGGGAACGCGGGTGCGACTGAGACCAGCCATTTGTGTGGAATGACGGGAGAGTCGGGCGCCCGCATTTGTGAGGGCGTTGTGGGGGTAGGCGAAGGTGACCGCCGCTGTGCCGGAAGGGTGAGCGGGCTTTGAGAAAGTGGTGGGCATGGACATCGGTCACAGGAACAACGTCACCATCACCGGAAACCCCGAGGGGCGCACGGTGGTGCTGGCGCACGGGTTCGGTTGTGACCAGAACATGTGGCGCCTGACAGTGCCTGCCCTGGCCCCCGAGTACCGGGTGGTGCTCTACGACTATGTGGGCGCGGGCCACTCCGACCTCTCCGCCTTCTCCGAGGCCCGCTACTCCTCCCTGGAGGGCTACGCCCAGGACGTGGAGGAGATCTGCGAGGCCCTCGACCTGAGGGATGCGGTGTTCGTGGGCCACTCCGTCAGCGCCATGATCGGCGTCCTGGTCGCCGCCCGCGTCCCGGAGCGCATCGGGGCACTGGTCATGGTCGCTCCGTCCCCCCGCTACATCGACGACGTCGGCTATCGCGGCGGATTCAGTGCCGGGGACATCGACGAACTCCTGGCGTCGCTGGATTCGAACTACCTGGGCTGGTCGGCCGCGATGGCCCCAATGATCATGGGCAACGCGGAGCGGCCCGAACTGGGGGAGGAGCTGGCGCAGAGCTTCTGTGCCACCGACCCCGAGATGGCGAAGGTCTTCGCCCGCACCACGTTCCTGTCGGACTCGCGAGTCGAGCTGAAGAGCGTGCGGGTGCCGACGCTGGTGCTGGAGAGCAGTCAGGACGCCATCGCTCCCCGCGACGTCGGAGCCTTCGTCCACCGGGCGATCCCCGGCTCGACCCTGGTTACCCTGGAAGCGACCGGGCACTGCCCGCACCTGTCCGCGCCCGAGGCCACCAACCAGGCGATCACGGAGTTCCTGGACGGTCTCCGATGACGTTCCGAACCGACCAAGAGCCCGACCCCCAGCAGGACGGCGGAGGTGGGCACACCTCCAACGCGGCGTTCGCGGCGCTGCTGGAGGACAGCGCCGAGGAACTCTACGAGAGCGCCCCGTGCGGTTACCTGTCCACCCTGATGGACGGCACCATCGCCAAGATCAACACCAGGCTGCTCGAATGGCTCGGGCTGGCCGAGGACGACGTGGTGGGCCGCATGCGGTTCACCGACCTGCTCACCGTGGGCGGCAGGCTCTACCACGAGACGCACTTCGCGCCGCTCCTGCAACTGCACGGTGAGATAGGGGGTATCGCTCTGGAGATCAGACAGGCCGGCGGCGGCCGGATGCCCGTCCTGGTCTCCTCCGTCGTCAAGCACGGCGCCACCGGCGGGCCCCTGCTGATCCGCACCACCGTCTTCGACGCCCGCGACCGCCGCGCCTACGAAGAGGAACTCCTGCGCGCCCGCAAGGCGGCCGAAGCCGCCCACCGTCAGGCCGAGGCGGACCGGGCCCGCCTCCAGGACGCGCTCGCCGCACTCCAGCAGTCCCTCCTGCCCGACCGACTGCCCCCGGTGCCCGGCGTGGAGACAGCCGTCCACTACCGCGCCGCGTCCCCCGACCACCTCGGCGGGGACTTCTACGACCTCTTCCCCATCGACGGCAAACGCTTCGGCTTCTTCCTCGGCGACGTGTGCGGCAAGGGCCCCCAGGCCGCCGCGGTCACCTCATTGGCCCGCTACACCCTGCGCGCCGCCGCCCTGCACGACCCCGATCCCATCTCCGCCCTGTCCACCCTCAACCAGGCGGTCTACGAGCGCTACACCACCGGGGACCCGCGCTACTGCACCACCATCTTCGGCACCATCGAACCCGACCTCGCCACCGGGCAGGCCACCGTCCACCTCGCCTCGGGCGGCCACCCTCCCGCGCTCGTCCTGCGCGCCGACGGCGCCGCCGACTTCCTCCACACCCCGGGCGGCCTCCTCGTCGGCATCCTTCAGTCCGCGCACTTCGTCAGCGCCACCGCCACCCTCGAACCCGGCGACACCCTGCTGCTCTACACCGACGGTCTCACCGAGGCCCGTACCGGCGAGGACCGCACCGCGCTCTTCGGCGACGAGGCCCTGCGCGGCTTCGCCGCCCGGCACGCGGGCCGGCCCGCTCGGGTCGTCGTCGAGGCGCTGATCGGATTGCTGGACGACTTCGCCGACGGATTGGAGGACGACACAGCCTTGCTCGCACTCGGAGTGCCCGCCCCTAAGCCACAGGAGTGAAGCCCCTTCCCATGAGTCCTCTGAACCTCACCGTCCATTCGTCCGCGAACAACACCGTCGTCGAGGTCGTCGGCGAACTCGACTACGCCACGGCCTCCGAGCTGCGGGAACTGATCACGAGTCTGACGCTCCGCCCCGGCCAGCACCTTGTCCTGGACCTGGGCGGCATGGACTTCTGCGACTCCAGCGGTCTCACGGCCCTGATCATCGCGCACAACGTCACCGAGGCCGCCGGCGTCGGCCTCGTCCTGGCCGCCGTCCCCGCCCACACCCGGCGCGTACTGCGCACTGTCGGCCTGGACCAGATCTTCGTCATCCGCTCCACCGACGACGCGGCGACCGCCTGAGCCGGGTGCGGTGGTGCGGGTCGGCGCCGAGGGCGCGTTGGCCGCGGGGTGCGCGTCGGCGGCGGGGGAGGGGACACCTCTGACTCTCTGAACTCCTCACAAACTCGACCAACTCCGCCGAGGAGCGCGCTTACTTGCTCACCCGCGGATCATTCGCGGAGTTCCTTCGCTTGCGTGTCCCTGCGTGAGCGGTATACCTCGGCGGCGAGTGGGACCAGGGACAGGGCCACGATCACCGCGACCATCGGCAACAGATACCGGTCCACGTTCGGCACGGACGAGCCCAGCGCGTAGCCAGCCAGGGTGAGACCCAGGCTCCAGACCAGGCCGCCGGTCACCTGCCACACGGTGAACGTCCGCACCGGTACCCGCAGGGCGCCCGCCATCGGATTCAGCACCGTGCGCACCACCGGGACGAAGCGGGCCAGCACGATCGCCTTCGCGTACCCATAGCGCTCCAGCAGCTCCTCGGCGCGCTTCGCGCCTTGGTGCAAGCGCGCCGAGCGGCTGCGGGCGAGCAGGGCACCGCCCGCTCGTCTGCCCAGGAAGTACCCGCACTGCGAGCCGGCCAGCGCACCCACCGCCGCCGCGACCAGCAGCGGGGTCAGTGACAGCTTCAGGCCGCGGTCGGCGGCACCGGTGCACAGCAGACCCGCCGTGAACAGCAGTGAGTCGCCCGGGAGGAAGAAGCCGACGAGCAGTCCCGTCTCCGCGAACAGCACCACCCCCACACCCAGCACGCCGAAGGCGGACAGCAGGGAGCGCGCATCCAGCACATTGACAGCGAGCTGCGATGCCAGGTGCGGGGTTGTGGTCATCATGGAGCCTCTTCGTCCTTCGTTCTTCGTCGTTCGTCCGGTCCGTCGGAACGCTGCGACGCCGACATCCGCCATCCGCTAAATGACTACAATCCTGTAGACGGTCTACTGAACTGTAGACGAAAGGGGAGCGAGGATCGTTCCCATGGCCCACGCGAGTTGCGAGAGGTGGCCGCTCGGCGAGCACAAGACGGCGGCCATGGCCCGGACCACGACAGTGACAGCTTCACTGTGCAGACGCCCCGGTTCCCGCTGAGACACCGGCTGGCCGGGTGCGACGATCATCCTCGTGTCTTCACTGCCTGCCATGGAGTGAGAGGACGGGGAAGGCGTGGATGTGTACGAAGCCGTGGACAGTCGTAGGGCTGTGCGGGCGTTCAGTGGTAGGCCGGTGCCCAAGGAGGTTCTCGAACGTGTGCTGGCGGCAGCGGCACGGGCCCCGTCGAGCGGGAACCTCCAGCCGTGGCATGTGTACGTCGTCACTGGCGAACCCTTGGCCGAGCTGAAGAAGCGCGCGACGGCCAAGGCGCTTGCGGGAGACCCTGGTGACGAGCGCGAGTATCCGATGTATCCGGCTGGACTGGCGTCACCGTATCTGGACCGCTTTTCCGCAGCGGCCGCCCAGCGGTACGAGGCCTTGGGGATCGAGCGTGACGATCCCGCCCGGCCCGTGAAGATCGCCGTCTTGAACGCGGAGGCGTTCGGGGCGCCGGTCGTGCTGTTCTGCTACCTCGACCGGACGATGGGGCCCGGGCAGTGGGGGGACGCGGGGATGTACCTGCAAACGGTCATGCTGTTACTGAGGGCGGAAGGGCTGCACAGCTGCCCGCAGGTGATGTGGACGACGTATCGCGAGACCGTCAGCGAGATGGTCGGAGCCGATGACGAACTCGTGCTGTTCTGCGGCGTCGCGGTGGGATTCGAGAAGGAGGGTGCGCCCCAACTGCGCACCACGCGGGCGGACATGACAGAAACGGTGAGCTTCGTCGGAACGTGACCCACCAACCGGCCGGCGTAGTCCGAGACGGTGCGGGACAGCTTCGCGTATCCGCCATCAGACAGGGATGAGGGCAGCAAACAGCGCCTCATCGAGACTGTCCTGCGTACCGCCACCCTGAGGCCGCCCATGTGGAAGAAACCAACTCCGCGTACCCGCCGCGTACCGAGGTCGACGACACCTCACCACGTAGGTCGGGGCCTTAATCTCTGTCCATGAAGCGGCGGTTGAGGAAGAAGTTCTCGCGACGTTTGTTCGGAGCGATTCAGGCGGGCGATGTGGTCGCCGTGAAGGCCTTGCTGGGGGCGGGAGTTGACCCGGAGGAATCCGACAGTGAGGGCACTACGGCGCTCTATGCCGCTGCGGTGAATGGCAGGGCCGCGATCGTCGGATTGCTCCTGTCGGCAGGCGCATCTCCCGAGGTCGAAAGCAGGGGGATCGGCGCGGAGGGTACGCCGTTGTGCGCGGCTGCCTGTTGGGGGCATATCGAGACGGTGCGTGAGTTGTTGGCCTTCGGGGCTGATCCGAACGCAAGGGAGGATCGTGGCACCGGCCGGTCGCCTCTGGAGTGGGCGAACAACGGTCCCCATCCCGAGACGGCCGCCCTTCTTGTTGCGGCGGGGGCGATCGACAGTCAGCAACAGGTGGGCCAGGGGCGGTAGTTCGGCACTGTGCACCCCGGTAGCGGATTGCTCGCGGTTCGCGCCATGGCGCTTCGTGGGGGCGCTGAGGTGGGCGGTCGTGGCGCGCTGGTGGGTGGGCGTGGTGTCTCCGGATTTCCGCGGTCGGGTTGAGGACCCACTACTTGTGGCCCGAACGGCCGGCGGTGACCGTCGGTTGTCCGCAGGTTGTCCGCGTGTATCCGGACGATCTCAGGGCCCGGCGATAGTGGGTCAGTTCTCCAAGCCGATGCCTGCCTCAGGGGCCAGGGTTCCCGCGTCGGCGCTCGACACGACTCTCTAGGTGGACGCCGACTTGCCCGCCCCGTGCCGCAGGCCGTCCAGGAGTAGGTCGAGGATGCGGCCGGCCCGTTCGCGTTGGTCGGGGGCGCTGGTGATCAGGGCGACGCCGGCCAGGCCGAAGCCGACGTCGAAGGGGTCGACGTCCGGGCGCAGGAGTCCGGAGTCCGCGCCCGCGCGCAACAGGGTGCCGAGTGCGGTGCCGAGTCTCTCCAGGGTCTCGGCGAAGGGGTCCGCACCGGATGCGATCGCGGCCCGCAGGGCGTCCGCCATGCCCTGCTTGGCGGCCAGGTAGTCGATGAAGCGGTCCATCCACAGGCGGAGCGCCCGGTCCGGCGCATGCTCGGCGAGCAACTGGGTCGCGCTGTCGCAGACGCGCGCCAGTTCGTTGCGGTAGGCCGCTTCGACCAGCGCCTCGCGGGTGGGGAAGTGGCGGTAGAGCGTGGCCGAGCCGACGCCTGAGGCCTTGGCGATCGTGTCGATCGCGACGTCCGGGCCCTGCTCGGAGAACGCGCGTACCGCCGTCTCGAGGATGCGCTCACGGTTGCGGCGGGCATCGGCGCGCAGCACGCTCGGCTTGGTGGTCAAGGCGGCTCCTTCCGTCGAGGGCCAGTCTAACTGGACAAACGGGGAGTTCCCCGCTTAGTTTGACGGTAACCGGGGAACTCCCCGATTACGAACGCCGAACGCCGGCCCGTTGTGCGCCGCTACTCCCCAGGCAAGGAAGAGCCTCATGACCTCCCCGAAGACGGTTCTGATCACCGGTACGTCCTCCGGCATCGGACTGGCCGCGGCCATCGGCACCGCCCGGGCGGGCTGGCTGACCGTCGCCACCATGCGGGACACCGGCAAGGCCGAGGCCCTGCGCGAGGCCGCCGCCGAGGCGGGTGTCACCAACCGGATCCAGGTCAAGCGTCTGGACGTGACCGACGCCGCCGGCGTCACGGCCTGTCTGGACGAGGTCGTCGCCGAACACGGCCGCCTGGACGCGCTGGTCAACAACGCGGGCGCCGCCCAGGTCGGCACCATCGAGCAGAGCAGTGTCGACGACGTCCGCGCGGCCATGGAGGTCAACTTCTTCGGCGTGGTGGCGGCGACCCGGGCCGCGCTGCCGCATCTGCGTGCCTCAAAAGGCCGGGTGATCACCGTCAGCAGCGTCGGCGGAGTCGTCGGCCAGCCCTTCAACGAGGCCTACTGCGCGGCCAAGTTCGCGGTCGAGGGCTTCATGCAGTCCCTCGCACCGGTCGCCGCGACCGTCGGTGTCGATGTCACCGTGATCGAGCCCGGAGCGGTGGCGAGCGAGTTCGTCGCCAATCTCGGCCTGGACGTGCCCGCTCTGATCGCCGCCGCCGGGCCCTACGGCCAGGCTCTCGAGGCCTACATCACCCGCACCCAGCAGTCGTTCAGCAACGCCCAGACCCCGGCCGAGGCAGCCGCCCCGATCATCGAGGCCCTGACCGTCGCGCAGCCGCCTTTCCGTATCCAGACCTCGCAGTGGGCCCGCGACTTCGTAGCCACCAGCCTCGCCGACTCCGACGGCTCCGCCGTCCAGAACCTCACCGGCGGCTGGGTGCGCTGACACCGCCCTGCCGGGAACTCGGCTGGAGTGCGGGATGCTGGGCCGACGGCGGCTCACGGTCGTAGTCCGTCCACCCACCCCTTCGGCTCCGTTCTTGCGGTGTGACCGTACGGAAGTGGCAGCAGCGGAAAGGCGTCGATGGGCTTCGGAGGCCGGATACGTCAGGCCGGTGAGTCCTCGGGCTCCTGGGTCCGCTCGGGTTCGGGCTCCGTCCTGGCGGCCAGTCGCTCCGCCGTTCCCTGGAACGCTGCCCACGCCAGGAACAGGATCTCGACCGCCGCCGTGATCCCCGCCGCCAGGAATTTCCCGGAACCCGTCGGCCGCTCACCCCGGTAGAGCGGGATCTTCCCCTTGGGGTCCACGGTGACGGTGACCGTCTGACCGACCTTCAGCTTCTCGCCGTAGATCGTGCCGGGTATCGGTCGGCCCGACGGGTCCTTGAACTCCGCGGCGAGGAGGGGCGCGCTCGGCCCCTCGTCGACCCAGTACGTGTCGCTCACCGTCGCCCGTATCTCCTGGCCCCGGTCGTGCAACGCCCGCTGGTCCAGGCCCGAATAGGTCAGGTGCACCACGGCCAGTGCGCTGATGGGTATCACGATCATCGCCAGGACGCCCCAGCCCTCGGGTTTCTCCATGCTCGGCACCATCGTCAGGAGGACGCCGAGTGCCAGGAGGAAGACCACCGGATAGAGCAGCAGCGCCAGCCAGACGTTTTGCGTCACGTGCAGCAGGCTGCCGACGGCGACCTCGGCGCCCAGGCACACCGCCCCCGAACCCGCCAGGGCCAGTGCGATCAGGCCCACCTGGCGGATCGTTCTGCGTATACGTTCACCCACAGTGCTCACCGGCTCTCCCCCCTCCGCGATCACCGTGCCCACTCCCCAACTGGCAGGAGGAGAAGGGTGATCCATACCTTGATCGTGCCCGCGATCGGGATCACTTTCCCTGCTGCTTAAAGGTGCGCACCACTGGTTTTGGTTCCCTGACACGGCTCTGCACCGTGCTGCACGTGAGTCCGGCCTCTTGCGGGTAGGGCGCACGCCCGTATTCCGTGCGCCGATTCACCTCTCCGGCCTCCGGTCTCCGGCCGCAGGTCTCTGGTCTCTGGTTTCGGCCGTGTCGATCGCGTCTCCCACCAGGGCACTTGGATGGGCGCCCAGCCGCTGCGGGCTGGCATGGCCCGGTCATATGTGAGGAGCGTGATGGCATCGACCGGGCTTCGCTGAGCATACGTAGGGCATGAGAGCCGCGATCTCCGGGCGCGCCATGGGCGCCGGCGGAGCACGGTGGCGCGGCTCTGAGGTGGATGAAGGACTGTCGCATACCGGGGTATATGGTCACGGACCGGTTCAAGAACCTCTGTGATCAGGTTCCGGATTCTGATAATGGTTGTCCTGCGACAATGACTCGTGGGAGTCGGCGAAGTCCGGTCGCCTCTCGCCTGGGGCACCTGCTGTCACGTCGGCGAGACGGAGGCTGTGACGCGAGGAGGCGGTGTGGCGAGGGATCGGATCGGGCTGGCCGAGGTTCTGGCGGCGGCGGAGAGCGCCGCGCCGGTGTCCTCCCTGGACGTCGTGGCGCACAACCTGCGCGACCGGTTCGGCGCGCGATACGTGTCGTTCCTCTTCGTCGACGTCGTCGGACGGCGCCTGCTGCGGGTCAACGACACGGCGGTCCGCGACCACGAGGAGCAGACCGAACAGGTCCCTCTGGCCGGCAGCGGTGTCTACGACGATGTCCTGCGGACCCAGAAGCCGGTGCTGGCGCCGCAGGGCGAGGAGGGGCAGCGGGTACTGGCCCCGGTCACCAATCGCGGCGATGCCATCGGCGTCCTGGAGCTGTTCCTCACCGAGGTCACCGAGGACGTGCTGGAGCAGGTCGAGGAGGCCGCGCACGCGCTGGCGTACATCATCGTCACCGACCGGCGCTTCACTGACCTCTATCACTGGGGCAACCGCACCACCGCGGTCAGCCTGGCCGCTGAGATCCAGCGCCAGTTGCTGCCCTCGGCTCCCTCCTGCGAAGCTCCCGAATTCACCCTCGCCGGCGCTCTGGTGCCGGCGTCGGACATCGCCGGCGACACCTACGACTACAGCCTCGACACTGACACGCTGCACCTCTCCGTCACCGATGCCATGGGCCACGACGTGGACGCCTCGCTGATGGCGACCCTCCTGGTCAACGCCTCCCGCGGTGCCCGCAGGGCCGGAGATGACCTCGCCGAGCAGGCCCGCCGGACCCACCGTGCCCTCCTCGACCACGGCCGACGCACCTTCGCCACCGGCCAGTTGCTGCGCATCGCCCTGGACGGAAGCGGCGGCCACATCGTCAATGCCGGCCACCCCTGGCCGTTGCGGCTGCGTGACGGAGCGGTCGAGGAACTGCGCCTGGTCGTGAACATGCCCTTCGGCTTCGTCGAGCAGGGCCCCTACCAGGTGCAGGATCTCGACCTGCGCCCCGGTGACCGCCTTGTGCTGTACACCGACGGAATGCAGGAACGCGAGGCCCACGCAGTCGACCTCTCCGGCCTTCTCCGCGCCACCGCCGCCGAGCATCCGCGTGAGGTCGTACGCACGATGGTCACCGCCGTCACCGACGCCTACGAGGGCCGATCACCGAAGGACGACGCGACCGTCGTGTGCCTGGACTGGCACGGTCCCCGCCGTGGAAGCAGCCACGTGAAGGCCTGACGCGTCGTCCGAGCGGGAGGCGTCACCTGTGGTGAGGTGAAGACCTCGGCGCGGCGCGGACAGGGTCCCGGTCGGCCGGGGCAGGCGCGGGTGTTGGCCGCTTCCTTCCCGTCCTGTCGCTCTTCAGGCTGACGGGTCGTTCATCCCTCGTCCAGGCACAGGCAGAACGGATGTCCGGCCGGGTCGACGAGCACGCGGACGTTCTCCTGCGGCTGGAACTCCGCCACCGTGGCGCCCAGGTCCACCGCTTCGGCGACCGCCGAATCGAGATCGCCGACCTGGAAGTCGAAGTGCATCATGGGCCGTTGCTCGCCCTCCGTCGGCGGCCACACCGGAGCCTGGTAGCCGTCCGCCTGCTGGAACACGAAGAACGGACCTTGCGGGGAGGCGGCGACGACGGCCGTGCCCGGCTCCTCGTGTCCGATGTGCCAACCGAGCAGGTCGGCGTAGAACCTCGCCAGGGCGCTGGGATCCGGCGCCTCGATCGAGGTTCCCCACCACATACCGCCGGTTCGAGATCTCATGTCAGCAGCCTGCCCCATGATCCCGGGCTTGTCGTGGGTGACGGACGCCAGGTCGCGATTGCTCGGGGGCGTTCGCCGAGGTGACCGTCTTTGAAGCAGGAGCGTCGGACAGAGGCAGGGAGAACCACACGATCTTGCCGTCCTCCGAGAGCAAGTTGCCCCAAGTGGAGGCCAGTTGGTCCAGGAGGGCCAGTCCGCGACCCGACTCCTCGTCGGGGGCGGCGGTCCTGGCGCGAGGCAGGACCGGGCTGCCGTCGCACACCTCGATGTGGAGTTCGTCCCTGGTACGGCGCAGCCGCAGCCGCAGCGGATCGCAGGCGTGGCGTACCGAGTTGGACAACAGCTCGGAGGCCAGCAGACAGGCCGTGTCGGCAAGATCCTCGCAGTCCCAGTCCCGCAGGGTGTGGCGCAGGAACCGGCGCCCTTCCCCCACGCTGATGGGCTGCGCCGGAAGGAGCGCGGACACCGCGGTCACCGACGCGGGAGGCATACGGGCCAGCAGCAGGGTCACGTCGTCGCTGTAGTCCTGGGGCTCGTGCAGCAGGGCGGTGAGGACGGAGTCGGCGGCGCGCTCAAGGCAGGCGGTGTCGGCGACGGCCTTCTCGAGAGCTGTGCCCAGAGCGTCGATCTGCAGCTCGATGTCGCTGGTGGGGGTCTCCACCAGGCCATCGGTGTAGAGGGCGAGGACCGAGTCCGGCGGCACGGTCAGCCGGGTCTCCTGATGGGGTACGTCTCCGACGCCCAGCGGGACACTGACGTCGACCGGGAGCCTGTGGACCTGCCCGCTGGGATCCACCGTCAGCACCGGCAGATGGCCGGCCGAGCACACGGTCAGGGCGCTGTCGTCGGGGTCCAGTACCAGGTAGCAGCAGGTGACGAGTTGGTCGGGCAGTTCGCTGACGACCGCGTCAAGGGCCCGCATCAACTGCCAGGGCGGCATACCGGTCTTGGCCAGCGCATGGGAGGCCGAGCGCAACTGGCCCATGACCGCGGCGGCTTCCAGACCGCGGCCCATGACGTCGCCGATCAGGACGCCCATGCGCCCGCCGCCCAGGGCGATCAGGTCGAACCAGTCGCCGCCCACGCCGGGCCCCTGGCGGGCGGGGAAGTACCGGCTGGAGGTGTCCATGCCGGGCAGGGGAAGAGGTGAGCCCATCAGGCTGCGTTGCAGGGTCAAGGCGACATGGCGCTGCTGTTCGTAGAGTTCGGCGAGCTGCGCCTCGGCCTTTTTGCGTTCGCTGACGTCGCGGATGGCGGCGGAGACCAATGTCCCTTCCGGCGTCTCCAGAGGGCTGAGGCTGATCTCGACCGGGAACTCGACGCCGTCGCGGCGGAGCCCGTACAACTCCAGCCCGGCGCCCATGGGGCGCACGCGCCGGTTGTCGACGTAGCCGTGCCGGCGGGCGGGATGGTGACCGTGGAACCGCTGGGGGACCAGGATCTCCACCTGACGCCCCAGGAGCTCTTCCCGCCGGTAGCCGAACAGGGCCTCCGTCTGCGCGTTGACCAACTGGATGACACCCGTGTCGTCCACGATGACGATGGCGTCCGGAGCCGCCTCCAGCAAGGCGCGGAAGCGCGCTTCGGCTGCCTTGCGTTCGCTGACGTCACGGACGGCGGCGGAGATCAACAACCCGTCGGGGGTCTGCAAGGGGCTGATACTGATCTCCACCGGGAACTCGGCCCCGTCCCGGCGCAGCCCGTACAGGTCGAGATTGGCGCCCATGGGGCGGACCTGCTGGTTGGTGGAGTAGCCCAGGCGGTGACCGGGGTGCTGAGCGCGGAAGCGGTGCGGGACCAGCATCTCGATGGGACGGCCGAGCAGTTCGTTGCGGGGATACCCGAACAAGGCCTCGGTCTGCGCGTTCACCAGGCGGATGATGCCGGCGTCATCCACGATCACCATCGCGTCGGGAGCCGCCTCCAGCAACGCCCGAAACGGCTCCTCGGCCACGGGGATCATGTTCGGGTGCGGCTCACGCCTGCCTGTTCGCATGACGTATCTGAGCACTGAACACGGCGAAGCGAGGTGCTTTGTAGGGAAGTGGCCGTACATGACGGTTTATGCCCGCCATGGATTCGCTCGCCGTCCGTTCCCGCGTTCGCACGGCGCGTATCGAGGAGATCGTGGATGCCGGGAGCGCCTGCCGAGGGTGGGTCACCTGCGGGTCCCGTCCGGAGACGGTCCCGGGCTCGCTTACCTGCGTCCGTGGGCCGAGCCACTCGGGTCAAGCGCATCCTCCGAGCAGGCTTCGACGCTGCCCGTTGGTGGAGATCCAGCGTTGAGAGCGAAACGCCGCAGACGCCGAGACTTCGTACGTCGCGGTAACGAGACTTCGTACGCCACGGTAATCCAGCCGATTCCCGCCAGTAGTGTGGGATCGCTTGTGCGGGTGCGCAGTTGGGGGTCCGACCAGGGGGATACCGGACATGCCGGAGGGGTTGGCCCAGTGGGGGCCAGAGCTTTTCATGACGCGGGAACGGGAGCTACGCAGCGGCCCGGCACCGGAGCACCACTGGGGAAGCGGTTTTCCGCAACGGGGCTTCACACCTTGCCTGTTGGCTGTTCTACGGCTGTCAGCGGGCAGGGAATCAGACGCCGGCCCCACCCTTGAGGTGTTGCCGAGGGAGCTTGCCCGCACTGGCCACCTCGTGCGCGCGGCCGAGATGGCGTACACGATCAGTGACGAGCTTGAGCAGGGCACGGAACTTCTGGAACTGGTGCGTGCCGGGGCGGCAGCCGGAGACCTGAGCGGCGCCCAGGCGGTCGCCGAATCCATTCCCGTGCGGCAGGTGCGGGATCTGGCGCTGGTCGGCCTCGTGCCGGAGTGGGCCCGCGCCGGTGAGCGTGACCGGGCCGTCGCTCTGGCGGAGGGCATTCGCTACCCGCACAACTGGGCATGGGCCTGGGCCCTGTTGGCGAAGGCGGTGGCGGACGGCGGGGATGGCGACGCGGCGCTCGGATTCGCCGCTCGCGCCGAGGACGAGGTGAGTTCCTGCGCCGTTGAAGGGGCCGAGCGGGTACTCGCCCTTCTCGTGGAGGTGGCCGTCACCGTCGGCGACCACGCTCGGGCCGTCGCACTCGCCGACCGTGTGGAGGCCCTCGCCCGGTCAGGCGAGTCGGCGGTGTGGGCCGAACCCCGCGCGCTGGTGGTGGTGTTGGTCCGTGAGGTGCTTGCGGGAGATCTCGGTCGGCTCGACGCACTGCTGCGTCGCCTGCCCGTTCCGGTCGTCGCGGCCGGGACGGCGCTCTGTGGGTGGGCGCTTGATCCGGACGAGGACTCCGCTGGCCCGGCCCTCCTCCCATCTCCTCTCACCGCCTGGGACTTGGCGCATGTGCTGGATGCGGTCACCGCGTCCGTCGACCATGCCGTCGCTTTGGCCTTGGCCGACCGAGCCGAGGCACTGCTTGAGACGGTTGGCGGTCGTGGCCACGACGTTCTGCTGAGGTCCGTGACGCTCCTGTTGGCCCGGCACGGTCAGACCGAGCGGGCCATGGCGCTCGTCGAACTCCTCGGTGGCGATCAGTCCATGGCTCGGCGTGCCGAGGTGGTCGGGGAAGTGGCTCGGTCCGGCGACACGGGAGGGGCCGAGGTTCTGGCGCGCGCGATCACCGACTGCCGCGCACAGGACAGGGCGCTGATCGAAGTGGTCCGGGAACTGGCTCGCCGCGGGAATCTGCGTCGAGCGGAATCCCTCGTCCACTCGATCAACGACCGTTGGGCCCAGGGCGAGGCACTGGTGGCGATTGTCCGGGCAACGGCACGGCATGGTGATCCGGACGCGGCGGTGATGCTCGCCCGTTCGATCGCCTACCGTGCGACGCGGGCCCGTGCACTGGCCGAACTCGCGGAACTGGCCGAGCCGTTCCAGGCCCGCAGGCTCGCCGCACAGGCCGTGGCTCTCGACAGCTGGCGTACCGTCCTGCCGGTTCTGGAGCGGATCGTGCCCCAGTCGTTGGCGTTGATCGCCGATCGCGTTGATCGCCGATCGGATGACGAGCTGATGGATGCCGAAGGGCGTCGTCCTGACGAGCCGTAGACCAATGCGGCCACCAGACGACGGTGTCCCTACGGGTTCACCCGATCGAGTCCCTGATCCGGGGCAAGCCGGTACGGCGGTCGCAACGGATTCCCCGCGGCGCGAGATCCGCGTTCGTGCAGGGGAGAGGTCTCATGTCGGTGTGGTGGGAGTCGGCGCATGGCGCGGCGCTGTGGGTGCGTCACGTGCCGCAGCGGACGCGCGCGGCCGTGATCACCCTGCATGGCGGACCGGTTGTCGGCCACGGTCCCGCCCGGCCCTGGCAGTTGGCGGCACTGCGGATGAGGCCCGTGCTTCGGACCTCCGCGGCGGCCGTGTCCCTGCATGAAGTGCTGCTGGGCCAGGTCCGCTACAGGTGCCGCGGGTGGAACGACGGCGACGCGGAGCAGGACGCGCTGCGCGCCCTGAGCGAACTGGGACGACTGGCCGGTGATGTGCCCGTGGTCCTGGTGGGGCATGCGATGGGTGGTCGTGCCGCACTGCGGGTCGCGGCTCATCCGCAGGTGCAGGGGGTGGTGGCACTGGCGCCGTGGGTGCCCGTGGAGGAGTCCGCCGCCCACCTGGCCGGCCGGAGCGTGCTGCTTGTGCAGGGGCACGACGGCCGGGCCGCCGACGTCGAGGCGTGGTGCTATGCCGAGCGGGCGCGCGCGGCCGGCGCCCGTGCCGGTGTCGTGGTCATCCGGGGCGGTGGTCCGTGGATGATGCGCCGGGCCGGAACTTGGCATCGGACCGTGCTGACCGCCGTACGCCAAGTGCCGCAGTCCCGGGCCGCGGGACCGCATCGGGCCTGGTCCAGCGGAGGGCCCGTCCTCGTCTAGCACTGCTGACCCGGAGCTTCGGCGGAGGAGGCTCGGTTCTCCTTTGCGCTGCGGAGAGAGCGCGGTCTCCTGACCAATCCGTTCCCGTGGCGGCTTCGGATTACGGACGAGACGAGGGTCCGCCGCGGGTTTGGAGGCAAGCGATGTCACGCGCGCCAGGGGCGCCGAGAGGAGTGGTGCGAAGTCGCCGTCTGTCTCGCCGACGCCTCGGGCGGTGGATCCACGCGGTCGCGGCCGGCACCGCGAATCCGGTCAACTCGCCCGCTTCCAAGCCGGATTGCCGAATCCGCGGATCCCCGAATCTCCGAAGCTCAGAATCCCCGGACTCCCAGATCTCCGGACTCCCGGGATTGGCGGGATTTTCGGACCGTGCTCCGGATGCGCGGACTTCGCGCCGGACATCTCGACGTACAGCAATACCTGACCACCAAGGAGAACCCCGCACGATGAACACCCCCCAGACGACCCGCGCGCGGTCCGGTGTCGCCCACCGGCTCGCCGCGCTCGCCGAGACCGCGCTCGGCGGCCCCCTCCCGCTGCGGTTGCGGGCCTGGGACGGCAGCGAGACAGGCCCGGCCGATGGACCCGTCGTCGTGATCCGGTCCCGGCGCGCGCTACGGCGCCTGCTGTGGCAGCCCGGCGAACTGGGTCTGGCCCAGGCGTACGTCACCGGGGAGATCGATGTCGACGGAGACCTCGCGCAGGGACTGCGGATCATGTGGGCGGCGGCGCGGGAACGCCGTCTGGACTCACCCCGGTTCGGACTCCAGGATGTGGCGCGCGCCACCGGGACCGCTGTGCTCCTCGGCGCCGCAGGACCGCGCCCGCCCGCGCCCGCCTCACAGGCACGACTGCGCGGCGGCCTGCACAGCAGGAGCCGGGACAGGGCCGCCATCAGCCACCACTACGACCTGTCCAACGACTTCTACCGCCTCCTCCTGGACGAGACCATGGCGTACTCGTGCGGGTACTGGACCAGCGACGAGGCGGACTTCACCCCGGCCGACGCCCAGCGCGCCAAGCTGGAACTGGTCTGCCGCAAGCTCGCTCTGCGGCCCGGTTCCCGGCTGCTGGACATCGGCTGCGGCTGGGGCTCGCTCACTCTGTACGCGGCGGCCGAGCACAAGGTGCGGGTCACCGCCGTCACCCTGGCCAAGGAGCAGGCGGCCCACGTCCGCGAACAGGTCGCCGAGCGGGGTTTGGAGAACCTGGTCGAGGTGGTGTGCCAGGACTACCGCGACATCACGGGCGGCGGCTACGACGCCGTCTCCAGCATCGAGATGGGCGAGCACGTCGGGGACGCGGAGTATCCGGCGTTCACCGCCGCCCTGCACCGGCTGGTCAGGCCGCAGGGACGTGTCCTGGTGCAGCAGATGTCCCGCGGGGCGAAGGCACCCGGCGGCGGCGCGTTCATCGAGGCGTACATCGCACCCGACATGCACATGCGCCCGCTCGGCGAGACGGTCGCCCTGCTGGAGGCGGCCGGTCTTGAGGTGCGCTCGGTGGAGTCGCTGCGCGAACACTACGTACGGACTGTCGCCGCCTGGCACCGCACGCTTGAGGAGCGGTGGGACGACTTCGTGCGGCTCGTGGGCGAGGAGACGGCCCGGGTGTGGCGGCTGTATCTGGTCGGCGGCGCCCTGGCGTTCGAGGAGTACCGCATGGGAGTCGACCAGATCCTGAGCGTACGTCCGACACTCGGCGGGAACGCGGGCATGGCTGCGACGCCCCGCGACTGGTACGTGTGACGGACCGGAGGCGAGTCGCTCCGGCAGGGCAGGGCGGGGTAGGTGGAGCAGGCGGCGGGACCGCTGGTGTGCCGGTGCAGCGGTGAGGGGCGGGGAGTGCGCCCCGCCCCTCACCGTCTCCCCGTCACAGGAGCTGGTGGCCCGTCAGCTGGTGGGCATCAGGCCGGTGCCGATGATGGAGACGACCGCGTCGGCGGCATCGCGTCACCGGCGTCCCGGCCCGCGGTAAACGGGTGCTCCGAGCGGGAAATGGACTGCCGGTCCGGCGGATCGCTCGGTGACCGTGACCGCCGGTCCGGCCGGGCCGCCAGTGCGCGGAAGGCACGCGGCAGCCGCACCCCCGGCTACCGCTCTCTAGACAGCCGCACCCCCGACGCGGCCGCTCTAGACGGCGGTGCGTCCCGCGTCGGCCGCGAGGGTGGCGCCGGTGAGGTAGCTCGCGCGGTCCGACGCGAGGAAGAGGATCACCTCGGCGATCTCGCGCGGCGACGCGAGCCGGCCGAGCACGGTGGTCTTCGCGAACTGCTCGGCGTTCTCCTCTCCCATGTTGGAGAGGACCATGTCGGTCCGCGTAGGACCTGGCGCGACGGTGTTCACGCGCACGCCGGCCGGACTGAACTCGGCCGCCCAGGTGCGCGTCAGCGACTCCAGCGCGGCCTTGGAAGCGCTGTAGACGGACAGTCCGGGGAGGCCGATCCGGGCCGCCATGGTGCTGACGTTGACGATGCTGCCGGAGCCCCTGGCGATCATGGCGGGGACCAGGGACGCGGTGAGGAGGTACGGGGCGCGGATGTTGGCGGCGAGGGTCTCGTCGAGCGTGCCGGGGTCCTGGTCCACGGTCGGCGCTCCCGGGAAGATCGCCGCGTTGTTGACCAGGATGTCGACGGGTCCGGCCTCTTCGGCGAGGCGGCGCAGAGCGGCCGGGTCGGTGAGATCGGCGGCGATGAAGCGCGCCCTGCCGCCGGTTTCCTTGATCGATGCCACGGTCGCCGCCCCGCGCTCGGCGTTGCGGCCGGAGACGATCACCTCGGCACCGGCCGCTGCCATCAGGCGGGCCGTCTCGGCCCCGATACCGCCGGTGGAGCCGGTGACGAGGGCGACCTTGTTCGAGAGTTCCATGCTGGGTCCTTCCAGGGTTCCCGGCCGCCGAACGCGGCCTGACTGGGTTGCCTGACCCACAATTGTCCGCGAAAAATGGGTTGTCCAATCCAGAATCTGCTAGTGTCGTGCACCATGAGCACCGAGACGCGACGGTCCGCCGAGAAGAAGCTGACCCGCAAGGGGCAGGAGACCCGGGGCCGCATCGTGGCCGCCGCCGCACAGCTCATGTACGAGCGGGGCGTGACCGAGGCGACGCTTGAGGACGTGCGGGCGGCGGCCGGGGTGAGCGGTTCGCAGATCTACCACTACTTCGCCGACAAGCAGGAACTGCTGCTCGCCGTGATCGAGTTCCAGACCGAGGCGGTGCTGGACATGCAGAAACCGCTCTTCGCCCGCCTCGACACCATGGTCGGCCTACGGCGGTGGCGGGACGCGCTGGTGGAATACCAGCTGCGGCTGCAGTGCCGGGGCGGCTGCCCGATCGGCTCCCTCGGCAGCGAGGTCGCGGAGACCAACCCCGAGGCCCGTCTCGCCGCTGCCAGTGGCTTTCTGCGCTGGGAGTCGGCGATCCGTGAGGGTCTCCAGGCGATGCACGACCGCGGTGAACTCGACGCGGACCCCGACGACCTCGCCCTCGCGACACTCGCCGCGCTTCAGGGCGGCCTGCTGCTCACCCAGTTGCAGCGCCAGGTCCGACCGCTGGAGGTGGCGCTCGACGCGATGCTCGACCACATCGAAGCCAGCAGGAAGTGACCGTGACGGCCGACCGTGGTTGCGCATAGTGTGAGGACACTTCGTCCCGCGTTCCGGGGCGTTCGGTGTGCCGGGAAGTCTGGTCGGCGACAGGTTCGTCGCGCCCGGAAGGCTTCCCATGCAGGTCAGATCTCCGCCCCGCCTCCGGCCCGGACGGGCCACGGGTCCGGCGGGAGCCGTCCTCCGGCAGGACCCTGCGCGTCCTGAGGGAGCCTTCCTGCGGGCCTGCGCCCGAGCCCCGACGTCACGGGGGCAGCCCATGACGAGGTCACCCGCATCGCCCATGCGTCACCGCGGCCCGCGTGTTGCGGCCGAGCCGACCATGCGGCACCGCGAGGACACGCCCCTGCTTCCTCCTTCCTGCCCGTAGTTCCGCAATGAGACGAGAACCTCGCGATGCCGTCTTCGAACGTCCCGTCCGCTCCGCCTCCGTCCTCACCGCATGAGCGTGCGGTCCAGGAAGTGCTGACGCGCTTCGACGCCTATGCCCGAATCCGCGTGGTGCGCGACAGCATCATCGGCGCTCCGCAAGTGGGGCCCCGGGAGGAGGAACGGGCCTTCGACGGGCTACGGCAAGCCGTCGCGAGGCTCCGCGCCACTGCCAGATAGCACCGTCAACCGAGCGGTGCCGACCCGGTCCCGCGACAGCCGAGCGTCAGGGACTCGGGTCCGACCGGTGTCCGCGCGGTCTCACGGTCCCCGCGCCCTCTCCTCGGATGCCGGCCCCTCACCGCGAAGGCGTTCAGAGCCTGTCGGAGCCGCTGGCCCGAGGGGCCGGCCAGGGCGAACAGGGCGCGTGGGCGAGGAAAGCCCGCGCGGTGGGCCGGGTGGCCGCGCAGCCGAACGCGTCGTAGGAGAGCGAAGGCGGCCCCGCTGCCTGACGGCCAACGGGGCTGAGGGAGGGCGCTCGATGGACTGTCTCCGGGTTCACCCCTACGGAGTGGACCCGCTCGTGCGTGCGGGGGCGTCGGGTGAGGGTGGCACTGGCCGTGTTCAGCGTGGTGGCGGCCTTCGGACCGTCGTCAGCGAGGGAGAACGCCCGATGCCCCAGGGGACCGAGGCCAAGCCCGCCGAGCCGTCCGTCGTGCGCGGCAACGAGGCACTGCTGAGCCGTTTCGCGTTCGACGACACCCAGGACCTGGAGGACGCCCGGCGCGGCTTCCTCGGCACGGCTGCGGACAGCGTCGTCAAGGACGCCGACGGACGCGCGGTGTGGGACCTTGGCGCCTACGGGTTCCTCGACGGCGAGTGCCCGGCCACGGCCAACCCGAGCCTGTGGAGGCAGAGCCGGCTCTGCTCGGACCACGGCCTGTTCCAGGTCACCGAGGGCGTCTACCAGGTGCGCGGGTTCGACCTGTCCAACATGACGATCGTGGAGGGCGACCGCGGGGTTCTCGTCATCGACCCGCTGATCAGCTCCGAGACCGCCGCCGCCGGGCTGGCCCTGTACCGCGGCCACCGCGGCGACCGGCCGGTCAGCGCCGTGCTGTACACGCACAGCCACGTCGACCACTTCGGCGGGGTGCGCGGGGTCGTCACCGACGCGGATGTGGCGGGCGGAGTCCTGGTCCTCGCCCCGCAGGGCTTCCTGGAGCACGCGGTCAGCGAGAACGTCTACGCCGGTACGGCGATGGGCCGCCGGGCCGCCTACATGTACGGCGCCGCCCTGCCCAAGGGAGAGCGCGGACAGATCGGCGCGGGCCTGGGACAGACGACCTCCACCGGCACGGTCGGCCTGATCCCGCCGACCACGTACATCACCCGCACCGGGCAGACCGAGACCGTCGACGGCATCCGCATGGTCTTCCAGCTCACCCCGGGCACCGAGGCCCCGGCCGAACTGAACATCCACTTCCCCGACCACGCGGCCCTGTGCATGGCGGAGAACGCCACCCACAACCTGCACAACCTGCTGACGCTCCGCGGAGCGCAGGTCCGCGACCCGCGGGTGTGGGCCCGCTATCTCACCGAGGCCATCGACCTGTTCACCGCGTCCTCGGACGTGGCCTTCGCCTCCCACCACTGGCCGGTCTGGGGCCGTGAACGGATGGTGGAGTTCCTCTCCCAGCAGCGGGACGTCTACGCCTACCTCCACGACCAGACCCTGCGCATGCTCAACCAGGGCCTCACCGGCTCGGAGATCGCCGAGCTGATGGAACTGCCGCCCACCCTGGAACGGGCCTGGCACACCCACGGCTACTACGGCTCGGTCAGCCACAACACCAAGGCCGTCTACCAGCGCTACATGGGCTGGTTCGACGGCAACCCGGCCCACCTGTGGGAGCATCCGCCCGCCGAGGCCGCGCAGCGGTACGTCGAGTTCATGGGCGGTGCGGAGGAAGTGCTGCGCCGGGCCCGGCAGTCGTACGCCGACGGCGACTTCCGCTGGGTCGTCCAGGTCGTCAACCACGTCGTGTTCGCCGATCCGGACAACGCCGAGGCCCGCGGCCTCCAGGCCGACGCCCTCGAACAGCTCGGCTACGGCAGCGAGAACGGCACCTGGCGCAACTTCTACCTGATGGGCGCCCACGAACTGCGCCACGGCCCGGTCGGCACGCCCACCGTCACCGCCGCACCGGACCTGCTGGCGGCCCTCACCCTGGAGCAGCTCTTCGACGCCCTCGCCATCCGGGTGGACGGGCCGGGCAGTTGGGGCGCCGACATCGCGGTGCGCTGGAACATCACCACCGGCGACCCCGTGACCATGCGGCTGCGCAACGGCGTCCTCACCTCCGTCACCGGCACGGGGCCGGCCGCCGACGCCGACCCGGACGTCGAGATCACCCTCACCGAGGCCGACCTGCGCGCCGTCCTGCTCGGTGCCGTCCCGCCGACGGATCTGACCGCCCGCGACGACGTCGAGATCTCGGGAGACCTCGCGAAACTGACCGAACTCCTGGGCCATCTCGGCACACCGGACCCGGACTTCACCATCGTCACGCCGTGACCTCCAGCACGGCCCACCTTGCGGCCCTCGCGTAGGGCGACCGGGTCGACGAACGCCTCGATGGATCCAGGCCGGCCGAGGCCTTCGTAGGGGCGAACGTGGGATCCCCCTCCCGCGTCGTAGTACGGACAGTCAGGAAATCCGTCGTCGGCAACACCCAGGGGGACTCCATGAACACGCAGGCCAACCGCGTCGTCGGCCGACTCCTCACGCCCCTCCTGGCCGTCTGTCTCCTCGCCGGTTGCGGCGGTGGCCGGAGCACGGACGGCGGGCGCGCGAGCGGTCAGCCGGCGCCGGCGCAGGAGAAGCGCGCCCGTGAAGTGGCCGACGCCTGGCGGGAGTCCGAGGCCGCCGCTGCCTGGAACCAGGGCTACTACCCGATGGCCGACGCGATACAGCCTGTCGATTCCGGCTGGCACACCACAGCGGACGAGCGGGCCTACAAGACCGGGAACATCTTCCTGAGCGACAGCCTGCCGACCACTGCGATCACACAGGGGACAGTGAAGTGGCGCGACGGAGGGAGCCTGAACCGTCCACTGATGGAGGCGACCAAGGCGTACCAGTCGTTCGCCCGCACCCACAACGCCGAGCGACCCAGGCTCACCGTGACGGCAGCGAAGCTCGGCGAGACAACGCTCACCACGAGCCGAGGACCGGCAACCGTTCCCGCCTGGCTGTTCACCATCGAGGGCTACGACGCCCCGCTCAAGCGCGTCGCCGTCACCCCGTCACCGCTTCCCGAGCCGCCGATCGAACCGACTCCAGAAGGGTTCGCCGACGGCATCAGGAGTGTCACCCGGCTGGCCGGGACGGCGGTGGACGGCCGCTCCATCACAGTGGGGGCGACACACGGGGCCTGCGACGACGGCCCCGTCGTAAGAGCGCTGGAGACGGACGAGAGCATCGTGCTGTACGCCTCCGTGGCGCGGGAGCGAAGCGGCCCCTGCACCGCCCAACTGATCGAACAGAACGTGACGTTGAAGCTGAGGCAGCCGCTCGCCCACCGCATCCTCCTGGACGCCCGCACCGGACGACCGGTCCCGTACGGCCTGCCCAACGGGCCTACGCCCAGCTGGACCTAGGCCTGGCGTCCCGTCCCCGACCGGTCGGCCGACACTCCGGCCTCCCCGGGTCCGTCACCGGCCATCGTGAGAGCTATGGGCAGTCGGAGGACGAAGACCGATCCCGCGCCGGGGGAGCTGCGCACGTCTGTCGTGCCGCCGTGCGCCGCGACGAGTTGGCGCACGATGGCCAGCCCCAGGCCGCCGCCTCCTGTCTGCCGGCTGCGCGATTTCTCGGCTCGCCAGAAGCGGTCGAAGTCCAGCGGCAGATGCTCCGGCGCGATGCCGCTGCCGGTGTCGGCGACCTCGATGACGACCTGGCTCCCGGTCCGCGCGGCGCGCAGCGTGACCCGGTCGAGGTGTGCCGGATGGCGTTGGACACCAGGTTGCCGACGGCCTGCCGCAGCCGTACCGGATCGGCGCTGAGTGCCGGGTCTCCCTCCGCGTGGACGTCCAGCCGGAGTCCCGCCACGTCCGCACGGGCCTGGTGGGCGTCCGTGACCTGGTCGAGGAGGTCGCGCACCTGGACCGGTTCGCGATGCGGGCGGAGCGCCCCGGCATCGGCGGCGGCGAGGTCCTGGAGGTCGTCGATGCTGTGCTGGAGCAGCAGTGCCTCGTCGAGGAGGGAGGAGACGAACGCCTGGTCGGACACGGCGAGGCCGTCCTCCGCGGCCTCCAGCCAGATCCGGATGTTGCTCAGCGGGGTGCGCAGCTCGTGGGCGACATCGCTGACCATGGCCTTGCGCTGTTCCTCCATGAGGGCCCGGCGTTCCGACAGTTCGTTGAGCACGGTGGCCAGGTGGCCGATCTCGTCCCGGGTCGTGACGGGGACCCGTACCCGGCCGTCGCCGGGGCGCAGCGCGGCCTCGGTCAGCGCCCGGCGCGGTCGTACCAGGCGGCTGCCGACCAGTACCGTCACCGACACGGTCAGCAGCACGACCAGACCCGCGACCCCGGTGATCCGGGCGGTGTTGGCCGGGGACAGCCGCTGGCCAGCGCGCCCAGCCGGTCGAGCGACGCTCGGCTACGCCCTGCGGCAGGGCTGGCCTCCCGTCGTGCCCCCGCTCGCCGTGGCGGGCGGATTCGGCGGAGCGGTCCTGGTCGGCGTGGTGGCCGGCGTCTACCCGTCGGTCTGGGCGGCCCGGCTGACGCCGACGGAGGCACTGACCACGGCGTAGCGCGCGCCTTCGGCGAGGAAGCCGCACTCATGCCGCGGCCCGAGGATGTCTTCGTTCATGCGGCTGCCCGGCGAGCGTGCCGCGGACCTGAACCGGGAGGAGCAGCACCACGTACCGTCGACTCCCTCTCCCTCTAACCGAGTTCACCACGGCGGAGGGCGTCCCTCATCTCGCTGAGCCTCGCGGTCATCGCCGGGGTCTGCTCCTGCGGTTGTTCAGCGAGTCGCAGGGCGTCGTCAACCTCGCTGAGCTTCGCCGAGGACAGCACGGCCGCCCGCTCGATGAGGTCGTCCCGTGACACAGTGGTCAGCCATGTGCAGGGAACAAAGCCCAGATGCCTGAACGCGAGCCGCAGCACGCCCTCGATGGGCAGCCCTTCCTCGGCGCCGACGCGCACTTCGACGCCCAGACCGCTCATGTCGACGCCCGCCGGTGCGACAACCTGCATCGCCCGGATCCCGGACGCGTCGCCTGCCGACAGCAGCACGTACAGCCGTCGCTCGTCGGCCCCCACCCACCAGACCTCGCCGCGTTGCACAGGTCCTCCTGACACGGTGCGGCAGGCGAACCTGCGCGCCTCTGACGCACGGTGGAGACGGATGTGGCCACCATCGACCGTCAGTCGGTACTGACAGACGATCACGCGGTGGCCGCAGGTCACACTCTATCCAGCGCGCCGGGGAGGCGATCGAGGGCCTGATGAGCCGACTCGCAAGCCCCGTCTCGCGTCTCCTCGTGCGGCGCCGTGGCCGCCCCCGAACCCGCGCGACCGGCACTCGTGCCGGCCGCTCACGGGGCGGGGTGGATCACCAGCCGAGGTCACCGTGACGGTCGCGGAGGGTTCCCGTCGGGCCGTCCGCTCCAATCGTGGCCAGTTCGACGATGGCGTCGGTTCCCTCGGTCACGGTCTGTGTGCCGCTGTGTCCGTTGAAGTCGGTCGCGGTGTAGCCGGGGTCGGCCGCGTTCACCTTCACGTCCGGCCACGCCTTCGCGTACTGCGTGGTCAGCATGGTGACGGCGGCCTTCGACGCCGTGTAGAGCGGCGCGACGATCCGCGCCTCGACGCGCTCGGGGTCATGGGTGGCGGCGAACGACCCCATGCCGCTGGACACGTTGACGATGACCGGGTTCGCCGATGTGCGGAGCAACGGCAGGAAGGCGTGTGTGACCCGGACGATCCCCACGACGTTGACCTCGAACACGTCGCCGGCGTCAGCGGCCGTGATCTGGTCGGCGGGGCTGTGCGTCCCGAGGACGCCGGCGTTGTTGATGAGGACGTCGATGCTGCCCTCGCGCGCCTTGACGTCGTCGGCGGCCGCGGCCACCGACGCGTCGTCCGTCACGTCGATCTGGACGAAACGGGCACCGAGCGCGTCAGCGGCGGCCTGGCCGCGCCCCGGGTCGCGGGCACCCAGCAGCACGGTGTGGCCTGCCGCGATCAGACGGCGGGCGGTCTCGTACCCGAGGGACTTGTTGGCTCCTGTGATGAAGGTTGTCGTCATGCCTCCAATCTCCGCCCGGGACGGGAGGACAGACAGTGCCCCCTGCGACGGTAGGACGGCCAGTACCAGGTACAACGGCCGTCGGACGGGGACAATGGCCGAGTGGACGAGACCCTTGGCGCGGCACTGCGCCGCTGGCGCGACCGGCTTTCTCCCGTCGACGTCGGGCGGGCGACGCGGCCCGGACGACGTGCGGCGGGGTTGCGGCGCGAGGAACTGGCCGAGCTGGCGGGGCTGTCGGTCGACTACGTGGTGCGGCTGGAACAGGGGCGCGCCACGAACCCTTCGGCGCAGGTCGTCGCGAGTCTGGCCAGGGCGCTGCAACTCCAGCCCTTGGAGCGCGACTACGCCTACCGGCTGGCCGGCCTCCTGCCTCCGCAGGAAGGCAGGATCTCCGCACACGTCCCCGCGGGAGTCCAGCGGATGCTGGCTCGCCTCGGGGAATTCCCGGTGGGCGTGTTCAGCGCCGACTGGACCCTGCTGTCCTGGACCCCGGCGTGGGCGGCGCTCATGGGCGACCCCAGTACGCGGACACCGGCCGAGCGGAACCTCGTGCGGGCGGTCTTCGCCGCCGGGCCGACCGGACTCTCGTCCTGGCCCGTCATCCACGACGGCCACGCCCTGAACACGGCCCTCGTCGCGGATCTGCGCACGGCTCTCCTCAACTACCCCGACGACCGGACACTCGCCGACCTCGTCACGGAACTGCGCACCACCAGCGCGGAGTTCACCCGGCTGTGGGACGGGGGTGCGGTGGGTCCGCACGTCTCGGCACGCAAGACCGTCGTTCACCCGCAGGTCGGCGATGTGACCTGCGACTGCGATGTGCTCACCGTCCCGGGCAGCGACATCCGCCTGGTCGTCTACACGGTGGCCGCGGGTTCCGTCGACGCCGAGAAGCTGGAGTTCCTACGGGTGGCCAGCGGCGTTCGCGTCGGCGGTTCCCCGCCTTCGGGGCCCGGGCTGTTCTCGGCACCGTGACCACCGGACCGCTCAGCAGTCGTTGCGGCGGTACACGCGTGCGCCCTGGATGTCGGCGACGCGCCGGTAGCCGTCGGCCAGCAGTGTCCTCAGTTCGGGGTAGTCCGCGAGGGGGTAGGGCGTGTCGGCGGAGTCGTCCACCAGGACGCACGGCGGTGTGTCCGCCAGTTCTCGACGGAAGACGGGCCAGCTGCCGGGGACGGCGTACTCGGGGCCGACGCGCCGGATGTCGGCGCCGCCGCTGAAGTTCGTCAGCAGACCCGCGGTGAGGTAGCGGCTCGCCGGAGTCCGGCCGGACAACCAGTAGGTCTCGGGGTGCATGCCCCAGACGAACAGTGACGCTCCCGGTGCGCTGTGATTACGTACCGCGTTCGCCACCGCGAGCGTCCTGTCCAGCTGCGGCGGCCGGGTCTGCCACGCCGCGGTCGTCCAGCAGACGGCCACCAGCAGCGAGCACGCCGCCGCGGACAGCGCCACGCCTCTGCGCCCGGCACGTTCCACGAGGTGGCGCAGGACGGCCGGCCCGCCGGACGGCCGCTCGCAGGACACGGCGATGACGCGTAGGGCCAGCAGCGCGGCAGGAGGTACGAGCTGGAGGAAGTAGTGGCCGTAGAAGTGCCAGCCCACCGACACTCCGCCGGCCGAGGCGAGCAGCCACACCACCGGCAGCCGGTCGGTACGGCGGGAATGCGCCGCGCTGCGACGAGGCCGGGCGCCCCTTCGACGCGCCACCCGCAAGCTGTGGGTGCGTCGGCGCCACGGCAGTAGCGGGAGCAGGACCAGCACGGCAGCGAACGTGGTCAGCAGGGACACGAGGCCCGATGCGGCGTGTTCCGCGATCACCTGTGCGCCGGGCGGTGACGAAGCGTACGACCCGGAGGAGAGGAACACCCAGAAGGTGAACCGGTGGACGCCGAGCACCAGCGCGCAGATCGCCACCGGAGCCACGGCACCCAGCGCCAGGGCCACGGTGTTCCTTCGCCGTCGCGGCCCTTCGAGGGCGAGCGGCAGCAGCGGCAGCAGGGGAGCGAGTCCGACCTGCTTGGTCAGCACCGCGACCGACACGGCCACTCCCGCGAGCAGGAAACGGTCCTTGACGCCGCAGTAGAGCGCGGCCGCGGTCGCGGGCAGCATGAAGATCTCGAAGGTGGCGGCCATCGCGTCCGGCGCCGGCAGTGCCACCGAGGCGGTGACCGTGAGCACTCCCGCGGGCAGTGCCGCCCACGCGCCCAGCAGCTGGTCCGCCGTCCTCGCCGTGAGGACCGCGGTGGCACCGAGCGCGGCCACCGCCGCGATCCGCACGGCGGTCAGCCCGCCGTCGCCGGCGAACGCGAAGCAGGCCTCGTACAGCCACGGCATCACGGGCGGCTTGCGGTCCACGACGTTCTGGTACAGCCGGCCGCCGGTGCGCAGCATCATCGCCTGCGTGGCGAGGTAGCCCTCGTCCGGACTCCAGAACGGGCGGCGGAAGGACGGCAGCCGCAGCACAAGGGCGAGGAGGCAGAGCAGGACCGCCTCGGTGACCCGGCGCGGGCCGCCGGGAACCCGGGCGCGGGGACGGACGGAACGCGGAAGGTCCACCCTCGGCGCGGGCCGTCGCGTGTCCGTCAGCATGATGAATCCCCTCACCGAGTCCACTAGTTAACTAGTGGAGTGAGTGTTGGGTGGGGATGATTGATCTGTCAAATCACCAGACCAGCAGGGGAGTTCTCGTCTAATGTCTCCATGCAGGTCCATCACTCAGCTAGTGGTGAGATAGTGGAGTCGTGGAGTATCGAATCGAACGGAACAGCGGCGTGGCCCCGTATCAGCAGATCGTCCAGCAGACCAAGCAGGCCCTGCGGCTGGGCCAGCTCGTGCCGGGCGACAGGCTGCCCTCCGCGTCGGCGGTGGTGGCCGCGACGACGGTCAACCCGAACACCGTCCTGAAGGCCTATCGCGAACTGGAGCGGGAAGGCCTGGTGGACACCCGGCAGGGCCGAGGGACGTTCGTGCGGGCGTCGCTCGCACAGCCCGGCACACAGGCCGGCTCCCCCCTGCGTGACGGACTGCGGGTCTGGATGGCCACCGCCCGGGCCGACGGACTGGAGCGCGAGGACGTGGCCGCCCTGCTGGCCGCCGAACTCGACGTCTTCTTCCCCCGCCCTGTCGGCTCACGATGACGGGGAAGTGATGAACCCCTTTCCCGACCCGGCCCCCGAACCCTCCGACGACAGGACGCCCGCGCTCGAAGCCGTCGGCCTCGGTCTGCGCGGACGCGACGGATGGACACTGCGCGACGCGGGCTTCACCGTGCCCCGCGGAAGCGTCGCGGCACTCGTAGGACCCAACGGCGCGGGCAAGACCACGCTGCTCGCCGTGGCGGCCGGGCTGCGGTCGGCCGACGCGGGAACCCTGCGCGTGCTCGGCCACGACCCCGGCAGTCCCGCCGCGCTGCCCCGCGTCGGGACACTGCTCCAGGACCGCCCGCTGGAGAAGGGGTTCACCGTCGCGGAGACACTCCGCGTCGGCCGGGAGCTCAACCCGAACTGGAACGAGGCGGCGGCCCGCGCGCTCGTCGAGGACTGCGACGTACCCCTCAGGGCCCGTGTCGGTCGTCTCTCCGCCGGCCAGCGCACCTGCGTCGCCGTCGCCCTGGTGCTGGGCAAACAGCCGGACCTGCTGCTGCTCGACGAGCCGATGGCCGACCTCGACCCGCTACGCCGCCACGCCCTCACCGGGGCGCTCATGACCCGCGCCGCCGAGCACGGCACCACGATCGTGATGTCCTCCCACGCGCTGTCCGACCTGCACCTCGTCTGCGACTACGTCCTGATGACGGCCCGCGGACGCGTCCTCGTCGCCGACGACGTGGAGTTCGTGGAGGCGGCGCACAGCCTGATCACGTACACCTGCCCCGACTCCGCCGATCCTCCGACGCTCCCGGATGCGGGCACGGTGATCGAGACCCGTCGCAGCGGTCGCGTCCTCACCGCGCTGGTCCGCTTCCCCCTCTCCACCGAGGGAGCCGTGAGCGTTGCCTCGCCCTCCCTGGAGGAAGTGCTCCTCGCCTACCTGCGCAACCCGCGCATCCCACCACTGATAGCCGCTGCCCAACCGGCCGGCGCCCCGGACCCTCACGAACGGCCCGCACGATGATCACGCGCGCACGCATCCGCCGCCCGTCGGCGGGCCTCGTCTGGCTGGCGTGGCGGCAGCACCGAGCCGCCCACTGGACGGCGCTCGCCCTGGCCGCCCTCGCCGGGGCCCTCGCCCTCTGGCTGCACCACCAGATGGTCACCGCCGTAGGGGAGTGGGCGGCGACCTGCCCGCAGGGCCTCGACTACAGCGACTCCGCGACCGTCTGCGGCCGTACACCCGACGCCGTCAAGACCGTCATGGAGACGGCCCACACCCCCTTGCGCTACCTTCCCGTCGCGGTCGGCGCCCTGCTCGGTGCCCCTCTGTTCGCCCAGTCCCTCCAGGACGGCACACACCGGCTCGCCTGGACCCAGTCCGTCGGCCGAGGCCAGTGGGTCACCGCCAAGCTGTGCGTCACCGGTGCCGTCACCGCCCTCGCCGCTCTCCTGATCACAGCGCCGGTCACCTGGTGGTGGTACAGCATCCGGCACGGCCGATCCGCTTCCGGTCCCCTCGGTACCGCTTGGCAGGACAGCACGTCGCAGAGCGACTGGTCCTACCTGCCCTACACCGGACCCGCCGGGATGGCCCACCTGCTCCTCGCCTTGGCCGTCGGTGCCGCCGTCGGCCTGCTGTTGCGCCGTGTGCTCCCCGCGGTGGCGGTCTCGGCCGGGGTCGTCCTCGCTCTGCAGACCGGACTGGAGTCGCTGCGTCCGCACCTGCTCACGTCGGCCCTCGCACGGACGTCCACCAGGGCATTCCCGGAACGGCCCGCCAACTCCTGGTATCTCAGCGACGGTTACACCCACGTGGACGGCACGCTGACCGCGAACTCCCCGTGCCCGATGGGCGTGTGGGAGAAGCTCCTGCGATGCGAGGCCGCGCAGCACATCAATGGCAGGTACAGCCGGTACTTCGTGCCGCACCAGTTCGCCACCCTCCAGTGGCTGGAGTCCGCGATCTGCCTCACCGCGAGCGCGCTCCTCGTCGCCCTCTGTCTCGTGCACGTGCGCCGTATGAGGACCCGCTGACAGCAGGAGGGGCGCGGACCCGGCCCGGATCGTCCACGTACGGGATCATCGAGGTGCGGGGACTGACAACGACCGGTGCCGGGCGCGAAGATGCCTTCATGGTGCTGCGCTATCGGACCAACGGCCCGGAGTTCGACTTTCCTCACTTCACCGGGCTGCCGCCGGTCCGCTACGTGCTCGCGTCGACGCCCCGGTGCGGCAGCAACATGCTCGCCCGCGCCCTGTGGCACACCGGGGTGGCCGGCTTCGCCGAGGACTACTTCGCCGATGCCTTCGCGCTGGACTACTTCGAGCGGTGGGGGTTCGACTCCGACGATCCGCAGGAGCTGGCGGCGGGCTATGTGCGGCGCCTGATGACGTGCAGGACCAGCCCCAACGGCGTCTTCGGGCTGCGGATCCACGCGGGGCACCTCGCCGGCCTGGAGGCCGACCCGTACGACATCCTCCAAGCACCCCGGTACATCTGGATCCAGCGCAGGGACCGGTTACGGCAGGCCGTGTCCTACGCGATGGCCGAGCAGACCGGTGTCTGGATCCTGGACGGGACCTTCCTGCCGGAAGGGCGCACACGCGCAGAACCCCGGTACGGCTACGAGGAGATCCGCCGGCATCTGCGGATGCTCGACCGTGACGCGGCGGTCTGGGAGGACTACTTCGCACGGCACCGGGTCGTCCCGCACACCGTCGTCTACGAGGACCTCGTCGCCGACTACGAGGCAGGACTGCGCGGCTGCCTGGACTTCCTCGGCGTCGGCGCGCCCGCGTCCCTGCCCGCTCCCGGCATCAGACGTCAGGCGGACGAGCTGACGGAACACTGGGTCGAGAGGTACCTACGGGATCGTCGTGCTGAGCGGCCAGCGCCGTAACCGGTACGGCGTCCACCACACGTAACGCCCGGCGCGATGGACCAGGTTCTCGCGCAGATGACGTTCCAGGGCTCGCTCCGTGGACGCCGACAGCACCGCCGGCACGCCGTCCAGCAGCCTCTGGAACGCCGTGCTGCGGGGGGCGTTGACGACCAGGCGCCGGAGGGAACCCCAGCGATGGTCGCGGATCTCCAGGAAACCGGGACCGCGGCGGTAACCGCACTTCGCGATGTGGAACGAACCGCGCCACGCGGTGACCACGCCCGCGTCGCACGCCTCTCCCGCGGAGCCCCGGAGGACGGCCGCCGGAGGGTACAGATGACTCAACGCCTGCCACTGGGCCGGGTCGGCCGTCCGCAGCGTCCAGTCCACCGCGATGCCCTGGCCCGTGAGCTCCCGGACCAGGAGGAGGACCGCGACCGCGGACGCGCCGTCCGGATCCGTGAGATCCACGGGCTCCGGCACCCGCACGAACTGGACGCCCTCGGACGCCAGTTGGGCCACGGCGTGCACCGGGTCGTCGGGCGGCCGGTCGAGGGCGCCGTGGTAGATGCCCGGCAGGCGCATGGCCGCTGCGTCGCGGTCCTTCCACAGCGTCAGTTCCGTGGTCACCGGCTGCCTCCCGCGCCGCCCGTGGCCGCCAGGGCGGGGACCAGCGATGTGCCGTCGCCGTGCAGTCCCGCGCCGTCCAGGCGCAGCAGGTCCTGGTTGGCCACGGCGGGCGCCACGTGCACGTACTGGCCGCCCTCGGCGAAGACGAGGCCGAGCCGGAGCCAGTGACCCAGCAGGTCGCCGACTCTCTCCCGCGTCACCTCTCCGGGCACACCCTCCGCCTCCGCGCACCGGGCAGCGGTCTTGCGCAGCAGGGCCGGCAGGCTGTGCGGTGTGTCGAGCAGCCGGAACACCGTCACCTCGAACGGGTCGGTGAGGTCGAGAAGCCGCCAGGAGAAGTCCGGCCGGGTGTCGACCAGCACGATGTGCGTGCCGAGGTCGCAGTGGGTCAGGCGGCTGCGCGGGTACGCCCGTGTCCAGTCGGCGACGGCCGTGCGCAGCCGGTCGAGACAGGTGCCGGCGATGCCCTGGTTCGGCGAGTCGAAGATGTAGACCAGGTCGGCGAGTTCGTCCTGCGGCAGGCAGTAGATGTGCTGGTAGTGCGAGGCGGGACGCAGGTCGCCGAAGCCGAGTTCCGGCCGGTCGAAGTAGGGGCTGAACCGTTCGACCTTCAGACGGGTGGAGTTGGCCGGCGGCCCGAGATGGTGCAGTGCGGGCAGTTGGTCGACGATCCCGTCGTAGTCCTGCTCGGTCTCCCCGGGGAAGCCGTAGAGGTAGTTCCAGCTGAGGTTGACGCCGACGGACTCCGCGTCCCGCAGCAGCCGTACGTTCTGGCAGCCGGTCACTCCTTTGTCCATCAGCTTCAGCACCCGGGTGCTGAGGCTCTCCACGCCGGGCTGCACATAGCTGACACCGGCCGCGAACAGCGTCGCCAACTGCTCCCGCCGCAGGTTCGACTTGATCTCGTAGCACAGCCGCAGGTCGTACCCGGACTCCTGGAGGAGCGGGGCCATCGAGGTCAGGTAGGCCATGTCGAGGATGTTGTCGGTGACCCACACGTCGAGCACGCGGTGGCGCTCGACCAGGCCGAGGATCTCCTCCACGAACCGGCGCGGGTCCTTGCTGCGGAACTCCATGAACGAGCCGTTGAGTCCGCAGAAGGTGCAGTGGTGCTTCTCGCCCCACCAGCAGCCGCGCGAGGCCTCCACCACCAGCCGTGGCTCCACCCAGCCGCCCGCGGTCGACCGCGCGTGCCGCTCGAAGTAGTCGCCGTAGTCGGGCGTGACCAGTGCACCCGGGGGCAGCGGCGCGGCGTTCATGGGATGGGCCACGGACCGGCCTCGCGCGTCGCGGCGGCACAGGCCGGGGATGGCGGCCAGGTCGTCGGCGTCACCGTCGCGGAGCGCGGCGAGGAGCCGGGGGAACGCGACCTCGCCCTCGCCGCGTACGACGAAGTCGACGTACGGGAAGTTGCGGTGCAGCGCGGCGCCCTGCGGGCCGTCGCAGTTCGCGCCGCCGAAGACGGTGGTGGTGGCGGGCGCCAGTTCCTTGACCACGCGGGCCGCGGCCAGGGCCGCCGCGTTCTGCGCGAACGTGGTGGTGAAGCCGACCACGTCCGGCGCGGTCGCGGCGATCTTGGCGGCGGTCTCCCGCACGAACAGCGGCGCGAGTTCGTGCAGTTCCCGCGCCTTGGCCAGCATGTGCTCCGGCATCTTCTCGCCGAAGTGCTCCGTGAACTCGGCCACCCGCCAGCGGGGTTGGTCGTTGAGCGCGCTGGAGAAGATCCACTCGCTGTGTCCGGAGAAGTACGAGGTGGAGCAGAACTCGTACTCCTCGACGCCGTATTCCGTACGGGCGGACACCCAGTCGGCGAAGTCGAGGTTGGCGTGCACCACTTCGACGTCCGCGGCGCCGTCGGGGAAGACGTCGAGGATGCGGCGTCTGAGGATGCCGAGGGCGAGGGACGGCGCGTCTAGCGACGACCACGGCATGTCCACCAACACGATGTGCACGGCGCATCCTCTCCCCGTCACCACAGTCCGCGGCGGTCCAGCGCCCGCCGCGCGGTCTCGCGCCGGTCCGACGGTTCGGCCGCGAATGCCTCCGCCACCCGCCCGGACACCACGCCGTGAGCCAGTCCGGCGGGCGTGGTGAAGTACGCGTAGTGCGCCTCGTCCGCGGCCTGGGCGTCCGCGGAGGGGGTCCCGCCGGTGGCGGCTCCCCACAGGGCCACGGACGACGCCGCATACGTACGCACGGCCGCGTGGCCGCGCTCGGTGGGGATGATCCCCTCCGACTCGATCACGAACGACAGGGGTTGCTCGCACGTCAGCGCGGTGAACAGGGCGATCATCAGCTCGTGGGTCACGGTGTCGCGCGGCGCGCGTGCCCCGGCGCCCTCCAGCAGGTAGGACGCGAACGCCTCCTCCACCGACAACCCCGGGGCGGTGTAGGGGATCAGCCGGAACCGGGCGAAGTGCGGGGAGCCGAGGAAGCCGGTGAGCAGGTCGGACTCCGTGGCGCCGGTGTCCTGGAGCAGCCGCAGGCTGCGCGGGAACGTGGTCGCGAGGCTGCCGCCACTGCCGGGCCGCCAGACCTGGGAGCGCAACCGCCGCGCGGTGGTGTCCAGTTCGGCCAGGTCGACGGAGGCCAGGCACTCCAGTTCGCCGGGGTCCGCCGCCACGGCCTCGGCGCCCTCGTCGGCGAGCCGGGCCCGCAGGTCGGCGTCCAGCAGCAACCGCATGAGCAGGTCCGTCAGCCGCTCGCCGTCCAGCGACGCGCCCGGCTCCACCGCGGTCACCCGGCCTCCCCGCGCTGCCACACGGCGACCAACTCCCGCAGCCGCGCGTAGTTGTGCCGGGACTTCTCGACCAACTGCCCGTCCTCGCGGTACATCGGGTCCTCGTAGGACACCCCGAGGAGGTTCGGGCAGCGCGGCAGCAGATATTCGGTGAGCTCCAACTGCTCGTCCAGCAGGACGCCGTGGTGCAGGTCGCGGAACTTGCCGCCCACGATCTGGCAGCCGGACAGGTGCAGTTCGCGGCACCGCGTCAGGGGCAGGGCCTCGATCCCGTCGTACATGCTCTTTCCGGTACGTCCTCTCAGCCACTGGTAGCTGAGCAGATGGCCGACGTCGAGCGTCACCCGTACGTCGGCGTCGTCCGCCAGCCGGGCGAAGTACTCGAAGGCGTCCATGTGTCCCAGGACGAAGGAGCCGCCCTCCGTGAAGCCGGGGAACTCGACGTGCAGCGGCGGTTCGAGCAGCCGGGCCGCCTCCGCCGCGTTCCGGGTGGCGATCTCCAGGCCCGGCTCGGTCAGCGGCGGCGGGAGCGGATAGGGCATCGGTATGCCGCGCAGGCTCCAGATGCCCAGGTCCTCGACCACCCAGGAGAAGCCGTAGCGGGCGGCCAGTTCGTTGGTGAACTCGGCGGCCGGACGGCGGTCGTAGCGCTCGGGCGTGCCCATGTTCAGCTCGGTCTGGTGGAAGGCGCGGGCCGATCCGGCGGGCACCGCCTCGAAGAAGCGGTCGTAGGCGCGCACGTAGTCGGACGGCCGTACGCGGGCGCGTGAGCGCGGCTGGAACGCGAGGGCCGAGTACGCGAAGTCGCCGCCGTGGCGGTGCAGGAAGGCGCGGACCCGGTCGGTGAGGTCTCCGCCGCCGTCGTCGCTCTCCACGAATCCGATGCCGCGCCTGCCGAGGCGTCCGCCACCCCACGGCATGTCCATCAGGACCCCCAGGCCCATCCGGTGCGGGGCCTCGGTGGCGGTGGCCGTGCGGGCGCCGCCGGGTGTGGTGCGCGGCGGTTGCGTCATGACGAGCTCCTGGCTGAGGGGGCCGGGCGTGCTGGACGTTCCGGGTCGGCGGTGCCCGCCCCCGCGTCGGCCAGGCGGGCCAGCAGCCGGCGGCCGCGTGCGGTGCGGGCCGTGAGCAGGCCGTCGCGCTGTTCGACGTCGGCGCGGGGGAGTGCGTAGAACCGTTCCCGGACGAGGTCGGCGAGGGTGACGCGGTCGGCGGCGCGGTCGTCGGCGGACGTGGGCATCACGCGTACCCACGCGCGCGGGCGCAGGGCCGCGACGCCGGGTCCGCGAGGGCTGTCCGGGGCGGGGTGCGACGACGTCGAGGCGCGTGTACGGCCGGGTCTGACGCTGTGGAAGATCCGCTTCAGCCGGTCCAGTGCCTCGGTGCGGGTGGGGCCGCCGCGGACGGACAGGGGGTGGCCGACCCGTCCGGCCAGGTAGCTGAGTTCGGGGTTGCCCGCGAGGAGGTCCGCGGTGTCGAGGGCGAGTCCGTACTCCTCCGGGCTGTCCACGAGTCTGCTGCCGGGTTCCGCGACCATCAGCTCCAGCGCGTCGATGCCGATGTGCCGTTCGTTGTCGACGAGGAACCGCAGGGACGCCTCGAACTCGTCCGGAGTCTCGTCCAGGACCTGGCCCATCACGGTGAACCGGACGGTGATGCCCGCCGCGTCGAGGTTGTCGAGGATCCGCTGGTAGTCGGCCGCGCGCACGCCCCGGTCCATGCGGTCCAGCAGGCGCTGCGAGGTGCCTTCGTAGCCGACCGAGATCATCGCGCAGCCGGCCGCGGCGAGTTCGAGGCAGAACTCCCGGTCGGCCAGGGCGGATTCGAGCCGGCTGCGCACACCGAACCGGATCCGGACGCCGCGTTCGCGTACCGTGCGCATCGCTCTGTGGATCAGCCGCAGGTTGGTGTTCTCGTCCGCGACCGACAGGTACCGGGTGCCCGTCGCGCGGACCACCGTCTCCACCGCGTCGGCGATCTGGTTCGCGGTGCCCTGCTGGTAACTCCCTTGCGGGAGAGCCCTGTTGCCGTACGAGCAGAACGCGCAGCGTCCCCAGTAGCAGCCGACGCACGAGACGATCGCCAGCTCCAGGGCGTCGTTGAGGTAGGAGCGGTACGGCAGGCCGGTGAAGTCGGGTGGTCCGAGGTCGCGGAAGCGCAGGGTCACCGGGGGCCCCGTGCGCGAGCCGGCCCCGGAGCGTGCCAGCCAGGTCATGCCGGGCACGGTGGTGAGCGGTACCGTCCCGTCGAGCGCGTCCAGCCAGCGTTCGAGCGGTTCCTCACCGGCGGTCGGGCACAGCGCGTCGACCGATTCCAGGACGCCGGGCAGCCGGGCGAGGGTGTCGTGGCGGAGCATCACCTGCTGACCGCCCAGACAGATCCTGGTGTCGGGCGCCAGCCGCCGCACCCAGGCGGCGATCAGCAGTGCGGGCGCGAGCTGGCTGAAGAACGCCACCGACAGGCCGACCACCCGGGGGCGATGGCCGCGGAGCAGAGCGGTCAGCAGGCGGTGCAGCGATGCCAGCGGTACGTCGGACGCGGCGGGCGGCCGGGCTGCCACCCGGCGTGCGGCGTCGTCGAGCTGGCCGAGGTTCTCCCACGTCCGTACCAAGAAGGTGTCGCGGACCAGGAGTTCGAGAGCCAGGCCGGCGAGCCGGACCGCACGGTCGGCGCCCAGCTCGCCGACCGGCTCCTTGCGCAGGACGTGGGCCCGCAGGTCCCCGATGTGCGCGGCGAACACGTCGGCCACCGCCCGGCGGTACCAGTCGCTCACGGCCGTACCGTCGTCGCCCGTGTCCTGGGCACGGACCGCGTCGTCCAACAGGGCGGGACGGCGCAGCAGTTCATGGAGCACGGCGATGTTCAGGTCGGCCTGGTGCACCCGCCGACCCCGGCGGCGCAGATGGCCGGTCAGGTACGGCAGGCTCAGATACGGGAAGAACCTGGCCTCGGTCTGCGGCGGGAAGAGCAACAGGACGTCGGTGCGGGTGCGGTCCGCCGACTTGCTGGACGGCACGACCCACCTCCTCGTCCCACCGGGCCCGTCCGTCGGAGAGTTGCCTTGGCTCCCGCGCGTCCTACTCGGGGATGTCCTCGGTGCTCTCCGCCGCGATGTAGGTGTACGTGTGGTACGCCGCGCCGAGCTTCAGCTCGCTGGAGTCGATCACCTGGAGTTCTTCGAGATCCCCGAACTCCTCGTCGACCAGCTTCTCAGGAGATGCAGCAGTCATGGGTTTCTCCCCTTCGTGAAGGTGATGGGAACGTGCTGCTTGCCGTGTGGGCGCTCACGTTAGTCACGCGGGGCGCTCATCAACAGCCCATACGTCGTCGTTCGCGCAGGACGACATCCAGCCAGGTCAGCGCCTCATGAACACGCTCCGGCGACCGGGTGGCGCAGCAGCCGCCCTCATGACCATGGCGCGTAATCGCCCTCTCCACCGGGCGGTTCGGAAAGATGACGGACAACACCGCCGTGCTGCTGGAGGGTTGTTTGTACCGCCATGTCGACGCGGCCGTGGTCCGGGCGGCTGTCCGGCATCCCGACCACCGGACGGTCAGGCCGGACCTGACCGGCCCGTCCGCGCACCCGGAACCCTGGCGGACCTGGCTTCAACAGGTCTGGCGGACGGCCGAGTTCGCCACCGCCGTCGCGTTCTCCAGCCCGGACCTGGCGAGCCGGGTCCAGCAGATATGCGCCGGGGAGCCGGTGCCGGAACCCGCCGTGCGGCGCGCGGTGCTCTCGGTACTGCGCTATCTGCTGCGTGCCCGCTCACGTGCCACTCCGTTCGGCCTGTTCGCCGGTGTCCAGGCCGCCCGCATCGGGCCAACTCTCCTGCTGCGAACGAGAGTCGCGCACCGGACGGTCACCAGACCGGACGCGCTGTGGACCACGGCCCTGGTCGACCGGCTGGAGGAACACCGCGCGCTCCGGCCCCATTTGACGCTGCTCGCCTCCGGCCTCGCGTTCGAGCGCGACGGACGCCTGATGATCGAGTACCGCTCCAGCGGCACGGCCGACGGTGTCCCCGCACACGTGGGGATCCGCGCGACCGGGCCGGTCCGCCGTGCCATGGACGGCGCGCGGACACCGGTTCCGTGGGCGGTTCTCGCCGAGCGACTCTCCGCCGACTTCCCCGCCGCCTCGGCCAGCGGAATCGAGAGCCTGCTCGCGAACCTCGTACGACAGCGATTCCTGGTCACCGCTCTGCGTCCCGCGGTCATGGCCTCCGACCCGATCGCCACCCTGCTCGCCCAGGTACGGCACCTGCCCGCGGCCGACGCCAACGGACTGCGCGAGGTCGCGACGGCCCTGAGACGGCACGACGACGCCATCTCCACCCCGGAGGGAGCACGCGCCGAACGCGCGCAGGCCTTGGCCGCGATGGCACGACTGTGTCCCGCCGCGAAACCCGCGCTCGCCCTCGACCTGCGCCTGGACTGGGACCTCGTGATCCCGGACGCGGTGGCCGAGGAGGCCGCGTCGGCCGCCGCCGTGCTCACCCGCCTGGCACCACGGACCGCGCTGAGCCCCGCGTGGGTCGCCTGGCACGGCCGCTTCCTCGACCGCTACGGCCCGGGAGCGGTGGTACCCGTCCTCGACGCCGTCGAGTACCTCGGCTACCCCTCCGGCTACCTCGGAGCGGCGGCCGAGCCGGCGGAGCCGACACTGACCACCCGCGACAGCCGGCTGCTGAAGCTCGCGTACACCGCGGCGACCAGCCACCGCCACCAGGTCCTCCTGGACGACACCGCGATCGACGAACTGGAGTCGGTGAATCCGGGCAGGCCCGTTCAACCCAGCACCGAGGTGACCGTACGGATCAACGCCGAAAGCCAAGCCGCCCTGCGGAAAGGGGAGTTCACCCTGCATGTCATGGGAGTGGCCCGTGCCGCCGGAACGTCCACCGGGCGCTTCCTCCACCTCTTCGACGCCGTCGACCGCCGCAGGATGACCGACGTCTACGCCGGCCTGCCCGGCGTACAGCAGGACGCGCTGCTCGCGCAGATCGGCACCACTCCGTTGTCCGTCCGCTCGGCGAACGTCGCGCACACCCCTCGGATCGCGCGGTGGACGATCCCGCTGGGCGACCACCACGGCCCGGACGCCGGCCAGTTGCCCGTGACGGACCTGGCGGTGACGGCCGACGCCGAGCACCTGCACCTGGTCTCGGTCTCCCGCCGCCGCCCGGTGCACACCATGCTGCCGAACGCGGTGGACCTGACCCGGCACACCCATCCGCTCGCGCGGTTCCTGGTCGAGGCACCCGTGGCACTGGCCGTCCCCTGCACCGGGTTCTCGTGGGGACCGGCGGTGTCCGGCCTGCCGTTCCTCCCCGCACTCCGCCACGGGCGCACCGTCCTGTCCCCGGCCCGCTGGACACTCGGCCTCTACGATCTCCCCGGCGCGCGGACGCCATGGCCGCGGTGGGACGACGCCCTGGCCGCATGGCGGCACGCGGCCCACCTGCCCGAGCACGTGTACCTGGGTGACGGGGACCGGCGCCTGGACCTGGACCTGGCGCAACCCTCGCACCGGGTCCTGCTCCGTACCCACCTGGAGCGCCACGGCAAGGCGCTGTTCCGTGCCGCACCGAGTCCCGGGGACCTGGGCTGGACCGGCGGTCGCGCCCACGAGATCGTCATCCCTCTGGTCGCCGTGGACCGGACCCGCCCGCCGGTCCGTGGCACGGGCCACGTCGTCGGCCGGGAGCACGGCCGTCTCCCCGGCTGCGGCACCCCGCTCTCCGTCCGGTTGCACGGACACCGTGACCGGCAGGACGCGGTACTGACCGGTCATCTTCCGTCCCTGTTAGGGGAGTTGGGAGAGCCCCGCTGGTGGTTCGGCCGCCACCACGACCCCGAGGACCACCTCCGTCTCCGGCTGAACTGCCCGCCCGGTTCGCTCGGCACGGCCGTCGGGCAGGTCGGCGAGTGGACCCGGAGACTCCGGCACGCGGGCCTGATCAGCCACGCGAGCCTGGAGACCTACCATCCGCAGACCGCACGCCACGGCGGCCCGGCGGTGACGGAAGCGGCCGAGGAGTACTTCGCCGCGGACTCGGCCGCCGCCCTCGCCCAGCTGACCGCACAGACCGGCCAAGGCGCCCCCGACGCCCGCGCGGTGACCGCCGCGAGCATGGTGGACATCGCCGTCGGCCTGCTGGGGGACGAAGCGGAGGCGATGCGCTGGCTGATCGGGCACACCCGCACCGACAGAAGGCCTCCACCCCGAAGCGTCTACGACCAGACCATCGCCCTGACGACCTCCCTCACGCCCCGGGACCCCCATACTCCGGTGCCGGACGCACGCGTCGCGGCGAGCTGGACCGCGCGGCGCGCCGCGCTCGCCGTCTACCGCAGGGCACTTGAGGGCGCGGAGACGCGGCCCCCGCAGGACCTGCTGCCGGACCTGCTGCATCTCCACCACGTCCGCATGTGCGGGCCCGGGCTTCCCGAGGAGCGCGTACACCTGCACCTGGCCAGGGCGGCGGCACTGAGCTGGACGTCACGGACGAAGTGACGCGTCCGGTACGCCCGGGCAGCCACCCCTCAGGCCATGGTCTCCTCGAAGGCCGGCACGTCGTGGCCGGTGTCCCGGAGCAGGGTCCATGCGTCCAGAGAACGCGCCACCCGGGCGGCAGCGCACCACCCGCCCTGGACGAGCACCCGGGGTGGGGTCAGATCAGGCCGAGTTCACGTGCGATGGTGACGGCATCATGCCGGGAGGCGACACCCAGCTTGCGGTAGAGGCTCTTGTTGTACGCCTTGATCGTGTTGATGGACAGGAACAGCGCCGCCCCGATCTCCCGCTGGGTCGACGGTCCTTGCAACGCCCGCAGGATCGACAGCTCACGGTCGGTCAGTTCCTCCGTGAGGACACCGGAGCGTACGGCGGTGCGCGTACCGGCCCGGCCCAACCGCGTCTCGCTCTGTTCGAGCCGCTGCCTCGCGTAGGTGCTCACCGGCTCCTCGTCCACCACCTCGCGGGCTCGCGCGAGCGCGGCGCGGGCGGCGGGCCGGTCCCCGCGCGCGAGTTCGGCGTCGGCGAGGTACACCAGACCGAGGAACAGCACCGTCGGTCGCGGGTGCAGTTCCGCGAGGGGGACGACGCGCCGCAGCAGGACGGCAGCCTCTTCCATGTGCCCGTTCTGGTAGCGGTGCCTGGCCTGGGCGATGCGCAGCGAGGCCACCCCCGGCATGCTCGCCTCCCGTCCGATGCGCTCGACGGCATCGGCGAGCGGGCCGGCCTCGCGCACGACCCGATCGCACTCGTCGCCGCGGCCGGACTCGACCAGGCTGATCATCAGCGTGCCGGCGGCCTGGAGAACGAGCGACGGCGGCCACGCCCTGCGGTCGCTCGGTGACGACCACAGCTCGAGGAGCAGGTCCGCGGCTTCGTCGAAGCGGCCGTCACGGCCCAGCACGGCCCCGAGCGCCGCCCGCACGGTCGGATCGCCGGCGCCACCCTCCTCGGTTTCCTCGCGCAGCGCCTGCCGCACCATGACGACGGATCGGGCGGCCTCGGAGTCCGGCATGCCGTAGCCCGCGCGTACGCACAGCACGGCACTGCGGAAGGTGTGCCAGCCGGGAACCACGGCGGAGGAGGTGCCACGCGCCTCGCAGACGTCCAGCCAGCGGTTCACACCCGCCCGGTCGCCGCAGAGCGCCGCCGCGTAGGCCAGCGCGAACGCCAGCTCAGGGCCCACCGCCCGGTCGGTCAGCTCCTGCCCGAACTCCAGGAACGTCGCGGCCTCCCCACGGGGAAAGAACCACGTCTCCGCGTTGCGCCGCATCAGCTCGGCGGCGTCGTCGTCGCGGCGGGCCCGCAGCAGATGACGTACCGCGTCATCGATCCGGCCTTCCGCCGCGAACCAGTCCGCGGCATGGCTGAGCACATCCCGCGGGTCCGCGGTGGCCTCGCGGGCAAGGACGTCGCGGAGCAGGTGATGGCACCGGTACCACTGCTGCCGGTCGTCCAGCGCGGCCACGAAGAGGTCCTCTTTGACCAGGTCGGCCAGTACTCCGGCGGAACCCGTCGTCTGCAGCGCGGCGTCGCACAGCTCGCCGGAGAGCCGTTCAAGGGGCGCGGCCCTGACGAGCAGTTCCCGCTGCCCGGGCGCGAGGCCGGGCAGCACCTCGGCCGCGAAGTAGTCCAGCAGATGCCGGTCGTCGGCGCGTGCCTTCGTGGGGTCCGCGCGCAGTGCGAGGGCGGCCAGTTGCAGACCCGCCGCCCACCCTTCCGTCCGTTCCCACACGGCTGCCGCGGTCGCGCTGTCGAGGGCGTGACCTGACACGGCCGACACGAGGGCCGCGGCCTCGTCGGGCGAGAACCGCAGCTGTGCCGCCCGCAGCTCGGTCAGGTCGCCGCGGGCGCGCAGCCGCGCGATCGGCAGCGGCGGGTCCGTGCGTGCGGCGATCACGATTCTCAACGAGGCGGGCAGGTACGTCACGAGGTACTCGACCGCCTCGTGGATCCGGGGATCGCCGAGCAGGTGGTAGTCGTCGAGCACCAGCACGTGCGGCAGCTCCGACGCGGCCAGCTCGTTCAGCAGCATCGGCAGCGCCAGGTCGACCGGAGGGACACCGGCCGCGTCCAGCGCCTCCAGCGGACCCGTGCTGATCGTGCCGCCGGCGTTGTGCAGCGCCGTGAGGACGTAACTCCAGAACCGGACGGGTTCGTCGTCGCTCTCGTCGAGCGAGACCCACGCGATCCGGCGCTTCTCCTCGGGGTCCGACGCCCAGCCGCTGAGCAGACTCGTCTTGCCCCAGCCGGCGGGCGCCACCACGACGGTCAGGCGGGTGCCGGCCACACGCAACTGCTGCCGCAGGCGTTCCCGGGGGACCGCGCCGGGCCGGGCCGGCGGGATCACCTGTTTCACGGTGAGCAGTGGCCGCGTAGGCCTGTCCGATGTCACAACGCTCCCGACCTGCGGCCCCGCACCGCGACCCGGCGCCGATTCTGCCAGTCCCGGCACCCCGGGTACACCGTGGAGCGGGGAGGTGCGCGAGCACCCTGTCCAGCGCAATTCTCCTGCCAGGACCCGGGGCCTCGCGACAGGAGAAACGCAATGGCCACGAAACCCGCCTTGGCCGAACACCCGGAGACATCCCTGACCCGCGGACTGCGCGCCGCCACCCGTGGCGCCCTGAGCGCCGAGCGCGGACCCGGCCTCAGCCCGCGCCGCAGCCCCGACGCCGTCACCGGCTGATCCCCGCGCGGGCGGGACCCAAGGCCCGTCCGTTCCCTGTTCCGTTCAAAGGAGATTCCCTCATGTCCAGCTCTCCCGTCCCGGACCGGGCCGCCGTCCCGGTGCGTGCCTTGCGCCCCGGCGCGGTTCTGGCCGTGACCTGCCTGGCGCTGGCGACCGTCGTGTCGGCGATGGCCTCGCTGAACGTGGCGCTGCCCGACATCGCCCGTGAGACGCACGCCAACCAGACCCAGCTGTCGTGGATCATCGATGCCTACAGCCTGATCTTCGCCTCCTTCCTGCTGCTCGCGGCCACCCTCGGCGACCGCTTCGGCCGTCGCCGGGCACTGCTGGTCGGGCTCGGACGGTTCGCGGGAGTCTCGCTGGGTGCCACCTTCGCCACCGACCCGGGCGTCCTGATCACCCTCCGCGCCGTCCTGGGCGTGGCCGCCGCGTTCGTCATGCCGGCCACGCTGTCGACGATCACCAGCACGGTTCCCAAGGCTCAGCAGGCGCGTGCCGTCAGCATCTGGGCGGCGGTCGCCGGTGCCAGCGCGGTACTCGGACTCCTCGCCTCCGGCGCTGTGCTCGAGGTGTGGTCGTGGCGGTCGGTGTTCTGGCTGAACGTGATCCTGGCGGGAGCCGCCTTCATCGGCACCCACCTCTTCGTGCCCGAGTCCGCACAGCCCGGAAAGCAGCGCCTCGACCTGGTCGGGGCCGCGCTCACCGTGGCGGGGCTGGGCGCGCTGGTCTACTCGGTCATCCAGGCGCCCGAACAGGGCTGGGGCAGCGCCCGCACCCTGGCGGGCATCGGCGTCGGGCTCGCCGTGCTGGCCGTCTTCGTCGCCTGGGAACTGCGGCACCCGCACCCCCTGCTCGATCCGCGGCTGTTCCGCCACATGCCGTTCGCGGCCGGATCGCTGTCGATCACGCTGCAGTTCTTCGCGTTCTTCGGATTCATCTTCGTCGCCATGCAGTACCTCCAGCTGGTGCGCGGCGACAGTGCCCTGATCGCCGCCGTGAGCGTGCTGCCGATGTCCGCGGCGATGATTCCCAGTGCCCGTCTGAGCCCGCGTCTGGTCGCCCGGCGCGGTGCCCGCGGACCCTGGACCGTGGGCCTGCTCCTGGTCGCCACCGGCCTGCTCGTGCTCGCCCGGCTCGACGCCGGCAGCTCGTACTGGCTGGTCGTGGGCGGGCTCGTGCCGCTCGGCGCGGGCATGGGACTGGCCATGACCCCGGCCACCGCGGCCATCACCGACGCACTGCCCGCCCGTCTGCAGAACGTGGGCTCCGCGGTGAACGACCTCTCCCGCGAACTCGGCGGCGCCCTGGGCATCGCCGTCCTCGGCAGCGTGCTGAACGCCGGCTACCGCGACGACCTCGACCTCGACGGACTTCCCGCCCCGGTCGCGGAGGCGGCCCGCTCCTCCCTCGCCGCGGCCGACCACGTGGGCGACGCCACGGGCAACACCTCGCTGATCGAGCAGGCCCGCGACGCCTTCGCCTCCGGAATGCACCTCGCCCTCGTGAGCGGTGCGGGAGCCGCGGTCCTGGCCGCCGTGGCCGTCACCCTGCTGCTTCGCCGGGCAGGCAGGACCGGGACCGTCGGCGTGGAGACACCGGACAGGGACACGGACCACCGCCTCCAGAAGTCGGTGAGCTGACCGGCGGCCGCCCTGACCGCCGTGAGGCGCTCTCGCCCATGACGTGCCGATCGACGTGATGTGACGTGGCGTGTCAGTGCTCGTCCGCCCAGGCTTCGGTGATGTGCGCTGCCACGTCCTGCAGAAGGTGCAGGAAGACGTCCACCAGGGGCGTGAGGGAGGTATCGGTGGCGGTGACCGCGTGGATGCGGCGGTGCAGGTGCGGGTGGGCCAGTTCGCGGTGGGTGGTGCCGGGCACATCGGTCAGGGCCAGGCGGGAGACGAGAGCGACACCGACACCCGTGCCGACGAGCGCCTCCGCGACGGCGTACGAGGCGGACTGGAACCTGATCCGAGGAGTGAAACCCGTCTGGGCGGCGGCCCGGTCGAACTGCTCGCGCGCCGGGTGACCGGCCACGATGGCGACCCATGAGTCGTCGCGAAGCTCCTCCAGACGGATCGCCGTGCCGACGGGACGGCGGGCGGCCAGCGGATGGTCATCGGGGAGCACGACGACCATGGGATCGACGAGCAGGGTGTGGACGCCGACTCGCGGGGGAGGGGCGGGGAACGTGTCCCAGGACGCGATCACCGCGAGGTCGAGCCGGCCCGCGGAGACTTCCTCCACGCCGTGTTCCGACGACAGATCCTCTACGAACACGTCGGCGTCCGGATGCCGGTGCCGCAGCGCGGTCAGCGCGGGCGGGAGCAGGTGCAGTGACGGAGCCTGGAAGGCACCGACCCGCAGACGCAGTGACAACTGGCCCAACAGCACCGCCAACTCGGCCGTGGCAGCGTCCAGTTGGTCGGCGATGACGCGGCCGTGCCGGGCGAGCAGGGTGCCGGCGGCGGTGAGCGTGGCGCCGCGCGGCCCGCGCAGGACCAGCGGCGCCTGCCAGTCCCGTTCCGCTCTGGCGACCTGCTGGGTCACGGCCGCCGGGGTGAGTCCGAGGGCCTGGGCGGCTGCCGCGAGGGAGCCGTGGCGTTCGATCAGGGCGAGCAGCCGGAGCTGTCCGGGATCGTGCATTCAACAATGTTAATGCTGAGTGGAGAACCTTCGGCTTCTCTGAAGGCCGTGATCGCGGCAGCCTGTCCGGGCAGGCAGACAGTCCCCGTGGAAAGGCCGATCGACGTGCCCACCCATCTTCCTCTCTTCGTGATCACGACCTGGTTGCTGGCGATGCTTCCCGGGGCGGGGCAGGCGTTCATGATTCGGCAGACCCTGGAGGGCGGTTCGCGCCTTGCGCGGGCGGCCATCGCCGGCAATGCCACCGGGCTGGTGGTCTGGTCCACCGCGGCGGCTGCCGGACTGTCCGCGGTCCTGCTGGCCGACCCCGCCGCCTACACGGTCGTACGGGTGGCGGGCGGTCTCGTGCTGGTCGTCCTCGGCATCAGTACGCTCCGGTCGGCCCGCGGTGCGAACGACGCCTCCGGTGAGTGCCGCGAACGAGGCCGCACGGGGTGGTGGGGCGCGTACGCGGCGGGGCTCGGTACGAGTCTGGGGAACCCCAAAGCGGGTGTCTTCGCGGTTTCGGTGCTGCCCCAGTTCGTCACGGCCGACGGGCCCGTCATGGTGACCAGCGTCCTTCTCGGGGTCGTCTGGGCGCTGGTCAACGCCTGCTGGTATCTGCTGTTCACCTGGGCGGTCGGGAGGGGCCGGGCCTTCGTGTCCGGGCCGCTGGTGCGGCGATGGCTGAACATCGTCACCGGTGTGGTGCTGCTGGCGCTCGGGGCCGCGGTGGCAGGCGGTGTCTGACGGCTCCCGTTCGGCCTGCACCGCTGCCGGCCGCGCCGGGCCTTGTCAGGCGGGCACGTTCACCCGCTGCCGTTCGGCCTCCGCGAGGCGCGTCGAGCGTGTCCGTGTGCCGAAGGCGGCCAGGGTGACCGCGCCGAGCAGCCAGGTGCCGGCGATGAAGTAGAAGACGCTCCGGTAGCCGTGGCCGTTGTAGAGCGCGGCGACGATCAGGGGGCCGGCGGCGTTCGAGAGGCGGCCGAGGCCGTAAGAGACGCTGGTGCCCAGGGAGCGGCTGCGGGTGTCGAAGAGTTCGGGGGAGTAGGCGTAGGCGAGGGCGGTGTAGCCGCGTTCGAAGAGGTTCACCAGGAAGCCGAACACGACGATGAGGGCCGGGTTGAAGGTGAGACCGTACAGCAGGCCGCAGACCGCGATCACCGTGCCGAAGGCGACCAGGCACCACTTGCGCTCGAACCGGTCGGTGACCAGGGAGGCCAGGTAGCAGCCGAGGGGCGCGCCGACGGTGGTCAGGGCCACGTAGAAGACGGACTTCTCGACGCTGAAGCCCTCCTTGGCCAGCAGGGTGGGTGCCCAGCTGGAGTAGCCGAAGAAGCCGATGGTCTGCGTCATCCACAGCACGGTGAGCAGCAGCGTCGGGAGCAGGTACTTCCGCTGGAGGAGCAGCCGCAGCGGTGCCTTCGCCGACGGCTTCTCGCGCACCGGGGCGGCAGGCTCGGGCAGGGGGCCCTTCTCGGCGGCGACGCGCGCCTCGATCTCCCGCAGGATCGCGTCCGCCGCGGCGTGGTCCCCCCTGCTCTCCAGCCAGCGCGGTGACTCCTTGAGGTGCCGGGTGAACAGGACGAGGAGGATGCCCAGGGAGCCCCACAGGTAGACGAGCCGCCACGACCAGTCGTTGAGCGGGACGACGGCGCTGGCGATGAGGTTGGTGACGGGGGTGCCGCAGATGCCGATGGCGATGGCGTACGCCTGGTACTTGCCGCGGGTCGCCGACGGGTACATCTCGTTGACGTAGACGACTCCCACGACGGTCATCGCCGACAGGCCGGCCGAGGTCAGGACGCGGAAGACGCCCAGGGAGACCAGATCCCAGGAGAACACCGCGGCGAACGAGGACAGGCCGAAGAAGAGGGTCGTCCACAGCAGGGCCCGTTTGCGGCCCCATCGGTCGGCGAGCGATCCGGCGACGATCGCGCCGACGAACATGCCGACGAACGAGAGCGAGGTGACGTAGGCGATCTGATCGACCGTCACACCCCAGAGCTTGATCAGTTTCGGTGCGGTGGTGGCGAAGCTGTTGATGTCGGCGAACTCGAAGAAGTACGCGAAGGCGACGGCGAGCAGGGTGACCTTGTGGAAGCGGGAGACGGGAAGCCGGTCCAGCCGGTTCAGCGCGTTGGCGTGTTGCATGAGCGGCCCTTGTCGAAGTCGGGTGTCTGGAAGGGGAGTTGGGAAGTCAGCTGTGCTCGCCGGGCCAGTACAGGCGCATCGGGTTGGCGACGAGGAGCTTGTGACGCTGTTCGTCGGTGACGGCGACCTGCTGGACGTGGTCGACGAGGAGGCCGTCGTCCGGCATGTGGTCGGTCAGGTTGGGGTGCGGCCAGTCGGTGCCCCACAGCACCCGGTCGGGGAACTCAGCGACGACGCGGCGGGCGAAGGGGACGACGTCGGTGTAGGCGTGGCGTTCGCCGTCGAGGGCGGGCGGACCGGTGACGCTGAGGCGCTCGGGGCAGGTCACCTTCACCCACACGTCGTTGTGCTCGACGAAACGCAGGAACCGGGAGAACTCCGGCCCCTCCACCGGCCGGGTCACATCCGGGCGGCCCATGTGGTCGATCACCAGCGGCACGGGCAACGACCCGAAGAAGTCCTCCAGTTGGGGCAGGTCGGCGCTCTCGAAGTAGAGGACGACGTGCCAGCCCAGCGGGGCCACCTTCTTGGCGATCGTCTGGAGGTCGTCCTCGGGTGGGGCGTCGACCAGGCGGCGGACGAAGTTGAAGCGGACCCCGCGCACGCCTGCCGCGTCCAGTGCGAGCAGTTCGCTCTCGTCGATGTCGGGGCGTACGGTCGCGATGCCGCGTGCCCGGCCGCCCGACGCGCGGACGGCGTCGACCATGGCGCTGTTGTCCGCGCCGTGGCAGGTGGCCTGCACGACGACGTTGCGGCTGACGCCCAAGCGGTCGCGGAGCGCGAAGAGTTGGTCCTTGCCGCCGTCGCAGGGTGTGTACTTGCGCTCGGGCGCGAAGGGGAACTCGGCCTGGGGGCCGAAGACATGGCAGTGGGTGTCGACCGTTCCCGGAGGCAGCCGGAAGGCAGGTTCGGACGGATTCGCGTACCAGTCGAGCCAGCCGGGGGACTTGGGGGCCAGGGCGTTCATGCGGGTCACCGCCCCTGACGCTTCAGCAGCGCGTCGAGGCGGGGATACACGGCGCGGGCGTTGTGCTCCTGGACCGCCGACAGGTCGTCCGCGGGCAGCTTGGCGGCTTCCGCGTAACGGCGGGTGTCGTCGAAGTGGTGGCCGGTGCACGGGTCGACGTCCCGCACCGCGCCGATCATCTCCGAGGCGAAGAGGATGTTGCGGGCCGGGATGACGTCGTAGAGGAGGTCGGAGCCGGGCTGGTGGTACACGCAGGTGTCGAAGTAGACGTTGCCCAGGACGTGTTGTTCGAGCGGGGGCTTCCCGAGCGCCATCGCGAGGCCGCGGAAACGGCCCCAGTGGTACGGCACCGCCCCGCCGCCGTGCGGGATCACCAGGCGCAGGGTCGGGAAGTCCGTGAACAGGTCGCCCTGGACGAGTTGCATGAACGCCGTGGTGTCGGCGTTGAGATAGTGCGCGCCGGTGGTGTGGAAGGCCGGGTTGACGCTCGTGCTGACGTGGATCATCGCCGGGACGTCGTACTCCACCATCTTCTCGTAGAGCGGGTACCACGAGCGGTCGGTGAGCGGCGGGGCCGTCCAGTGGCCGCCCGAGGGGTCGGGGTTGAGGTTGACCGCGACGGCTCCCCACTCCTCGACGCACCGCGTGAGTTCGGGTACGCAGGTGGCCGGATCGACACCGGGCGACTGCGGGAGCATCGCGGCGGGCGCGAAGCGTTCCGGATACAACTGGCTGACCCGGAAGCAGAGTTCGTTGCAGATCGCCGCCCAGGCGGCGGAGGTCTCGAAGCCCCCCACGTGATGGGCCATGAACGAGGCGCGCGGCGAGAAGACCGTCAGGTCGATGCCGCGCTCGTCCATCAGCCGCAGCTGGTTCGGCTCGATGGTCTCGCGCAGCTCGTCGTCGCTGATGCGCAGGTCCGCGCGGCCGGGGGCGGCCGACGGATCGGCGAGGGAGGCGATCTGCTGTGCCCGCCATGCCTCCAGGGCCGGCGGGGCGGTGGTGTAGTGACCGTGACAGTCGATGATCATGACGGTGTCCTTCTCGGGCTGCTGGGTGCCGTGCAGCCTGGCCGGGCCCCGCACCTGCGGACGAGAGGACCGAACGCAGAACTAACCTCCCCTTAACACTTCGGCGAATGCCTGGTCGGTGTGGTCTACATTCGGTTGCGGGAGATCGCCGGAGTGGCCGAAAGGAGGTGGACGGAGTGGAGATCCTGCTCGCCGAGGACGACGACGGAGTGGCCGCCGCGCTCGTGGAGGTCCTCTACGACCACGGTCACGTCACCCGGCGCGTCCGGTACGGCCGGGACGTCATGACCTACCACCGCAGCTCCGACCTGCTCCTTCTCGACCTGGGCCTGCCCGACACCGACGGCCTGGACGTGCTGCGCGCTCTGCGCACGGTCAGTGACATGTCGGTCGTGGTGCTCACCGCCCGCGGCGACGAGCGCTCGGTCGTCCGCGGACTGCGGCTCGGAGCCGACGACTACCTGGTCAAGCCGGTACGCCTCGCCGAACTGCTGGCGCGGATCGACGCCGTCACCCGGCGGACCGCCGCGCGGGACGGCTCCGCCGTACGGACGGTCCGTGCCGGTGACGTCGAGGTCGATCTCGACGCGCGCCGCGTCCGGGTCGCCGGTGCCGAGGTCGAGCTGACCACCAAGGAGTTCGACGTCCTCGCCGTGCTCGCGGCACGGGCGGGCACCGCCGTCAGCCGTGAACAGCTCCTGGACGAGGTGTGGGGCGACGCCTACCACGCCGTGTCCCGGTCCCTCGACGTCCACCTCACCCAACTGCGCTCCAAGCTCGCCCGCCCCGAGCTGGTCACCACGATCCGGGGCTTCGGCTACCGCTTCGGGGACCTCGGGAACTGAGGAGCCGACGCGTGCGCACCCGGGTCCAGGCCGCGCTGCTGCTGTTCGTCGTGATCGCGGTGGCCGCGTTCGCCGTACCGTTGCTGCTGTTCACCGCGTCCGACCGCACCCAGCAGCTCGTCCTCGCCCGCAGCGCGGACCTCGACCGCTTCGCGTCCCTCATGGACCAGGCGGCGCAGACCGGCGACACCTCGGCCGTCGCCGCCGAGGCGCGTCGCTACACCCAGCTGTACGGCGAACCGCTCGTCGTCACCGACACCCGACGCAGACCGATCGCGCAGACCGGCGGAATGCGGGCCGCGGACCCCGCCGTCGGCCGGTTGCTCGACGCGGCGCTGCGCAACCAGACCGCGCATCCCGCAGGTGCGCTGCGCCCGTGGTCGAAGGGGCATCGGATGTTCGCGGAGCCCGCGGGCACCGGGACCCGGGTCTCCGGCGCCGTCGTGCTCCGGGCCTCGGTCGACACGGCGGCGGAGGACATCACCCGGCGCTGGGCCGCCGTCCTCGCGGGCACCGCCCTGGTCGCCGTCGCGTGCACGGTGCTCGCGCGGGCCGCGACGCGATGGGTGGTCAGCCCGCTGCGCCGCCTGGACCGCGCTGTCGGACAGCTCGCCGCGGGTCTCCCGCCGGAACAGACCAGGGCCGGCGGCCCGCCGGAACTGCGCCAGCTCGCGACCGGCTTCAACCGCATGGCGCATACGGTCACGGCGGCCCTGGAACAGCAGCGCCGGCTCGTCGCCGACACCTCCCACCAGATGCGCAACCCCATGGCCGCGCTCCGGCTCCGCGTCGACGCCCTGCACCGCCACCTGCCCGGGTCCGCCGACCGCACCTACACGGGCGTGACCACCGAACTCGACCGCCTGGAGACCCTGCTCGACGACATGCTGACCCTCGCCACCGCGGAACACCGCGCCGGAGAACTCGCCGTGACCGGCGACGCCGACGCCCACTGCGACGCCACGGCGGTCGCGACCGCGCAGTACCGGCTGTGGGAGCCGGTCGCCCACCGCGCCGGCACCCGCCTCGCACTCCACACCGACCCGACCCCGGTCACGGCCGCCTGCACGGACCGCGAACTCGCCCAGATCATGGACATCCTCCTGGACAACGCCATCAAGTACGCGGGCCCCGACGCCGAGATCTCCCTGCGCTGCACCGCCGAAGGAGCACACGCGGTCCTCACGGTGACGGACGACGGCCCCGGCCTGACCGCGGAGGAACTCGCCCAGGCCACCACGAGATTCTGGCGCTCGGGCCGGCAACGGCAGGACGGGACGGCCGGTACGGGCCTGGGGCTGGCCATCGTCGAACAGCTGCTGGCGGGCCGGGGCGGACGGCTGGAGCTGGAGCCCGCGCGACCCCGAGGACTGCGGGCCGCCGCCCTGCTGCCGCGTGCCGTGACCGCCCGTGGCGACGGCGGTGCGCGATGACCCGACCCGTCGGCCGCCGCACCCTGCTCCACGCCGCCCTCGGCGCGACGACCGCCGCCGTCCTCGGAGGCGCGCTCACGGGCGACGCCTCCAGGCAGCGGCCCGGACTCAGCGGCGTCCTGCGCTTCGCGACCGGAGAACCCACGGCCTTCTACGAGGCGTTCGGCCGCCTCCTCGCCGCCGAACTCACCGCCGCGTACCCGCGCCTGAGCTGCCGCGTCCGCACCACTCCGGGCAGCCTCACCAACATCGAACTGCTCCGCGACCGCCGTGCCGACCTCGCCCTCGTCCTCACCGACACCGCGCGGGCGGCCCAGGGCACCGCCCTGTTCCCGCAGCCCGTTCCCCTGCGCGCGATCGGCAGGCTCTACGAGACCTACCTCCAGTTCGTCGTCCGCGCCGACTCACGCGTGCGTACCGTGACCGACCTGGCCGGACACACCGTGTCCCTCGGCGCGGTCGGATCGGGCGCGGCCGTACTGGGCGAACAGATCCTGCACGCCGCGGGCCTGTCGCCGGGCACCGAGGTCGCCGTACGCCATCTCCCGCTGGCCGACGCGGCGGACGCCCTCCGGGCGGGCTCGGTCGAGGCGCTGCTCGTGGCGGGCGGCGTACCGCTGCCGGTCCTGTCCGCACTCGACGACCGGTTCGGCCTGCGGTTCCTGCCGCTGGCCGGCCTGCTGCCCCGGCTCGGCGGACAGGGCGGCCGGGCGGGCTCCGGCCTGGAAGAGGTGTCCCTGCCGCAGGGCGCGTACCGGGCGGCGGGCGGTGTCGCCACCATCGGCGTGTCCAACCTGCTGGTGTGCCGCCCCGAGCTGCCCCGCGGCGTGGCCGAGGCGCTCACCCGCCTGCTGGTCCAGCGCGCGACCGACCTCGTTCCCGGCAACGCCGTCGGCACCCAGTTCCTCGACGTCCGCAGCCTCATCGGCACCGGTGCCGTCCCCCTGCACCCAGGAGCGATCACGGCGTACCGCACGCTGCACGGCTGAGCCGGGGGCGATCTCGTCGGTGTACCGCGGTACCAGTGACCAGCGGTGATCGTGGCCTCCGGGTCCACGGGCAGCGCCGTAGCCGCTCCTAGCCTCGAAGCGGTGACCTGGTCGAAGGCCGGGCCCGACGGAAGCGGGGAGCACCACCGTGATCGACGTTCATGAGACGACCGTCGACGCGCTGGTCGAACATTCGGCGGACAAGGACGTGCGGGTGGCCACGGGCGAGCCCGCGCCGCTGCGGTCGCTGCTGGCTGCCCCCGGTGTCACGGCCACCTCGACGGGCGCCGAACGGCTCATGGTCCCCGGCCTGGACATCCGCTCGATCGGACAGGTCGCAGCCGAGCACCGGGTGCCGCTGTACGAACTGGTCACCGAATCGGTGTCCCTGGAGGAGGCGTTCATGAACCTGGCCCACGACGCCGTCGACTACCACAGCAACGACGCGGGGAGGGTCGGCGCGTCCGGTGTACAGGGTGACGGGTCGGCGGGTCGTCCGTTCGGAATGGTCCCAGTTCCGGTCGCTGCGCTCCAGTTGGATCACGCTGGGAGTGGCCGTCCTGTTCCTGGTGGCCATCGGTGCGGTCGCCGCGGCCCTCTACAGTCCGAACGGCCCGCCGGGCGGCAAGAACGCGGCTTCCGGTAGTCGGCAGGCCATGCACTCGCTGGCATCGTTCAAATGCGCAAAAAGAGCAGACTCTTGGAGATCATCTCGACAGACTTGATCTTCAGATGCCATCTCAAATGGCTCGGCAGAGTGGGCCGTGGTGACGTGTCCGTACGACCGCTCTCGCTTGGAGCTGGAGCCTTCCGGTGTACGCCGTCCGGCCGCCCCCGTGGCCGAGAGCGAACCGAGCGGTGGAGAGGGCCGTCGCCGGGTGGAGACACCCTGGTCACCGAGCTGACCAAGACCTAACGCACGGCCAGTCGATGCTCCGGGTCACCACTGATTTCGTGTACGGGTGGTCAGTTGGCGGTCAGCATGGAGTCGTCCTGGGGGCGGGCGCCTGGCAGTTGGTGGCGGGCGGCGACGAGGGCGGCATCGACGTCCTTGGTGCCCGTGGACACACAGAGGGTGTAGGCGACGTCGTCCATCCGCCGCCGGGCCGCGGGGTTCCCGTGTTCGGCGTGCAGCGCTCGCAGGGTCTCGTACTGCTCGACCAGGTCCTTCAGCACCGCGGGGTGGGCCGTCAGCACCAGGGGTGTCCTTTCACGTGAACCGTCGATTCGCGAGCCGAATACCCCCGGTCCGCGCGTGCATGCGGTGGATTTCGGCGGGTGAGCGCAGTGGGCTGGTCGCTGGTCCGTGTTCTCTTCCGGCCCACCCCTCGGTCGTGTGCAGTCGACGCTGATAGTGGCAGCGGGCCGGGCGGCCGCCCAGCGTGTCGAGCTGCGTCGCGACATGCGTGACCACATCCGTGGACTGCTGGGCCCGGTCGGCCGTCGGCTCCGGGCTGCCGGAGCACGGAGCGCCGGAGGATGCTCTGTTGCCAAGGGGCTAGTGCTCGATGTGATAGCGGCTCTGGGAGATGACGGATTGGCGGAGTTTGGTGGTGAAGCCTGGTGTGCGTGCAATGCGGTCGACACCGCCGGCTTTGCTTTGGCGCAGAGAGCTCTTGAAGTTCTGTTCCAGCGTGCCCGTCATACGGGTCATGAGGTCGTCGCTGAGATGGGCGAGATCGATGTTGAGCAAGTCCCGGGCGGTGGGCTGCCTCAGCCGAGTGAGTGTGTGGGCCGACATGGCTGCAAGGGGGTAGAGCCAGTTCTCCAGGGTTTCTCCGAGGAGCGGGCGGTCCTCGGCGTACTGGGTGAGGAAGGTTCGTAGACGGGCGTGGACGTCCAGGCAGAGGCGGTAGATGTCCAGGTCATGGCGGGAGGAGAAGATCTGTGAGTAGTGGTCGTCGTCCAGCAGCAGTGCTTCCGAGTGCGCCAGGGCGGTATGCGGATCTCGCTGGACGAAGGCCGTGAACTCCCGGGCCAGACGGGTCATGCTGATGACCCGGTCGAGAGGGAAGCCGAGGTTGCGGTAGTAGCTGGCACGCCGTTCGTAGTAGTAGCCACCGGAGTGTCCCAGGCTCTCCTCGATGTCCTTCTGGATGGCTTCGGTGGCTCGCAGGGCACCCGCCGGCAACTGTGTCTGGCTGTTCGTGGCCCGGATGATCCGGTCGCGGGCAGTGCCTGACTCGGGCGCCACTACGATCTTGACCAGGAGGGAGCGGTCGCGGTGCTGGCCGCCGCTCTGGACGTAGCTGTAGATCTCATGGCTCGTCTGGAGCCCATTGACGATCTGAGGCTCCTTGACGACGATCCTTTTGCCTGCGATCTGGGCGGCGTCCGCGACCACGGTGACGCCGTTGTTGAACCACCAGAAGTCCTCGCCCGTACCGGACTTGAGGGTCTGGCCGATGGCGTTGTTCACCGCGGTCGACCCGGCGTAGTCGCGTACGTTCGATTCGAACAGCTCCAGACGCAGTGCTTCGTTGTCCGAGGTGATGAATCGGTAGTACTCGTCCAGGCGGGCCAGACACACGTAGCCTTCACCGAGCGACGTGCTCATCGGGGTTTCGGTGAATACCAACTGCGCGACCGCCTTGGCACCTCGGGCGGTACGTTCGCGTAGATCAGCGGCGTTGAGATACTCCAGATCTGCCTTGGTGTCTGAAGTGATCTTCGCGAGTTCCCGCCGCAGCCGGTCCCCCTTGGCCTTCACGTTGGGATGCGGCGTCTCGGCGGCTTTGTTGGCGTAGATCACCTTGATGCGGACCTGCGGGAACGACGATGCCAGTTCTTCGAGAATGTGCAGGAAGCGTCGTGTGCGGTCCAGGAGTTTGGCGTTCGTGTGGGCGACCAGGCCTTCTTCGTCCCGGCTCATGTCCAACAGCGTCGGCAGATGGAAGTGCAGTTTCTCGATCACGGACTCTTGGTAGCCCGTCGACGCCTTGGCCTGCAGAATCACCAACTCGATCTTGCTTGCGCGCGACGGCATGAACTGATGAGCGTCAGCGGTGACGTAGCGCTCGTCCACGAAGGTCCAGATGCCGTCGATGCCGCAGTCGTGGGCCCCGTCCACGATGCCGTCCAGGATTTCGTCGTTGTCGAGGTCCCAGTCCTGCAGGGCTTTGTCGGCAGCGAAGAACGTGAAGAAGTCGTCCCTGTTCTTGTCCGGCGCCAGCTTCCGATGCTGGTCCTCCAGGATGCGGTCGAGTAACCGTTGATCGTTGTTCTGCACGGACGTCATACAGCATCAGCCCCCACCAAAGCGTCCAACGCGGACACCGATGTTGGCAGGCTGATGCGACCGTGAACAGCCAACGGACCAAGGAGAGTTGGAAAGAACCATGCCCCCGTCCTCGCCGACGCACCGTTCGCCCGCCCCATCTGGCGGTACGACGTCGATGGCGACGGACGCGCCCCGTCTCGTCATCCCGTGTCACATCTCCGCGCTCGCCGGTGTCTTCATGTCGAACCGTCGATCAGGTACAGGTACAAGGAGAGCGCCGTGACGCATCGCATACCGAAGGCCGAGCTTCCCGTCGACGTGCGTGAGGGGATGATCCAGCAGCTGGGGGCCGTGGCCGAGCCCGTCGAGGTGCTGTGGAACCATCCCGAACTCGCCGTCGCCAACCAGGAGTTCGCCGCGAGGATGAGTACGTGGGACAGGGTGGACGCGGGCCTGAAGACGTTCGCGCACATGGCTGTCGCGGCGCAGGTCGGGTGCAGTTGGTGCCTGGACGTGAACTACTTCCTCGCGCTGAACCAGAAGCTGGACGTGGACAAGGCGGGCCAGGTGCCGCGCTGGCGGCAGGCCGAGGTGTTCACGCCGTTGGAGCGGGACGTACTGGAGTACGCGGAGGCCATGACGAACACACCGCCGACCGTCACCGACGACCTGTCGAAGCGCCTGCTGGACCGGCTCGGCCCCGCCGCGCTCGTCGAACTCACCGTGTACATCGGCTTCGCCAACATGGCCGCGCGGTGCAACACCGCGCACGGCATCACCTCGCAGGGCTTCTCCGACGCCTGCGGGATCCCGCAGGCCCCGCGCACGGGGACGGCGTCGGCGTGACCCAGGACCCCTTCGTCGCCCACCGCAGCCTGCTGTTCACCGTCGCCTACGAGATGCTCGGTTCGGCCGCCGAGGCCGAGGACGTGGTGCAGGAGTCCTGGCTGCGCTGGGCCGACGTCGACCGGGCACGGGTCCGGGACCCGCGGTCGTACCTCATCCGGCTCGTCACCAGGCAGACGCTCAACCGGCTGCGTACCGTGTCGCGCCGGCGTGAGGAGTACGTCGGCGAGTGGCTGCCGGAGCCGCTGCTCACCACCCCCGATGTCGCCGAGGACGTCGAGCTCGCGGAGAGCGTGTCGATCGCGATGCTCACCGTGCTGGAGACCCTCGGGCCCACCGAGCGGGCGGTGTTCGTGCTCCGCGAGGTCTTCGAGCTGTCGTACGGCGAGATCGCCGAGGCCGTCGGGAAGTCCGCGGCGACGGTGCGGCAGGTGGCCCGGCGAGCGCGGGAGCATGTGGCAGCCCGGCGGCCCCGGGTCAGGGTGTCCCGCGCGGAGCAGGCGGTCGTGGTGGAGCGGTTCCTGACAGCTCTGCGGACCGGTCGGGTGCAGGAGCTGATGGAGGTGATGGCTCCGGACGTGGTGCTGGTGACCGACGGCGGAGGGATCGTGCCGGCCGCGCTCGCGCCGATCCACGGTGTCGAGGCGGTCGCGCCGGTCCTCGCTCGCGCGCACCGGGTGGTGGCCGCGTTCGACACCCTGCCGGTGTGGCTCAACGGTGAGCCCGCGGGCCGGATCGAGATGGACGGCGAGCCGTCCGCGATCAGTGTCGTGGTGGAGGACGGCCGGGTCACCCGGATCCACGTGGTGCGCAATCCGCTGAAGCTGACACAACTCGACGAGCCCACCGAACTCGCCAGGTGAATCCGCATCTCCTCCTAACTGCCCTCTGGACATGGTGAGTTGAGGCCTTCGGCAACTACGATCGTCCCGTCTGTACGCATCCTGTGCGAAGCCGGAAACAGAAGCGGAGAGCGGGGAACCGTCCCCCGGCCCTCCGCATCGGTAGGGGCATGGGGCCGGCCGCACGGCAGGCCGTAGAGGGGGCGACGTCGTGGCGTATGCCAGAGCACTGCGGGTCGGCGGCGTGGTGGCGGCCTGCGGGGGCCTGCTGCTGGGGTGCACGGGAGGTGGCGGTGGTTCCGGGGCGCCGCCGAAGGCGTCGTCCGACGCGTCGCCGAGCGGCAGCTCCACCGCCTCCAGCAGTGCGCGGGCCACCGCCTCGGCGACCCCCTGGACCGATCCGGCCCGGGAGCCGAAGACCACCGCGCAGGCTCAGGCACTGATCCAACGGGTCATCTCCGGGCCGGAGTTGTTCGGGACGGGGGTGCGCAGGGCCACGCCGTACGAGAGCGATCCGGGGCAGTGGGCGGTGCTGGGGGACGACTGTGTGTGGCGGCTGGAGCCGTTACCGGAGGACGCGCTCGCCACGCTGACTCGGCACTTCGAGGTGCCCGCGGCCGGTGGGAAGGGGGCCGTGCGGCTGTCGGCCACGGTCACCGTGCACCGCGCGGCGCTGGACGCGTCCTGGGAACAGGCCCGGATGCTGGAGGAGGACCTCGACTGCACGGGGCAGACCCTACGAGAGGGCGAACGGCTGACGGGGTTGCAGTCGCTGTCGTTCGCTCGGGGCGAGGGCGGCAACACCAGTGGGGACGATCTGCTGCTGGAGACCGGGCAGTGTGTCAGCGACACGCGCGGAGGCCCGTATCCGTACTGGTGGCAGCAGGCCGTGCTGGGTTCCGTGGTGGCCGGGACGTCGGTGTGCGGCGGGAAGGGCCGCAGTGAGGAGGAGCTGAACTCCCTTGTGGCGGAGGTGCTTCCGCGGATGCTGCTGCGGGTGCAGCAGGACATCGGCGCCTCCGCCGGCTCCACGTCGGACACGAAGGACGGTGGGTCGTGATGGAGGGGCTGCTGACATCGGATCCGTCCCGGCTCGGCGGATACAGGCTGCTCGGGCGTCTGGGCGCGGGGGGCATGGGTGTGGTGTACCTGGCGCGCGGTGGTGCCGGGGAGCTGGCCGCGGTGAAGGTGATCCAGCCCGAGTTCGCCGAACAGGCGGAGTTCCGGGCCCGGTTCCGTCGTGAGGCGGACTCCGCGCGCGGGGTGGACAGTCCGTGGGTGGTGCCGGTGCTGGGCGCGGACACGGAGGGACGGGCGCCGTGGCTGGCGACCGCGTTCGTCCCCGGGCCGTCGCTGGCCGAGGCGCTGGCGGAGTGCGGGCCGCTGCCGGCACGGGTGGTGCGGGTGCTGGGCAAGGTGCTGGCGCGGGCCCTGGACGCCGTGCACGAAGCGGGACTGGTCCATCGGGACGTCAAGCCGGGCAACGTGCTGCTCGCGCTCGACGGGCCCCGGCTGATCGACTTCGGTATCGCCCGGCCCACGGCGTCCGAGGAGACGGAACTGACCTCGGACAGCATGGTGGTGGGCACGCCCGGATTCCTCTCCCCGGAGCAGGCGCGTGCGCAACCCGTGGGTCCGGCGAGTGACGTGTTCGCGCTCGGCTGTGTGCTGGCGTACACGGCGACCGGGCGGCTGCCGTTCGGCAGCGGCACCGCGGACGCGCTGCTGTACCGGACCGTGCACGACACACCGGATCTGGACGGTGTGGAGGACGCCGAGCTGCGGGCCCTGTTGGAGCGCTGTCTCGCCAAGGAACCCGGGCAACGGCCCCAAGTCGGCGAGATCGATGCGGAGTTGGTGGAGGACGCGCCGGCCGGTTCGATCGACTGGCTACCGGATCCGGTGATCCGGATGGTCGCCGAGCGGTCGGCCCGGATGCTGGCGCTGCCGGGCATCGAGCCGACCGAGGTCTCCGGCGAGCCCGAGGCGTCGGGACCGGGCCGGCGCAGGGTGCTGGCCCTGGCGGGCGGTGCGGCCCTGCTCGCGGCCGGCGGCGGAACGGCACTGTGGGCGGTGCTGCGGGACAACGACCAGAAGAAGCACACGAGTTCGGCCATCGGACGGGAGTGGGTCATCGGAGTGCAGGCCGATCTGAGCGGCCCGCTGAAAGCCGCCGGGACCGCGCAGGAGAGGGCGGCCCGGCTGGCCGTGGAGCAGTTCAACGCACGGAAGGACAAGCCGTTCCCTCTCACCCTGCGGGTACTGGACGACCGGGGTGAGCCGGCCCGCGCGCAGACCGTGGCACGCCAACTGACCGCCGACCGCGATGTGTTCGCCGTGCTCGGGCCCACCGGCTACGCCTCGGCGCAGAGCGCGGTGGAGGTGTACGAGAGCGCCGGACTGCCCTTGGTGACCGTGTCCGAACTCTCGGTCTCCGCCGTCCAGTCGGCGCTCCTGGCCAAGCCGAAGAGCTACTTCCGGGCCGCTCCGCTGGTCGCGTACTCCGCGTTCGCCACCGTGACCGCGCTGGCCGCACAGGGGTCCCGGCGTCCGGGGCTGCTGGTGGACCGGGCGGGCGGGATCACCGGCATGGAGTCCGTCAACGTCGTCCACAGCGCGACCCGCGCGAGTGGTGAGGCCCTGTATGCCCGGGTCGTGCCCGCTCTCGCGCCCGACGTGTCGACCGTCGTCGCCGACATGCTCGCGCACGGCGTCGACGGCTTCTACTACACGGGCACCCCCGAGCGCGCCGCCCCGCTCTCCCGCGCCCTGGCAGCACGGAAATTCACCGGTCCGCGCTTCCTGGACGTCACGTCGGCCATGCCCGCGTTCATCGCGGCGGCGGGCGCCGCGAGCGAGGGCTGGCAGGTCCTGGCTCCGTACATCGACCCGTCGGCCGCAGCCGTACGACCGTTCGCCACCGCCTACCGCAAGCGCTACCGCGGCGCGCCGGGTGTCTGGGCCGCCGAGGCCTACGACGTCACGCGCCTGATCGCCGACCGCCTCACGGCCCTCGCCGGGAGCGCGAAGCGGCGCCCCACCCGCGCCCAGGTCTCCGCCGCACTCGCGAAGGCGAGGTTCAAGGGGCTGGTCACCACGTACGCGTTCGACGCCGATCACCAGTTCGTCACCACCCGGGTCCAGCACTACCGGATCCGCAACGGCCGCTTCGTCTACGTCGGCCCGGTCGAACTGTCCGCCTGACGAGCCGAGGAAGCCGTACCCGAGCAGCGACGGGAGCCGCGGGATGCAGGCATTGCGGGCCGAGGACCCGGAGCACCTCGGCGGACACCGGCTGCTCGCGCGGCTCGGCGCGGGCGGCATGGGTGTGGTGTACCTGGCCCGGACCGGCGAGGGAACTCCGGTCGCGCTGAAGGTGATCCGCGCCGAGTACGCGGCCGATCCCGCCTTCCGTGCCCGGTTCCGGCGGGAGGTGCGGCTGGCCACCGGACTCACCGGGCGTTGGGTGGTCGCCGTGACGGCCGCCGACACCGAGGCGCGTGAACCGTGGCTCGCCACGGCGTTCGTCCCGGGCCCGTCCCTGGCGGAGGCGGTGGACGGACTCGGACGGTTTCCCTCGGCCGCGGTGTGCGCGCTCGGTGCCCGACTCGCCGAGGCCCTGGACGAGTTGCACGCGGTGGACCTGGTGCACCGGGACGTCAAACCGGGGAACATCCTGCTCGTCCCCGACGGGCCCCGGCTCATCGATTTCGGCATCGCCAAGGGCGCCGGAGCGACCGCGCTCACGGCCCCCGACGCGATCGTGGGCACCCCCGGCTATCTCTCCCCCGAGCAGGCCAGGACCCGAGGCGGCGCGATCGGCCCGGCGAGCGACCTGTTCTCCCTCGGCTGTGTCCTGGCGTACGCGGCCACCGGACGGCGCCCGTTCGGCACCGGCGAGGCACCCGCGGTCCTCTACCGCACCGTCCACGAAGCTCCCGACCTCACCGGACTCGGCCAACTCCCGCCGCCCCTGCGCGCGGTGATCGACGGCTGCCTCAACAAGGACCCCGCGCGGCGGCCGACGGCCGCCGAGGTCCGCGCCGCGCTCACGGACGACCGGCACAGAGGCGGCTCCCTTCCGCCCGCGCCCGACTGGCTGCCGCCCGTCGTCCTACGGCTCGTCGCCGAACGCTCGGCCCGCGCCCTCGACCCGCCACCGCGCACGGCGGGCCCGGAACCGCTCGACACGCCCACCGCGCAAGGCATGTCACGCCGCCGCATCCTCTCGGTCGGCGGTTCGGCAGCCGCCGTGCTCGCCGCGTCCGGCACCGGCGCGGCCGTCCTGCTCACCCGGGGGCGCACGGCGTCGAGCGGCTCGCAAGGCACCCTGCCCACGCGCACCCTGGCCCTTCACGCGGATCTGACGGGTGCTCAGAAAGCCCTGGGTCAGGGGCAGGAGCGCGGAGCACGTCTCGCGGTGGCCGCCCACAACGCCCGGGCCGACATCGGCTACCGCCTCGCCCTCGCCTCGTACGACGACGGTGGCGACGCGGCACGGGCGCGGGACATCGCCCGCCGCGTCGTCAGCGCGCGGTCGGTCAGCGCGGTCATCGGCCCCAGCACGACGGCCTGCGCGCGTGCCGCCGCCCCGCTCTACGCGGCGGCGTCCCTGCCCGTGGTCCTGGTCTCGGCCGACGACGACGCGGCCGGGCTGTCCACCGCGAGCCTGCGCACCCTCTGCGTGACCCGGGCCTCCGGCAGTTCACGGACCCTGCCGGTTCTCTTCTATCTGACCAGGTCGCGCTCCAGCAGTCGTACGGCGGTCATCCAGGACCGGGCGGCGGGCGAGACGGCCGTGGACATCGCCCGCAACCTGGTCGCGACCCCGCCGAGCGGCGGCACCGTCACGGTGCACCAAGTCGGTTCCGGCGAGGCCGACTTCGGTCCGGTCGTCGCCCAGGCACTGGCCGCCCGCCCGCAAGCGGTCGTCTACGGCGGCACGTCACCGCGCCGGGCGGCGGCCTGCGCCCGCGCTCTGGCCGAGGCGCGGTTCGCGGGGGCCGTGACCGGCTTCGAGCCGGTGATGCGCGCCGAGTTCCTCACGGCGGCGGGGCGGGCCGCCGAGGGCTGGGTCCTCGAAGCCCCGTACACGCAGGCGCAGTCGGAGCACACCGCTGCCGCCCGGGCGTTCACGGCTGCCTACCGGACGCGGTACGGAGCGGTGCCCGGCCCCTGGTCCGCCGAGGCGTACGACGCGGTCGGTCTGATCGCCCGAGCCATCGACGCACTCGGGACGACCGGCACGATCGAGCCGGCCCAGGTCGCCGAACGCCTCTTCCACACCTCGTACACCGGGGTGGCCAAGCCGATCCGCTTCGAGGCGGGCGCCACCCATGCCATGGACCCGGCGAACACCGCGTTCCTGTACCAGGTCAAGGAGGGCGCGTTCCGGTTCCTGGGCCGCTACGACCAGGTGGACTGAGGACTCGCCCGGCGCCGTGGCAGGCGTCGGGAACACGAGGGCGTGTCCGGCGGGTCGGCCCGCCGGACACGCCCGTCAGGCGCCGAGGCGGGCGCGCAGTCCCGGCTGGAGCAGGTCGCCGTGGGCGGTGACCATGTCGTCGCACAGGCGCCAGATGTCCTCGACGGGAAGGGCCGCGGCGGTGGCCGGGTCGGTCATCGCCGCGTGCCTGATGTGCCGCGGCTCGTCCTCGACGGCCGCCCGTACCACCAGGTCGTTCGCGCTCAGGTAGGTGCGGTTGAGTGCCGCGAGCTGCGGCGGGAGGGCGCCGACGCGGGTGGGCTGGACGCCCAGCGAGTCCACCAGGCACGGCACTTCGACCACGCCGTGCGCGGGGAGGTTGTCGATCAGACCGCGGTTGGGGACGTTGCCGTAGATCGTACGCGGGGTGCCGGTGACCATGCTGTGGATGATCTGCGGCGCGTACTCCATCGTGCCCTCGACGGTGATCGGGGCGCCCGCGGCCAGCGCGTCACGGGTCCTCTCGTACTCGGCCGTGTTCTCGTCGACGATCTTGAGGTACTCGCCGACGGGCAGCCGCAGCCGCTCGATCTCGCTCGTGTGGTGCAGGTACCAGGGGACGTACTCGGAGGAGTGCTCGCTCGTCTCGGTCGGGTAGTGGCCGAGCCTGCGGTACATGTCGACGCGGACCCGGCGGCGCAACTGCTCGTCCCCGGCGATCAGTTCGTCGAGCCTCGGGTAGAGGTCCCGCCCCTCGTGCTCGAAGCGCAGGACCCATGCCTGGTGGTTGACGCCGGCCGCGTGGTAACTGACCTCCTCGTAGGGCACCTTGACCAGGTCGGCGAGGTCGCGCATCGTCCAGTAGACGGAGTGGCACAGTCCCACCACCCGGGTCAGACCGGTGGCCTCGGTGAGGTACTGGACGTTCATGGCCATGGGGTTGGTGTAGTTGAGCAGCCACGCCTGCGGGCACATCTCGGCGATGTCGCGGCCCAGTTCCCTGAGGAAGGGGAAGGTCCGCAGGGCGCGGAAGATGCCGCCGATGCCGAGGGTGTCGCCGATGGTCTGGCGCAGGCCGTAGCGGGCCGGTATCTCGAAGTCGGTGCGGGTGGCGTCCACCATGCCGATCTGCACGATGTTGATGACGAAGTCGGCGTCCGCCAGGGCCTCGCGGCGGTCGGCGTGGGCGGTGACCGTGGGGGCCTTGCCGAGCGTGTCGGCGATGCGGAGGGCGGCGGCGTGCGCGGTGGCCAGGCGTTCGGCGTCGATGTCGTGGAGCGCGATGTGCGCGGACCCCAGTTCGTCGAAGGCGAGGAGATCCGCGAGCAGACCCTGGGTGAAGACGACGCTGCCGGCGCCGACGAAGACGATCTTTGGGGTGGTCATACGGGGGTTTCCTCGGTCTCGGTGAGGCGGGTGAGTGCTTCGTCCCAGGTGGGCTGGGCGGTGGTGCCGCCGGGCGCGCGGGTGGACAGGGCGCCGCAGACGGCGGCGAGGCGCAGAGTGTCGGACAGGGGCATGCCGTTCAGGAGTCCGGCGATGAAACCGGCGTCGAAGCTGTCGCCCGCGCCGACGGCGTCGACCGGCTCGACACGTATGCCCCGGGTGGTGAGGAGGCGTTCGCCGTCGTGGCACAGGGCGCCGTCGGCGCCGTTCTTGACGACGGTGACCGGTCCCCGGGCGGCGAGCCGGGCGGCGGCCTCGGCCGGGTCCGTGACCTCGGCCGGGCTCAAGGCGCCTGCGGCGGCGGTGAGTCGGCGGGCCTCGGCGGCGTTGGGCAGCAGGTAGTCGGTGTGGGCCAGGATGGCGGCGAGACCGGCTCCTTCCCAGCGGCCCGACGGATCGTCGTTGGTGTCGACGGAGGTGGTGGCGCCGTGCCGGCGTGCCGTGCGCAGGAGGTCGGGGAGCGCGGTGGCGAGGTGCGGCATCAGGAAGTAGGAGGCGGAGTGGACATGGCGGGCGGCGGCCGGCAGGGCGGGCGGCACGTCGTCGGCGGTGGTGGCGGCCAGGGTGCCGGGCGCGGTGAGGATGGCCCGGTCGTCGCCGCGGGTGAGGACGACGGTCAGCGGAGTGGACCGGTGGGGGTCCAGCGTCAGCGCCTCGGTGTCGACACCGAGGGCGTCGAGACGGTCGCGCATGTACCGGCCGGCGTCGTCGTCGCCCACCCGGCCGGCGAACGCGACCCGCAGGCCGAGCCGTGCGGCACCGCAGGCGACGATCGCGCCGGAACCCCCGACCGTGAGGGTGCCCGAGGGCACGAGTTGTTCGCGCTGGCCGAAGGCGAGCGGGGTGTCGAGGGGGCCGATGACGACGTCCGGGTTGGCGTCGCCGATGACGAGCAGGTCGAAGGCGTGCGGCATTGCGGAGGTTCCTGCCTGAGTGGTGTGCGGCGGGGAGGCCGGAGCTCAGCCCTTGAGCCCGGTGGAGGTGACGGACTGGATGAACGCCTTCTGCGCGACGAGGAAGGCGATCAGGACGGGCAGCACGGTGATGACGTTCCCGGCCATCACGGCGGCCCATTGCGTGTGGTGCTGCCCCTGGAAGGTCGTCAGGCCCAGCTGGAGCGTGTACTGGGTGTCGTGGTTGATGGCGATCAGGGGCCAGGTGAGGTCGTTCCAGGTGCTGAGGAAGGTGAGGACGGCCACCGTGCTGAGGGCGGGCCGGGACAGCGGGAGCACGATCCGCCACAGGACGCGCAGCCGCGAACAGCCGTCGATCCACGCCGCCTCCTCCAGTTCGCGGGGCAGCGAGAGGAAGAACTGACGGAGCAGGAACACCGAGAACGGGGTGACCAGCGACGGCACGATCAGCGCGCCGAGGGTGTCGATGAGGCCGAACTGCTTCATCACCAGGAAGGTGGGGATCATCGTCAGCTGGAACGGGATCGCCATCGTCGCCAGCATCAGGCCCAGCAGCAGCCGGGAGCCCGCGAACCGCATCCGGGCGAAGGCGTAGCCGCCGAGGGTGCCGAAGACCAGGTTGGCGGTGACGGTGACCAGGCTGACGATGAAGGAGTTGGCGAACCAGCGCGGGAACATGGCGTTGCCCAGCACGTAGCGGTAGCCGCCCAGATCGAGGTGGGAGGGCCACAGCGCGGGCGGGAAGCGGTTGATCTCGGCGTTGCTCATCACCGAGCTGAGGACCAGCCAGATCAGCGGCACCGCGAAGAGCAGGGCGGACGGGGCGAGCAGCAGGTGCCACGGGCTGAACGGCAGCCGGGTGCGGCGGCGCCGCGCGTCGGGGCGGGCGGTGGGCGACGTCGGGTACGCGGTCTCGGGTGGTGCGGAGAGGGCGGTCATGCGGAGGCTCCCTGGAGGCGGCGGCGGGCGACCTGGAAGATCAGGCCGATCACGCCCAGGGCGACGGCCAGGACGTAGGCGGAGGCGGCTCCGTAACCGGCGGTGGCGTTCTTGAAGGCCTGTTCCCAGATGAAGTAGACGATCACCGTGGTGGATCCGAGCGGGCCGCCCTTGGTGGTGACGTAGACGAGGTCGAAGGTCTGGAGGGACTGGATGGTCTGCCACAGCAGCAGGAACACCGTCACGGGCCGCAGCGCGGGAAGGGTGACGTGACGCAGCACGCGGCGGTGGTCGGCGCCGTCCAGGCGGGCCGCCTCGATCAGCGAGACGGGCACGTCCTGGAGCGCGGCGAGATAGATGACCAGACAGAATCCGGTGCCGCTCCACAGACTGACGGCGACCAGCACGGGCAGTGCCTGGGAGGGGTCGGTGAGGAAGCCCTGCGAGGGGATGCCGAAGTGGTGGAGCACGGCGTTGGCCGCGCCGAACTCGGGGTCCAGGATGAAGGAGAACAACACGCCCTGCGCGGTCGCGGACACCACGAACGGGACGAAGAACAGGGTGCGGTACAGGCCCACGAAACGGATGCGCCGGTTGAGGGCGAGCGCGAGGGCGAGGCCGATCACCATGGACGCCGGCACGTACAGCGCGGTGTACAGCAGGGTGTTGCGCAGGGCCTGGCTGAAGTGCGGGTCCTGGGCCAGGGCGCGGTAGTTGTCCAGGCCGACCCAGCGGCTGGGGGTGACCAGGTCGTCGGCCTGGAAGGACAGCAGCAGCGACCAGATGATCGGTACGACGCTCAGCCCGAGGATGATGAGGACGGCGGGCGAGACGAACGACCAGGCCATGGTGGCCTCGCCGGCGCGTCTGCGGCGCAGGGCACGGCGGTTGTCCGGGGGCCGGGACAGGGTGATCGGGGTGGGCAGTCGCGACATGTCGGGGCTCCTCAACGCGGGATGAGCAGTGCGGCGTTGGCGTCGTCGGCGCAGGCGCGCATGGCCTGCGCGGGACTGCTCCGGCCGAGCAGTACGGCGACGACGGCCTGTCCGAGGGCCTGTGAGATCTGCGGGTAGGCGGCGTGGACGGGGCGCACGCGGGCGGAGTCGAGGGCTTTGGTGAACACGTCCAGGCCTTCGGTGGTGCGCTCCTTGTGCTGCCAGTCGGGCAGGTCGCGCGTGGCGTGGCTGAGCGGCAGGCTGCCCGCGCGGATGTCCCAGCGCACGTCCTGGGCGGGCTGCATGAGCCAGCTGAGGAAGGTCTTGGCGGCGTTCCCGCGTGCTTCGCCGTTGTCGAAGACGGTCCAGGTGTCGGGTCCGCTGATGGTCATCGGACGGCCGGTGAAGGTGGGCAGCGGGACGACGTGGTAGTCGACCTTCGCCTGCTGGATGTCGGGGAGCTGCCAGGGACCCGTGACGGCCATGCCCATGCGGTTGGACAGGAAGACCTGGTACATCTGCTCGCTGCCGGGCTTCGGGTCGACGTAGACGCTCTTGTCGCGGGCCAGTTGGGCCACGACCTCCAGGGCCCGGGTGCCGGTGTCGCCGAAGCCGATGTGCTTGCCGTCGGACGCGACGACGTCGCCGCCGAGGTCCCAGATCATGGGCCACAGCCGCCAGACGGTGTCCTCGTCCCCGACACCGGGCCAGCCGGTGCCGAAGCGTCCGCCGCGGGTGTCGGTGAGCGCCTTGGCGGTGGCGACGAAGTCGTCCCACCGCCAGCCCGCCTCGGGCAGCGGCAGCCCGGCCTCCCGGAAGAGCTTCTTGTTGCAGACGACGGCGAGGGAGTCCAGTACGGCGGGGGCGGCGCGCACCCGGCCGTTGACGGTGACCGCCTTGCGGGCCGGCAGCCAGTAGCTGGTCCAGGAGGTGGGAGAGCTGCCGACCATGTCGGTGAGGTCGACGGCCTGGGGGCTGCGGGCGACGCTGGCCAGGTCGGAGCCGAAGATGTAGGCGATGTCGGGGTAGGAACCGGCGGCGAGGGCGGCCGTCACCTTCTGGAGCATCGCGTCGGCGAGGACGCCGCCGCCGAGCCGGACGTGGATGTGGGGATGGCTGCTCGTGAAGGAGGCGACCAGGGACTCCAGGGCCTTCTTGCCGGTGTCGGTCTGGCCGTGCCACATCTCGATCGTGACGGTGCCGTCGGCGGCGACGCCGTCGTCGCGGCCCGCCGCGCATCCGGTGACCGTCGTGCCCGCGGCCACCGCCGCGGCCAGTCCGGCGCCGGCGCGCAGTACGTCGCGGCGGGCGGGCCGCGCGCTGCGGGGGACCGCTTGCATGGATACCTCCGGTGAGAGCTGTGGGACGGGCGATGCGTGCAGAGGGGGAAGACCGGCGTGGGCCGCTGCGGCCGTGTTCCGGGCGGGGGAGCGGCCTGTCGCTCGCCGGGCCCGGCGGAGTGGTTCAGTTCCGGGGCGGGGAAGGCGGTCGTAAGGCCGTCGGTCTCGTGGGCGCCGGAGCGTCGGCGGTGCCCGGCCGGCCGCGGCGGGGCACGCGGGTTCGGTTCATGGCCGCGCTCCAGAGCGTGGTGGGCACGTCCCCGCCTCGGATGCCCGGGGGCTCCTGGCGACTCAGTCCGGGCTTCTGGCGCGTGGTCAGCTACCGGCTGGGCGTACCTCTGCCGCCGCGTCCTGCGTATGCGGCGTTGGCCAGGATTTAAACGACGGTCACCGGCACCTGTCAAGAGTCCTGCTGCTCGAAAATGCGTGAAACTCCTTGGAAACATGCATCTTTGAGCACTACGGGAGAGGTGCTGCGGAGAAGGGCTCCGACAGGGGATCCGGGCCTCGTGAAGCGGTCCGTGGCGGCTCGCGCGCGCCGCCACGGACCCGGGGGAATTCCTGGAGGGCCTGGTCAGCAGGTCTTGCGGACGTACCCGCTGCTGCCCGCGGGGGAGACGTCGACGTCACGCTGGACGATGCTCAGCGTGCTGCCCCACGACCGGCACGCCTTCGTACGGCCGGAGTCGGTGTACTCGATCACGATGACGTTGGAGCCGAAGGCGCTGGTGTAGTCGCCGCACTCGCCGTACGTGCCGCACTCCTCCGCCACGGCGAAGTCTAGACCGTTGGCGGTGCGGTTCGCGGCCAGCTCGGAGGTGTTCTTCTGGGCGATGGCCAGACCGTCGGCGTGGGCGCGGGCGGACAGCAGCTTGATGAACGCCTGCGCGTTGTTCGCGGTCAGCCGGTTCCCCGAGCGTGTGTAGCTGTCGTAGTTGTCCGGTTCGACGGCCTGGAAGCCCTTGGTGTGGCAGCTGTCGATCAGGGCCCCGATCTTGTCGGCGATCCGCTTGCGCTTGGCGTCGGTGCCGACGTCGAGGAGCGCCTCGCCCCAGTCCTCGTCGTAGACGACCTTGCCCGCGGAGTCGCGCAGCAGCAGGTCGGAGGCCCAGTCGCCCTCGGCGCCCGGCTGGGCCTGGAAGGCGTTCACGTAGCAGATGTTGTACAGCCCGGCCGCCGGGGAGGCGTCGTGGTCGCGGGTGACGACCTTGACTCCGGACGGCGGGGTGTAGGCGCCTCCGATCTGGTAGTCGAAGCCGACGTGGGTGGGGGGCAGGGTCACGGCCGCGGCCTGCGACGAGTTCGCCTGCACGAGCAGCGCGCCGGCGAGTGCGGCGACGCCGACGGCCGCGCCGACGACCTTCCGCGGAGTGGTGTTCATCAGGTGGCTCATGTATCGAGCTCCATGGGAAGAGGGCACGTCCCCGCCTCGGACGCGTGGGGCGTCCTGGCGACTCGGGCCGGGCTCGCGGCGCGGGGCCTGCATACCGGCTGGGCGTACCTCTGACGCGGAGCGGGGCTCCTGCGTAGTCCGGGAGTAAAGCGATCGTCGGGGCGGATGTCAACGAACGCGTCGGGACCCGCGGGGGCAGGAGGCGCCGGTGGTCAAATGCCGGACGGCGGAACCGAGTTGACGGTCACCGTGTCGAGCAGGGTGCGGCGGACCGCGGGGTCGAAGTCCCCGGCGAGCGGCGCCGCCACGGCGGCGGCGGACAGCGCCACGGCTGCCACGAGCCGCTCCGGCCAGGCCTGTCCGGCGATCAGCCCGAGGGCGAGCGCGGCGACCGCCGCGTCCCCCGCGCCCGTGGGGTTGCCCGCTACGGGAGCGGGCGGCCGGGCCCGCCACACGCCCGCCGGCGTGTGGGCGAGCAGCCCCTCGGGGCCCAGCGAGACGACCACCGCCCGGGCACCCGCAGCGGTCAACGTGGCCGCGCCCGCCACCGGGTCCGCGCCGCCGGTGACCGCGGCGAGTTCGTGGACGTTCGGCTTGACGACGTCGGGACCCTCGGCGAGCGCCGCGAGCAGGGCCTCGCCGTCCGCGTCCAGCAGGGCGGGCACGCCCGCGGCGCGGGCCAGGGCGACGAGCACGCCGTAGGCGTCCGCCGGTACGCCCGGCGGCAGGCTCCCGGAGAGGACGACGGCCCGCGCGCCGCCGAGCAGTTCGCGGTACCGGCGCGTGAACCGCGCCCACTCGGCGGAGGTCACCCGCGGTCCGGGCTCCAGCAGGATCGTGGTGTCCCGGTCGTCGACGACCGCGACGGTACGACGGCTCTCCCCGTCGATCGGGACGAGGTGGTCGGTGATGCCGGCGGCGGCGAGGTCGGCGCGCACGGCGGCGCCGGTCGGGCCCCCGGCGAGTCCGGTGACGGCGGTCCGCTCGCCGAGCGCGTGCAGGACCCGGGCCACGTTGACCCCCTTTCCGCCGGCCCGCTGGGTGGCGGAGGAGACGCGGTTGCTCGCGTGCGGACGCAGGCGGTCGACGCGGTGCGTGATGTCGAGGGCGGCGTTGAGGGTGACGGTGAGGATCACTGCTGCTCCCTGGGCGTGTGGCTGGATCGTAGCCAGAATGCTTGAAGTTGCTCGATAGAAGCATTGATTGAGCAGTTTCGAGCATCTATTGTCAGGGGCGTCACAGCCGGACCCGGAACCCGGCTCCGGTCCGAAGACCTGCCCTGACGTCCACCAACCGCCCTCCGGCCGCCGCGCCCTCGCGACGCCGAGCGGCCTCCTCCCCGCCGCGACGAAGACGAAGGGAACCCGCATGACCGACCAGCCGCCGCCCGAACTGCGCCTGGGAGTGGTCGGCGTCGGCCAGCGCGCCGGACTCGCCACCCTCGCCGACCGGACCGGAACGGCCCGGGTGGTCTCCTGCGCCGACCCGGCCGAGCGCGGACGCGCCGACGCCCGCACGCTGTTCGGCCCCGGCGTACGGCTCCACGAGCGCTACGAGGACATGCTCGCGGACGACCTCGACGCCGTCTTCGTCCTGACCCCCGACGACCTGCACACCGCGCCCGCGCTGTTCTTCCTCGAAGCGGGCGTCGCCGTGTTCGCCGAGAAGCCACTGGCCATCACCCTCGACGACTGCGACCGGGTCCTGACCACCGCCGCCCGCACCCGCACCCGCCTCTACGTCGGCCACAACCTGCGGCATCTGCCGGTCCTGCGCACCATGCGCCGACTCGTCACCGAGGGCGCCGTCGGGACCGTACGGGCCGTGTGGTGCCGCCACTTCGTCGGCCACGGCGGCGACTACTACTTCAAGGACTGGCACGCCGAACGAGCCCGCACCACCGGCCTGTTGCTCCAGAAGGGCGCCCACGACCTGGACGCGATCCACTGGCTGGCCGGCGGCAGCGCCCGTACCGTCACCGCGCTGGGCGACCTGGCGGTCTACGGCGCCGACACCCACCGGCGCTCCGCGCCCCAGGGCTCGCGGCGGGTGCAGGACTGGTTCGACGAAGGTGTCTGGCCGCCGTCCGAACTGCGCGACCTCAACCCGGTCGTCGACGTCGAGGACATCAGCATGGTGCTGACCCGCCTCGACAACGGCGTCCTCACCAGCTACCAGCAGTGCCACTTCACCCCCGACTACTGGCGCAACTACACCGTCATCGGCGACGAGGGCCGCATCGAGAACCTCGGCGACGGCATCGAGGGAGACCCACCGGTCGTCAAGGTCTGGAACCGGCGCCGCTCCGGCTACCGCCCCGACGCCGACCTCACCCTCGAAGTCGAGAGCGCCGACGCGGCGCACGGCGGCGCGGACCAGGCCCTCGTCGACGAGTTCCTGCGCTTCGTCGCGCACGGCACCGCCACCGACACCTCGCCCGTCGCCGCCCGGGAAGCCGTCGCAACAGGCATAGCGGCCACCGACTCCCTGCGCTCGGGCGGCACCCCCGTCGAGGTGGCCGCCCTCGCCCCCGACCTCGCCGACTACTTCGCCCGCCACCAGCCCGGTTCACGCGGCCCGGCCGCCCGGACCTCCTGACCCCGGCCATCCACCACCGCCACCCGAGGGCGCCGAGACGCGCCCCGCGCACACTGAGGAGCACCAGCATGTCGTTCATAGGCGAGGAGATCGCCCGCCAGCCCCAGGCCTGGCTCAAGGCCGCGACCGCGGCGACCGGGTCCGCGGACCTGCTGCCCCGGCCGGGCGAGCGGGTCGCCGTCGTCGGCTGCGGCACCTCCTGGTTCATGGCCGAGGCCTACGCCGCCCTGCGCGAGGCCCGCGGCCAGGGGGAGACGGACCACTTCGCGGCCTCCGAGTTCCCGCACGAGCGCACCTACGACCGGCTGGTGGCGATCTCCCGGTCCGGCACCACCACCGAGATCCTGGAACTGCTCGACCGGCGCCGCGGCCGCTACCCCGCGCTCGCCCTGACGGCCGACACCTCCACGCCGATCGTCGACGTCGCGGACCACGTCCTCGACCTGTCCTTCGCCGACGAGAAGTCCGTCGTGCAGACCGTCTTCGCGACCACCGCGCTCACCGCCCTGCGCGCCGGACTCGGCGAGCCGGCGGAGCCGCTGGCGGAGGCCGCGCGCACGGCACTCGACGCACCGCTGCCCGAGGAGTGGGTGTCCGCGGAGCAGATCACGTTCCTCGGCCGCGGCTGGGCGCACGGCATCGCGCGCGAGGCATCCCTGAAGATGCGCGAGGCCACCCAGAGCTGGACGGAGTCCTACCCGTCCCTGGAGTACCGGCACGGCCCGATCGCGATTGCCGCGCCCGGCCGGCTGGTGTGGCACTTCGGCCCGGACGCCGCCGGGCTGCGGGCGGACGTGGAGCCCACCGGCGCCCTGTTCGTGGACCATTCCGAGGATCCGCAGGCCGACCTCGTGCGCGTCCAGCGGCTCGCGGAGGCCGCCGCCGTCCGCAAGGGACTGGACCCCGACCGCCCGCGCGCGCTGACCCGCTCCGTGATCCTGGACCGCCCCGCCTCCTGACCGCGCCCGGCGCGCGCCGGTCCCGCGCGGCCGGGACACATCCCTCCCCTCCCCTCCCCTCCCCTTCCCCCATCACCTCGAAAGGACGTCATGCTCTGCCGCAGTGCGGACCTGATCGCCGAGGCCCATGCCTCGGGTTCCGGGATAGCCGCCTTCAACGTCATCACCTTGGAGCACGTCCAGGCCGTCGCCGACGCCGCGCGGCGCACCGGCCAGCCGGCGATCGTCCAGATAAGCCAGAACGCCGTACGCCACCACGGGGGTGACGTGATGCCCCTTGCCGCCGCCGCGGGCGCCGCCGCCCGCACGGGTGGGACACGGCTCGCCCTGCACCTCGACCACGTCGAGGACTTCGCCCTGCTGCACCGCACCGCCGAGTGCGGGGCGAGTTCGGTGATGTTCGACGCCTCCAGGCTGCCGGACGCGGAGAACATCGCCGCGACCCGCGAGGCGGCCCGCTGGGCACATGGCCAAGGCCTGTTCGTGGAGGCGGAGTTGGGCGAGATCGGCGGCAAGGGCTCGGCGCACACCCCGGGAGTGCGCACCGACCCCGCCGACGCGGCCCGGTTCGTCGCCGAGACCGGTGTCGACGCCCTGGCCGTCGCCGTGGGCAGCAGCCACGCGATGGTCTCCCGGACCGCCGAGCTCGACCTTCAGCTGATCGAGCGGATCAGGGAGAAGGTGCCCGTACCGCTGGTGCTGCACGGCTCGTCGGGCGTCCCGCACACGACCCTGCGGGCCGCCGTGAAGCACGGCATGACGAAGATCAACATCGGGACGCTGCTCAACGTCTCCTTCACCCGGGCCGTCCGAGCCACCCTGGCCCAGGAACCCGAGGTGGTCGATCCGCGCCGCTATCTGGGCCCGGCCCGGGATGCCATGACGGACGCGGTCGCCGACTGTCTCCTGGCACTGACCACCTCCGACTCGCCCTGAACGCACGGCATACGCAGGTCACCCCGTGCTCGTGCCGAGTGCCTCGGCCGGCGCTTCCTCTCCGCTCCGGGGTGTCCTGCGTATGCCCGGTGCGCAGGTCCCGGCGATGACGGCTGCCACGGCGCAGAACGCGGCGGTGACGTAGAAGGCGCGGCCGTAGCCGTCGGCCAGGTGCTGGAGGTGTGCGGCCGGCGAGGCCGGGGCGGTGCCCGCCGCCGCGACCGTGGTGAGGATCGCGAGGCCGAGGCTTCCGCCGATCTGGCGGGCGGCGTTGATGAGTCCGCTGATCAGGCCCGCTTCGTGCGGGGCCGCCTGGGTGGTGGCGAGGGAGGTGTTGGCGACCATGCACAGGCCGACGCCGGTGGAGGCGACGAGGGAGGGCAGCAGGAAGCCGTTCGTGAAGGTCGAGTCGCTGTCCATGCGGCCGAACAGCAGCATGCCGGCCGCTCCGAGTGCCAGTCCGGTGCTGAGGACGACCCGGATGCCGAAGCGTGCGGTGAGCCGGCCCGAGAGCATCGATCCGGCGATGGTGCCCGCGCAGAACGGCAGGAAGGCGGCGCCCGCCCGCAGCGGCGAGTAGTGCAGGACGTTCTGGAGGAACAGCGAGGCGAAGTAGAAGCCGGCGACGGTGGCGGCGCCGATGAACAGCACGACCAGGTTGGCGACCCAGACCGCGCGGGCGCGGAACACTCCGAAACGGACCAGGGGTTGGGTGGCGGAGCGCAGTTCCCAGAGCGCGAAGAGGGCGCCCGTCACGGCCGCGACGGCGAAGGAGAGCAGGGCGCCGGTCGTGCCCCAGCCGTGTTCGCCCGCCCGGATCAGGCCGTTGACCAGTGCGGTGACCGCGACGGTCACCAGGAACGCGCCGGGCAGGTCGAGGGCTCGTATGCGCGTCATGTGTGTGTCACGGACGGAGAGCCAGGCCAGGACCAGGCCTACGAGGACGATCGGGACGTTGACGAACAGCACCCACCGCCATGAGAGCCATTGCGTCAGCAGTCCGCCGAGGAGCACGCCCAGCGCGCTGCCCGCCGCGGCCACCATGGCCCAGACGCCCACGGCCCTGGAACGGCTCGGGCCGTCCCGGAACGTCACCATGATGATCGCCAGGCTCAGCGGGGCCAGGAGCGCGCCCGCCAGGCCCTGTCCGGCGCGGGCGGCGACGAGTTGCCCCGGCGTCTGCGCCAGGCCGCCGATGACGGAGGTGACGCCGAAGACGGCGAGCCCGAGGAACATCGCCCTGCGGTGTCCGACGAAGTCGGCGAACCGGCCGCCCAGCAGGAGGAGGCCGCCGAAGACGAGCGTGTAGGCGTTGACGACCCAGGACAGTCCGCTCGCGGCGAATCCCAGGTCGGAGGCGATGGAGGGCAGTGCGACGTTCACGACGCTCACGTCGAGGACGACCATCACCTGCGCGACGCAGGCGGTGGCGAGGATCAGGCCCGTGCGGGCCTTGTCCGGTACCGGTTCGACGGCGGGGTCCTGAGCCGTCGAGGGCGTTGACTCGGTCATGGCGTGGTTCTCCTGTCGTTGCGCGGCACTTCCGACCGCGCCACGCGATGCGAACAATGTACGCGTAAGGCTAGCCTTAGTTCCAGTACGGGTTCCGGTCGCGGCGCCACCGCGGAGTTCGTTCCCGGCGAGGGGCGATGGGAGGATTGCCCGCATGGACAGCCCCGCGCACACCTCCCCGCCCGATCCCGCTCGCCGGGGGCGAGGGGTGCCGCGGAGGCGGCCGAGGCCGGGACTCACTCCCGAGGTCATCGCCCGTGCGGGGCGCGAACTGATCGAGCGGCAGGGGCTCGACGCGCTCACCATGCGCGCGGTGGCGGCTGAACTGGATACGGCGGCGACCTCGCTCTACCGTCATGTGGCCGACCGCGACGCGCTGTTGCTCGCGATCCTGGAGGACATCGCGTCCCGGCTGCCGGTGGAGGTTCCCGGCTCGTCACCCAAGGAGCGGCTCCGGAACCGCTTGAGTGCCGCGCACGACTACATGGCCGAGCACATCTGGGTGCTGCACATCCTCATCCGCGGTGAGCTGGTCGCCCGCAACGCCTTCCGCTTCAGCGACGCCTGTCTCGCCGACTTCCTCTCGGCCGGTCTCACCGAGCGTCAGGCCTCGACCGCCTACCGCGCCTGCTGGCACCTCACCACGGGCGAACTCCTCAACGAGCACCCGTTGACTCCGCCCCGCGAGCCGAGTCAGCGCAGCATCGCCGTCGGGTCCGTCGACCCCGCCGAACTGCCCGCCATGGCACGGGTGATGTCGGCCGGCCGAGGCCCGGACCACAACGCATACCTGGTCGCCCTCGACGCCCTCCTCACGGTGTTCCTGTCCACCGGATCACCCCTGCGCGACCTGGGCGAGTGAGGCACCGCGGGTGACCACGAGCAGGTGCCCCGCCCCGGCGGTCCGGGACGGGGCACCTGCTCGCGGAGCGCCGGTCAGACCGGGGAGGGCTCGCGGTCGCGGGGAGTGGCGTGGGTGGTTCCGGGGCGGGCCAGGAGGCGGGGGGTCCACCAGTTGGCCCGGCCCAGGAGGATCATCGCGGACGGCAGGACCACCGCGCGGATGACCGTCGCGTCCAGGAGGATCGCCGCGGCGAGGCCGACACCGAGCTGCTTCATGTCGAGCGTGGACAGGGTCGCGAAGATCGCGAACACGGCGACCATGACCACGGCGGCGCTGGTGACCGTCCCGGCCGAACCGGTGATGCCCCGGGCCACCGCCCGGGTCGTCGGAACCCCCTGGCGGACCAGCTCCTGGATCCGGCTGACCACGAAGATGTGGTAGTCCATCGACAGCCCGAAGAGCACGACGAACAGGAACAGCGGGAGCCAGGTCACGATCGCGCCGTTGGAGTGGAACCCGAGGACACCCTCGGCCCAGTGGTGCTGGAAGACCAGGGTCAGCAGGCCGTAGGAAGCCGCGGCGGACAGGGAGTTGAGCACGATCGCGGTGAGGGCGATGACCGGCGAGCGGAAGATCGCCACCAGCATGACGAGGGTCAGCAGCAGGACGAAGCCGACCGCCCAGGGCATCGCGCGCAACGTGTCCGTGGTGAAGTCGGCGGTCAGCGCGACCGGGCCGCCCACCGCGTGCTCGGTGACCGGAATCCCCTTCAGCGCCCCCGGCAGTAGGCGTCCGCGCAACAGGTCGAGGGCGCGCTTCGCGTCGGCGCTGCCGGCCCGGTGCTCGACACCCAGGTCGAGGGTGGTCACCGTGCGGTCGGCCGAGGTCCGGGGCGGGGCGCTCTGGTCCCTGGTGAACAGCGGCTGCCCGGCGGCGTCCCTGGCCAGTGAGGTGAGGGCGCCGCGCACCTCCGCGGCCTGGGAGGCGGGGGCACGGACCACGACGCGCAGCGAGGAACCGGTGCCGGGGAACGCGGCGGTGAGCCGGTCGTAGCTGCGCATGACGGGCAGGGAGCGGGGCAGGTCGGAGTCGTCGAGGAGCTTCAGCTTCATGCCGGTGGCCGGGGCGGCGAGTGCCAGCAGGGCGACGGCGGAGAGCGTGAGGGTCGCGGCGGGCCGGCGCAGGGCGGGACGCAGCACCGCAGGCCAGAAACGGCCCTCGCCCTGCCGGCGTGCGGTCAGCCGCCACACCAGCGGCACCCTCGGGCGCTCGATCCGCGCGCCGAGTCCGGCCAGCAGGGCGGGCAACACCGTCACCGACCCGAGGACCGCCACGGCGACCACCAGAATCGCGCCGACCGCCAGCGAGTGGAACGTCGAGCTGTCCGACACGAACATGCCGCACATCGCCACCGACACCGCGAGACCGGAGACCACCACCGCGTGCCCGGAGGTGGCGGCGGCGATCTCCACGGCGTCGATCCGGTCCCGGCCCAGGGCCCGTTCCTCGCGGTCGCGCCGGAGGTAGAAGAGCGAGTAGTCCACGCCCACCGCCATGCCGATGAGCAGGATCACGCTGTTCAACACATCGGTGGCGGGGACGAGTTGGGAGGCGAGAGCCGAGAGGCCGATGGCGGCACCCACCGACGACAGCGCCAGCAGCACGGGAACACCGGCCGCGAGCAGCGCGCCGAACGCGACCAGCAGGATGGCGAGGGTGACGGGGATGCTGACCAGTTCGGCCTGGTGGAAGTCGCCGTCGAGGCGGCGGTCGAGAGCGGCGCTCATCGAGGCGTCGCCCACCTCCTCCACCCGCAGCGCGGGGAAGGCGTCCGCGGTGGCCTCGGTGGCGTCCAGCAGCGGTCCCACCTTCGTGTCCGCCTCGTCGGCGGGGCCCGCCATCGTGGCGCGGACCAGCAGCGCCGACCCGTTGCGCGCGGCGACCGCCTCGGCGACCTCCGTGACCTGGGGGAGCTTCGCGAGGCGGGTCCTCACGTCGGCCGCGGCCCGGCGGGCGTCCGCCGCGTCGAGGGTGCCGGAGCGGGAGGTGATGAGCACGTTCTCCTCGGCGGGGGCGGTGAGCCGGGCGTCGTCCTCGATCCTGGTGGCCCGCAGCGACTCGCCGGTCGCCAGGTCCGTGTCGCTGGACCGGGTGCCCACGGCTGCCCCCGCGGCCACGCAGAGCACCACGAACAGCACCCAGGCGCCGACCGCCCGCCAGGGGTGGGTGGCACTCCAGCGGGCTATGCGCACCGTCGCCCCGCCGCGTTCCCTCGTCTTGACGCCTACGTCCACTTCTTCCACTTCTCCCGCTTGTTCGCCGCTCCGCCCACCCGGCGTCGTGGCCACCCGGTGTTCCGATGACTGTGCTTCCCGGGCCTCGGGCCGCTCGGCCACCAGGACACCGGGGCCGTGTGGGGCGCCGGGTGCGAGGCCGCGCGGCCCACTGCCGCGCAGCACCCATTCAGCCGGGAATCGGCCGACGAGTCGTCACTCGTTGTCGCCTCGTTCGTGCCCTGGGGATCACTCCGGCGACGGACCGCGACCGGCCGGGCATCACACCAAGGAGTGACCCGGCGGACGGCGACGGTGCCATCGCGGAGAAGCAGGCAGACGAGGAGGGCGGCGGGCGGTCGGACGTACCGCAATGGAGCGGACGGACCAGGGGGCGGGGATCAGCGCAGTGTGCGGCGGGCCAGGACCGCCGCCTGGGCGCGGCTGTGGCAGCCGGTCTTGGCGAGCATCCGGCTGACATGCGTCTTGACCGTGTGGAGGCTGACGACGAGCCGGTCGGCGATCTCCGCGTTGCTCAGCCCGTCGCCGACCAGCCGCAGGACGTCCCGCTCCCGGGACGTGAGACCCGAAAGCCGGTCGAGGTCACCGGAGTCGGGCTGCCGCCGGGCCGACAGATGGCTCTCGACGATGCGGTCGGTGACGGCGGGGCTCAGCGTGCGCTGCCCTGCGGCGACCGCACGCACCGCGGCCGTCAGCTCTTCGTAGGAGCTGTTCTTCAGCAGGAACCCGGCCGCGCCCGCCAGCAGGGCCTGGTCGACGTACTCGTCGAGACCGAAGGTGGTCAGGACGAGGACGTGGACGCCGCGGGGCCCGGGGCCCAGGAGACCGTGGCGGCCCAGTTCCCGCAGGACCCACAGGCCGTCGCGGCGGGGCATGCGGATGTCCAGCATCACCACGTCGGGTCTCAGCCGCAGGCACAGGTCGACGGCCTCCTCGCCGTCCCCGGCGGAGCCGACGACGCTCAGGCCGTCCTGCACGGCGAGGATCGCGGCCAGGCCCTCGCGGATGATCCGCTCGTCGTCGACGACGAGGACGGTGACGTCGTCAGACATGGGCGGCGTCCCGGTCCGCCTCGTTCAACGGCACCGTGGCCGACACCAGGAAACCGCCCTCCTCGGTCGGTCCGGCCCGCAGCAGGCCGCCGAGCGCCTCGACCCGTTCCCGCATACCGGTGAGGCCGAGTCCGGCACCCCAGCCGGCCTCGCCGGGCGCCTCGGGACGGGCGTTCTCCACCTCGCAGCGCACGCCGTCCGGGACGGTCCGGACCGTGACGCGGACCGGCGCCCCCGGTGCGTGCCTGCGGGCGTTGGTGAGGGATTCCTGCACGACACGGTAGAGGGTCAGCTGCACGGGCCGGGGCAGGTCCTCGGGCGCGGTGAGACGGGCCTCGATCCGGGCACCGGCGGCCCGGCCACCGTCCAGGAGCCCGGGTAACTCACCGAGCCCCGGCAGGGGCCGCAGCGGCACGCTGTCCTCGGGGCCGCGCAACACCCTCAGCAGGTCACGCAGTTCACCGCCCGCCTGGCGGCCCGCCACCGCGAGCCCGTCGATGTGGGGGCGGGCCCAGTCCGGCAGTTCTCCGCCACGGGCGCGCAGGGTCTCCGCACGGACCACGAGCAGGGTGAGGGAGTGCGCGACCACGTCGTGCATCTCGCCCGCGATCCGCACCCGCTCCTGCTGGGCGGTCTGCTGCTCGCGCAGTTCGTGCTCGCGGCTCATGGCGTCCGCCCGGCGGGCCGCCGCCGCGAGGTTGGCGCGGTGGGTACGGGCCGCGTTGCCGAGCGCCCAGGCCAGCGGCAGCGTGGCGACCACGGCGAGGACGTCCGAGCCGCCCCGGTACTCGGGTTCGGCGGTGAGGTGGTTGACCCACGTACCGGCCGCGACGACGACCACGCCGGCGCACAGTGCGAGCACCGTCCGGCGGCCGTCCACGGATCGGCTGCCGACGTTGTAGAGGCAGACCCCCAGGGCGAGCGCGGACAGGGAGGAGAGCCGGGTGTCGTGCGCGGCGCCGAAGACGACGACCGCCACCAGGGCGCACAGGACGACGAGGAAGACGGTCGACGGCCGGCGGCGGCGCAGCAGGAGGGCCGCCCCGGTCACCGTGTCCAGCCCCGCCAGCAGGGCCCAGCCCAGTGCGCTGCCGTCGGCGCTCGCTTGCATCAGCACCGCCGGACACAGGACAAGCGCCACGAGCCCCACGTCCGCGGCCCACGCACGCGAACCGGGCCGTCCGAGGAAGGGGAGGCGGCGGGACAGGAAAGGAGGGAAGGGAACGGCCGTCATGGGCCGACCCTATTGACCTGAGCCCGCCCGGTCGTCACTCCTTGGGACCAACAGGTAGGCGCACGGCCCCTGTTGACACCGTCGCACAGGCAGAAGCCCAGCCCCCTGCGGAGGAAACGGGACCTTCCCTTCGAGCGTCTGTGTGGCGTGCCGGCCGACCTCGCGGCATCCCGCACCGCAACCGCGATGCCGTTGCGCGTGCCCAACTCCGGCCGCGGCAACCGCTCTTGTCAGGTGGCAGGCGCGGTCGTGAGCATCCAGTGGCTGAAGTCGGCGTAGCGCATCGCGAACTCGGCCGCGTCGGCGGCCTGTTCGACCGCCGCCGAGTACGCGCGGACCTTCGCGAACCGCTCCTTCCGCTCCGTCTCGTACGCCGTCAGCGCCGCCGCGAGACCGGGCTCGGCGGCGAAGGCGGCCCGCAGTACGCCGGCGTCCTCGACGCCCAGGGTGCCGCCCGCGGAGATGTGGGGCGACAGGCCGTGGGCGGCATCGCCGATCAGCGCGACCCGGCGCCCGGTCCAGTGCGCCAGCGTCGGCACGATCAGGATCTCGTTCTCCAGGATCACGCCCTCGTCGGTCGCGGCGATCATCTCCAGCAGGTCGTCGTGCCAGCCGTCACGGGCGAGATGGCGGGCACGGGCCAGAGCGCGTTCCCGTTTGGTGCCGGTGAGCGGGCCGGCGGCGAACTGGTTGACCATCCACATGGTCTGCCCCGGCGACACTCGCGCGTAGCCGCCACGGGTACGCTCCTCGCCGATCGTGAGCACCGAGCCCTCGGGGCGCTCCCGGCCGGACGGGACCACGGCACGCCATGCGACGTGCCCGGCGTCCGGTACGGCCTCACTGCCAGGCACGAGCTGCGCGCGCACCCTGGAGTGGACGCCGTCGGCGCCGATCAGCAGGTCCGCGTCGATGTCGTCGCCGTCCTGGACGTGCACGACCACCTTCGAGTCCAGCTCGGTGTAGCCCGCCACCCGCGCGTCGGTCACGATCCGGTCCCGGCCCACCGCGTCGGCGAGCAGGCTGTTCAGGGCGGGCCGCGGTACGAGCAGGAAGCGGTGGTCGGAGTCGGCGTGCCCGGCGGCGCGCTGTGCGTGCCCGGCAGAGTCGTAGAACCAGGCGTCGACCTGTTCGCTCATGGCCCGGACGTCCGCGCCGATCCCGATGCGATCGAACTCGCGTATCGCGTTCGGCCACATGCCGATACCCGCACCGGCCGCCCGTACCCGCGGCGCCTGCTCCAGGACCGTCACGTCGTGCCCGACGAGCCGCAGGGACGCGGCGGTGGTGAGCCCCACCAGGCCGCCGCCGGCGATCACCGTACGCATGTCTGCCTCCTTGTCCGCGACGCCGACCGGCGCCGCGCACAACCAGTGGACGAGAACTCGCCGATAACGGCAAATGCATGCTTTCGATGTCTACGATTACCTGTATGCATATGGACTTGAATCTGCTGACGGCCCTGGACGCCCTGCTCGACGAGGGAGGCGTCGGCGCCGCCGCCGACCGGCTGCACCTCTCGCAGCCCGCCATGAGCCGCACGCTCGGCCGCATCCGCCGCGCGACGGGAGACCAGATCCTCGTCCGATCCGGCCGCGAGATGCTGCCGACGCCCTATGCGGAGCAGATCCGGGACGAGGTCCACCAGCTCGTCACCCGCGCGCAGACGGTGCTGACACCCTCCGCGGAGGTGGACCCGGCCACCCTCCAGCGCACCTTCACCCTCCAGTGCAACGACGTCGTCGCCGAAGGCCTCCTCCCGCGCCTCGTCCCCACCCTCGCCGCCACGGCCCCGAGCGTCAGGCTGCGCCTGCTGGGCGAGGCCGGCACCACCGTGGACGAGCTGCGCCGCGGCACCGTGGACCTCCAAGTGACCGACAAGGCACCGGAGTTCGCCGACACCCGCGCCGAGACGGTGCTCACCGACCGCCTGGCCGTCATCGCCGGAGCCGATCTCCCCGACGACCCCTCGACCTGGAGCGGGCTCGCGGCCGTACCGCACGTCGTCGTCTCCCGGCGTGGACGCACCCGCGACCGCGTGGACGACCTGCTGGAGGAACGCGGCCTGAGCCGGTCCGTCGTCCTCACCGTGCCCACCCTCGCCCTCGCCCTGCGCGCGGTGGCCGCCCACCCCCTGCTCACCATCGCTCCGGCCACCCTCGCGGCCCCCGCCCTCACCCACCCCCTGCACACCCGGCCCTTCCCCGGCCCCGCCCTGCACGTCCCGGCCGTCCTCGGCTGGCACGCCCGCCACGACCGCGACGCCGGTCACCGCTGGCTGCGGGAACTGATCCGCGACACGCTGGCGGGGTGCGCGCAGGAACCGGGGTGACTGGGCGACGCGGAGAGCGGAGCGTCCGCACCGCACCGCGTCGATCACGTACGACCACCGCATCGCATACGGCACCTTTGGGGCACCGGGCACCGGACATCTGCCCGCACCCGTTCCGGTGACCGGCCCTGCTCGGTGCGGATGCGGGCGGTCAGTCGGTGCGGATGCGCGAGGTCAGGAGCGGCCGGAGGCCTGGGAGGCGACGCGCCGCACGGCCCGGTCGACGAGCTCGGGCTGCCCGACGTAGATGTAGTGGTCGCTCTTGGCGGCGACACTCAGGCTGCTGCGGGTGGAGAGGGCGAGCCAGGCGCGCTCGCCCTTGGCCCAGGCGTGCTCCAAGGCCGGTCCGTAGGTGGGGATGGACTGCGCCAGGTACGGCACCCCATGCCGGACGATCTCCACCGGGGTGTCTCCGGCCGAGCGCACCGGTGCGTCGGCGAACGAGAGCATCTCCGGGTTCTGGCCCTGGCTGACCGCGAGGTATCCGTCCCGTGCGTCGGCGCCCGGGCCGGTCGCGGACGGCGGGACGATGCGCGTGAGGTCGGCGGCCATGGTCGACGGGGTGGCGTCCAGCAGGACAAGGCCCTTGACGCGGTCAGGGTGTTCGGGCGCGTAGCGGGCGGCGATCAGCCCGCCCAGGGAGTGTCCGACCAGGACGACGGGACGGTGGCCGGCCACCCGGTCGAGCACCGCGGTCAGTACCTTCCCGCTGCTGTCCATGGTCTGCGGGCCGGCCGGTGCGTCGCTCAGGCCCTCGCCGAGCCGATCGTAGGAGCAGACCTTGCCCGTCGCGCTGAGCGTCTTCTGTATGCCGCTCAGGTTGTCCAGGCCGTCACCCATACCGGCCATCAGGACGACGACCGGCCGGTGCGGCGCGGGCTCGCCCGAGCAGGAGACGTTCACCGACCGGCCGCCGACCTCGATCTTCCCGTTGCCGGTGAACAGGTGGCCGCCCGCCTTCGCGACCGTCGCCTCGGCGGTCAGTTCGGTGCTGTCCAGACGGCTCTGCTGTGAACTGGCTGCCGCGGAGGGCGTGTGATGCGCGCCGGTGAGGGCTGTTCCCGTCGCGGCGACGAGCAGCGCGGTCATGGCGGTGGCGGTCTTGGCGGTCCTGGCAGTCCTGGCGGTGCGGAACACTGTGCTCTCCAGAAGATCGAGTGAACGGGATGGGCTGCCAGCGGTCCCGCATTGCTTGAGCGGGCGGTGTTTCTGGCGATGCGTCAGAGACTAGATTCGATGACCGCCACCGCCCCAGCATGCTGACTCCAGTCCACTCCCGGGGGAAAGCCCCCCTTCCGACGGGGGTGTACTGACCCATTCCGACAGGATCGCCGCACCCACGCCGAGGATCGCGGTGAGCAGTGGGTCCGCCCGCGATCAACGAGCCAAAGGTGATCACCAGGACGACCGCGGCGACGGCGAAGCCGATCAGTTCGGCAGCCTTGCTCGCGGCCTTGTCCGCCACGGCGTCTCCACCGAGGCTGACGGTCGGACCTGCCTCCTCGCCCTGGGCGACATGTCGGCTCGCCCCGACCTCGGCGAGTCTTCCGTCAGCGGGCGAAGACAGCGCTGGCCAGGATCACGTGGGTGGCGGTGCCGCCGAGGATGCTCAGCAGTGCGTTGCGCCGCCACAGGTGCAGGCCGATGGTGACGGCCAAGGCCGCGAGCGGAGCTGCGGCGCGGGCCTCGGTCACCGGCAGGTCGTGCAGGCAGTAGACGACCAGGATCACCATGACGCCGGCGGGCATCCGGGTGCTGAGGTACTGGACGGTGTCGCTTTCGCGGAGGGGTGTGAGGGCGGCGAAGGGCAAGGCGCGCAGCCCCCAGGTGACGGCGGCGGCGACGAGGACGGCGGCGACGGTGTAGCCGGTGTCAGGCATGGCGGGGCTTCCGGGACGTGGTGACGCGGCGGACCAGGAGGGCGGCCGTGAACAGGGCGAAGGCGACCAGGAGCATCTGGCCGGGGAAGAGAAGACGGGCGGCCAGAGCGCTGAGCACGGCCAGGACGGGGGTGGGCACGTCGCCTCGCAGGCCCCGGACGGCGTCAAGGGCGAGAACGGTGAACAAGGCGGTCAGGGCGAAGTCCAGGCCGGTGACGCTGCCGGGGATGAAGGAGCCGAGCAGTGCTCCGACGGTGGAGCTGCCTGCCCAGTACAGATGCAGGAAGAACTGCAGCCACAAAATGCGGCGGCTGGACCAGGCGCTGGCCCGCTCACCAGTGGCCAGGGCGTATGCCTCGTCGCACATCGCATAGGTGCTGTATGCCTTGCCGAGACGGCCCCGCACGCGGTGCAGCGGGAAGGACAGCGTGTAGAAGACGTGCCGGACGTTCACCAGCAGCGCGGAGACCGCGATCGCCGTGAGCGGGGCGGCGGCGGTGACCATGCCGATGAGCAGGAACTCGAACGATCCGCCGAAGACCAGCGCGGCGGACAGCCCCGCCCACCACCAGTCCAGCCCCGACTGTGTCACCAGCGCCCCGAAGGCGAGCCCGAGTGGAAGGAACCCCAGGCCCACACCGGCAGAGTCCTTCAAGGCCGCGCGCGCCTCGGAGTGTGCGGCGTGCGGCGGCGGGGCGGGGGCTGGCCGGGTCCGGGCCTCAGCGACAGCGGGGGCTATGTCCATAGGTGAAATTTTAGGACGGATTGCACCTCATATGGTTGCTGCTTATCGCTCTACGATCGCTTCATGAGCAATGAAACAACTCTGGATGCCATCGATCGAGAAATTCTGTTGCATCTGCGTCAGGACGGGCGGCTGACCAACGTCGAGCTGGCCAAGCGCGTCGGCCTGACTCCGCCGCCGTGCCTGCGGCGCGTCAAGCGGCTGGAAGAGGCCGGTGTCATCAGCGGATACCGGGCCGTCATCAACCCCCAGGCCCTGGGCCGCGGCCTGGAGGTTCTCATCGACGTCGAGATCTACGCCCAGGACCGCAAGAGCTTCCAGGACTTCGAGGACACCGTGGCCTCCTTCGACGAGGTCATCGAGTTCCGCCGCATGTACGGGCGCCCCGACTATTTCATCCGCGTCGCGGTGGCCGACCACGCCGCCTACGAAGCCTTCATCACGGGGAAGCTCAGCGGCCTGCCTGCCGTCCTGCGCCTCGAATCCCACCTGACCATGAAGAAGATCAAGACCAGCGAGCAATGATCAGATGCTTCAGCGCTCCGGTTGTGGATCGTCTTGTGGTGGACTTTTCCGGGGCGGGCCGGTTCCGGCCGGTCAGAGGGAGGTCGCGCGCGGCGGAGGGCGGGAGCGCCGCTGCCGTGAGGACCGGGAGACCCTGAGCGAGTGCCGGACCGTGATCTCGCGCATGAGGTGCCGCCCTTCCGGTGGGGTCGGCCGCAGACAATCGCAATACATCGGATGAGTCAAGAACTTCAGACATGATTGTCTGCCTGTGTGTGACCTTCAGGAGGGCCCGCTGTCTACGCGAAATCCAGTAACTCGCCCTCGCGTCACGGTCGTTGACAGGTTCGCGCGGTGTGCTTACGTTCCTCGATACACCCGATGTATCAACGACCGTCAGCTACTGGAGGACGATGATGACCTCGCAGCCGGGGGAGCGCTCGCAGGTGCCCCGCAGAGTCGTACTCGGCACCGCGCTCGGGGGAGCCGCCGCTGCGGCCCTGCCCGGAGGGACCGCCCACGCCGACGAGGCCGGCCGGGCGGTGCGGTCCGAGGGCTCGGCCGCGGTGGCCGGGGTCGGCAGGAAGCCCTGGAAGCTCCGCGACACGATGAGCGGCGACGGCGCCTGGGAGGGATTCCTGCGCCGCCAGGATCTGCTGTGGAGCAGACTGCCCACCCTCTGGTACGAGGGCCCGTTCCTCGGTGACGGGCTGCTCGGCAGCATGGTCTACCAGGAACCCGGCACCAACCAGGTCCGCTTCACCGTCCAGCACGGCCGCGTCCAGGACCACCGGCCCGAGTTCGGCAGCGGCTGGGGCACATGCCGCCTGCCCGTCGGCCACCTCACGCTCGAACCGGTCGGCACCATCACCTCCGTCGACTGGCGGCTGAGCCTGTGGAACGCCGAACTCACCGGCACGATCACCACCACCGCGGGCACGCTCACGCTCTCCGCACTGATCCACGACGAGGTCTTCGCCGCCCGCGTCACCGCCGACGGCGACGAACGGGCCACCTGGACGTTCCACCCCGAAGACGCGGTCAGCCCCCGGCGCATCAGCGAGGCCCCGCCCGCCGGTTACACCGCCAACCCGGCCTGGACCCCCCGGACCACCGCCGACGGCACCGAGCAGGTGCTCCAGCCGCTCATCGGCGGCGGCCAGACCGCCACCGCCCACCGTCGCACCGGCCACGACCTGCTGCTCAGCGTCGGGCACAGCTCACCCTCCGACAGCGCCGCCGAAGCCGCCTCGCTGCACAACCTCCGGCGCGCCGCGTCGTACAGCGCCCTCAGGCGACGGCACACCCGGTGGTGGCACGCGTTCTACCGCAAGAGCTTCGTCTCGTTCCCCGACCAGCGCCTGCAGAGCTTCCACTGGATCCAGCTCTACAAGGTCGCCTCCGCCAGCCGCGCGGGCGGCCCCGTCATGGCCACCTCCGGACCGTGGCTGGAGCCCACCCCCTGGCCCGCGGTCTGGTGGAACCTCAACGTCCAGCTGGAGTACTGGCTCATCCACGGCTTCAACCACCCGGAACTGGACTCCCTCGCCACCACGCTCCGCCAGAACCAGGAACAGCTCATCGCCAACGTCCCGGCCGCCTACCGCGCGGACAGCTCCGGGATCGGCCGCAGCTCCGACATGTTCGCCGACCGGGAAGTGGGCCGTCCGGGCACCGGCGCCGAGACCGGCGACCTCACCTGGGCGCTGCACAACGTGTGGCTGTCCTACCGGCACAGCATGGACAAGGCGCTGCTGCGCGACACGATCTTCCCGGTGCTGCGCCGGGCCATCAACTACTACCTGCACTTCCTCACCCCGGGCAGCGACGGCAGGCTGCACCTGCCGAGCACGCTCTCGCCCGAATACCCCGTCGTGCCGCCACAGGACACCAACTACGACCTGGCCCTCATTCGCTGGGGCTGCCAGACCCTCATCGAGTCCGCCCAACTGCTCGATATCGACGACGAGTTGATCCCGCGCTGGCAGGAGGTGCTGGCCAGGCTCGCGCCCTACCCGGTCGACGACGACGGCTTCATGATCGGTGCCGACACCCCGTACGCGCAGTCCCACCGGCACTACTCGCACCTGCTGATGGTGTACCCGCTGTACCTCGTCAACTGGGACCAGCCCGGCAGCCGGGACCTGATCGCGAAGTCGGTGGCCCACTGGCACTCGCTGACCGGTGCCCACCGCGGCTACAGCTACACCGGCGCCGCCTCCATGTACGCGATGACCGGCGACGGCGACACCGCGATCACGTACCTGAGGAAGTTCTTCGACCCCACGACCCGCTACCCGTGCCGGGCCAACACGCACTACACCGAGGCCGGTCCGGTCATCGAGACGCCCCTGTCCGCCTCGCAGTCGCTGCACGACATGTTCTGCCAGAGCTGGGGCGGTGTGATCCGCGTCTTCCCGGCCGTCCCGTCCTCCTGGGCGGACGTCACCCTGCACGACTTCCGCACCCAGGGGGCCTTCCTGGTCAGCGCCGTCCGCACGGCGGGGACGACCCGGTTCATCCGGATCAGGAGCCTGGCGGGTGAGCCGCTCAGGCTCCGGCACGGTCTCACCGGGACCCTCACCGTGCTGCTGGACGACGGCACTCCGGCCCGCACCCACGACCTGGGCGACGGCACCCTCGCCGTCGAACTGCCCCGGGGCCGCGAGGTGCTCGTCCACTCCGGCCCGCGGCCCGACCTCGTCATCGCGCCCGTCGCCGTCACCGAGCCGGGGGCGGCCTGGGGTCTGCCGTAGCGGATTCGAGGGAGCGAGCCTGTCGTCGGCTTCGCTCGCCGAGCATCGGGCTGCCGCCCCTGCTGCGCCCGGGCGCGACGAACGGGTCTCTCCCGTACGGCTTCTCCGATCCGGTCACTCCCACTTGGCCGGGTTACTTGCCGACGGGGGCCGCCGGTGTCGAGTCGTCCGGGTCCGTGACCCGTGCCCGGGCCAGTAGCGCCTCGGCCACGTACAGGTCCTGGAGGGCGATGCCGGAGCTGTCGAACACGGTGATCCGGTCCGCGGCCGTGCGCCCCGGGGCTCTTCGGGCCAGGACGGAGCCGATCGCCGTCACCTGCTCGGGCTCTCCGCCGAAGTGCTGGAACTCGCCGATCCGCAGTGACTGGGACGGCAGGTCGCAGAACAGGGCGGCCCGGTCGCACAACGCGGGGGGAAGTTCCTGTTTGCCGGGGGAGTCGCAGCCCATCGCGGAGACGTGGGTTCCCGGGCCGACCCAGTCGGCCTCGAAGAGCGGGGCGCGGGCGGTCGTGACGGTCACGATGACGTCGGCCGACGCACAGCCTGTCTCGGGGTCGGTCGCTCGTGTCTCCACACCGTCGAGGTGTTCGTCCAGTCGCCTCCGGAGGGCGTCCGCCCGGGTCTTGTCGCGTCCGACGACGTTGATGCGGGTGATCGGACGGATCCGGGCGACGGCCAGGCATTCGTACAGGGCCTGATGGCCGGTGCCGAAGACGGTCAGGACCGACGACTCGGCACGTGCCAGCGCGTGCGTGGCGACGGCGTCGGCGGCGGCCGTGCGGTAGGCGTTGACCTGTGACGCCTCGACGGCGGCACCGATCCGGCCGCTCTCCTGGTCGAACAGGAGGATGGTCGTGCCGTGCCGCGGCAGTCCTCTCGCGTCGTTCGACGGGAAGTAGGTGCCGATCTTCACGCCGGCGAACCGGCCGCTCGCCCCGGACTTCAGGGTGAACTGATCGTCCGGGTCGGATCCGTGGCCGATCACGACCGGGAACAGCGCGGCCCCGGGGGTGGCCGCCGCCACGAAGGCCTCGGTCACGGCGCGGAAGGCCAGCTCGTGGTCGATCAGCGCCGACGACCGGTCTTCCGTCACGACGTACATGGGGGTCACCACCCGCCGACGCGATGCAGCACGGTGGGGCGGCCGTCGGGCCGCCCCTCGTCCAGGAGGAGCCGGCTGTACTGCCCGGCCGTGGCGCAGGCGTGATTCGGCAGCACCCGGACCCTGGTACCGATCGGCAGCGCGGGCAGGGTCTCCGCGCTCCCCTCACGCAGGGAGAGGATGCCGTGCTCCTGGTTCGCGCTCGTCATGATCAGGTCCGGGTAGGGGCGGCCCCGCGCGTCGAGCACGATGCCGTAGCCCTGGTCGGTGTCCTGTTCGGCGGTGCCGCGGTCCTGCGACATGGCTGTCCAGCCGCCGTCGGTGATCAGCCGGCCGCGTTCGGACTGGTGGCCGATGACCGTCACGACCACGGAGAGCGCGATGTCGGTGAGGGCGCAGACGCCGATCCCCGCCATGACGAGGTCGAAGAAGAGGTAGTTCCCGGCGCGGATCTCGGTGACACCTTCGGTGTCGCGGATGAAGTGCGCCGTCGGCGTCGAACCGATGCTGACCACGTCCACGCGGTGTCCGGCGGCGCGCAGCGTCTGCGCGGCCCGGACGGTGACGGCCCGTTCGTTCTCGGCCGCGGCGACCAGCTCGGCCTCGGTGCGGCAGTAGTACGACTCGCCGGCGTGGGCCAGGACGCCGCGCAGTTCCGCGCCGCGCAGCGCGTCGGCGACCCGCAGCAGTTCGGGGTCCTCGGGGCGCAGGCCGCCGCGGTGTCCGTCGCAGTCGATCTCGATGAGGGCGGGGACACGGTGGCCGAAGGCGGCGGACGCTTCTGACACGGCCTCGGCCTGCCGCACGCTGTCCAGGAGTACGACCAGGTCGACGCCTCCCGAGCGGATCTCGTGCACACGCCGGAGCTTGTCGGGCGTGATGCCGACGGCGTACACGATGTCGTCGAAGCCGTCGGCGGCGAACGCCTCGGCCTCCGCGAGCGTCGACACCGTGACGGGGCCGGTGCCGCCCGCCCAGATCTCCCGTGTGAGCGCGGGCGACTTGGCGGTCTTGACGTGCGGGCGGAGCCGTACGGCGAAGGGTTCGAGGCGTGTGTTGAGCCGCTGGATGTTGCGGGTGACCCGAGCCGCGTCCACGAGCGCGTACGGCGTCGAAGCGCCGTCGGCGGGCGTGTCCGCGAGGGTGTGAGGCGAACGGTTCATATGAGCTGTGACCTCTGAGGCGGAATGGTCGAGTTCGGCGGTACGGTCGGCAGGTCACGCAGGAACATGGCCTCCGCGGTGATCGCGGCCCGGAGATCGCTCAACAGGACGCTCTCGTCGGCCGCGTGGATGTTGCTGCCGGGCTCGGAGATCCCGAGCAGCAGGATCTCGGCGTCGGGGACTGCGGCCCGGAGCGTGCCGCAGAGCGGGATGGATCCTCCGCTTCCGACATTGACCGCGGCCCGGCCGTACGCGTCGGACAGGGTCCGGGCGAGGACCTGGTGGGCTGCGCCGTCGGTGGTGGAGACGAACGGATCGCTGACGACGAGGTGCTCGATCTCGATGTCCGCCTGCCAGGGGTTGTGGCGCAGCACGTGCGCCGCGAGCAGCTCGGCCGCGGCCTGTGCCGGGACGCCCGGCGGCACCCGGAGGTTCACCAGCGCGCGGGCCACCGGCTGCACGGCCGGCACGGCCTGGCTCAGCGCCGGGATGTCCGTCGCCATCACCGTGAGCGCGGGGCGCGCCCACAGCTGCGTCGCGACGTCCGCCGTCCCCAGGACCCGGCCGCTCTCGGGCAGGCCCGTGTGCGCCCGGAAGTCGCTCTCGGGGTAGCCGCCGGTGTGTACGGGAGAGGTGTTCGGCAGGCCGTCGACGACGGTGTCGCCGTTGTCGTCGCGGAGCCCGGCGAGCAGGCGCATCAGTGCCATGACGGCGTCCGGTGCCGCCCCGCCGAAGGTGCCCGAGTGCAGTACCCGGGAACCCGTGCGCACCGACACCCGCGAAACGACCACGCCACGCAGGGACGTGACGATGGCGGGTCGTCCGGGTCCGGGGTTGGACGCGTCGAGGATGAGCGCCGCGTCGATGTCGTCGAACTCCTCGGGGTGGGCGCGGATGTAGTCGTCGAGGCCCCGGCCGCCCTGCTCCTCGGAGCCCTCGCAGACGAAGCGGACGCCGGCCGCGCAGTGGTCGCCCAGCGCTCGCAGAGCCGCCAGGTGTGCGACGACGCTGCCCTTGCAGTCGGCCGTGCCGCGCCCGTAGAGGCGCTCGCCGACCCGGGTGACGTCGAAGGGCGGGTACCTCCAGTCGGCCGGGTCGCCCTCGGGCTGCACGTCGTAGTGGCTGTACAGCATGACGGTCGGCGCGCCGGGGCGTCCGGGCCGGTGGGCCAGTACCGTGACGGACCCGTCGGACGTCTCCTGCAGCCGGGGCTCGGGGAATCCGAGGAATTTCAGCTGTGCCGCGATGGCGTGGGCCGTGTCGGCGCAGGCGGCGAGCCGCTCGGGGGTCGCGCCGAACACGGAGGGCAGCCGGACGAGTTCGCCCAGCAGTTCCACGGCGTCCGGCAGCAGCGCGGACACGGTGTCGCGCAGTTCCTGGTCGGTCAGCGGGTGCATGCGGCCACCAGCAGGTCGAGGGCGGCCGACACGTCGTCCAGATGCACGGTCTCGTAGGGACTGTGGGTGTAGCGGGTGGGCACCGTCAGCAGGGCCGTCGGGATGCCCTGCATGGTCAGCTGGGCGCCGTCCGTGCCGAAGGACGCGAACGTGGCGTGCTGGACCGGGATACCTTCCCGGCCGGCCAGTTCGAGGAGCGCCCGGGTGAGGCCGGGGTCGTAGTGGGTGGCGGTGTCGGAGTGGACGACGACCGGGCCGTGGCCGAGGGCGATCTCGCGGGCGTCCGCCGGCATGCCGGGGAAGTCCCCGGCCGGGCCCACCTCCAGGGCGATGGCCTCCTGGAACGAACCGAGGTCGTGCCGCAGCGAGGCGGCGCCGACCGCCCCGTTCTCCTCCTGGACGGTGGCGACGAGCACGATCTCGCGGGTCGGGCTCGTCCCGGCCAGTCGCTCGGCCAGCGCGGTCATCAGGGCGAGCCCGAGGCGGTCGTCGAAGGCCTTGCCGATGAGGTGGTCGCCCATGAGGCGGGTCTCGGCCCGGTAGATGACCGGGCTGCCTATGTGCACACCCTTGTCGAGAACGGATCTGCGATCCGGCAGCGCGAGGTCGACGAAGACCTCGTCGAAGGAGGTGATGCCGCCGTCGAGGCGGCCCCCGGCAGCGCTGCGCAGATGCCCGGTCGCCCGTGCGAAGACGCCTTCGACCGGTCCGTCCGCGGTGAGGATGTGGGCGGTGCGGTTGACGGCCTCGGGCAGGATGCCGACACCCGGCCCGCGCACGCCGGGGCCCAGATGCACGAAGCCGTCCTCCGTGATGGTGCGGACGGTCAGGCTCATCTCGTCCATGTGCGCCTGGACCATCAGCCGCGGCCCGTCGCCGGGGATCCTGCCCACCACGTTCCCGATCGGTGTGGTGCTCACCTCGGCCCCCGCCTCCGCCCAGCGTGCGCGGAGGAAGGCGGCGACCGCCTGCTCGTGACCGCAGGGGCCGGGCAGCTCCGTGAGCCGCTTGATCAGTACGTGCATCGGCTCACGCATCGGCGGCCTCCGCTTCGCCCAGGTAGTCCCGCGCCGGGATGCCGAGGTGGTCGAAGCGCGATTCGACGACGTTGCGTGCGATGGGGTGGTAGGAGCCGCGGTTGGCGCGGTAGGTGCGCAGCGCGAGCGGCAGCGTCCCGGGGTTCTCGGCCAGGCCGTCGTACAGCGGCTTCAGGTACTTCATCCGGCCGACCTCGCCCAGGAGCCGGACCGCCGCGTCGACGGCCGGCCGGTACCCGGAGCGGATTCCCAGGATCAGCCAGGTGACCCGGAGCTCCAGGTTGGCGTGCCCGGTCAGTCCGTGGGCGCGGTCCAGGGCTTCGAGGAAGTCCTCGCTCTTCGGTGCGGTGAGCCGGCCCAGATAGGCCTTCCAGTGCTCGACGTTCCAGTGCTCCTGCGCGGCGCCGGGCAGGCCCTGGCCGACGGCGGCGGTCTCGGCGAGGAAGCGGGAGGTGATCTCGGGTGTCCCGGCCGGCAGCCAGTCGCCGTAGAGCCATTCCTTGTAGTCGACGGCTTCCGGGAAGAAGCCGTCGACGTAGGTGAGGAACTCCTCGGTCGTCAGGCTCTTGAACGCGAAGTCGGCGAAGAACCGCTTGAAGAACGGGTCGAAGCGGTCGCGGCCGACGGCTTCCTCCAGCGCCCGCAGGAAGAGTCCGCCCTTCTCGTGCGCGACCCAGGAGGACGTGGTGTCGGGGTCCTGGCCCGTCAGGTCCTTGCGCAGCCGGGTGAGTTCCGGGGTCTCGGCGAGATACGCGAAGTCCGCGCGCAGTTCGTCGACGGCGAGGGCGGTGTGCAGGTCGGCGACGTCGACGCCGGCGGTGGCCTCGGTGATCCTGCGCTCGGCGTACGTGGTGAAGCCCTCGTTGACCCAGAAGTGGTTCATGGAGTGGCCGGTCACCAGGTCGCCGCTCCAGTGGTGGGCGATCTCGTGGCTGAGCACGCCGACCTCGGACCTGTCGCCGGAGACCAGGGTGGGGCTGAGGAAGGTGAGGCCCGGGTTCTCCAGTCCGCCGTAGGGGTAGCTCGGCGGCATGACGATGAGGTCGAGGTCGCCCCAGGGGTAGGGCCCGTAGAGGTCCTCGGCGGCGGTGAGGAGCGATTCGACCTCGGAGAACTCCTCCGCGGCGGCGGTCAGGTCGCCGGGTTCCGCCCAGATCAGGCTGCGGGGGCCGATGCGCCGTGCGGACACGTGACCGACGACGAGGACGATCAGGTACGGCGGCCGGGGCTGGGGGGCGTCGAACGTGAACACCCGGGTTCCGTCCTCGGCCGTGCCGGCGTCGCTGAGCGACTTCGCGGACATCAGCGCGGTGTAGCCGTCCGGCACGGTGATCCTCGCCCGGAAGCCCACCTTCGCCGACATGCTGTCGTGCAGGGGGATCATGGAGCGGGCGTGGATGGTCTGGCACTGGCTGAAGAGGAAGTTGTGCGTGCCGGCCGATGTCTGCTCGGGGTTCAGCCACTGGAGAGCGGTCGATCCCTCGGTCGTCTCGTAGTCCACGCGTACCGTGTCCTCGCCCGTCGGCAGGACGAACTCCAACGGTTCACCAAGGACCGGGTCGCTCTCCCCGAGGGTGTGGGGGAGGGGTTCGCCGTTCGGCAGGGTCATGCCGAGGATGTCGAGTCGCCGGGTGTCCAGGACCACCCTGCCGCCGGTGGCCCGGTCGAAGGTGAGGGTCACCGAGCAGCGCAGTCGCTCCCGCTCGAAGTCGACGGTGGCGTCCCAGTCGATGTGCCGCGTCCGCGGCATGTCGGGGCGCAGCCAGGAATGCGGGTCGAACTCGGCTTGCATGCACTGCTCCTTGTCGCTGTCCTGCCGGCTTCCGTCTCGCTCCGGTACGGGTGCCGCGAGTCGCCGCCCGCGGGCCGGAGCCGGACGGCGGGTGAACCGGCGCCTGTGCGCGAGCCGTATGCGGCATCGTCGCTGCCGGCCTGATCGGCGGGCTGCCGTGACGTGAGCGGCCGAGGTTTCCGAGGCTCGGCCGCCACTCGAAGAGTCGATTGACTATAATCATTTCTGCTGGAATGGGTCAACCGGTGCGGGTCCCGCCCCGGAGCCGGGCCCGTCAGCCGTGGAGACCGGCCTCGCGGATGCTCCGCGCGGCCTCGACGACGGCGTCGTTCGCCTCCGGCTCCGCGATCGTGACGCGGAAGCCCTCGCGGTCGAAGGGCCTGACCAGCAGGCCGTGGGCCTCGAACACGGCCGCCGCCGCCATCGTGTGCTCGCCCAGCGGGAACCACAGGAAGTTCGCCTCGGACCGGGGAAGGGTCCACCCCTCCTCGGCGAGGGCTCGCGTCACCCTCATACGCTCGCCGACGAGGTGGTCGACGCGTTCCGCGAGTTCGTCCTCCGCCCGCAGGGAGGCGACGGCGGCTGCCTGGGCGAGGGCGGTCACACCGAAGGGGAGCGCGACCTTGCGCATGGCGGCGGCCAGTTGGGCCGGGGCGAGCGCGTAGCCGACACGCAGCCCGGCCAGTCCGTAGGCCTTGGAGAAGGTGTGGGCCACGGCCACGTTCGGGTGGCGGCGGAAGTGGTCGATGCCTCGCGGGCTGTCGGGATCGCGGTTGAACTCGACGTACGCCTCGTCGATCACGACGGTGACGTCCTCCGGCACCTCGGCCAGGAACCGGTCCAGGTCCCGGCGGGCGACGGTCGTGCCGGTCGGGTTGTTGGGGTTGCAGACCAGGATCAGGCGGGTCCGGTCGGTGACGGCGGCGAGCATCGCGTCCAGGTCGTGGCGGTGGTCCGCGGTGAGCGGCACCGGCACGGGCGTGGCGCCCGCGGCCAGCGTGAGCATGGGGTAGGCCTCGAAGGACCGCCAGGCGAAGACCACCTCGTCGCCCTCGCCGGCGGTCGCCCTGATCAGCTGGGAGACGACCTCCACCGAGCCGCTGCCCAGGACCAGGCGGTCGGGGCCCACGTCGTGCCGTGCGCACAGCTCCCGGGTGAGCTCGCGCGCGGCGGTCTCCGGATAGCGGTTGACGAGCGCGGACGTGCCGTGGAGCGCCTCGGCCACGGACGGCAGCGGCGGGTACGGGTTCTCGTTGGACGACAGCTTGAAGGGGGCCGGTCCGTCCGGGGACGGCGGAGCCGCCTTCCCCGGCCTGTAGTCCGGTATGCCGGAGAGATCGCGCAGACGGAGGGTCGACACCGGGGTTCCTCCCTGAGGACGGCTGAAGGATTGACAAGGACTCTATTGACTATAACCATTTATGTCGTTGTAGTGAATGTCGACGCCGAACGGATCGGAGGCCCCCATGGGCGCTGAGGCAGGGGAGACACATCGTGTGCGGGTCACCGCGCTGCGCTGGGAGGCCGAAGGCGTCTGTTCCCTTGAGCTGCGCCCGGTCGGCCAGAAGGAACTGCCTGCCTGGCGGGCCGGCGCCCATGTCACCTTCCGCCTGGGGAACGGGACCGAGCGGTCCTACTCGCTGTGCTCCGATCCCGCCGAAGCGGCGGTGTGGCGGGTGGCCGTACTGCGGCAGCCGGCCGGGCGCGGAGGATCCCGCTGGATCCACGAACGTCTCCGCCCCGGTGACGTCCTGACCGCCACGGTCCCGCGCAACAACTTCCCGTTCGTTCCCGGCCGGAGGCGGGCGCTGTTCATCGCGGGAGGCATCGGCATCACACCCCTGCTGCCCATGATCCGGGCGGCCCGCGTCGCGGGCCTGCCCTGGCGCCTGCTCTACCTCGGCCGCTCGCTCGACCACATGGCCTTCCGCGACGACCCGCTGCTGGACGGTCCGGTCGACATCGTGCCGGAGGACCGTGACGGGCGGGCCGATCTCGGCGCCTGGCTGGGACCGGTCACCGCATCGACGGCGGTGTACGCCTGCGGCCCCGCCGAACTGCTCGACGCCCTGGACGCGATGAGCGCCCGATGGCCCGCCGGCACGCTCCACGTGGAACGGTTCCAGCCCCGCGCACCGGACGGGCCGGTGTCCACGGACGCCTTCGAGGTCGCGTGCGAACGCTCGGGCGTCACGGTCTCCGTCGCCCCGGACACCACCATCCTCGCCGCACTGGAAGAAGCCGGTGTGCGGGTGCCCCGCTCCTGTCTCGAGGGAATCTGCGGCACCTGCGAGACGCCGGTCCTCTCGGGCGAGCCCGAACACCGTGACTCCGTGCTGAGCCCCGAGGAGCGGGCCGCGGGCGACACCGTCCTCGTCTGCGTCTCCCGCGCGCGTACACCGCGTCTCGTGCTCGACGTCTGAGCCGCCACACGTCCCCGAACGCCGACACACAACGAACGGAGCTGTCCGATGGACACCGGAACGGCCTACGGCCTGACCCTGCGCGAACCCAACCTCGACCTCGCCCAGGTCGGCCCGGGAACGCCGTACGGCGAAGTGCTGCGCTGCTACTGGCAGCCGGTCGCGCGGTCGGACGAGGCGACCACCACGCCCAGAGCCCTGCGGATCCTGGGCGAGGACCTCGTCCTGTTCCGCACCCGCCGCGGAGACGTGGGACTGCTGCATCCCCGGTGCGCCCACCGGGGAGCCTCGCTCTACTACGGCGGAGTCGAGGAGGACGGCATCCGCTGCTGCTACCACGGCTGGGTGTTCGACACGCGGGGCCACTGCCTGGAGCAGCCCTGTGAGCCCGAACTCGGCCTGCACCGCGAGCGCATCCGCCAGCCGTGGTATCCCGTCCAGGAGCGCTACGGCCTGGTGTGGGCCTACCTGGGCGAACCGGCCCGGAAGCCGCTGCTGCCCCGCTACGACACCCTGGAGAACCTCGGACCCGGGGAACACCTCATCGTCGACGACACCGGCGTCGGGGGAGGGGGACCCGCGCTGCTCGACTTCAACTGGCTCCAGCACTGGGAGAACGTGCTGGACCCGTTCCACGTGCCGATCCTGCACGCCCGCTTCAGCGGCTTCCAGTTCACACCCGAGATGGCCCTGATGCCCGAGGTCGCCTTCGAGTACACCGACCGCGGGGTGCGCTCGGTGCAGCTGCGCGAGCTGAGCGACGGCCGACGGCTGCGCCGGGTCACGGAAGTCATGTTCCCGAACCTGCGGGTGGTGGCCAGCCCCCGGCTGTCGGCCGGCCAGACCAACATCATCGGCTGGGTCGTGCCCCTGGACGACACCCACTTCAAGATCTTCACCCTGGCCCGCGACACGGACCCGGACTTCCTGCGCAAGCTGCGCTCCACGCACGACGGCCGACCGTGGGCCGAACTCGACGAGGCCGAACACCAGTCGATGCCCGGCGACTACGAGGCGCAGCGCAGCCAGGGCCCCGTCTCCCTGCACCACGAGGACCATCTGACGATCACGGACCAGGGCGTGGCCATGCTCCGCCGGATGATGGCCCGGCAGATCCGCGCCGTCGCCCAGGGGGAGAGCCCCGCGGGAGCCGTCTTCGACGAGGCCCGCGCGGTGATCCGGGTCGAGGGCGGAAACTACTTCGAGGGCGAGTCGGACACGGCTCCGGTGCCGGGCCCGTGAGCGGGTACACGGCGCGACTCCCGCCGGGGGAGAAGCCGTTGCTGATGCTCGGCGTCAGTGGCGTGATCGCGCTGGAGGATCCGGTGGTGCCGGTCAGGACCGTACGGCTGACGGCCTGGGGGAGATGGGCGCGTGAGGTGGCGGTGCCCGAGGTCGCGCCGGACCGGCTGGCCGCGCTGGCCGAGCTGTTCCAGGTCGTGTGGGTGTCGGAGTGGGGCCATGTGGCGCACGAGGCGTTCCGCGAGGTGCTGCGGCTGCCGCGGACGCCGTGGCCCTTCCTGCCCGCGCAGTTCGACAAACTCCCCGTGATCCGCGTCTACGCGGGCGGGCGGCCGTGGGCCTGGGTCGACGAGCCCGTCACGGACCTGGCGGGCGCCACTCCGTCCCCCGCCCCCGGAGTGGTCGTACGGGTCGACCCGGGAGCGGGGATCAGCGAGGTCGATCCGTCCGGACTGGTCCGCGAGGTCCTGGGACCTCCAGGGGTCAGCGGCCGAGGGTCCGGTGCCGCAGGACGGCGTTCCTGACGTCGTCCTGATCGCCGGAACGGATCGCCTCGACGATGGCCCGGTGCATGTCGAGGCGGTCCTCCGACTCGGCCTTGAAACCGGGCACCTCCATGGAGGCGGCCTCGACGGCGGACAGTTCGCTCTCGATGTAGTCCACCAGGTTCAGGTAGAAGGCCCGGAGCACCGGGTTCGGGGAGATCTCGGCGATACGCCGGTGCAGCCGCCAGTTGGCGTGCAGACCTTCCGCCGGCAGGTGCCAGACGGCGGTCACCTCGGTCATGAGGGCGTCCAGGTCCCTGAGGTCGTCCTCGCTCCGGTACCGGGCCGCGTCACTGATCACGGCCTCGTCCAGCGCGTCGAGCACGGCGACGACCTCGTTGACGGTGGCCCCGTGCTCGCGCAGCTGCATCACGCTGTGCGCCAGCCGCAGGAGAGGGGAGCGTTCGGTGACGAACAGACCGCCACCCGGGCCGGGCCGCGCCTCGATGACGCCCTTGCCGCGCAGCACGCGCAGGGCCTCGCCCAGGGTCGCGGGGGCGATGCCGAACTGCTCGCAGAGGTCCTGCTTGGTGCCGAAGCGGTAGCCGGCCGGCAGTTTCCGCTCGGTGATGATCCGCTCGACCTGCTCGACGACCGAGTCGACGACGGAGCCCGTGCTGCGCGCACGGTCGAAGGTCACCGAGCCGCCTTGCCGCGTCGGTCGGACTGCCTTCTCTGGCGCTGCCATGTCACTCCTCACCCCTGCCCGGGGCCGCCTCGGCATCGGGCTTGTCCGTCCGATCCTACGGAGCGCGAGGGCCTTGACGTGAATCGACGTTTCGATAATATCAACTATAACGAATCTATTCGTTTGAATGTGAGGACGTTCCGTTGAACCCTTCCAACCCGCCGACCGGCGGCGACCTGCTGGCCGAATCCCTCGCGGCCCAAGGGGTGTCGAGGGTCTTCGGCATCCCGGGCGTACAACTCGACCCGGCGGCCGACGCCCTCTACCGGCGAGCCGACCGGATCGCCTTCACCTGCGCCCGCAACGAGCAGGCCACGACGTACATGGCCGACGGCTACGCCCGCAGCACCGGTGACGTCGGCGTGGCCATGGTCGTACCGGGCCCGGGTGTCCTCAACGCGCTGTCCGGGCTGGCCACGGCCTACTCCGCCAACTCGCCCGTCCTCCTCCTGGCGGGCCAGATCGACTCCCAGGCCATCGGCAAGGGCCTCGGGGCCCTGCACGAGATACCCGACCAGACGGGCATCCTGGAACGCCTCACCAAGTGGACGGGCACGGCCCGCTCGGCCGAGCAGATCCCCGCACTGGTCCAGGAGGCGTTCCGCCAGCTGCGCGGCGGGCGGCCGAGGCCCGTCGCCCTGGAGGTGCCGCCCGACGTCCTGGCGGCATCGGCCCGGGCCGCGATCCCGGAACGCGTCGAGGGCGCCCTCGTGCAGCCCGACCCGCGTCTCCTGGCGCGGGCCGCCGAACTGCTGCGCAAGGCCCGCAGGCCCTTGATCTACGTGGGCGGCGGCGCGATCGCCTCCGGAGCGTCCGAGGCCCTGGTCGCCCTGGCCGAAGCGCTCGAAGCGCCGGTCCTCGTCAGTGAGAACGGCCGCGGCGCGATCGACGCCCGCCACCGCCTCGCCTTCGACGCCCTCGCCCTGCGCGCCTTCCGCCCCGAGGCCGACGTCGTCCTGGCGGTCGGAACCCGCTTCGTGTCCACCTTCGGCACACAGATCGACACCGCCGGCGCCACGGTGATCCTCCTCAACGCGGAGGAGGACGATCTGCACGGACCGCGCCAGGCCGAGGTGCGGCTGCACGCGGACGCCCGTCTCGGCCTGCTCGGCCTCGCCGACGAGGTCGGCACCACCCCGCGCACGAAGCGCGACAGCGAGTTCACCGCGGTGCGGGAGTGGCTCGACGGGCAGTTCGCCGACATCGCGCCCCAGCGCGAGTACCTCGCGGCCATCAGGCAGGCGCTTCCCGACGACGGTGTCCTCGTCAGCGAGTTCACCCAGGTCGGATACGCGGCGAGCGCCTGCTTCCCGGCCTACGGGCCGCGCACGTACATCGGCCCCGGATACCAGGGCACCCTCGGCTACGGCTTCGCCACCGCGCTCGGCGCCAAGACCGCCGACCCCGACCGCGCGGTCGTGTCCATCAACGGAGACGGCGGCTTCGCCTGGACGCTCCAGGAACTGTCCACCGCCCGCAAGTACGGGATCGGTCTGGTCACCGTCGTCTTCCACGACGGCTTCTACGGCAATGTCCGCCGCATCCAGAAGAACCGTTACGGCGCCCGGTACTTCGCGACCGACCTGGCCAACCCCGACTACCCGCAGCTCGCGGCGGCCTTCGGCATCGGCTCCGCAAGGGCCCGCACCCCCAAGGAACTCCAGGGCGTGCTGGCCGAGGCGGTGGCCGCCGACGAACCCGTCCTCATCGACGTGCCGGTCGGGGAGTTCCCCTCCCCCTGGCACCTCATCCACGAAGGGATCCCGCGGCCCGCCCCGCTCGCTCCCGACGCCCACCTGGTGACGGAGGAATCCTGATGCGCCAACCCGTACCGCACTACATCGACGGGGCCTGGACCCGGCCAGGACCCGACCCCGCCGTGATCGACGTGATCGATCCCGCCACCCTCGACACCGTCGCCGGCACCCTCGCCGGTACGGCCGCCGACGTGGACCGGGCCGTGCTCGCCGCCCGCCGGGCGTTCCCCGTGTGGTCGGAGGTGCCGATGGGGGAGCGCGTCGACGCCGTGAAGGCACTCGCCACGGCGCTCGACACCCACCGCGACCGCCTCGCCGAGACACTCTCCCGCGAGATGGGGGCACCCCTGTCGTTCGCCCGGCAGGCCCAGGTGGGTGTGGCCGTCGCCGATCTGCACGCGCTGATCGGCGCGGCGGAGAACCTGTCCGGGCCGACACCGGTCTCCCAGTCGCTGGTCGTCACCGAGCCCGTCGGCGTCGTCGCCGCCATCACGCCCTGGAACTTCCCGCTGCACCAGATCGTGCTCAAGGCCGGTGCCGCGCTGCTGGCCGGCTGCACCGTGGTGCTCAAGCCCAGCGAGGTGGCTCCCCTCAACGCGGCACTGCTCGCCGAATTCGTCGACGAACTCGGGCTGCCCGACGGCGTGTTCAACGTCGTCTTCGGCGACGGCGCCCAGGTCGGGGAGGCGCTCTGCGCTCACCCGGACGTCGACATGGTCACCTTCACCGGATCGCGCGCGGTCGGCGAGCGCGTCGCGCGGATCGCGGCCGGCACCATCAAGAAGGTCGCCCTCGAACTCGGCGGCAAGTCCGCGGCCGTCGTCCTGGAGGACGCGGACATCACGAGCGCCGCCGCCCAGGTGGCCCGCTCGTGCTTCGCGAACAGCGGCCAGACCTGTGCGGCGCTGACCCGGCTGCTGGTTCCGCGCGATCTGCTGCCGGCCTGGCGGACGGCCGCGGTGGCGGCGACCGCCGACTGGCAGCCCGGCGAGCCGCGGCTGGAGACCACCTCGATGGGGCCGCTCGCCTCACTCGTCCAACGGGAACGGGTGCGGCGGCACATCGACCGGGCCGTCGCCGAAGGAGCCCACCTGCTCGCGGGCGGCAGCGGCTCCCCGGCCGGGCTGTCCGGCGGCGCGTACATCGCACCGACCGTCCTCGGAGACGTCGAACCCGGCATGAGCGTCTTCCGCGAGGAGGTCTTCGGCCCGGTCCTCACGCTCACCGGCTACGACCACGAGGACCACGCCGTGGAACTCGCCAACGACAGCGTCTACGGCCTCTCCGGCGGCGTCTGGTCGGCTGACCCGCTGCGCGCCCTGGGCGTCGCCCGGCGCCTGCGCACCGGGACCGTGGGCATCAACGGCGCGGGGCTGGACGTAGGAGCGCCCTTCGGCGGCTACAAGCAGTCCGGTGTCGGGCGTGAGTGCGGGGCGGCGGGGCTGGAGGAGTTCCTGGAGACCAAGACCGTGATGGGCGCCCGCGACCTTCTCGACTGACCGGCGCCCGCGTCTCGCTCGGATCGAGATCTGTTCGCAACACACATAGAACGCGTAAATGAATATATTGATTACATTCGCTGCGAAGAGCTAGATACGCGGCACACCTCGCGAAATGGATGCAGGGGGTGGAGCGCTCCGGCGCCCGGACTGCGTCTCGCAAGCAAAGGACACACACATGCGGCACAGAGGTTTCACCACCATGGCGTGCGCAGGTCTGCTGCTCACCGCCTGCACATCACAGGCGGCCTCCGGCGGGAGCGCCACCGGATACGTCACCGACGGCACCGCCACCATCGCGGTCGACGCCGACCCGGGAGCGCTCAACCCGCTGACCAACACCACGACCGCGGGCACCGCGATCAGTTCACTCGCCTACGACCACCTCGTCTCCCGCACCCTCGGGGACAAGAGCTTCCGAGGCGAGCTGGCCAGCGCCTGGACAGTCACCCCCACCCGCGCCACCTTCACCCTCCGCAAGGACGCCACCTGCAGCGACGGATCGGCCATCACGCCCACCGTGGTCGCCAGGACCTTCGACTGGGTCCTGAACACCAAGAACGCCAGCCCGTGGCTCGGCGCCTACATACCGGAAGGCTCCAAGGTCACCGCCGACGACGCGGCCGGCACCCTCACGGTCACCGCGCCCGCCTCCGGCAGCTTCCTGCTGGAGAACCTCAGCTACATGCCGATCCTGTGCGGCGCGGGAGCCGACGACCCGGCGAAACTCACCGAGAAGACCTCCGGATCCGGCATGTACCAGCTGGCCTCGGCCGACCCCGGACAGACCTACACCTTCACCCTGCGCAAGGACTACACGTGGGGTGCCGACGGCGCCAGTGCGAAGGACAAGGGCGTACCGGCCAAGGTCGTCGTGAAGGTCGTCCCGAACGAAGCCACCCGCGCCAACCTGCTGACGGCCGGCACGGTCAACCTGGCCACCGTGGGCGGCGCCGACCGCGACCGGCTGGACCGGGGGAACTTCACCAAGGCCGACGTCAAGGCGGACCCGGCCCTGCTGTTCTACAACCAGGCCGCAGGCCGGGCCACGGCCGACAGCACCGTACGCACCGCACTGGCCCAGGCCCTCGACCTCCGCGCCCTCGGATCAGTCGCCACCGGCGGGCGCGGCACCGCCCTCAAGACCATCGTCACCGGCGAGCCCGCCGTCTGCTCCTACGACGCCGTCACCGGAAACCTGCCCACCGGAGGCCTCAAGGCCGCCGCCGCGGCCCTCGACGCGGCCGGCTGGAAGACCGGCGGAGGCGCGATCCGCACCAAGAACGGCAAGCAGCTCGGCATCAACGTGCTGTACCCCAGCAACCGCGGCTCCGACCTGGTCTCGGCCGTGGAACTGCTCCAGACCCAGTGGTCCAAGCTCGGGGTCAAGGTCAGGCTCACGGGCTCCGACAGCTACGCCACCACGCTCTTCACCGGTGGCGACTGGGACGTGGTCTGGGCGCCGTTCAGCACCGAGGACCCCAGCGTGTGGAAGATCCTCGTGGCCGGCCAGGCACCCCCCAAGGGCCGCAACTTCGCGAGCGTCGACAACACCACCTACCAGGCCGAGACCGCCGAGGCGGAGAAGATCGCCGGCTCCTCCTCGTGCCCCCTGTGGAAGAACGCCGAGGCCGCGCTCGTCAAGGACGCCGACCTCACCCCCATCGAGGCCAACTCGAAGACGATCTACGGCTCCCACGTCACGTTCGAGGTCGGCCAGCTCGGAACCGTCAAGGGCTCCAGCATCCGGCTGACGAAGTAAGCGACCAGGCACCGCCCCGTCCGGAAAGAAGGCAGCGCATGTCCGTCATGCAGCACTGGCACAGGGAGACGGACTCCCCGCAGACCGGTGCCGCGAGCAGCGAGGAGTCCAAGGACACCAGCGCCGCGCGCGAGCATCCGGCCACGGTCTGGTGGGGCTTCGCGCTCCGCCGGGCGGGGCGCACCGTCGGCTCGTTGTTCGTGATCGTGTCCGTGGCCTTCGTGGTCGTCCGGCTCTCCGCGGGCGACCCCGTCCGCCAGGCGCTCGGTCCCACGGCCCCGCCGTCGCTGGTCGCGGAACGCAGGGCCCAGCTCGGTCTCGACCACTCGCTGTGGCGGCAGTACACCGACTATCTCGCCGGACTCGTCCACGGCGATCTCGGAACCTCCGTCCTCACCGGCCAGCCCGTGGCCGACGTCGTCGCGGGCCGCCTGCCCCAGTCCCTGCTGCTGGCCGCGTGCGCCGTCGTGGTCACCCTCCTCGTGGCGATCCCCGTCGGCCTCACCACGGCTGTCCTCACCAGGGAGGGCCGCAACCGAGGCCTCGAACTCGGCTTCAACGGAGCCAGCGGACTGACCACCGCGGTCCCCGAGTTCCTCCTCGCCACCGGCCTGGTCATCGTCTTCGGACTCTGGTGGCCCGTGCTGCCCGTCGCCGGATCCGACACCACCGCGTCCTACGTCCTCCCCGTCATCGCCCTGGCAGCTCCCTCCTCCGCGCTCATCGCCAGAGTCGCCCGCGTCGAAGGCCTCAAGGTCCTGGGCCGCGACTACATGCGCACCGCCCGCTCGAAGCGGCTGCCCACCACCACCCTCTATTTGCGACACGCGCTGCCCAACATGCTGACCGCGGTGCTCACCCTGGCCGGGACCGTGGCCGCTGGCATGGTGGCCGCCACCGCACTGGTCGAGCAGGTCTTCAACTGGCCAGGACTCGGCTACGCGCTCATCCAGGCCATCACCGGCCGCGACTACAACATCGTCGGCGGCATCGCGCTCGTGTACGCCGCCCTGATCATCCTGATCAACCTCTTCGTCGACATCCTGCTCGCGCTCCTCGACCGGCGCACGACCCTCCTGGAGCGATGAACATGTCCAAGACACGGCTCGGGAAACTCGCAGCGACGCCCACCCGCTCGCTGGCCACGGTCCTGGTCCTCGCGCTCGTGGTCCTCGCCGTCGTCGGCCCCTGGTTCTGGGGAGACGCGGCACGCACCGCCGACCCCGCCCACCTCAACGAAGCACCGTCCGCCGCCCACCTGCTGGGCACCGACAACCTCGGGCGGGACGTCCTGGCCCGCGTCCTCGCCGCGACCAGGCCCTCCCTGCTCATGGCCGTCGGCGCCACACTGATCGCCGTCGTCCTCGGCGCCGTCGTCGGAGCCCTCCCCACCATCCTCGGCCGCCGCTTCCAGCGCGTCTTCGCCTCCGTCCTGACGACCTGGATGGCCTTCCCCGTCCTGCTCGTGGCCCTGTTCACCACCATCCTCCTGGGACCGGGGGCCACCACGGCCGTCCTCGCGATGGGGCTCACCATGACCCCCGTCTTCGGCCGGCTGATGCAGACCCTCACCGCTGGCATCGAGAGCAGCGACTACCTCGTCGCCGCCCGCATGCTCGGCATCTCCCGCACCCGCCAGTTCACCCGCTACGTCCTGCCGAACATCGCCGAACCGGTCCTCGTCTACATCACCCTCAACATCGGCGGAGCCCTCCTCGCCCTGTCCAGCCTCAGCTTCCTCGGACTCGGTGTGCAGGCTCCCGACTTCGACTGGGGGCGCATGCTGGGCGACGCCCTGCCCGCCGTCTACACCAGCCCCTGGACCACCATCGCCCCAGGGGCGGCCATCGTCGTCGCCGGTGTCGCGTTCGGGCTGGCCGGGGAAGTCCTCGCCGGTATCGCCCGCAACCAGGACTCTCCCGTCCACACCGCGCGAACACCGGCCCCCGCCGACGACCTCGGACCCGCCGCGCCCGTCCGGCCGGGAGACGCCGACAGCACGCTGCTGGCCGTGGAGAACCTGAGGGTCGAGTTCCCCACCGCCGACGGCTGGACCACGCCGGTGCGGGACGTGTCCCTGCGCCTGTACCCGGGCGAGATCGTCGGCGTGGTGGGGGAGTCCGGCTCGGGCAAGTCCGTCACTGCCATGGCCGTCGCCCGCCTCACGTCCTCCACGGGCAGCGTCCGCGCCCGCCGCCTCGACTTCGACGGCGTCGACCTCACCACCCTCACCGACAAGGACCTGCGCACCCGGATCGGCAGCCGTCTCGCCGTCGTCTTCCAGGACCCCGGCACCTGTCTCAACCCGGCACTGCGCATCGGCACACAGCTGACGGAAGGCCTGGTGCACGAAGGACGCACCACTCCTGAGGCGAGCCGCAGGAAGGCCGTCCACCTGCTGGAGCGCCTGCGCATCACCAGGCCCGCCGCACGGCTCGCGCAGTACCCCGACGAACTCTCCGGCGGCATGCGCCAGCGCGTCCTGATCGCCATGGCCCAGATGGCGGAGGCCGACCTGATCATCGCCGACGAGCCCACCACGGCACTCGACATGACCGTCCAGCACCATGTGCTGCGCACCCTCCACGAGCGCTGCCGACAGGACCGCAGCGCGGCCCTCGTCGTCTCCCACGACATCGGCGTCCTCACCTCGCTGTGCAGCCGCATCGTCGTCATGTACGCCGGCCGCGTCGTCGAGGAACTCTCCGTCGACACCCTCCTCAAAGGCCCGGCCCACCCCTACACGCGAGCCCTGCTCGCCTCGCTGCCCACGCTCGAAACGGACGTGGACCAGCCTTTGGACACGATCCCCGGCCACCCGCCGCACCCCGACGAACAGATCTCCGGCTGCGCCTTCGCCCCCCGGTGCCCGCGTGCCGAGGACCGCTGCCGCAGCGAACTGCCCGTCCTCGCGGCCGACTCCCAGGACGGCGCCGTGGCCTGCTGGATACCCCTGTCGACGCTGACCGTCCCGTCGGGGAGCGCATCGTGAGCGCCTTGGTGGTCGAGTCCGCGACCGTGACGTTCGGCAGGAAGGACACCGCCGTCACCGCGGTCGACGACGTGTCCCTGTCGGTGCCTTCCGGCACCGTCCTCGGGCTGGTCGGCGAGTCGGGTTCGGGCAAGTCGACCCTGGCCCGCGCCGTCGCGGGGCTCCAGCCCTTGACGAGCGGACGCATCCTGGCCGACGGAACGGACATCGGGGACCGTGCCCACCGCCGCGCCCGCGCCGTGCAGATGGTGTTCCAGGACCCCTACACGTCGCTCAACCCTCGTATGACGGTCGGCCGGAGCATCGCGGAGGTCCTGCGGGCCAACGACTCTGCGGGCACCGTCGGAGTCGACAAGCGGGTGGCGGAACTCCTGGACAGCGTCCGGCTGCCCACCGCCGCGAGCGCCAGGTACCCCGGACAACTCTCCGGCGGGATGCGTCAACGCGTGGCCGTGGCCCGAGCCCTGGCGGCCCGCCCCAGGATCCTCATCGCCGACGAGATCACCTCCGCCCTCGACGCGTCGGTGCAGTCCGCCGTCCTGAACCTGGTCCGTGACATCCACCGGGACCTCGGCCTGACGATCCTCTTCATCTCGCACAACCTCGCCGTCGTCCGGTACATCGCGGACGCCACCGCGGTCATGTACCGCGGGAAGATCGTCGAACAGGGACCGAGCCATGACGTGATCAACAGCCCGCGGCACGGCTACACCCGTCAGCTCATCGCGTCCCTGCCCACTCCGCAGGAGTTCAGCGCCCCGAGCTGACACCACGCCGCCGTCCCCATGCCGCCGTTCCCACGCCTCTGTTCCCCTGCCGTCGGTGCCCTCTTCGCCCCCGTCGGCGCCCGTCAAGGAGCCGTTCCACCATGCCCCATCCCCTCGGCACCAAGCCGTCGAAGATCATCGCCGTCCACCTCAACTACCCGAGCCGGGCGGCCGAGCGCGGACGCACGGTCCCGTACGCCTCGTACTTCCTCAAGCCCGCCTCCTCACTCTCGGGCAGCGGCGACCCGCTGATCCGGCCCGAAGGCTGCGACCTCATGGGCTTCGAGGGCGAGATCGCCCTGGTGATGGGTCGTCACGCACGCAACGTCGGCGTCGAACAGGCCTGGGAGTACGTCGACTTCGTCACCGCCGCCAACGACGCCGGCGTCCACGACCTGCGCCACGCCGACCGCGGCTCCAACCTCCGCTCCAAGGGCGCCGACGGATTCACCCCGCTGGGCCCCCGCCTCCTGGACGCCCGCACGGTCGACCCGTCCCGGCTCACCCTGCGCACCTGGGTCAACGGCGAACCGGTCCAGCACGACACCAGTGACACCCTCCTTTTCCCCTTCGCGTATCTGGTCGCCGACCTGTCACGGCTGATGACCCTGGAACCGGGAGACGTCATCCTCACCGGCACCCCGGCCGGCGCCTCCGTCGTCGGCCCCGGCGACACCGTGGAAGTGGAGGTCACCACGGCCGACGCCACCACCGGACGCCTCACCAACACCGTCGTCGCGGGGCCTCCGTTGGCCGCCCCCGGCGCGATGCCCCGCTCCGGCGCGGCGGACGCCGCAGCCGCCTGGGGATCCGCGTACACGCCACCGCCCCTGCTCGACGCGGAACTGGAGAAGGACCTGCTGTCCGTGGCCGTGGCCACCCTCAGCTCCCAACTGCGCAAGCGCGGGCTCCCGCACATGTCGATCGACGGAGTCCGCCCCACGCGCCCCGACCTGAAGATGGTGGGCGTCGCCCACACCCTGCGCTACCTGCCGCTGCGCGAGGACCTCTTCGCCCGCCACGCCAGCGGCATGAACGCCCAGAAACGTGCCGTCGAGGAACTGCGCCCCGGCCACGTCCTGGTCATGGACGCCCGCCGGGACGCCACCGCGGGCACGATCGGCGACATCCTCGCCCTGCGGGCCCTGAAGAAGGGCGCCGCCGGAGTGGTCACCGACGGAGCCCTGCGCGACGCCGCCGCGGTCACGGGACTCGACCTGCCCGTCTACCACGCGGGGGCCCACCCGTCGGTCCTCGGACGCCGGCACGTGCCCTGGGACACCGGGCTGCCGGTGGCGTGCGGCGGAACCCTCGTCCACCCCGGTGACCTGCTGGTCGGCGACACCGACGGTGTGGTCGTCGTCCCCCCGCACCTGGCCCGGGAACTCGTCGCCGACTGCCGCGAACAGGAGCGGCAGGAGCGCTTCATCACCGAACAGGTCCGCCAGGGAGCCGGAATCGACGGGCTCTACCCGCTCACCGGCGCCTGGACCACCCGATACGAGCAGTGGCTCGCCCACCAGCCGGCAACCGCCGCCGGGCCCTGCGAAGGAGACAACGCATGAAGTTCCGCAGCGACCCCGCCGTGATCCGCGGCTCCATCGCCCCCGTGATCACCCCGTTCACCGATTCCGGGGACGTCGACCTCGACGGCCTGCGCGGCCTGATCCGCTTCCAGCTGGAGGCCGGATCGCACGGCGTCTCGCTCGGTGGCTCCACGGGTGAGCCCAGCGCCCAGACCACCCAGGAGCGCATCGACGCCATCAGCGCCGCCGCCGACGAGATAGCCGACCGCGTGCCCTTCCTGCCCGGCACCGGCTCGCACAAGCTGGCCGAGACCCTGGAGATCACCGCCGCGGCCCAGGACGCCGGAGCCGACGCCGCCCTCGTCATCACCCCGTACTACGCGCGCCCCACCCAGGAGGCGCTGTACACCTGGTACGCCACGGTCTGCCGGGAGTTCCCCGACCTGCCGATCGTGGCCTACAACGTGCCCTCCCGCACCGCCGTCGACATCGCGCCCCCCACCGTGGGCCGGCTCTTCCGCGACTTCGACAACTTCGTCGGCATCAAGGAGACCACCAAGGACTTCGAGCACTTCTCCCGCGTCCTCCACGAATGCGGCCGCTCCCTCCTGGTCTGGTCCGGGATCGAGCTGCTGTGCCTGCCCCTGCTCGCGCTCGGCGGTGCCGGTTTCGTCAGCGCCGTCGCCAACATCGCGCCCCAGGCCGTGGCCCGCATGTACGAGGCATGGGAAGCGGGCGACTTCGAGACCGCCCGTGACCTGCACTACCGACTGCACCCGCTGGTCGACCTGCTCTTCGTCGAGACCAACCCGGCACCCGCCAAGTGGGTGCTGCACCAGCAGGGCCGCATCGCCTCCGCCCACGTGCGCGCCCCGCTGATCACGCCGACGGACGCCTCCCTGCCGCGCATCCGCCACCTGCTCCGGCAGGGCGGGGACCTCACCCAGCAGCTCTGACCGCCGACCTTCCTAAGGACCCCGCATGACCACCTCACCCCGCCCCGAAGCGCTGCCCGAGACCATCCACCACTGGATAGGAGGCGAGCGGGTCCCCAGCGCCGACGGACGCACCTTCGACGTGCTGGACCCGGTCTCTAATCAGCCCTACGCGCAGGCCGCCCGCGGCAGCGCGGACGACATCGCCCGCGCGGTCACCGCCGCGAAGAACGCCTTCGGCGTCTGGTCCGCGTACGACAACCGGCGACGTGCCCAGGTCCTCAACAAGATCGCCGACGCGATCGAGGCCCGCCACGACCGCCTCGCGCGGTTCGAGTCCTTCGACTCCGGCCTGCCCATCACCCAGGCCCGCGGCCAGGCCCGGCGCGCCGCCGAGAACTTCCGCTACTTCGCCGACGTGATCGTCGGTCTCGGCGAGGAGGCCTTCCGGCAGGGCACCGAACAGATCAGCTACGTGGTCCGCACCCCTGTCGGCGTGGCCGGCCTGATCACGCCGTGGAACACCCCATTCATGCTGGAGAGCTGGAAGCTCGCGCCCGCGCTGGCCTCCGGCTGCACCCTGGTCCTCAAGCCCGCCGAGTGGACCCCGCTCTCGGCCTCCCTGTGGCCCGAGATCTTCGCCGAGGCCGGCCTGCCCGCGGGCGCGGCCAACATCGTCCACGGCATCGGCGAGGAAGCCGGACAGGCACTCGTCGACCACCCCGACGTCCCCCTCCTCTCCTTCACCGGCTCCACGGACACCGGCCGGCACATCCTGCGCTCCTCGGCCCCCGACCTGAAGACCGTGTCGATGGAACTCGGCGGGAAGTCCCCGGCCGTCGTCTTCGCCGACGCCGACCTCGACGCCGCCCTGGACTCGATCGTCTTCGGCGTCTTCTCCCTCAACGGCGAACGCTGCACCGCGGGCTCGCGCGTCCTCGTCGAGCGCGGCGTCTACGACGACTTCACCACCCGCCTCGCCGAACGCGCCGCCCACGTCCGCGTCGGAGACCCCGCCGACCCGGACACCCAGGTCGGCGCCCTGGTCCATCCGGAGCACTACGACCGGGTCATGAACTACGTGAAGATCGGACGCGAGGAGGGACGCCTGCTGGCCGGCGGTGCCCGCCCCGACCACCTCGACCGGGGCAACTACCTCCAGCCCACGGTCTTCGCGGACGTGTCCCGCGACGCCCGCATCTTCCAGGAGGAGATCTTCGGTCCCGTCGTGGCCGTCGCTCCCTTCGACACCGAGGACGAAGCCGTCGAACTGGCCAACGCCACACCGTTCGGGCTCGCCGCCTACATCTGGACGTCCGACCTCAAGCGCGGCCACCGCCTCGCGCACGCCGTCGAGTCCGGCATGGTGTGGATCAACTCCCACAACGTCCGCGACCTGCGCACCCCGTTCGGAGGCGTCAAGGCGTCCGGCGTCGGACGGGAGGGCGGCGCGCACAGCATCGACTTCTACTCGGACAGCAAGATCGTCCACGTCGCCCTCGGTGACGTCCACGTCCCCCGCTTCGGAGCCGCACGATGACCGCCTCCGCCGCACCCGCCGCTCCGGATGTCATCCGGTCCGCCTACGCCCAGCTCGTCGTCACCGATCTGTCCAAGGCCCGCTGGTTCTGGGCGGACATGCTCGGCTTCCACGTCCAGCACGAGGACAGCGACGCCCTCTACCTGCGCGGCAGCGACGAACTCACCCACCACAGCCTCGTCCTGCGCGAGGGACCCGAGGCCGCGCTGGACCACATCGCCTACCGGGTGCGCACCCCGGAGGACGTGGACAAGGCGGAGGAGTTCTTCACCCGCCTCGGCCGCCCCGTCCGGCGAGTGCCCGCCGGCCGGGGCGCGAAGGGCATCGGCGACGCCGTCCGCGTCGTCGACCCGCTCGGCTTCCCCGTCGAGTTCTTCCACGAGACCGAACGCGTCGAACGCCTCATCCAGCGCTACGACCTGCGCCACGGCGCCGAGGTCGCGCGCCTGGACCACTTCAACATCTGCACCCCGGACATCCCGGCCGCCTACGCCCACTACAAGTCGCTCGGCTTCGGCTGCTCGGAAACCATCGAGGGCGACGAGCACGAGCTCTACGCGGCCTGGATGTACCGCAAGCAGACCGTCCACGACGTCGCCTTCACCGGCGGCGCGGGCCCCCGCCTGCACCACCTCGGCATCGCCACCCACGAATCGCACCAGGTCCTGCGCTGCGCGGATCTGTTCGGCGCGATCCGGAAGGAGCACCACATCGAGCGCGGCCCCGGCCGCCACGGCGTCTCGAACGCCTTCTACCTGTACCTGCGGGACCCCGACGGCCACCGCGTGGAGATCTACACCTCCGACTACTACACGGGAGACCCGGACCACGAGACGTATCGCTGGAACGTCCACGACGACCGGCGCCGCGACTTCTGGGGCAACGCCGTGGTCGAGTCCTGGTACAAGGAGGCGACACCCGTCCTGGATCTGCGGGGCAACGCGCAGGCGGTCGCGGACTCGCTGCTCGACGAGTCGGCCGTGCGCGTCGGGGCCGACGGGCTGGGCTGAGGACGGTGATTCCGCCGCGGCCCGGCGCTGTAGCCGTGGTGCGGGCCGGCGCGGGTCAGGAGCGGGTGGGGTCCTCGCGGCGGGCCCGGTCGTCGTGGGTGGCGGCCCAGGAGGCGAGCAGGCGCAGGGCGTCGTCGTCGGGTGTGCCGGGCTCGGTGCTGTAGGCGGTCAGGGTGAGCCCGGGGTGTGCGGGCAGCACCATGGCGTCGAAGTCGAGGGTGATCTCACCGATGGCCGGGTGGCGGAAGGACTTGCGGCCGGTGTGGTGCAGGCGCACGTTGTGCTTGGCCCAGGCGGCGCGGAACTCCTCACTGAGGGTGGCGAGTTCGCCCACCAGCCCGGTCAGCTCGGGGTCGCCCGGGGCCCGGCCGGCTTCGGTGCGCAGCAGGGCGACGGTGGTGTCGACGGACGTGTTCCAGTCGGGGAAGAAGTCGCGACTGGTGGGGTCGAGGAACTGGAAGCGCGCGATGTTCACCGGGCGGGTCGAGCCACCGAACAAGGGGGAGTAGAGGGCGCGCCCGAGCGGGTTGACGGCCAGGATGTCGAGGCGTCCGTTGCGGATGAAGGCCGGAGTGTCGGTCATGGCGTCCAGGACGCGTGTGAGGCTGGCCGGGACGGGCGTCTTCGGCTTCCGGGCGGCGCGGCGCGGTGGGTGGCGGCGCTGGGCGGCGGCCAGGTCGTGCAGGTGGGCGCGTTCCGCCTCGTCGAGCCGCAGGGCCCGGCAGACGGCGTCGAGGACTTCTTCGGAGGCGCCGGCGAGCTGGCCGCGTTCCAGACGGACGTAGTAGTCGACGCTGACGCCGGCCAGCAGGGCGACCTCCTCGCGGCGCAGTCCGGGCACCCTGCGGTTGCCGCTCCCGAAGGCGGGCAGGCCGGCCTCTCGCGGAGTGATCTTGGCGCGGCGGGTGGCGAGGAACTCGCGGATCTCGTGGGCGGTGTCCATGTTTGCCAGGCTAAGCGCGGTGGAGCGGAGCTGGGGGGTTCTGCCGGTACCTGTAACGGCAGTGCCTTCCGCACGGCTGTGAGCTGCGGTTTCCTCGGTGGTGGCAGGGGATGCGGCCGAGCCCGCAGGCGGTGGGAACCCGCCTGCGGATGCCGTCCGGCCCTGTGGGCCCGACGGTATGAAGGGCCGCGTCCTCACGTTCGAACCGTCGCAGGGAGGAACCGTATGGCGAAGCAGTCCGCACCGCGGGAACTGGTCGGCATCGCGCCGAAGCTGGTCGAGGTCACCGATGAGGTGTTGTTCGCGGACGTGTGGGAGCGGCCCGGACTGTCGCCGCGGGATCGCAGCCTGGTCACCGTGAGCGTGCTCGCTGCGCTGTACCGCGGTGAGCAGCTGCCGTATCACCTGGGCGTGGCGCTGGACAACGGACTCACGGTGGAGGAGCTGTCCGAGGCGATCACGCAGCTGGCCTTCTACGCCGGATGGCCCAACGCCATGACGGCGATCACCCTGCTGAAGAAGATCGCGGACGAACGCTCCGCCTGATCACGGCGCATGCAGTGGGTACAGCGCAACGACGCCCCGCGCGCGGTCAGCGGGACGCATCGACAGAAGGAAAGAACGACATGGCTGTCAGCGACTTCGACCAGATCTTCCCTCTGGGGGAGAGGAACGACGCCTTCGCGCCGTACTTCACCGGCCAGAGCTATCTGGCCCCGCTCGCCTCGGGGAGCGTGCCCGTCAGCAACGTCTCCTTCGAGCCGGGATGCCGCAACAACTGGCACATCCACCACGGCACGGCCGGCGGCGGTGACCAGATCCTGCTGTGCACGGCGGGCAGCGGCTGGTACCAGGCCGAAGGCGAGGATCCCGTCAGCATGGAGCCGGGAACGGTGGTGCGCGTGCCGGTGGGCACGAAGCACTGGCACGGAGCGAAGGCCGACTCGTGGTTCTCGCACGTCGCCTTCATCACGCCGGGCGAGGACGTCAGCAACGAATGGCTGGAGCCCGTCACCGATGAGGTGTACGGCGCACTGCCGAGGAACGGAGCGAGTGCATGACCATCCTGGACGAGACATACCCCCTGGCAGGCGGCGTCGAGATCCCCAAGCTGGGCCTCGGCACCTGGTTCATCGACGACGACGAGGCCGCCGACGCGGTCCGCGCGGCAGTGGAGATCGGCTACCGCAACATCGACACCGCCCAGGCGTACGGCAACGAACGCGGCGTGGGCGAGGGGGTACGCACCTCGGCGGTGCCCCGTGAGGAGCTGTTCGTCTCGACCAAGCTCGCCGCGGAGATCAAGGACTACCACCAGGCGACGACCGCGATCGACGGTTCCCTTGAGGCGCTGGGCCTGGACCACGTCGACCTGATGCTGATCCACAGCCCGCAGCCGTGGGCCGACTTCCGAGGCGGCGACTACGCCGAGGGCAACCGCGCGGCCTGGCGGGCGCTTGAGGAGGCGCACCAGGCAGGCAAGATCCGCTCGATCGGTGTCTCCAACTTCCAGCAGCGGGATCTGGAGAACCTCGTCCAGGGCGCGAGTGTCCTGCCGCAGGTGAACCAGCTGCTCGTCCACGCAGGGAACACCCCTTCGGAGCTGCTGGGCTACTGCGCGGCCAACCAGATCCTCGTCGAGGCGTACTCGCCGATCGCCCACGGCGCGATCCTGAACAACGCCGAAGTCCGGGAAATGGCACGGGCGTACGACGTGTCCGTCCCCCAGCTGTGTGTCCGCTACACGCTCCAGCTGGGCACCGTGTCGCTGCCCAAGACGGCGAACCCCCACCACATGCGGTCCAACGCGGCGGTCGACTTCGAGATCTCCGACCAGGACATGGACGCGCTGCGGGGCCTGCGGGCCGTGGAGTACGGCGAGCACAGCGCCTTCCCCGTCTACAGCGGCAAGTGAGACGGGACGAGCGAGACGAGGAACCCTGGCAGGACTGATCCGCCGCTACTGTCCGGCGGCGGCCGGTTCCGTCGCGTCGGCCGGGGTGTCGCGGACACCGAGTCGCAGGTGCTCGACGTGGTAGAGCGCCTGGTCGAGTAGTTCGGCGACGTGGTTGTCGTACAGGGCGTAGACGATCGACCGGCCGTGGCGTTCGCCCGTGACCAGGCCGAGGTTGCGCAGCAGGCGCAGTTGGTGGGAGCAGGCAGAGGCTTCCATGCCGACGGCATCGGCGAGGTCGCTCACCGAGCAGGGGCCTTCCTGGAGGCGGGCCAGGATGTGCAGTCGGGACGGCGTGGCGAGGGCCTGGAGGGTGGCGGCGACCTCGGCGGTGCCCACGGCGTCGAGGCGCTCGCGCGTGGTGGTCTTGCTGGTGGCGCCGGTTCCGTGACCCATGGGGCCATCATACCGACGACACCTGAAGACCTGTTCAGGCGTTCCTGTATGGTGAGCGTGTCACCTCGGTTCGCCCTTGAAGGGTTGTTTTGTCATGTCTTCATTTGTGGATGAGCGGATCGCGCCGTCCACCGCCGCGTCGCATCCGGCGGCGCCGCGGCGCCGAACGCGCCTGCTGGCACTCCCGGAAACCCGGTGGGCGCTGACGTCCCTGTCGTTCTTCCTCCTCGCGCTGCCCGTGTACCTGCTCGACGGGCCGGCGTGGCTGTGGGGCACGCTCTTCGCCATCAGCGGCATCGCGGGCGGCTGGGAGCCGGGACGGGAGGGCTGCAAGGCCCTCAAGGACAAGACCCTGGACGTGGACCTGCTGATGGTGGTGGCCGCGCTCGGCGCGGCGGCGATCGGCCAGGTCCTCGACGGCGCGCTGCTGATCGTCATCTTCGCCACCTCCGGCGCCCTGGAAGCCGTCGCCACCGCTCGCACCGCGGACTCCGTACGCGGTCTGCTCGACCTCGCTCCCACCACCGCGACCCGGCTGCTGCCCGACGGCACCGAGCAGAGCGTCGACACCGAGCACCTCGCGGTCGGCGACATCATCGTGGTCCGCCCCGGCGAACGGGTCGGTGCCGACGGCCAGGTCCTCGACGGCACGAGCGATGTCGACCAGGCCACCATCACCGGCGAGCCCCTCCCGGTGGCCAAGCGGACGGGCGACGAGGTGTACGCCGGCACGCTGAACGGCACCGGCTCCCTGCGGGTGCGCGTCGAACGCGACCCTTCGGACTCGGTGATCGCCCGGATCGTGAAGATGGTCGAGGAAGCCTCAGAGACCAAGGCCCCCACCCAGCTGTTCATCGAGAAGGTCGAACAGCGCTACTCGGTCGGCATGGTCCTCGCGACCCTCGCCGTCTTCGCCGTCCCCCTCGCCTTCGGCGGCGAACTCCGGTCCGCGCTGCTGCGAGCCATGACGTTCATGATCGTGGCCTCGCCGTGTGCGGTCGTGCTCTCCACCATGCCGCCGCTGCTGTCCGCTATCGCCAACGCCGGACGCCGGGGCGTCCTGACCAAGTCCGCCGTCGTCATGGAACGCCTCGGCCAGGTCGACACCGTCGCCTTCGACAAGACCGGCACCCTCACCGAAGGCACCCCGCGTGTCACCGACATCCACCCCTTGCCCGGCACCGACCTGGACGAGACGGCGCTGCTGGCCCTGGCCGCCAGTGCCGAGCACCCCAGTGAACATCCCCTCGCACGGGCCGTCGTGGACGCCGCCCGCGAGCGCGGCCTGCCCCTGCGTGAAGCCGTGGGATTCTCCTCCGTCCCCGGCGAGGGCGTCACCGCGACGGTTCAGGGCCGCACCGTCCAAGTCGGCTCCCCCTCACGGCTGTTGAGCGCCCCCGCCCAGGAGCCGCACCACGCAACGGTGACCGAGCTGGAGGACGCCGGGCGCACCGCGGTGGCCGTGCTCCGGGACGGCGTCGTCGTAGGGGTGCTGGGGATCGCGGACCGGCTGAGGCCCGACGCGCGGGCGACCGTCGCCGCGCTCACCGAACTGACCGGCCGCACCCCCGTCCTCCTCACCGGCGACAACGAGCGCGCCGCCCGCCGCCTGGCCGCCGAGGTCGGCATCACCGACGTCCGCGCCGGACTGCTGCCCCAGGACAAGGTGGCAGCGGTGAAGGAGTGGGAGTCCGAAGGGCGCAGGGTGCTGGTCGTCGGCGACGGCGTCAACGACGCGCCCGCGCTGGCCGCGGCCCACTCCGGGATCGCGATGGGCAAGGCGGGCTCCGACCTCGCGCTGGAGACCGCCGACGCCGTCGTCGTCCGCGACGAACTCGCCACCATTCCCGCCGTCGTCCAGCTCTCCCGCACCGCCCGCCGACTCGTGGTCCAGAACCTGTTCATCGCGGGGACGTTCCTCACCGCCCTGGTCCTCTGGGACCTGATCGGCACCCTCCCCCTGCCGCTCGGCGTCGCCGCACATGAGGGGTCCACCGTCGTCGTCGGCCTCAACGGCCTCCGCCTGCTGCGCGAGGCGGCCTGGCCGCGCATCACCAAGGACGTCTCGTGAGCCGACGAACCCGCCGCACCGCCCAGGCGCGGTGGCGGCGCGACCCACAGCCGCCGTCCGGCACGGTTGCCGCGGCGGGGACTCTGCGCTGCCGGGCCTCGAACCTGCCTCCCGGCCAAGGGAGTTGAACACAGCGCTCGACACTCGACGCGACCGCTCGGCGGGGAAAGCCCGGCCCACGGTTGGGTCCTATTTCAGTCAACGTATGACGATATCGTCGGCCGATACCGGCCGATACGTCACACTGTCCTGCGGAGGGGGGACGAGTGCGCCGGGCTTGTGACGGTGCGCCATCCCGCAGTGTCGCGCCGCCTTGGGGAAGGCGGCGAGCGGAGTGGTGGGGGATGTATGAGGCAGTCGCTTCCGGGGCAACGCCCTGCGCAGAAGCGGGCGTTCACGGGGCGGGGCGGGCTTCCGGTCGTCGTGATCGGCGCCGGGCCGTACGGGTTGTCGGTGGCCGCGCATCTGCGGACCGCGGGGATACCGGTGCGCATCTTCGGTGATGTGCTGGGCAGTTGGCGGCACGCGATGGCGACGGGGATGTTCCTCAAGTCGACGCCGGCCGCCACCGATCTGTCCGCACCTGAACCCGGCGGCCGGCTGGCGGACTTCCGCGAGGCGCACGGCGAGCCGGAGTTGACCGAGCTGACCCCCATCCCGTGCGACGTGTTCGTGCGGTACGGGCAGTGGTTCCAGAAGCGATACGTCGGCGAGGTCGAGCCCGCCCGGGTCGTGTCCCTCGACCGCGACGGGGACGCCTTCACCGTCCGGCTGGACGACGGGCAGCACCTCTCCGCCGCGGCCGTCGTCGTGGCCACGGGTCTGAACGGACTGTCCTACATCCCTCAGGACCTGCGCCGTCTCGCGCCCGGTGCGGCAGGGCCCGATGCCCTGGTGTCGCACACCAGCCACCACACCGACCTGTCGCGCTTCGCCGGCCGCCGGGTCGCGGTGATCGGGGGAGGCCAGTCAGCACTGGAGAGCGCCGCGCTGCTGCACGAGGCCGACGCCCAGGCGCAGGTACTGGTCAGGGAGCGGCGCGTGCTGTGGGGCACGACGCCGGACCTGGTCCGCCCCTGGACCCAGCGGCTGGTCAAGCCCGCGTCCCCGCTGGGCACGGGCTGGATCCTGGCTGCGGTCTGCAAAGCACCGGGAGGGGTACGGCAGTTACCCGCGTCCGCCCGACTCCTGCTGTTCACAAGGGCGTTGGGGCCGTCGGGGGGATGGTGGCTGCGGGAGAGGGTCGAGGGCGTCGTACCAGTCCGCACGTCGTGCCGGGTCATCGGCGCGGTGGCGGACGCCGACGCTGTACGGCTGGAACTCGCCGGGCCGACGGGCGGTCCGGAGATCCTCGTCGTCGATCATGTCCTGGCGGCCACCGGCTACCGCCTCGACCTGGACGTCCTGCCCTTCCTGAGCGACGTCGTGCGTAAGGCGGTGGTGCGCGTGCGGGACTCGAAGGCCCCGCACCTGAATGGCGGGTTCGAGTCCTCGGTACCCGGTCTCTACTTCACCGGATCGCTCGCCGCGCCGATGTTCGGGCCGATGATGCGCTTCGTGGCCGGCACGCAGTACGCCGCCACCCGGATCACCCGACACGTCGTCACCGCGCCCTGACCACACCCGGATTCGTCTCTCGGCATCCGCTCGCTCAGCACCGTGGAATGCGCCCACCACGGCTACGGCAACGGCCGTACGTGCCGGGGCCGCTGGGTGCGGTCCCGGCACGTGGGCAGGCCTGGTGCGGGGCAGGATCACGGGCACTGGGCGGGTGGTGTGGGCTTCCTGCCGAGTGTGATGGATACCGAGGAATGCGGGAGCAGGACGGTGCCCGCGCTCGGGTTCTGCGAGGTCACCCGGTTGATGTTGTTGCAGTCGACGACCGTGCCGACCCCGCCCAGGACGTAGCCGGCGGCCGAGAGCGCCGCACTGGCCTGAGCCTGCGTGTCACCCAGCAGGTTGGGGACGGTCGTCACACCGGTGACCGAAGCCGAGGTCGAGGCCAGTGCGCGGCTGTATCCGGTGTCCGACGAGGTGTCGACGACGGTCACGCCCCAAGTGAGGGTCCCGGGCTGGGAGATGAACACCGACTGCGAGCCGCCGCCGACGGGGAAGACCGCGGTGGACGGAGTGAGGCCCGGGCCGCTGAGCACGAGTACGTCCTCCGGGGTGTTGCTCACGCAGTCCGCGCTCCACTGCAACAGGGCGTTCTGGCCGTAGACGACGGGGTTGGGTGTCACCGTGATCGAGGCGGTCGCGGTGACCGCGCAGTTCAGTCCGGGATCGTCCGCGTAGGCGGGTGTCACCGCGAACGCGGTGGCCACCAACGCCGCCACGACGAGCACCACGGCCTTGGGGGAGCGGGCCAACCTGGGCGCCCACCTCCGCAGCCCAGCCATCACCTTGACGAGCACCCTGTGATGCGCCGGTTTCGATGTCTCTCTCATGACTCCCCCTGGACGGTTGCTCTGTAGGTCGGGTGACCCGCGGCCGTTCGTCGACCGCTGGCCAGAGTGATGCACCGTCATGGGGCTGTCACTCACGGATCCGCTCAGCGGAACACGCGGAAACGCGCGAGGTGCCAGGGCCCGGGCTACGCACCGCGAAGGACGTCGTGGCGTCGCGCTTCCGCAGATCGACGAGTGGACCGCGGAAGCGGTGCCGGCCGACTTCGCCGACGAGTTGCGGGTGGGTGTCCCGACGGCTGCTCCGCACACGGTTTTGTCATGTTCCTGGCCGTGGGTCGGAAGTCGTGCTCTGATGTCAACTGCCGCTCCTTGCAACGTTGTAAAGAGCGGGTGCGATGAGCCGCCACCCTTCCTGAGTCGAGGAGGATTCGTGAGTAGGAAGTCCCTCGGTCGACGCTCCCCTCCGTTCCCTTCCGCTGGATGCGCGCCGGGCCCTGACGTGAAGGCGAACGCCGACGATCCGGCCGAGGTTGAGTCGGTCGGTGAACTCGCCTCCAAGACCGAAGACAACGTTGTCAGCAGTGTGTGAGGCATCAATGAGAAGCCGACCGACAACCCCTGAGTCTCCGATCGCTCCGATCCCTCCGATGGCGCCTATGTGAGCTTGCAAGACGTCGTCCGCCACTCCCGCCACTCCAGCGACGGGCGACCGGCACGCCGCCGGTGCCCGGTAGCCAGACCTCCCCCCACCCGCACCCCCCACAGGAGAAGCCGTATGCCGCTCGCCCGACGCCACTTCCTGCAGACCGGAGGACTCGCTGTCGGTTCCCTGGCCTTGGGTGTCGCACTGCCGTCAGTACCGGCTGCCGCGGCCGGCGGCCTCGCCGCCGATACCTTTGCTCGGCTGCGGCCCGGAAGCATCACCCCCCGAGGCTGGCTCGCCGGCCAACTGCGCCTGCAACTGGCGGGCTTGTGCGGCCAGTACGCCGCGCGCTCCCACTTCCTCGACCTCACGACCAGCGGTTGGGCACACCCCGACCGCGACGGTTGGGAGGAACTCCCTTACTGGCTGCGGGGATACGTCCCCCTCGCCATCGCGGCCGGTGACGCCGCCGCTCTCGATCAGGCCCGGCGCTGGTTCGACGCGGTCCTCGCCACGCAGCAGGCCGACGGCTTCTTCGGTCCGCGGTCACTGCGGACCTCCCTGAACGGAGGCCCCGACTTCTGGCCGTTCCTGCCACTGCTCCAAGCGCTGCGTACGTACGAGGAGTTCACGGGTGACCAGCGGATCGTGCCCTTCCTCGTGCGGTTCCTTCGCTTCATGAACGCCCAGGGGCGGGGCGCGTTCGACTCCAGCTGGGTCTCGCTGCGCTGGGGCGACGGAATGGACATCGCCGTGTGGCTGTACCGCCGCACGGGCGAGGCGTTCCTGCTCGACCTCGTCGACAAGATGCACGCGTGGGGCGCCGACTGGACCGGTTCCCTCCCCACGGCGCACAACGTCAACATCGCACAGGGATTCCGTGAACCGGCGCAGTACGCGCAGCGCTCCGGCTCCGCCGACCTGACCGCGACCACGTACCGTACCTACGATCAAGTCCTGGGCGGATACGGCCAGTTCGCCGGTGGCGGGATCGCCGGTGACGAGAACATCAGGCCCGGCTTCGGAGACCCGCGGCAGGGATTCGAGACCTGCGGCATCGTCGAGTTCATGGCCAGCCATGAGTTGCTGACCCGCATCACCGGCGACCCCGTATGGGCGGACCGTTGTGAGGAGTTGGCGTTCAACATGCTGCCCGCAGCCCTGGACCCCGACGGAAAGGCCGTGCACTACATCACCAGCGCCAACAGCGTGGACCTGGATAACGTTTCCAAGACCCAGGGCCAGTTCCAGAACGGCTTCGCCATGCAGTCGTATCAGCCGGGCGTCGACCAGTACCGCTGTTGCCCCCACAACTACGGAATGGGATGGCCCTACTTCAGCGAGGAGTTGTGGCTGGCCACCTCTGACGGTGGTCTCGCCGCCGCGATGTACGCGCCGAGCAGTGTCCGCGCCACGGTCGCCTCCGGCACGGAGATCACCATCACCGAGGACACGGACTACCCCTTCGACGAGACCGTCACCCTGACCCTGTCCACGCCGCAGCCGGTCTCGTTCCCGTTGCTGCTGCGGGTGCCGGGCTGGTGCGCGGGCCCTCAACTGCGCGTCAACGGGCAGTTGGTGGCGGCGCAGGACGGACCCGCGTTCGTCCGTGTGCAGCGGACCTGGAAGGACGGCGACCGGGTCACCCTCACCCTCCCGCAGCGCACCGCCGTCCGCACCTGGTCCGCCAACCACGGCGCCGTGAGCGTGACCCGCGGACCGCTGGTCTACGGGCTGCGCATCGGCGAGCAGTACATCCGCTACGCGGGCGACGACACCTTCCCCGAGTACGCGGTCCACGCCACGACACCCTGGAACTACGGCCTCGTACCCGACACGGCCTTCGCGCTGAGCCGTGCCGCCGGTCCGGTCGCGGCGAATCCCTTCACCCACGACACCACCCCGCTCACGCTCACCGCCCAGGCCCGCCGCGTCCCGGAGTGGATCGCCGACGACGAGCACGTGGTCGCCCCGCTCCAGCAGAGCCCGGCGCGGGCAACCGGAGCCGTGGAGCAGGTCACGCTCGTCCCGATGGGCGCGGCCCGGCTCCGGATCACGTCCTTCCCGACGGCGTCCCCGGACGGCGACCCGTGGCTGCCGGAGCCGCCGTACCGGCGCATCCTCAACAAGAACAGTGGGAAGGTGCTGGCCGTCGACGGCATGTCAACGGCCAACAGTGCGAGGGTCGTTCAGTTCGACAACACCGGCACCGGGGACCACGCGTGGCAGCTCGTCGACAAGGGTGACGGCTGGTATCTGGTGCGCAACGGCCAGAGCGGCAAAGTCATGGGTGTCGACGGAATGTCCACCCAGAACAGCGCGCACGTCGTCCAGTACGAGGACAACGGGACCGACGACCACCTGTGGAGCCTGGTCGACAAGGGCGACGGCTGGTTCTTGGTGCGCAACCGGCACAGCGGAAAGGTTCTGGGCGTCGACGGGATGTCCACGCAGAACAGCGCGCAGGTGGTGCAGTTCGACGACAACGGGACCGACGACCACCTGTGGCGGCTCGCGTGAGCCGGTGACCAACCACCTTCCCGGGGCGTCCCGGAGCTGCTGGTCACGGTGATGCGCCGGGTGCGGCGACCGATGCTCGACGTCGGCGCGACGAGAACCACCACACGGGAATCAAATCAGCTAAGGAGTTCGCAGGTCATGAAACCAAGGTTGACGCCTATGAATCGCCTCAGTCGGCTGGGATCGAGGCGAGGTCCGCTCATCATCCCGAGGGCGGCAAGATGCCTGGCCACCGTGGCCGCCACTCTCGGGCTCGTCCTCGCGTTCGTCGTCGGCCTTCCCACGACGTCGCAGGCGGCGGGCTCACTGCCGTGCGACATCTACGGAGCCGCCGGCACCCCGTGCGTCGCCGCGCACAGCACCACACGCGCCCTGCTGTCGTCGTACAACGGCCCGCTCTACCAGGTCACCCGGGCCTCGGACGGAGGCACGGCGGACATCGGCCTGCTGGCCCAGGGCGGCTACGCCGACGCCGGCCGGCAGGACACCTTCTGCCAGAACACGACCTGCCGCATCTCGAAGGTCTACGACCAGACGGCACGGCACAACGACCTCACCCCCGGCCCGGCAGGCACCGCGGGCGGCGTGGACCGTGGCGCCGACGCCGGAGAGATCGCGGTGACCGCGGGCGGCCACAAGGTGTACGGCATCTGGATCTCACCGGGTGTGGGCTACCGCTACACCGGCGTTGCCTCCGGCGTCGCGGTCAACGGCCAGGCCGAGGGCGCCTACATGGTGGCCAGTGGCACGCACGTGGGCTCCGACTGCTGCTTCGACTACGGAAACGCGGAGAGCACGCCGGCCGACACCGGCAACGGCCACATGGACGCCGTGAGCATCGCGACGACGTGCTACTTCGCGCCGTGCACCGGCTCGGGACCCTGGGTCGAGGCCGACATGGAGAACGGCATGTTCCAGGGGAACAACGGCTCCAACACCGCCAACCTGGGTAACAACAGCACGTATGTGACAGCCTTGTTGAAGAACAACGGCCAGACCAGATACGCGCTCAAGGGCGGCAACTCGCAGTCCGGCGCGCTGTCGACCTGGTGGGACGGAGCCCTGCCCACCCGTGGCGGCTACCAGCCCATGCAGCAGGAGGGCGGCATCATCCTGGGCACCGGCGGCGACAACAGCAACCGCAACCGCGGCACCTTCTTCGAGGGCGTCATGGTCGCCGGCTATCCGACGGACGCCGCCGACAACGCCGTGCAGGCCAACATCGTCTCCGTCGGCTACTCCGGTGAGACCGACGTGCCCAACGGCCCGCAGGGCACGATCACCGGACCCGGTGGCAAGTGCGTCGACGCCGCGGCGGACGACACCGGTGGCAACGGCACCGCCGTACAGCTCTGGGACTGCCAGACCTACGCCGAGGACCAGCACTGGCAGCACAACGCGGACGGCTCGCTCAGCACCATCGGGAAGTGTCTGGACATCGTGGGCAATGGGACGGCTGCCGGGGCGAAGGTCGAGTTGTGGGACTGCAATGGTGTGGGTGGTCAGAAGTGGGTTCAGCAGGCTGATGGTTCGTTGCTGAATCCGCAGTCGGGTCGGTGTCTCGATTCGCCGAGTGGCGCGACGGCCAACGGGACGCGGTTGCAGATCTGGGACTGCAACGGCGCCGCAGCCCAGAAGTTCGCGGTGAACGGGGGCGCCCCGGCGGTCGGACCCGGCGGCAAATGCCTTGATGTCGCCGCCGACGACACCGGCGGTGACGGCGCGGCCGTACAGCTCTGGGACTGCCAGTCCTGGGCGATCGACCAGCACTGGTACCACGGCTCCGACACCTCGCTGTCGACGCTCGGCAGGTGCCTGGACATCGTCGGCAACGGGACGGCCGCCGGGACGAAGGTCGAGTTGTGGGACTGCAATGGTGTGGGTGGTCAGAAGTGGGTTCAGCAGGCTGATGGTTCGTTGCTGAATCCGCAGTCGGGTCGGTGTCTCGATTCGCCGAGCGGTGCGACGGCCAACGGGACGCGGTTGCAGATCTGGGACTGCAACGGCGCCGCCGCCCAGAAGTTCACACTGGGCTGAGCACACGCGCGAACCTGCCGGAAGCGGAGGAGCCTCCGAAGGTCCCGCAGTCGATCAGAGGGTCATGACCCCGGCGATCTGCGGGGCCTTCGGGCCGGAACGGAGTCGGTGGCCGGCGACCCGTTGGAAAGGGATCGCCGCAGGAGGGGGCTGATTCCGGTGTCCTGGTTGTCGATGAGTTGCCGGCGTCGGGATGGAGCTGAGGGGTTGTCAGAGGCGGATTGTAGGGTCCCGCGTATGACTTCGATCATCGCCGGCGGAACCCCGGACGAACGTGTGACGACCTACTCCCTCATGCTCGCGAAGGCGAAGCCGGCTCAGGCTCGCAAGGCGGTACGAGAGCTGGTGCAGATCACCGACGACGGCACCGCGCTGCGGCTGGCGGCGCGTTTCGCGCCGGTCGCGGACCTCGCCGTGGAGACGCTGGTGCGGCTGTGGCCGACGGCAGGCGATCCGGACGGCTTCGCCGCGGCCCTCCTGGCGCCGGCCTTCCTCCGGGAGGGACGTACGGAGCTGACGTTGAAGCGCGTGACCTCGCTGTCGGGCCTTCGCCACCTCACCATGCTGCGCACGCTCACGGTGGATCGCTGCAAGGAGATAACCGACCTCGCGGAGATCGGCGAGCTCACCGAGTTGCGTCACCTCGATCTGAACGGCTGTGCGGGAGTCGAGGACCTCGGCCCGCTCAGCGGCCTTTCCGAGCTCACCTGGCTGAGCCTGCACCGCTGCCGTCCGGTGTCCGATGTCGAGCCACTGCTGTCCCTGAGCCGGTTGCGTCACCTCGACCTGAGCATGACCCGGGTCAGCGCGGTGGCCGACTTCGCCGCCGCCTTCCCCCTTCTTGAGCACCTGAACCTGCGCGGCTGCCGGTCCTTCAGGTCCCCGGCGCAGCTGTCCGGCCTCACCCGCCTGACCCACCTGGATCTCGGGTGGACGGCCATCCGTGACCTGACCGGTCTGACGAACGTGCCCGCGCTGGACGTGCTCCGCCTGGTCAGCTGCAAGCAGCTGCGTGACCTGACCGGCGTCGCCGCGGCCGGGAACCTCTCCGAACTGGTCGTCGAGGACTGCCCCCGTTTCGAGTCCGTCCGCGGCTTCGGCCACCACCCCCGTCTGACGACGCTGGCGATAACGGGCTGTCCGGACCTCTCCGACCTGCTCGGACTCTCGGCGCTCACGCACACGACGGAGGTGCGCATCGAGGGCAGCGAACGGCTGGTCTCCCTCGCCGGAGTCGGGGCGATGCCCTCCCTGGAAAGGATCACCTTCGAGAACTGTTCAGCGCTTGCGGACTTCGCTCATCTGGCCCACCTCACCGGCCCGTTCCGGCTTTACCTCGACGGGCTGGGCCTGATCCGGGACCTCACCCCGTTCGCGTCCCTCGGCGCCCTCCGCGGACTCGCTCTCGACAACTGTCCCGGCCTGCTGGACCTCACCGGCCTCGGCTCCCCTCACCCACTGGAGGAACTGTCCGTCAGCCACACCGGCAGCCTGCGCAGCCCCGGTGACCCGGGCCGCCTGCCGGCTCTGCGGGAACTGGAGTTCAGCGGCCTTCCCTCACTCTCCGACCTCGGTCGCCTCGACGGCCTGACCGCGCTCACCAAGGTCGTTGTGCGGGACTGCCGTGCGCTCACGGACATCAGGGGGCTGGCCGGCACTCCGGTCGCCGACCTGACCCTCGAAAGGGCCACGAGGCTCGACTCGCTCGACATCCTGGAGACCTGCCCGGAACTGCGCGCACTGAGCGTGGAACAGGCCCCGCGGCTGATCGACTTCCCCGCTCTTCCCGCCCTGACCCGGCTCTACCTCTCCCGCCTGGACTGGAGGGACCTCTCGCCTCTGGCCGGCCTCACGTCGCTCCAGTCCCTGCGCATGGGTTACCTGGACGACGTGGCGGACATCAGCACGCTGGCCGATCTGCCCGACCTCTCCGAACTCCTCTTCGGCGGCCATCACTCCCTCACCGAGCTGGGACCGCTGCTCGACATGAAGTCGTTGCGACGGCTCAACAAGTCACTGCAGATGAACGGAGAGATACTCCGGGGCCGACGCGACCCCGTCCTGACCGAACTCGCGGCCCGCGGCGTCGCGATCGACCAACGCTGACCGTCATCGACACCGGCAACGACTGACGGGCCGACACCCGGCAGGGAGGGGCCTCCCGGCGTAGGTGTTGGCGATCGAGTCGGCTTTCTGAAACCAGGTGCGGATCGCGCGGAATCCAGGGCTCCAGAACCCTTGACCGTATTGGTCCAGTCCAATAACGTCACCCCCGCACAGAACTCCACACGACCCAACACCCCACTACCGTCGCACTGCTGACGGACGGTCATGTCCCTGGGAGGACCTGTGGTATCCCGACGCTCCCTGCTGACCGCGGCCGGTGCCGCCACCGCCGCGGCTGTGCTCAGCCCGTTCTCGTCCACCGCCACGGCGGCGGCGGTGTCCCTCCCCGTGAAACTGGCCAACAACTCCGGCCACGACACCGTCTACGCCTACATCTCCGGCTCCGACAGCAGCGGCTGGCCCGTGTTCGTCTCGGCGAACGGCGCCCTGAACAGGCTGCCCAACCCGTCGTCCCCCGTGACCCCCATCGCCGACTACTCCATCCCGCTCGGCGCCTCCGGTTCGGCCGGGACCACGGTCAACCTGAACGACTACGTCATCGGCGGACGGGTCTGGTTCTCGGTCGGCCAGAAACTCCAGTTCTTCGTCAACCCCGGCACGGTACCCGGCCTGGTACAGCCCGCCCTGGTCAGCTCCGACCCCAACTGGGCCACCAACTGGACGTTCTGCGAGTTCACCTTCAACAGCGCCAACCTCTACGCCAACATCTCCTACGTCGACATGGTCGCGCTGCCGGTCTCCATGGCCAGCACCGGAAGCGGTGGCAGCCAGTCCGTCAGCCCGCTGCCCGCCGGAGCCCTCGCCTCCATCGCCTCCGGCCTCCAGGCCCAGCACGCCTCCGACGGAGCACCCTGGGACAGGCTGGTGGTCACCGACTCCTCGGGCGCCGTCCTGCGCGTCATGGCTCCCTCGCACTCGCCGGTCGACTTCGGCGGCTACTGGGACGACTACCTCAACCGGGTCTGGAGCCGCTACGCCTCCACCCCGCTGACCGTCAACGGACAGGGCAGCATCGGCTCCTACACCGGAACCGTCTCCGGCGGCGCCATCGTCTTCTCCGGCCTCAACACCAACGGCGTGCCGTTCACCAAGCCCAGCGCGGTCGACATCTTCGGCTGCGCGTCCGGCCCGCTCTACAACTCCGGCTCGGACGCCCGCGGCGCGGTCGCCGCGCGCCTCGCCGCCGCCCTCAACCGAAGCTCCCTGCTGGTCTCCGGCGGGAACAACCAGCCGGACGGCGTGACACCGTCCCAGTACTACCAGGACGCGATCACCAACCACTACGCACGCCTCGTCCACCAGTACGCCAGCATCGGCTACGCCTTCCCCTACGACGACGTCGGCGCCACCGGCTCGGCCCCCGTGGACGGACACATCCAGGACGGTGCGCCCACCTCGTGGACCATCACCCTGGGAGCCGGTTCCGGCAGCGGACCGGGGAGTCCTGGCTCGGGCACCGTCAGCGCGTACGGCACCATCCAGGCCGAGTCCTGGTCGGCGCAGAGCGGGACCACCACGGAGAGCTGCTCCGACACCGGCGGCGGCAGCGACGTGGGGTACATCTCGAACGGCGACTGGCTCAAGTTCTCGTCCGTGGACTTCGGTTCGACCTCCCCGGGCCAGTTCAAGGCCCGGCTGGCGTCGGGCGCCGCCGCCGGGATCAGCGGTGCGGTCCAGGTACGTCTGGACAGCACCGGCGGCACGAAGATCGCCGAGATCGACTTCGCCAACAACGGCGGCTGGCAGAACTGGCAGACGGTGCCCGCGAACGTCGTCGCCTCCGCCACCGGCGTCCACGACGTCTACCTGGTCTTCGCGGGCAGCACCTCCGACTTCACCAACATCAACTGGTTCACCTTCACCAGCTGATCCCAGGCCTCCCGCGTACCAGGAACCGCGGGTGAACTCCTATGCGCGGCTGCGCAGTTCCACGGCCAGCGGCGTGGCGGTGAACATGGAGGAGTACGTGCCGACCGCGAGACCGACGAGGAGAGCGAGGGCGAAGTCCGTCAGGGAGTCGCCGCCGAGGACGGCCAGTGCGGTGAGGATGAACGCGGCGCCCATGCCCGTGTTGACGGTCCGCGGCAGGGTCTGGACCAGCGCCCGGTCGGCGATACGGCCGAAGGGCGCCGCGCGGTCGCGGCGGCCGAGTTCCCTGATCCGGTCGAAGAGGACGACGGAGTCGTTGACGGAGTACCCGATGACGGTCAGGAGCGCGGCGAGGAAGACCCCGTCGACGGGTTTGCCGAGCCAGGCGAAGACGCCGACGAGGATCACGACGTCGTGGACGAGGGCGGCCACCGCGGAGGTTCCCAGGAGCCAGCGGAAACGCGCCGCGAGATAGCCGAGCTGCGCGACGAGGGCGACGGCCAGGGCGATGAGCGCGCCCTGGCGCAGTTCCTTGCCGAGGCTCGGGCCGATGGTCTCGTCACGGACCAGGTCGGCGCTGCCGGTCAGGGCGGTGACGGTTTCGGTGAGTGAGGCTGTCTCGGCCTTGCTGAGGTGGTGGGTGCGGACGGTGAGCCGGTTCTCGCCGGAGGTCTGCACGACGGCGCGGGCGAACCCGGCGTCGGCGAGGGCGCTCCGGGTCCGGTCGGCGTCGACCGGCGCGGCCATGTCGTATTCGACGAGGCGTCCTCCGGTGAACTCCACCCCGAAGTCGAGACCGCGCACGGCGATGCCGGAGCCGGCCAGGACGAGGGCCGCGGCGGAGACGGCCAGCCACCGGCGCGGATGGCGCATCAGGTGCGGATCCGCGCGGGTGATCCGGTCGCGGACGGCGCCGGTGTGCGCGATGCCGGTGATCCGGGGGCGGCACCGCACACCGCGACGGTCCACGGCGTACTCGGCGAGGACACGGGTGATGACCAGGGCGCTGAGCATGGAGGCGAGCACACCGATGCCCAGCGTCACACCGAACCCGCGCACGGGACCGGAGGCGAGGAAGAACAGCAGTCCGGCCGCGATGAGGGTGGTGACGTTGGAGTCGGCGATCGCGCTGAACGCCCCGCGGAACCCCGCTGTCAGGGACGCCCGCGGACTGGGGCGGGAGCGGGCGGCGTACTCCTCCCGAGCACGTTCGAAGACGAGCACGTTGGCGTCGACCGCCATGCCGATCGCGAGGACGAACCCGGCCAGGCCGGGCAGGGTGAGCGTGGCGCCGAGGGCCGCGAGGGCGGCGTAGGAGACGAGGCCGTAGCAGGCCAGTGCCACGGTCGCCAGGACGCCCACGAGCCGGTACACGGCGATGATGAACAGCGAGGTCAGGGCGGTGCCGACGGCGGCGGCCCAGGCGCTGGCCCTGATCGCCTCCGCGCCGAGCGTGGGACCGACGGTGCGCTGCTCGATGGTCTCGACCGGGACGGGCAGGGCGCCGCCGTTGATGAGCAGTGCCAGCTCTCGTGCCTCGCCGTCGTCGAAGGTTCCGTTGATCTGGGTGGAGCCGCCGCCGATGCCGGAGCCGCAGGCGACGGACGGGTCGACCTGCGGCGACGAGATGATCTTGTCGTCGAGGACGATGGCGACCCGGCGGGACGGGCTCCCGGCCTGGTGGCAGGCGGCCTCACCGGTCAGGCGGGCCCACCGGTCCTTGCCCGCTCCCTTGAAGTCGACGGTGACATGCCACCCGGCGCCGCCCTGCTGGTCGAAGCGGGCGGCGGCCTTGTCGACGGCGTCGCCGGTCAGGGAGGCGGCCCCCAGGCGCAGGGACTGCCCCGACTCGTCGGCCAGCACGAGCTGCTGCTGTCCGGGCGTGGCGCCGGCATCGGACGCCGTGCCGAGCACCTGGTGGAAGGTGAGCTGCGCGGTGCGGCCGAGGACGTCCGCCGCCTTCCGCGGGTCCTGTACGCCCGGAAGCTCGACGACGATCCGATCGTCGCCGGAGCGCGTGATCGTGGGTTCGGCGACGCCGAGCGCGTCGACACGGCCGCGCAGCACCTCGATGATGCGCTCGGTGGCATCGCTCTCGCGGTCGGCGGCGGTCGTCGGCCGGGTCTCCAGCACGAATTGGGTGCCGCCCCGGAGGTCGAGTCCGAGGTGGACGGGCACGGTGAGCGCGACGTACAGGGACAGTGCGACGGCAGCGAGGGCGATCAGCGCTCTGGTGCGGCGGGATCGTTTCACGGCGGGCCTCCGGCGGACATGCCGCGGCCGGCACTGCGACCGCGGTCAGGGGAAGTTCGGGAAGTAGGGGAGAAGTTCGGGTGCCGGAGAACGAGGAGGCGCGCGGGTCCTGTGCCGGTTCGTCGGCCCGTCGGAGGGTGCCGGGTGCGGCACGGTCGGCCCGGTCCGCGAGGACGGGAGCAGGTGCGCGGCCGTGACGTGCGACGCCACGGGAACGGGAAGCGGCGGTGAAGGACGCTCACCGGTCGACTCGCCCCGACTTCTGGCCGCGGTGGTGGACACGGCGGAGTCCGCGTCGTCCGTGTGCGGGCGGCTGTCGGCCGACACGGACGCGACGGCGGCACGCATCGTGCCGTCGAGGGGATGAGGGAACGGAGCGGCGAGCAGAGCGGTGAGGACGGCGAGCAGGACGACCCGCACCACCGCCCGGAACGGGCCCCCGGAGCACGGCGCGGTGGGCGTGCAGCGTGCCATGCCCCGTCCCTTTCGCATGTCGGTGGCGGTCGGCCGGGAGAGCTCGGAGGCCTCAAGGCACCGGCCGGGGAGTGGGCGGCCAGTGCCTTGAGGCGGTCAGGAGGTCAGGCCTCGATGAGGCCGACACGGATGGCGTACCGGGTGAGCTCCAGCCGGTCACGCAGCCCGAGCTTGGACAGCAGGTTGGCCCGGTGCCGGTGGACGGTCTTGATGCTGATGAAGAGCATCTCCGCGATCTCCTTGGACGAGTGGCCCTCGGCCACCAGCTTGAGGACCTCCTCCTCGCGCGCGGTCAGCAGCTGGTCGGGCACTTCCTCGCCGTGGCGGACCCGGTCGAGATAGTGGCGGATCAGGGCGGTGACCGCGCCCGGATACAGGAAGGGCTCGTCACGCATGGCGGCCCGGCAGGCGGCCACCAGGTCGCGGTCGGCCACGGACTTCAGCACATATCCGCTGGCCCCCGCCTTCAACGCCTGGAAGAAGTACTGCTCGTTGTCGTGCATCGTCAGCATCAGCACCCGCACCCCGGGCTTCAGGGCGACGAGTTCGCGGGCGGCCTGCAGACCCGTCATCCGCGGCATCGCGATGTCCAGTACCGCGAGGTCCACCTCGTGGCTGCGGGCCAGCTCGATGGCCTCCGCGCCGTCGCCGGCCTCGGCGACCACCTCAAGGTCCGGTTCCCGGTCGAGGATGAGGCGCACTCCACGACGTACCAGCGCGTGGTCGTCGGCGAGGAGAACGCGGATCACGGGGGTGTGGGGCGTGGTCATGGCTGCTTCCTGGGTACGGGCACGGTCAGCCGGACCCGCGTACCGGTCCGGGGCTGGGAGGAGACGTCCAGCGTGGCCCCGATCAGCAGGGCCCGCTCCCGCATGCCGCGGATGCCCGCGCCTTCGCGGGCCACGCCGGTGCCGCGGCCGTCGTCGACGACGGTGAGCACCACCGTCCCGTCGGTGTGCCGGAGGCTCACCTCGACCTGGTCGGCCTCGGCGTGGCGGGCCGCGTTCGTCAGGGCCTCCTGGGCGACGCGGTACAGGACGAGTTCCGTCTGCTGATCCAGCGCGGGGAGACCGGAACAGAAACCGCGGACGACGCGCAGTCCCGCGTGGGTGGAGAACTCCGTGGTCAGCGAGGTCAGCGCACTGACCAGGCCGAGGTCCTCCAGCACCCCCGGCCGCAGCCGGCGGGCCAGCCGGCGCACCTCGTCCAGGCCGCCCCGGGTGATCTCCTGCACGTGCCGCAGTTCGCCTTGGAGGGGCTCCTCGGCCTCGGCCGCCACCCGCTCCAGGGACAGCAGGACCGCGGTCATCGTCTGACCGACCTCGTCGTGCAGCTCCTGGGCGATACGACGGCGCTCGGCCTCCTGCGCGGTCAGGACACGGGCGTTGCTGGTGGCCCGTTCGCGCTCCAGCCGTTCGAGCATCGCGTTGAAACCACGGATCAGCTCGGCCGTCGCGCCGTGCCCCTGGGCCGGCAGCCGCTGTCCCGGGCGCAGCAGATCCACCGTGGTCATCAGCCGGGTGAGCCGGTCGAGCGGAGCCAGACCGATCCGCAGCATCGCCGCGTTCGCGACCAGCATGACGACCAGGCCGATCACGAGGATCACCGCCTCGGTCAGGACCACCGGCACGGACACCGTCACCGGAGCCCACAGCAGCAGCGCGGTGGCGCTGCCGAGCACTACCGCGTTGAGGGCGAAGATCCGCCAGAACAGGGACACCGGGATGACGCCTCTCTCGTTGACACGGCGTTGTCTCCAGTGTCGGTCACCGCGCACCCCGAGCCGGACGCGCCTCCAAGGGCCCTGACCGGCCCGCTTCCCAATCTGCCCGCTGCCGTACGCCACGTCGATGGGGTCCAGTACCCATTTGGCGACCCTGGCCTGCCCATGCCGTGATGGGCCCTGGGCCGGCCCGTAGATGGTCATCGCGCCCGATGGGTTTCCCGCCTGCCACCGACCACGCTGGAGGCACCGGAGCACACACGGTGCCTTCCGGCCCTCGACCCCACCGTCCAGCGGCGCGCCGCGCCCCGTCGGAAGAAGGCCCCGCCATGTCGCTCGACACACCCCGGACCGAGACCCGCCCCGAGCGGCTGACCGCCCATGAGGCTCGCCGGCGCCTGGAACACGAACGCGCCTCCAGGCTCACACAGTTGCAGGCCGTCGACGAGGCGGGGCCCGACGCGGGAGAACAGCTGATGTCCGCGCAGAAGGACACCATCCGGCGGGTCCTCGCCGAGATCGAGGCCGCGTTCGCGCGCGTCCAGGACGGAACCTACGGCAGCTGCCGAGGCTGCTCCCGGGCGATCCCCGTCGAGCGCCTGGAGATCCTGCCGTACACGAGCCACTGCGTTCCCTGCCAGCGGCACGCCGGCTGACGACCGCCCCTCCGCCGCACGTCTCCCGCCCTGCCCTGGGGGTGAAATGGTGAACCAGCAGACCACTGACGACCACGACAGGAACCTCTCCGCCGAGGACCTGGCCGCACTGCGCGAGAACCTGCACGAGCAACGCCTGTTCCGCCAGGAGCAGTTGGAGCAGCTCTCGGCATCCGCCACGACCCGGGCCGCCGCGTCCCCCGAGCGCCGGTCCGCGTCCCAGACCGAGGTCCGTGTCACGCTCACCGCCACCGCCCGGATGGTCCTCGCCGAAGTCGAGGCCGCCCTGGCGCGGATGGACCAGGACACCTACGGAACCTGCCGGCTCTGCCGCGGACCCGTCGCCCTCGCGCGGCTCATGATCGTGCCGCAGGCCCGCCACTGCGCCCACTGCCAACAAGCCCTGGAGGCCGGACGATGACCACTCCGTCGGGCCCCCGCCCCACGTCCGCCCGGCACCGTCCGTGGCCCTGGTGCCGGCACTGCTGCGGCATCGCCCTCGACCTGGGCAGCGCCCGTACCCGCGTCTGGCTGTCCGGACGGCGGACCATCATCGACATGCCCACGGTGACCTTCCCGGGCGTCGGCTCCGTCTGCCCCATCCAGCGCGGCTGCATCGTCGACACCCCCGGCACGGCACGCATGCTCAACCGGATGCTCGGCCACCGCCTGCCCCGCTTCGGCCGCCCGGTGGTCATCCTGACCACGCCCGTACTGGGCGCGGTCGCCTACCGGACCGAGGCCCGCGCCGCGGTCGAGATCCTGCGCCCGCGCACGGTACTGACCGTATCCACCGCGCGCGCCGTGGCCGTCGCCGTGGACGCCGACCTGACCCGCCCCCTGCTCGTCGTGGACCTCGGTGCCCATCTCACCGAGGTCGCGCTCCTGGCCGACGGAGCGGTCGTCGACGCCCGCCACACCGCGCTGGGCACCAGCGACCTGGACCGCCTCACCCCGCCCACGCGGATCGCCGACGCGGTCGTCGCGATGGTGACCACGATGCTGGAGGAGGACCCCGGCTCACAGGCGCTCGACGCGCTGCGGCGGGGCGCGCTGCTGGTCGGCGGGGGAGCCCTGCGCCCCGAGATCACGTACCGGCTCGCCCGCAGACTGGACACCCCCGTCCAGCCGGTGCCCGCCCCGCAGACCGCGGCGGTCCGAGGCGCCGCGAAGCTCCTCCAGGCCGCCCACACTCACCCGTCCACCACCGGCGTCAGCGACGTCACGCGCGTGCTGCCGCGGTCTGTCTGACGGGGCGCCGCCGTCCACCGGGGGCGGATCGCGCGGATCAGGTGTGCCCGGGCGGCCCGGTCCCGCCGTCCACGCCGAACGCCGAGCGCCGAATGCCGAGCGCCGAGCGATGCAAGCACCGTCGTCCGGGCCGTACGGAATGCGCCTGGCTCGTGCGGCTCGTCTGACTCGTACGGCTCGTATGGAAGGAGAAGCACCGTGGCCCGCGCGGTACTCCCGGCGGAACCGCCCCACGAAGAACTTCCCCGTGTCCTGCTGTGGCGATGGCGGCGCAACCCCCTGCGCCGCCGCACCGACCTCGTGCAAGCATGGATCGCGGCCGGCCTGTTCCTGATCGTCCTGGCCGGCATCCCCGCCGCGATGTTCCTGGCCGGTGACACCGCGTACCGCCACTACGAGAAGTCGGCCCGCCACCAGATCGCGACCCGGTACCCCCTCCCCGCCGTACTCGTCCGGGACGCCCCGCGCCACCCCGAACCCGGCTCGGACGAGGCGAAGAAGGCCCGCTATTCGGTCACCGTCCGCTTCACCGACGACCATGGCCGGTCCCGCACCGCACAGGCGAACGTCCGTCCCGCTCTTCCGGCCGGGAGCACCGTCCAGGTCTGGGTGACCGCCGAGGGAAAGGTCACCGGCCCGCCCCTCACCCCGGAGCAGATCCGCAACCACTCCATGGGCTGGGCGCTCGTCGCCGCCCTGACCGTCCCGCTGATCGGCGCCGCCGTCTATGGCCTGGCCGACCGCCGGCTGGAGCGGCACAACCTCGCCCGGTGGGACACGGCCTGGGCCGAGACCGCCCCACGCTGGACCACCTTCCCCTGACACGGCACCGCGACCCGCGATGCGTCACGGCGTGCTCACGGCGTCCTCGCGGCGTCCTCCGGGAGGACGGAGCCGGGCGTGAGGAGGGGACGGGGGCGCACGGCCGACGGTTCTACGATCGCTGCTCTCCCGAACATGGCGACGGCGGTACGCGCGAGCCCACCGCGCCCGAGCGCCGGGAGGCTTGAGACAGGGCGCCTGATTGCCTCAACTCGGGGCGCCTGCGGGCGAGTTGTTCGAGTCCGGCCGGGGAGAAGCTAAAAACTTGCTAATGAGCTGCCGGTGGGGAGCGGTTCCGGAGCGGTCGCCGGCGCGCGTGATTCCGGTGTGAACCGGGGCAACTCGGCTGTGTGGTCGGTTCATTTGTGCGGGTTCGTCATCGGGGCGGGACGGGATCGGCCTCATCGATTTGATGGGTATTGGTCACGTAGAGTCCTCAGGAAGCGCGTGTCAGTCATGGCGGGGGCCTGGGGCCGGGGGGCGGATGACGGTTCTGCCGGGCAAGGGAGTCGCCGGGGTTCGGCGGATCGTGGGACGCGAGGCCGAAGTCACCGCTCTGGCAGGGGCGTTGGACCAGCTGACGTCGGGGGTCGGGCGGGCGATCGCACTCGTCGGCGAGCCCGGCATCGGGAAGAGTGTCCTGTTGGGGGCCGCCGTCTCGCGGGCCCGCGCGGGCGGGTTCCGCGTGCTCGACGCGCGAGGGCCGGGCATGCCGCCGTCGGCCGACGTACGGGAACAGCAGGATGTGCGGGCGCACAGCGCGCAGAGTCCGCCCCTGGTCGTCGCGGTCGACGATCTGCACCATCTCGACGGCGGCCGGATCCCGGACGTCGAGCGGCTGATCGACGCCGCCGCAGGTCCCGTGCTGTGTCTCCTGGCCTACCGGCAGCGGCAGTTGTCGCCCGCGCTGGCGGCGGTGCTCGCGCGCGCGGCAGCGGCCGACCTGCTGGAGGTCTGGCACGTCGGTCCCCTCTCCCCGGAGCAGGCGCGGGAGTTACTGGGGGACCGGCCGAACGCCGAGGAGATCCAGCGAGAGGCCCTGGGCAACCCGCAGTACCTCAAAGTGCTCGCCGCGTACGGGAAGGGCCGTGGAACCGAGAGTGGTGACGCGGTGGGGACGGACGCCGAGACGGCGATCCTCGGTGAGCTGGCCGGTCTCGACCCCACCGCGCTGGCCGTCGTCCAGGCGGCGGCCGTGCTCGGGGAGCCGTTCCACCCGGAACTGCTGGCGGAGGTGGCGGACCTCGATGCGGTCCGTGCGATGCGGGCGCTGGACACGCTCACCCGGCTCGACCTGGTCCGGCCGGCCGGCTCCGCGGCCCAACTGGCCCTGCGCCACCGGGCGGTGGCGGAGATCGTCTACCGGCGTCTCGAACCGAGCCGCCGGACCGCCCTGCACCTGACCATCGAGACCGCGCTGACCAAGCGGGCCGCCCCGATCGTACGGCGTGCCCACCACGCGGCGCGGGCCGCCGATCCGGGCCGGCCCGAGCACGCCACGACGCTGATCGCCGCCGCACGCGAGGCGCTGTACACCGACCCGGCGCTCGCGGCCGACCATCTGCGGGCCGCGCTGTCGCTGCTCCAGGACGGCGACCCGCTCCGGTACCAGGCCCAAGTCCTGCTGGCGCGAACGCAGTTGCTCAGCGGCGAGGCGACGGAGAGCCGCGCGCTGCTGGACGCCCTGCGGTCGGCTATACCCGGCCGTTCGGTCCCGGACCCCGGCACGCTCGCCGACGCGAGCCGCATCGAACGGCGGCTGGGCCGGGTCACGGAGGCCGGCGCGATAGCCCGCTCCGCACTCGCCACCCTGAGCGACACCGCGACCGCCGCCGCCCTGCACACCGAACTCGCCGACCACGCCTACGACATGCAGGACTACGACACCTCACGGCAGCATGCCGAGACGGCCGCCGTGATCGCGCACAGGCACGGCGACGCCATAGGGGAGGCGAAGGCGCTGGCGCAGGCGGCGCTCGCGCGGTTGTACTCCGCGGACCAGGCCACCGCGCTGACCACGGCGGCGAGAGCGGCCGATCTCGTCGACGCGGCCTCCGACGCCACCTTGCTGACGAACCTGGAGGCGGTCCACCAACTGGGCATGACCGAAGGGATTCTGGGCCGCTTCGCCGACGCCGAGCGCCATCTCGCGCGCGGTGCGGATCTGTCCCGGCGCACAGGACAGACGTACATGCAGCGGGACGTCCTGACGTCACTGGCCAACGCGCGGTTACGGTCGGGGCACCTCACCGGTGCGCTGAGCACCCTCGACGAGACCGCCCGGCACATGGAGAGCCACGGTGGGCCGGCCACCCAGGGGGTCATCGGGATGCTCCGCGCGGAGATCCTGTACTGGCTCGGCCGCCCCGGCGACCTGGACGAGGCCGCCGCCTCAGCCGAGCGGGCCGTCGCGATCGCCGGCGGATCACCGTACGCCTGGGCGCTCACGGTGCGCTGCTATCACGCCGAGTTCGTCCTGCTCAACGGTGAGGCGGCGCGCGCCACTCGGCTCCTGCTGGACGCCACGGGCGGCCTCGAACTCCCGAAGCTCACGATCTGGCGCAAGCCCCGCTGCTGCGACACCCTGGCCCAGGCGGCGCTCACCACGGGCGACCGGGCCTCGGTCGAGCACTGGGCCCGGCTCGCCGAGAGCTGTGTCGAACAGCTGCCCTCCAGCGGGCGGTTGGGCTTCGCCCTGCGCGCCCGGATGCGCGCCCACGCGGCGGCCGGCGACATCGAGCGGGCGGTGCGCAGCGCACGGGAGGCGTTCGCCGACTTCTCCACCGGCGGCGAGCGCATCGAGGCCGGCCGCACCCTGTTCCAGGCCGCCTCGCTCTGTCTGGACGCGGGGCGGACCGAAGGCGTGGACGGATGGCTGGAGAGTGCCGCCGACCTGGCCCGGCAGTGCGGTTCGAGCCGAATGGCGCAGGAGGTGGCTCTTCAGCGGGCGCGGCTCGCCGCTCCCGGCGACGCGCCCGCGACCCTGTCCGTCCTCACCGCCCGTGAACGGGAGATCGCCGACCTCGCCAGTACGGGGATCACCAGCGCCGAGATCGCCGAAGCGCTCTTCCTGAGCGTCCGGACCGTCGAGAGCCACTTGGGCCGGATCTACCGCAAACTCGACGTGCCCAACCGCGCCAGTCTCACCCGCGCCGTGCTGAAGCACGGGTCGCCCGCGCCCGGAGCCCAACGCCCCCTCTCCGATTAAGAGTTGGTGCCGCTAGGCGGTGAACGCGAGCAGCGAGCCGAGTCGCCCCCGGCCCTCGAACGCGGTGTGGAGGGCGAGCAGGACGCCGGCCGAGCCGGTGGCGAGGTCAGTAGAGAGGCGGCGCAGACCCCTGCCGGGGAAACGGAGACTGCCGTCCGTGTGGATTGCGTGCCAGGAGAGTCTGCGGATCGAGCCGAGGGCCTCCGGCCCGGGCTGGGCGTCCCGGTCCGGTGGTTCGAGCAGGCTCAGCACCGCGATATGGCCGGCCCGTCCCCGGAACAGCCCCGGTTCGCGGACGAAGTCGGAGGCGCAGACCGGGCGGACGGTCGCCGTGAAAGCGGCCAGGTCGGGATCGTCGGCGCGGGCCAGGTACTCCCGCGCGACCAGGGCCATTCCGCCGCTGCCCGCCTCCAGATAGGCCAGGTGACGGTGGCCGTATCGGGCCTGGACCGTCCCGTCCGGCATCGTGACACAGTGCCTCAGGTCGAGGGCGAGGGCGGCCCGGGCCGCGGTCAGATACCGCCGGTCCCCGGTGACGGAGTGCAGCCGCAGCTGGAGGAGGGCGGAGCCGCTGAAACCGTCCAGCACTCCGCCCGTGACGGGGAGGAGGACACCGTCCGCCGCTCCGTCCCGCCCCAGCGTGTCGAGCCGTCGCGCGATCCGGTCAGCGTCGTCCAACAGCGACCTGTCACCGGTGAGTTCGGCGAAATGGCAGAGCGCGAGACCGACCCCGGCCTGTCCGCCGTACACCCCGCACCGCGCCGGGAGGCCGGCCGTCCGGGCGGCGGCAAGGATCTCCGACGCCGCATCCGCGCGGCCGAGTTCGGCCAAGGTCGCGGCGGCGCCGTACGGTCCGTCGTACAGACCGTGCCCCGCCCCGGGACCGGCGAGACGCGCCGCGCGTACGAGCCAGTCGGTGTACGACGCGGGGACGGCGGTGCCCACGCGGTGCAGCGCGAGCAGGACTCCGGCCGCGCCGTGGGCGAGGGTGTGGCCGCCGCTGTCGAAGACGGACCAGTGGGCCGGGAACAGCCGGTCGGCCCGCTCCGGGGTCGCGTCCGCGAGGATTCCGGCGACCAGCGCGTCACGTACGGCGGGCCAGTCGAACGGCTCGCGGCCGAAGAGATCCTCGGCCTCGGGGGCCGGGGGAGGGGTGGCGCGCGGCGCGTTCCTCCGGCCGATCTCCGGCCGACGGGGGCCGTCGGTGGGCGACAGCCCGAAGCGGGCGCGTGCGACCACCTCCAGCTGAGCGGCCTTCCCGGGATCGAGATCGATCAGTTCCGGCATCGCCATCAGCGTGAACAGCCAGGTCGCCCACAGGCCGTACCGATCTGCCTCGGCGCCCGTCGCCCCGGCCGGAGCGGCGAAACCGGCGGCGCCGACCCGAGGCAGGTTCCGCTCGTCGAGACCGGTGGCGTACTCGAAGCCGACCAGGACCACGGAGTCGTCCGGGCGTACGACGATGTTGCGGGGCTGTACGTCCCGGAGGCAGACCCCCCGTCCGTGCAGGGCGTCCAGGGCCGAGGACAGAGCGCCGATCACCTTCGACACCCACCGCGCGTACGCGCGGAAGGCGGCCTCGGACGTGTCCCGGCCCGGGAGCGGATACCGGCCGATCACCGCCTCCAGGAGAGTCGGCCCCGCCACGTACTCCTCGACGAGGAAGTGGTGCTCCCACGCGGTGCGCAGCCCGTGCAGGCGGGGAACGCAGTCCAGTCCCTGGAGTTCCGCCAGGACGCGGTACTCGCGGTGCAGCCGTTCCACCGCGTCACTGCCGTCGTCGTCCAGGGCGCTGAACGGGCGCGCCTCCCGCAGCACCACCTGACGGCCGGTGTCCCGCTCCTCGGCGAGATAGACCCCTCCCGCGGTGGAGAAGTGCAGGGCCCCGCGGACCACGTACGGGAAGGAGTCGTCGCGTGCGGCCCGCCGGGCGGCCAGATGCGGCTCCAGGACCGGCGGCGGCGTCACCCACTCCGGCATCTGGAAGGCAGGGCTGCGGACTTCGGGCACACGAGCGCCGGACGGGTCGACCAGGGCCGGGACCGGTCTGCCGTCCTCGCCCGGACAGTGCCGCCCGCCGAACGAGCCGTAGCGGACATGGAGCGGGCCCCGGCCGATCCGCAGGTCGCCGAGGAGGTACGGACCCGGGAGCCCGTCCAGGGCGTCGAGCAGTGCGCCGAGGATCTCCGCAAGGTGCAGATCGTCGCGCGGGCGGACGGTGATGAACCGTCCGGCGTCGACGCGGGGCGCGTCGCGCCCCGACATGGTGGTCAATGCCCTTTCGCTGCGCAGGAACGCGAACGGCACACCACCGGCCAGGCAGAGCGCGGCCGTGCGATCCAGCGCCGTCGGCGCCGTACGCGGCGTCGCCGACACATGGATCTCCCAGCCCTGCCCGACCGGTGGCGCGCCCTGCGGCGTCAGGTTGACCCACAGGCCGGACTCGGAGCGCCGCCATCCCGGCGGAGCCGCCCTGTCGGCCTGCGGGTACCGCGAGGCGTCGTCGTCCAGGCGGCTCGGCGTCTCGTAGTGGAGGGGGTCGGCGACGCCGTAGAGCAGTGCCTCGCGGGCGTCCGCCACGATGATGCCTCCACTGGGAGTGTCAACCTGCTGTCGGCCGGACCGGGCGCACGGCGCCCGGGGGTCACTCCTCGTTCGCGGAACTGATGTTGCTCAGGCAGGTCCAGAAGCCGGACTGGTCCTGGGACTTGCCGAGGCCCTGGAGGTCCAGGATCGAGTGCGCCTCGACCTCCGGTGACTCCTCGAAGGGCTGCTGCAGCGGCTCGGTGCTCTGCGTCATGGCGATCTCCCTTGTGCCGATCGATGGGTGGATCCTTGCCCTGTCGACGCTAGGTGGCGCCTGCCTGCCATCGGTTGGCCGCCGGTATGGAAACGGCATGAGGGCGGGCCGACTTCACCCGGCCATCCGCCGATCGGCGGGCCGCTCCGCGAGAGCGCTGATCAGCGCCGACCGCGAACTCACGTCCAGCTTGCGGAAGATACGGGTCAGATGTGCCTCGACGGTCTTCGCCGACAGGAAGAGCGTCGAGGCGATGTCACGGTTGGACAGTCCCCGGGACACCAACTGCGAGATACGGAGCTCCTGTTCGGACAGCACGCCGTGAGCCGCGGAGTGGCCCGCAGGGCGCGAGCGGCGGGCGCCGATCTGACGCTGGGTGTTGACGGCGAGCGCGCTCAGCCGACCCGCGCCGTGCACGTCGGCGATCTGTTTGGCCCGGCCGACCGCCGCCCCGGCCTCCTCCAGCCGCCCGGCGGCTACCAGCGCCCGGGCGTGCAGGAGCCGTGCCCGGCCCTCGGCGAGAACCAGACCACCGGTGCCGAACAACTCGGCTGCCTCGGCGCAGAGTTCGGCCGCCGCGTCCGCGTCGTCGCCGTGCACGCAGGCCATGGCCAGGGCCGCGTAACCGGACTGCCCCGGAAGGGAGACGGCCGCCGCCGCCTCGGCTGCCTGCCGCGCCCGGAGCGTCGCCGCCCCGGTGTCGCCGCGCGCCATCTCGGCCTGCGCCGCCGTGCAGAACCACATGGCCCGCAGGGTGTGGGTGGTCTCGGAGCGGTCGATACCCGTGATGGTCCGGATCAGTTCGACACAGTCGCCGGGCCGCCCCTGGTCGAGCCGGACCGAGGCCAGCACGGCCGCCGACAGTTCCCACAGCCGGCCGTGGTGCTCGGCGGCACGCAGGGCGCGTTCGGCCGCGTCGGCCGCCGCCGCGGGACCGTCGCGCAGCGCGGAGGCCGCGGCGCGCAGGGTCAGGGCGTAGCCGATCAGGTCCGGCCGGTCGATCAGATGGGCCGTCTCCTCGGCGTCCGCCGCCGAGGCGATCGAGCCCGCGAGGTCGCCGGTGCCCTGCTGGGCGTAGGACCGGCCGAGCAGCAGGTACGGCATCATGTAGCTCTGCCCGGTGCGCCGGGCCACGCGGACGGCGCGAGTCATGTGCCGGACCGCGTCCGCGTGCCGCTCGCCGAGGGCCTCGGCCCAGCCCAGCTGGCCCACCTCGTCGAGGAAGGCGGCCAGTTCCTCGTCCCCCATGACGTCGATCGCCGAGGCCGCCTCGGACGCATAGGCCGCCATCGGCCCCGTCCGTCCGCTGTAGGCGGCGCCCAGGGCGCGGCAGGCCGCGACCGAGGTGAGGATCCCGCTGTCGACCGGCGGGGGAGTGAGGGCGAGGACGGTGTCGAGATGCCCGGCCGCCTCCTCGAAGTTCCCCTGCGCCATGCCCACGGTGGCGAGCTGGAGGCGCAGCGGATTGACCTCGGCCTCGGTCTTCGGCCAGCGGGCCAGCTCGTCGTCGAGCGCCCGCTTGGCGGCCTTCGGGCTGCCGAGGATCCGCTCGATCACCGACCGCAGCGCCACGACGGGGATGCGCTGGTCGAGCCGGTCCGCCGGGACGAGGTCCAGGGCCTGGGACAGGGCGTCCCGGCAGGAGGCGAGGTCGCCGGTCGTGCCGCAGGTGCGAGCCAGGCCGAGCAGCATCTCCCGCCGCTGCCGGGCCGCTTCGCCCGAGGGGTCCTGGGGGGAGAGCCGCAGTGCCGCACGCAGCCAGGCGGCGGCGGTGGCGGGCGCGGAGCGGGTGGTGAGGGCGGCGGCCTCGACGAGGACGCGCACGGCGTCGAGGTCGCCCGCCTGCGCCGAGCGGGCGACAAAGGGCGCGCGTTCCACCGCGCTCGCCCCGCTCCCGTGCAGCGCCTCGTCGGCCCGCGCGTTGGCGCCGAGGAACCAGCCCGGCGGGGTCTCACGGGACACGATCTCCCGGAGCAACGGGTGCCTGAACTGGAGTAGTTGGCGTGTTTCGTGGGGCGGGCCGCCCGGTCCGCAGGAGCGGACCAGGTCCATCCCCGCGAGGACGTCGAGGGCCTCCAGCGCGGGCCCGTGGCCGAGTCCCGCGACCTGGCCCAGCAGCATCGGGTCGAACGGGTCGCCCAGGACGGCCGCGGCACGCAGCGCGGAGAGTTCGTCACCGGTCAGCGACGCGATCTCGCGGGCCAGCGCCGCCCGTAAGGTGTCCGGCAGATCGGTCTGGCTCCCGGCCGCGCCGTCGCCGTCCAGGGTGAGTTCGGTGAGCACTTCGAGATAGAGCGGGTTGCCGCCGCTCACCGTGCAGAGCCGGTCGCGGCGGGCCGGCGGATGGGTGGCGCCGAGCAGACTGCGGCACGCCTGCCGGTCAAGGACCGACAGTGGCAGCCGCTCGACGCGGTAGTCCGCGACGGCGTACCGGAAGGACGCCCGCAGTCGGGCCGCCGCCTGCCGGGGTCTGAGCCCGCAGGCGAGGAGCAGCGGGGTGCCGGGTGGCTGCCGGAGGAGGTAGTGGAGCAGTTCCAGGGAGCCCTCGTCGGCCCAGTGCAGATCGTCGAGGCAGAGGAGGATGCCACGGTCCTGGCCGACCGCGGCCAGCAGGCGGCCCAGCGCGTGGTGCAGCCGGGAGCGGTCCACCTGGGCGAACCCGTGGCGTCCGGGTCCGGAGCCGCGCGGCTGCACCAGTTCCAGCAGCGCGGCCGTCTCCTCGTCGAGCGGACCGTGCCGGGAGTCCGTGAGGAGGCCGAAGCAGCTCCGGACGGGCCCGGCGAACACCCCGAAGGAGCGCTGCTGTTCGAACTCCGAAGCGCGGCCCGACAGGACCGTCAGCCCCTCCGCCGCCGCCAGATCGCCCAGTTCGGACAGCAGTCTGGTCTTGCCGAGTCCTGGATCGCCGGTGATCTCCACGACGGTGGAGCGCCCGTCCGCGCAGGCCGTGACGGCGGACCGCAGGACGGCCATCTCGTCCTCCCGGCCCACCAGCGGCCCCGAGCGGGTCCGGTGGGCCGCCGCGTGTGCCTGGTGCGCGCTCTGCTCGCTCATGGGCCTCCTCGGTTCTGGCTGCCGGGCACCGGACCGTCGGGTGAACCCGGTCTCCCTCCGGCCAGAACCGATCCTGCTGCGGAACGTGACCCACGGCGTCCGCAAAACTACGCAAGCCCGTACCGAACCTCGTTGCGTAAGGGCGCACCGGAACCCCGCCGGACCGGCCCTAGCCGAGCAGGCTCCCCAACTCGCCCAGCAGCCGTGTCGCCTCCGCGCGACGACGCGACGGCAGTCCCAAGTCGTCCTCCTCCGTGGCGAGTTGCTGCCGTACGACGAACCGCAGGGCGGTGGCAGCCTGCCGGGCGAACAGGGACAGCAGATCGAGTTCGGGCAGGCTGGAGCGGGCCTGCTCGGCGGGGTCGAGCACCTCCAGTACGCCCACGACCCGGCCGTCGTGGATCAGCGGGGCCGCCATGAGCGCGTTGGGCACATACGCGGTGGACTCCGCCAGGCCGCGGTCGAAGGAGGAGTTGGCGGTGAGATCGTCGACCACCATCGGCTCCCCGGAGACCGCCACCCACCCGGCGATGCCCCGGCCGGCCGGGAAGCGGCGGCCGATCAGGAAGTCCTGGCCCCGGCCGGACACGGCCTGGAAGACCAGTTCCCCGGCCTCCTCCTCCAACAGGAAGACCGAGCTGGCCTGGGCACCGAAGATCGCCCGGGCGACGTCGACGACGGACTGGAGCAGTTCGGACGCCAGCGGGTCACGGGACGCGGCGGCGGGTTGCAGGTCGAGGGACACGGCGACACCTTCGCTAGAGGACGGACAAGAGGTACGAGGGAGCAGTGCGGCAAGTGGCCTGTGGGTCAGGGCAGTTCGCCCTCGGCGGCGGGCGTGGGCCGGTCACGGACGTTGGCGGCGGAGGCGTAGAGCGCGCTCTTGAGCTGGAAGGGCGTCATCCGGGGGCTCGCCGACAGGAGCCGGGCGCACAGGCCGGTGATGTACGGGGTGGCGAAGCTGTTGCCGGTGGTGCGGATGGTGCTGCCGCCGAGCCAGCCGACCTCGACGTTCTGGCCGGGCGCGAAGAACTCCACCGGTGGGCGCGGGTTGTACAGATGCAGTCCGCTGTCGTCCTCGCCGTGGCTGCCCACCGAGATGACCGAGGCGAACCGCCAAGGGAAGCTCTCCACCGGGGAGTTGTGCGCGGCGGCGACGATGACCGACCCGTTGAAGTAGGCCTCGTCGGTCAGCGCGTGCAGATCCTCGGCGAAGCGCGTCCTGGTCGTCGACAGGCTCATGTTGATCAGGTCGAAGCCCTGGCGCACGGCCCAGCGCAGCCCTTCGAGGAGGATGTCCCCGGTGCCGGAGAACCGCTCGCCCAGCACCCGCACACTGTGCAGTTCACAGTCCGGCGCGACCTTGCGCACGATGCTCGCGCACGCCGTGCCGTGGCCGCACGGGTCGTCGGGCCCGGTCCGTTCGACCCTGAGCCCGTCCGCGTCCTTGACGACCACCCACGAACCGTCCACCGGCCCGATCCGGGGATGGCCGCCCTCGATGCCGGAGTCCACCACGCACACCCGTACGCCGTGACCGGTGGCCCCCGCCAGGGCGGCAGGCGCCGGGGTCTCGCCGGCCGCGACCGGGATGTCGTCGGGGCGTCTGCCCAGGAGGCCCCAGGTCAGGCCCTGGGGCGGCGCTGTCGTCATCGTCGCTCGTTTCCGTTCTCGGGTAGGAGTTCCTCGGCCCATCGCACGCCGGGCAGATGACCCTTGGCGGCGAAGACCGCCCGGGCCCGCGCCGCTGCCCGTCCGGCCCGCTCGGTGTGGCCGAGCAGGGCGAGTGCGTGCGCCCGGTCGAGCAGGGCGCCGCCGCGTACGACGGGCGAGTCGGTCTGTGCGGCGGCGCTGACCGCGCGGGCGGTCAGCCGCAGGGACTCCTCGTGCCGTCCCTCGGCAGCCGCGACCCGGCCGAGCAGGCCGTTGAGCTCGACCGCCTCGGCGTGCGGACACGCGTCCTCGCCCTCCATCCGGGCGAGCACGCCGGCCGCCTCGGCCACCTCCCCGCACTCCAGGTGCAGCCGGGCCGACTCCAGTGCCACGCTGTCGCGCAGCGCCGTGACGCCGAGCTCCGCCGCCGCGTCGGCCGCCGTGTCCAACAGGGCGCGGGCCCGCGCCAGTTGCCCCGCGAGCAGCTCCACGGTCGCGCCGAACAGCGGGAGGACGACCCGTGTCTCGGCGTAGCCCAGTTCGGCGGCCGGCCGTGCCGCCTCGGCCAGGCACGCGCGGGCGTCGGTCCACCGTTCCTGGAGCGCGGACAGTACGGCCAGCGGGCAGTTGAGGGTGATCCGCACGGCCCGCCGTCCGCCGCCGTGCTCGTCGAGGAGAGTGCGGCAGCGCGCCGAGGCCGCCGGCACGGGCACCGGGCCGCGCCACAGCGAGATGCCGGTCGCGCCCAGGGCGGCGGCCCGCTCCGGCTCGCCGTCGGCGCGGACTGCGTGCGCCAGCCCCCTGGTGAGCCATGCGTCGGCGGCTCCGTGCCGGCCCTGGGACTGGTGGCGCTGGGCGAGCCGCAGGCACGCGCGGGCCTGGCCCAACTCGTCCCCGGCCCGCTCGAACACGGTCAGCACGGCCGCCGCGGCCTCGGCGGGAGCCTCCTCCTCCGGGGCCACGGAGGCCAGCGCGAGCCGGGCGTGCGCGGCCTCCAACGGGTCGGCGGGGGAGGCCAGTACGTCCTTGAGCAGCGCATGGCCCTCCGCGGTCCGGCCGAGAGCGGCCCGCACCTCACCGAGCCGGCGGACCGCCGCAGCACCGCCGGGTTCCCCCGGCCGGTGCAGGGCCGCCGACCGGGTCAGCAGGTCGTCGGCCCAGGGCAGGTCGGACCGGGCCAGTGCCAGCGCCCCGGCCCGCCCGAGGGCCTCGGCGGCCCCCGCGCGCAGCGACTCCGCACCGGCATCGAGCCCGCCCAGCTCCCCCCGGTAGCCGTAGGCCCGCTCCAGATGACCGCCGACGGCCGCCGGCCCGGCGGACCGCACCGACGGCAGTACGGCGGCCCTCTCGTGCCCCTCGGCGCGGGCACGCTTGGACATGGAGGCGTACGTCACCTCCTGCACCAGCCCGCTGCTGAACCGGAACGAGGCCCGCGGCCCCGGCTCCACCAGCCGCCGCCCGCTCAGCCGCAGCAGCGCCGACCGGACCTCCGCACCGGTACCGCGGGGCCCGGTCAGCTCGTCCGCGGTGAACTCCCGGCCGATCACCGACGCCTGGTCCAGCACCCCGCGCTCACGCGGCTCCAGCGCGTCGATCCGGGCACCGAGCAACGCCTGAACGGTCGGCGGGAGTTCGTCCTCGGAGCCGGTGTCCGGCGCGGCAGCCAGCAGCTGTTCGAGGTGCAGCGGATTGCCGCCGGCCCGCTCCAGCAGCCGCCTCGGTGCCGCGTCCCGGTGGGCGGTCACCTCGGTCAGTCCCGCGGCCAGCAGCGCGGACTCGTCGTACGACAGACCCGCCAGCGCCAGCACCGAAGACGCGGCCAGGTCGCCCCTGGCGTCCAGGAGTTCGGGCCGGGCCAGCAGGACCACCAGGACCGCGTCCCGGTCCAGTTCGCGCACGAGCCGGTCCACCACGTCCAGCAGCAGCGGGCCGGCCCAGTGGCAGTCGTCGATCGCCAGCACCACCGGGCCGCGTGCGGACAGCGCGCCCAGGACGCCGACCAGGGCCGCACAGGTCTCCGCCACGGTCGGGTTCGGTGTCCCGTCGAGGAGCAGACCGGCGGAGAGCACCGCCAGGGCCTCGGTGACGCCCTGCGGCGCGGGCGCGGTCGCCAGGACCGATGTCACCGCATCGGCCAGCGGGCCCAGGCTGCCCCGGTCGCCGTAGGGGCGGCAGCGGCCGGTGCCGCTGAGCGGTGCGCGGGAGTGCAGCCACTCGCGCAGCAGGCGGGTCTTGCCGAGGCCGGCCTCGCCGTGCACCAGGACGCGGCGGGCGCCCCGGCCGTCCCTGACCGCCGCCAACGAGGCGTCCAGCGCGGCCAGTTCGGGATCCCGGCCGACGAAGCGCACGTCGAAGCGGCGCATCAGCTCCGGGTCGTCCTCGCCGAGCCCCAACAGCCGGTAGGCGGCGACGGGTTCGGCCTTGCCCTTGAGGGAGAGCGGCCCGACGGGTTCCGCGCGCACCGCGGCGCCGGCCGACCGCAGGGTGTCGGGGCCGATGAGGATCCGGCCCGGTCCCGCGTTCTGCTCCAGCCGGGCCGCCACGTTGACGGTCTCGCCCGAGACCAGCGCCTGGCGCGCCGAGGAGTCCGAACCCGACACCACCTGACCGGTGTTGACGCCGATCCGCACCTCCAGACGTACCCCGAGGGCGCTGTCGAGTTCGGTGTTGAGGCCGTCGAGCGCGGCCAGCATGCCCAGCGCGGCGGCGAGCGCGCGCCGGGCGTCGTCCTCGTGCACGACGGGAACGCCGAACACCGCCATCACCGCGTCCCCGATGAACTTCTCCACCGTCCCGCCGTGGAACTCGATCTGACGTCTCATCAGGTCGAAGTAGCGCAGGGTCACCGAGCGCAGCGTCTCCGGGTCGAGACCGCCCGACAGCGCGGTGGAGCCCACCAGATCGCAGAAGAGCACGGTGACGACCTTGCGGGACTCGGTCGCCTCGGCGGCCGGTCCGTCCGCGCACGGCGCCCCGCACGAGGGGCAGAAGCGCGCCCCGGACGGCAGAGCACGGCCGCAGGGTGAACAGTTCATGGTCCAGCTCCCTCCGCGGGCCCTGTTCTCAGAACAGGGCCCCGCCCGCGAACTCGCTGTGCGCCCGCACCTCGGGCTCCGCCTCGTCCAGCCGTCCCTTGATGTCCTCCAGCACGTCCAGCTCGTGCGGCGACAGCGCGCCGAGCACCTCCAACTGCTCCGGGGTGAGCGAGTCGACGGTGAATCCCGCCGCGCGCAGCCGGTCGAGTGCGTGGTCGTCGGTCACAGGGAGCCTCCTGGGGCGGTGGCGAGATACGAGAACAGACGGGTGATCCCGTCCGCCGTACGAAGGGCGCTGACCGCCAGCGCGGTCCGGTGCGCGGAGGTCAGGGGCAGCGAGTCGAGGAGGGCGTCCAGGTCGGCCAGATGCCCGCCGTCCAGCTCCGCGTGGGCGCGGACGGTACGGAACGCGGCGGCCGGCAGGCCCGTGCGCGCGGCGAGCCGGTCCGCCAGCCAGGGCGTGGGGGCGTTGCCCTCCAGCACCCGGATGTAGCCGAGCAGCGCGACGGGGTGATGGTGCTCGATCCAGTAGTACTGCGCGCCCGCCAGCTCCGCGACGACGGGCGAGGGCAGCCGGCCGGCCGCCCGTTCCGGGTCGCCGCCGGCCGCGGCGAGGTCTTCGAGCAGCCACGCGTCATGGCCGCGCTCCTCCTCGATGTGCCGCTCCAGATACGACCCGAGCGGTCCCGCCACGGGATCGCCGGATGCCGTCCGCGCGCACCGGAGCGCCGCCCGTTCCATCAACGGCACCGAGGCCCGTATCAGCGCGTGCATCTCGTGCAGGTACGCGAGGTAACGGCTGCGCGGGAAGGCCGCCCCGGGACGCCAGAGCGCGGCGAAGGCGGCACCCAACGCCGGTGCGGCGAGGGCGAGTTTGATGTCCAGGGCGGCGGAGGGAGTCGTCGCGCGGACCGGGGTCATCGCGTGCTCCCCGTCCGGGCGGGCAGCGCCACCAGGTCCGCGTAGCGCGAGCAGCCGTAGCGGCGCAGCAGTGCCACCGGCCCCGCGTCGGCCTGCATGCGTGCGGCCTCGCGGTCCAGGAGTTCACCGGCCGGGCCCGCGGCGTCCCGCAGCGCGCCCTCGGTCACGGCGGGGTGCGCGGACAGCTCCCGGCATCCGGCGCAGTAGCCGGGGCCGTCCGCCGCGGGGGCGTACCGGGCGCGCAGATGGTCCGGGCCGACGGCACGCACCATCCGCAGCAGCGGAGAGGAGAGCGAACGGCGGCGCACGGTCGGCCAGTCGTCGTCGGCGATGTGTCCCAGCCGCAGATGCGGCGGGACGGGCCTGAGGTCCACCACACGCTGGTTGCAGCAGGCCAGCACCGTGCCGTCGAAGGCCACCACCGGCCATGCGGCCATCGCGCACGGTGACACCCGGCCCGGGTCCGGACGGTGGGCGGTCGCGGTGGCCCAGGAGGCCGCGCGTCCCACCGCGCGCACCTCGTTGACCAGCATGGGCACCCGGTCCGCGAACTCCCTGCGGATGTGCGCGGTCACGTCCGCCAGATACGGGTCGACCGGACCGGTGCCGGTGAGATGGAAGCTGACGGGCGTGCCCGCGTCCAGCACCTGGTGCAGCGCGCGGAAGACGCTCCGGCGCGGCACCTCCCGCTCGTGGTGGGCGTCCAGACTCGCCGAGAAGTGGTCGACCGCGCCGATGGCCCGCAGCACGGGCCCGGGTATCCGGTCGGGGCGCGCGAAGAACATCCCGCTCAGCAGCACGCTCCGGGTGCCGGCCGTCCCGGCCCGGACCGCCAGTTCACTCACCAGCGCCGGCCGCAGAAGGGGTTCACCGCCGGTCAGCAGCATCACGTCGGGCCGGTCGCCGGAGGTGAACGACCCGACGAAGTCCAGCAGTCGCGCCGCGCCGGGCTCCTCACCCGTCGACGTGGACGAGGTCGAGCAGTGCGCGCAGCTCAGCGGACACCGCCGGGTGAGCGTGATCAGCAGGCCCGCACACGGGACGGGCCGCAGCCCGATGAACTCGGCCAGTTCCACGAAGCCCCCCCGCTCGCCCTGCGCACCGCCCGTGTGCGGTCGCCCAGGAGCATGCTGTCCGGGCCCGTGCGGGGAACGGCACACTGACGGACCAGGACCGGTATATCCGCTGGCAGCCGCACTTCCGCGCCGCCGAAGGGCCCGGCCCGCGGCTCGGAAACCCCCGTTGACCTGGCCGCATACCGCTCCCATGGCGCTCGTCGGCCGGTGCTGGACCCCGCCCGCCTAGCTTTCGTGACGTCGGGCCGGAAGCCTCCGCCCGCATCCCGTCACCGGACTCCCTGGGAGAACACCATGGCTGAGAACATCGACCCCACCACCGACGAGACCGAGATCACGGAGACCGAGGCCGCCGAGGTCGAGGCGCACGGCGTCCCGGGCCTGCAGGGGCTCGGCAAGGACATGGACAAGTCCGAGAGCTCCTGCATCAGCACGGTCAGCTCCATCGAAGAGCGCTGACCGACCTCCTTCACGGAACCCTCCGGGAGAACACCATGATCAAGAACATCGAGCCCGTCGAGGTCGAGGTGCTGAGCGTGCTGGACCTCCAGACGCTCGGCAAGGACGTCTCGGCGCCCGAGGGAAACTGCGTCAGTCTGGCGAGCACGGTCGTCGAAGAGCGCTGACCGAGGACGCGGTCCGGGGTGGTGGCGCCGGTACGACCGGCGCGACCACCCCGGCCGGTCCGGCAGCGCCGACCGGCCCCCGGGACCGGGGCGCGAAGCCCGGCCCCCTCGCGGACACCCGCACCCGTGTCGGCATGACCGGCCTCGGCGACCACCGCCGACCGAAGCCCGGTTCCGGGGTGGTCGCGCCGATCCGCTCGGCGCGACCACCCCGGTCCGTCCCGTCCCACACCCGGTGGACCAGAACCTGGAGGGGCCTCATGCACGGCTCGCAACCCGGCGCCGCCACCGGCGCCGGCACGGTCAAGCTCAGCGGAATCAGGGACTTCCGGTTCCTGTGGATCAGCGGCCTGCTGGCCGGTCTGGGTTCGCAGATGTCGGCGATCGCGCTGCCCCTGCTGGTGCTGCGTCAGACCGGCTCCCCGGTGCAGGCCGGGGCAGTGGGCACGGTCTCGGTCGGAGCCCTGCTCGTCACCATGCTGCCCGGGGGCGCGCTGGCCGACACGGTCGAGCGGCGCCGGCTCATGCGCCTGTGCGACATCGGCAGCACCCTCGTGGTCGGCAGCCTGGCGCTGGCCGTCCTGCTCGGCCGCACCCCCTTCGTCCTCGTCCTGCTGGTCGCAGCGGTCGGCGCGGTCATCAACAGCTTCTACGGACCCGCCGCGTTGGGCCTGCTGCGCGCGGTGGTCTCCCGTGAGCACCTCGGCGCCGCCTCCTCCCGGATGCAGGCCAGAGCCGCCGCCGCGCGGCTGGTCGGCCCGATGGCGGGCGGTGCGCTGTACGCGGTGCATCCCGCGCTTCCGTTCGCCGGCGAGGCCGTCTTCCTGCTGCTGTCCACCACCTGCCTCGCCTTCGTCCGCACCCGGTCGGCCCCCGACCCCGCGGCCCGATCCGCCTTCTCCAGAACGGAGTTCGCGGCCGGTGTCTCCTTCCTGTGGCGGCGGCCCTATCTGCGGACGGTGCTGCTGGTCTTCGGCCTGGGCGTGAACGGCGCGTTTGGCGCGATGATGTTCGTCGCGCTGGCGGTCACCTCGCACAGCGGCAGCTCCGGCCTGGGCAGCGGCACCGTCGTCTCCCTGACCGCCGTCGGCTCGCTCCTGGGCGCCTTGCTCGCCCCGCGTGTCCCCTCGCGATGGCGCTCCGCGACCCTCATCGCCCTGACCTGCTGGGTGTGCGGCATCGACGCCTTGTTGCTGACTATCAATCAGAGTCCTTTGTACGTAGGCGTGTTGTGTGCCGCCTGTGTCGCGATGGCCGCCGTCGCCGGCATCGGCTTCCTGACCTCCCTGCTGGAGTCGGCCCCGCAGCACATGGTCGGCCGGGTACAGAGCGCCGCCGGATTCATCTCCTCGCTCGTCCAGCCGCTCGGCCCGCTCGCCGGAGGCGCCCTGCTGGCCGCCCACGGTGCGCGAACGGCCTACACCGCGCTGGGAGCGGTGTTCCTGGTCTGCGCGCTCGTCCTGACCTGCGCGCCGTCGGTCCGCCGGACCGACGCCGTACCGGTCGTCGCCCCGACCGAGGCGCTGAGCGCCGAGTAGACGCTCCGCCGAAGGGCCGGGACACCCCGGCTGCCGGCCGCGGCACCGGCCCGGCCGGTCAAGCAGTGCCCCGTGCCCCCTTCGGAGCGCTTCACCTCGCCCCCTTCGACGACGACCGCCGGGAGAACCCACCATGGCCGAAGCACGCCAGTCCCTGACCTACTGCGCCGCCGACCGCGACTTCTTCGAGACGCCCGCCCGGCTCCCGGATGACGGCACCCGTTACCCGCTCGCGTGCGGCGAGGCGCCCGAGGGCTGGAGCCGTGCCACGCGGGGGCTGTGGAGCGTACTGACCCCGGACGGCGTCCGGTTGCCCGAGCAGGGCTGGAAGATCCATCTGTCGGCGACCCCGCGCGTGGCGGACATGACGCTGGACCGGGCCGCCGCCGTACTGCTGCGCCGCCGCGTCCCCTTCAAGTTCCTGCGCAGCCGCGAGGCACTGCTGCTGATGGCCGACAAGAACATGGCACGGGGCAGCAGCGGCAAGTTCGTCACCGTGTACCCCGCCGACGAGACCGAGTTGGCGGCGGTCCTGGCCGAACTCCGGTCCGCCGTCGACGGGTTGCCGGGCCCGCACATCCTCAGCGACCTGCGGATCGGCCGGGGCCCGGTGCACGTCCGCTACGGGGCGTTCGTGGAACGCTGGTGCGCCGACGAGGACGGGCGACAGGTCCCCGCACTGCGCGACCCCTCCGGCACCCTTGTGCCCGACGTACGCTCGCCGGTCTTCACCCTGCCCGACTGGGTGACCCCGCCCGCGTTCCTGGACGAGCCGCTCGCGGCCCTGCGCGCGGCCGGCTTCGGCGACTTCCCCTACCGGGTCGTCAAGGCACTGCACTTCACCAACGCCGGCGGCATCTACCTCGCCCGCCACCGGGTCGGCGGGCAGACGGTGGTGCTGCGCGAGGCCCGGCCCTTCGCCGGACTCGACGGCACCGCCGCCGACGGCGTCGAGCGGCTGCACCGCGAGTACCGCGCGCTGACGGCCCTGCGCGGACTGGACTGCGTCCCCGAGGTGTACGGCCTGCACACCGCGTGGGAACACCACTTCCTCGCCGAGGAGTACATCGAGGGCCAGACCCTGCTGGACGCGGTGCTCAACCGCTATCCCGCCGTCGGCCGCGACACCGGCGAGGAGGCGACACGCGCCTACGCCCGCTGGGCCGGCACCGTCATCGACAACCTCGGCAGGGCGCTGGACGCCGTCCATGAACGCGGGCTGCGCTTCCGCGACGTGCACCCCCTGAACATCATCGTGCGGAGCGACGACTCCGTGGCCCTCGTGGACTTCGAGTACGCCGCCGACCTCGACGCGTCGGACGGCATGCGCGTCGGAGCCCGCGGCTTCGCGGCCCCGGCCGGCACGGCACCCCGTGACGTGGACGCCTACGGCCTCTGGGCCACCTGGCTGTTCACGCTGCTGCCCATGATGGAGATGGCGGACTTCGCCCCGGACAAGGCGCCCCTGCTCGAAGCGGTCGCCAGGGAACGCTTCGGCCTCTCACCCACCGAGGGCCCGCGCCGCCCCGACACGGCGCCGGCGCGGCCGGCCGCCCCCGCGACGACCGCCACGCACGCCGACGACGTCTTCGCCCCCGCCGAGTGGCCCGCGCTGCGCGACCGGCTCGCCGAGGGCATCCACGCCTGTGCCACCCCCGACCGGGAGGACCGTCTCTTCCCCGCCGACTGGGAGGTCTTCCACACCGGCGGCCACACCCTCGCCCACGGCGCCGCAGGTGTGCTCCTGGCCCTGCACCGGGCAGGCACCGCCGTACCCGACACCTACGTCGACTGGCTGATCGCGGCGGCCCGGCGGACCCGCCCCGAAGCGGCCGGCGGCCTGTACGACGGCCTGTACGGCGTGGCCGTCGTACTCGACGAACTCGGCCGCCCCGAGGCGGCTGCGGAGATCCTCGAACGGGCCCGTGCGGCCGGCGACCCGCACCGGGCCGGGCTCTTCGGCGGCCTGGCCGGAATCGCCCTCACGCTCTGCCACTTCGCCGTACGCACCGGGGACACGGCCCTGCTCGACGAGGCCGCGCACATCGCCGACCGCCTGGAGACGCTACGGCGCGACAGCTCGGCACCCGGACTCCGCCTGCCGGACCACGCGGGCCTCATGCACGGCCTCGGCGGCCCGGCGCTCCTCCAGCTCCGCCTGCATCACGTGACCGGTGAGAAGCACCGTCTGGACGCGGCACGGGCCGCTCTGGAGTGGGACATCCGGCAGTGCGTCACGATGGCCGACGAGACCGTGCAGGCCAAGCAGGGCCACCGGCATCTGCCCTACCTGGACCAAGGCAGCACCGGAATCGCCCTCGTGGCACGCGAGTACCTCACCCGCGCCGACGACCCCGCGCTCGCGGCCTTCGTCTCCGCCGCCACACCGTGCGGCGCCGCCCCGTTCGTGCGCGAACCGGGCCTGTTCCACGGCCGGGCGGGCCTGGTCGCCTCGTTCGCCCTGCTCGCTCCGGCGGACGAGGAGGAGCAACTGCTCGCCGCGGTACGGAACTTCTCCTGGCACGCGCTGCGCAAGGGCGAGGGGATGTACGTCCCCGGCGCCGGACTGCTGCGGCTGTCCGCCGACCTCGCGACCGGCTCGGCCGGCGTACTCCTCGCCCTGCACACGGTGTTCGAGGGCAAGGGCGACCTGGGCACACTGCTGCCGCTGACCTGACGGGGCCTCCGCCCGGGAGGCCCGCGGCCTCAGACGCCTGCCGCCTCCCGGGCGTAGAGATGCGTCAGATACGGCAGCGAGTACGCGGCGGTGTGCGCGGTGACCTCGCTGTCGGGCAGGACCACCGCGCCCGCCTCGATCATCAGCTCCAACTCCCGCTGCGCGCCCCGCCGGTCGCCGCCCAGCGCCGTGGCGGCCTCCGCCGCGGTGAACCAGCCGGACAGCGGCAGTCGCGCGAGGCGGCGCAGCGCGCCCCGGTGCCGGTCGGCCAACTGCGCCCATTCGTCGGCCACATGGGAGCGCACCTGGAGATCACCGACGGCCAGTTCGTCCAGGAGCGCCTCGGGATCGGCGAGCCGCTCCGCGTACTCGGCGAGCGGCAGATGCTGGAGCACGGCCAGTTTGAGACCCGCCGCCCGTACCGTCAGCGGCAGCGCGCCGCACGCGGCCACCACGCGTGCCGCCGCGGCCCGGTCGCACAGCATGCGACCGGTGCCGATCAGCCTGCCCAGCAGCTCCAGCGCCTCGGCCGTCGACAGCGGCGGCACCCGCACCCGGTGGGCCGGGGCCAGCCCCGCCAGTTGGGTACGGGCCGTGACGAGGACCGTGCTCCGGCCGGGGCCCGGCAGCAGCGGCCTGACCGCGGCCTCATGAGGCGCGTCGTCCAGCACCACGAGCACCCTGCGGTCGGCCAGCCAGTCCCGCCACTGCGCGGCGGCCAGCTCCGGGTCGGCGGGCGGGGCCCCGACCGGACCGGTGTACGCCAGCAGCTCCGTGGTCACCGACCCCAACGACCTGGCCCTGCCGTCCTGTTGCCGCAGTCCTACGAAGATCCGGCCGCCCGGGAACTCGCCCTCCAGCCGGTGGGCGGCCCGCACGGCCAGCGTGGTCTTGCCGACCCCGGCCGGGCCGACCAGGACGTGGGCGGCGCCGCCGACCCCGGTGGCCGTCTCCAGCAACTGGGCCAGGGTGTCCCCGCGACCGGTGAAGTCCGGTATGTCGGCGGGCAGTCCGACCGGTGCGGCGGAGCGGGTCGCCGGGGTGGGAGCGGCCCCCTCGTCGGCGAGGACCGTGCGGTACAGCGACTCCAGGGCCGGACTCGGGGACAGCCCCAACTCCCGTGACAGATGCTGCCGCAGCTCGTCGTAGGCGGCCATCGCCTCCCCTCGGCGGCCCGATCGGTGCAGGGCCGTCATCTGGGCGGCCCGCAGCCGCTCCCGCAGCGGATGCTCGTCCACCAGCTCGCCGACCGCGTCCGCGACCTCACCGGGCCGGCCCGCCGCCAACGAGGCCTCGGCCCAGTCCTCGCAGACACCCAGATGCCGGAGGGTCAGCCGGTCGGCCTCCGCCTCCAGCACCTCGGAGCAGCCGAGTCCGGGCAGCGGCGGCCCGTTCCACAGGGTCCGGGCCTCGTGCAGCAGCCGCGCCGCGCGCGCCGCGTCGCCGTCGGCGAGAGCCTCTCGCCCGGCCCGGGCCAGCGCCAGAAAGTCGAGGGAGTCCAGCTCCGAGGCGGCCACGCGGAGCACGTAGCCGCCGCAGTGCAGGGAGATCCGGTCACCCGTGCCCGCCAGGGCCAGCGTCTTGCGGAGTGCCGAGACATAGAGCTGAAGGTTCTTGCGGGCCGTGCGCGGCGGATCGTCGTCCCACACCGCCTTGGTCAACAACGCCACCGAGACAGGGGAGTTGGCGTGGCACAGCAGTGCTGCCAGGACGACACGCTGCTTGAGCGGGCCGAGCGGGAGGGCGTGCCCGTCCACCTCGGCGGAGAGCGGCCCGAGGACGGAGAACCGCAGCGGGGAGGTCACGGTGGTCGGGTTCGGGGGAGTGGTGTGCACCATGCGTTCCTGTCTCACGGGACGTGGGACAGGCTCCGGGCCGCGCAGGAACCGCGCGGCCCGGAGCCTGTCCGGGAGGCCGTGGACGACTGTGCCCCGATCCACGATCCCCAGCATCGGGGAAAACCCGACACCGCAACGGGGGGGACCCCAGGGCCCGACACCCTGCGATCCCCCCGCCGTCGTCACGCCGTGTGGATGCTCCAGCCGCTCCAACTGGCGCTGATGCAGAAGGCGGCGGTCTCGGTCTCCGTGTCGGTGTCCAGGGTCTGCAACGCGAGGATCTGGGTCATCAGGGGTCTCCTGTCCGATGGGTGCGATGAGTTGGATGGGTCCGGTGAGTTCGATGAGCGTCGGTGAGTTGGATGAGTTCGGTGAGTTGGATTGCTTCGAGGGGTTCGATGGGTTCGATGGTGCAGAGGGTCGTACGGACTACCCGCCCGGCGGACGACACCTGGTCGCTTCGCCGGGCGCCGTGGACCCGGCGGCGGGGCCCAGGGTGAACAGCTCGTCACCTGGGCCGTGCAGGACCCGGCGGAGTGCCAGCAGCACCCCGGCCGCGCCGCTCGACAGATCGGCACTGAACCGCTGCGCCCCCGACCCGAGGAAGCGAACTCCCCGGGTGTACGGCACGGCGTACTTGAGCAGACCGGTGGCGGCCCGCACGGCGGCCCCGCGAGCGTCGGCGCCGCCGTCGCTGTCGGCCCGGTCGGCGAGGAACCAGGCCAGCCCGGCGAGCCCCTGATACAGCCCGGCCTCGTTCGTCCAGCACGACACGGACGTCCCCGCCGCCACCAACGGGAGGGCCGCAGCGAGGCGTTCGTCGGCGCAGGAGGCCACGTACCGGGTGAGAACCGTGCCCACGCCGGCCGCTCCGACGGCGAGATAGGGCATGGCTCGTTTCAGGACCGCGTTGTCGGCGAAGGACAGGGTGCCGTCGTCCATGGGGATCGCACGGTCCAACTCCTCGTGCAGCAACCGCAGTCCGGCCGCGCGGTAGCGGTCCTCGCCGGTCTCGTCCGCCAAGTGGTGCAGGAAGAGGGCCAGTCCGGAACGGCCGTGGAACAGTCCGCGGGCATCGTCGCCGCCGAGCGCGGGCACGAGGTCCGAGGTGGCGAGGAGCGCGTCCCCGGCGGCGACGGCCCGCTCCAGGTGGTGCGCGTCGGCGGTGTGCCGGTGCAGGGCGAGCCAGGTCATGCCGACGCCGGCCCGGCCGCCCGCCAGGGTGGCGCAGGACGCGGTGAGAGGGTGGCCGTCGGCGTGCCGGGCGAGGTCGACGGCCTCGTCCAAGCGGCCGAGCGAGGCCAGGACGCGGGAGATCCCCGCGGTGCCGGTGTCGAGCCCCGGGGGCAGTTCGTCCCGACGGGTCAGCGCGTCGTGACGCAACCGCTTCTCCACCGCCTCCGGGACGGGCACTTCGGCCTGGTGCAGGGCGTGCACCACGCCCGCGGTGCCGTACGCCACACACACGGTGTTGGTGCGGAACGCCTGCGGTGAGGGAGGGAAGACCCAGTCCGGCCGGCCGGGGTCGGCACTCTCCAGCAGCCCGGCCACCACGTCGTCGGCGAGCCGGGCGACACAGCCCAGCGGATCCGCCGCCACCTCGGCCGGAGAGAACAGTGCCGGGCAAGTCGAGCTGTCTGTCAGGTAGTTGGAGACGGCCCGCGCCCACAGGTCGGCCGGGGGTGCGGCATCCGCCAGGTCGTGCCGGAGCAACGTGATCCCGGCGGGGGCCAGTTCGGCCGTCTCGTGGAAGGGCGCGAGGAAGGCGAGGGCGAGCGCGGCCGTGCCGTACCGGTCCGTCAACAGCGGATCGTCACTCGCTTTCCGCAGCGCGGCGGGTGGCGTGAAGCCCGTGGTGCCCATGGGCGCCGGAGGCCCGTCCAGTGCCGAGACCGCCTCGAAGTCGACGAGTCGGGCCATGCCCGACGGCGTGACGACGACATTGCCGAGACTGATGTCCCCGAACCGGTGCCCCAGAGCGTGCAGTTGGTCCAGGGCCGCGTCCACGTCGCCCAGGAGCCCGCGGCAGACCGCGAAGAAATCCGCGCAGCCGGCCGCCGTACGGCCGTGCCGCATGAGCGGGGACGTACGGCTCAGCCAGGCGCGCAGCGCATCCCCCTCGACGTACTCGGTGACGAGGAAGTCGTGCTCCCACTCGGTGAAGTGCTCCAGCGGCTGCGGGCAGACACCGGGAGCCGCCGCGTGCACGGCGGTCAGCACCTCGTACTCGTGCCGCAACCGCTCCTGCGCGCTCGTGCCGTCCCAGATGAGGCCGTTGTGGGCACGCGCCTCCTTGATGAACACACGGCGGCCGGTGCGGGTGTCCCGCCCCTGGTACGTCCCTCCCGCGTTGCTCGGCTGCAACGCGGCGAGGATCTCGTAGTCCCGGATACGGATCGCTCCCGCGTGCGGCACGGGCTCCTCCGCGACGAAGGGGTCGGTGATCCCGGCGGGCAGCACGAAGAAGGGCCGCCGCTCGTCCGGCACGTCACGCCCCGAGGCGTCCCGGACCAGCCCCTGCCGGGTGCCGTCCGGGAGCAGCCTGCTCCGGGGGCCGAACGCGCCGTAGCGGTAGTGGACGGTCTTCGAGTCGCCGAAGCGGCGGTCCGAGAGGATGTACGGTCCGTCCTCGTCGCGCAGCGCGTCGGAGAGCAGCCCGAGCAGCCGTCGCGCGGTGTCGGTGTCCGGCGGGTAGACCGCGCAGAACTTGCCCGCCTGCGCGCGGTGGGCGTGCTTGTGGTGCACGACGAGGAAGAAGGTCCGGGCGGACAGGTGCTTGAACGGCACGTCCTCCGCGAAGCAGACCCGTGCCACCTGGTCGAGGACCTGCTGGGCCCGGTCGAGGCGCGCCGACACATGGATTTTCCAGCCCTGCTCGGGACGGCGGGCGTCCGGCCGGCTCCAGACCGTCCAGACGTCCTGCGGTACGGACCGCCAGCCGGGGGCCGGACGGCTCGGGGTGAAGCGCGGGCCGGGGTCGGCCGTCGTCGCGAGCGGAGCGTAGAACTCCGCGTCCGCGAAGGTCTCCGTGAAGGCGTCGAGCACGGGATCCCTCCTCAGGGCCTGCGGTGGGAGCCGAGGGTCACATGGTGCGGACGGTGATCGTGCTCCCGGAAACGCTGAAGCAGGGGAACGCGCCCGCCTCCTGCTCCGAGTCCAGTTCCTGAAGAGCGAGAATCCGGGCCATCTCGGCCGACTGGGGTGCCTCGTTCATCTGAATCACCTGTGTCTTCCCTGGTGTTGTCGCGTGGTGTCCCGTGTGGTGTCGCGTGACGGCTCGGCAGGGCGGGCGGCGCCGGATCCTGTCGGCCGGGGTCGACGGTAGGAAACCCCGGTTCAGAGTTCTGCTGCGACCGGTATGCGACGGGTACTTCCGCCGGTCGGGGAGCGTGCCGGGGGCGCGAGCGCAGGCGTCGACTGGTCCTCAGATGCTTATGGCGTTGATCAGGGCCCGGGTGACATCGGCGCCGGACGCGGTGAGTCGGACGTGCCTCCTGCGTTCCCGTGGCCGTCCCGAGTGAGGATGCGGGCCGTAGCCGTGGCCGAGATGAGGAACTGAGCCGCCTGAAAGTGTGCGACAAGGCCAATCCAGCCGCTGAGTAGGGTGGTGGCCATGGCCAAGGGAATGGGCCGGTGGCCCAAGGCGGATCCGGACAGCGGCGTCGAGGACGCGACACTGCTCATCCTGGAGTGGCTCGGCGAGCAGGGTGTAGGTGCCATGATCCGGGTCGATGCGGAGCGGATGCGTGACGATCAGCCAGCGTGGACATTCGCAGCCTCTGGCGGGCCTATTGACGGTGGCATGAGGGCCGATGGGGCCTCGGCCGCCGAGTGCATGGGCAGGGCCTTGCTCGCGTTGCGAGAAGTCGGGCTGGTCGTTCCCTTCTGAAGCCGTGTTCCGCGTCCGCGCCGGTCGCGTTCGGTGGTGCTTTCGGGGCGTCTGGAGATCTCCTTGACGTCTGAGGTTGTGCTACGTGGCCATCCCCGCCTCCCTTCATGTGGCCGGTGTGCGTGATGTGCCGAGGGACTTGGGGTGCCGGGCTGTTCCCGCGGTCGTAGCGAGGACTGCTGCCCGGGTGTCAGTGGCGGCACGTACGGTCTGCGCATGACGGATGAGTGGTGGGCGGGCGTACGCCGGCGAGTTGAGGCGGCCGGTGCAGGCCCTGCGGCCAGCAGGGTTTTCGGTGCGCGGGGGCACAAGTGGGTCCTGGAGGATCCGCTTGCCCAGGGCGAGCTTGCCGAGCTAGAGGCTCAGACAGGCGTGCAACTGCCAGAGGAATACCGGGCCTTCCTGCTCCACGTGGGTGCGGGCGGCGCCGGCCCCGCGTATGGCCTGTTCCCGGTTCGGCGCGTGCAGGGCCGTTGGCGTTGGGAGGGCGACGGCGCGGACCTGGCCGACCTGTCGAGGCTTGCCGAGCCGTTTCCTGACCAGGGTCCGGACCCGGAGCTGCTCAACGACGCTCTTGCCCAACGTCCCGAGGAAGAGGACTTCGAGGACATCGAGGATTTCGACGACGCCATCGAAGCGTGGGACGAACGGTGGGAGGCCGTCATGTTCGCCCCGGAGCGCACCGCCGGCGCGATCGTGGTCTCCCACTTGGGCTGCGCCCAAAGAGAGTGGCTGATCATCAACGGCAGCCACCGCGGCACGATCTGGTCCGACTGCCGGGTGGACGACGTCGACCTCGCCCCGCTCCTCGACGACGACGGTGCGCCAGTGACGTTCGCCCGCTGGTACACCGCCTGGCTGGAAAAAGCCGAGCTCACGGCCTTGTCGTAGGTCACCGTCCTGTCGTAGGTCACCGTCCTGAGGCGTGTGGTCGACGCCAACGGCATCGGCCAGACACAGCCCCCACAAGTTCGCCTCGCACCACGGCTGCCCCGCTAGAGAAGCCCCCTTCAAGGGATTGCCGCCCGTTGTCGATCTTGCTTCGCATAGGACTGCTCGTGAGAGCAACCGGTCAGGGCGATGTGTGCGGGATTTCCTGGCCGGGCGCGGCCACGGGCGCGGTCATGTCGAGCAGCAGCATGGCGTCGTGGTCGGGTGTGCCGGGTTCGGCGGTGTAGACGCCGATGCGCTGGCCGGGGGTGCCTTCCAGGTGCATGGACTGGGAGGTGAGCGTCATCGTGCCGACGCGGGGGTGCTGGAAGGTTTTCTGCGCGGGTTTGCGGCCGGTGACCTCGTAGCGTTCCCACAGCCGGGCGAAGTCGGGGCTCTTGAGCAGGAGTTCGCCGACGAGGTTGGTCAGGTCAGGGGCATCGGGGGCGGTGCCGGCGACAGCGCGCAGCCGGGCGACGCAGCCGGTGATCTGGCGGTCCCAGTCGCCGAAGAGATCCCGCGCGGCCGGGTGGAGGAAGAGGTAGCGGGCCAGGTTGCGATGTTTGACCGGCCAGTCCTCCAGGCCCGCGTACAGGGCGAGGCCGCCGGGGTTCCAGGCGAGCATGTCCATGCTGCGGCTGATGACGTATGCGGGGTTCGGGCGCAGTGATTCCAGCAGCAGCTTGAGATGGGGGCGCACGGAGCGGCTGGGCGCGGGCGGCGGCTCGGAGACGTAGCGGGCAGCGCGGGCGGCGAGCTCGCGCAGGTGCTGGTGTTCCTGGTCGTCCATGCGCAGGGCGCGGGCGAGGGAGTCGAGGACGGCCGGGCTGGGGCGGGTCTCCTTGCCGCGTTCCAGACGCACGTAGTAGTCGATGCTGATGCCGGCGAGGGTGGCCAGCTCCTCGCGGCGCAGACCGGGGGTGCGGCGGATGCCGGCCCCGATGGTGAGGCCGACGTGTTCGGGACTGGTCTGGGTGCGGCGGGCCCGCAGGAAACGACCCAGCTCGGCGCCCTCGCTGTGCGCGTTCGTCGATGCCATTGCCATGCCTCCAGTCTCACCCGCCGGGCACTCGTCTCGCGGGCGGGAGGGGGCCCTGTCGTTACCCCTGAAGAGCCCGCCCTGCCACACGGCAGCAATCCGGGCGAAGGTGAATGAGGAAGACGCCTGACCCTCTCACCGCAGCCAGGACCGCGACGGGCACGACCTGCCGGGCGGGGTGAGAGTGAGAGACCAGGCGAGACGCATGACCGGAAGAGGGCGCGATGCGGTACATCAAGCTGCGTGACCTTGAGGTTTCCCGGATCGGGCTGGGCGCGATGGGCATGTCCCACGGCTACACCGGCTCGGGCACCGACGACGCGGAGTCGATCAGGACGGTGCACCGAGCCCTGGAACTCGGGGTCACGCTGATCGACACCGCCGAGATCTACGGCCCCTACACCAACGAGGAGCTGCTCGGCCGGGCGCTGAAGGGTCGCCGGGACCAGGTGGTGCTGGCCACCAAGTTCGGCCTGGTCTCACACGCTGGGGAAGGCGCGTGGAACCTCGACTCCGGCCCCGCCAACATCCGCACCGCGGTCGAGGGCTCCCTGAAGCGGCTGGGCACCGACCACATCGACCTGTACTACCAGCACCGCGTCGATCCGAACACACCGATCGAAGAGACCGTTGGCGCCGTCGGCGAGCTGATCACCGAGGGCAAGGTCCGCGCCTTCGGGCTCTCCGAGGCCGGTCCGGACACCATCCGCCGGGCCCATGCCGTCCAGCCCGTCACCGCGGTCCAGTCCGAGTACTCCCTGTTCACTCGCGGGATCGAGGAACGCGTGCTGCCCGTCCTGCGGGAGCTGAACATCGGCCTGGTGCCGTTCTCCCCGCTGGGCCGCGGCTTCCTGACCGGCACCGTGCGCTCCACCGACCAGTTCGACGAGAACGACTTCCGCCGCGACAACCCGCGCTTCACGGGCGAGAACTTCCGGCACAACCTGGCGCTCGCCGACGAGGTCAAGGCCCTGGCCGACGAGGCTGGTGCCACGCCCGGTCAGGTGGCGCTGGCCTGGCTGCTCGCCCAGGGCGACGACATCGCCCCGATCCCCGGCACCAAGCGTGTCAGCCGGGTCGAGGAGAACACCGCAGCCGACACGGTCACGCTGACCCCCGAGCAGCTCGACCGGCTCTGCAGCCTGCCGCCCGCCGCCGGCGACACCCACACCGAGGCACAGGCCCGCATGCTCGAACGCTGAACTTCGTCGTACCGACCTCAGCACGATCCTCGTTTGGAGTAGCACCCTCATGCGTGCAGCAATGATGTACGGAGCCGGCGACGTCCGCGTCGAGGCCCGGCCCGACCCGAAGATCGCCCGGCCGACCGACGCGGTGGTGCGCACGCTGGCCGCGTGCGTGTGCGGCAGCGACCTGTGGCCCTACGCCTCCATGCCCGCCACCGACACAGGTCGCCCCATGGGCCACGAGTTCCTCGGAGTCGTCGAGGAGACCGGACCGGAGGTGACCGGCCTGAAGGCCGGTGACCTGGTCGTCGCCCCATTCACGTACAGCGACAACACCTGCGACTACTGCGCCAAGGGTCTGCACATCTCGTGCCGCAACGGTGGCCGGTACGGCTTCGACGGTGTGGACGGCGGGCAGGGTGAAGCCGTTCGCGTCCCGTACGCGGACGGCACCCTGGTGAAGCTGCCGGTGGGCGCCGACTCCACCCTGGTGCCGTCCCTGCTGGCGCTGTCCGATGTGATGACCACCGGCCACCACGGCGCCGTCACCGCCGGCGTCGGCCGCGGTGACGCGGTGCTGGTGGTCGGAGACGGCGCGGTCGGCCTGTGCGCCGTGATCGCCGCCAAGCGGCTCGGTGCCGAGCGGATCGTGCTCGCCGGCCGCCACGAAGCCCGCACCGGCCTGGGCCGCGAGTTCGGCGCCACGGACGTGGTCGCCGAGCGCGGCGAGGAGGGCATCGCCCGGATCCGCGAGCTGACCGGCGGGGTGGACAAGGTGATCGAGGCCGTCGGGACCCGCCAGGCCCTCGACACCGCGCTCGGCGCAATCCTGGACGGCGGCACCATCAGCCGCCTGGGCGTCCCCCAGTACGAGCAGGGTCCGATCGGCCCGGCGGAGTTCATGCGCAACATCACCCTGACCGGCGGCGCCAGCCCCGCCCGTGCCTACATCGAGCTGCTGCTGCCCGACGTCCTGGAGGGGACGATCGCCCCCGGCCGTGTCTTCGACCGGACCTTCTCCCTCGACCAGACACCTGACGCCTACCCGGCGATGGCCGACCGCCAGGTCCTCAAGGCCCTCATCCGCCCCTGACCAGCCACTCCCACCCGCACGGCGAAGGACATCCCGCTCATGCAGACCGTCACCCTCAACAACGGCGTCGAGATGCCGCTCCTCGGCTTCGGCGTCTACCAGATCCCCGCCGAGGACACCGAGCGCGCCGTCTCCGGAGCCCTGTCCGCCGGCTACCGCCTGCTGGACACCGCCGCCGCCTACGGCAACGAGGAAGCCGTCGGCCGCGCCATCAAGTCCAGCGGCATCGCGCGCGAGGAGCTCTTCGTCACCACCAAGCTGTGGGTCCAGGACGCGCCCGCGCAGGACAACACCCGCCGTGCGTTCGAGACCTCCCTGACCAAGCTGGGCCTGGACCACCTCGACCTGTACCTGATGCACCAGCCCTTCGGCGACGTCTACGGTCAATGGCGCGCCATGGAGGCCCTCAACCGCGAGGGCGCGGCGAAGGCGATCGGCGTCGCCAACTTCTACCCCGATCGCTTGATCGACCTGATCCTCAACAACGAGATCACCCCGCAGGTCAACCAGATCGAGACCCACCCCTTCTTCCAGCGCGCCGACTACCAGAACCTCATGCGCGAGCACGGCGTACAGATCCAGTCCTGGGGCGGCTTCGCCGAAGGCAGGAACGACCTGTTCACCAACCCCCTGCTCGCCGAGATCGGCAAGGAACACCACAAGTCCGTCGCACAGATCGTCCTGCGCTGGCTCACCCAGCGCGGCGTCATCGCCATCCCCAAGTCCGTGCGCGCCGAGCGCATGGCCGAGAACATCGACGTCTTCGACTTCCGGCTCACCGACGAACAGATGGCCCGGATCGCCACCCTCGACACCGGCAGCTCCCTCTTCTTCGACCACCACGACCCCGAGATGGTCACCTGGCTTGCCAAGCGCCGTCTGGACGGCTGAGCGGGACCCGGCAAGGTCATCGCCCTCTACCGCCAGCACCCGCCCGGGCGGCATCCTGGATCCTGCGCCGAAGCCGCCGACAATCCACAGGAGGGGCTGGTCGTGAACTGCCCGAAGTGCGGGGCCCAGGCCCACCAGGCCGACGACGGCTCCTGATACTGCCAGACCTGCGGCCCGATCTCCCGACACGCCCCCGAGCCCCGGATAAGGTCGGCTTCATGACCGCGAGCAAGCAGCCCGTCCAGCCGCAGCCGACCCGCGAGGCTGCTGCGGCAGCTGCCGCGTTCCTCGAAGGGCAGCGCATCACCACCACCGGCTGCCGGCAGTGCGGCACGGAGATCTCCGGAGTCAACGGACGCTACGCCTGCTCCTGCTGCGGATGGGTCAACAACTGGGCAGAGGGAGACAGCGAACTGCCGGGCACCGACGCACCGTCGTAGGGCCTGGACGTCGGCGGCCGAAGGGCTCGGGGCAGCGCTCGACAGGCCGCCGTTGTCGAGCTCGAAGAGACGCACTTTGCCGGTCTCCCCTTGAGGAGAGTCCCGTCGTCAGCAGTCTGCGTACCAGGGGGTTGATGGCGGTGGGCTGAAGATTCATTCGCGGGACGCGAACGTTCCGGCGTCGCGACCTGAACCGGCCGTAGGGCGGGATCAGGCGGGGATGAGGCGGTTGTCGTGGAGGCGGGTGCCGCCCTGTTTGAGGCGGTGGAGGACCGGGACGATCTCGGCCTGGTGGACGCCGGGGAGGGCGCCGATTCGGGTGGTGACGTAGGCGTAGAGGTCGGAGTCGGTGCGGCAGGTGGTGGTGACCAGGAGGTTGGCGGTGCCGGTGACGGAGGCCGCGAAGGTCGCCTCGGGGTGCAGGGACGCCTCGGCGCCGGTGGCCGCGAGGCGGCTGGGGGCGACGGTCAGCCACAGGTAGGCCGAGGTGTGGTAGCCGAACTGGGCGGGGGAGAGGTCGGTCTTGACCTGGAGCGTGCCGGTGGACAGCAGGGCCTCCAGGCGGGTGGAGACGCGGGACTGGGGCCATCCGGTGGCGCGGGCCAGCGCGGCGACGCCTGCGCGGCCGTCACGGGCGAGTTCGGCGAGCAGGGGTGCGTCGTCGGGGTGGAGCGGGTGCGGGGGCGATGTGGGGTCGGGGCGCGTGCCCGCCCTGAGGGCTGCCGTCTGGTCGGGGGTGAGCGGGTCGTCCAGGGTGAGCCAGCGGGTGCCGCTGCCGGTGTGGACGTGCAGGACGGTGAAGGCGGTGAAGGCCAGGACCTGGCTGGTGCGGGGGAGGCGCCGCAGGACGGAGCCGCCGCCCTGGTCGGCGGCGCCCCTGGCGAGGCAGATGATCTCCGAGCCGCCGGAGGTGATGCTGACCCAGGACACGTCGTCACGGGTGGCGAGTGCTGCGGCCAGCGAGGAGGCGGTGTCCGGACGGCACTGCATCCGGACGAACCAGGACCGCTGGCCGGTGGCGCGGGTGTCGGGGCGTACCTGCACCTGCAACGCCCCGGCCTCCCTCAGGCGCTGGAGGCGGCGCGCGACCGTCTGCTCGGAGACTTCCAGGACGTCGGCGATGCGGCGCAGCGAGGCACGACCGTCCTGGAGCAGACAGTGGACGAGCTGCCGGTCGGTGCGATCCATGGTGGATTTATATCCGATACCCGGCATCACAGGTGGAGGATCGAAGATCCGATTCGGAGAGCTGTGGAGCTTTCTTCGATCATTCGGGATCTACGTGGGTTTCGAGGCGGACCGGATCCGATGCTGGAGGCATGACCATTTCATTGATCACCGGGGCCAACAAGGGTCTCGGGCAGGAGACCGCCCGCCGCCTGATCGAGCTGGGGCACACCGTTTACGTCGGCGCACGCGACCCGGAGCGCGGCAGGGACGCCGCCGACCGGCTCGGCGCCCGGTTCGTACGGATCGACGTCACCGACCAGGCCGCGGTGGACGCCGCAGCGGAGACGATCCGCCAGGCCGAGGGCCGGCTCGACGTGCTGGTGAACAACGCCGGCATCTCCGGTGCGTTCGTTCCCGCGCCCCGGATCGGGGCCGAGGAGATGCAGCGCGTCTACGACACCAACGTGTTCGGCGTCGTTCGCGTCACCGAGGCGTTCATCCCGCTGCTGGAGGCGTCGGACCATCCGGTGATCGTGAACATCGGCAGCGGCACCGGGTCGATGGGCATCGTCACCGACCCGGCGCGAATGGAGTTCAAGCTCCCCGCCCTGTCCTACGGGTCGTCGAAGGCGGCCGTCTCCATGCTCACCATCCAATACGCGAAGGCGCTGCCCCGCTTCAAGGTCAACGTCGTCGAGCCCGGCTTCACCGCCACCGACCTCAACGGCCACCGCGGCCACCAGACCGTCGCCGAGGGCGCCGAGGCGATCGTCGCCATGGCCACGGTCGGCCCGGACGGCCCGACCGGCACCTTCCAGGACCGCGACGGTTCCGTCCCGTGGTGATCCCTGACAGCGGCTGGCGCAATGAGCTGCTTCAGCGCGGCCACTGATCGGGCGGCGCCGACGGCGTGTGCAACGCATGAGGCTCCCGTGCCGTTGGGGGAGGCGTTCGAAGTCTCAACCCACAGGCACAGGAGCCGCGTCAGGGCCTTCCGGCGATTCGCACGTCCACACCCCCCGCGTTGTCCGGCAGCACTGACTTGGCGGCCCACTGACCAGATTGGGCGCCAGGAATCCGGTTGGGCCCGCCCGCGGGCGCTGCGTACCCTGTCCGACCATGTGCTACCACGCGTTCAACGGCGCCTTCCGGCACTACGTGTGCACCGCGTGCCGACTCTCCTTCAAAGGCAGCACCTGGCCGATCCGGAAGCGCGTCTGTCCCGGCTGTCGTGAACAACTCGTCTTCGCCGGCTACGACTTCGCCGCGCCCCGGCGACGCGACGTGAAGGCATGGTCCGTCGTCGCGACCGTGCTCGCGGAGGGGCTGACCTACGATCACCGCCCTGGTTGCGGCTGCTCGCGGCTTCCCTCCTTCCGGCCGCGGACTCGGGCTCAGGTGCGTGTCCGGCGCCGCGCAGCCGAGCGTCTGGACCTGCCTCTGTCGGTGACCCTCGCTCGCCGCGACGCCTTCACCGCGGAGAGCCGCGACGAGCAACAGCCCTCTCCGTCGGGCGCGAAGCGCGATACGACCTGAGCTACGCCAAGGCCGGTATCCCCGTGATCGTCGTGGGTAGATCCCCCGGCGCGGTGCCCGGTCTGGACGCCAGGGGCGACCGCGACCGCCAGCCGGTGATCGCAGACCTGCTCAAGCAGCACTCCGTGCACATGGTCAAGGACGAGGCGGCGGTCCCCGCCCTCCTCACCGACCGCGACCTCCAGCCAGCCGCACAGCCCGCCGCTCCCGGCCCGGTCGTCTCCGTTCACCGATCCGACGCGGACGACACCGACTTCTACTGGCTGTACATCTAGGGCTCGCTGTACAACCAGGGCTCGGTCACCGACAACACCGAACCGGCCACCCTCTTCGGCCCCAACACCTCGGCGAAGCCCGCAGTGGCAGCAGCGGGCGTGTGTCGTGCACTCCCCGCGGCACCTGACCGCCGGTACGCAGGTCACCCGGATCGCGGCCGGTCTCGGCTGCGACGGCCCGGCGGCGTTCACCCCCGCCATCCGCGCCCTGCTGGGCCGCCAGCCGAGCGACTGTCTGACCGGGTCCAACGCGCTGCCTGCCGGAGTCGGACCCGCTCACTCCCGTAGATCTGTGTCCGGTGCGTGAACGCACAGAGTCGGACGTGCATGCCTGAAAGGCCGTCATCAGCTTGTCGGCTAGGGGGTGTTGAGCCCGGAACAGGGTTCCACTCTCGGCGCGGCGGTCGCTCCTTGGGCCGGGCCGTCATGTTTCCCTTGCGCGTTATGGCCTGAAGTGGGTCCACGACGTCCCAAAAATCACTTCCCGCACAACCGTTGACTATGGACATCCCTGTACCTACGCTCTCGCTTGTCCATGGTTGTCCATACACAAAGCGGTGTGTCGATGAAGATCGCGGTAGTCGGAAGTTACGGAGCCGGGCTGACCATGCGGGTCCCCCGGGCACCCTCCGCGGGGGAGACGGTGTCCGGCGGGACCTTCGATCCGGGACCCGGCGGCAAGGGCAGCAACCAGGCCGTCGCCGCCGCCCGGCTCGGTGCCGAGGTCGCACTCCTCACCGCCGTCGGTGACGACGACTTCGGGCGTGCGGCACGGGAGCTGTGGCGCACGGAAGGGGTTGGCGCCGAGCACGTGGTGACCGCGTCGGCCCCCACCATGGTCGGGTTCATCCTGGTCGAACCGTCCGGGGAGAACCGCATCGCCATCGCTCCCGGCGCCCTCGACGCACTGGACGCCGCCGCGGTGGAGCGCTTCCGCGCCGAGATCTCCGCCGCCGACATCCTGGTCGTCTCGATGGAGATCCCGCAGGAGGCCGTGACTGCGGCCCTGCGCACCGGCCGCGAGACCGGCACCCGCACCCTCCTCAACCCGGCGCCGGCTCGGCCGCTGCCCGAGGAGTGCTGGCCGCTGATCGACGTGATCACCCCGAACCAGACGGAGGCACCCGTCCTTCTGGGGCTCGGTGAGGAGCACGGACTCGGTGACGAGGACCTGGTCCGGGCCCTGCGGGAACGGACGGGCGGGATCGCGGTCCTCACCCGGGGCGGCCAGGGAGCGCTCGTCGCCGAGGAGTCCGGCGTCACCTCCGTACCGCCGTATCCACCGACCGCCGTCGTCGACACCACCGGCGCGGGCGACTCCTTCACCGCCGCCCTGGCCGTCGCACTGGCCGACGGGCTGACCGCCGCGAAGGCGGCCGCGTTCGCCGCGGCGTCGGGCGCCCACACCGTCTCCGTCGCCGGGGTCATCCCCGCCCTTCCCACCAGAGACCAGCTCAACGCCCGGATCGGGAGCGCCTCGTGACTCTGACCACCTCCACCTCACCCGCCCCGGCGGCGTCACCGGGCCCGGAGTCCACCCGGCAGGTCCCCTCGGCGCTGCGCAGACTCCTGCACGCCCGCGAGGCCGGTGTGTTCGCCGCGCTGGTGCTGCTCTTCCTGTTGGGCACGGTGCTCTCACCGACCTTCGCCCAGTCCGACAACCTGCTCTCCGTGGGCCAGCAGATCGCGCAGATCGGCATCATGGCCGTCGGCGTGACCTTCGTGATCCTCAACGGCGAGATCGACCTCTCCGTCGGCTCCACCTACGCCCTGTCCGCCATCTCCACCGGCATGCTCATCTCGGACGGCTGGAGCTGGCCCGCCGCGATGCTCGTCGGACTGGCAGTGGGCGTCCTGGCCGGGCTCGTCAACGGCCTGGCCGTCGTCGTCCTCGGAGTCCCCTCCTTCATCGTCACCCTGGGCACGCTCAGTGTCTTCCGCGGGATCGCCCTGCTCATCTCCGACGGGGCCCCGATCTCGCTGAGTTCGTCACGGCCGGGCGTGGCCGAGTTCAATCTCCTGGGCCAGGGACGGCTGTTCGGTGTCGTACCGATGCAGTTCGTGTTCTTCGCCGCCGTCGCCGCCATCGGCGTGGTGCTGCTGGCCCGCTCCCGGTTCGGCTTCAACACCTATGCGGTGGGCGGCAATCAGGAGGCGGCCCGGCTGGTCGGCGTCAACGTCAAGCGGGTCAAGCTCGCCGCGTTCGTACTCTCCGGCTTCACCGCGGGCCTCGCGGGCGTCCTCGGCCTGTCCTTCCTCTCCTACGTGCAGGGTGTGACGGGCCAGGGCCTGGAACTCACCGTCATCTCGGCCGTCATCATCGGAGGGGCCGCGCTCTTCGGCGGCTCGGGCACGATGTGGGGCACCGTCATCGGTGTCGCCTTCATCGGCCTGCTCCAGAACATCCTCAACATCAAGGGCATCTCGTCCTTCTGGCAGACCGTCGTCACCGGTCTCGTCATCGTGGCCGCCGTCGCGGCCGACACCTGGCAGCGCAAGCGCAAGAGCCGCGCCTGACCGGTGCCGCCCGCGTCCCACCGCTCACCGCAAGCCTCCGCGCACCCCACGCCGCACCGCACGGGCAGTCCCGGCCGCCGAGCCGCGCCGCCGCCCGCCCGCGACCTCGCACGTCCCTTCCCCGGTCCCCGCCTCACCGACGGACACGACAAAGGAGTCACCATGTCCCCGCGTACTCTCCTCAGATCGCTCGCCGCCGCCACGGCCGCCGTCGCCGCGCTCGCCCTCACCGGGTGCGGTGCCGTCACCGCCGCGGACTCGGGCGGTTCCTCCGACGGCTCCTTCAAGCTCGCCTCGTACATCCAGCAGCGGATCGACGACGACAAGCCGATGCGCATCAAGCTGAGCTACCACGACCCCTCGCTCGCCTTCGCCACCCCGATCTCCGCGGGCATGAAGCGCGCCGGCAAGGAACTGGGCGCCGACGTCGCCCTCATCGGCCCCACCGGCGGTGACGCGGCCAAGCAGGTCTCCGAGATACAGACCCTCATCCAGCAGAAGGCCGTCGACGGACTCGCCGTCTCCTCCGCGTCGAGCGACGCCCTCAAGCCGGTGATCAGCCAGGCCTACAAGGCGGGCATCCCGATCATCTCCTTCAACACCGACAACCCCGACTCGCAGCAGATGGGCTTCGTCGGCCAGGACCTCAAGGGCTCGGGCAAGGCCCAGGCCGAGGAACTGCGCAAGCAGCTCAAGGGCGATGTCGCGGGCAAGTCCGTCGTGGTGTTCTCCGTGGACACCGGCGCGGGTTGGTCGCACGACCGGTTCTCCGGGTTCGAGGCCGGGATGAAGGGCAGCGGCCTCAAGATCGTCGGTCCCGTCAACGTGGGCAACGAGCCCAACGCCGCCTACAACACCGTCGAGTCGACCATGTCCGGCCAGTCCGGGGTCGTCGCCGTCGCCGGTCTGGACTGCTGTTCCACCACCGCCGCCGCCAAGTGGGTCGCCCAGTCCGGGCACGCGGACAGCATCGCCATGGGCGGCTTCGACCTGCTGACCCAGACCGCCGAGTATGTCGACAAGGGCGTCCTGGACTTCACCATCAGCCAGAACCCGTCCGAGCAGGGCTACAAGGCCGTGCAGGTGCTCCACGACTTCCTCGTCAAGGGGACCAAGATCACCGGGGTCGACACGGGCGCCCAGTTCATCACCCGCGCCAACCTCGCCGACGCCACGGTGGAGGACTGATGTCCGCCAGCCCCCGCGACCCCTCCTCCAAGGCGGCTCCCGACGCCGCCCCCGCGGTCTCCGTCCGTGGCCTGTCCCGCAGTTTCGGCCCGGTGCGTGCCCTGCGCGACGTCTCCTTCGACGTCCCCGCCGGTGAGATCACGGCACTGCTGGGCGAGAACGGGGCCGGCAAGTCGACCCTGCTGAAGATCCTGGCCGGTCTCCAGCCGCCCAGCGACGGCGCGGTGCGTGTCTTCGGCGAGGAGGTCACGTCCTTCGAGCCCAGCACGATGCTCGGCCGTCACGGTGTGGCGATCGTCCCGCAGGAACTGTCGTTGCTGCCCGACCGGACCGTGGCGGAGAACGTCCTCAGCGGGGTGGAACCCGGCAGCCGCTGGTTCCCCTCCCGGCGCCGGATGGCGGAGCGCACCGCCGAACTGCTCGCCGGACTCGACCTGGACCTCGATCCGAACGCCTCCGTACGCACCCTGGACCTCGCCACCCAGCAGCTCATCGTGGTGGCCCGGTCCGTGACCCGGGGCTGCCGGGTGCTGATCCTGGACGAGCCGACGGCGATGCTCACCCCCGCGGAGGCCGACCGCCTGTTCGCCCTGATGGACAAGCTGAAGGCCGCCGGGACGACCATGCTCTACGTCTCCCACCGCATGCCCGAGGTCTTCCGCCTCGCCGACCACATCCAGGTACTGCGCGACGGCATGCACGTCGCCGCCTGGCGCAGCGCCGACACCACTCCCGAGCAGGCCGTCGCCGCGATGGTCGGCCGCGAACTGGGCCAGTTCACCCGCCGTGAACCGGCGCCCGCCGGCACTCTCGGCGAACCCGTGCTGAGAGTAAGGGAGTTGAGCGGACGCCGACACACGGGCATCTCCTTCGACCTGCGCCCCGGCGAGATCCTCGGCGTGGCCGGACTGCCCGACTCCGGCCGGGTGGAACTGCTCCACAACCTCTTCGGCGGCCAGCGCGGCACCGGCGGCAGCGTCGAACTGCTGGGCCGCGCCTACGACCGGCGCAACCCGATCGCCAGTGTCGAGCGCCGGCTCGCGTTCGTCCCCGGCGAGCGCCGTGCCCAGGGCCTCCTGACCACCATGAGCGTCGGCGAGAACGTCGGCGCGCTCACCACGAAGACCTTCAGCCGGTTCGGCCTGCTGCGCCGTAGGGCCTTCGACACCGCGGCCGGCGAACAGGCCGGGCGGCTGAAGGTGAAGACGGCCACCATGGGCCAGCCCATCACCAGCCTGTCCGGCGGCAACCAGCAGAAGGCCGTGCTGGGCCGCTGGCTGGCCATCGATCCCGGGGTGCTCATCCTCGACGAGCCGACCCGAGGCGTCGACATCGGCGCCAAGGCGGAGATCTACGCCCGGCTGTTCGCCCTCGCCGACGAGGGACTGGCCATCCTCTGCTCCTCCTCCGACCTACCCGAACTCCTCACCCTCACCGACCGGATCGCCGTCATGAGCGAAGGCCGCCTGGTGGCCACCGTGGACACCGCGACGGCCACCGAGGAATCCGTCATGGCCCTGGCCACCGGAACGAAGCGGGCCGCCGCCTGACCGTCCTCCCCTTCCGCACCGCCGCCGGCCACCACGACCCACGAAAGAGAACCCACCCATGAAGCGCTCCGGCATCCTCAACGCCGAACTGAGCGGCGCCCTCGCCACCCTCGGCCACACCGACCTGCTGCTGGTCGTCGACGCGGGCTTCCCCGTACCGCGCGAGGCACACCGCGTCGACCTCGCTCTCGCCGAGAACCTGCCCGACCTGCGGACCGTGCTCGGCCTCATCGCCGACGAACTGGTCGTGGAGGGCGTGGTACGGGCCGAGGACGTCCCCACCCACAACCCCCGCCTCGACGACTGGCTGCTCGACCACTTCGCCGGCGCCGAGTTCACCACCCGTCCGCACGCCGACATGCTCGGCGAACTCGCCCACCGGGCCAAGGTCGTCGTCCGCACCGGGGCCTTCGAGCCCTGGGGCAACATCGGCCTGTTCTGCGGGGTCGACGTGCCCCGCTGGTTCGGCGGCGAGGGCGTCGTCGTACCCGACCACTACGCGTCCAGGCTCTGAGCCATCACGATCCGCACGGTCCGCCACCGGCCCAGCCGTATCCACTATGAGGGAGATCACCCCGTGTCCGAAACCACCGTCGTCGACGCCGAACTCAGCCTGACCCCGGCCGAGTTGGCGCCCTACATCCAGCACACCAGGATCGACCCGGACGCGACGCTCGACGAGATGGTCGCCCATGCCCGCGAGGCCGTCACGCACGGCTTCAACGCCGCGATGGTCCCCGCCTCCTGGCTGCCCGTCGTCGTCTCCGAACTGCGCGGCACCGGCGTCCAGGTCGCCTCCGCCCTGGACTTCCCGACCGTCGGCGTCATGACCAGCTCCGGGAAGGCCGCCGAAGCCGCCGAGATAGCCCGCCTCGGCGCCGACCAGCTCGACATCGGCGTCCAGATCGGCTGGCTCAAGAGCGGACGCTACGACGACTTCCGCGAGGACATCGCGGGTGTCGTCCGCGCCTGTGGCCTGCCCGTCAAGGTCATGCTCGAACTGCCCCTGCTGACCGACGCCGAGAAGGAGGCCGCCGTCGAGCTGTCCATGGAGGCGGGCGTCGCATTCCTGAAGAACGCCAGCAGCGGCCAGATCGAGACGGCGAACCCGGCGAGCGTGGGCTACCTTGTCGAGCGGGCGCGCGACGGGGTCCGGGTGAAGGCATCCGGCTCCATCAAGACGTACCGGCAAGGCCTGGCCCTCCTGCGGGCCGGAGCATCTCTGCTCGGCACCAGCGCCGGTCTGTCGATCATCACCGACACCGGGGACGATACGACGACCAGCTACTGACCCGCCCAGCCCCCGTGCTCCGGCCGCACTCCGCGGCCGGAGCACGGTACCGCCCGTGCCGGAGCCGCAAGAGTTCTCCGGCACGACCCTACAAGGAGACGCGACGACAGTGACGGCCGACGAACGGGGCCTTCCGCACATCCAGCGTGATGTCCCCACGGCGATCCATGCCCAGATCTCGGAACACATCCGACTGCGGATCGCCGGCGGCGAGTGGCCCGCGCACTACCGCCTCAAGAGCGAACCGGAACTGGCCCAGGAGTTCGGCGTCAGCCGCGGCACCCTGCGACGCGCCCTGACCACGCTCATCGAGGAGGGGCTGCTGCGGCAGGTCCGCGGCCGCGGCACCTTCGTCACCTCCACGACGATCGAGCCGGCCATCGCCCAGAAACTCAGCACGCTCTCCGAGGACTTCGCCCGTCAGGGCATCGTCACCGCCACCACCGTGCGGGACTGCTCCCTGATCGTCCCGCCCCGGCCTGTCGCCGCCCTCCTGGACCTCACCCCCAACACCCCTGTCCTGAGCCTGCGCCGTGTGCGGAGCACCGACCAGGGGCCCGTGGCGCTCCTGTCCAACTTCGTCCGCTCCGACCTCACACCCGGCATCGAAGAGGTGGACTTCACCTCGTCCAGCCTCTTCGGCGTCCTGGAGGGCACCTACGGCCTGAAGATCGCCACCGCACGCCGGACCTTCAGCGCGGAAGCCGCCACCGCCGAGGTCGCCGAAGCGCTCTCCCTTGAGGAGGGCGCCCCCGTGCAGTACCTCCAGCAGGTCACCTACCTCGCGGACGACCGCCCGGTGGAGTACTCCGACGTGTGGATCCACAGCGGCCGCCTCCGCGTCACCTCCCTTCTGGTCCGCCGGTAGGAACCATCCACCGCGCCCTCCAGAGAACGAAGAGCCTGGGCACGGCGAAAGCCTCAGCTTGTGCCGGGTGCTCTGTAGGTGCCGAAGAAGCGCAGTTCGGCGACGCCGATGATGTTCGTGTTGGACAGACGGATGTAGCGGTACGGCACCGGGGCGGTGCTGGTGTCGGTACGGGCCAGGTTCTGCCACGGGAGGATCGTCTGGGCCTTGCCGGTGACGGCTGTCCAGGTGGTGAGGTCGTGAGAGCCGAGGAGCTGGAGTCCGGCGGCGCGGGAGGTGCCGTAGGAGTCCTGGCGGACGATCAGGTCGGCGCGGTCGAGGGCGAGTGAGCCGCCCTCGCGGAAGTCCCACACGATGTAGTACTGGCCGTTCACCGCGCGGGTGTCGGTGTACGTGGTGAGCTTCGCGTCGAACAGCAGCGCGGTGGCGGCGGCCTTGGAGGACTCGGACGTGCCGGTGAGGCTCACCAGGTCCGCCTTGGTCATCACGTCGTTCACGATGTTCTGTTCGTTGGAGAGGTAGAGGTACGAGTCGTCGGTCGTCGCGTACACGGTCGCGCCCCTGGCGCCGGCCGTCGTCGTGTAGTCCGCGCTGAAGCGGAGGTTGCGGCCGGAGGCGATGTCGTCGGGCAGGACGACGTGCGCGCGGAACGTGGTGTCGCCGTCCTGGCTGACCTCGGCCTGCTGACCCTCGATGGTCACCGTGACCCCGGTGACGGCCTCCTTCGCGGTGAGCGTGAGGGTGACCGTGTCTCCGTCGACGGCTCGGCCCGCGAGCGCGTTGCTCGACGAGAGGAGCACTGTCGAGATCGTGTCGACGGCCTCGTGACGGTCGCCGTGGACCCGGAGTTCGCTGAAGGACGAGATGCCGGGGTAGGCGGGGTCGGTGGGGACGCCCGGGTCGTCGACCTGGACCTTGAGATAGCGGTACTGCTCGTCGCGCAGTGCTTCGGCGACGGCGATGGTCTCCATGGCGAAGTCGTCGTCCGTGGTGTCGGTGGTCTCGGTGACGGTCAGCTTCGTCCAGGTGACCTTGTCGTTGGAGCCGTAGACGTTGGCGCCCTGCGAGCGGTTGGCGAAGTTGTAGCGCGCTCGGAGGCCGAAGGCGGTCGCGGTGAAGCGGTAGCCGACACCGAAGTCGAGGACGAACGGGGCCCGCAGGTCGCCGCTGGTGGTGTTGAAGTCGCCGTCGGTCATGTTCGCGATGGCGGCGGCGGTGAGGGTCGGCGAGGTGACGAGGGCCGGATAGGCGAGGGTGCTGTCGTCGGCCAGACGCGGGGAGAGGAGCTGGAGCTTCGTCACCGCCGTCTGGAGTGTCAGCAGGTTCGCGAGGAACGTCTCGTCGTCCGCGCTCTCGATCGACGCCTTGACGGAGTCGGCCAGGGGCTGGAAGACGGCGAGGGACGCGGTGGTGTAGGTGGCGGTGGTGTCGTAGGCGTCCAGGGCGAGTCGGTAGGCGGACGCGCGGTCGGCGGCCACCGGCAAGGTCACGTCGAGGACGGTGTCGACCGTGCCGTCCGTGGCGACGACATGGAAGGCGTGGGTGCCGGTCTGGGCGGCGCTCGGGGTCCAAGTGAGCGTGCCCGTGGCCGAGTTGAGCGTCGCGCCGCTCGGTAGTCCCTCGGCCTCGTAGGTGACGGTGTCCGAGGTGTTCGGGTCGCTCGCGGCGAGAGAACGGGACAGCGCCGCGCCCTTGAGCCCGATGATCGTCGTGGCACTGCCTTGCGGGAAGAGCGGCGGGGAGAGCTGGCTGACCGCGAGGAGGTTGACGTGGTCGAGATCGACGGTCCCGTGCGACGGGCCCTTGATCCGGTAGTAGGCGATGTAGTTGCCGACGACACTGGCCGGTACGACGGACGCCTGGAGGTTGTACGTGAGGTAGCGCCACTCGCCATGCGTGTCGGGCACAGTGAGCGTGCAATAGGGCGTGCCGGCGAGGTCCCGGCCGATCTCCAGGGTCGCGGAGGCGGTGGTGCGGACGCGCACACCGACCGGGTAGTACTTCGAGGTGTCGCCGTACATCAGCTGCCGGATCGCGACGACGCTGCCTTGTTTCGACGGCCGGACCCGCACGAACGCGTGCCCGTCCTCCGCCCGCACCTTGGAACGGCCGTCCAGCAGAACGCTCTTGGTCGCGAACGGTACGTTCGGGCCGGTGGGCTCGGGCGGGCTCTGCCCGGCGACAGCCCGGGGCAGCGACAGCCAGTACTCGGGGTTGGGCTGGATTCCACCCCAGAAGTTCGTGAGCGAGCTGCCGTAGTAGTAGGTCGGTCCCTCGGCGCTGCGGTGCGTCTCAGCGAGGCCGGGTGCCTCTTTGCGGAGGTTGACGGGCTGGTCGTAGGTGTAGACGTGGTACAGCTCGTCGAGCGGGTTGAACAGGCGTCCCCGGTAGGCGTCGGAGACCTTGCCCGGGCCGCCTGTGGTGTCGATCCAGGGGATCGTGTGGCCCAGCATGTAGCGGTAGAAGGGGTCTGAGCCGGTCAGGAGCCGGTTGTCGAGGAAGCGGTACGGGCTCACGGCGTTGCGGGCCGTGGAGACGGTGCCCTTAACCGGGTCGACCCGGGTGCCCTGCACCGTGAGGATGCGGGCCAGGCCCGTGGCCGCGTACACGCCGTCCTCCGCGTGCGCCTGGTCGCGCCCCATCTCCTGGTGCTGGACGAAGGAACGGCCGTACGTGTTGAGCGGGTCGTGCTTGTCGATCCGCGGGTAGAGCGAGGCGATCGCGCCGTTCTGCTCGGGGCGCGTGGTCGTCGAGTTGACGGTGTACCACTCGACGCCCTCGCGGTAGCGGGCGAGGTTGTCGGTGAAGATGTAGCCCGCCAGGGCACCGACGAGCGGGTACAAGTGCTGGTTGTAGTAGTAGGTGTTCTTGTGCAGGAACGTCTCCGTCATCGGGACGATCAGGTTCGCCGTCAGATCCGCGGTGTCGGAGTCGTGCCAGGCGATGTCGTAGTCGGTGTACCCCGTGTCGAAGTCGGTGGCACGGAAGAGCTCCGCTCCGGCCAGCAACCGGTAGAGAGGGACACCGGAGTGGATCTGGGCGTCGGCGTAGTAGGCGTACTTGTCCGGCGCCATGTGGCTCCAGATCCGGATGATCTTCATGCCGTTGGCGCGGTAGACCGGGTCGCCGGTCATGAAGTACAGGATCGCCTGGGTGAGCACACCCCAGGAGTCCTCGATGAGCTTCGACTCCGTGCCCTGGGAGGCGAAGGTGTCGGTGCCCGGCAGGTCCGGAACGCTGCCCAGGTTCTTCGACTGGAGAGCCGTGGAGGCGTACGACGTCTGCCGCATCGCCGCGTAGTAACTCACCCACGGCTCACGGCCGGCGAGCACCTGAGCGCGGGCCTGGCGCAGGTTGGCGGCCGAGACACCGATACCGGGGTGGACGAACCCGTTGGAGCCGCGCCACGTACGCAATGCGGGCAGGCCGTCGGCGGGTGACGAATCGTCGGCGAAGGCGCGACCTGCCGCTGCCGCGGGCAGTCCCAGCGCCGCTGTTCCGGCAGCCATGACGCCAAGGACCGTGCGACGGGAGGGGAGTTGGACAGGCGACTGCTCTTGGGGTCTCTCGGACATGCTGCGGCTCCGCGGTGGGTTGGAGACAGGGAGGAAGGCGACTTCCGACCGGGCGAAGGTGTGGTGTCGGTGTCGGTACCGGGGCGCGTGCACCACGCGCTTATCGGGGCCCAGGTGTCACTTGAGGGCTCCCAGGGTGACGCCGGTGCGCCAGTAGCGTCGCATCGCGATCATCATCACGGCCATGGGGATGATGGAGAGGAGTGCGCCGGTCAGGACCAGGCCGGTGAGGTCGACGCCGGATTCGAGGCGTTTGCCGGTCCAGTTGTAGAGGCCGATGGTGAGGGTCCAGTTGGTCTCGCCGCGCAGGACGGTCAGGGGGAGGAAGAAGGCGTTCCAGGTGTTGACGAAGGCGAGCAGGAAGACGGTCGCTGCGCCGGTGGTCATCATGCGCAGGACGATGCTGAGGAAGATCCGCAGTTCGCCGGCGCCGTCCAGTCGTGCGGCTTCGAGGAGTTCGAAGGGGATGGTGGCCTCGGTGTAGACCTTGGCGAGGTAGACGCTGAAGGGGTTGATCAGGCAGGGGATCAGCATGGCCCAGGGGGTGTCGACCAGGCCGATGGTCGAGAACATCAGGTAGAGCGGCAGGGTCAGCAGGGCGATGGGGATGAGGAAGGAGCCGATCACGCAGGCGAAGACCGTGCTGCGGCCGGGGAAGTCGAAGCGGGCGAGGCCGTAGCCGGTGGCGAGGGCGATGAGGGTGCCGCCGAGGGAGCCGATACCGGCGTAGAGGAGGGAGTTGGCGGTCCAGCGCAGGAAGATGCCGTGGTCGTAGGTGAAGACCTGGCGGATGTTCTGCCAGAGGTGCATGCCGGAGAACCAGAGGCCGTTGCTCTGGTAGAGGGCTGTGCGGTTCTTGGTGGCGGCGACGATCAGCCACCACACGGGGAAGAGGCTGTAGGCGCTGGCCAGGGCGAGGCCGGCGAGGAGGAAGCGCTGGCCGCCGCGTGAACGGGCCGCCGGATCGGGTGTGTTGAGGCGGCGGAGCTGGCGGGTGCTGCGGCGTTCTTCGGTGAGGGTCATCCGTGGGCCTCCTTCGCGGTGAGCCGGTAGAAGAGGAAGGAGGCGAGGCCGAGGAGGAGGGCGAGGAGGACGGAGAGGGCTGCCGCGTAGTGGTAGTTGCCGGCGTTGAAGGCCTGGTTGTAGATGACCATGATCGGTGTGAAGCTGTCGTCGACGGTCTGCGGGGTGACGTTGCGGAACAGGGCGGGTTCGTTGAAGATCTGCAGCATCTGGATGATGGAGAGCATCCCGGTCAGCACCAACGCGCCGCGTATGTAGGGGATTTTGATGCTGGTCGCGATGCGGGTCTCGGAGGCGCCGTCCAGCCGGGCCGCTTCGAACAGCTCGCGGGGGACGCCCTGGAGCGCGGCGTGGATGATGACCATGTTGTAGCCGATGCCGTGCCAGGTCAGCAGGTTGCCGATGGACGGCCACACCATCGACGGGGCGAAGAAGTTCCAGGACAGCCCGAAGACTCTGCCCAGCGGGGTCAGCGGTCCGACGTCCGGGCTGTACAGGTTGATCCACACGATGGCCGCGACCACCCCGGGGATCATGTACGGCACCAGGAGAAGGATCCGGAAGCGGCCCGCCGCCCTGGCGGACAGTGCGTCGAGGAACAGGGCCAGGAGCAGGCTGGCGAGCAGCATCAGCGGGATCTGCACGCAGGCGAACACCACCACGCGCAGGACCGCGTTCATGAACGCCGCGTCGGTCAGGCCCTGCTGGTAGTTGTGCAGGCCGGAGAACGTGTCGGTGCTGCCGCCCAGGCCGAGTCCGGAGGACTGCGCACGGTACAGGGACTGGTAGAGGGCGTAGCCGATCGGGATCAGGTAGAGGAAGACGAAGCCGAGTTGGAAGGGCACCGTGAACGCGGCGCCCTTCCAGCGCTGGGAGCGGATCATCGGTGCCGCCTCAGCCCTTGACGCTGATACCGCGGGACTTCAGGTCCTGGACCGTCCATTCCTGCATGTGCGCCAGCAGATCGGTGACCTTCTCCTGCTTGCCGACCACCTTGCCCCACTGGGTCTGCAACTCGGTGAACATCGCGGTCCAGTCCGGGCCGAACACCCAGTCCGACGTCACGGTGCCGAGGCTGTCGGTGACGACCTTCTTGGCAGGTTCGTAGTTCGTGCCCAGCAGCTTCTGCGAGATGGCCTCATCGACGTAGGAACTGCTGTCGGCCAGCGCCGGCATCACCCCGCTGCCGGTGGTGGGGCTCGCCATCGTCTTCACAGCACTGTTGTCGGTCGACAGCCACAACGCGGCCTCGGCGGCCTGCTGTTGGTGTGCGCACTGCTCGGTCACCAAGTTCATTCCGCCACTCTGGTTCGTCCCGGCGGGCGTCTTGGCCGCCTCGCCCGCGAACGTCGGCCAGGGCGACAGCGCCCAGTCGCCGAAGGAGTCGGTGAAGTTCTGCACCATGCCGGACATCTGCCAGGTGGAGATCTGCCGGGTCGCGGTGCCGCCGTTGTCGAAGTTGCGCTGCACGGCCGCGTAGTCGGCGAACGACAGCGTGGAGTTGAGGTCGTCGTCGATGATGTCCTGGATCACCTGGGCGGCCTTGAGGCTGCCCGCGTCCTGGAAGTCGACCTTCCAGGCGTCGCCGTCGATCGCGTACCAATGGGCGCCCGCCTGCATCGCAAGCACTTCGAGGGTGCTGGGGTCCTCACCGGCATAGTTGGTGATCTTGATGCCGTGCTTCGTGAGGACCTTGCCCGCGGCGATGAACTCGTCCCACGTCGTCGGCGCCTTGAGGCCGTACTTCTTGAAGACGTCGGTACGGTAGATCGTGAACGCCGGTGCGGAGCTGGTCGGAACGCCGTAGATCTTGCCCTGCACCTGGACACCGGCCCAGGAACCGGCGTTGAACTTGCTCTTGCTGGGCTCGACGTACTTTGTGATGTCGGCGAGCGCGCCCTGCGAGACCCAACTCGTCACGTACTCCGCCGTGTTCTGCACCAGGCAGGGGGCACTCTTGGCCTTGAGCGCGTTGCTCAGCTGCTTCTGGATGGTCAACTGGTCGGTGACCTTGGTGTACTTGAGCTTGACGTCCTTGTGCGCGGCGTTGAACTCCTTGACCAGGGCCTCCTGGCCGTTGGCCCAGCCCCAGAACTGAAGGGTGACCGGGCCGGAGGAGGTCGAGCCGCCGGAACCGCCCGACCCGCCGCAGGCGGTGAGCAGACCGGCCAGGGCGGCACCCGCGACGGCGGCGTGCAGAACTCTTCCACGAGGGCTGTTGGGCTTCATCGACCATGATCCTTCGGACTGTGCGCGCCCTTGAACGAACAAGGGGACCGCGAGAATTGGGGGAGGGGCTGGAGCGGAATGCGGCTCGGAACGGGCCGTACGCGACCGGAAGACCGCGGTCGTCGTAGTGGGCGAGCCACCCGGCAAGCGGTGTAGTAATCGGTTGCTATGGAAGCTAAGTCACACTGGCGCCGCCCATCAAGGGGTGAAGTCCAAAAAGTTACGGCGACTTGTCCGGTGTGTTAGCGCTGGCAGCTCGGTCCGTGAGCTGGATCCGCGAGGTTTTCGCAGATGGTGGCCACCTGAAGCGTCCAGCGGCCGTCAGGAATGCCCTGGTGAGGGCTGACGGATTCACTGGGGGTGGTGTGGGCGAGGTGGACCGTCTCGTCGTAAACGATTACTGCGCTCAGTGTCCTGCGCTGCGGTCTCAAGCCACCCGTGCGAGGTCTGTGCGGTGCACCTCGTGTGCCAGGGGCAGGCCGGCGGCCACGCGTTCCAGTTCCTCGACGACTATGCGCCCGAGCCGCCCCAGTTCGTTACCGAGAGAGCCGGCGATGTGCGGCGTGAGGACCACGTTGGGCAGTGTGTACAACGGCGAGCCCGCGGGCAGGGGTTCGGGCTCGGTGACGTCGAGCACCGCTTGGAGCCGGCCTCGTACCAGCTCTTCGGTGAGCGCTTGGTGGTCGACCAGGGCGCCCCGGGAGGTGTTGATCAGCACGCCCCCGTCACGGATCAGGGCGAGACGGGTCCGGTCGAGCATGTGACGGGTCTCGGGGATGTCGGGGGCGTGCAGGCTGACGATGTCGCTCTGGCGCAGCAGATCGTCCAAGGGGAGGAGCCTGGCGCCCAGTTCGACGGCCTCGGTCGCCTCGACATACGGGTCGTACAGCAACACCTCGAAGTCGAACGGGCGCAGCAGCTCCAGGAGTCGTCGGCCTACCCGGGAGGCGCCGATGACGCCGATCCGGCGGCCGACGTTCCCGACGGCCGCTGTGTCGGCGGGGGTCGGGTAGACATGGGAGCGGCGGAACCGCTCGCGCAGGGCGAAGGTGTCCTTCCCTGCGAGCAGGATCATCGCCAGCGTGTACTCGGCGACCGGGACGGCGTTGCCGGTGACGGCGCTGGAGACGGTGACACCGTGGTCCCACAGTGCCCCGCCCACGAGTGAGCGTACGGAGCCGGCGGCGTGCAGCACCGTGTGCAGCCGGGGCGTGCGGGTGAGGGTGTCCGCACCGAGGTGAGGGGAGCCCCAACCGGTGATCAGGATGTCGGCATCGGCCAACGCCGCCTCGGCAGCGGGGTCGGTGAAGTCGCGTACGACGAGCGCGGGCTCGATCCGGGCGGACGACCTGAGTCGGTTCATGAGCGATGTCGGGAACAGGAGCGGAAGGTGTACCGGATCCAGGGCGAACACGGCCTTGGGCGACTGGGCGCTGAGCATGGGTCTCCTGATGTGCGTGCGACGCATAGAAAACGTTTGCTGCACACCGTAGGCACGCCCGTGAGAGCTGGTCAATCGGTAGGAAGTGACGAATGACGCCGGGGCGTTCGGCCTCCGGCGTGGGTCGGTGCGGAACTCGGCACCGAGCCGAGCAGGTCTCTAAGCGGGGGACGGACGCGCCCGCTACCAGTCGAGGCGCTTCACCGACTGACGGATGACCAACTGGGTGCCGAGCACGACGTCGTCGTCGGTGAGGGTGTCCCCGCGCGCCAGGGCCATGCGTACGGCGGTACGGCCGAGTTCCTCGTAGGGCACTCGGACCGTGGTGAGCGACGGCGTCAGGTCGCTGGCGAAGGGGACGTCGTCGAAGCCCACGACGGAGATGTCTCCCGGTACGTCGAGACCCGCCTCGCGCAGTGCGGCCAGGGCGCCGAGCGCGACCATGTCCGAGGCGGCGAACACCGCCGTGAACTCCAGGCCGGTGCGGAGCGCGTCCCGCGTCCGGACAAAGCCCGAGGCTCGGGTGTAGGTCCCGGTGGTGTCCAACTCCTCGACATGCTCGGCGCCGTGCGCGCGCAGGGCGTCCCGGTATCCGGCCCGGCGCTCGTCGGAACTGCTCAACCCGCTCTCGCCCCCGAGGAACAGCACCCGCCGATGTCCGTAGGCGAGCAGATGCGAGGTGGCCTGGAAGGCGCCGCCCCGGTTGTCGTAGTCCACGACGGTCACCGGGAGCCCGTCCTTCGGTGCCGGGCGACCGACCAGCACGAGCCGCGAACCGGCGGCGTCGAGTGCCTTCGCGTATCCGGCCATGCGCCGTACGTACGCCTCGTCGGGGACGACGCCGCCCACCAGAAGGACGGCCGCCGCGTGCTGCTCGCGCATGAGCTGGACCAGGTCGTCCTCGCGCGCCGAGTCGTCGTGCGTGGCGCACACCAGGCTCAACCTGCCCCGGTCCGCGGCTTCTTGTTCCACTCCGGCGGCGACATGGGCGAGCGAGGGGCCGGTGATGTCCTTCATGACCAGGGCGACCGGACCGGCGACCCCACCCGAGAGTGCCTTGGCGTGCACGTTGATCACGTAGTGCAGGGACTCGACCGCCGCCATGACCCGGGCCCTGGCCTCGTCCGACACCGGGTAGTTGCCGGCCAGCGCGCGGGAAACGGTTGCCACTGAGACGCCTGCCTTGACGGCGACGTCCCGAATCGTGCTGGGGCGCTCCTTGGAAGCCTGCTGCGGCTCGGTCCGCTTGCGTTTCTGCCCCGTGCGAGTGGTTGACCGATCGCTTTTCCGGTTGTCCGTCACGGTCCGACGTTACTGCATGGCGGGTGTCTTGCCGTGCGGCGGGAGGCAGGGCTAGCGTAACGAATCCAGTAACCGTTTACTTTCCTCGTCGACATGCCCTGTTCTGCCTCCTACTTCCTACCCCTACTCCACGGCCGGAGCGCTCCATGTCCCTCACCTTTCTGCGCTGGGGCAGCGACGAGTTGTCGCTGCTCATCTCCCTCGACCCGGCCGGCCCCCCACGTCTGTTGGCCGTGGGCGAGGTCTCCGGTCTGCCCGATCCCGAGCGAGAGGCCGAGATGTGTGCGCGGCTCGCGCGGCGGGCGTTGCCGCTGGTCGAGATACAGACCGCGGGCGGTGGAAGGTTGGGCACATCCGGCAAGCGGCACGTCGACGGTGCGCTTTCCCGGACCCTGCGCTGTGTCGGTCATGAAGAGGACGTGGGCGACGGCGGGGCGCGGGGAGAGCCGGTGCGAACGTTGCGCGTCCGGATGGCGGACGAGGCGACCGGCCTACGGGTGACTGCGGTGTACCGGCTACGTCCCGGCCTGCCTGTCCTGCACGCCGAGGCGCTCGTCCGGAACGCGGGCGACGCGCCGGTGACGCTGGAGTACGTGTCCTCCTTCGCCGTGTCCAACCTCGCCAGGCAACTCCCTGCCGACGAGCGGTGGGAGGACGGACTGTCACTCTGGCTCGCCGCCAACCCGTGGAGCGGAGAGTTCCGTTGGTCGCGCGCGACCCTGGCCGATCGGGGGCTGTACGACGTCGGGATGGTCGCGTTCGGCCAGACCGGTTCGAAGAACCGGGTCGCCGTCACCAGCACCGGCTCATGGTCCTCGTCCGAACACCTGCCGATGGGCTGTCTGGAGGAGACGGCGACCGGCCGCGCCCTGTGCTGGCAGATCGAGCACAACGGTTCCTGGCACGCCGAACTCGGCGACCGCTACGACGACTTGTACCTCACCCTGTCCGGCCCCAGCGACCGCGAACACCAGTGGCGCCGCCGTCTCGCCCCCGGCGACTCCTTCCGTACGGTCCCGGCCGCGCTGGCCGTCGTGCCGGAAGGCGGTCTGGAGGCGGCGGTCGGCGCGCTGACAGCACACCGGCGCGCCACCCGCCGATCCCACCCCGACCTCGACCAACTCCCCGTCGTCTTCAACGACTTCATGAACAGCCTGATGGGCGAACCCAGTACCAAGGCGCTGCTGCCCCTGATCGACGCCGCCGCGACTGCTGGGGCCGAGGTGTTCTGTATCGACGCGGGCTGGTTCGACGACGAACCGCCTGGCACGGTCGGGCCGGGGGGAGTGCCGGGCTGGTGGGACGCGGTGGGGGAGTGGCAGGAGTCGCCGACCCGGTTCCCGGACGGGATCGGCGAGGTGATCGGCCGGATCCGCGAAGCGGGGATGGTGCCCGGACTGTGGCTGGAGCCAGAGGTCGTGGGAGTGCGGGCAATGGCCGCGACCGAGCTGCCGGACGAGGCTTTCTTCCGGCGGGATGGCATCCGCTTGGTGGAGTGGGGCCGGCATCAGCTCGACCTGCGGCACCCGGCCGCCCGGACGCACCTCGACAGCGTCGTGGACCGGTTGGTGCGTGATTACGGCGTCGGATACCTCAAACTCGACTACAACATCGACATCGGCGCGGGGACCGACGGACCGACGGGCAGTGACAGCCCCGGTGACGGGCTGCTCGGCCACAACCGCGCGTATCTCGACTGGCTCGACGGTGTTCTCGACCGCCATCCCGGCCTGGTCCTGGAGAGCTGCGCGGCCGGCGGCAGCCGCACCGACCACGCCACCCTCTCCCGGCTGCCCATCCACTCGGTCACCGACCAGCAGGACTTCCGGTTGATCCCCGCGACCGCCGCCGCCGCGCCCACCGCCGTCACGCCGGAACAGGGCGCGATCTGGGCATACCCGCAAGCCGAGCACACCGACGCCGATCTCGGCATGGTGTTGGTGTCGGCCATGCTCGGACGGATACATCTCAGCGGACGCCCCGATTAGTTGACAGACCATCAAATGAACCTCGTACGCGAGGCGTTGATCACCTACAAGAGCTACCGCCACCTCCTGCCCGACACCCGCCCGCACTGGCCGCTGGGCCTGCCGGGCTGGCGCGACGGCTGGCTCGCCCTGGCGCTGGTCGCGCGGAACGGGACGATACTGCTCTCCCTGTGGCGCCGGGGCGGGGCACCTCCGGCGGTAACGGTCCCACTGCCCGGAGCCGTCGCGGACGCGCGGCCGTATGTGCTGTTCGAGGCCGGGGCGCAGGCGGGCGTCGAATGGGACGAGGGTGGTCGGGCGCTACGGGTGGACCTGCCGGTCGAGGAGTCCGCGGTATTGATCGCGGTTGAAGGGGCAGGGCACGGTTGATCCGCTTGTCCGTCTGCACGCGACAGCAGGCTGTGTTGCAGCACCTTAGGGATCAGGACCACACCACCAGCTCGTCCTGGACTGACGCCCGATACCCACGTGTCAGAGCACTGTTTCCCTGTCCGTTCAGCGCACTGTTTCCCTGTCCGTGTTCCAGAACGTCTGCCACGCCGGTCAGCAGTTGTTCCAGCGATGAGGCGTAAACCTTGGCGTACGCGGTCTCACGGTAGGCCAGCACGGGGATGCTTCGGTCGGTCTGCCCGGCGTCCAGGATCACCCCGTAGTGGCCATCCGCCGCGGCCAGCACCGGAATCCATGACGGCTTCCACCAGTCCTCGTCGCCGATGTCGTGGGCGATGCGGAGGTGGTCCCGATACCGGTTGATGATGCTTTGGGAGTCGAGGAATACCTCACCGCCGGGGAACATGTTGGAGTCCACGTGGGGGATGAGCTGGAAGCCTCCGGGGATCGCGATTCTGGAGTCCTTGGTGGTGCTGCCGTTGTTCAGGCGCAGCCACGTTTCCAGGGGATCCGGTATGTGGAATCCCAGGGAGTCGTTCAGGTGGTGGATGTCGGCGTCTGTGGCCGGGGGGTTGAGTGCTCGTGCGCTGGCCGGTGCGTTCCGCTCCAGCCATCGGACGATCCTGGTCCACGATGAGGTGACGTCGTATGCGTAGGACATGAAGCTATTTTCAGACCCGGGTTTGTTGATGATGATCTCTGAGAACGGCTCTGACCGGAGTTCCGTGACCGATCTTGAGTCTGGTGTCGTGCCAGGGTGAGGTAGAGCGCCGGGAAGGAGGGAGCCTCGGTGCCTGGGCGGGGTCGGGGTGAACAGATTGGTGGCAGCAGAGTCTCAAGGCGCTGTGAAGAGGCCGGCGCGGGTCGACTGAGAGCTGATGCCCCTGGAAGGTGTCGGGTCGCTGCGATTCGGCATGCCTATCACTGAGGTCGCCGCGATGCTGCCGGGCATGGCCGAACTGCGCCGGTTCCGGGCCGACCCATCGTTTTGGGAAAACCTGGGTGTGGAGTTCGGTACTGAGTGTGCGGAGCCCGCCGTTTACGCTTACTTCGCCGAGGGCCTGCTGTTCTGCGTCGCGGTCGATGCAGTGCACGGCCCACAAGTGACGCTCTGGGGAAGAGATTTAATCGCTTGCGTTCCGGCCGACCTGGAGCGGTTCCTCCTGCATGCTCACGATTGTGAGGTGCTGAACGTGAGGTACGTTCCGCGGGGAAACCTTGGAGCTGAGGGGCTCGGCTTGGTCGTACGGGTACAAGAGGCCGCCGGAAACGTCGTGACCCGGCCGGTCATGGTGGCCCGGGTTTGGGCCGACCGCTGCACTGACGACTGGGAAGGCGCGATCCCGGAATGCGAGTGGGTGGGCCGTCAGTGGACGTACCCCGGTCATTCAGCGCATTGGCCCCCGCCTGGCTATGCGCCGAACTGGGGTGACTGGCAGCCCCCGTTCTAGCTCTGTCAGCTCTCCAACAGCAAGCCAGGGGGTGACGGCCTGACGCCTTGCGTCCGGGATACCGGAACCTGCGCGCGCTGGGGCAGTAGCGGTTCCAGACGGTCCAACAGCTCATCTGCCACGATCCACGGAGATGTCTTCATACTCAGCCGAAGACCCAACTCCCGCCCCAGACATGGCGGTCAGGACCGATCCACCTCCTTGTGTCAGCCGTTGTCAGCGCTGTTACGGTCCCTCAGTTTTTGGGTGAGGTCGGGCGCTGAGCTGTTTCAGTCCTGTTCAGCTGATCGCAGCGATGTCTGCCGGAGTTGAGGTGGCGCCAGGTGGCGGGGTGAGGACGGTCATGGGCTGGCCGAGGGTTGGCGGGGGTGGGGTCAGGGCGGACGAGGGGAGATCGGGCGGGGTGGTCTGTCGCAGGAGGGTCTGGTCGAAGTTGACCAGGCCTGTTTTTTCCATGACGGTGATGTGGTCGAGCACCGTGTCGTTGGCCTGGTCGGCGAGGGCGCGGACGAGTGTGTTCTTGGTGGTGGAGCGGATTTTCGCCACCGTGTTGAAGATGGATCCGTGTGTCATTCGCAGGATGTTGGCAAAGTCCGAATCGAACTGCTCGCGGGTGTCTGTCGTCAGTGAGGTAACGAAGCCCTGTTGCTGGGGGCTTGCGACGTTGGGCAGCATGATGTTCAGCATTGGCGCTATCTTGCGGCAGGTGGTGTCCAGTGCGGAGTGCCCGTCGATAAGGTGCCGGCTTGCAGTGATGACGGCTGTTGTAGTGCCTTTCTGCAGGCCGAGCTGGCCGACCGGGTATTCCCACAACCCGGCCGCGCGGACCTTCACGACGAAGTCCCGGTCCGATTCGGTCAGAGGGCCCCACGCCGTTTGCGCAATGATGGTGTCGTGCGAGGCGGGGGCAGCGCTGGCACCCGGTGTGCCCGGGTAGACGAAGGCCGCGACCGCAAGACTCACGGCGCCGCCGACAATGAAGGCTCCCGTCATGTTCCACGAGAAACGCACTGGGTCTCCTGCAGGTCGTAGGTCCGTCCGGGGACGGGTGCAACCAGCGGTACGCACGTAGCGCGCATGTGACTCGACGAGTCTGGCAAAAAATCTGCGGATTCTGGCTGAAGTTGTGCCAACGGAAAGTGCCAGGTAACTAGAAGGCGGCAATGGGCGGCGTGTGACGGGTGGAGGCAACCTGGGAGGCCGACGCCGCTCGCAGCTGTCGTCCGGGGAGCAGGGATCCGGGGGTCCCAGACAGGGGGCTTGTGCGGTTGGCCCTTCCACGGCCGGTGGTCCGGCGCTGTGTTGGTGCTGTCGTGGTCGGTGTGGCGCTGACCTCGGCTTCGGGGTGCACGGTTCCCGTTGGTGCCGTTGCTGGCATCTCCGTGAGGGCTGACGGTCGTCTGCTCGGTGTGATGATGGTGGCTTCGACCGGCCGAAACGAGGCTGTACACCTCTCGGTGGATCTCCGCGGACAGTCGGTTTCGTAAAGCGCTACTCCTACCTGCGTTGAATCCCAGGTGGCATCGCTCTCGTGCGACCGTGGCCTGCTCAACTTCGCCGCCCTCAAATGTCTTTGGCGGAACAAGACGCTCTCTGACTCTCACTGCCATCGACACCAAGCCGAGAGATCGCACCTTCATTGTTCACGTCTCGTCAAAGGTCTCGAGCAGGCGCTCGTACGCCACCTTCGGCCGCAAGGCCGCGTCCCACGGGAGGGAGTCGGTCGTGCGCGGAGGATAGATCTTGGTGTCGGCGGTGGAACCGTACCGGTCGGTGAATCCCCATGTGGAGAACGATGTGCAGTTCGGCTCCTCCAGGCAGACCCGCAGTTTGTCCGCCATCTCATCAGCCTGGGTCTGCCGCCCGTACTCCTCGTCTTCGCCTATGGGGACGTCCATCTCCGACACCCGCGCCTGAACCCCGAGTTCCGCCAGATCACGTACATGGCTGCGGAAGGTCTCCGGGTCGATGCGGTCGCTGGGTGCGTACTCATGGTTCTGGAAACCCACGCCGTCGATCGGTACGCCGCGTTCCTTGAGCCGTTCGACCAGATCGTAAAGGGCGTCCCACCGCTCGCCTTCCTCCTCGACGCCGTACTCGTTGAGGAACAGCCGTGCTTTTGGATCGGCCCGGTGAGCGGCCCTGAACGCCTCGTCGATGTACTCCTCGCCCATGGCCTCGAACCACGGGCTCTGCTCGGAGCGCAGACCGAGATCCCCGTTGGTGTAGCTCTTCTCGTCGTCGGACATGGGCTCGTTGACCACATCCCATTCCGCGACTTTTCCCTTGAAGTGCCCGGCGACCATGGCGATGTGCCGGAGCATTGTCCGGCGCACATCCTCGGGGTCGTCGTTCTCCCGCATCCAGTCGGGCAGGGCCTCGTGCCAGACGAGGGTGTGCGCATGCACCTTCATGCCGTTTGCGCGGGCGAAGCGTATGAGCAGGTCCGCGTCGCGGAAGTCGTAGACGCCCCGGCGCGGGTGGAGGAACTGTGGTTTGAACGCGTTCTCAGGAGTGAGCATCGAGAACTGGCTCCCCGCGAGCGCCCGGTAGCGTGAGTCGGTGAGCAGCGGGTTCTCGGCCAGGGCGGTGCCGACGTCGAACGGCCGCCCCACGTCTGCGGCCCGCGCACGCAGCGAGTCGTGGGACTGCTCCTGGCGTAGCTGCGGCGCCTTGATCACGCGGAGGGAGTCACCGCTCTCCGGCCTCGCGGTCAGTTGTGTCAGACGCCATCCCTCGCGCCGCTCGTCCTCGCCCGCGTCCGCCTCCAGACCGAACCAGACGGTGCCCTCGGCGAACACCCCTGGGTCCTGCACGGTTCCCAGCTGCCGACCGTCGGCTTTCACGCGGAACGTGTTACCGATGCTCGATATGGCGAGCTCCACCGTGCCGGAGCAGCCGCAGTCGAAATCCTTGGAGACGGCAGGCTCATCGCCCTCGCCGTCCCATATCTGTACCTTCACTTGTCCGTCGCCGGTCACGCCGACGCGGAGTGAGGGGCGCTCCTGCCGCCATTCGTCGTAGATGACCGGTACCTGTCCGTACAGCCGCAGCCATGAGCCGCCGTCGTGGTCACCCACCCCGGACATGCGCGCGGTGACGGTGAAGTCGCCATCGGACCTGAGATGCGGGCCGGCCAGGTTCAGCGGAGGGTTGGGCTGGCCGCCGGAGGAGTCCTGCTCCACGATGCGCCGATCCAATGCGCTGACCCGCAGGATGCCGTTCCGCTCGGTGGTGCCCGGCATCTGCGTCCAGTCGTGGTTCCGCAGCAGGTCTTGGTCGTTTCCGCCGCCCGCGCCTTCGTCATGCCCCGTACAGCCGGCCGCCACCGCCATGACGAGCACCACGGCGGTCAGTCGCTGCCACGTCCCCCCACCGAGGTCCACGGTCCCTCCCACTCTCTCGTACGAGACGGGATCAACGTCTCGAAGCCGGGCCACAGTTCATCACGCATGGGTACGGCGGCCTTGAGCGGTAGGCACAAGTTCGTGTGGCGGAGGTCGGCGGTGGTAACTCCGGCGAACTGGTCGGCGTTGGTCGGCTGTGCGTGAGTCGGCGTGCTCTGCCAACTGTCCCGCGCCACTGGATCTCCATCGTTTGCCATCGGGCTTTGACGGAGGTGGGTTTGTGTCATCGGGGGTTGGCCGGCGACTCGGTGCACCGAGGGTGCGCCGAGTCGCCGACCTGAAGTGATGCACCGTTCCTTGTAAGCAAGTGAGTCAGGCTTCGCAATCGTCATGCAGGCCGCTCTATGTGTGAGGACAGTTAGTCAGGAAGGCTTGACCGACGAGACCGGAGTGACGGTCACCTTGTTGTCGCACTCGGCCCACCACCCGTCGTTCAGTGCGACCTGGTGCTTCCCGGAGCGCGGCAGCCCGATAACCATGGTCGGGAAAGCCTTCGGGGCCTTGCCCGACACGCAGTAGCCGTCGCCCTCTCCCTGGACCTGGACGAAGGTCAGCTTCACCCACGCTTTGCCGTGCGGCCGGACCGTCACGGTGGCCGCACGGCCGGTGGGGGTGACCTTGAGTGGGGTGTTGTGGGAGGGGGAGCCGTTGCCGGCGCCCGCGACCGTCGGGTGACCCTTCAGGACGCACGTTTTCCTGGAGACGTTGGCGAACTGCACGACCGCCGCCCCGGTCCCGGTCCCCACGGGCCGGTGAGCGGCTTGCCATGCGCTGACCTGGAGTGCGGAGGCCGTGCAGGCGGGCGCGGTGGCTGTCGTGGCGCTGGCCGCCATGGCGGCGCCGGGCAGGGTGACGATCACCGCCGCCGCTACGGCCGTGACCGCTGTCGTAGCCAGAGCCGCCCTGCGAATGCCGTTGCTGTGACGCATGTTGTCGTCCCCCTGAGTCGTCGCGTCCGCGGGTTTCGGTCGTTGTTGCCCCGCGGTACGCGTGATCGTTGTACGTGAATGCAGAGCGGGCGGGAGAGCATCAGGGTTCCGTGCGGCAACTACTTGTGACGTGATGGTGACGACGGGTTGCGCCTGACGGATGACCGTCAGGGCAGACAGAAACGCCTTCAGCGAGCTGCAAACGCTGGCCCGTCCCCGTCCCCGTCCCCATCCCCGTGCCTGTCCCGGTTGCCGGATCAAGCGCCGGGCGCTGCTGTGAGGCACCGGAAGGCTGTCGTGCGCCGGGGCGGCAGCGCGAGGCGAGAGGTTGAGCGCGCCTGACTCTGTTCGGTCTCGCAGCGGCTGTTGAAGCCCTGGTGCGGCTTCTCGCGGAGATGGGCGGTATCGCGCGGCGCGGCTCATTCTGGTGCGCCGCACGCGTTGGCGGTCAACGAGACCGCTGTCGCGATCACCGACACACAGCCCGAACACGCCCGCCCATCCTGCGTACCGCTCCGGCCCCGTAGCCGGCGCTGGCGCCCGTGGTGCGGCCTGTGCCGCCGGGGACCGACTCGCTGGCGGCCTGGTCGACGTAGGTGGTACATAACGTGCCCGGTGCGGCGCGTACACGGTCCTCGGTCCGTGCCGATGTCGTGCTGCGCGCCCCGAAGGCCGGACTGCCGGTCCTCTCGGTCGAAGTCGACCCCGGCACTCGGATGGGGAAACAGGCGCCGAAGAACCAGATGAACACCGTAATGAACCTGACCCGCATGAACTGCTCGGGCCGGTACGAGGACGTGGGCAGGGACTTCGGAGAGGAACGCGGGGACGGTTACTACGACTTCGCCGACGCGATCCCGCTGCTGGTCACCACTCTGGCCGTGTTGAGGGTGCACGGTCCGCTTGGTGCGGCGCGGCGCTGCGGCCAATGGGAGCCCTCGCCGACGCCCTAGCCAACACCCAGGGTTGTAATGTCTGGCACCAGCGCGACGAAGAGCACCGACGCCTGCGCGACGCACGGGACGGACAACAGCGGGAAGTGGCCCGCGCCACGACATGGGGCCAGCACCTCGTCGCCGAGGCGACGCCCCCGCTCTTGGCCGTCCCGCCCGCTGTCATGGCGGCGCCGTGTGAGCGTTGCGGCCAGCTCCTCACGTCTGCGCATGGCATCGAGGCTCCCGAGCCGGACGGACGTCACTGCGCCACTTACCGGACCGACCTCGCACTCCAGCCCCCCCCGACAGCACTCCTGAAGGCTCTGTTCGGGGGCGTGCCGTACATAGCCCGGGACGGGGCCCAGCGGCTGACTCGTTGTTTTTCTTCTGACTCCGGTCGGTTGTCCCGTCCGGCCAACGGGTTGACCAATGTCAGCGAGATCCCAGCTTGCACTGGGTTTCCCGGCCGATCCCAAGCGGGCAACGGGAAACCCGTCGACCCTGGAGGTCCCCCGGGACATGCTGATCCCGTCAGCATGAAGACGGCCTGCGGTGACGCAGGAGACCTACCAGGGGGAAACATGCGCAAGAGCATCAAAGGTGCCGCTGCCGTCGCGGTGGCGACCGCTGCCGCGGCCGTGTTGAGCGTCGGCACGGCGGAGGCGAAGCCCGCCGCGGACTCCTGGGGCACCTGCCCTGGCGGAGCCGTGTGCATCTTCCCGGAAGGTGTGAACCCGGGCAGCAGCCAGACCAGCCCCACCAACACGTACTGGAGCTATGGGGCCCACAACCTCAGCGGCCAGTACGGCTGGCACTGGGTCTACAACAACCAGACCGGCGGCGCCCACGCCCACCTCTGCAAGGGCTACAACGGCGTCAACTGCGACTTCGACATGCGACCCGGCGTGGCCTACTGGGTCGACCTGGGCCCCGTGAACTCCATCAATCTCGACCGCCCGTAACACTCGAAGCCCCGGGGCCGGTATCGCTCACAGCGGTATCGGCCCCGCCGCGTGGCGCGATGCTGCGGAATCCCTCTCCGGGAGCCGGGAGCCGGGAGCCGGACCGTAGGGGCAATGAGGCAGAGCACGGACACCTGCCGGGGGAGCGGGCCGCGTACATGCTGGGAAACGGACAGCCCACCGTACGCGCCGCCCGAATCCCACCACTGCCGGGTCGCTGACCGAGCTGCGCGTCGGATGGAGGGCATCGGCGATCCGGGCGTTCGGCGTCGACCTCTTCTCCGGGCTTGCCGTGAGTGCGCGGGCGGCAACCAGGTGGTGTGGGCCCGGGTGCGGCCAGTGGTCGACGTCGTCCTGGTGGCCGTGGACACCGTGTCGAGCACGGCCGGATGATGACCGCCGATCTGCGCACCCGCAGCATGCGGCGCTGCGGCGCCCCGGTCCGTCACCTCACGTCGACGAAGTCGCCTGCGGCCGTGGCCGGGCCGGTGGTGGCGGTGCCGGTGAAGACGAAGCGGAAGTAGCCGTCGGTCTTCGCCTTGGTGGTGGTCTTCAGCGAGCCGCCGGATCCGCTGGTGACGGTCTTCAGCGTGGTGTAGACGGAGCTGCCCTTCTTGCGGAACTGGAGCTGAACCGGCCGGTCCTGGTAGCCGGTGTGGCTGCCGCTCTCCCAGTTGGCGCGGGTCAGCTTCCCGGTCACCGTGATCGTCCTGCCCTTCTTCACCGGCTCGGGCGAGGCGTTGACGGCCACCTTGGCCGACCGCTTGATGTCGGCCGTGCCGACGACGTCGGTCTCCGTCCAGTCGTCGCTGGTGTCCTGCGCCCCGGCGAGCACCTTCCAGGCACCGGCGAGGGCGTTGTGGTCGACGTCCCGTACGGCGTCCACGGTGAAACTCACTCTGCAGGTGGAGGTGGTTGGGTCGGCCGCCGAGACCACGCAGGTACCCATCGGCGGGTACTGCGGCAGGATGCCGTCCGCGTCGTCGGTGTTGGGGCCGTGCCACAGATAGGCCCAGGACGCGGTGATGCCCTCCGGGTCCTGGGCCGTCCACGTGATCGTGACGGTTTTTCTGGTGGTCGGGCCGAGCACGATGTCCTTGCCGCCGTTGACCACGACATGCGAGAACGTGGTGCTGCCGGCGGCAGTCGGGTCCGCCGCGTGTGCGGTGGCCGGAAGCACAGACACGGAAAGGGTGGCCGTCAGGAAAGTGACGGCGACGGTCGGGCGCATGCGCATGAAGTCCCCCTCGGGACGCCGGGTTCGCCGTTTCCCCGTGTACGACGGAACCTGATGGTGTGTCATCGGTGGCTAGACCCGCGAGGTGTGCTCCCGGTTGCCCTGCCGGCGATACGCGTAACGCGTTGTGGGTTCCCGGGCACCCCCATACGGGCACGAGCCATGCCTCTACGTCTTCGCATGCGCCGAGGGCTGCCAGCAGCAATGTGCGCGCGTGACAAGGCCGCGATCAGCGCTCTTCGTACCCTCCTTGCCGCGCTCGACAACGCCGAGGCGGTGCCCGTGGAGGAGACCGCGCCGCGCGGCTTGGCCCTTGGGCAGTCGCCGGTCGGTGCCGGCGTCACCGAAGCGGCCCGGCGTGAACTGGGCGAGGACGACGTGGTCGGGGTCGTGAAAGCGGTAACGGCCGAACGACTCTATGCCGCGGCGTAGTTGACCGCTTCCGCTCCCGCTCTCACCGGCTCTAACAAAAGCGGTTGATCATGCGACCGTCGGCTTGATCGGTTGCTGATCTGGAGCTAAACGACAGTCGATTTCAGGATGTGGTTCCCGGGGCGGGCTGAGGCTCAGTCACCGGATCGTTCCAGGAAGCCGGCGAGGCTGCGGTTCGCCCCAGGCGGGAGGGCGTGCGGAAGCGCGTGATGGGAGACATTCGGCAGCACGGTCGTTGTGACGTGCGGCAGCAGCGCCTCGGCGCGGGCCGCCACCTTGGAGGGGTCATGGGTCCTGCTGCTTCCGGCGAGGAGCAGCAGGACCGGCAGGTTCAGGCCGCGGAGCGCGGCCGGCGCCGGGCGCGGCCCGGTTACGGGTCGGAGAGAGGGGAAACCGGCGGCTGCCTCTTGGAGGGCGAGCCAGTCGGGATCGAGGGCGGAGCCTTTGGTCTCCCACTCCAGGAAGGCGCGGACTCGGCGTGGGGTGTTCCGCAGCAGTATGGGCAGTGCGTGCAGCAGGTAGGCCGGGCTGAACCCGGCGAAGCACTGGGTCGGGTCCAGAAGGGTCAGGCGGCGTATCCGCTCGGGCGCGTGCATGGCGTGATGCAGCGCGATCCAGGCGCCGTACGAGTGTCCGCCCAGGTCGGTCTCAGCGACTCCGAGGCCGTCGAGGAGCGCGTCCAGCCAGGCCGACAGGTCGGCGACCGTACGGGGGCGGCGGTCGACGTCGGGAGTGCTGCGTCCGGGGGCGCCGATCAAGTCGACGGCGAACACCCGGTGAGTGCGGGACAGTTCGGCGGCCTGTGCGTACCAGGACGCGGAGGTTGCGCCCCCTCCGCCGGGCAGGAGGACGAGCGAGGGCCTGTCGGCCGGGCCGCATACGTTGACGTGCGTCGTGCCGAAGGGCGTGGGAACGGTCGCCGTCTCGCGAGCGGCAGGCCACTTGGCCATGACCTTGTCGTAGGCGATGAGGAAGGTGTCGGCGTCGTACGTATCGCGAGCGTTCATGAACGGCGACTCCTCTATTATCTCGCTCAGCAAGATACTTGTTGGGCGAGATACTACGTGGAGGTGGTCCGTGCCCGATCAGGAGGGTGAGGAAATCGTCGAACGAGCCGAGCCGGGGCCCGAGATGGAGATCGTCCACCTGCTGCGCGCGGTGGCCGTCGACCTGGGCAGGCACAGTGCCCGGTTCGCACAGCGCAACGGCATGCACCCCACCGACGTGCGTGCGCTGATCGCCCTGATGGACGCAGCCCGCGCCGGCGAGGAGACCACCGCAGGGCACCTCGGCGCCGCTCTCGGGCTCAACTCGGCAGGAACGACAGCACTGGTGGACCGCCTCGAACGGGCCGGGCATGTGCGGCGGGTGCGCGATGCGCGGGACCGGCGCAAGGTCACCATCGAAGTGGACGAGCGGGCGGTCGCCCTCGGGTGGTCCCACTTCGGGCCGCTCATCGACCGGGCGGTGGACCTGTTGCGGGGATACGACGAGCGGGAACTGGCTGCGGTCAGGGGCTTTCTGACGGGGATGCGGGAGGCAGCGGTTTAGGGCGACCTCGAATGTGCTGGTCACAGGCGCTCGTTGATGGCCGCGACTAGAGCGGTTGCCCCGTGACGAACCGTAAGTCTGTCGCATCTCGTGGCCGGTGCACCTGGCCGGGCACCCGGCTCCAGCCGTGGACCCACTACGGCGGCAGCAACCAGCAGGGGCAGCTGGTCAAGGCCGGCTGACGAGTCCTGGTGCACGAGCCAGGTCTCTGGGGTGGTGGCTACGGTGGGCCGTCGCCCGTGCCGGACGTCTTCATGACGTCTTTCAACTCGCGGCGGCCCGACAGGCCGAGCTTGCGGTACACCGAGGTCAGGTGTACTTCCACGGTCCGCTGGGTCACGAACAAGGTCTCGGCGATCAGAGCGTTCTTCTTGCCGTCCGCGGCGAGACGCGCGACCTGTGCCTCGCTCTGGGTGAGTGCGCCCAGCCCGTGGGAGACCGGGCGGCGAGGTCGTGCGCCGGTGGCGAGCAGAGCGCGGTGGGCGATGCCGTGCAGGGGCCAGGCGCCGATGGCGTAGGCCTCCTCCCAGCCCTGTCGGAGTACCTCGCGCGCGGCTTTCTGGTGGCCGAGCCGCTGGAGCATCTTTCCCCGGGCGACCCGCACCCGGGCGCGGACCAGGGCCGCCTGGGTGCCCATGAGGATCTGCTCGGCCTCTTCGAGGAGTGCCGGTCGCTCGTCGTTCTCCAACGCGTCGGCCCACAGGTCGAGTGCGGAACCCAGGGCGCACGGCAGGTCCGAGGCGCGGGCGCGTTCGGCGGCCTCCTCGGCCAGGGCGCGAGCGGCGTGGCGGTCACCCAGTGCGAGATGGGCGCGGCCGGTCCAGTACCACCACGGCGAGACGGCCGGGCTGATGCGCTGCCACTCCGCCTGCCGGCGGCCGCTCTCCTCAAGATGTTCGAGGGCGAGCTTAGGATCCCCCTTGGCCAGGTGCAGCCGCCCTCGGGCACACAGCACCTCGTTCCACTGCCAGGCGTAGTCCGCCACGGGGTCGGCAATCTCCGCCTCGAGCAGAGACGCTTCGGCCAGCTCGCCGCTGTCGAGGAGGGCGTGAATGCGTACCGCCAGGGGCACCGCTTCCTCCGGAGTGGCGCGCGAGACGACAACGTTTTCCAGAGCGGTGGCGGTGGTGTCGAGCGCCTCGCCGAGAGCTCCGAGGCGCTGATGGGCCTCGCCCTGGAGTCCGAGCAGGCTCGGAAACGCCTGGTCGAGCAACGCATCGGTGCCGTCGAGGAGTTGGCGGTAGACGCGTTCGGCCTCGTGCGGACGGTCCGAGTACAGGAGGGCCGAGCCGGCGATGGCGAGGAAGACCCCGTCGGTGGCCACCGCACCGCGGCTGACGACGGTACGGACGGCCGCGACCGCCTGGGCGACACGGTCCAGGCGGGCGACCGAGATGACGCTGCGGGCGGTCAGCAGCGCGCGTTCGTCCGGGGTGTCGCCGGGCAGCATGAGATCAAATGTGACGTTCTTGAGCAGTTCGGTGTACGCGGTCCGGTCGCACGTGGCCGCCATGAGCACCTGCGCCTCCATCAGCTGAGGGCGCGCGATGGCGGAGAAGGGGGCGGTGGTGTCGGAGTAGATCCGGCCCAGGAGGCCCACGGCGCTGACGACCTGCCCGTGCCGGGCGAGCGCCTCGGCCAGGACGCTCAGGGCCTGCAGGCGCAACTCGGGGTCGATCGGACGCTCCAGAGCGGTCGTCAGATGGCGGATGCTGGCCTCCGCGTCCACCCACCGTTCCGCCACGCCGAGTTCGACGAGCAGACTCGGCTCGCAGTCCTCCTCCGCGCCTTGGGGCACGCACGGTCGCAGCAGTTCCACCGCACGTCTCGGGGAGGCGCGCAGCATCGCTTCCCTGGCCGCCTCCCGCAGCACGGTCCGGGCCCAGGGCTGGGCCGCCGTTGCCGGAGAGCGGCAGAGGTGATCGGCCACGTCCGCGGCGCTCGCACCGCCGTCGTGCAGCAACCGGGCCGCCCGGCCGTGCGCGGTCGAGCGCTGTTCCTCGGACATGTCGCCGAGCACGGCGGCGCGCAGCAGGGAGTGGGCGAACGACCAGGTTCCGTCCTTGTCCGACGCGACCAGTCCGCCCGAGACCAGCGCGAGTATCGAGCGGGCGAAGACGGTGCCGTCCAGATGGGCCAGGCGGGCACACGTCTCCGAGGTGGCTCCGTCGCCGAGCACGGCCAGAGCCCGGGCGACCTCGACGGTGACCTTCTGCTGCCGGCGCAGCAGGCTCGTCGCCGGTGACCGGAAGGCCGCTCCATCGTGTCCGGAGACGGGAGAGGCGTGCGTGATGGTGTGGGGGAGGCCCTTCTCGTGCAACTCGGTGAGCAGGCGGGTCACCAGCAGGGGATTGCCATTGGTGGCGGCGAGACAGCACTCCTGGACGCTTGCGTCGCACTCGGTGCCTATGAGCCCTTGGATGAGCAGGTCGATCCCGGCCCGGGTCAGCGGCCGAGGCCGTAGGACCTGGCACAGGGGGAGGGCGGCCACCTCGTTCAGGGCCGGTGCGTGAGCGCCACTGCGGCGGGCGAGTGCCAGGAGCAGGGGCAGTCCTCCCATACGGCGCGCGGTGTGGGCGAAGAAGTGCAGCGACGCTTCGTCGGCTTCCTCCGCGTTGTCGACGACGATCATCAGCGGGCCGTTCGCGGTGGCGGACCGGACGACCTCCAGGAGTTCGGTGACCATGCAGAAGGAAATGCTTCCGTCATCGGTCTCGTGGAGGGGCAGCCCCTGTGGGCGCGTGGTGGTTCCGCCGTCCCAGGAGGCGTCCCGCCAGGCGGCCAGGGGGAGCCGGAGGGAGCCGTCGTCGAGATCGGCCAACAGGGCGTGCGCGGTGCCGAACGGGAGCCGCGGCCCCTGCTGCCCGGCACGGGTGTGCAGCACGCGCAGGTCGCGTGCCCGCCCCCGGGAGACCAGGGCCTCCAACAGCGTTGACTTGCCTATGCCGTCGGGGCCTTCGAGCATGACGAGGGCCGGTCGGCCCGCCGCGGTGCGTCGGGTCAGGTCGTCGAGGAGGGCGAGTTCGTACTCACGCTCCACCGGGTCCGGTCCGTCGGCTAGTCGGTCCACGTGACTGGCCCGGTGCGCAGAGGTCATCCTGTCCCTCTCTCCCGGAGAGCCACCAGAGCACCGGGGCGTGTGTACGCGCCCGAGGGCAGCCGACCGTACGGACCGCCCCCGTGGACGCGGAATCTCTTTCTGTGAATCATCTTTGCCTATTCGGTGCGGGGACAAGCACAAGATTGCCTTCCTCGCAGCCGCGAATTCACCGGCCCTCCTATATGTGGAGATTCTCCCCGCGGAGCCCGGCCCGTTCGCCTGAACAGGAAGAGTGGCGGGGCGTCAGGAGCCGACACGCGTGCTGCTCCGGGAGTGCAGGCGTTCCCGCCACGGCGGGGTGTCGGCGAGGACCGCGTCGGCCACGGGTAGGCAGAGGTAGACGTCCCGGCCGCCGTCCTCCTCGGGGGTGGGGGCGATGTGCACGGTCGGGACCGGCAGGTCGGGGAACTCGTACCAGAAGGGGCGTCCCGCGCCCAGGTCGATGCGGTACATCGGGAACCGCGACCAGTTGTTGACCGACAGGGACGTCGTCGACACGTCGGGTGCTCGCACCGACATCACGTGCCGGGAGACCCCTTTGCGGCGGTAGGAGTTGAGGAAGGCGATCTCGTCACGGATCTTGTCCTCGGTGTTGCTCTCCAGGCAGCGGCGCACCACGTGTGCCACGGACCCGAGAGGCGCCTCGCGCAGCTCGGCCGCGGCCAGGGACGTCCAGCTGTTGCTGACGCAGTTGCCCCAGTAGGTCGCCGGCAGTGAGTCGCCCAGCCCGTTCCGGGCGCCGGCGATCAGCCCGAGCCACTCCGGCGCTTCGGCCGGCCGGCCCCGCAACTGGCCCAGCGTTTGCCACAGATGGGCGGTCAGCGCGTCGTTCGTCGACACCCAGTCGTCGGGTGAGGTCAGGGTTCCCTGCGCCTCTGCCTTGAGGGCCGCGAGTTCCGACGGGCCGAACCGGGTCGTGACGGTGGCCAGTTTCTTGACGCCCACGCGAAGCGTGGTGGTCAGATGGCGGACCCGGCCCACGCCGATGAACGCGCGCGCGTCCCGCCGGGCGGGGTCCACGGCAGGCCGGCCGAGCGCGTCCAGGATCTCGCGGGCGTGACTGGGCGGCTCCCACTCCAGCCCGAGGTGCTCGCGCGACCAGCTCTCCAGGAAGGACAGGCTGCTGGCGCCGTCCGCGACGCTGTGGTTGATGAGCACGCCGAGGATCGATCCGCCGCCCCGCATCCGGGTCAGCCGGACCTTCAGCAGCGGGGTGTCCCGGCCCACGACACCGAAGGCGCTCACCTCGCGCAGCAGTTCCCCGATGACCGGCTCGGCCCGCAGACCGTGACCGTAATCGCGCATGGGCTCGGGGCAGGACGCCTCAGTGAACCTGACTCCGGCGTCGTTGCAGAGCACGCTCAGACCGCCGTCCGCGTCCCGCTCCAGTCGTCCGGCCAGCAGCGGGTAGCCGCGCAGTGTGCGCGCCAGGGAGTCGCGCAGGGCCGCGCCGTCGAGGGTCTCGCGGTAGAAGAAGGTGAGCGGCGTGTACCACGGACCGGTCAGCAGGTCGTAGCCCGTGAGCCGGATCCGGCGGCCGTCCGCCGTTCCGGCGCGGACGGTGTGCACCTGCTCGACGCGGCTGTCGACGACCGTGCGAAACGCGCGGACATCCTTCTTCGCCGCACGCCGCGTGGAGTTCTTGCTCGCCATGGCCGCCTCAGTCCCAGGCCACGAGCAGCTGATCCACGCCGTAGTGCACGGCGCGGTCGCGCAGCGGTACGTCCGCGGCCGGCGTCGCCAGCCGGAGCGTGGGGTAGTGGTCGAACAGGCGGCGCAGCCCGATCCGCATGCTGGCCCGGGCCAGGTGCTGGCCCAGGCACTGGTGCGCGCCGAAACCCAGCGCGAGGTGCTTGCGGGGGACCCGGGTGACGTCGAGCCGGTCGGGGTCGTCGAAGACCTCGGGGTCGCGGTTGGCCGCGGGCAGCGCCAGTACCACCGTCTGGCCGGCCTTGATCGTGACACCGCCGATCTCCACGTCCTCCAACGCGCAGCGGCTGGAACCCATCTGAGAGATCGTCAGGTAGCGCAGCAGCTCGTCCACCGCGCCTTCCTCGTACAACTCCGGGCGCTCACGCAGCAGCGCCAGCTGATCCGGGTGCTCCAGCAGGGCGAAAGCGCTCAGGGCCAGCATGTTCGGCGTGGTGTCGAGCGAGCCGCCGAGGGTGAGGACCGCCAGGTTGACCAGTTCGTCCTCGGTCAGCCGGCCGGTCGCGGAGAGACGTCCGAAGAAGTCCTCGCCCTGCTGCGCCATGCGCTCGCGCACCATCGGCCGGATGAGGGCGTCCATCGACTCCACGTGGTGGATGAACTCCTCCATCGTGTACAGGAGGGTCATGAGAACGGAGAAGTGCTCCTGGATGCCGTCCATCAGCTCCGGGGAGACATCCATCATCGAGCACACGGACCGCAGACTGACCTTCTCCGCGAAGTCCTTCACCAGGTCGGCGGGAGAGCCCTTGGCGGTCATCTCCGCCAGCGCCTCGTCGACGACCCGGGTCAGCTGAGGTTCGTACTGCTGGACCCGGCGCAGAGTGAAGTGGCCCGCCAGCAGCCGCCGGTACTTGGTGTGGTCGGGGGCGTCCATCTTCGCGAACGAGCCGGGCGGGGCGGGCTGCGGCGCGTACTCGGTCATGGGGAACGGCGGCGCGACCACGGCCGCCAGCAACTCGTTGCGGTGGCTGAAGCGGTCGTCGGCGAGGATCTGCCGGACCAGGTCGTGGCGGGTCACCAGCCAGCCCTCGGTGTCCTTGGGCGCCAGCTCGAAGGTGATGGGGCTGACCGGTTGCTCCGCGCGCAGCCGGGCGAACTCGGCGGGCGGGTCGAACGGGCACGTGCCCCGGTTCGAGGGGATCACGGGCGGCTCGGGCCTGGTCTTCATGGGATCACTCCGGCGAGAGGGGCAGGGTTCGGGAATGCGGTCGGGGACGAAGCCGAAGGGGCCTCACGCGCGCTGTACGCGCAGGGGCAGGTGCCGTGCTCCGAAGACGTTGGTGCCGTGCCAGCTGAGCCGCGCTGCGGGGTCGACGCCGATGCGCCCGTACCGGTCCAGCAGGGCCTCCAGTGCGATCCGGCCCTCCAGCCGGGCCAGCGGGGCCCCGATGCAGTAGTGGATGCCGTGGCCGAACGCGGCCTGCCGGGAGTTGGAGCGGTCCGGGCGGAACGTGTCCGGGTCCTCGAAGACCCGCTCGTCGCGGTTGGCCGACAGCAGCCACAGGTGGACGAGGGTGTCGGGGCCGATCTCCGTTCCGGCGAGCGTGGCCGTGGTCGTGGTGACCCGCTCGATCCGGGTGAACGGCGGGCGCAGGCGGAGCGTCTCCTCCAGCACCGCGGGCACCAGCGAGAGGTCGGCGCGGACCCGGTCCAGGAGTTTCGGATCGCCGTCCAGGCAGAGCAGCGCGTTGCCCACGAGCACCGAGGTGGTGATGTGGCCGGCGAGCAGCAGCAGGGTCGCGAAACTCGCGATGTCCTCGTCCTCCAGGCGCTCACCGTCGAGTTCGGCGTCGACCAGGGTGCTCAGCAGATCACCGGTGGGTTCCTTGCGCCGGGCCTCGATGAAGCCCTGGAGGTAGACGGTGATGGCGACCGCGGTCTCCTCCATCCTGCGCACGCTCTCGGGGTCCTCCGGGTCCGTGGACAGAAGCTGGTCCGCCCAGCCCTGGAACCGGTCGCGATCCTCGGTCGGGACGCCCAGCATGCGCGCGATGACCGTCACCGGCAGCGGGTTGGCCAGGGCGTCCACCAGGTCGAAGGACTCCTCCGGGGCGGCATCCAGCAACTGCCCGGTCAGTTCGGTGATCCACGGTTCGAGACCGGAGATCAGGCCCGGTGTGAACGCCCGGCTGACCAGACGGCGCATCTTGCCGTGCAGCGGCGGGTCCAGGAGCAGCAGCGTGCCGCGGGGACTCTGCTTCTCCCCGCCCGACAGCCGTCCCACCGTGTCCGAGGAGAACGTCGCCGGATCGGCGAGGATCTGCTGCACGTCCGCGTGCCGGAACACGTGCACGTTGCCGCTGCCGTCCCGCCACACCGGCCGCTCCTCCCGCATCCGCGCCAGCCAGGCCAGCAACGTGACGCCGCCGTCCGGCTCCACGGCCGGCGCGCGGTCGGACGGGAAGTCCGCCTCGGGTGTCGGGTCGAGCACGTCCGAAGTGCCTTGCTGCGCCACCCGGATTCCCCTTTCACAGCTGTCGTTCCTACGGCGGTCCCGGTCGAGTCGTTTCTTCGCCGGCGCGACCGCCGATGGTCCGGACACTCCAGCACGCCGTTCGCGAGCCGGGCCAGCGCGGGCGGCGCAGTCTAGGGATTCACCGCGTACTGGGCCGGATGATCAACCGCGCACCGGTTCCCTCGGCGCGTCCGGTGGCCGAAGTTCTGGAGGAAACCCCAGACAGAGGTCCGAGCGCGGCCGTTCTCCGGCACCGGCACCGCAGGATGGGCTCGCTCCGGTGTCCCACCGGGCGGCGGCGAGCGCACAGGAGACCCGCATGGACATCGCGATCGACCACGACAACTGCATCGGCTCCGGTCAGTGCGTCCTCAGCGCACCCGACGTCTTCGACCAGGACGACGACGGCTTCGTCCTGTTGCTGGTCGACCGACCCGGCGACGGCCACGCCGTCGCCCTACGCGAAGCCGCCGAATCCTGCCCGATGAGGGCCATCACCGTGACGGAGGACCGGGGACTCACGGCCTGAGCGCCGCCCTGTGCCACCGCACGGATCCGACGAGGAGAGGAACCCATGCGCGTCCTGTTCGCCGGCCTGCCGGAGAAGTCGCACGTCTTCACGATGGTGCCGCTGGCCTGGGCCCTGACGGCCGCCGGGCACGAGGTGCTGATGGCCAACGCGCCCTCACTGAACGAGGCCGTCACCGGCGCCGGACTGGTGGCGGCGCCGGTCGGCTCCGATCACGACGACGTCCACCGCGACATGTCCGCCGCACGCGACTCGCAGGACGCCGACGTGGCCAACTGGAGCCGCCTCGGCTACGGCGACGTCGATCACGCCAGCATGGTCGAGCGCTACCGGATCAGCGTGCCGTACGGGTTCGCCCGCTACAACGACCCCCTCCTCGACGACCTCGTCGCCCTCGCCCGCGACTGGAAGCCCGACCTCGTCGTCCGCGACCCGATCGCCTACGCGGGCGGCATCGCGGCGCGTGCCTGCGGCGCCGCGCATGCCCGACTGCTGTGGTGCGCGGACGTGTACGGCCAGGCCCGCGGCACGTTCGTCGAACTCGCCCACGACGTGTCCGACGAGCAGCGGGTGGATCCGCTCGCCGACTGGATCAGCGAGCGCGGACAGGCCTACGGTGTGCGCTGCGACGAGGAGCTGCTCAACGGGCAGTTCACCCTCGACACCCTGCCGCCGAGCCTGCGTCCGCCCAGCGACCTCCACCAGCTGTCGATGCGGTACGTGCCCTACAACGGCACCGCCGTGCAGTGGGACTGGCTGCGCGAGGAGCCCAAGCGGCCCCGCGTCTGCGTCACCCTGGGCCGCACCAACACCGAGGCGTACGGCGGCGATTACGTCGACGTCGCCGGTCTGCTGCGGAGCCTGTCCCGGCTCGACGCCGACATCGTCGCCGCCCTCACGCCCGAGCAGGCCGAACAGCTGGACAACCTGCCGGCCAACGTCCTCGCCGTCAGCGGAGTGGCGCTCGGCACCCTGCTGCCGAGCTGTTCCGCCGTGATTCACCACGGTGGCTGGGGCTCGTTCTCCACAGCCCTGGTCAACGCCGTGCCGCAACTCGCCGTGTCCACCTTCGTCGCCGACCAGGAACTGCGCGGCCGGTCCCTGGAGGACAGCGGCGCCGGACACTTCCTGCACCACACCGACGCCGACCCCGACCGCGTCCTGGACCTCACCCGGCAACTCCTGGAGGACGGCTCCTACCGCGCCGCCGCCCGCCGGCTGCGCGACGAGTCCGCCGCCATGCCGACCCCGCACGCCCTCGTCCCCGAACTCGAACGCCTCGTCGCGGACCGCTGAAACCCGGCCTCCCCGCGACGTACATCCATGAAAGGAGGACGGCGCGTCACCCGGCCCGCCCGGTGACGCGCCGCACTCAGATGAGCCAGACGCGCATCCTGGTGACCGGCGGAGCCGGCTTCATCGGCTCCCACTACGTCCGGACCATGCTCGGACCCCTCGGCCCCGACGACGTCACCGTCACCGTCCTCGACGCCTTCACCTACGCCGCGAACCTGTCCAACCTCGCCCCGGTGGCGGACTCCGACCGCTACCGGCTCGTCGTCGGCGACATCTGCGACCCAGAGCTGGTCGACGGCCTGATGGCGGAACACGACCACGTGGTGCACTTCGCCGCCGAGTCCCACGTGGACCGCTCCCTGGCGAGCGCCACCGAGTTCGTGCGCTCCAACATCCTCGGCACCCAGAACCTCATGGACGCCGCCCTGCGACGCGGCATCGACCGGTTCGTGCACATCTCCACGGACGAGGTCTACGGCTCCATCGCCACGGGCTCCTGCTCCGAGGAGCAGCCGCTCCACTCCAACTCGCCCTACGCCGCGTCCAAAGCATCCAGTGACCTGATCGCCCTGGCCTACCACCGCTCCCACGGACTGGACGTGAGCGTGACGCGGTGCTCCAACAACTACGGGCCCTACCAGTTCCCCGAGAAGATCATCCCGCTCTTCATCACGCGGCTGCTCGCCGGCGAGAAGGTCCCGCTCTACGGCGACGGACTGAACGTGCGCGACTGGCTGCACGTCGACGACCACATCCGCGCGGTCGAACTCGTCCGTACCCGGGGCCGGGCCGGTGAGGTCTACAACATCGGCGGCGGCACCGAACTGGACAACCGCAGCCTGACCGGGCTCCTCCTCGACGCCTGTGGCGCCGACTGGGACAGCGTGGACTACGTCACCGACCGCAAGGGCCACGACCGCCGCTACTCCGTGAACTGGCGGAAGGTCCATGTCGAACTCGGCTACAAGCCGCAGAAGGACTTCACCGACGGCCTCGCCGAGACCGTCGCCTGGTACCGCGACAACCCCGACCTGTGGGGCCGGGTCACCCGCCCCGAGGGGACGTCGGGAACCGGGTCGTGCTGACCTGGCACACTCTCGGCCCCCTGCGGGTCACGGCCGACGGCCGGGATGTCACCCCCACGCCGGCGAAGGTCCGCCAGGTGCTGGCGCTGCTGCTCGCCCGCCGCAACACGGTCGTCCCGCTGGAGGCGCTGACGAACGAGTTGTGGGCGGGGCATCCACCGCGCAGCGCCACCGCCACCGTGCGGACGTACGCCTATCAGCTGCGCAAGGCGCTGAACGGGGACCGGGATCCCGGTCCCGCCGAGTCCGGCCCGCTCGTCACCCACGCCCACGGCTACCTGCTGCGGGTCGGGACCGGAGCGTGTGACGCGGAGGATTTCGCACGGCTCACCGGCCGGGCCCGGACGGCACTCGCCGACGGTGACCCGGCCGGCGCCGTCGGACTGCTCGAACAGGCCATGCGGCTGTGGGACGGCCCGCCGTTCGCGGACGTCGCGCCGGGGCCCGCGCTGCACGGACACGCCCTGCGCCTGAACGAACTCCACCTCCAGGCCGAGGAGTTGCGGATCACCGCCACGCTACGGCTGGGCCTGCACCGCGATCTCGTCGGCGAGCTGAAGGAACTCGCCTGCGCGCACCCGCTGCACGAGTGGTTCCAGGGCGCCCTCATCATCGCCCTGGAACGGTGCGGCAGACGCAGCGAGGCACTGGAGGTCTACCAGCGGCTGAGCGCGCTGCTGCGGGACGAACTCGGCCTCGACCCCTCGCCGGGCCTGCAGCGGCTGCGCCAGCACGTGCTGACCGATCGTGTCGGCACGGCCGACCTCGATCTCCTGCCCAGCTGACCCCGCGGGCGGCCGAGGCCGTCGCTCACGCGTCGTCGGCGCTGTCCCGCTGCTCGGCCGCGGCACGCCACAAGTCCTCCACCATGTCCCGTGGCGTCCGTCGCGGCACCCACCCGAGGATCGAGCGGGCGGCCGACACGTCCACGGCCATCCAGTCCGTGTCCGCCAGCGAACGCGACGGCGTGGCGGGTCGCTCCACCAGCCGGGTGGAGCGACCGCTGACCGAGATCAGCAGATCCACCATGTCGCGTACCGGCTGCCAGGCACCGCTCGCGACGTTGATCACGTGCCCGCGGGCACCGGGGGAGCGCAGGGCCGCGACGACGGCTCGTGACACGTCCTGCGCGTCGACGAAGTCGCGGCTGCTGCGCAGCGGCGACACCCGCACCTCGGCGATCCGCCCCGGGACGGCCTCGTCGAGGAGCTGCGCGGCCACCTGGCCCAGCAGGCTCCCTCGCGGGGTACCGGCGCCGATCACGTTCGACAGCCGCAGCACCACCGCGTCCGTCGCGTCGTTCTCGACGGCCCGCAGGACCGCCCGCGTGCCGTGCAGCTTCGTCCGTCCGTAGTCGGTGGCCGGTTCCTCCGGGGAGGACTCGGTGAGCCACACCCCGTGCGGCTGCGGCGTGTATTCGTGCACCGAGCCCAGCTGCACCAGCCGGGGCCGGGAGTCGGCCGCCGACAGGGCCGCGAGGAGACGCTCCACCAGCAACTGGTTGCTGCTGCGCATCCGTTCGGCGGTCGGCGACCACACCTCTCCCGCGGCGTTCACGACGCCGACGGGCCTGGTCTCGTCGATCAGCTGGACCAGCGCACGAGGGTCGGCCTCGACGAGGTCCATCGGGTGGAAACGCCAGGACGCCGGCGTCTTGCGCGGGTGCCGGGCGACCGCGAGAACCTCGTAACCCGCCTGCTCCAGCTCGGCCCCCACATGGCGGCCGACGAATCCGGTCGCCCCAAGAACCAGCACACGGCCGGACCCCCTGTCCGGACCACTGGGCCGTCGCAGCGCACCGACATCCGGCATTCCGTCTCTCCTCCCGGGTCCGCGCGGTGCGCGCCCGTTCGCCTTCGCCGCCCCGCTCGATCGCGGGCCGGGCGGCACCACTGAAGCAGCCGCAGATGGAGAATCGCTCCAGTCCTCATCGACTGGAGCCGTCCACCGCCGTTCCTCGATCGATCCTTGATCGGGACGCCCTACGGTGTGGACACCATGAAGGTTCGAGAGATGGCTGTGCCGGACGCCTACCACATCACGCCGCACCTGCACCGCGACGAACGCGGCAGCTTCCACGAGTCGTTCCGACACGACAGGCTCGCCGAGGAGATCGGCCGCCCCGTGCCCGTGGCGCAGGTGAACTACTCGGTGTCGCGCCGCCGTACGCTGCGCGGGCTGCACGGCACGCTGCTGCCACCCGGGCAGGCCAAGGTGGTGTCCGTGGTGCGCGGCGCGGTCCTCGACATCGTCGTGGACCTCAGGGTCGGCTCCCCGACCTGGGGGGTGCACGAGGTGAACTGGCTGTCCGCCGAGTCCGGCGAGACCCTGTTCGTCGCCGAGGGCCTGGTGCACGGCTTCCTCGCCCTCACCGACGACACCTGCGTGTCGTACCTGTGCTCCACCGAGTTCGTGCCCGGCACACAGGTGGACATCGACCCCTTCGACCCTGATCTCGCCCTGCCCTGGGACCTGTCCGAGGCGCCCCTGATGTCGGAGAAGGACTCGTCGGCGGTCTCCGTCGCCACGGCCAGGGACTCAGGTCTCCTGGCCCGCTACGAGGACTGCCTCGCACACTACGAGGCGCTCCGGGCAGGCGCCCGCTGACCTGTTGGCCGCCCCGGCCCTTCCGGCCGCCGGACACCCCTCGGAGAGCCGATGCCGCCTGGCACCCGCACACCCAGAACCACCCGCCACTACGCCCTGATGCTGTTCGCCGACTTCGGCCACATCGCCCCCACGCTGGGAGTGGCCCGCGAACTCCTCGCACGCGGCCACCGGGTCACCTACGTCGTCGACGAGCGGTTCGCGTCCGTCGTCGAGGAGTGCGGCGCCCGGGCCGTGACCTACACCTCCGCGCGCGGCGACTTCTACCGTGCCGCCGACCCGAATCCGGACCGGCTCGCCCGTGACGGCTACGACCTGCTCGTCGACACCGTGCGGACCGTCTACCCCGCCGCCATGGCCGCACTGTCCGCCGATCCGCCGGACGTCGTGCTCTACGACTTCGAGACGGTCGCCGCCGGCCGCGTCTCCGCCCGCGTCCTCGGCGCGGTCCCGGTGCAGCTCTGCCCCAGCCACGCCGCCAACGAGACGTTCTCGATGCGGGCCCAGATGTGGGACGCCACGCATCCGCTCATGGCCGAGGGAGCCAAGGTGCTCATCGACTTCATGGGCGAACACGGAATAGGCCTGGACGAGATGGGCCGCTACGGCACCGAGTGGGACCTCCACAACCTGGTCTTCCTGCCCCGCGCCTTCCAGATCCAGGGGGACACCTTCGACGACCGGTTCGCCTTCGTGGGCCCCACCTTCAGCGAACCGGAGCCCGGCCTCTGGACACCGCCCGGCGACGGACGGCGGGTCGCCCTGATCTCCCTGGGCACCGAGTCGGGGGACCGCGGGGACTTCTTCCGGCTGTGCGCCGAGGCGTTCCCGGCGGCCGACTGGCATGTCGTCATGACACTCGGCCGGGGCAGCGATCCCGCACGCCTCGGCTCGCTGCCGGCACACGTCGAGGCACACCCCTGGCTCCCGCATCCCGCGGTCCTGCCGCACGCCGACGTGTTCGTGTGTCACGCGGGCATGGGCAGCCTGATGGAGTCCCTCTCCTACGGCACACCCGTGGTCGCCCTGCCGAGCACCCACGAACTGGAGCTGAGCGCACGGCGGTTGGAGGAATGCGGCGTCGGCCGCGCACTGCCCAGAGCCGGCCTCACCGCGCAGCGCCTCGCGGAGACGGTGAACGGGCTGCTCGCCGACCCCGACGGGAAAGAGGCTCTCGGCAGGATGCGGGACGCCATCCACGCGGCGGGCGGCGCCACCCGCGGTGCGGACCTGCTGGAGACATGGGCCGAGCGGGTCCCGGCGGCGGCCACCGGCTGAGCGACCGCCGACAGCGCACGAAACGGGGTGGGGCCCGGCACCACATGGTGCCGGGCCCCACCCCGTCGGCGCTCTCCCCGATCAGTGAGGCAGGGTCACGTACTCGGTCACCGTGTTGATGCTGTGGTCGATCATCTCGTCGGTCAGCCCCGGGTACACACCGATCCAGAACGTCCGCTCGGTGGTGATGTCACTGTTGGTGAGCGGCCCGCTGACCCGGAACTCCCGTCCCTCGTATGCCGGATGCCGGGTCAGGTTGCCCGCGAAGAAGCGGCGGGTGGCGACCATGCTGGACTCCAGGTGGTCGATGAGGGCACCCGTGGCGAACGGCGCTCCCGGCTGCACGGTGATGGCGAAACCGAACCAACTCGGGTCGGCACCCGGCGTCGCCTTCGGAAGCACCAGGTGCGGCAGTCCGTCCAGACCCTCCCGCAGCCGGTTCCAGTTGTGCCGACGGGCGGCACCGAACTCGTCGATCCGGCTGAGCTGTTGCAGTCCGAGAGCCGCGGAGACGTCCGTCGACTTCAGGTTGTAGCCCACGTGGGAGAAGATGTACTTGTGGTCGTACCCCTCAGGCAGCGACCCCATCTGGATCTCGAAGCGCTTGAAGCAGCGGTTGTCCTCGCCTGGCTCGCACCAGCAGTCCCGGCCCCAGTCGCGCATCGACTCGACTATCCGCGCGAGGATCATGTTGTCCGTCAGTACGCAGCCTCCCTCGCCCATGGTGATGTGGTGGGCGGGGTAGAAGCTCTCGGTGGCCAGGTCGCCGAAGGTGCCGGTCAACTGCCCCTGATAGGTGCTGCCGAAGGCGTCGCAGTTGTCCTCGATGAGGAACATGTCGCGTTCCTGTGCCAGTTGGGCGATCTCCGCCACCTCGAAGGGATTGCCCAGCGCGTGCGCCATCATGATCGCCCGGGTGCGCGGACCGATCGCCTGCTTCACCTTCTCGAACGACGCGTTGTACGTGCCCAGTTCGACGTCCACGAAGACCGGCACCATACCGGTCTGCAGGATCGGGTTGACCGTCGTGGGGAACCCCGCCGCGACCGTGATCACCTCGTCGCCGGGTTTCAGCCGGTCCTCGCCCAGCTGCGGTGAGGTGAGGCTGCTGAGGGCCAGCAGGTTGGCCGACGAGCCGGAGTTGGTCAGATGCGCCTTGCGCAGCTTGAAGTACTTGGCCAGTGCCCGTTCCAGCTTGCGCGAACTGGGACCGGCGGCGATGCGCATGTCGAGTGCCGCCTCCACCAGCGCCACCCGGTCGTCCTCGGTGAGCACCGCACCCGAGGCCTGCACCGGCGTGGTGCCCGCTACGAATCCCGATGAGACGGTGGAGCGGTGGTATTCCCGAACCAGGTCGAGGATCTCGCTCTTGTCGTTCCCCACGGCTGATGGCCTCCTGTATGTGCCGGTGGGGACGAGACGTACGGCCGGCTCGCAGTCGAAGCGGGTCCCCACGCCCGTATCGTTCGATCGGGGGAGCACCAGAGCAGCACGAGAGCCCGCTCGCGGGCCAGGTGTGCCGGTGGATTCTAGGGATCCACCAAAACCATCGGGCACTTATGAGCCCGTCTCTGACGGTCTAGGGATTTCATCACCCAGGGCACGGCACCCTGAAGTGCCGAGTCCCGAACCCCCGGCGGGCCCATCGCCTAACCCTGGAGACGCTCCCATGAAGTTCGGCCGCCCAGCGGGCGATTCCCAGCGCACTGTCGTCCTGCACGGGGGAGGGGCGTCCGGCGAACGGGTCCGGCTCAGCGTCTACGACCTGATGAACGGCACCTTCGCCACGCCGCGCGTCTTCTTCTACCGGCAGACGCTGGACACCGATGCCGTGATGGACTCCCTGCGCCGCACGCTGGCCCACTATCCGCTGCTCACCGGACGCCTCGAACGCGACGCGGACGGCGGCCTCAGCGTGCTGTGCAACGACGCCGGCGCGGCCTTCACGGTCGTCCACTCCGACCGGGCCATGCCCGACTACGGGCCCGACCACAGCGCCAAGGGCGACCTGCGCCGCTACATCTCCTGGGTCAACGCCTTCCGCGTCGTCGGCCACGACACTCCGCTGCTCTCGGTCAAGCTGACCCACATGAACGGCGGTGGATCCGTACTCGGCGTTTCCATCAGCCACAGTGTCGTCGACGGCGGCGGCTACCTCGACTTCCTCCAGCACTGGTCCCGAACACATGCGGGGCAGGACATCCCCGCCCCGCCGTACGATCGCGCACTCCTCGACGGTCTCGGCGACGACGTGCGTCCCGAGCCGGACGACCCGCAGTACAGCGTCGTCACCGGCCGGCAGAAGTTCGGGTTCATCTGGCGGGTCAACGCGCGCTCCCGGAAGGTCCGTACCGTCACCCTCCGGTTCAGCGCCGCGGAGGTGCTCGCCCTGCGGGAGGCCGCGCGCGTCGACGAGGACTGCCACCGGCCCCCCGTCTCCAGCGGCGACGCGCTCAGCGCGCACCTGTGGCGAATCCTCGGCGCGCTGCGCGACCGGGAACCCGGCGCCGAGGAGCGCCTGGGCATCGTGGTCGGACTGCGTACCGCCCTCAAGTCCCGTCTGCCGGAGGGCTACTCGGGCAACGCCGTCTCCAACACCACGGCAGTCGTGTCGGCCCGTGAGCTGCGCGAGGAGCCGCTCTCCCACACCGTCTCGGCGGTACGCGCCGCACTGGACCGGGTGACCTTCGAGCGAGTGCAGCGGGAAGCCGCCTTTCTTGAGGCCCAGCGGAGCGCGGGATCCTCGGGCCGTGTCCTCAGCCGTATGTCGCTGGACGCCTTCGACGGCACGGTCGCGCTGAACAACGTCAGCCGACTCCCCGTCTACGAAGTGGAGTTCGGAGCCGGCCGGCCGTTCTGGTTCGAGTACCCGGCGAGCCCCATCCCGTGGACGGTACTCATCACCCCCACCCCCGACGACGACCACAGCCGTGACGTCCACCTGAGCGTCCCCACAGAGGCCGCCGACGCGCTGCGCACTCCCCGGTGGACCTCGCGTCTGTACAGCTCCGTTTGACTCCAGGGCACCCCTTGGCACGTGAAGGGCCCGCTGAAACCGGCCGATGGGTTTCAGCGGGCCCTTCACGTACAACGGACCTACGCCTCAACCGCCTTGCGCAGGGCGTCCACGCGGTCGGTGCGCTCCCACGTGAAGTCGGGGATCTCACGGCCGAAGTGGCCGTAGGCGGCGGTCTGGGCGTAGATGGGGCGCAGCAGGTCGAGGTCGCGGATGATGGCGGCCGGGCGGAGGTCGAAGACCTCGTCGATGGCCTTCTCGATCCGGTCGATGTCGACCGTGTGGGTGCCGAAGGTCTCGACGAACAGGCCCACCGGCTCGGCCTTGCCGATCGCGTAGGCGACCTGCACCTCGCAGCGCGAGGCGAGGCCGGCGGCGACGACGTTCTTGGCAACCCAGCGCATCGCGTACGCCGCCGAACGGTCCACCTTCGAGGGGTCCTTGCCGGAGAACGCGCCGCCGCCGTGGCGGGCCATCCCGCCGTACGTGTCGATGATGATCTTCCGGCCGGTCAGGCCCGCGTCCCCCATCGGCCCGCCGATCTCGAACCGGCCGGTCGGATTCACCAGGAGCCGGTAGCCGTCGGTGTCGAGCTTGATGCCCTCCTCCACCAGCGCCTTCAGCTCGGCCTCCACCACGAACTCCCGGATGTCGGGGGCCAGCAGCGACTCCAGGTCGATGTCGGAGGCATGCTGCGAGGACACCACGACCGTGTCCAGACGGACCGCCTTGTCACCGTCGTACTCGATGGTGACCTGGGTCTTGCCGTCCGGACGCAGGTAGGGGATGGTCCCGTTCTTGCGGACCTCGGACAGCCGCTTCGACAGACGGTGCGCCAGGAAGATCGGCAGCGGCATCAGGGTGGGCGTCTCGTCGGTCGCGTAGCCGAACATCAGGCCCTGGTCGCCCGCACCCTGCTTGTCGAGCTCGTCCTCATCGCCCTCGACACGCTTCTCGTACGCCGTGTCGACACCCTGCGCGATGTCCGGGGACTGCGCGCCGATCGACACCGACACCCCGCAGGAGGCGCCGTCGAAGCCCTTCTCGGAGGAGTCGTAGCCGATCTCCAGGATCTTGTCGCGGACGAGCTGCGCGATGGGCGCGTAGGTCTTGGTGGTGACCTCGCCGGCCACGTGCACCTGGCCGGTGGTGATGAGGGTCTCGACGGCGACCCGGGAGGTCGGGTCCTCCCGCAGAAGCGCGTCGAGAATGGTGTCACTGATCTGGTCAGCGATCTTGTCGGGATGGCCCTCGGTCACGGACTCCGAGGTGAACAGGCGACGGGACATGATTCTCCAGTGGTTGCCGCGGTCCCGGGAGGGGGCACCGCGCTGACGGACACGTTCGGGTTCTGGAGCCGGCCGGCACGGTGCCTCAGACCAGGTGGCGGCCGATCCAGTCGGCCAGCACGCCCGAAGCCGTCGCGGCGGCTTCGGGCCAGGCCGTAGCGGCGGACTCGTCGGCCTGGTCGCTGACGTACTTCACGATCCGGACCGGGATCCCGAACCGCTGGGCCACGGAGGCGATCGCGTAGCCCTCCATGTCGACGAGGTCGGCCCGCTCGGCCAGCAGCGTGCGCGTGCGGCTGTCGGCGATGAAGGAGTCACCGGTGGCCAGCGTGAGGCCCGGCCCGGGACGCACGGTCAGCGGACTGCCGTAGTAGGCGCCGCTGAGCTGGTGGAGCACATCGTCGGGCAGGTCGTGCTGGATGACTCGGGCCACCTCCACGACAGCATTCGGTGAATCCTTCAGCGCCCCTGCGGTGCCGACATTGACGACCTCCCGTGGACGGGCCGACGACAGCGCCAACGTCAGCTCCATCGCGGCGCGCACCTTGCCCATTCCCGTGATCAACAGGGGAAAGGTGTCGTCGAAGCGGGCCGCCTCCGCTTCCGCGGCCACCACGAGCAACGGGCGGTCGGGGCGTATCTCACCACGGAGACGGCCTGTGAAGGATGTTTCGGGCAGGGGAGCCAGCAGCACGGAATGTCCTGTTCGTGAGGGGTGGCCGCCGCGGGCGGGCCGGTGTCAGAGGTTCTGGACGGTCGAGAGCGTCACCAGCAGCGTCAGCAGGGTGAGCGAGGCCGGCGCGATGAGTCCTTTGCGGTCGTGGGCGCGCAGGTGGAACACCACAGCTCCGCAGAAGAACAGGAACACCCCCACACCTGCGGCGATCCCCAAGGGCGGGTAGGCCAGCCCGCTGAGCAGCCCCACCGCTCCCGCGCATTCCAGCAGCGCGAGGCGGGGCAGCCAGGAGTCCGGCACGTCCGCCCGGCGCAGTGAACCGACCACGGCCTCGCGTCGCTTCAGTTTGGCCAACGCCGAGCCCACGAGGACCAGTGACAGGACGATGGTGAGGGACAACTGGTTCGCGGACACGATGCTCCCATGCGACAAGACGGTGAGACGGCGACGGACCGTCGGTGGACGGCTGTCCCCATGCTTGCCGCGAAGCCACCAGGAGATCCCTAGAGCATCCTCCCCTCAAGGCGGGGTAGAAGTCAGTGCTATTGGGCTGCTGAGAGGTAACACCCGATGGCATACTCGAACAGGACTCATGTTGACTCACACCGCTGCCGTGTTCTTCTCCCTCGACTGCATCCTGGTCCGGGGGAGCAGCCTGTCCCACTTGGTCGAGGAACGCCTCGGACTGAGTGGGACCTCCGGCGTGCACGGGACAGGTGAGACCGACGCGGCCCGCTGGACGGGCATTCTCGAGTCGGCCCTGCACACCCAGCTCGGACGTCTGCCCGTGTTCCCCGGCGTCGCGGAGACGACCCGATGGTGCTGGGGCAACGGCCTGGTACCCGTCATCTCCGGGCTCGCCTGGGCGCCGATGGGCGCGCACCTGGCCGAGCGATTCGGTTTCCACTCGTACTCGGGCCGCTTCCTGGAGTCGGCGAACGGCCGGTTCACCGGCAGGACGGACGGTTCGTCAGCGCCCGTGAACCATGCCGACTTCGTCCTGGAACGGGCCGACGATCTCGGGTTCGAACCCATGAACTGCGCCGCGGTGGGCGCCTGCCCGACCGACGGCCCGCTCTTCGACGCCGTCGGCCTGGGCGTGGCCTTCAACGCGTCGTGCGGTGTGCGCTCACTCGCCACGACGTCCGTCGACGGCGAAGATCTGAGCGCCGTGATTCCCGCCCTGGAACGGCTGAGCGTCATCAGGGTGTGAACACACCGTGGCTGGAGGCGGCCGGAAAGCAGCTTCCCGCCCGCCCTCCACTTGTCGCCCCGGTCACCCTCGCCGGTCGAGCAGTTCGAGCACGTTCAGTGCCGACTCGCTGATCGGAGTGCCGGACGAGAAGATCGCCGCGACCCCCGCCGAGTGCAGTTCCTCCACGTCCTGGGGCGGGATGACACCGCCCACCACCAGCAGGACGTGCGGGGCACCCTCCTCGTCCAGTGCCCGGCGCAGCGGCGGAACCAGGGTGCGGTGGCCGGCCGCCAAGGAACTGATGCCGACGATGTGGACATCGGCCTCGATCGCCTGCCGGGCCACCTCCTCGGGTGTGGAGAAGAGCGGGCCGACGTCCACATCGAAGCCGAGATCGGCGAAGCCCGTCGCCACCACCTTCTGTCCGCGGTCGTGGCCGTCCTGGCCCATCTTGGCGACCAGGATCCTCGGCCGACGGCCGTGCTCCTCCGCGAAGGCGTCCGTGGCCAGGCGCACTCGCACGGTGGCGTCCTGCTGATCGGTCTCCGCGCCGTACACACCGGTCGCGATGCGCACGGTCGCGGCATGGCGGCCGTAGACCTTCTCCAGGGCGCCGCTGATCTCGCCCACGGTTCCTCTGGCGTGCGCCGCGTCGACGGCGAGGGCCAGCAGGTTGCCGTCGCCGGTGGCCGCGGCGTGGGTCAGCGCGTCCAGTCTGGCCCGCAGCGCCTCCGGGTCCCGCTCCTCGCGCAGTCGCCGTAGTTTGGCCAGCTGCTGCTCGCGGACCTTGGCGTTGTCGATCCGCAGGACGTCGACGTCCTCCGCCTCGCCCGAGGGGTGCAGGTTGACGCCGATGACAGGCTGGAGACCGGCGTCGATCCTGGCCTGGGTGCGCGCGGCGGCCTCCTCGATGCGCAGCTTGGGCAGTCCCGCGGCGATGGCCTTGGTCATCCCGCCCAGGACCTCGACCTCCTGGATGTGCTGCCACGCGAGGGCGGCGAGATCGTGGGTGAGCTTCTCCACGTAGTAGGAGCCGCCCCACGGATCGATGACCTTGGTCGTGCCGGACTCCGCCTGGAGCAGGAGCTGGGTGTTGCGGGCGATCCGGGCGGAGGAGTCCGTCGGCAGGGCGAGCGCCTCGTCGAAGGCGTTGGTGTGCAGCGACTGGGTCTGACCCTGGGCGGCCGCCATGGCTTCCACGCAGGTGCGCACCACGTTGTTGGACACGTCCTTGGCGGTCAGCGACCAGCCCGAGGTCTGCGAATGAGCGCGCAGTGCCAGGGAGCGGCTGTCGCGCGGCCCGAAGTTCCTCATCAGCCGTGCCCACAGCAGGCGGCCCGCGCGGAGCTTGGCGATCTCGGTGAAGTAGTTCATGCCGACGGCCCAGAAGAACGACAGCCGGGGCGCGAAGCGGTCGATGTCCAGACCGGCGGCGAGCCCGGCCCGTACGTACTCCACGCCGTCGGCGAGTGTGTACGCGAGTTCGAGATCGCTGGTCGCTCCGGCCTCCTGGATGTGATAGCCGGAGATCGAGATGGAGTTGTAGCGGGGCATGCGTGCGCTGGTGTGGGCGAGGATGTCGCTCACGATCCGCATCGACGGTTCGGGCGGATAGATGTACGTGTTGCGGACCATGAACTCCTTGAGGATGTCGTTCTGCACGGTCCCCGTGAGCTGCTCCTGCTTGACGCCCTGTTCCTCCGCCGCCGCGATGTACAACGCCAGGATCGGGAGCACCGCTCCGTTCATGGTCATCGAGACGCTCATGCGGTCCAGCGGGATGCCTTCGAAGAGCTGCCGCATGTCGTAGATCGAGTCGATCGCGACGCCCGCCATGCCGACGTCGCCGACGACCCGGGGGTTGTCACTGTCGTAGCCCCGGTGGGTGGGCAGGTCGAAGGCGACCGACAGACCCTTCTGCCCCAGGGCCAGGTTGCGCCGGTAGAAGGCGTTCGACTCCTCGGCCGTGGAGAAGCCCGCGTACTGGCGAATGGTCCAGGGCCGTGTGCTGTACATCGTCGGATACGGCCCGCGGACGTACGGCGCGAAGCCCGGCAGGGTGTCGAGGAAGCCGACACCGTCGAGGTCGGCCGGTTCGAGGAGAGGAGGGACCTCAAGACCCTCGGCAGTCGTCCACCACTCGCTCGCCGCACCCTGAGGGGTGGGCGGGACGCGGTGACCGCGCAGGGACGCGGTCGAGAAGTCGGGCAGGGACGTCATCGCACCTCCAGATCGTCGAGAACCCGCGCCAGCAGCGCGGGCATGTCCCCGTCGGACGGCAGGAACGCGGTGACGCCCGCAGACGCTGTCCGCTCCCGCTCCTCGGACGGGAACGCTGCCGCGAGGGCGTACACGACCGAGGCACCGGTCTCCCGTGCCGCGGTGACCAGCGCGCTCAGTCCCTCGGCGTCACCGGCGCAGACGCACACCGCCCGGGGCGCGCGCTCGCGCAGCACCGATGCCAGCTCGTCGGGATCGCCGACAGCCTGGTCGGTGGCCACACCGCCCGAGGCGAACAGGTTCCGGGCGCGGTCCAGGACACGGCTGTTGCGGGCCAGCGTGCCCGGAGCGACGAGAAGGACACTCGGACGTGCACCGGTCCGGTGGACATGGGCGTCGCTGCGGTCGCGCAGCGCCTCGAACTCCTCGGCGTACCTCACATCGGGCAGGGCGCCCGGCGGCAGCGGCGCGGCAGCGCCGTGCGGAGGGAGGGGCTCGTCGAGCACGGCGTAGGAGGAGATGCCCGTGAGGGGGCGCTCTCCCAGCGCGATGGCCCGACGCCGCTCGCGGGTCCTCTCGGCCAGATCCTTGAACGCCTGCCCACTGGCCAGGTGGTGTTGCATCCCGCCCGCCTTCTCGACGGCGGTGAAGTGCTCCCAGGCAGCCTCAGCCAGCCGGTCGGTGAGGCTTTCCACGTACGGCGATCCCCCCGCGGGATCGGACACCCGCCCCAGGTGGGCCTCATGGCGCAGGACGGCGTGCGTCGCACGGGCCACCCGCTGTCCGAGGGCGCCGGGTTCGGCACCGGCCGCGTCGAAGGGCAGGACCGTGATCGCCCGGGCGCCGCCGGTCACGGCCGCGACGCACGCCACGGTCGCCCGCAACATGTTGGTGCGGGCGTCGTGGCGGGTGAGCATGGCGTGCGAGGTCACCGCGTGCTGACGCTGCGCGCCGGCCTCCGGGACACCGCACAGGTCCGCGACACGGGACCACACCAGGCGGGCCGCGCGCAGCTTCGCGAGTGACCCGAACTGGTCGGCCGTCACCGCAAGCCGGAACTCGACGCGTGCGAAGAAGTCCTCGATCGGCACGCCCGCGTCCGTGAGCGTTCTGAGGTAGGCGACCGCGGTGGCCGTCGCGAGCCCGAGTTCCTCCGCCGGAGAGGCGCCGGCCCGGTGGTAGACGGTGCCGTCGACGGTGACGACCTCCATCGCGGGCAGTTCCTGGGCGAGCACGAACAGCGGGACCAGCTCGCCGAGTTCGGCCTGCACTCCGGTTCGGGCCTGCCGGCCGAGAGGATCGACGCCGAGGCTGCCGGTGACTGCGGCCGGGTCGATGCCGCGCTCCCGCACCTTGGCCAGCAGCGTGTGTGCCAGCGCATCGCTCGCGGGCGTGTCGTCCAGCACCAGCCCCACCCGAGCGAGGTCGACGGCGGCGAGGACCTGGGACAGGCCGCCGGAACGCAGCCAGTCGTCGTCGGTCGGCAGCCACAAGGTGTCGACGCCGCCCGCCAGTTCGGCACGGACCGACGACTCCGCGAGCGACCCGGGGCCGGTTACCGTGAGCCGCTGCCGAACCTCCCACCCGGTACTGACGTCCGGCGCGTCGGCGCCCCGCACGAAGGGCCACTGTCCGGGGCGCCCCCGGGGCGCGAGGCCCTGGAGATCGGCCTCGGTGTAAAGGGGTTTGAGCCGCAGACCGTCCTCGGTCCAGGTGGAGAGGGCGGTCTCCGGATCGTCGCCGGCGAGGTCCGCCGCGACGGTGGCGGCGGACAGCTCACGCCATTTCTCGAAGGTGGCCCCGGGGAATTCCCCGGCGAGGGCCAGCACTTGGCCGGGCATTGTCATCGCGTACGTCAACTTCCTCACGCGGGGGCCGTCCGGCCCGAAGCAGAGAACAGATCAATTTCACTGGGCATGGCGAACAAGCACCGTGCGAACAAGCCCTGTGCGAACAGGCCTTGTTCGCACAGGAGGTCAGGCTCCGGAGCGTTGGTGCCCTGCCGTCTACGCGCCGCTGGCTCCGAGCATGTTCTCGCGCTCGACGATCTTCACGCGCTCGCGGCCCTGCGGTTCGCCCAGTGCCTTCTCGGCGGCGTCGAGTTTGTACCAGCCGTCCCAGGTGGTGAAGCGGACGTTCCGTTCGGTGAGGAAGGCGTTGACGGATTCGGGTTGGGGTGAAGTGGGTGTGTGCAGGCGGCCGTTGGTGTGGTCGTCGAGGAGGTTGGTGACGGTTTCGTTGGCGTCGCCTTTGGTGTGTCCGATGAGGCCGACGGGGCCGCGGCGGATCCAGCCGGTGACGTACGTCGACTGGAGGTGCTCGCCGGTCTCCTGGATGACCCGGCCGCCTTCGTCGGGGACGGTGCCCGAGTCGATGTCCCAGGGCAGTTTGGGGAGCTTGTCGGAGAGGTAGCCGACGGCGCGGTAGACCGCGGTGACGTCCCAGTCCTTGAACTCGCCGGTGCCCTTGACGTTGCCGGTGCCGTCCAGGGCGGTGCGTTCGGTGCGCAGGCCGGTGACTGTGCCGTCCTGGCCGAGGATTTCGGAGGGGGACTCGAAGAAGTGCAGGAACAGCTTGTGCGGGCGGTCGCCGACGTCGCGGATCGCCCAGTTCTCCAGGGTCTTGGCCACCATGTCGGCCTGCTTGTTGCCGCGCCGGGTGGTGATCGAGCCCTCGTCGTAGTCGATGTCCTCGGGGTCGACGATGACCTCGATGTTCGGCGAGTGGTCCAGCTCGCGCAGCTCCATCGGGGAGAACTTCGCCTGCGCCGGGCCACGCCGCCCGAACACGTGCACCTCCAGGGCCTTGTTGGCCCTCAGGCCCGCGTGGACGTTCGGCGGGATCTCGGTCGGGAGGAGTTCGTCGCCGGTCTTGGCGAGGATGCGGGCCACGTCGAGCGCTACGTTGCCGACGCCCAGGACGGCGACCTTCTCCGCCTCCAGGGGCCAGGTGCGGGGGACGTCGGGGTGGCCGTCGTACCAGGAGACGAAGTCGGCTGCGCCGTAGGAGCCGTTGAGGTCGGTGCCGGGTATGGACATTTCGCGGTCGGCGGTGGCGCCGGTGGAGAAGATGACGGCGTCGTAGAAGCTGTGGAGGTCGTCGAGGCTGATGTCGGTGGGGTAGTCGACGTTGCCGAAGAGGCGGATCTGTGGTTTGTCCAGGACCTGGTGGAGGGCGGTGATGATGCCCTTGATGCGGGGGTGGTCGGGGGCGACGCCGTAGCGGATCAGGCCGAAGGGCGCGGGCATGCGCTCGAAGAGGTCGATGGAGACGCCGGGTTCGGTGGCGACCTCGGACTTGAGCAGGGCGTCGGCGGCGTAGATCCCGGCGGGGCCGGCTCCGACGATGGCTACCCGCAGGGGGCGCGGCATGATCAGGTTCCCTTCGAGCGATGACAGTGATGTGACCGGACGGCCTCGTGCGGGGAGGCCGACGTGATCTGACCGGCCGGGGAAGCCCCTGGAGCCGAACACGTCGGTCCGCGGTGATGGATGGCTTCCCGGCAGGTGCGATGCCTTTCGATGACGTTGCCGAACCCGGGCACGTCCTGGTGTGCGCGCGTCACACCGCCCAGGCAGGCAGATCGAGAATCGTGACGACGCAGGCCGTGGACATCCATCCCGGCCCTTGGGGACATCGGCAGCACATAGTCGCCGGGCGCCGCCTCATGGGTGGCGATCAGATGCTCCAGCGTGAGGAACACGTCGGTACCGCCGACGTGTTCGATGCCCCTGCCGTAGTTCCGAGTTGACCGGTCCATCGAGGCGCCCGGTGGTGCCCGAGGTGCAGAGGGCCCAGGCCGTCTCGTCGAGGCCGAGGTCGTCCCGGGCGGGGGTGAGCGGCGGGGTGACCGCGAGCTGCTCGACGTCGTCGACACCGGGTACGGATTCGGTGGCGCCGACAACGATCGGACCGCAGTCGAGCGTGCCGCCCCGGAGCGTCCGCTCCACCTGGGGCAGCTGGGTCGCGCCGGTGATCACCGTCCGGGCGCCGCTGTCGAGCAGGTGGTGGGTGAGTTCGGCGTCGGAGGATTCCGGGTCGACGGGCACGCCGACCGCTCCCGCGCGCGTGACGGCGAGACAACTCTCCACAGGGGGCTTCTCAGTCACGACATCGGAACCTTCCATCGCCTTGGCAACGGGGATGCCCGACTCTGATGGACCGGGCTGCCGGGCACAGCGGACGGCAGGGAGATCCCTTGCCCCCACCTACGAGGCCAGTATGTGCGGGGTCCGGTTAGGTCATTCCCTAGATCCGACCGGGCCGTGTGATCGGCCGGAACGCTCCCTGAGCAGGGCCGACACGCGAGACCAGGGGTATCGGCGCGTCGGCCTCAAGGCGGTCGGCGATGTTCGTCGCGGTGCCGCGGCGGCTACGTGCGTGAGCGTCGTGCACGAGGTCAGTCGTGTGTTTCGCTCTCCTCAGGTGCCGCTCCGAAGGCCAGGCGCCCCGGGTTACGGTCGGCGAAGATCTTGGCCAGGGTGTGGGTGCGGAACAGGATGATCTGCGTGATGATCTGGAGGAGGATCCACGACACCGCGTACAGAACGGCGTCCAGTGCGGGCACCGTGTCGATGGGCAGTGTGTAGGCCATGATGAGCCGGATCAGCGCGTCACACAGCAGACCGACACCCCACAGTACTGTCAGGGCTCGCCACACCCGACGGAACGCGGCGTCGGACTCCCACAACTGGTCCAGTTTCGCCGACCGGTCGGCCAGCAGGGTGCGCAGGGCCTGGTAGGTGAAGGGACGGCCGACGAACAGGGTGACCAGCAGCCAGACTCCGGCCAACGCGGTGAACAGGCTGTTGCGGGCCAGAGCGATGCGCGGGTCCGCGGTCACCAGCGAGGCCACCACGCTCACCATCAGCAGCGCGATGGTGAAGGCTCCGATCGCGTCCAGCTTCCGGTGGCGTATCGCCGAATGGACCGTGTGCAGCGCCGGCGCTGATCCGCTGACCAGCAGGGCGGTTATCTCTGCCGCTCCGGCGGCGCGCAGTACGTAATAGAGACCGACGGGCAGCACGATGTCGCAGACGACGGTGATCGCGAAGCTCCAGCGCGAGGAGGAGCTCTTGGACCGGGTGGGGGGTGTCGTCCCGTCGTGAGCTGACGAGGGTGCCGTTGACTCAGAGCGAGGTGTGGGGGAGGCCATGAGAAGTGCTCCTGAGGGTGACCTTGATGCATCCTGCCGGTCTTGGGGTCAGACGGACTTGACGCAGCGGTCGACCATGGTTGTCAGTTCGCGGGCGCATCGGTTCAGGTCCATCGTCGTCCGGGACAGATGATGCCTGAGGATCTCGTCGATGGCGCCGCGAATGGCCAGCGCCGTGGTCAAGGAGTCCGTGATGCCGAACTCTCCGGCGTCTCGGCCCTGTTGGAGCAGATCGGTCAGTTGGTCCACCGACGTGATGCTGCGTTCGACGGAGTCCAGGCCGCTGATCTGCCGGTCACGGATCATGGTCACGATCTCGATGAGTGCCCGGGTGTGGACGGGGTGGGTGGTGATGAAGTCGAAGGCCGATGTGATGTAAGCGCTCAGTTTGCCGTGATGTGTCCGCTCGTCACTCATGCGCGAAGTCGTCAATTTCTGCGCTGTGTCGAGGATGGTGCGGGCGACTTCAGAGAAAAGCTCGGGCTTTCCCGAGAAGTGATACGAGATCATGCCCGTACTGCTGAGCTCGGCCTGTTGCGAGATTCTGCTGAACGAAGCCTTCCTGTAGCCGGATTCGGCGAGTGTTTCGATAGCGGCCTCGACTATCTGAGCTCGCCGCGCAGTTTGCGTGAATGTTCTGATCTGCGCCTTGCCTTGTCTGCCCATCATGGGCCTCAGATTAGCCGGATCATGATCGTGAAATTCCTAGAGTTCGGCTCGGTTGGTCGGAACGGTGGGGCGGTCAGCCCACCGGGATTCGTCGTGCCGTCGCACGGACCGCGTCCACGAGGTCCATCATGGCGATCGAGTCCGTGTGCTGTCGGACGTCCCCGCCGCCCGCGCGGGCCGCCGAGGCGAACTCCCGCAGCAGGAGCATCAGTTGGTCGGAGGCGGAAAGGTCGAGCGGTTCCCGGCGGCCCTCCTCCTCGATGACGACGAGCGGCTGATGGGTGGCCGGCGGGGTGAACGCCCGCGACACGGTCAGCCGCGCCCGGTCGCCCCACACGGTGTACGTCGACGAGTAGGCGTGCTCGAAGCCGAACGCCAGCTCGGCCAGGACACCCGACGGCGACGCCAGCAGCACCTGCCCCGAGAGGTCGAGACCGTCCGAGACCCGGGTGCGCAGCGTGGCACCGGTCACCTCTAGTCCCGGCCCGAGGAGCAGGGTCGCGGCCCGCAGCGGGTACACGCCGACATCGAGCAGCGCGCCGCCGCCCAGCCCGGCGTCGTAGCGGATGTCGTCCTCCGGCAGCGGCGGAATGCAGAACGCGGACTGAAAGGAGACGACCCCGCCCAGCCGGCCCTCGTCCATCAGCTGACGCACACGGGTGTGCTGGGGGTGGTGGAGGAACATGAAGCCCTCGCGCAGCGCCAGGCCTCGTGCCTCCGCCAGTGCGCACAGGGAACGCGCTTCGGAGCCGTCGAGCCCGATGGGCTTCTCCACCAGCACGTGCTTGCCCGCGAGCAGTGCCCGCTCCGCCCACTCGTGATGCAGGGCCGTCGGCGTCGACACGTACACCGCGTCCACGTCGGGACGTTCGAGCAGTGCCTCGGGCTCCTCCTCGGCGGCGCAGCCGAACTGTTCCGCGAAGAGGGCCGCCTTCTTCGGCGTACGGCCGGCGACGGCCACCAGATCCCACTCCGGCATACCGACCACCGTGGGCAGGACCCGGCGCCACGCGATGGACGAGGTACCGATCGCCCCCAGGCGCAGCGGCCTCGCCGCCGGGGCCGTCACAGCGACCTCAGAGCGGTGATCAGCGTCCGGGCCTGGACGTTCACGTGGTGGCTGTAGCGCAGGAGTTCGTCGATCTGGCTCAGGGAGATCCACCGGAACTCGTCCGAGACCGGCTGGATCTCGTCCTCGACCTCGATGATCACATAGCGGCTCTCGGCGTTGAGGAACCGCCCGCCCTCCTCGGACAGCAGCACGTCGTACACGGCCGTGCCGGTCCGCGCCCGGGCCTCTTCCAGGTACGGCGGCCACGACTCGGACGGCAGGTGCGCGTAGTTCTCGGTGGTGCACTGCACCGTCGGGCCCAGCTCGACGACCGACAGGAACCCGGCCTCGGCGCGCGCCCGGAGCAGCACGTGCGGCACGCCGTCGATCCGGTGCACGAACAGGACCGCGAGGCCCGTGCCGTGCGGCTCGATGAGCGGCTGGGACCACGCGGCCACCTCGCGGCGACCCGACACGACGTCCACCGCGACGACGCTGAAGTGGAGTCCGCGCACATGGGAGACCGTGTGTGCGTCGCGACGCCAGCCCTTGGTCTCCGAGAGCGGGATCGGCACCACGTTCACCTCGTGTTCGGCCCGGCGCCGGGTGATCCAGCTGCGGACCTCGGCGTCCGAGTGCAGCGATCCGCCCACCCCGATGGCGTCCGTGCGCCAGTCCGGGAGGCACGACAGCACCGTGCGGGCGTCCATGTTCACGACGTTGTCCTGACGAAGCAGCATGTTCACCTGGCGAAGCGTCAGCCAGGCGAAGTCCTCACCTGCCTCCACCTCGGCACCGACCCGCACGATCATGTTCCGGTTCCGCTTGCGCAGGAACCACGAACCCTGCTCCGACTGCAGGACGTCGGCGATCACCGCACCCGGCTCGGGGCTGCGGAAACAGTCCAGGTACTTGACGGCCGAACCGCCGTGCACCTGAAGGTAGTTGCTCTTCGTCGCCTGGACGGTGGGCGACAGCTGCATCCCGTTGAGGTTGCCCGGCTCCGACTTCGCCTGCATCAGCAGGTGGGGTATGCCGTCGAAGTCCCGTACGGCGATCCCCAGGATGCCGATCTCGGACTGGTTGATGATCGGCTGCTCCCACTGGCTCACCGGCCCGAAGTCCGAACTGACCCGCAACCCGTGGACGGAGAAGAAGCGGCCACTGGCGTGCCGCAGATCACCGGTGAGCTGGTCGAACCGCCAGCCCTTCAGCTCCGCGAACGGCACCCGCTCCACCTGCTGCGGCTGCGAGCGACGCTGTTCCTCCAGCCATGAGGCGAGTTCCACGTCGTCCAGCACACCGCCGTCGACCGTCGCGGCGGAGGCGGCCAGTGCCGCCAGAGTTCCGGCCCTGTCGTCATGCGACGGCGCAGGCGCGATTGTCGAGCTCATCGATCCGCCCTTCTCTCGATACGGGAGTGCGACCGTGCGCGTGACTGATCGGGCCGAGAGGGCCACCGCGCATACCAGCGCCGCAAGATGTGCGGCCGACTGCCGCCCCCACAGCGTGCCCGCTCGAATTCGAGCATTCGCCTAGAAGCCGCCCCTTGCGGTCGGCCCCCGCACTGGCTATGCCCCGCCACCGGGCCCACGGCACCGGCCGGAACCGCCCCTGGTGACTACCCCCGCAAAGCCCCCGACGTGCCTAGAGATTCCCCTAGAGCGTTTCCCCGGATCGCCGGTCGGCCCCTGTCCGCGTGCGAATGTGTGAGTCGTCCCCAGCCTCCCGCCCCCGGTATTTGGAGTGCCATCGATGAACGAGCCGGTGCCCAACGCCGTCCGGAACACCGCTCCGGACCACGAGCCCGTCGCCGTGGTCGGCCTCTCGTGCCGGTTCCCGGGCGCCGACGATCCGGCCGCCTACTGGGAGCTCCTCACCGCGGGCCGCAGCGCTGTCACCGACCTCCCCGCGGACCGGCGCGCGGGCGTCCCCGCCGACGGCTGGCCCACCCCGCACGGCGGCACCGCGCCCCTGCGCGGCGGGTACATCTCCGCACCCGCCGACTTCGACGCCGCGTTCTTCGGCATCTCGCCACGCGAGGCCGACGCCATGGACCCGCAGGCCCGACTCGCCCTCGAACTGGGCTGGGAGGCCCTGGAACAGGCCGGGATCCCCGTCGCCGCCGCGCCCCGCTCCACCGCCGTCTACCTCGGCGCCGACGTCTGCGACTACGCCGACGTGGTCCGCGACGCCGGGCAAGGGGCCGGACACCACACCCTCACCGGTCTCAACAGGTCCCTCATCGCCAACCGGCTGTCCTACGCGCTCGGTGCCGGCGGCACCAGCATGACCGTCGACAGCGCCCAGTCCTCGTCCTTGGTGGCCGTCCAGCTGGCATGCGACAGCCTCCGGCGCGGCGACTGCGAACTGGCCCTCGCCGGCGGGGTGCACCTCAACCTCAGCCCCCAAAGCTCCCTGGCCGCCGCCCAGTTCGGCGCCCTCTCACCGGACGGCGCCTGCCATACCTTCGACGCACGCGCCAACGGCTACGTACGCGGCGAGGGCGGTGGCGTCGTCGTCCTGAAGCTGCTCTCCCGAGCCATCGTCGACGGCGACCACATCCACGCCGTGATCCGCGGCGGCGCCCTCAACAACGACGGCACCGGTACCAGCATCACCACCCCGGACGCCGACGCGCAGGCGGCCGTCCTGCGCACGGCCTGCCTGCGCGCGGGCGTCGACCCCGGCGACATCGGCTACGTCGAACTGCACGGCACCGGGACCCGCGTCGGCGACCCCGTCGAGGCCGCCGCACTCGGCGCGGTCCTCGGCACCGCCAAGGGCCGGCGCGCCCCGCTCGCCGTCGGCTCGGTGAAGACCAACATCGGTCATCTCGAAGGCGCCGCAGGCATCGCCGGACTGCTCAAGACGGTGCTCTGCCTCTCCCACCGCCACTTGGTGCCCACCCTCAACCACGACGAGCCGAACCCCGCCATCGACCTCGACGGCCTGGGCCTGCGCGTCCACCGCGAAACCGCCGCCTGGACGCCCGACGTACCGGGCACCCCGCTGCGCGCCGGAGTCTCCTCCTTCGGCATGGGCGGCACCAACGCCCACCTCGTGCTCGAAGAGGCACCCCCGGTCGAGAAGGCCTCGCGACAGCCAGGGACCGACCGCGCCACCGTGCCCTGGACACTGTCCGCCGCCACCCCCGACGCACTCCGCGCTCAGGCCGACCGCCTCTCCGCACATGTCCACGACACCGACGCCGACCCCGTCGACGTCGCCTGGTCCCTGCTCTCCGGGCGCACGCCCCTGGCGTACCGGGCCCTCGCCGTGGGCGGCGACACCGCGGAGCTGGTCGGCGGCATCACCACGGCGGCCCCGGCCGGCCCGCTGGAGGGCGACGTCCACCGACCGGTGTTCGTCTTCCCCGGCCAAGGAAGCCAGTGGCCCGGCATGGCCGCGGAACTCCTCACCACCTCACCCGTGTTCGCCGAGCGGCTCGCCGAGTGCGGCACCGCGCTCGCCCCGCACGTCGACTGGGATCTCGCCGCCGTCCTGCGCGGCGACACCGACGCCCCACCGCTGGACCGCTCCGACGTCGTACAGCCCGTCCTGTGGGCCGTCATGGTGTCCCTGGCCGCCCTGTGGCAGTCACACGGCATCCGGCCCGCCGCCGTGGTCGGCCACTCCCAGGGCGAGATAGCGGCCGCCTGCGTCGCCGGGGCCCTCAGCCTGGAGGACGCCGCCCTCGTCGTCGCACTCCGCAGCAAGATCCTGGTACCGCTGGAAGGCCGCAGCGGCATGGTCTCCCTCGCCCTCCCCGAGGACAGTGCCCGGCGCTTCGTCGCGTCGTGGGGCGACCGCGTCGTCGTAGCCGCCCTCAACGGCCCTTCGTCCACGGTGGTTTCCGCCGACATCGACACCGTCACGGACATCCTCGCCACCGCCGAACGACAGAACGTCCGCGCTCGCCGCGTAGGAATCGACTACGCCTCCCACTCCCCGCACGTGGAACCGGTCCGCGACGAGATGCTCGCCCTCCTCGCCGGCATCACCCCGCGCCACCCCGAGATCCCCTTCCTCTCCACCGTCACCGGCGACTGGATCGACGGCCCGCTCACCGACGCCCGCTACTGGTACGACAACCTCCGCAACCCCGTCCTCCTGGAGCCCTCCGTACGCGCTCTGGCCGGCGCAGGCCACGGCGCCTTCATCGAGGTCAGCCCGCACCCCGTCCTCATCGCCCCGGTGCAGGAGACCGTCGAGGCCGCGGCAGGCCCGGCGCAGGCGGTCGTCACCGGCACCCTCCGCCGCGACCAAGGCGGCGCCACCCGCTTCCAGACCTCCCTCGGCACCTTGTGGACCCGGGGCGCCGACGTCGACTGGACCCCCGTCTTCGAAGGCCTCGCCCCCCGGCGGATCGACCTGCCGACCTACGCCTTCCAGCGCAGGCGCCACTGGATCACCGGCACACCCGAAGCCGCCGTGGCCACCCCCGCACTCACCGCACAGCCCTCCACCGACACCGTCCCGGTCCCCTCCGGCACTCCGGTCACCGGACTCGACGGCGACACGGCGCTGCGCCTCGTCCGTGAGTCCACCGCGGTCGTCCTCGGCTACGCGGGTCAGACCCTCGTGGACCCCCAACGGACCTTCAAAGAACTCGGCATCGACTCCGTCACCGCCGTCGAACTGCGCGACCGGATCAACACCGTCGCCGGTCTAACCCTCCCGGCGACCGCCGTCTACGAGTACCCGACTCCCGCGCGGCTCGCCGAGAGCATGGGGACTTCCGCACCCTCCGACGACAGCGCAGGCGCCCCTCGTGCGGCCGCCGACGAACCGATCGCGATCGTGTCGATGGGCTGCCGCTTCCCGGGCGGAGTCCGTGCGCCCGAGGACCTTTGGCGCCTGGTCCACGACGAGACCGACGCCATCTCGGCCTTCCCCGCCGACCGCGGATGGGACCTCGACGCCCTCTACGACACCGACCCCGACAGCACCGGCACGACCTATGTCCGAGAGGGCGGATTCCTGCATGACGCCGGGGAGTTCGACGCTTCCTTCTTCGGGATCTCGCCGCGTGAGGCGACCGCGATGGACCCGCAGCAGCGGCTGCTCCTGGAGACCACCTGGGAGACGGTCGAACGTGCGGGGCTCGACCCCCGCACCCTCCACGCCACCCCCACCGGCGTCTTCGTGGGAGCCACCGCACCCGAATACGGCCCCCGCCTCCACGAGGCCGGCGAAGCCGTCGAGGGCCACGTCCTCACCGGCACGACGACCAGTGTCGCGTCCGGGCGCATCGCCTACGCGCTGGGTCTGGAGGGTCCGGCGGTCACGGTCGACACGGCGTGTTCCTCGTCTCTGGTCGCACTCCATCTGGCAGTGCGCGCCCTGCGCTCCGGCGAGTGCTCACTCGCCGTCGCCGCCGGCGCCACCGTCATGTCCAGTCCCGGCATGTTCGTCGAGTTCAGCCGTCAGCGCGGCCTGGCCGCCGACGGCCGCTGCAAGCCCTTCGCCGCCGCCGCCGACGGCACCAACTGGGCCGAAGGCGTAGGGGTGTTGTTGCTGGAGCGCCTTTCGGACGCTGTGGCGCGGGGACACCAGGTGTTGGCGGTGGTGCGGGGTTCGGCGATCAACCAGGACGGTGCGTCGAACGGTCTGACGGCGCCGAACGGTCCTTCGCAGCAGCGGGTGATCCGAGCCGCGCTCGCTGATGCCGGTCTGTCGACCGCCGAGGTCGATGTAGTGGAGGCGCACGGTACGGGGACCCGGCTGGGTGACCCGATCGAGGCGCAGGCACTTCTCGCCACCTACGGCCAAGGGCGCGACGAGGAACGGCCGTTGTGGATCGGCTCCCTCAAGTCGAACATCGGCCATGCCCAGGCGGCGGCCGGCGTCGGTGGAGTCATCAAGATGGTGCAGGCGATGCGGGCCGGCCTCATGCCGAGGTCCTTGCACACCGATGCGTCCTCTCCGCTGGTCGATTGGTCGGCGGGCGCGGTGGAGTTGCTGGCGCAGGCGCGTGAGTGGGAGGCGGACGGTCGGCCGCGTCGGGCGGCGGTGTCGTCGTTCGGTATCAGCGGTACCAACGCCCACGTCATCCTCGAAGCCGCACCCGAAACGGTCGCACCTCAACTCCCCGAGCCGAGCACGGAAACCCCTCGCACTGACATCTCCCTCCCTTGGCTCGTCTCGGCCCGCACCCCGGCCGCGCTCGCCGAACAGGAGTCCCGGCTCGCACGGTTCGCCGCCGAGTCCCCCTCTCTGGACAGGACGGACGTGGCGTGGTCGTTGTGGCGGTCGCGGTCGGTGTTCGAGTGCCGGTCGGTGGTGGTGGCGGGTGAGTCGGTGTCGTCGGGTGCGGTGGTGGCGGCTTCTTCTTCTCCGGTGTTTGTGTTTCCGGGGCAGGGTGCGCAGTGGGTGGGGATGGCGGTGGAGCTTCTGGATTCCTCGCCGGTGTTCGCTGCGCGGTTCGCTGAGTGTGCTGCTGCGTTGGGTGAGTTCGCGGACTGGTCTCTCCTGGACGTCGTGCGCGGGGTGGAGGGTGCGCCGGGGTTCGACCGGGTGGATGTGGTGCAGCCGGTGTTGTGGGCGGTGATGGTGTCGCTTGCTGCCTTGTGGGAGTCGTTCGGTGTGAAGCCTGCCGCCGTGGTGGGTCATTCGCAGGGTGAGATTGCTGCTGCGGTGGTGGCGGGTGCGTTGAGTTTGCGTGATGGTGCGCGGGTTGTGGTGTTGCGGTCGCGGGCGATCGTGGCACTCGCTGGTCGTGGCGGCATGGTGTCCGTGGCCTTGAGTGCTGAAGGCACTGCCGAGTTGGTGGATCGCTGGGCGGGTCGTGTGTCGGTGGCCGCGGTGAACGGTCCGACGTCGACGGTTGTTTCTGGTGACGCCGATGCTTTGGATGAACTCGTCGTGCATGCCGAGGAGGTGGGTGTGCGGGTGCGGCGGATCGAGGTGGACTACGCCTCGCACTCCGCTCATGTCGAGGCGATCGAGGGCGAGTTGGCGGACGTGTTGGCTCCCGTCACGGCTCTGGAGCCCTCGGTCCCGTTCTTCTCTACGGTGACGGGCGAGTGGATCGGCGGTGCGGAGACGGATGCCGGTTACTGGTATCGCAACCTGCGCCAGACCGTGCAACTTCAGCCTGCCGTGGCCGCGTTGGTCGGGGCTGGGCATGGTGCGTTCCTGGAGATGAGTCCGCATCCGGTGTTGACCGTGCCGGTGGCGGAGACGGTCGAGGCGGCCGGTGCGGAAGCCCCTGTCGTCGGCTCGCTGCGTCGGGGTGAAGGTGGTCTGGAGCGGTTCTACCTCTCCCTCGGTGAGGCCTGGACGCGCGGTGTCGCTGTGGATTGGTCGCCGGTGTTCGACGGGCTGTCGCCGACTCGGGTCGAGTTGCCGACGTATGCCTTCCAGCGCAGTCGTTATTGGCTGGAGGTGCCGAAGGCGCAGGTGGTTGCTGATCCGGTGGAGGAGCGGTTCTGGCGGACGGTTGAGGAGGGTGATCTCGCGGGGTTGGCGGACACGCTCGGTGTCGAGGCGGGGCTGGAGAGTGTGGTGCCGGCCCTCGCCGCCTGGCGCACCGCACGCCGTGAACGCGGAGTGGTCGACGGCTGGCGGTACCGCGTGGAATGGCGGGCCCTGCCTGTCGCTGCCTCCGGTGCCGTCGAGGGAACGTGGCTGATCGTCGTACCCGCGCCGATGGAGGGCGATCGACTCGTCGTCGAAACGCTGGCGGAGTTCACGGCCCGCGGGGCTCGTGCCGTCGTCGTAGCCGCCGACTGCGGGTCCCTGGACCGAGAAGCTCTCGGCACCCTGCTCGGAGTCGACGAGGACTTCGCCGGGGTGCTGTCGCTGCTGGCCCTCGACGAGCGACCGCATCCGCGCCAGCCGGCCGTGCCGGTCGGGCTCGTCGGCACCCTCATGCTGCTGCAGGCCCTCGGCGACCGGGGAATCGACGCGCCTCTCTGGTGTGTGACCGAGGGCGCCGTGGCCGCAGGCGACGACGACGCACCGAGCGCACCCGCGCAGGCCGGTGTCTGGGGGATCGGCAGGACCGCGGCCCTTGAGCACCCCAAGCGGTGGGGCGGCCTCGTCGACCTCCCGGCGACCGGGACACAGGACGCTCTCGGCTCGCTGCTGGACGCCGTCACGGCCGGTACCACGGAAGACCAGGTCGCTCTCCGCGACGGCAGGATCTATGGCCGTCGGCTTGTCCACGCCGCCACCGGCGGTCGGTCGGCACCGCGTGACTGGCGCCCGCGTGGCACCGTGCTCGTCACCGGCGGGACCGGCGCCCTGGGTGCCCATGTCGCACGCTGGCTGGCCACGCGCGGAGCCGAACACGTCGTACTCACCGGCCGACGCGGCGACGGACCGCAGTTCGACGCGTTGCGCGACGAACTCACCCGGCAGGGCACCAGGATCACCGTCGCCGCCTGCGACACCGCAGATGGCGCGGCACTCACCAGCCTGGTCGACGGTCTCGCCGACGCCGGTGACCGAGTGCGTGCCGTGGTGCACGCGGCCGGCGTCAGCGTCCTCGGCCCGATCACGGAGACCGACGTCGACGACCTCGCCACCGTCCTCTCCGGCAAGGTCCTCGGTGCCGCTCACCTTGACGAGGCGCTTGACGCCGACCAACTCGACGCCGTCGTCTACTTCTCCTCGATCTCCGGCACGTGGGGCGTCGCCGACCACGCCGCCTACGGTGCCTCCAACGCGATCCTCGACGCCCTGGCCGCACGGCGCCGTGCCGATGGTGCGCCGGTGCTGTCCGTGGCCTGGGGTCCCTGGGCAGGCGGAGGCATGATCGCCGAGTCCGTCCAGGACGACCTGCGGCGCCGCGGAGTTCCCGTCATCGAGCCGGCCGCCGCGATCAGCGGACTCCAGCAGGCGCTGGACCAGGACGACACGGTCGTCGCGGTCGCCGATGTCGACTGGCGCCGGTTCGCGGAAGTCTTCACCTCGGTACGTGGCAGCGCCCTCCTCGCCGAACTGTCCGGCGTACGAGCCGAGTTGACGGACGCCGCGGTCGAGAGCGCGTCAAGCGACGAGACTCCCGCCGTGCTGCGCGAGATCGCCGTCCTGGAACCCGCACGGCGGACCACGGCACTGCGCACCCTGGTCGGCACCCACGTCGCATCGGTACTCGGGCACGCCGAAGGGGAGGCCATCAGCGTCGAGTCCGCCTTCAAGGAACTGGGCTTCGACTCCCTCACGGCCGTGGCACTCCGCGACCGACTGCACCGCGCCACGGGCCTGAAACTCCCCACCACCGTCGTCTTCGACCATCCCAGCATCTCCGCACTCGCCGCCTACCTCGACGAACTCGCCTTCGGTGGACGGGCCGTGGACGCGTCCCCCAGCACGGACATCGTGAGCGTGGAGGGCACGGCCGGCGGCTCCGAGGACGACGCCATCGCGATCGTGTCGATGGCCTGCCGCTTCCCGGGCGGTGTACGTGCCCCTGAGGACCTGTGGCGGCTCGTCGCCGACGGCGTGGACGCCATGACCCCGCTGCCCGCCGACCGCGGCTGGGACCTCGACGCCCTCTACGACGCCGACCCCGACCACCTCGGCACCAGTTACGTACTGGAAAGCGGATTCCTGGACGGGGCAGGGGAGTTCGACGCTTCCTTCTTCGGGATCTCGCCGCGTGAGGCGACCGCGATGGACCCGCAGCAGCGGCTGCTCCTGGAGACCACCTGGGAGACCCTGGAACGCGCGGGCATCGACCCGAAGACGCTGCGCGGCAGCTCGACCGGCGTCTACATCGGCCTCACCGACCAGGAGTACGCCACCCGGCTGCGCGTCGCGTCCGGAGACAACGAGGGCTACCTGGCCACCGGCGCGGCAGCCAGTGTCGCGTCCGGGCGTATCGCCTACGCGCTGGGTCTGGAGGGTCCGGCGGTCACGGTCGACACGGCGTGTTCCTCGTCTCTGGTCGCACTCCATCTGGCAGTGCGCGCCCTGCGCTCCGGCGAGTGCCGGCTTGCAGTGGCCGGCGCCGCCACCGTGATGTCGGGACCTGGCGCGTTTGTCGCCTTCAGCCGTCAGCGCGCCCTCGCTCCCGACGGCCGCTGCAAGCCCTTCGCCGCCGACGCGGATGGCTTCGCCCTGTCCGAGGGTGTGGGTGTTCTGCTGTTGGAGCGTCTGTCGGATGCTGTGGCGCGGGGGCATCAGGTGTTGGCGGTGGTGCGGGGTTCGGCGATCAATCAGGACGGTGCGTCGAATGGTCTGACGGCGCCGAACGGTCCTTCGCAGCAGCGGGTGATCCGAGCCGCGCTCGCTGATGCCGGTCTGTCGGCCGCCGAGGTCGATGTGGTGGAGGCGCACGGTACGGGGACCAAGCTGGGTGACCCGATCGAGGCGCAGGCGCTGCTTGCCACCTACGGTCAGGGGCGGGACGAGGAACGGCCGTTGTGGCTGGGTTCCGTGAAGTCCAACATCGGTCACACGCAGGCTGCTTCGGGTATGGCCGGGATCATCAAGATGGTGCAGGCCATGCGGCACGGCACCCTGCCACGGTCCCTCCGCGGCGACCAGCCCTCTCCGCTGGTTGATTGGTCGGCGGGTGCGGTGGAGTTGCTGGCGCAGGCGCGTGAGTGGGAGGCGGATGGCCGGCCGCGTCGGGCGGCGGTGTCGTCGTTCGGTATCAGCGGTACCAACGCCCACGTCATCCTCGAAGCGCCGCAGCACGAAGCCGATGACTCAGCGCCCTCCGAACGGAGTCCGGAGCGTGACGGAGCCGTCGTACCTCTCCTGACCTCCGCGCGCACTGAGGCGGCACTGGCCGCCCAGGTCCAGCAGTTGACCGCACACCTGGAGACCACTTCGGCCCATGCGGTCGACGTGGCGTGGTCGTTGTGGCGGTCGCGGTCGGTGTTCGAGTGCCGGTCGGTGATGGTGGCGGGTGCGTCGGTGTCGTCGGGTGCGGTGGTGGCGGCGGCTTCTTCTCCGGTGTTTGTGTTTCCGGGTCAGGGTGCGCAGTGGGTGGGGATGGCGGTGGAGCTGCTGGATTCTTCGCCGGTGTTTGCTGCGCGGTTCGCTGAGTGTGCTGCTGCGTTGGGTGAGTTCGCGGACTGGTCTCTCGTGGACGTCGTGCGGGGGGTGGAGGGTGCGCCGGGGTTCGACCGGGTGGATGTGGTCCAGCCGGTGCTGTGGGCGGTGATGGTGTCGCTCGCTGCCTTGTGGGAGTCGTTCGGTGTGAAGCCTGCTGCTGTGGTGGGTCATTCGCAGGGTGAGATCGCTGCTGCTGTGGTGGCGGGTGCGTTGAGTCTGCGCGATGGCGCGCGGGTGGTGGTGTTGCGGTCACGGGCGATCGTGGCACTCGCGGGCCGTGGCGGCATGGTGTCCGTGGCCCTGAGTGCTGAAGGCACTGCCGAGTTGGTGAACCGCTGGGCGGGTCGGGTCTCGGTGGCGGCCGTCAACGGTCCGACGTCGACCGTGGTGTCCGGTGACGCCGATGCCCTGGATGAACTCGTCGCGTATGCCGGGGAGTCGGGTATTCGAGCGCGACGGATCGAGGTGGACTACGCCTCGCACTCCGCTCATGTTGAGTCGATTGAGGGTGAGTTGGCGGATGTACTGGCTCCTGTTACGGCTCTGGAGCCGTCGGTCCCGTTCTTCTCGACGGTGACAGGTAAGTGGATCGGTGGTGCGGAGACGGATGCCGGTTACTGGTATCGCAACCTGCGCCAGACGGTCCAACTTCAGCCCGCCGTGGCCGCGTTGGTCGGGGCTGGACATGGTGCGTTCCTGGAGATGAGTCCGCATCCGGTGCTGACCGTCCCGATCGCCGAGACCGTCGAAGACGCGGGCGTGGATGCGGTGGTGGTTGGGTCGCTGCGCCGGGGTGAGGGTGGTCTGGGGCGGTTCTACCTCTCTCTCGGTGAGGCCTGGACGCGTGGTGTGTCGGTGGATTGGGCGCCGGTGTTCGAGGGATTGTCGCCGCGGCGTGTGGAGTTGCCGACGTATGCCTTCCAGCGCAGTCACTACTGGCTGGAGATGCCCAAGGCCCACGCTGTTGCCGACCCGGTGGAGGAGCGGTTCTGGCGGACAGTTGAGGAGGGTGATCTCGCGGGGTTGGCGGACACGCTCGGTGTCGAGGCGGGGTTGGAGAGCGTCGTGCCGGCCCTCGCCGCCTGGCGCACCGCACGCCGTGAACGAGGCGTCCTCGACAACTGGCGGTACCGCGTGACGTGGCAGCCCTACGCCACCTCGGACAGCGTTGCTCTCGACGGCACCTGGCTGCTCGTCGTGCCCGAGGGGAGCGCGGAGAGCGAGGTCGCCTTGCGGACGCGACGTGTTGTGGAGGAGTCGGGCGGGACGGTCGTACCGGTTGTCGTGCCCGAGCGGGCGGGGCGAGCGGTTCTCGGTGAACTGCTGAAGGCCGCCGTGGCCGCCGGTGATGCGCCTGTAGGTGTGCTGTCGTTGCTGGCGCTGGACGACCGGCCGGGCGCGCGTGGTCCGGGTGTCTCCAACGAGGTACTCCGTGCGATGGCGCTGAGTCAGGCCCTCGCCGACACCGCGATCCGTGCCGGTCTGTGGACGCTGACGCGCGGGGCCGTCGCCGTGGACGCCGAGGAGGTGCCGAGCACCGGTCAGGCCGCTGTGTGGGGTCTGCTCCGTGTGGCCGCGCTGGATGATCCCGAGCGGTCCGGTGGGCTGGTGGACCTGCCCGCGGACGGTGACAGTGATCCGCTGGCGCAGTTGCCCGCGCTGCTCGCGACGGGTGAAGTGCCGGGCGGCGAGACCGAGTTCGCGCTCCGTGCCGGGACGGTGGGTGCGCGGGTCCGGCGGATGGTGCGCTCGCCGCTGGCCGGCGGCGGCGATGTCCCCGCGTGGAAGCCGCGTGGCACCGTCCTCGTCACCGGCGGCACCGGCGCACTCGGCGCTCATGTGGCCAGGGACCTCGCCCGCGAGGGTGTGGAGCACCTGCTGCTGGTCAGTCGCCGCGGTCCCGGCGCGCCCGGCGCATCCGAGCTTGAGCGCGAACTCATCGAGCTGGGCTCCCGGGTGACCATCTCCGCCTGTGATGTCGCCGACCGGCAGGCGCTCACCGCGCTGTTGGACGTCGTACCCGCCGAGACTCCGCTCACGGCGGTCGTGCACACCGCGGGCGCCGTCGACCGGGCTCGACCGCTCACGGAGGTGGACACCGACGAGGCCGTCGACCTGATGCACGCCAAGGTCGTCGGCGCCCAGAACCTCCACGACCTGCTGGAATCACGGGAGTTGGACGCCTTCGTGCTCTTCTCCTCCGGCGCGGGAGTGTGGGGCAACGGCGGCCAGGGACCGTACGCGGCGGCCAACGCCCACCTCGACGCGCTCGCCGAACGACGCCGTGCCGCGGGACTCCCCGCCACCTCGATCGCCTGGGGCGCATGGGCCGGCGGCGGCATGGTCGACGCCGAAGTGGGAGAGCAGCTGTCCCGGCGCGGGGTGCCCGCGATGGAGCCGCGGCTCGCCGCGCGCGCCCTGCGGGAGTCGGTGGCCGCCGACGAGACGGCTGTCGTCGTGGCGGACATCCGCTGGGACAGGTTCGTCCCCGCCTACTGGGTCCACGGACAGCGGCCGCTCATCGAGCACATCCCGGACGTCCAGGCCCTGTTGGCCGTGCGAGAGGCCGAGGAGACGGCTGCGCGGGCGGCTGCTCCGACGACCGCGGCCGACGGGCTGCGCGGCGAACTGGGCGCGCTGTCCGCGGCCAAACGCAGGCGCAGGCTGGCCGAACTCGTCCGTACGCACGTGGAAGCCGTCCTCGGATCCGGGGCCGGTGACGGCGTCAAACCCGGCAGGTCCTTCCGCGACATGGGTTTCGACTCCCTGACCGCCGTGGAACTGCGCAACCGTCTCGGCGCCGCGCTCGGCACCAGGCTCTCCGCGACGCTCGTGTTCGACCATCCGACGCCGAACGCCCTCGCCGACCACCTGGGAGCGGAACTCTTCCCCCCGGACGACGCCGACCCCGTCGTGGACCCCCGGCTGCGCGAGATCGAGACGGCCTACCGCGCCACCGCCGATCCGATCGGTAGGAAGGAACTGGCCGACGCCCTGCGTGGCCTGCTCGACTCCTGGGCGACGACACCCCAGGACGAATCGGGCTCCCCGGACGTCGACGAGGAACTGGTCGGCGCCTCCGACGAGGACATGTTCGACCTGATCGACAAGGAACTCGGGATCTCCTGAGCGGACCCCACCGACACGACTTCCCGATTCTCGAAGGGCTGACTGGCATGGGCAACACGGACAACACCGAGGACAAGCTGCGGGACTACCTCAAGCGTGTCACCACGGACCTGCGGCAGACCCGCCGCAAGCTGACCGACCTGGAGACACGGGCGAGCGAGCCCATCGCCATCGTGGCCACCGCCTGCCACATGCCCGGCGGCGTGCGCGGCCCCGAAGACCTGTGGCGGATCGTCGCGGACGGTGTCGACACCGTCTCCGACCTGCCGACCGACCGCGGCTGGGACATCGAGGCGCTGTACGACCCCGATCCGGAGCGCATCGGCACCAGCTATGTCCGCCAGGGCTCCTTCCTGCACGACGCGGCCGAGTTCGACGCCCCCTTCTTCGAGATTTCGCCGCGTGAGGCGACCGCGATGGACCCGCAGCAGCGGCTGCTCCTCGAAACGACCTGGGAGGCGTTCGAGCGGGCCGGCATCGACCCCACGACCCTGCGCGGCAGTTCCACCGGCGTGTTCGTCGGCGCCAGCAACCAGGCCTACGCGCCCGACGGCACCAGCGCGCCCGAAGGCATCGAGGGTCACCTGCTGACCGGCGGGTCCGCCGCAGTCCTGTCGGGCCGCATCGCCTACAGCTTCGGCTTCGAGGGACCTGCCGTAAGCCTCGACACCATGTGCTCCTCCTCGCTGGTCGCCCTGCACCTGGCCATCCGGGCCCTGCGCTCCGGCGAGTGCTCCATGGCCGTCGCGGGCGGTGTCACCGTCATGGCCAGCATGCGCAACTTCGTCGAGTTCAGCCGTCAGCGCGGCCTGGCCGTCGACGGCCGCTGCAAGCCCTTCGCCGCCGGTGCCGACGGCACCGGCTGGGGCGAGGGCGTGGGTGTCCTGCTGCTGGAGCGTCTGTCGGATGCTGTGGCGCAGGGACATCAGGTGTTGGCGGTCGTGCGGGGTTCGGCGATCAACCAGGACGGTGCGTCGAACGGTCTGACCGCGCCGAACGGTCCCTCGCAGCAGCGGGTGATCCGTGCCGCGCTCGCCGACGCCGGACTCACGGCCGCGGACGTCGATGTGGTGGAGGCGCACGGTACCGGTACCAAGCTCGGTGACCCGATCGAGGCGCAGGCACTCCTCGCCACCTACGGCCGCGAGCGGGACGCCGAGAACCCGCTGCTGATCGGCTCTCTCAAGTCCAACATCGGCCACACACAGGCCGCTTCAGGTGTCGCGGGCATCATCAAGATGGTCGAGTCGCTGCGGCATGGCGTCGCCCCCAAGTCCCTCCACGGCGAAGAACTCACCCCGCACGTCGACTGGTCCTCCGGCACCCTGCGCCTTCTCACCGACGCCGTCGACTGGCCCGAGACGGGACGGCCCCGCCGCGCGGGCGTCTCCTCCTTCGGCGGCAGCGGCACCAACGCTCACGTCCTCCTCGAAGAGGCGCCGACCCTTGAAGCCGTTGAGGAAGCCTCTGCCGAAACAGGGACCGGGACCGGGACAGGGACAAAGGCAGGGACAGAGACGGCGTCGGCCGAAGCCGTTCTGCCCTGGCTGCTGTCGGCCCGCTCGGAAGCTGCGCTGAAGGAGCAGGCCCAACGCCTCCTGGACCGCGTCGAGTCCGCCGATCTGTCCGCCGCGGACGTCGCCCACATGCTCACGACTGGCCGCGCCGCCCTTGAAGAGCGCGCCGCCGTCATCGGCGCGGACCGCACGGACCTGGTGAACGGCCTGCGCGCTCTCGCCGCCGGCCAGCAGCCCACGACCACAGCCCGCGGCCTCACTGACAACCCCGGCACGAGCCTCGACCCGGTGTTCGTGTTTCCGGGTCAGGGTGCGCAGTGGGTGGGGATGGCGGTGGAGCTGCTGGATTCTTCGCCGGTGTTCGCTGCGCGGTTCGCTGAGTGTGCTGCTGCGTTGGGTGAGTTCGCGGACTGGTCTCTCCTGGACGTGGTGCGTGGGGTGGAGGGTGCGCCGGGGTTTGACCGGGTGGATGTGGTGCAGCCGGTGCTGTGGGCGGTGATGGTGTCGCTCGCTGCCTTGTGGGAGTCCTTTGGCGTGAAGCCCGCTGCTGTGGTGGGTCATTCGCAGGGTGAGATTGCTGCCGCGGTGGTGGCGGGTGCGTTGAGTCTGCGTGATGGTGCGCGGGTGGTGGTGTTGCGGTCGCGGGCGATCGTGGCGCTGGCCGGCCGTGGCGGGATGGTGTCCGTGGCCCTGAGTGCTGAAGGCACTGCCGGGTTGGTGGATCGCTGGGCGGGTCGGGTCTCGGTGGCTGCCGTCAACGGCCCGACATCGACGGTTGTTTCCGGTGACGCCGATGCCCTGGATGAACTCGTCGCCTATGCCGGGGAGTCGGGCGTTCGAGCGCGACGGATCGAGGTGGACTACGCCTCGCATTCAGCTCATGTCGAGTTGATCGAGGGTGAGTTGGCGGACGTGCTGGCTCCCGTCACGGCCCTTGAGCCCTCGGTTCCGTTCTTCTCGACGGTGACGGGCGAGTGGATCGACGGCCCGGATACGGATGCGGGCTACTGGTATCGCAACCTGCGTCAGACCGTTCAACTCCAGCCCGCCGTAGCCGCGTTGCTCGCGGAGGGGCATGGTGCGTTCCTGGAGATGAGTCCGCACCCGGTGCTGACCGTCCCGGTGGCGGAGACCGTCGAGGCGGCTGGTGCGGAGGCCCCTGTCGTCGGCTCGCTGCGCCGTGGCGAGGGTGGTCTGGAGCGGTTCTACCTCTCCCTCGGTGAGGCCTGGACGCGTGGTGTCGCTGTGGACTGGGCGCCGGTGTTCGACGGGTTGTCGCCGCGTCGGGTCGAGTTGCCGACGTATGCCTTCCAGCGCAGTCGTTACTGGCTGGAGATGCCCAAGGCTCACGCTGTCGCCGACCCGGCCGAGGAGCGGTTCTGGCGGACGGTCGAAGAAGGCGACGCGGAGGAACTCGCGCGGACGCTCGGGCTGGACGCCACCGACGGCCTCGGCGAGCTCATCCCGGCGCTCTCTTCCTGGCACCGCGGTCGGCAGGGCCGGGCCCGGCTGGACAACTGGCGGTACCGGGTCGTGTGGCGCCCGCATCACCTTCCCGACGATGCCACGCTCGAAGGCACCTGGCTGCTCGTCGTACCCGAAGAGCATGCGCTGTCACCGCTGGTCGAGGGCGTCACCGACATCCTGAGCCGGGCGGGCGCGACCACCGTCACCTTCGCCATGGCCGCCGACGACCTGGACCGCGAACAGATCGCCGCCCGGCTCACCGAGGCCGTTGCAGGCGCCGACCCCGCTTCCTCCGTGCGGGGAGTCGTGTCCCTGCTGGCCCTTGACGAGCGCCTGGCCGAGTCCCACCCGGGCGCCACCGTGGGCATGGTCTCCTCGCTGCTCCTGGTGCAGGGCCTGCTGGACGCCGGTGTCGAGGCCAGGACGTGGTTCCTGACCAACGGTGCCGTCACCACCGGCACAGACGGCGACCTCGTGAACCACCCGGTGCAGGGCGCTCTGTGGGGACTCGGACGCGTCGTCGCCCTGGAGCAGCCGCGCCGCTGGGGCGGGCTCGTCGATCTCTCCTCGGTGTCCGACCCCGACCTCGCACGCGCGCTGGTCGCAGTACTCGCGTCCGAGGGTGAGGAGGATCAGGTCGCTCTGCGCGGAGACAGCGCCTACGTCCGGCGGCTCATCCGTACGCCTCTCGCCGGTCGCCGTGCCTCCCGTCCGTGGAGCACCAGCGGCGCCGCACTGATCACCGGAGGGACCGGCGGGCTGGGCGCTCACACCGCCCGGCTGCTCGCCCGCAAGGGCGCCGAGCACCTCGTGCTGACCAGTCGCCACGGTGCCGAGGCACCCGGCGCGGAGGAACTGCGCGCGGAACTGACCGGGCTGGGCTGCCGGGTGACCATCGCCGCCTGCGACGTTGCCGACCGTGACGCGCTGCGCCGACTCGTCGAAGAGGTCGAGGCCGAAGGCCCCGCGATCCGTACCGTCGTGCACACCGCCGGCGTCGGCATGCTCGCCCCCCTCGCCGACACCGACCTCGACTTCTTCGCCGAGGGCGCCCGCGCCAAGCTGCTCGGTGCCCTCAACCTCGATGAGCTCTTCGACCACGACCGGCTGGACGCCTTCGTCCTGTACTCCTCCGTGGCCGGTACCTGGGGCAGCGGCGACCACGGCGCCTACTCCGCCTCGAACGCGTACGTCGACGCCCTCGCCGACCACCGCAGGGCCCGCGGGCTGACCGGTCTGTCCCTGGCATGGGGCATCTGGAGCCCGGAAGGCGGCGGCATGGCCGTCAACGTCGTACGGGAACAACTGCGCTGGCGTGGCATCCCGTTCATGGACGCCGACCTGGCCGTCGCGGGTCTTGAGCAGGCACTCGACCACGACGAGTCCTTCCTCGCCGTCGCCGACATCGACTGGGAGCGGTTCGTTCCGGTCTTCACCGCCGCGCACCCCCGGCCGCTGCTGCACGAGGTCCCCGAGGTCGCCGAGGCGATGCGGGCGGACGAGGCGGTCCTCGACCAGTCCGCCGAGCGAGCCGGCGGACTGCGCGCGGAACTCGCCGGCCTCAACGCCGCCGAACGCGACCGCGCCCTGACCGACGTCGTGCGCACCCAGGTCGCCGCCGTCCTCGGCTATGCCGACGGCACCGATGTCGCCGCCACCCGTGCGTTCCGCGAGCTCGGCTTCGACTCGCTGACCGCCGTCGAACTGCGCAACCGCCTCAACAAGGCGACCGGGCTCGCGCTGCCCGCCACCATCGTCTTCGACCACCCCAACGTCCGCGACCTCGTGCGTCATCTGCGCGGCCACCTCGTCGACGACACCGCCGAGGACCGGCCCTCCGCTCTTCCGGCCGTTCCGGCGGCAGCCCGCGTGACCCACGAGGACGAGCCGATCGCCATCGTCTCCATGGGCTGCCGCTTCCCTGGTGGAGTCCACTCGCCCGACGACTTCTGGCGGCTCGTGCTCGACGAGACCGACGCGATATCGGCGCTGCCCGCCGACCGCGGCTGGGACGTGGACAACCTGTACGACCCCGATCCGGACCGGGCGGGAACCACCTACGCCCGAGACGGCGGATTCCTGCACGACGCGGGGGAGTTCGACGCTTCCTTCTTCGGGATCTCGCCGCGTGAGGCGACCGCGATGGACCCGCAGCAGCGGCTGCTCCTGGAGACCACCTGGGAGACCCTGGAGCGGGCCGGCATCGCCCCCGACAGCCTGCGCGGCAGCGACACCGGCGTCTTCGTCGGAGTCTCCCACCAGGGGTATGGAGCGAGCGGGGAGGTGCCTGAGGGACTCGAAGGCCACCTCATCACCGGCACCGTGACCAGCATCGCCTCCGGCCGTATCTCCTACACGCTCGGCCTGGAGGGACCGGCCGTGACCATGGACACCGGCTGCTCCTCCGCACTTGTCGCCATGCACCTGGCCATGCGTTCCCTACGGTCGGGCGAGTGCTCCCTCGCACTGACCGGCGGTGCGGCCGTCATGGGCGAGCCCATCGGCCTGGTCGGCTTCAGCCGCCAGCGCGGTCTCGCCGTCGACGGCCGCTGCAAGGCCTTCGGCGCGGAGGCCGACGGCATGGGCATGGCCGAGGGTGTGGGTGTCGTGCTGCTGGAGCGTCTTTCGGATGCTGTGGCGCGGGGGCATCAGGTGTTGGCGGTGGTGCGTGGTTCGGCGATCAATCAGGACGGTGCGTCGAACGGTCTGACCGCGCCGAACGGGCTGTCACAACAGCGGGTGATCCGGGCGGCGTTGGCCGATGCCGGGTTGTCGGTGGCCGACGTCGATGTGGTGGAGGCGCACGGTACGGGAACCAAGCTGGGTGACCCGATCGAGGCGCAGGCGCTGCTTGCCACGTACGGTCAGGGGCGGGACGAGGAACGGCCGTTGTGGCTGGGTTCCGTGAAGTCCAACATCGGTCACACGCAGGCTGCTTCGGGTATGGCCGGGATCATCAAGATGGTGCAGGCCATGCGGCACGGCACCCTGCCGAAGTCCCTGCACACCGAGCAGCTCTCCCCGATCGTCGACTGGTCCACGGGACAGGTCGAGATCCTCACCGAGACGCGGCCCTGGGAACGCGACGACCGTCCCCGCCGCGCCGGCGTCTCCTCCTTCGGAGTCAGCGGCACCAACGCGCACATCATCCTCGAAGAACCCGAGCCGCTCCCTCCGCGGGACTCGACAGCCGACCGTGCCGACACGGTCGTACCGTGGCTCCTGTCCGCCCGTTCGGCCAAGGCGCTGCGGGCCCAGGCCGAGCAACTCCTCGACCACCTGGAGAACGCGACCGGCGATCCCGTCGACATCGCCCACTCCCTGCTGACCGGCCGCGCGGCCCTTGAGGAGCGCGCCCTCGTCGTCGGCGCCGACCGCGACAGTCTCGTCGACTCACTGCGCGGCCTCGCCACCAGTACTTCCGACACACGGCTCGCACGCGGAACGGCCCACCGCATCGGCGACACCGTCGACCCGGTGTTCGTGTTTCCGGGTCAGGGTGCGCAGTGGGTGGGGATGGCGGTGGAGCTTCTGGATTCCTCGCCGGTGTTCGCCGCGCGGTTCGCTGAGTGTGCTGCTGCGTTGGGTGAGTTCGCGGACTGGTCTCTCCTGGACGTCGTGCGCGGGGTGGAGGGTGCGCCGGGGTTCGACCGGGTGGATGTGGTCCAGCCGGTGCTGTGGGCGGTGATGGTGTCGCTTGCAGCCTTGTGGGAGTCCTTCGGCGTGAAGCCCGCCGCCGTGGTGGGTCATTCGCAGGGTGAGATCGCTGCTGCGGTGGTGGCGGGTGCGTTGAGTTTGCGTGATGGTGCGCGGGTTGTGGTGTTGCGGTCGCGGGCGATCGTGGCACTCGCGGGCCGTGGCGGCATGGTGTCCGTGGCCCTGCGTGCTGAAGGCACTGCCGAGTTGGTGGAACGCTGGGCGGGTCGTGTGTCGGTGGCCGCGGTCAACGGTCCGACGTCGACCGTTGTTTCCGGTGACGCCGATGCCCTGGATGAACTGGTCGCGTATGCCGGGGAGTCGGGCATCAGGGCACGGCGGATCGAGGTGGACTACGCCTCGCACTCCGCTCATGTCGAGGCGATCGAGGAGGAGTTGGCGGACGTGCTGGCTCCCGTCACGGCTCTGGAGCCCTCGGTCCCGTTCTTCTCGACCGTGACAGGCAAGTGGATCGGCGGTGCGGAGACGGACGCCGGTTACTGGTATCGCAACCTGCGCCAGACGGTCCAACTTCAGCCTGCCGTGGCCGCGTTGGTCGAAGCCGGGCATGGCGCGTTCCTGGAGATGAGCCCGCATCCGGTGCTGACCGTCCCGGTGGCGGAGACGGTCGAGGCGGCCGGTGCGGAAGCCCCTGTCGTCGGCTCGCTGCGCCGGGGTGAAGGTGGTCTGGAGCGGTTCTACCTCTCCCTCGGTGAGGCCTGGGCACATGGTGTCTCGGTGGATTGGTCGCCGGTGTTCGAGGGACTGTCGCCGACTCGGGTCGAGTTGCCGACGTACGCCTTCCAGCGCAGTCACTACTGGCTGGAGCCGGCAGCCGCGCCGGTTGTGTCCGGCGGTGACGGGTTCGGTGGCGGTCTTCTTGACGAGGGGTTCTGGAACAGCGTCGAGAGTCATGACCTGGATTCCCTGGCCGACAGCCTGGGGCTTGAGGACGTGCGTTCGCTCGCCGAGGTGGTGCCCGCGCTGTCCTCGTGGCGGCGCGACCGGCTCAACCACTCGACCCTCGACGGCTGGCGCTACCGGATCGCCTGGCGCCCCCGCAGCGATCAGCCCTCGCGCGACCAGGAGCTCGCGGGCACCTGGTTGGTGGTCGTGCCGGCCGGGCACGAGAACGAGTCCCTGGTGCGGGAGGTGTCGGCCGCTGTCGGTGAGCGGTCCGCCGACGTCCGCGTCCTCGTCGTCGACGGTCGGGCCGCGGAACGCGACCGTATGGCCGAACTCCTCCGCGAGCGGATCGACGGCGCCGAGATCGGTGGCGTGCTGTCGCTGCTCGCGCTGGACGAGTCCCCGTGGTCGGAGGAGGGCGTGCAGCCCACCGGCCTGGTGCTGACCGCGAGCCTGCTCCAGGCGCTCGGTGACGTCCGGCTCGACGCCCCGGTGTGGTGCGCGACCCGCGGCGCGGTCTCCGTGCACCGGGGTGACCGTCTCAACAGTCCGTTGCAGGCGATGAGTTGGGGTCTCGGCCGGATCGCCGCCCTGGAATACCCGCAGCGCTGGGGCGGTCTCGTCGACCTGCCCGCCGCGCTCGACGCCCGGTCGGCGCGCAGGCTGGTCGGTGCGCTGACCGGGACGCTGGAGGAGGACCACTTGGCGGTGCGGGCCTCCGGGCTCTTCGCCCGGCGGCTGGTCCGGGCCGGCGACGGACCGCGGCCCGAAGGGAGGTGGCGTCCGTCGGGCACCGTCCTGGTCACCGGCGGCACCGGCGGCCTCGGTCGGCACGTGTCCCGCTGGCTCGCCCGCGGTGGCGCCGAGCATCTGGTGCTGGCCTCGCGACGCGGCCCGGACGTGCCGGATGCCGTCGAACTCGTCGCCGAACTGGCGGAGTTGGGCAGCACGGCGACCGTCGTCGCCTGCGATGTCGCCGACGCCGAGGCGGTCCGGCGGCTCGTCGACGACCTGCCCGGAGGCGGCACTCTCTCGGCGGTGGTGCACACCGCGGGCGTCATCGACGACGGGCTCATCGACACCCTCACCCCGCAGCGTGCCCACGGCGTCCTGCGGCCCAAGGCCGACGCCGCACTCGCTCTCGACGCCGCGACCCGGCACCTCGACCTCGACGCGTTCGTCCTGTTCTCCTCCATGGCGGGCACCCTCGGCGGCCCCGGACAGGGGAGTTACGCCGCGGCCAACGCCTTCCTCGACGCCCTGGCCGCGCGCCGCAGGGCAGAGGGGTTGCCCGCCACGTCCATCGGCTGGGGAACCTGGGCCGGCGGAGGCATGGTCGGGGAGGAGGTCGCGGAGCGGCTCCGCCGGGACGGAGTACCCCCGATGGACCCCGAACTGGCCATCGCCTCCCTGCAGAAGGCGCTCGAACAGGACGAGGAGTTCCTGATCGTCGCCGATGTCGACTGGAGGATGATCACCGCGCGGGCGTTCGCCGCGCTGCGGGAGTTCCCGGAGGCCCAGGCGGCGCTCGCCCGGAAGCCCGTGGAGAAGGAGGCCGACTCCGTCGACGGCCCGCCGCTCGTCAAGCGGCTCGCGGGTCTGGCCCCGGCGGAGCGCCGTGCCGCACTGGTCGCCGAGATCCGCGCGCAGGCCTCCGCGGTGCTCGGTCACTCGGATCCCGAGGCCGTTCCGGACGGGCGTGCCTTCCGTGACGTGGGCTTCGACTCGCTGACCGCCGTAGAACTGCGCAACAGGTTCGCGGAGGCCACCGGGCTGCGGCTGCCGGTCACGCTCGCGTTCGACCACCCCTCCGCCGGCGCTCTCGCCGCCTACCTGGACGCGGAGTTGTTCGGTACCGACGCGGGTGCCGACTCCGTAGCCGCGCTGCCGACGGCCGCCGTGGACGACGACCCGATCGTCATCGTGGGCATGAGCTGCCGCTTCCCGGGCGGAGTGACCTCGCCGGAGGAGTTGTGGCAGCTGGTCGCGGACGGCACCGACGCGATCACGCCGTTCCCCGCCGACCGGGGCTGGGACGTCGAGAACCTCTACGACCCCGACCCCGACCGCATCGGGCACTCGTACGCCCGGCACGGCGGCTTCCTGCACGACGCCGACCGCTTCGATCCCGCCTTCTTCGGGATCGCGCCCCGCGAGGCCGTCGCCATCGACCCGCAGCACCGGCTGCTCCTCGAAACGTCATGGGAGGCGTTCGAACGCGCCGGGATCGACCCGGACAGTGTCCGCGGCGCCCGGGCCGGCGTGTTCGTCGGATCGAACTACAACGACTACGGCAGCCGCGCCCGCACGGCACCGGAGGAACTGGAGGGTTACCTCGCCACCGGCAGCGCCGGCAGTGTCGCCTCGGGCCGCATCGCCTACACCTTCGGCCTGGAGGGGCCCGCGGTCACCGTCGACACCGCCTGCTCCTCCTCCCTGGTCGCCCTGCACCTCGCCGTACAGGCGCTCCGGTCAGGGGAGTGCGAACTCGCCCTGGCCGGCGGTGTCACCGTGATCTCCACCCCGGACACCTTCGTCGAGTTCAGCCGGCAGCGCGCCCTGTCCCCGGACGGACGCTGCAAGCCGTTCTCCGCCGACGCGGACGGCGCCGGCTGGGCCGAGGGCGTCGGTCTGCTCCTGCTGGAGCGGCTGTCCGACGCCCGCCGCCTCGGGCACCCCGTGCTCGCCTCCGTCGCCGGTACGGCCGTCAACCAGGACGGCGCCTCCAACGGCCTCACCGCGCCCAGCGGTCCAGCCCAGCAGCGGGTCATCCGGCAGGCGCTGGCCTCCGCCGGACTCTCTCCGGCCGATGTCGACGCGGTGGAGGCGCACGGCACCGGCACCACCCTCGGCGACCCCATCGAGGCGCAGGCCCTGATGGCCGTCTACGGCCAGGAGCGGCCGGCCGAACGGCCGCTGTGGCTCGGCGCGCTGAAGTCCAACATCGGTCACACGCAGGCCGCGTCCGGTGTCGCGGGCATCATCAAGATGGTGATGGCGATGCGGCACCGCGTCCTGCCGCGCACGCTGCACGCCGATCGTCCGTCCCCGCACGTCGACTGGTCGTCCGGAGCCGTACGCCTGCTGCACGAAGAGCGCGACTGGGCGCCCGGTGACGCCCCGCGCCGGGCCGGCGTCTCCTCCTTCGGCGTCTCCGGCACCAACGCGCACGTCATCCTCCAGGAGCCGGACCTGCCCGCGACACCGGACTCCCAGCCGGCCGAGAACGGTTCCCGCGCCCTGCCGTGGCTGCTGTCCGCCCGGGGCACCGGCGCGCTGCGCGCCCAGGCCCGACGGCTCCTCGACCACATCGCCGCCCGCCCGGACACGGCCCCGGCGGACCTGGCCCTCTCCCTGGCCACCACCCGCTCCCACCACGGGGACAGGGCCGCCGTCACCACCGACGACACCGCCGTCCTCACCGAGGCACTCACCGCGCTCGCGGAGGGCCGGGAGCACCCGCTGCTGACCACCGACCGGGCGCGCGGCGGCAGGGTCGCCTTCCTGTTCTCCGGCCAGGGCAGCCAGCAGGCCGCCACCGGCCGCGCCCTCTACAGCCGCTACGACGTCTTCGCCGACGCCCTCGACGATGTCTGCGCCCATCTCGACGCCGACCTCGAACTGCCCCTGCGCGACGTCCTGTTCGCCGAGAAGGACACCCCCGAGGCGGCCCACCTGGACCGCACCGCCTACACGCAGGCCGCACTCTTCGCTGTCCAAGTCGCCCTGTACCGGCTGCTGGAGAGCCTGGGCGTACGGCCCGACGTGCTGCTCGGCCACTCCGTCGGCGAGATCGCCGCGGCCCATGTCGCTGGAGTCCTCTCGCTGGAGGACGCCTGCCGACTCGTCGCCGTACGCGGGAAACTCATGGAGAACCTGCCCACGGGCGGCGTCATGATCTCCGTGCAGGCCGGTGCCGACGAGGTGGCGCCACTCGTCTCGGCCCACGAGGGCCGGGTGACCGTCGCGGCGTTCAACGGCCCGCTCGGGACCGTCCTGTCCGGCGACGAGGAAGCCGTCACCGCGGTGGCGGCCGGTCTCGCCGCCCAGGGCCGCAAGACCCACCGCCTCAACGTCGGCCACGCCTTCCACTCGCACCACATGGACGGCATGCTCGACGAGTTCGCCGCGCACACCGCGCTCATGGGCCACTCCGGACCCGCCCTGCCCATGGTCTCCACGGTCACCGGACGCGCCGTCACCAGCGACGAACCCCTCGACGGCGCCTACTGGGTACGCCAGGTGCGTGAGCCGGTCCGCTTCCGCGACGGGATCCGCACCCTGGAGGAACAAGGCGTCACCACCTACGTCGAGATCGGTCCCGGCGGTGTCCTCACCGCGCTCGCCGGGGACTGCGTCGACGGCGACGCCACCCTCGTGGCCACGCTGCGACGCGACGAGGAAGAGGACGGATCGCTCACCTCGGCCCTCACCCGGCTGCACAGCCACGGCCACCGGGTGGACTGGGCCGCCTGGTTCGCCGCCACCGGAGCCGGCCGCACCGATCTGCCCACCTACGCCTTCCAACGGCGCAGCTACTGGCTGGAGGCGACCGGCTCCGACAGCACCCGCACCGATCTGGACCCGGTACGCCACCACCTGCTCACCGCGGCCGTACCCCTCGCCGACGGCTCCGGCGTCGTGCTGACGGGAACCGTCTCCGTGGACGACAGGCCCTGGCTCGCCGACCACGCGCTGGAGGGCCGGATCCTCTTCCCCGGTACCGCCTTCCTCGACCTCGCCATGGAGGCATGCGCCCACGTCGGCGCCGTCCGGATCGGCGACCTGACCCTCCAGACACCGCTGGTGCTCCCCGAACACGGCAGCGTCCGCATCCAGGTGTCCGTCGGCACTCCCGACGGCAACGGAGACCGCACCCTCGCGGTGCACTCCCGTCCCGGCACCGGGGACACCTGGACCCGGCACGCCGACGGCACGCTCAGCGACACGCCCGCGGCCACCGCTCCCGTGCCGCCGTCCGCTTCCTGGCCGCCCCCGGGCGCCGTTCCGCTGGAGGTGAGCGACCTGTACGAACGCATCGCCGCCGCCGGATTCGCCTACGGCCCCGCCTTCCGCGGGCTGCGCGCGGCCTGGCGCGACGGTGACGACGTGTACGCGGAGATCGCCCCCGAGGACGGCGAGCACCTCCAGGGCACCGACCGCTTCCGCGTGCACCCCGCCCTGCTCGACGCGGCACTGCACACGGTGGCACTCGCCGCGGCCGAAGGCGCCGGCACCGTCCTGCCGTTCACCTTCTCCGACGTCACCCCGCACTCCGCAGGCGCCACCGCCCTGCGGGTGCGCCTCACCCCGGCCGGCGAGCACACCTACCGGGTGAGCCTGCTCGACGGCGCCGGACAGCCGGTCGCCGACATCGACGCGCTCGCCCTGCGCCCCGTGGACACCAACACCCTCCCCTCCGCCCCCGGCCGGGGAGCACTCCACCGCGTCCGCTGGACGCCGCTCGGGCTCGGCACCCCGCCCGCGGACACACTCCACCTCGTCGGCGAGGTGAACCCGCCCGCCACCGAGGCACTCGCGAGCGCCGTCCGCCACACGGACGCCACCGCGCTGCACACGGCCACGGCCGGGGCAGCCGTACCGGCGACGGTCCTGGCCGCCGTGCCCACCACCGACCCGGACGCCGACCTCACCGCGGCAACCCGGCACACCACCCGTCACGCCCTCGCCCTGGTCACCGACTGGCTCGCCCAGGACGGCCTGGCGGGCTCCCGGCTGGTGGTGCTTACCCGGCACGCCGTCACCACCGGCCCCGAGGACGCGCCGCGCACGGACCCCGCACAGGCCGCCGTCTGGGGCCTGATCCGCGCGGCCCGCGCCGAGAACCCGGGCCGGTTCGCGCTCGTCGACCACGACGGCAGCGCCGCCTCCCTGGCGCGGCTGCCGGCCGTACTGGCCCTCGGCGAGAGCGAGATCGCCCTGCGCGACGGCACCGCGCTCGCCCCCCGGCTCACCCCGGTGAGCGGGCCCGCCGAAGCCTCCGACGGCATCCCCGCGGACGGCACCGTGCTGGTCACCGGAGCCGGCGGCGTCCTGGGCCGGGAGATCTCCCGCCACTTGGTCACCGCCCACGGAGTCCGCTCGCTGGTGCTGGCCGGACGCCGGGGCGCGGCGGCCGAGGGCATGGCGGAACTCCGCGACGAACTCGCCGCCCTCGGGGCCCGGATCACCGTCGCGGCCTGCGATGTCGCCGACCGCGACGGACTCACCGCCCTGCTCGGTGACATCCCCGCCGACCGCCCGCTGTCCGCCGTCTTCCACACCGCGGGTGTCCTCGACGACGGCATCGTGCAGTCACTGACCCCCGAACGCGTCGACACGGTGCTGCGCACCAAGGCCGACGCCACCGTCCTGCTGGAGGAACTCACCCGCGACAACGGCGCCACGCTCGTCCTGTTCTCCTCCATCGCCGGCACCCTCGGCGGCGTCGGACAGGCCAACTACTCGGCCGCCAACGCCTTCCTCGACGCCTTCGCCGCCCGCCGTACCGCCGACGGGCGCCGCGTACAGTCCCTCGCCTGGGGGCTGTGGGCCCAACGCAGCGGCATGACAGGCAAGTTGGGTGAGGCAGACCTGCGCCGTATCGCCCGCAGCGGAGTCCGTCCCATGGCGACCGACGACGCGCTCGCCCTGCTCGATCTGGCGCTGCGCTCCCCGGAGCCGTACTACGCGCCCGCCGACCTCGACCCGGCGGCGCTGCGTGCCTCGGACGGATCGGTGCCCGACATGGCCGCCGGCCTCGTCCCGGCCCGCACCCGACGCCCTGCCGCCCCCGTGGACACCGCGCCGACGGCACCCGCCGGAAGCGAGCTGCCCGCCCGCCTCGCCCAACTCCCGTCCGGCGAACGGCACACCGCGGTCCTGGACGCCGTACTCGCCCAGGCCGCCCTGGTCATCGGGCTCGACAGCCCGGACTCCCTCGACCCTGAAGGAGGGTTCCTGGACAGCGGGTTCAACTCGCTGACCGCGGTCGAACTGCGCAACCGGATCGGCGCCCTCGCCGGAGTACGGCTGCCCGCGACCCTCATGTTCGACTACCCCACCCCGGAGCGCCTCGCCGCGCACCTCCTGGAACGCATCGACCCCGGAACACCGTCGGCCACCTCGCCGGTCCTCGATCAACTCGACGCGCTGGAAGCCCAGTTCACGATCACGGAACTGGACGCGGGCGTGCAGGAGCGGCTGCGCGGCAGGCTCAACGGCCTGCTGGCCCGACTGGACGCCGCCGGCGGACAGCCGACGCAGGCCGCGCCCGAGGACGAGGTCTCCGACGACGAACTGCTCGCCTTCCTGCAAGGCGACCCCGACCAGACCTGAATCCACAGGACCCGTCCGGGGCCGGACAACACCGTCCGGCCCCGGACGACCGCCACTCCAACTCACCACCAGCCACCCGTCACCTGGATGGAACAGTGAAGGCTCTCGTGCTCGCGGGGGGATCCGGTACGCGACTGCGACCGATCACCCACACGTCCAGCAAGCAGTTGGTGCCGGTCGCCAACAAACCGATCCTCTTCTACGGCCTCGAATCGATCGCCGCGGCGGGCATCACCGACGTCGGCGTCATCGTCGGCAGCACCGCCCCGGAGATCGAGGCCGCCGTCGGCGACGGATCCGCCTTCGGCCTCAAGGTCACCTACATCCCGCAGAGCGAGCCACTCGGCCTCGCCCACGCCGTGCTCATCGCCCAACCCTTCCTCGGCGACGACGACTTCGTCATGTACCTCGGCGACAACTTCGTCCTCGACGGCATCACCGACGTCGTCGACGAGTTCCGCAAGGACCCGCGCGACGCTCAGGTCCTGCTCACCCGCGTCAGCGACCCCACCGCCTTCGGCGTCGCCGTCACCGACGACAACGGCAACGTCCTCTGCCTGGAGGAGAAACCCAGCAAACCGCGCAGCGACCTCGCCGTCGCCGGCGTGTACCTCTTCACCACCGCGGTCCACGAAGCGGTACGGGCGATCCGCCCCTCCGCCCGAGGTGAACTGGAGATCACCGACGCCCTGCAATGGATGATCGACCAGGGCATGGAGGTCCGCTCCACGGTCATCACCGGCTACTGGAAGGACACCGGCAACGTCGCCGACATGCTGGAGGTCAACCGCACCCTCCTCGAACGCCTCCAGCCCAGCGTCGACGGCTACGTGGACGACGAGAGCGAGATCATCGGGCGCGTACGCATCGAGGCGGGCGCCGAGGTCCGGCGCTCCCGCATCGTCGGACCCGTGATCATCGGCGCCGGCAGCATCGTCAGCGACTCCTACGTCGGCCCCTCCACGTCCGTCGCGGAGAACTGCCGCATCATCCACAGCGAGATCGAGTACTCGATCGTGCTGCGCGAGTCGTCCTTCGACCGCATCCGGCGCGTGGCCGCCTCCCTCATCGGCCGCAACGTCAAGGTCACCCTCGCCCCCGGACTCCCCGCCACTCACCGCCTGGTCATAGGCGACCACGGGTACGTCCAGTTCTCCTCATGACAACGATCCGCCTCCTCGTCGTCACCGCCGTCGACGCCGAACGCGACGCCGTCGCCCGCGGCCTCGGACCGGTCGAGCCGGCCGGGCGCGGCGACCTGCCGGGCCGCGAACTGCTCCGCGTCACCTGCGCCACGGACGGTGTCCCGGCGCAGGTCGGCCGGACAGTTGGCGGCCCTGGCCCCGGCTCCGTCCGGCACCGGCCGCTCACCGCCGACCTGGTGGCCGGGGGAGTGGGCCCGGCGGCCGCAGCCGCCGCGACCGACGCGGCGCTCACCGCTGCCGCCGTCCGCGGAGACCCCTATCACCTGGTCATCTCCGCGGGGATCGCGGGAGGCTTCGCACCCGTCGCCGACGTCGGCTCCGTCGTCGTCGCCGACCGCGTGATCGCCGCCGACCTGGGCTGCGAGACCTCCGACGGGTTCCTCTCCGTGGAGAGCCTCGGCTTCGGAACCTCCGAACACACCTGCGCACCCCACCTCTCGGCCGCCGTCGCCCGGATGCTCGGCGCCGTCCACGCCCCCGTCCTGACGGTCTCCACCGTGACCGGGACCGCCGAACGCGCCCGAGCCCTACGGCAACGCCACAGAGCGGCGGCCGAGGCGATGGAGGGCTTCGGCGTCGCCGAGTCCGCCGCCGTCCACGGCATCCCCCTGCTGGAAGTGCGCACGATCTCCAACCCCGTCGGCCCGCGCGACCGTGCGGCCTGGCGCATCCCCGATGCCCTCACCGGCCTCCGGGACGCCTTCACCGGCCTGCGGAGCGTCCTCACCCAGGGCGCCCCACCGCCGTACAGCTGAACGCCCCAGCCCCCAACAGCCGTGCGTCCAGCGGCTGTTCGGTTACCCGGCCTGCCGCGGCCGTCTCCTCGGACACCGCTCCGGCCTGCGCTAACGACGAACCGCCCATGATTTCCAAGGGTTTCCCCAGACAACCCCGCCGGGTGCCGAAAAAGGGTCCAGGGCCGGGTCATGCTGTCCCCACCGCACGAGGAGAACACCACCGGCCTGCCGCCCAGGGGCGCCGGTCGGCCCGCGCGGACAGCACGTTCCGTCAGCGAACCGAACAGCATGGGGGCAGTCCATGACGAATGAAGCGCAGCTTCGGGACTACCTCAAGCGGGTCACCGTCGATCTCCACAACACCCGCCGCAAACTGCGGCAGTTGGAGGCCCGTGAGCAGGAGCCCGTCGCCATCGTCGGTATGAGCTGCCGCCTCCCCGGCGGCGTCCGTACCCCCGATGACTTCTGGGACCTGCTCATCTCCGGGACCGACGCGGTGACGGACTGGCCCGCCGACCGCGGCTGGCCGACAGCGCCCGGGACGACCGGCGGCGAAGCGCGCCGACGCGGCGGCTTCGTCCACGACGCCGACCGGTTCGACCCCGCCTTCTTCGGCATCTCCCCGCGCGAGGCACTCGCCATGGACCCGCAGCAGCGCCTGCTGCTCGAAGTGGTCTGGGAAGCCTTCGAACGCGCCGGAATCGACCCCGCGACCCTGCGGGGCAGCCGCTCCGGAGTGTTCGTCGGCTGCAGCGACCAGGGCTACACCTCCGGCCTGCGCGAAGTCCCCGACGACGTCCGCGGACACCTCCTCACCGGCAACTCCATGTCGGTCCTCTCCGGCCGGGTCGCCTACACCCTCGGCCTGGAGGGCCCCGCCGTCACGGTCGACACCGCCTGCTCCTCCTCCCTCGTCGCCCTCCACCTCGCCGCCCAGTCACTGCGCTCCGGCGAGTGCTCCCTCGCCGTCGTCGGCGGCGTCACCGTCATGTCGAGCCCCGGCGCCTTCATCGAGTTCGACCAGCAGGGCGGTCTCGCCGGAGACGGCCGCTGCAAGGCCTTCTCCGACGACGCCGACGGCACCGGCTGGGCCGAGGGCGCCGGCACCATCGTCGTCGAACGGCTCTCCGACGCCCGCCGCAACGGCCACCAGGTCCTCGCCGTCCTGCGCGGCAGCGCCGTCAACCAGGACGGCGCCTCCAACGGCCTCACCGCCCCCAACGGCCTCGCCCAGCAGCGCGTCATCCTCGCCGCCCTCGCCAACGCAGGCGTACCCGCCGCGGAGATCGACGCCGTCGAGGCGCACGGCACCGGCACCTCACTCGGCGACCCCATCGAGGCCCAGGCCCTGCTGGCCACCTACGGCCAGGGGCGCCCCGCGGACCGGCCGCTGCTGCTCGGCTCCGCCAAGTCGAACATCGGCCACACCCAGGCCGCCGCCGGCGTCGTCGGCGTCATCAAGTCCGTCCTCGCCCTGCGCCACGGCGTCCTGCCGCCCACCCTGCACGCCGAACACCCCTCCACACACGTCGACTGGACCGCGGGCCACGTCCGACTGCTCACCGAATCCGCCGACTGGCCCCAGGCCGACCACCCGCACCGCGTCGGCGTCTCGGCCTTCGGCGTCTCCGGCACCAACGCCCACGCCGTCATCGAGCAGGCACCCGAGCCCACCGAGGACGAGACCACCCCGCCTCCGGCACAGCGCACCACCCTGCCCGTGCTGCCCTGGCCCCTCTCCGCCCGCGACGAAGACAGCCTCCGCGCCCAGGCCGGCCGCCTCGCCGCCCAGCTGGCCGCCCACCCCGACACCGACCCCTACGACCTGGCCGCCGGCCTGGCCACCACCCGCCCGTCCTTCGAGACCCGAGCCGTCATCCAGGGACACGACCGATCCGAACTCCTCGACGCCCTCTCGGCGTTGGCCTCGGGCCAGCCCGATGCCCACACCCTGATCGGAACCGTCAAGGAAGGCCGGACGGCGTTCCTGTTCTCGGGTCAGGGTGCGCAGCGGGTCGGGATGGGGCGCGAGTTGTATGACGCGTTCCCGGTGTTCGCCGATGCCTTCGATGCCGTGTGCGCTCTCGTGGGCGAGGAGTTGCGGGAGGTCGTGTTCGGTGACGACGCCGACCGGCTGAGCCGTACGGAGTGGGCGCAGCCTGCGTTGTTCGCTGTCGAGGTGGCGTTGTTCCGGCTGGTCGAGTCGTTTGGTGTGCGGCCGGACTACCTCATCGGTCACTCCATAGGCGAGATCGCCGCCGCGCATGTGTCTGGTGTCCTCGGTCTGGAGGACGCGTGCGTGCTGGTGGTGGCGCGTGGCCGGCTGATGCAGCAACTGCCGTCCGGCGGTGTGATGGTGGCGGTCGAGGCGTCCGAGGACGAGGTCTCTCCGCTCCTTGAGGGTCGCGCGGATGAGGTGTCGATCGCTGCGGTCAATGGTCCGAGTGCGGTGGTGGTGGCGGGTGTTGAGGCGGCTGTCGCCGAGGTCGTCGCGGAGTTGAAGGCGCGGGGTCGGCGGACGAGCAGGCTGCGGGTCTCGCATGCTTTCCATTCGCCGTTGATGGAGCCGATGCTGGCGGAGTTCCGACAGGTCGTAGAGGGCATCACCTACGGCACTCCGTCGATTCCGCTCGTGTCGAATGTGACTGGACAGCTGGCCGCCGAGGGCGAGTTGGGGTCGGCTGAGTACTGGGTGCGGCATGTCCGTGAGGCCGTGCGTTTCGCCGACGGTGTGAGTGCGCTCGCTGCTGTGGGTGTGACGCGTTTCCTGGAGATCGGCCCCGACGGCACGCTCACCGCGCTCGCGCAGAACAGCGCACCGGACGAGGCGTTGTATGTACCGGTACTCCGCAAGGACGGTTCCGAGGCCCAGCACCTCGTCAGCTTCCTCGCGCGCCTTCACCTGTCGGGTGTCGCGGTGGCGTGGTCCGTACTGCTTCCGGGGGCTCGCCCGGTCGAGCTGCCCACGTATGCCTTCCGCCGTGACCGTTACTGGCTGGAGCGTTCCTACGCCGAGGACGGGGCTGCCGTCGAGGTGACCGGCCCGCATCACCGTGTCGTCTGGCGTACGGTCACCGGCCTGCCCGAGGGCTCCCGGCTGTCCGGGCGCTGGCTGTTCGTGGCGCCAGTGTCCTTGGACGGCGCCGATGGCTGGGACGGTGCGCTGACCGGTGCGCTGCTCGGCGCCGGCGCGGAACTGATCGTCGTGGAGCACCATCACAGCGACTCCCGGGCCGAGTTCGCGCGCCGTATCGCCGTCGCGACCGAGGGCGGTTCGGTGAACGGTGTCATCTCCACCCTCGCGCTGGAGCGCGGAGGGAACGGGGACGTGCCGGACGGAGTCCTCGCGACCGCGACGCTCGTGCGGGCACTCGGAGACGCCGAGGTCGCGGCACCGCTGTGGAACGTCACCCGGGGAGCCGTCACCGCAGCGGTCGGCGACCCGGCCCCGGATGCCGAACAGGCCGCGGTCTGGGGCCTCGGCCGGGTCGCCGCGCTGGAACACCCCGACCGCTGGGGCGGTCTCGTGGACCTTCCGGCTGCGCTCGACCAGCGCTCGGCGGCCCGGCTCGTCACCCTCCTCTCCGAGAGCGTGACGTCTTCGGGTACGTGGGAGGACCAGGTCGCCGTCCGTACCGGCGGTGTCCTGGGCCGCCGTCTCGTTCCCGTGCCCTCGCCTCCGCACACCGAGACGGCCTGGCAGCCCGCGGGTACGGTGCTGGTGACCGGTGGTACGGGCGCGCTGGGCGCCAGGGTGGCCCGCTGGGCGGCCCGACAGGGCGCGGCGCACCTCGTCCTGGTCAGCCGTAGTGGCGCCCAGGCGCCGGACGCCCAGACTCTGGAAGCTGAACTGCGCGCACTCGGTGCCGAAGTCACCTTTGCCGCGCTTGACCTGACAGATCGTCAAGCGCTGCGTGCGCTGCTCGACGCTCACCCCGTCGACGCGGTCGTGCACACCGCGGGAGTACTTGAGGACGGTGTCCTCGACGGACTCACGCCGGGCGCGTTCAGGACGGTCTTCGCCGCGAAGGTGGCCGGTGCGCGCAACCTGGATGAGATGACCCGAGACAGGGCCCTCTCCGCCTTCGTCCTCTTCTCTTCCTTCGCCGGCACGGTCGGTTCGGCCGGGCAGGCCAACTACGCCGCCGCCAATGCCCAGTTGGATGCCATCGCGGAGCGGCGCCGTACCGAGGGCCTGCCGGCCACGTCTCTCGCGTGGGGCCCGTGGGCGGGCGGCGGCATGGCGGCCGACGCCGACGCGGAAGGCCGCCAACTGCGTGGCGGAGTAGGCCTGATCGACCCGGACCGAGCGCTGGACGCCCTTGCCGCTCGCGTCGCCGACGGGTCCGCCGCCGCCTTTGTGGCTGACGTCGACTGGAACCGCTTCGGCCCCGCCTTCACCGCGGTACGGCCCAGCCCACTGCTCAGCGAGGTCTACCGCGCCCCGGCCGGCCCCGAGGCCGCTGCCGTGACCCTCGCCACCGGCCTGCGGGCCCGCCTGAACGGCCTCGCCGTCGAAGCCCGACGCCATGAACTCCTCACCGAGGTCCGCGCCCGAGCCGCAGCCGCACTCGGTTACGCCGGTCCCGAACAGATCGGCGCCGAGCGGGCCTTCCGTGACCTCGGCGTGGACTCGCTCATCGCGGTGGAGCTGCGGAACGTCCTGGCCTCCGTGTCCGGAGTAACCCTTCCCACGACGGCCGTCTTCGACCACCCGACCCCGCTGGCCCTTGCCACGTTCCTGTACGCCGAACTGTTCGGGGACGACACCGCCGCCATCGCCGAGCCGGGTGCGGCAACCGCGATCGCGACGGACGAGCCGATCGCGATCGTGGGCATGGCGTGCCGGTTCCCCGGCGATGTGGAGACGCCCGAGGATCTGTGGGATCTGCTCGCTGAGGGCCGTGACGGCATCGTCGACTTCCCCACCGACCGCGGCTGGGATCTCGACCTGCTGTTCGGCCAGGACCCCGACAACCCGTACGCGACTCACACGAGGAGCGGGGGTTTCTTGTCGGGTGTGGGTGGTTTTGACGCGGGGTTCTTTGGGGTGTCGCCGCGTGAGGCGTTGGCGATGGATCCGCAGCAGCGGTTGTTGTTGGAGGTGGTGTGGGAGGCGGTTGAGCGGGCTGGTGTGGGTCCGGGGTCGTTGCGGGGGAGTCGTACGGGTGTGTTCGTGGGGACCAACGGCCAGGATTATCCGGCTCTGTTGAGTCTGTCCGACGGTGACTTCGGCGGTTATGTCGGCACGGGCAACGCGGCGAGTGTGGTGTCGGGCCGTATCTCTTATGTGCTGGGTCTTGAGGGTCCGGCGGTGACGGTGGACACGGCGTGCTCGTCGTCGCTGGTGGCGTTGCATCTGGCGGCTCAGGCGCTGCGGTCGGGTGAGTGTGATCTCGCGCTTGCTGGTGGTGTGACGGTGATGTCGACGCCGGGTGCGTTTGTGGAGTTCGGTCGGCAGGGTGGGTTGTCGGGGGATGGCCGGTGCCGGGCGTTCGGTGAGGGTGCGGACGGGACGGGTTGGGGTGAGGGTGTCGGTGTTCTGCTGGTGGAGCGGCTCTCTGATGCTCGCCGTCGGGGGCATCGGGTGTTGGCGGTGGTGCGGGGTTCTGCGGTCAATCAGGATGGTGCGTCGAATGGTCTGACGGCTCCGAACGGTCCCTCGCAGCAGCGGGTGATTCGGGCCGCGTTGGCATCGGCCGGTCTCTCCGGTGGTGACGTGGATGTGGTGGAGGCGCACGGCACGGGCACCAGGCTGGGTGACCCGATCGAGGCGCAGGCGCTGATCGCGACGTATGGCCAGGAGCGCGACGGGGATCGTCCGTTGTGGTTGGGGTCGGTGAAGTCGAATCTGGGTCATACGCAGGCGGCTGCTGGTGTGGCTGGTGTGATCAAGATGGTGGAGGCGTTGCGGCACGGTGTGCTGCCGGCGACGTTGTACGCCGACGAGCCGTCCTCGCATGTGGACTGGTCTGCAGGCGGAGTGGAGTTGCTGCGGGAGCAGCAGCCGTGGCCGTCGGTGGATCGTGTGCGGCGTGCTGGTGTGTCGTCGTTCGGCCTGAGCGGCACCAACGCTCACATCATCCTGGAAGAGGCTCCGGACGGCGGGGTGGAATCACCCGAGGTCGCGGCTCTGCCCGCAGTGCCGTGGGTGCTGTCCGGGCGAGGCTCCGACGCCCTCCGCTCCCAGGCCGCCCGCTTGCTGGATGCCGTACGGACCACGCCTGATGTCGAGCCCGTCCGGGTCGGCGCCGCACTCACCAGTACGCGTACCGCGTTCGAGGACCGGGCGGTCGTCTGGGGCCGGGACCACGATGAACTCCTGCTGTCCCTGGCTGCGTTGGCATCGGGGCAGCCCGGCCCGCACACCACTCTCGGAACCGTGGGAGAGGGACGCACGGCGTTCCTGTTCTCGGGTCAGGGTGCGCAGCGGGTCGGGATGGGACGTGAGCTGTATGACGCCTTCCCGGTGTTCGCGGAGGCCTTCGATGCCGTATGCGCCCTGGTGGGTGGGGAGTTGCGGGATGTGGTCTTCGGCGAGGATGCCGAAAGGCTGAATCGTACGGAGTGGGCGCAGCCCGCACTGTTCGCCGTCGAGGTGGCGTTGTTCCGGTTGGTCGAGTCGTTGGGCGTGCGGCCGGACTTCCTCATCGGTCACTCCATCGGTGAGATCGCTGCCGCGCATGTGGCGGGGGTGTTGTCGCTGGAGGACGCGTGCGTGCTGGTGGTGGCGCGTGGCCGGCTGATGCAGCAACTGCCGTCCGGCGGTGTGATGGTGGCGGTCGAGGCGTCCGAGGACGAGGTCTCTCCGCTCCTTGAGGGTCGCGCGGATGAGGTGTCGATCGCTGCGGTCAATGGTCCGAGTGCGGTGGTGGTGGCGGGTGTTGAGGCGGCTGTCGCCGAGGTCGTCGCGGAGTTGAAGGCGCGGGGTCGGCGGACGAGCAGGCTGCGGGTCTCGCATGCTTTCCATTCGCCGTTGATGGAGCCGATGCTGGCCGAGTTCCGCCAGGTCGCAGAGGCCATCACCTACGGCACCCCGTCGATCCCGCTCATCTCGAATGTGACCGGGCAGCTGGCCGTCGAGGGCGAGTTGGGGTCGGCTGAGTACTGGGTGCGGCATGTCCGTGAGGCCGTGCGTTTCGCCGACGGTGTGAGTGCGCTCGCTGCTGTGGGTGTGACGCGTTTCCTGGAGATCGGCCCCGACGGCACCCTCACCGCCCTCGCGCGTACGGCAGTTGGTGACATCGACGGTCTGGTCTGTGTCCCGGTGCAGCGGAAGGACCGTTCCGAGGTCGACGCCCTGTACTCCGCGGTGGGCGCGCTGTACACCGCCGGGGTTCCGGTCGGGTGGGACGGGCTGTTCGCCGGGGTGCGGCCCGCGCCGTTGCCGACGTACGCCTTCCAACATGACTGGTATTGGCCGGAGTTGAGGAGCGAGATCGCTCGCGCGAGCGTGGTGGCTACGGCGGGCGAGGCCGCGTTCTGGGCGGCCGTCGATCGTGGTGACGCCTCGGAACTCGCCGGTGTGCTCGACCTCGACGGTGTCGAGCTGGACGGTGTCGTGCCTGCGCTGTCGGCGTGGCGGCGTGCTCAGGTGGAGCGGAGCACCACCGACGCGTGGCGCTACCGCGTCCGTTGGGAGCGGCTGGAGCCGAGCGGGACGTCCGTGGTCGGTGGCAGGTGGCTGCTGCTGCAGGCCGGCGACGACGAAGTGCTGCCGGGCGTCGAGGAGTTCGTGCCCAGGATCGAGCGCGTGGTCTGTGACGCGGCCGACCTGGGGCGTGCGACGCTGGGCGGGCTGCTCGCCGCGGCCGTGGCGGAGGGTGCACCCGTCGCCGGGGTGCTGTCGTGCCTGCCGGGTGTGGACGGTGCCTTCGCCCTTGTGCAGGCCCATGCCGACGCGGGGCTCGGCGCGCGGCTGTGGGTCGTGACCAGCGGTGCCGTGGCCGTGGGCGCCGGGACCGAGGCCGCGGTCGAGCCGGACCGGGCCTCCGTGTGGGGCCTCGGCCGGGTCGCCGGACTTGAGCATCCCGATGTCTGGGGCGGCCTGCTCGATCTGCCCGCGAGGCCGGACCGGCGTGCTCTCGCCCGGGCCATCGCCGTGCTCGCCGCCGCCGACGAGGACCAGGTCGCCGTACGCGGGACCGATGCGTACGCCCGTCGGCTCGTGTCCGCGCCCGCCCCCGCCGCGGTGGGGGAGTGGACGGCCCCGGAACGGGTCCTCATCACCGGTGGTACCGGTGCCCTCGGCGCGCGGGTCGCGCGCTGGGCCGTCGAGCGTGGCGCGCGGGAACTGGTGCTGACCAGTCGGCGCGGGCCCGACGCGCCGGGCGCCGACGAGCTGCGGGCCGAACTCGTCGAGCTCGGGGCACGGGTGACGGTGGTCGCCTGTGACATGGGCGAGCGGAACGCGGTCGAGGAACTGCTCGCCGCGCATCCCGTGGACGCGGTGATGCACTGCGCGGGTGTGCTCGACGACGATGTGATCGCCGCCTGCACGCCCGACCGGCTCGCGGCCGTGCTGCGGGCCAAGGCCGACGCCGCCGACCACCTCGACGAACTGACCCGCGACAGTGGCCTGTCGGCCTTCGTGGCCTTCGCGTCCATCGCCGGGGTCTGGGGAAGCGGTGGGCAGGCTGCCTACGCAGCGGCCAACGCCCACCTGGACGCGCTCGTCGAGCGCCGTCGTGCCCGTGGCCTGGCGGGTACGTCCGTGGCCTGGGGTCCGTGGGGCGGCAGCGGCATGGCCGCCGGTGAGGAGGCGACGGAACTGCTGGTCCGCCGTGGTCTGCGGCCGCTGGATCCCGCAGCCGCGCTGACGGCGCTCGGTCACGCCCTTGCCGCCAAGGACACCACGGTGGTTGTGGCCGATGTCGACTGGGACCGGTTCACGCCCGCGTTCACCACCGGCCGTCCCAGCCCCCTGCTCGCCGGTCTGACGGACGGCCCCGCGACACCGGTCGCGGGCGGCTCGGCCGTCGGGACGGGCGGCGCGCTGCGCGACCGGCTCGCGCAGCTCACCGCGGAGGAGCGCGACGCCGCGCTGCTCGACCTGGTGTGCCGTCGGGCCGCCGCGGCGCTCGGCCACGCCGACCCGGCCGCCATCACCGCCGGACGTGCTTTCCGCGAGATGGGCTTCGACTCGCTGACCGCGGTCGAACTGCGCAACGACCTCATCGCCGAGAGCGGTGTCGCCCTTCCCACCACCCTCGTCTTCGACCATCCGACCCCGCTGGCCGTCGCCGGGCAGCTGCGGGACGCCCTCTTCGGGAGCACGGACGACGAGCACGAGGTGGCGGTGCGGGCCACCGACACCGACCCCGTGGTCATCGTCGGCATGGGCTGCCGCCTGCCCGGTGGCATCGACGGGCCCGACCAGCTGTGGGAGCTGCTCGCCGCGGGTGGTGACACCGTCGGCGGGTTCCCCGAGGACCGGGGCTGGGATCTGACGGCCCTGCTGGAGGCCAGCGACACCGGGTCCGGCGGCTTCCTGGCCCGGGCGTCCGCGTTCGACGCCGCCTTCTTCGGCATCAGCCCCCGCGAGGCCCAGGCGCTCGACCCGCAGCAGCGGCTCGTGCTGGAGACCTCCTGGGAGGCGCTGGAGTTCGGCGGTATCGACCCCACCGCGCTGAAGGGCTCACGGACCGGCGTCTTCGTCGGAGTCGGCAGCTCCGGCTACGCCACCGGCCTGACCGAAGTCCCCGAGGGGCTCGGCGGGCATCTGCTGACCGGGCAGGCGGGCAGCGTGGTCTCCGGCCGTATTGCCTACTCCCTCGGCTTGGAGGGGCCGGCCGTCACCATCGACACCGCGTGCTCCTCCTCGCTCGTCGCCCTGCACCTGGCCGCGCAGTCGCTGCGCTCCGGGGAGAGCGACCTGGCGCTCGCCGGCGGTGTCACCGTCATGGCCGACCCGGGCGCCTTCGTCGAGTTCAGCCTGCAGGGCGGGCTCGCCCCGGACGGCAGGTGCAAGGCGTTCTCCGACGACGCCGACGGTACCGGCTGGGCGGAGGGCGTCGGTGTCCTCGTCGTGGAACGGCTGTCCGACGCCCGGCGCAACGGTCACCGTGTGCTGGCCGTCGTGGAGGGAAGCGCGGTCAACCAGGACGGCGCCTCCAACGGCCTGACCGCCCCGAACGGGCCTTCGCAGCAGCGGGTCATCCGGCAGGCGCTCGCCTCGGCCGGGCTCTCCCCGCAGGACGTGGACGTCGTCGAGGCGCACGGCACCGGCACCACCCTCGGCGACCCCATCGAGGCGCAGGCACTGCTGGCGACCTACGGCAGGGACCGCGCCGAGGAACGACCGCTGTGGCTGGGCTCCGTCAAGTCCAACCTCGGGCACACCCAGGCCGCGGCCGGAGCCGTCGGCGTCATCAAGATGATCCTCGCCCTGCGCAACGGCACCCTGCCGCGCACCCTGCACGCCTCCCAGCCCTCCTCCCGTGTCGACTGGGAGGCGGGGCGGGTCCGGCTGCTGGAGGAGGCGGTGGCCTGGGAGGCCGGTGAGCGCACCCGTCGCGCCGGGGTTTCCGCGTTCGGTGTCTCCGGTACCAACGCGCACGTCATCCTCGCCGAACCGGCGGCCCCCGAGCCCGAGCCGACCGCGCCCACCGGTGACGCCACGGACCGCGGTCGTACCGCACTGCCGTGGCTGCTGGGCGCGCGCAGCGCCCCCGCCCTGCGCGACCAGGCCGCCCGACTCCTCGCCCACGTCGAGCTGCGTCCTGAGCTGGACATCGCCGACGTCGCCCACGCCCTCGCCTTCACCCGGGCCCCGCTGGAGCACCGTGCCGTCGTGACCGGCACCGGCCGCACCGCGCTGCTGGCCGGCCTCGGTTCACTCGCCACGGGGGGGACCAGCCCCGCCGTCGTCACCGGGGACACCCTCGGTGCGGGCGGTACCGCGTACCTCTTCGCCGGGCAGGGCACCCAGCGTCCCGGCATGGGCCGCGGCCTGTACGACGCGTTCCCCGCGTACGCCGACGCCTTCGACGCCGTCTGCGGCCACTTCGACGGGATGCTCCCGCGGCCTCTCGCCGAGGTCGTGCACGCGGGCGACGCGGACACCCTGAACCGCACCGAGTACGCCCAGCCCGCGCTGTTCGCCGTCGAGGTCGCCCTCTTCCGGCTCCTGGAATCCTTCGGAGCCCGGCCCACCCACCTCATCGGCCACTCCGTGGGCGGGATCGCCGCCGCGCACGTCGCCGGAGTGCTCACCCTGCCCGACGCCTGCCGCCTGGTCGCCGCGCGCGGCCGGCTGATGCAGGCCCTGTCGGAGGGCGGCGCGATGATCGCCCTCCAGGCGGCCGAGGACGAGGTGCTCCCGCTGCTCGCCGGACGCGAGGACGTCCTCGGTCTCGCGGCCGTCAACGGTCCCCGGTCCGTCGTCGTCTCCGGTGACGAGGACGCCGCACTCGCCGTCGCCGCGCACTTCACGGAGCAGGGCCGCAAGACCACCCGGCTGCGGGTCAGCCACGCCTTCCACTCGCCGCGCATGGAGGCGATGCTCGACGACTTCCGCGCGGTCGCGTCCGCCGTCGAGTACGCCGAGCCGCGCGTCCCGGTCGTCTCCGACCTCACCGGCCGGCTCGCCGGACCCGGCGAACTCACCGACGCCGAGTACTGGGTGCGGCACGTACGACACGCCGTGCGGTTCGCCGACGGAGTAGCCGCCCTGGAGGAACAGGGCGTCTCCCGACTCGTTGAACTCGGCCCCGACACCACCCTGACCGCCCTCTCCCAGGGCACCTGGCAGGGCGCCGCGCCGCTCGCCGTGCCCACACTGCGCGACGACCGCGACGAGGCGGAGACGCTGCTCACCGCCGTCGGCGCCCTGCACGTGAGCGGCGCCCCGGTCGACTGGCGGACCGTGCTCGACGCCACCGCGCGCGGTGCCCGCCCGGTGCAACTGCCCACCTACGCCTTCCAGCACCGGCCCTACTGGATCGAGACCGGCACCGCCACGGGCGACCCGGCCGCCGCCGGACTCGTGGCCGCCGGCCACCCCCTGCTGGGCGCGGTCCTGCCCTCCGCCGTCGACGACACCCTGGTCCTCACCGGCCGCCTCTCCACCCGCACCGCGAGCTGGCTCGCCGCACACCGCATCGCCGGCACGGCCGTCGTACCGAGCACCGCCTTCGTCGAACTCGCCTTGGCCGCCGGTGCCCACGCCGACCGCCCCCAGGTACGCGAACTCGTCCTGGAACGCCCGCTGGCGCTGCCCGAACACGACGGCGTCGCCCTGCAGATCCGGGTCGAGGCCCCCGACGCCCGCGGCGACCGCGCCTTCGCCGTGCACGCCCGCCCCGCCACCGATGCCACCGCCGAGTGGACCCGGCACGCCGCCGGTGTCCTCACCGCCGAGGCCGAACCCGCCCCGGCCCACGACCTGACCAGCTGGCCGCCGCCCGGCGCCGAGGAACTGGACACCGAGGGACTCTACGAGCGGCTGCGCGAGGCCGGGCTCGACTACGGGCCCGTCTTCCAGGGCCTGTCCGCCGCTTGGCGGGACGACACCACCGTGTACGCGGACGTCGCGCTGCCCGAGTCCGCCACGGCCGACGCCGGCCGCCACGACCTGCACCCGGCCCTCCTGGACGCCGCCCTGCACCCGCTGGGCCTGGGCGTGTTCGACGGGCTGGGCGAGGGACGCGTGCTGTTCTCCGCGGGACCGGTCACCCTGTTCGCGACCGGCGCCACGACCCTGCGCGTCCGCCTGGACCGCACCGGAGGGGACACGCTGTCCCTCACCGCCGCCGACGCCGTCGGCGAACCCGTCCTGAGCATCGGCTCCCTGCTGCTGCGCCCCGTGACCGGCGCGAGCGCCGCGGCTCCGGCCTCCCGGCAGGAGACGGCCCCGGCCGCCGAACCCGTCCGCCGCCGGGCCGCCGCCCGCACCCAGCCGCCCGGCAGCCTCCTGGAACGGCTGGCCGACCGGCCGGCCGCCGAACGCGAGCGCACCCTCCTCGCCACCGTCCGCGACCGTGTCGCCGCCGTCCTCGGTCACAGCGGCCCCGACGAGGTCGAACCGGCCCGGCCCTTCACCGACCTCGGCCTGACCTCCCTGACCGCGGTCGAACTGCGCAACGGACTCAGCGCCGCCCTCGGCGTCACCCTGCCCGCCACCCTCGTCTTCGACCACCCGACACCGGCCGTGCTCGCCCGGCACCTCGCCGCCGACCTGTTCGGCACCGCCGACACCGGTGCACCCGCCCGCGTCCGCCGCGCCGTCGACGACGACCCGATCGCCGTCGTCGGCATGGCCTGCCGCTACCCCGGCGGCATCGCAGGACCCGACGACCTGTGGAACCTGGTGCGGACGGGATCCGACGGCATCTCGCCGCTGCCCACCGACCGCAACTGGAGCCCCGAGCGGCTCTACCACCCCGACCCCGACCACCCCGGCACCGTCTACACCCGCCAGGGCGGCTTCCTCCACGACGCCAGCCAGTTCGACCCGGCGTTCTTCGCGATCAGCCCCCGCGAGGCGCTCGCCATGGACCCCCAGCAGCGCCTGCTCCTCGAAGTGTCCTGGGAGGCCCTGGAACGGGCCGGCGTCGACCCCGCCACGGCCCGCGGCTCCGCCACCGGTGTCTTCGCGGGTGTCACCTACCAGGACTACGTGACGATCCTCGCCGCCTCCGACGACAACTTCGAGGGCTACGTGGGCACCGGCAACTCGCCCAGCGTGCTGTCCGGCCGTATCTCCTACGCACTGGGGCTGGAAGGCCCGGCGGTCTCCGTCGACACCGCCTGCTCCTCCTCGCTGGTCGCCCTGCACCTGGCCGCGCAGTCGCTGCGGCAGGGAGAGTGCGAACTCGCCCTGGCCGGTGGTGTCACCGTGATGTCGACGCCCGGCTCCCTCATCGAGTTCAGCCGTCAGCGCGCGCTCGCGGAGGACGGCCGCTGCAAGCCGTTCTCCGCCGACGCCGACGGCGCCAGCTGGGCCGAGGGCGTCGGCATGATCGTCCTGGAACGGCTGTCGGACGCCCGCCGCAACGGCCACGAGGTGCTCGCCGTCATCCGCGGCTCCGCCCTCAACCAGGACGGCGCCTCCAACGGCCTGACCGCCCCGAACGGGCCCTCGCAGCAGCGGGTCATCCGGCAGGCGCTGGCATCCGCGGGACTCACCCCGCAGGACGTGGACGCCGTAGAGGCGCACGGCACCGGCACCACCCTCGGCGACCCCATCGAGGCACAGGCACTGATCGCCGCCTACGGTCAGGACCGCGACGAACAACGCCCGCTGTGGCTGGGCTCGTTGAAGTCCAACATCGGCCACAGCCAGGCCGCCGCGGGCGTCGGCGGCGTCATCAAGATGGTCATGGCGCTGCGCGAAGGACTGCTGCCCCGCACCCTGTTCGCCGAGAACCCGACCCCGCACGTCGACTGGAGCGCAGGAGACGTCCGGCTGCTCACCGAGGAACAGCCCTGGCCCGACACCGGCCGCGCGCGCCGCGCCGGAGTCTCCTCCTTCGGCATGAGCGGCACCAACGCGCACGTCATCGTCGAGCAGGCGCCCGCCGCCCCGGACCGGCCCGCCCCGCGGACCACGCTGCCCGCCGTGCCCGTGCTGCTGTCCGCCCGGACACCGGCCGCGCTGCGCGCCCAGGCGGCCCGGCTCCGCGCCCACCTGCGGGCCAGGCCCGACACGCCGCTCGCCGACCTCGGCTACACCCTCGCCGTCGGACGCGCCGCTTTCCCCCACCGCGCCGCCGTTCTCGCCGCCGGCACCGACGAACTCGACGAGACGCTCGCCGCCCTCGCCGCCGACGGACCCCTCACCACCTCGCTGGTCGGCACGGCCGTCCCCGGCGGCGCCGAACCCGTCCTGGTCTTCCCGGGCCAGGGCGCCCAGTGGACCGGCATGGCCCGCGAACTCCTCGACGAGTCACCGGTGTTCGCCGACTGGATCGACCGCTGCGAGCGGGCACTCGCCCCGCACGTCGACTGGTCGCTGACCGAGGTACTGCGCTGCGCCGAGGGGGCCCCGGACCTCGGCCGCGTCGACGTCGTACAGCCCGCCCTGTGGGCCGTCATGGTGGCCACGGCCGCCCTGTGGCGCGCCCACGGTGTCCGCCCGGCCGCCGTCGTAGGCCACTCCCAGGGCGAGATCGCCGCCGCCTGCGTCGCCGGAGCACTCACCCTGGAGGACGGGGCCCGCGTCGTCGCCCTGCGCAGCCGGGCCATCACCCGCATCGCCGGCACCGGCGGCATGATGTCCGTGCCGCTGTCCGCCGACGACACCCGCGACCGCATGGAACCCTGGAAGGACCGCCTCTCCGTCGCCGCCGTCAACGGCCCCGAGTCCGTGGTCGTCTCCGGCGAGGCCGCGGCACTGGACGAACTGCACACCGCCCTGACCGACGACGGCATCCGGGCCCGCAAGGTCAACGTCGACTACGGCTCGCACTCCGCGCAGGTCGAGGCGATCCGCGACACCGTCCTCGACGCCCTCGACGGCATCACCCCGCGCGAGGCGGACATCCCCTTCCGCTCCTCCCTCACCGGGGACTGGGCCGACACCACACGCCTCGACGCCGCCTACTGGTACACGAACCTGCGGGAGACCGTCCGCTTCGAGGAGGCCGTGCGCGGCCTGATCGCCGCCGGACACCGCACCTTCGTCGAGGTCGGCCCGCACCCCGTGCTCACGGTCGGCCTGCGCGACACCCTCGACGCGGCCCGCGCCGACGGCGCCGTCCTCGGCTCCCTGCGCCGCGACCGGGGCGACCTCAGGCAGTTCCTCGGCGCGCTCGCCGAAGCCCATGTGCACGGCGTGGACGTCGACTTCACGACGGTGTTCGACGCCACCGGCGCCGCCCGCACCGACCTGCCGACCTACCCGTTCGAGCACCGGCGCTACTGGCCCACCCTGCGCGAGACGGCCGCCGCCGGCCTCGCCGCAGACGGGGGACTCACCGCCGACTCGGTCGAGGCCCGCTTCTGGGAGACCGTCGAGCAGGGAGACCTGGAGAGCCTGACCGACGCCCTCGACCTGCCCGCCGACGCCCCGCTCAGCAACGTCCTGCCCGCGCTGTCCAGTTGGCGGCGCACCCGCCGCGAACTGGCCACCACCGACGCCTGGCGCTACCGCGTCGCCTTCACCCCGCTCACCCCGGGCCCGGCCACCCTCACCGGCACCTGGCTGCTGCTCACCCCCGCCGACGCGGCCGGCCACACCGCCGTGGCCGACGCGGTCGCCGACGCGCTCACCGCGGGCGGTGCCCGCACCGTCCGGCGGGTCGCCCTGCCCGACGACGCCCCCGACCGCGCCGCACTCGCCGAACTGCTCGCGGACGACGAGGACCCGGGACGCGTCGACGGCGTGCTCTCCCTGCTCGCCCTCGACACCCGCGACCACCCCGCCCATCCGGCCGTCCCCGTCGGACTCGCCTCGACCCTCGCTCTCGTACAGGCACTTGGCGACGTCGGCATCGAAGCACCCCTGTGGTGCGCGACCCGCGGCGCCGTGACCGTCGGCGACTCCGACGCCGCGCCGGACGCGGCCCAGGCGCTCGTGTGGGGCTTCGGTCGCGTCGCCGCCATGGAACACGCCGAACGCTGGGGCGGACTGATCGACCTGCCCGACGGCCTCGACGCCCGCTCCGCCACCCGCCTCGCCTCGGTCCTCGCCGACCCGGGCCAGGAGGACCAGATCGCGCTGCGCGCCACGGGAGCCCACGGCCGCCGCCTGGTCCACGCCCCGAGCGGCGACATCCCCGCCGAGACCTGGCGGCCCCGCGGCACCGTCCTGGTCACCGGTGGCACCGGCGCCCTGGGCGGGCACATCGCCCGCTGGCTCGCCGACCGCGGCGCCACCAGCCTGGTGCTGGCCGGCCGCCGCGGCGCCGACGCCCCGGGCGCCGCCGAACTGCGGGACGAACTCACCGCCCGCGGCGTCGACGTGACCCTCGCCGCCTGCGACGTCTCCGACCGGGCCGCGCTCACCGGCCTGCTCGCCGCCGTCCCCGCGGACCGGCCCCTGGACGCGGTGTTCCACGTGGCCGGCTCCCTGGACGACGGTGTGATCGACTCGCTCGGCGCCGGCCGGATGGACCCCGTCCTGCGCGGCAAGGCCACCGCCGCCCGTGCCCTGCACGAACTCACCGCCGGCCTCGACCTCTCCGCGTTCGTCCTGTTCTCCTCCACCGCGGGAGTCCTGGGCGGCGCCGGACTCGGCAACTACGCCCCCGGCAACGCCTACCTCGACGCACTCGCCGCGGAACGCCGCGCCGCGGGCCTGCCCGCCACCGCGGTCTCCTGGGGCCTGTGGGCCGACGGCGGCATGGTCGGGGACGCGGCGGGCGACCGCATGCGCCGCTACGGCGTCCACCCCATGGACACCGCCGCCGCCTGCGACGCCCTCGGCCGCGCGCTCGACCTGGGCGACACCCACGTCGTCGTCACCGACCTGCGCTGGGACACCTACGCACTGTCCTTCACGGCCCCCCGGCCCAGCCGCCTGCTGGACGAACTGCCCCTCGCACGGCGGGCGTTGGACGCCGCCGAGCAGGACGCGCCGAAGGCCACCGCCGACACCTCCTCGCTCCACGCCCACCTGGCCTCCCTGGCCGACTACGAACGGGCCGGAGCGGTCCTGGAGATCGTCCGCGGACACGTCGCGAGCGTCCTCGGCTATCCCTCCGTCGACGCCGTCGAAGCGGAACGACCCTTCGCCGATCTCGGCATCGACTCGCTCAGCGCCGTCGAACTGCGCAACGGCATGAACCGGGTCACCGGCCTGCGGCTGCCCAGCACCGTGGTCTTCGACCACCCCAACTGCCGGGCGCTGGCCGACTTCCTGCTCGCCGAGGTCGTCGACGACACCGCGCCCGCCGTACCGGACGACACGCCGCGGCGGGCCCTCACCGACGACGACCCGATCGCCGTCGTCGCCATGGGCTGCCGGTTCCCCGGCGACATCCGCACCCCCGAACAGCTGTGGCGGATGCTCCAGAACGGCGAGGAGGGCCTCGTACCCTTCCCGGAGGACCGCGGCTGGGACCTCGACGCCCTCTACCACCCCGAGCCCGGGAAGGCCGGCACCGTCTACACCAGGACCGGCGGATTCCTCGACGACGTGGGCGGCTTCGACCCGGCGTTCTTCAACATCTCGCCGCGCGAGGCCGTCGCGATGGACCCCCAGCAGCGACTGCTGCTGGAGATGGCCTGGGAGACGTTCGAACGGGCCGGTATCGACCCGCGGTCGCTGCGCGGCAGTCGCACCGGTGTGTTCGCCGGCACCAACGGCCAGGACTACACCGGCATGCTGGCCGCCTCCGGCGAGGACTTCGAGGGCTACATGCTGACCGGCAACGCCGCCAGCGTCGTCTCCGGCCGACTGTCGTACACCTTCGGTCTCGAAGGCCCCGCGGTCACCGTCGACACCGCCTGCTCCGCCTCCCTCGTCGCCCTGCACCTGGCGGCCCAGTCCCTGCGCAGCGGCGAATGCGACCTCGCCCTCGCCGGCGGCGTCACCGTCATGGCCTCACCGGGCCTGTTCGTCGACTTCAGCCGCCAGCAGGGTCTGGCGGAGGACGGCCGGTGCAAGGCGTTCGCCGAGAGCGCGGACGGCACCGGCTTCTCGGAGGGCGGCGGTCTCCTCCTCGTGGAGCGGCTGTCGGACGCGCGGGCGAACGGGCATCCGGTGCTCGCGGTCGTGAAGGGTTCCGCGGTCAACCAGGACGGCGCCTCCAACGGACTGAGCGCACCCAACGGCCCCTCCCAACAGCGCGTGATCCGCGCCGCGTTGGCGGACGCGGGCATCGTCCCGTCCGGCGTCGACGCGGTCGAGGCGCACGGTACGGGCACGAAACTGGGCGACCCGATCGAAGCGCAGGCGCTCCTGGCGACGTACGGACAGGAGCGTGAAGGCGGTCAGCCGCTGTGGCTCGGCTCGGTGAAGTCGAACGTGGGACACACCCAGGCCGGTGCCGGTGTGGCCGGCGTGATGAAGATGGTGCTGGCGATGCGGCACGGAGTGCTGCCCGCGACCCTGCACGTGGACGAACCGTCCTCGCACGTGGACTGGTCGTCCGGCGCCGTGGAACTCCTGACGGAGGCCCGCGAGTGGCCCGGGACGGGCGAGCGTCCGCGCCGCGCTGGTGTGTCGTCGTTCGGCATCAGCGGCACCAACGCGCACATCATCCTGGAAGGGGTCGCCGAGGAGCCGCACACCGCGGACACGGCCTCCGACACCCCGCACGCACCGCTGGTCCTCACCGCGCGCAGCCGCGACGCGCTGCACGCCCAGGCCGCCCAACTCCTGCACTTCCTCGGGGAGTTCCCCGACGTCACGGGCGCCGACCTCGGTCTGTCGCTCACCGCCACCCGCGCCGTCTTCGAGCACCGGGCCGTCGTCCTCGGCGGCGACCGCGCCGCACTCGCCGACGGACTGCGGCTGCTCGCCTCCGGTGAGACCGGGCCGCACACCGTCACCGGTGTGCACCGCGGGGAAGGGAAGACCGCCTTCCTCTTCTCCGGGCAGGGCGCCCAGCGCCCGGGAATGGGCCGCGAACTGTACGAGGCCTTCCCCGCCTACGCGGACGCCTTCGACGCCGTCTGCGCCCACCTCGGCGACGACCTGCGCGACCTCGTCCTCGGCGACGACGCCGAGCGGCTGAACCGCACCGCATGGACCCAGCCCGCCCTCTTCGCCGTGGAAGTGGCCCTGTACCGGCTGCTGGAGTCCTGGGGCGTCCGCCCCGACTTCGTCGCCGGGCACTCGATAGGCGAGATCGCCGCGGCCCACGTCGCCGGCGTGATGTCACTGCGGGACGCCTGCGCCCTGATCACCGCACGCGGCACCCTGATGCAGGAACTCCCCACCGGCGGCGCCATGTTCGCCGTGGAGGCCACCGAGGACGAGGTGCGGCCCCTGCTGGAGGGACACCCGGACGCCGGCATCGCCGCCGTCAACGGGCCCCGCTCCGTGGTCGTCTCCGGAGCCGAGGACGTGGTCGCGGGCATCGCCGCCCGCCTGGCCGCCGACGGCCGCCGCACCACCCGGCTGCGGGTCAGCCACGCCTTCCACTCGCCGCTCATGGAGCCGATGCTCGACGCGTTCCGAGAGATCGCCGAGAGCATCACCTACGAGCAGCCGCGGATGGCGGTCGTGTCCACCGTCACCGGCCGCGTCGCCGCCGACGGCGAACTGGGCGATCCCGGCTACTGGGTACGCCACGTCCGCGAGTCCGTCCGCTTCGCCGACGGTGTCCGGTGGCTCGCCGAGCACGGCGCCGACCGCTTCCTGGAGATCGGCCCCGACGGCACCCTCACCGCGATGGCGCAGAGCTGCCTGCCGGACGCCGGGAACACCGTGTTCGTACCGTCGCTGCGCAAGGACCGCGCCGAGGGCGAGACACTCCTCGAAGGCGTCGCACGGGTCTTCGCGCACGGTGCGGCCGTGGACTGGCCGCGCCTGTTCGACGGCACCGGTGCCCGCAGCGTGCAGCTGCCCACCTATCCCTTCCAGCGCCGCCGCTTCTGGCCGAAGCCGCCCGCGCTGCTCGGCGACGTCACCTCCGCCGGCCTGGGTGCGAGCACCCATCCGCTGCTCGGCGCGGCCGTCGAACTGGCCGACGGCGACACCCAGGTCCTCACCGGCCGCCTCGCCCTCGGCACCAGCCCGTGGCTGAAGGACCACGCGCTCACCAGCACCGCCCTGTTCCCCGCCACCGGCTTCCTCGACCTGGCCCTGCACGCCGGGGCAGGCACCGGATGCGAGCAGGTCGCCGAGCTGACGATCCTGGCACCGCTCACCCTGCCCGCCCAGGGTGGTTTCCAGATCCAGGTCCGCGTCGAGGCACCGGACGCCACCGGCGCCCGCCCCCTCACCGTGCACGGCAGGCCCGACGACGCCGAGCCCGGCACACCGTGGACCCTGCACGTCAGCGGCCTCCTCGTGCCCGCCGCCGAACCCGCCGCCGCGCCCTACGACTTCACCGCGTGGCCGCCCGAGGACGGCAAGGAGATACCGCTCGACGGCTTCTACGAGGCCTTCGCCGACCGCGGTCACCTCTACGGCCCGCTGTTCCAGGGGCTGACCCGGGTCTGGACGCGCGGCGAGGAAGTGTTCGCCGAGGTCGCGCTGCCCGCCGACGCCGACCCCGCGGCCGGCGCCTTCGACCTGCACCCGGCTCTGCTCGACGCCGCGCTGCACGCGGTGATGTTCGTGCCGATGAAGGACGCCGGACGGCTGCCGTTCTCGTGGAGCGACGTGCGCCTGGACGCGATCGGCGCGTCCGCGCTGCGGGTGCGGATGGTCCAGGAGGGCCCGGAGGCCATCGGCCTCGCCCTGGCCGACCCGGCGGGGCGCCCGGTCGGCTCGGTCGGCTCGCTCACCCTGCGCGAACTGACCGGCGACCTGGCGGGCGCCACCGTCGGCGCCCCGGACCAGCAGGGCCTGTACGAACTCGACTGGCAGCCGGTCCCGGCGGCGGACACGGCCGCACCGGCCACGTGGACGGTCGTCGGCGGCGACGAGGCGCGGGAACTCGCCGACTCGCTGCGCACCGCAGGCCACACCGTGCGCCAGGTGACCGGCCTCGACGCCCTGGCCGAGGCCGACGAGGTGCCCGACACCGTCCTGTACGCCGTGCCGGTCGCGGAGGACACCACCGGCACCCTCGCCGACGCCGCCCGCGACACCGTCACCGGCGTCCTCGCCCTCGTCCAGCAGTGGGTGGACGACCCGGCGTTCGCACACGCCCGCCTCGCCGTCGTGACCCGCGGCGCCGTCCCGGCCGCCGGCCGCGGCGCCGATCCGGCGCAGGCGGCGGTGTGGGGGCTGGTGCGGGCCGCCCGCACCGAGAACCCCGACCGGTTCGTCCTCGCCGACACCGACGACGGCGACCTCTCGGCGGCCACGCTGCCCGGAGCACTCGACGGGACCGCGTTCGAACTCGCCGTCCAGGACGGGAAGGTGACCACACCGCACATCGTGCCGCTCGCCGCCGACCGCGCCCTCGTCCCGCCCGCGGACTCCGACACCTGGCGGCTCGGCGTGGCAGCCAAGGGCAGCCTCGACGGGCTGCGGCTCGCCGCCTGCCCGGAGGTCGCAGCGCCGCTCGCCCCGAACGAGGTGCGCATCTCGATGCGCGCCGCCGGAGTCAACTTCCGGGACGTCCTCACCGCCCTCGGCATGTACCCCGGCGACGCCACCGCGATCGGACTCGAAGGCGCGGGCGTGGTCACCGAGACCGGCACCGGCGTCACCGGATTCGCCAAGGGCGACCGGGTGATGGGCATGTTCGCCGGCGCCTTCGGACCCGTCGCGGTCGCCGACGCCCGGATGATCGCGCGGATCCCGAAGGGCTGGACCTTCGCCGAGGCGGCGACCGCCCCGATCGTCTACCTCACCGCCTACTACGCGCTCGTCGACCTGGGCGCGCTCCAACCCGGCGAGAGCGTCCTCGTGCACGCGGCGGCCGGCGGTGTCGGCTCCGCGGCCGTCCAGCTGGCCCGGCACCTCGGCGCCGACGTCTACGGCACCGCGTCGTCCGACAAGTGGGACGCGCTGCGCGCCGCCGGTCTCGACGACACCCGCATCGCCTCGTCCCGCGACCTCGGCTTCGAGGAGCGGCTGCGCACGGCGACCGAGGGCCGCGGCTTCGACGTCGTCCTCGACTCCCTCGCCCGGGAGTTCGTGGACGCGTCCCTGCGGCTGCTGCCGCGCGGCGGCCGGTTCCTGGAGATGGGCAAGACCGACGTCCGCGACCCCGCACAGGTCGCCGCCGACCACACCGGCGTCGCCTACCGGGCCTTCGACCTGGTCGAGGCCGGCCCCGACCGGATCGGCCAGATCCTCACCGAACTGGTCGACCTCTTCGCACGCGGTGTGCTCAAGCCGCTGCCGATGGCCGTGTGGGACGTGCGCCGCGCACCCGACGCCTTCCGCTTCCTCAGCCAGGCCCGGCACATCGGCAAGGTCGTGCTGACCCTGCCGGTCGCCCCCGATCCGGCCGGCACCGTCCTGCTGACCGGCGGGCTCGGCGGACTCGGACGCATCACCGCCCGTCACCTCGTCGCCGAACACGGCGTACGGCATCTGCTGATCGCCGGACGGCGCGGCCCGGACGCGCCCGGCGCGGCCGAACTGCGCGCCGAACTCGCCGAGTCGGGAGCCGACGTCACCGTGGTCGCCTGCGACGTGGCTGACCGCACCGGCCTCGCCGCACTCCTGGCGGGCATCCCCGCCGACCGGCCGCTGACCGCTGTGGTGCACACCGCCGGTGTCCTCGCGGACGGTGTGCTGTCCTCGATGACCCCGGACCGGCTCGCCGAGGCGCTGCGTCCCAAGGCCGACGCCGTGGTCGCGCTGCACGAGCTCACCCGCGACCTCGACCTCGCCCGGTTCGTGGTCTTCTCCTCCGTCGCCGGCACGTTCGGCGGCGCGGGGCAGGCCAACTACTCGGCCGCCAACGCCTTCCTGGACGCCTTCGCGCACCACCGGCGCGCCCAGGGACTGCCCGCGGTGTCGCTGGCCTGGGGCACCTGGCTGCCCGGGGCCGGCATGACCGGGGAACTCGCCGACGCCGACCGCGAACGGCACGCCCGCACCGGCATGGTGCCGCTGGGGGCGGTCAACGGCATGCGGCTGCTCGACCGTGCCGCCGACGGCGACCGGGCCGCGCTGCTGCCGATGGACCTGGATCCGGCCGCCCTCCGCGAACACCACGACATCCTGCCGACGCTGCTGCGCGGCCTGGTCCGCACCCCCGTACGGCGCCGTGCCGCGGCCGCCGCCGGAACGGCACCCGCCGGCCAGGCACCGCAGTCGCTCGCCGACCAGCTGGCACCCCTGTCCGTCGCCGACCGCGAGCAACGGCTCCTCGACGTGGTCGCCGAGCAGGCCGCCGCGGTCCTGGGGCACGGCTCGGCGGCCGAGGTCGACCCCGAACAGACCTTCAAGGAGCTGGGCTTCGACTCCCTGACGGCGGTCGAGCTGCGCAACCGGCTCGGCGCGGCAACCGGCCTCCGGCTGCCGGCGACCCTCGTCTTCGACTACCCGACCGTCCTCGCCCAGGTCCGGTATCTGCTCGGTGAGCTCTCGCTGCCCGAGCCCGCCGGCACCGCACAGGCCCTCCTCGGTGACATGGAACGTCTGGAGAGTGCGCTCCTGACCTCCGAGGTGGCCGGGCAGGACCGGGAGAAGGTCACCGCCCGGCTGCGCGACCTGCTCGCCCGCTGGCAGGGCGAGCCCGTCGGGCCCCCCGCCGCGGAGTACGACCACGAGCTCGCCGGGGTCGAGAACGCGAGCGACCTCTTCGACCTGATCGACCGCGAACTGGGGGACGAGTGAGCATCCCGCCGGTCCCTCCGCACGCAACCGACATCCCGGCCCGCCCGGTTCAAGGAAGTGACACACGTGGCTGACGACGACAAGTACGTGGAATACCTCAAGCGGGTCACGGCCGAGTTGCGGCAGACCCGTCGCCAGCTGCGCGATGTGGAGGAGAAGAGCCGCGAGCCCATCGCGATCGTCTCGATGAGCTGCCGATTCTCCGGCGGGATCGAGACCCCGGAGGACCTGTGGGAGCTGGTCGACGCGGGCGGCGACGGCATCGGACCGCTGCCCGACGACCGCGGCTGGGACATCGAGGACCGCTACGACCCCGACCCCGACACCCCGGGCACCTTCTCCACCCGTGAGGGCGGCTTCCTGCGTGACGCGAGCGCGTTCGACGCCGGGTTCTTCGGCATGAGCCCCCGGGAGGCACTCGCCACCGACCCCCAGCAGCGGCTGCTCCTCGAGGCGTCCTGGGAACTCCTGGAACGGGCCCGGATCCGTCCGGCCGGCCTGCGGGGCAGCGCCACCGGCGTGTTCGTCGGGGCGGCGAGCTCCGGCTACGGGCAGGGCCCGGTGGAGGTTCCCGAGGAGGTCCACGGGCTGATGCTGGCGGGCAACGCCACCTCAGTCGCCTCGGGCCGCATCGCGTACGTGCTCGGCCTGGAGGGCCCCGCCGTCACCGTCGACACCGCGTGCTCGTCGTCGCTGGTGGCCCTGCACTGGGCGGTCCAGGCGCTCCGGTCCGGCGAATGCGACCTCGCCATCGCGGGCGGAGTCTCCGTGATGGCGACGCCCGGACTGCTGTTCGAGTTCAGTCGGCAGCGTGGCCTCGCCCCCGACGGCCGCTGCAAGGCGTTCTCCGACGACGCCGACGGCACGGGCTGGTCCGAGGGCGTCGGACTGCTGCTGGTGGAGCGGCTGTCCGACGCCCGCCGCAACGGTCATCCCGTCCTCGCGGTGGTCCGCGGTTCGGCCGTCAACCAGGACGGCGCCTCCAACGGCCTGACCGCCCCCAACGGCCCCTCCCAGCAGCGCGTGATCGAACAGGCCCTGCTCAACGCCGGGGTGACCGCGGCCGACGTCGACGCCGTCGACGCCCACGGCACCGGCACCACGCTCGGCGACCCGATCGAGGCCCAGGCACTCCTCGCCACGTACGGACGCGCCAAGGACGCCGAGAACCCGCTGCTGCTCGGCTCCCTGAAGTCGAACCTGGGACACACCCAGGCCGCCGCCGGTGTCGCCAGCGTCATCAAGACGGTGCTGGCCCTCCGGCACGGCCGCCTGCCGCGAACCCTGCACATCACCGAGCCCTCGACCCACGTCGACTGGACGGCGGGCCACGTCCGGCTGCTGACCGAACCCGCCGACTGGCCCGACACCGGGGACCGCCCGCGCCGCGCCGCGGTGTCCTCCTTCGGCATCAGCGGCACCAACGCCCACGCCGTCATCGAAGCGGCCCCCGAGGAGTCCGCCGAGGCCGCGGAGGAGACCGCCGCGGACGAGACCGAGGCGGTCACCCCCGACGCCTCGGCACCGTTGCCCGCCGTCCCGTGGATCCTCTCCGCGCGCAGCGCCGCCGCACTGCGCGGACAGGCCGCCCGGCTCCTCGCGCACGTCGACGGTCCGGCCGCCGGCACGGATGCCCGCGACGTCGCACGCGCCCTCGTCACCACCCGGCAGACCTTCGAGCACCGCGCGGTCGTCCTGGCCGAGGACCGCGCCGCCGCACTGCGGGGACTGGCCGCACTCGCCGACGACGGCCCCGACGCGCGCCCCGGACCGGACGTCGTCACCGGCCGGGTGCTGCGCGGCACGACCGCGTTCCTGTTCTCCGGCATGGGCACCCAGCGTGTCGGCATGGGGCGTGAGCTGTACGCCGCCTTCCCCGTCTTCGCCCGCGCCTTCGACGCGTGCTGCGAGCACCTCGACCCGCTCCTCGGTACCTCCTTGAAGGCCATCGTGCTCGAGGGCGCACAGGGTGCCGACGTACTGGACCGCTCCGACATCCTCCAGCCCGCCGTGTTCGCCGTCGAAGTGGCTCTGTACCGGCTGCTGGAGTCCTGGGGCGTCAGGCCCAAGTACCTCATCGGACACTCCCTCGGTGAGCTGTCCGTCGCACACGTCGCCGGCGTGTGGTCGCTGGCGGACGCCTGCCGTCTGGTCGCGACCCGGGGACGGCTCACGCACTCGGTGCCCAAGACCGGTGCCATGGTCTCCGTCGAAGCCGCCGAGGACGAGGTCGTCCCGCTCCTGGCCGGGCACGGGGGAGCGGTGTCCATCGCCGCCGTCAACGGCGCGCGCGCCACGGTGATCTCCGGATCCGCGGCTGCCGTCGAGGCAGTGGCCGAAGAACTCACCCGCCGGGGCCGGCGCACCCGCCGCCTGCGCATCGACAACGGCTACCACTCGGCTCTCCTGGAGCCGGTGCTCGACGAGTTCCGGTCCGTCGTCGCCGGGGTCACCGCCCACCCGCCGCAGATCACCGTCATATCGAACGTCACGGGCGACGTGGCCACCGCCGACGAACTCGGCTCACCCGACTACTGGGTCCGCCACCTGCGTGAGGGGGTGCGCTTCGCCGACGGGATCTCGTGGCTCGTCGAGCACGGCGTGACGAGGTTCCTCGAAGTCGGCCCCGACAGCACCCTCGTCGCGCTCGCGCAGGAATGCCTGCCCGACGACACCACCGAACGCATCTGCCTTCCCCTCCTGTACAAGGACCGGCGCGAGGTGCCGACGCTGCTCGCCGCGGTCGCGGGGCTGTTCGCCCACGGTGTCGCCGTCGACTGGACCCGACTGCTCGGACCCGCTCCCGGCACACCCGTCGACCTGCCCACCTACGCCTTCCAGCACGACACCTACTGGCTGCCCGCGAGCACCCAGAACCCCGGCGACCTCGCCGGTGCCGGACTCGGCACCGCCGCACACCCGCTGCTGAGCGCCGTCGTACGCGTGGCCGACGACGGACGCATCCTGCTCACCGGGCGCCTGTCCACCCGCAGCCAGCCCTGGCTCGCCGACCACGCCCTCTCCGGCACCGTGCTCCTGCCCGGCACCGCCTTCGTCGAACTCGCCCTCCGCGCGGGCGACGAGGCCGGCTGCGACCTGCTGGAGGAACTCACCCTCGAAGCCCCGCTCGTCCTTCCGGAGCGGGCGGCCGTCCAGCTCCAGATGGTCATCGGGCCTCCCGACTCCTCCGACCGGCGCACGATCGCCGTCTACGCCCGCCCAGGAGAGGCCGAGGGCGCCGACCCGGACGCGCCCTGGACCCGGCACGCCACCGCGACCCTGGCCCGGGGCACCGCCGAACCGTCCTTCGACCTCACCGCCTGGCCCCCGCCGGGGGCGCGTCCGGTGCCGCTCGACGGCTTCTACGCGGCCCTCGCGGACACCGGCTACCAGTACGGGCCCGTCTTCCAGGGCCTGAAGACCGTCTGGCGCCACGACGGCGCCTGGTACGCCGACGTCGAGCTGCCGGAGGCACAGCACAAGGAAGCCGCCCGCTACGGGCTGCACCCCGCACTGCTGGACGCGGCCCTGCACGCGCAGTTGACCGACGCGGAGGGCGACGGCGGCGGTGGCGTCGGTCTGCCGTTCGCGTGGAGCGGGGTGACCCTGCACGCCGTGGGCGCCACGTCTCTGCGCGTCCGGGTCGAGCCCTCCGGATCGAGCGGCGTCTCCCTCCAGGTGGCGGACGCCACCGGACGGCCCGTCGCCACCGTCGGCACACTCGTCTCGCGTGCCGTCGCGGGCGAGGCACTGCAGGCACGGGGACCCGAGCACGGGGCGCTGTACCGGGTGCAGTGGACCCCCGCCGCGACGTCCCGCGCGACCTCGCCCGCCGACGGCCTTCTCCCGCCGCCGGACGGCCGGACGGCCTGGCGGCTGGACACCGGCGGGAAGGGCACCCTGGAGAGCCTGAGGCTCGTGCCCTGCCCCGAGGTCGAGGGACCGCTGGGACCGCACGGCGTGCGCGTGTCGATGCGGGCCGCCGGACTCAACTTCCGCGACGTGCTGATCACGCTCGGCATGGTCCAGGGCGACGGAAGCGCGCTCGGCCTGGAGGGCGCGGGAGTGGTCACCGAGGTCGGCGCCGAGGTGACGCGCGTCGCGCCCGGTGACCGGGTGATGGGCATGTTCACCGGCGCGTTCGGTCCGGTGGCCCTCACCGATGAGCGGCTGATCGCCCGCGTTCCCGGCGACTGGACGTTCATCGAGGCGGCCACGGTGCCGGTCGTCTTCCTGACGGCCTACTACGCCCTGGTCGACCTCGGGTCCGTGCGGCCCGGCCAGTCGGTACTGGTTCATGCCGCGACCGGCGGCGTCGGCTCGGCGGCGGTGCAGCTGGCGCGGCACCTGGGCGCCGAGGTGTACGGGACGGCCAGTCCCGGCAAGTGGGAGGCGCTGCGGGAAGCGGGAGTGCCGCAGGAGCGGATCGCCTCGTCACGCGATCTGGACTTCGTGGAGCGGTTCCTGGACGTGTCCGGCGGCCGGGGCATGGACGCGGTGCTGAACTCGCTCGTCGGTGAGTTCGTGGACGCGTCGATGCGCCTGCTGCCGCGCGGTGGCCCGTTCCTGGAGATGGGCAAGCGGGACGTCAGGGACGCGGCGCAGGTGGCCGCGGAGCACGCCGATGTGCTCTACCGGGTCTTCGACCTGGTGGAGGCCGGTGAGCAGCGGGTCGCGGAGATGCTGGACGCCCTGCTGGAGTTGTTCGACAGCGGCGCGCTGCGGCCGTTGCCGGTCGCTTCCTGGGACGTACGGCAGGCGCAGGGCGCCTTCCTGCACCTCAGCCAGGCCCGGCACGTCGGGAAGGTGGTCCTCACCCTCCCCGGCGCCGACACCGACGCCACTCCGCAGCTCCCGCCCACCGACCACTGGTACGTGGCCGGTGAGGATGTCGCGCTCGACCCCGCCTGGCCGCGCGTCGACGGGCCGGACGCACTCGCCGGGAGCCCCGAGGTGGTCGTCCTGGCCTGTCCGGCCGGACAGGACGGCGATCCCGTCGAGGCCGCCACGCGCATGCTCGGCACCCTCCAGACCTGGCTCGCCGCCGAGCGCGCCGGGGACGCACCGCTCGTCGTCGTCACCCACCGGGCTGTCGCCGCACGCGCCGACGAGGACGTGCCCGATCTCGCCGGCGCCGCCGTATGGGGCCTGGTCCGGTCCGCCCAGAGCGAGAACCCCGGCCGCGTGGTGCTCGTCGACGTCGACGACACTGCTGCCTCCCTCACGAACCTGCCGGTCGCCGTGGCCTCCGGCGCACCTCAACTCGCCCTCAGGAACGGCGAACTGCTCATCCCGAGCCTGGCTCGTGCGATAGGGGCAGCCACCTCTGCCCCGGCGGCGGAGGACAGCGCCGACGGGGAGGTTCCGCACACGGCGGCCGTCTGGGACCCGGACAGCACCGTGCTGATCACGGGCGGAACGGGCGCCCTGGGTGCCCTCGTCGCCCGGCACTTGGTGACGGCCCACGGGGTGCGCAGTCTCGTCCTCGCCTCACGGCGCGGTCCCGACGCCCCCGGCGCCGCCGAACTCACCGCGGAACTCACCGCGCACGGAGCCCACGTACGCGTCGAGGCCTGCGACACCGCCGACACCGGGGAACTGGCCGCCGTACTGGACGGAGTCCCCGCCGACCTGCCGCTGCGCGGTGTCGTGCACACCGCGGGCGTCCTCGACGACGGTGTCCTCGACGCGCAGACCCCCGAACGGCTGGCGCGCGTCCTGCGAGCGAAGGCCACCTCCGCCCTCGCCCTGCACGAAGCCACCCGCACCGCCGATCTGACCGCGTTCGTCCTGTTCTCCTCCGCCGCGGGCCTCCTGGGCGGGGGCGGACAGTCCGGCTACGCGGCCGCGAACACCGTCCTCGACGCGCTGGCCCACCACCGACGCGCCCAGGGCCTGCCCGCGACCTCGCTCGCCTGGACCCTGTGGGCGGACGCCAGCGGCATGACCGGGGGCCTGCGGGACGAGGACCTCCAGCGCATAGCCGCCTCCGGCCTGCCCGCCCTCGCCTCCGAGGACGGCCTGCGCCTGTTCGACGAAGCCCTGCGGACGGACGAGGCGCTGCTCGCCCCGCTGCGAGTCGACCCCGCCGCGCTCCGGACCGCCGCCGCGGCCGGCCGGCTGCCGCTCCTGCTGCACGGACTCGCGCCCGCACCGGTCCGGCGTACCGCGGCCACGGCCACCGCCGAGACACCCGGCTTCGCCGGACGGCTCGCCGGTCTCACGGAGACGGAGCAGGAACGCCTCCTGCTCGCCCTGGTGCAGCGGCACGCCGCCCTCACCCTCGGATACGCCGAGGACAACGCCGTCGGCGCCGACCAGGCCTTCAACGACCTCGGCTTCGACTCCCTCACCTCGGTCGACCTGCGCAACCGCCTCAACGCCGAGACGGGACTGCGGCTGCCCGCCACCCTGCTCTTCGACCACCCGCGGCCCACGGCCCTCGCCCGCCACCTCAGGGAGGAACTCGCCGGCACCGTCGGCACCGCCGTCGACTCGGCCACCGTGACAACCGTCGCGACCGACGACGACCCGGTCGCCATCGTCGGCATGGCCTGCCAGTTCCCCGGAGGCATCGCCTCCCCCGAGGACCTGTGGACCTTCCTGGCCCAGGGCGGCGACGCCATCGCGGGCATGCCCGCCGACCGCGGCTGGGACCTGGACCATCTGTCCGGCCTGCAAGGCGGATTCCTCTACGGGGCCGCCCACTTCGATGCCTCCCTGTTCGGCATCTCTCCCCGCGAGGCGCTGGCGATGGACCCCCAGCAGCGGCTCTTCCTGGAGAGCTCCTGGGAGGTCTTCGAGCGGGCCGGCATCGACCCGCTCACCCTGCGCGGCAGCCGCACCGGCGTGTTCGTCGGCGCCATGGGCTCCGGCTATGGCACCGGGATCTCCGAGATCCCGGAGGGGCTGGAGGGCTACATCGGGCTCGGGGTCGCGGCCAGCGTCCTGTCGGGGCGCGTGGCCTACACCTTCGGTCTCGAAGGACCGGCCATGACCGTCGACACGGCCTGCTCCTCCGCGCTGGTCGCCCTCCACCTCGGCGTCCAGGCGCTGCGGCAGGGGGAGTGCGGTCTCGCCCTCGCCGGCGGTGTCACCGTCATGGCCACCCCCGGCACCTACACCGCGTTCACCGCCCAGAACGGACTGTCCGCGGACGGCCGGTGCAAGGCGTTCTCCGCGGACGCCGACGGCACCGGATTCGCCGAGGGCGTCGGCGTCCTGCTCCTGGAGCGCCTCTCGGACGCCGAACGCAACGGCCACCCCGTGCTCGCCGTCGTCCGCGGCTCCGCGACCAACCAGGACGGCGCCTCCAACGGCCTGACCGCGCCCAACGGACCGGCCCAGCAGAACGTCATCCGGCAGGCCCTGACGGCCGCCGGCCTCACCCCGGCCGACGTGGACGCCGTAGAGGCGCACGGCACGGGGACCAGTCTCGGCGATCCCATCGAGGCGCAGGCGCTGTTCGCCACCTACGGACGGCAGCGGCCCGAAGGCCGGCCGCTGCACCTCGGGTCGGTCAAGTCCAACCTCGGTCACACACAGGCCGCCGCGGGCGCCGCGGGCGTCATCAAGATGGTCATGGCCATGCGTCACGAGGAACTGCCCCGCACCCTCCACGCCGACGAGCCCTCACCCCACATCGACTGGTCCGGCGACACCGTCGAACTGCTCACCGCGTCGCGCCCCTGGCCCGCCGGAACGGGCCGGACCCGCCGCGCCGGCGTGTCCTCGTTCGGCATCAGCGGCAGCAACGCCCACGTCATCCTGGAGGAACCGCCCACGCCACAACCGCTGCCGCAGCGGCCCCGGCCCGCGGACGAACCCCGTGTGTTCGTCCTCTCCGGACACAGCCCGGACGCGCTGCGCGGCCAGGCCGCCCGGCTGCGCACCAGCCTGCTGGCGGAGGAGCCCGACCCGCGCGACCTCGCCCACAGCCTGGCCGCCGGCCGGCGGACCCTGGACCACCGCGCGGTCGTCGTCGCCGCCGACCACACCGAACTCCTCGCCGGCCTCGACGCCGTCGCCCAGGACAGGCCCGCCGACCACACCGTCGTCGCGGCCGCCGGCGCGGGCAGGACCGCGTTCCTCTTCAGCGGCCAGGGCGCTCAACGCGCCCGCATGGGACAGGAGTTGTACGAAGCGCACCCGGTGTACGCGGACGCCTTCGACGCCGTGTGCGCGGAACTGGACCGACACCTGGACGGTCCGCCGCTGCGTGACGTGGTCTTCGCCGCCGAGGGGACGCCGGAGGGGGCGCTGCTCGACCGCACCGCCTGGACACAGGCCTCCCTGTTCGCACTCGGCACCGCCGCGCACGCGCTCGTACGGTCCTGGGGAGTCACGCCCGACCTGCTCATGGGCCACTCGATCGGCGAACTGACCGCCGCACACGCCGCCGGCGTGCTGTCGCTGCCGGACGCCTGCGCGCTCGTCGCCGCCCGCGGCCGGCTCATGCAGGCACTTCCCGAGGGCGGCGCGATGGCCGCGATCGAGGCCACCGAGGACGAGGTGCTCCCGCTCCTCGCCGGCCTGGAGGACCGCGTCGCGATCGCCGCGCTCAACGGTCCCGCGTCCGTGGTCCTCTCCGGTGACACCGACGACGTGGAGCGCCTCGCCGCAGACTTCGCCGCACGCGGCCGCCGGACCCGGCGCCTGCGGGTCAGCCACGCCTTCCACTCCCCGCGCATGGACGCCATGCTGGAGGAGTTCGAACAGATCGCGGCAGGCGTGGCCTACGCGCCGCCCGAGGTGCCCGTGGTCACCAACCTGACCGGCGGCGTCGCCACGCCGGAGGACCTGTGCTCACCGGCCCACTGGGTCCGGCACGTCCGCCAGGCCGTGCGCTTCGCCGACGGGGTACGGACCCTGGAGGCCGAGGGCGTCACCACGTACCTCGAACTCGGCTCCGACGCCACGCTCACCACCATGGTCCGCGACAGCCTCACGGACCCCGCTTCGGCCGACGCCGTGCCCCTGCTGCGGCGCGACGCCTCCGAGCGGACCACCGCCCTTCTCGCCGTCGGCCGCTTGCACGTCCGCGGCCACGGGGTGGACCTGACACGGCTGCGCGACGCCGACGCCCGCGGTGTCGGCCTGCCCACCTACGCCTTCCAGCGCGAGCGCTACTGGCTGGAGCCGGTGACCGCGGTCGTGGAAGGAGAGGACACGCCGTTCTGGGACCTGGTCGAACAGGGCGACCCCGGCGCGCTCGCCACGCGGCTCGACCTCGCCGCCGACGCCCCGCTCAGCGCCGTCCTGCCCGCGCTCGCGACCTGGCGCCACGGCAGGCAGCAGCGGAACGAGGAACTCCGCTGGGACCACCGCGTCGCGTGGCAGCCCGCCCCCGCCCAGAACTCCGCGGCTCTCACCGGACACTGGCTGCTGCCGGTGCCGGACCATCTCGCAGACAGCCTCTGGGCCGCCTCGGTCGCCGACGCGCTCGCCGCGCACGGGGCCCAGGTGACACGGCTGCCCGTCGACTGCGCCACCGCCGACCGCATCACCCTGGCGGCGGACCTCGCCGCGCTCCGCGACGCCGCCGACGGACCGCCCACCGCCGTCCTGTCGCTGCTGGCCGCCGACGAACGCCCGCTGCCCGGACATTCGTCGACACCGGCCGGTCTCGCCGCCACCGTCGCCCTCGTCCAGGCCCTGTCCGAGGACGCGACCGGCGTCACCGCCCCGCTGTGGTGCCTGACCGCGGGCGCCGTCGGAGCCCTCCCCGGCGAGGCGCCCGCCACGCCGGGACAGGCCGCCGTCTGGGGGCTGGGCCGCTCCGCGGCCCTGGAGTACCCGCAGAGCTGGGGCGGTCTGGTGGACCTCCCGGCCGACACGGCGACAGCCGTCCCCGCCGACCTGGCACAACGTCTGTGCGCCGCCCTGACCGCCGCGGACGGTGAGGACCAGCTGGCGGTCCGCCCCTCGGGCACCTTCCTGCGCCGCCTCGTCCGCGTCGAACAGCCGATGGACCCGGGCCCCGCAACCTCCTGGAAGGGCACCGTCCTGGTCACCGGCGGCACCGGCGCGCTCGGCGTGCGCACCGCCGCCTGGCTCGCCGAGCAGGGCGCCACCCGCCTGCTCGTCGCGAGCCGCTCCGGCGGCGACGCCGAGGGCGCGGACCGGCTGCGGGAGGCACTCGCGGGCACCGACGCCGAACTCGTCCTCGTCGCCTGCGACGTCGCCGACCGGGAGGCGCTGTCCGCGCTGCTCACCGAGCACCCCGTGGACGCCGTGGTGCACACCGCCGGCGTCCTGGACGACCGGCTGATCGACACCCTGGACGCCGCGAGCCTGGACACCGTGCTCAGGCCGAAGCTGGCCGCGGCACGCAACCTCGACGAACTCACCCGGGACCGGAACCTGTCGGCGTTCGTCCTGTACTCCTCCGTCTCCGGCACCATCGGCTCCATCGGCCAGGCCAACTACGCCGCGGCCAACGCCTCCCTCGACGCCATCGCCCAGCAGCGCCGCGCCGCCGGACTGCCCGCGACGTCGATCGCCTGGGGCCCGTGGGCAGGCGGCGGCATGGCCACGGAGACCTCCGGCACCGCACAGCGCATGCGGCACAGCGGCATGACCCCGCTCGCCCCCGCACGGGCGGCGCAGGCCGTCGGACGTGCCGTGGCCCGGGGCGAGGCCGTCGTGGCCGTCGCCGATGTGGACTGGGCCCGCTTCGCGCCCGGCTTCACCTCGGCCCGGCGCAGCCCACTGCTGTCGGAACTGCCGGAACTGCGCGACCTCGCCGCCGCGCACTCCGCCGCGGGCGGCCCGGACGCGGCGCGTGAACTGAAGGACCGGCTCGCCGGGATGCCGCCCGCGGAGCAGGTGCGCACCCTGGTCTCCCTGGTGCGCACCCAAGCCGCCGGCGTCCTGGGGCACGCCTCGACCGACAAGGTGGACGCGAGCCGGGCCTTCAACACCCTCGGCTTCGACTCCCTCATGGCGGTCGAACTCCGCAACCGGCTCGGCGCGGCCACCGGGCTCCCGCTGCCCGCGACCCTGCTGTTCGACCAGCCCGACGCGACCGCGGTCGCCGGATACCTGCGTGGCCGGCTGACGAACAGTGCAGACGGCGCCGCCGCGGTCCTCGCCGACCTGGACCGGCTCGACACCGCCCTCGACGAACTGCCCGAGGACGACGCCCGGCGCGACCGCATCGGCGTACGCCTCAAGGCGCTGCTCGCCCGCTGGGACGGCGGTCGCGTGCCCTCCGGCGCCGGGGACGACGTCAGCGACCGGATCAACTCCGCCGCGGCGGACGAGATCTTCGACTTCATCGAGAACGACCTTGGCATCTCCTGAACGCAGGACAGGGACTGGGAAACGGGTGCGAAACGCATGAAGGACGACGAGAAGATCCTCGGCTACCTGCGGAAGGTCACGGCCGATCTCCACCAGACACGACAGCGGCTGCGCGAGGCCGAGGCGCGCCATCAGGAACCCATAGCCATCGTCTCGATGGGCTGCCGGTTCCCCGGAGGCGTCGGTGATCCGGACGACCTGTGGCGGCTGGTCAGCTCCGGAACCGACGCCATGGGCGAATGGCCGGCGGACCGCGGCTGGGACGTCGACGCGCTCTACGACCCCGAACCCGGCACCCCGGGCAAGAGCTACACACGCGTCGGCGGGTTCGTCGACCGGGCGGGGGATTTCGACGCCGGCTTCTTCGGCATCTCGCCCCGCGAAGCCGTCGGCACCGACCCGCAGCAGCGGATCCTGCTGGAGATCTGCTGGGAGGCGCTGGAGCGCGCGGGCATCGACCCGGTCTCCCTCCGCGGCAGCCGCACCGGAGTGTTCGCCGGAACCAACCTCCAGGACTACACGACCCTGTTGGGCCTGTCCGACAACGCCGGCGACGACGGGGTGGGCAACGCCTCCAGCGTGGTGTCGGGTCGCGTCTCGTACACCCTGGGCCTGGAGGGTCCCGCGGTGTCCGTCGACACCGCGTGCTCCTCCTCCTTGGTGGCTCTGCACCTGGCCGCGCAGGCGCTGCGGGCCGGCGAGTGCGACCTGGCGCTCGCCGGCGGTGTCACCGTCCTGTCGACGCCCACGATCTTCCTGGAGTTCAGCCGCCAGCGCGGACTCTCCCCGGACGGGCGCTGCCGCGCCTTCGCCGACGGTGCCGACGGCACCGCGTGGGGCGAGGGCGCGGGCGTGCTGGTGGTGGAACGGCTGTCGGACGCGCGCCGCAACGGCCACCCCGTCCTCGCCGTGCTCCGTGGCTCGGCCGTCAACCAGGACGGCGCCTCCAACGGCCTGACCGCCCCCAACGGCCCCTCCCAGGAACGGGTCATCTGGCAGGCGCTGACTGCCGCCGGACTGTCGCCGGGCGACGTCGACGCCGTCGAGGCGCACGGCACCGGCACCACGCTCGGCGACCCGATCGAGGCCCAGGCACTGCTGGCCACCTACGGCCAGGACCGGCCCGCCGACCGGCCGCTGTGGCTCGGCTCGGTGAAGTCCAACATCGGCCACACGCAGGCGGCGGCGGGCGTCGCCGGTGTCATCAAGATGATCCTCGCCCTGCGCGAGGAGGTCCTGCCGCCCACCCTGCACGTCGACCGGCCCTCCACCCACGTGGACTGGTCCGAGGGCAACGTCGAACTCCTCACCGCCGACCGGCCGTGGCCGCGCACGGAACGGCCGAGGCGCTGCGGTGTCTCCTCGTTCGGAGTGAGCGGCACCAACGCGCACGTCATTCTCGAACAGCCCCCCGAGCCGGAGGAACCGGACACCGCTTCGGAGAGCGTCGGCGACGGCACCGCCGAGGTACTTCCCGCCGCCCGCGGCCCGTTCGCCTTCACCGTCTCCGGCCGCACCGCCGCCGCCCTGCGCGCCCAGGCCGCCCGGCTGCGCACCCACGTGCGGACCGGCCCCGGCCGCACCCAGACGCCCGCGGACCTCGCCTGGTCCCTGACCGCCACCCGCCCCGCGCTGGAGCACCGCGCCGCCGTCGTCGCCCACGACCACGACGCACTCGTACGCGCGCTGACCGCCGTCGCCGACGGCACCCCGGCCGCCGGCGTCGCTCTCGGCGTCGCGGACACCGAGGGCGGCCCCGTCTTCCTCTTCCCCGGCCAGGGCGCGCAGTGGGAGGAGATGGCCACAGCCCTCATCGAGGACGACGCACGGTTCCGTACCCACTTCGACGAAGTGGCCGCGGCCGTCGAGCGGTTCACCGACTGGTCGGTCCTCGACGTGCTGCGCCGCACCGACGACGCCCCGCCCCTCGACCGGCTCGACGTGGTCCAGCCGACCCTGTTCGTGGTGTGCGTGGCGCTCGCCCGGCTGTGGCAGTCCTGCGGGGTGCGGCCCGCGGCCGTCGTCGGGCAGAGCCAGGGAGAGATCGCCGCGGCCCATGTCGCGGGCGCGCTGACCCTGGAGGACGCCGCCCGGATCGTCGTCGTCCGCTCCCGCGAACTGCTCGCGATCACCGGCCGCGGAGGCATGGCCTCGCTGCCCCTGCCGCTGGCGGAGGTGCAGGAACGCCTCACCCGCTGGGAGGGGCGGATCTCCGTGGGCTCCGTGAACGGCCCGCGCTCCGTCGTCGTGTCCGGCGAGGAGGCGGCCCTGGTGGAACTCCTCGACGCTCTCACCGCCGAGGGCGTACGCGCCCGGCGCGTCCCCGTCGACTACGCCTCGCACTCCGAGCAGGTCGAGGAGGTCCGCGACGCCCTGCTGGCCGGCTTCGCGCCCGTGCGGCCCCGGCCCGCCGAGGTGCCGTTCTACTCCACCGTCACCGGCGGCCGGGTCGAGGACACCACCGAACTGGACGCCGCCTACTGGTACCGCAACATCCGCCAGACCGTTCGCTTCGAGGAGACCGTCCAGGCACTGGCCGCGGCCGAGCACCGGATCTTCGTCGAGGTCAGCCCGCACCCGGTGGTCACCACCGCGGTCGCCGACATCCTGGACGCGGCGGGCGTGACCGCCGGCGCCGTCCTCGGCACGCTCCGTCGCTCGGAGGGAGGCCCCGAGCGGTTCCTGCTCTCCGTCGCCGAACTGTCCGTGCGCGGAGGGCACGTCGACTGGTCGGCGGTCCACGGCGGCCCCGGCCGACGGGTGGACCTGCCCGTCTACGCCTTCCAACGCCGCCGCTACTGGCCCGAGTTCACTCCGGTCGAGGAGACCGTGCCGCAGGCCGACACGGCGGACGCGCCCTTCTGGGACGCCGTCGAGAACACCGACCTCCGGACCCTGGCCGCCGCCCTCGGCCTCGCCGAGGACGCCGTCGCACCGCTCGTACCGGCCCTCGCCGACTACCGCCGGCGCAGCACCGAGCACAGCACCACCGACGCCTGGCGCTACCGCATCGCCTGGCGCGCCCTGGAGGAACCGCCCGCGCCCGGCCTCACCGGCACCTGGCTTCTCGTAGTGCCGCGAGGCCACGAGGAGGGCCCGCAGGCCGCCGTCGTCACCGCCGCGCTCGACCGGGCCGGTGCCCGGTGCGTCACCGTCGTGACCGACGCAGCGGCCGGGCGCGAGGCACTCGCCGAAGCCCTGTCGGGAGCGACCGGTGAGGCCGCGGGCGTGCTGTCACTGCTCGCCCTGGACGAGGACCTGCACCCCGAACACCCCGGCCTCCCGCGCGGCTTCGCCGCCACCGTCGCCCTCGTCCAGGCGCTGGACGACCTCAACGCGCATCTCCCGGTGTGGTTCGTCACCCGCGGTGCCGTCGCCACCCGTCCCGGCGACGGCGTGGACGCCCCCGCCCAGTCCCTGGTGTGGGGCTTCGGGCGGGTCGTCGCCGCCGAACAGGCCGACTACTGGGGCGGACTCGTCGACCTTCCGGCCGACGCCGACGACCGTGCGGGCGACCGCCTCGCCGCCGTGCTCGCCGGTACCGACCACGAGGACCAGATCGCCGTCCGCGCCACCGGCGTGCTCGCCCGCCGTCTTGTACAGGCACCCACCCGCGGCCGGCCCGGCAGCCGACAGTGGCGCCCGGACGGCACGGTCCTCGTCACGGGCGGCACCGGCGCCCTCGGCGCGCAGGTGGCCCGCTGGCTCGCCCGCTCCGGCGCCCGTGACCTGCTGCTCGTCAGCCGCTCGGGACCGGACGCCGACGGCGCCCAGGACCTCCTCGCGGAACTCACCGCATTCGGAGCACGCGCCGAGATCGCACGCTGCGACATCGGCGACCCCGACGCCCTGGCGGCCCTGCTCGCCGCCGTCCCCGCCGACCGTCCGCTCACCGCGGTCTTCCACACCGCGGCGGTTCTCGACGACGGCGTGATCGGCTCCCTCACCCCCGCACGCCTCGCCGACGTCCTGCGGGTGAAGGTCGGCGGCGCCCTCAACCTCGACGCGGCCACCGCGCACCTCGACCTGTCCGCGTTCGTCCTCTTCTCCTCCGCCAGCGGTGCCTTCGGCGCTCCCGGACACGGCAACTACGCGCCGGGCAACGCCTTCCTCGATGTCCTCGCCGAGGTCCGGCGCGCCCGAGGCCTCACCGCGACGGTCGTCGCCTGGAGCGCCTGGGCCCAGGGCGGTATGGCCAAGGGCACCGTCGGCGAACGCCTGGAGCGCCACGGCGTCCGCCTGATGGACCCGGCCCTCGCCGTCACCGCCCTGCAGCAGGCCCTCGACCACGACGACTCCGCCCTCGTCGTCACGGACATCGACTGGGAGGTCTTCGGACCCGAACTCGCCCGCGGCAGGCCGCGCCGCCTCTACGCCGACCTGCCCCAGCTGCGCCGCATCCTGGCCGACGCCCGCCGCGCCACGCCGGGACAGGACGCCGAGGCCGGGACAGGGCTCGCCGGACAACTCGCGGCGCTCGGCGAGAGCGAACGCAAGCAGGCACTGCTGCAACTCGTCCGCGCCCACATCGCCTACGTCCTCAACCACCCGAGCCCCGACGACGTCGAACCGGCGCGCGCCTTCCGCGAACTGGGCTTCGACTCGCTCACGGCGGTCGAACTGCGCAACACCCTGGGCGAGGCGACCGGGATGCGCCTGCCGGCCACCCTGGTGTACGACTACCCGACGCCCGCCGCACTCGCCGAGCACCTGAGCGCCGGTCTCGGCCCCGCCTCCGCCGCCGTGCCCGTCGCCCCCGTGCACACCGCGCGGGCGGCCGACGACGATCCCGTCGTCATCGTCGCCATGGCGTGCCGCTTCCCCGGGGACGCCGCGTCCCCGGAGGAGTTCTGGCGGCTGCTCGCCGACGGCACCGACGCGATGGGCCCCTTCCCCGAGGACCGCGACTGGGACACGGCCGCGCTCTACGACCCCGAGCCGGGCACGGCCGGCCGTACCTCCACCCTGGTCGGCGGCTTCATCCCCGGGTTCGCCGACTTCGATCCGGCCTTCTTCAACATCTCGCCGCGCGAGGCGACCGCGATGGACCCGCAGCAACGACTGCTGCTGGAGATGGCCTGGGAGGCCTTCGAACGGGCGGGCATCGACCCGGCGACCGTGCGCGGCAGCCGGACCGGTGTGTTCGCCGGCACCAACTACCAGGACTACTCCTCGCGGCCGCTCGCCGTCGGCGAGGACACCGCCGCGCACCTCGGCACCGGCACCTCGGCCAGTGTCCTGTCGGGCCGGCTCTCGTACACCTTCGGCCTGGAAGGCCCCGCGGTGACCGTGGACACCGCGTGCTCGTCCTCGCTGCTGGCCCTCCACCTGGCCGCCCAGTCGCTGCGTTCCGGCGAGTCCGACCTCGCTCTGGCCGGCGGTGTCACCGTCATGTCGACACCGGGTCTGTTCGTGGACTTCAGCCGCCAGCGCGGAGTCGCCGCGGACGGCCGTTGCAAGGCGTTCGCCGACGCGGCGGACGGCACCGGTTTCTCCGAGGGCGGCGGACTGCTCCTGGTGGAACGGCTGTCGGACGCGCGCCGCAACGGCCACCCCGTCCTCGCCGTGCTGCGCGGCTCGGCCGTCAACCAGGACGGCGCCTCCAACGGCCTCACCGCCCCCAACGGCCCGGCCCAGCAGCGTGTCATCCGCGAGGCGCTGGCCACCGCCGGTCTCGCACCGCAGGACATCGACGTGGTCGAGGCCCACGGCACCGGCACCACGCTCGGCGACCCGATCGAGGCACAGGCCGTGCTCGCGACCTACGGGCAGGAGAGGCCGCAGGACCGGCCGCTGTGGCTGGGATCGGTGAAGTCCAACATCGGGCACACGCAGGCGGGCGCCGGCGTGGCGGGCGTGATCAAGATGGTGCTGGCGATGCGGCACGAGACGCTGCCCGCCACGCTGCACGTGGACACGCCGTCCTCGCACGTGAACTGGGAGGAGGGAGACGTACGGCTGCTGACACGGCCCCGGCCGTGGCCGCGGGCGGAAGACCGTCCGCGACGGGCGGGCGTTTCGTCGTTCGGCATCAGCGGCACCAACGCCCACGTCATCCTCGAAGCCCCCGAGGACACCGCCGCCGCACCGGACACCCCGCGACCGCAGGCCGCTCCGGACGCGATGGTGCCCTGGGTGCTGAGCGCGCGCAGCGCCGACGCGCTGCACGGCCAGGCCGCCCGCCTGCGCGACCACCTCCTCGCCCACCCGGACGCCGACCCGCACGACATCGGTCTGTCCCTGGCCACCACCCGCACGGCCTTCGAACACCGCGCGGTCGTCCTCGGCGGCGACGCGGCCGAAAGGCTCCGCGCGCTCACCGGACTGGCGGAGGGCGAACCCGACCCCGCCACAGTCACCGGCACGTCCCGTCAGGGCGGCAGGACGGCCTTCCTCTTCGCCGGGCAGGGCGCCCAGCGCCTCGGCATGGGACGCGAACTGCACGAGCGCTACCCGGTGTTCGCCGCCACCTTCGACGAGGTGTGCGCCCGCATCCCCGGACTGCGCGATCTCGTCCTCGGCACGGACGGAACCGACGACGAGGCGGACGCCGGCCTCCTGGACCGCACGGAGCACGCCCAGCCCGCGCTGTTCGCCTTCGAGGTCGCCCTGTTCCGGCTCCTGGAATCCTGGGGCGTGCGCCCCGACCTGCTCACCGGCCACTCCGTCGGCGAACTCGCCGCCGCGCACGTCGCCGGTGTGCTCTCCCTGGACGATGCCTGCACGCTGGTCGCCGCCCGCGGCCGGCTCATGCAGGAACTCCCCTCCGGCGGCGCGATGGCCTCCTTGCAGGCGTCCGAGGAGGAGGTGCTGCCCCTGCTGGCCGACCGGGCCGCGCAGGTCGGCATCGCCGCCCTCAACGGTCCCGCCGCCACGGTGGTCTCCGGCACCGAGGAGGCCGTCGCCGACGTCGTCGCGGCGGTCGCCGCGATGGGGCGCAAGACATCCCGGCTCCGCGTCAGCCACGCCTTCCACTCACCGCTGATGGAGCCCGCGCTCGACGCGTTCCGTGCCGTGGCGTCCCGGCTCACCTACGAGCCGCCCCGGCTGGCCGTCGTCTCCGCGTGCACCGGTGAGACCGCCACCACGGAGCAGCTCACCGACCCCGAGTACTGGGTACGGCATCTGCGGGAACCCGTCCGCTTCCACGACGCGGTCCGCCGCCTGCGCGACCAGGGAGCCACCCGGTTCCTGGAGATCGGCCCCGACACCACGCTCACGGCCCTCGCCCAGGCCTGCGTGGACGACGCCGACCGCACCGGCGCGGTCTTCGTCCCGGCCATGCGCCGGGACCACCGCGAGGAGCGGCAACTGCTCACCGCCGTGGGCCGGTTGTACGCCCACGGCGCCGCGGTCGACTGGCAGGCGCTGCACCCCGGCGGCCGTACCGTGCCGCTGCCCACGTACGCCTTCCAGCGCGAGCGGTACTGGCTGCCGAGCGCGCCCTGGACCGGCGATCTGGAAGGCGCCGGCCTGGAGACCGCCGGGCACCCCCTCCTGGGCGCCGCCGTCCTCTCCGCCGGCTCCGACGCCGTCCTGCTCACCGGGTCACTGTCCCTGCGCACCCACCCCTGGCTCGCCGGTCACGCCGTGCTCGGCCGGGTCATCCTCCCGGCGACCGGCTATCTCGACCTCGCCGTCCACGCGGGCGACCGCACCGGGTGCGCACACGTTGCGGAACTGACCCTGAACAGTCCACTGACCATCCCTCAGACGGGCGCCGTACAGCTCCAGATCGCCGTGGACACTCCCGACGAGACGGGCCGCCGCTCCTTCACCATGCACGGCCGCCCCGCGGGAGCCGACGACCCGTGGCAACTCCACGCACAGGGCGTCCTCACCCCCGAGGCCCCGCCCGCCCCGGTGGACGACCTCGCCGCCTGGCCACCGCCGGGCGCCCGGCTCGTGTCCGACGACGACCCCTACGACGCCTTCGCGGCCGCCGGATTCGACTACGGCCCCTGCTTCCGCGGCCTGCGCGCCGTCTGGCACCGCGGCGAGGAGGTCTTCGCCGAAGTCGCCCTGCCCGAGCAGTACCGCGCGGACGCGGCCGGCTTCGGCCTCCACCCCGCCCTGCTCGACGCCGCCGTCCAGTCACTGCTCGTCACCCAGCCGGGCGTGGCGGGCGAGACACCGCCGCTCGACGAGCCGAAGCTGCCGTTCGCCTGGAGCGGCCTGACCCTGCACGCCGACGGCGCCACCGCACTGCGGGTACGGCTCGCGCCGACGGACCACGAGCACGGTTACACCATCCTCGCCGCCGACACCGAGGGCCGTCCCGTCGCCTCGATCGCGTCGCTCACCCTGCGCGCCGTCCCGGCCGACCGGTTCGGCGAGAACTCCCGGCCTGCGCCCGAACTGCTGCGCCTGGACTGGAAACCGGCCGCCGCGGTAGCGCCCAGCCCGGGATCCGTGCGCTGGATCATCCTGGGCGACGGCGACGACAGGGTCGCCGAGGCCCTGGACGCGACGGGCGTGCACCTGGAGTCGTACGTCGACCTGGAAGCGCTCGGCAAGGCCGTCGACACCGGCATGACCATGCCGGAACTGGTCCTGGTCGCCCCCGATCCCCAGCGCCTGCCCGAAGCCGGTGTCCCGGCGGCGGTGCGCGGCCTGCTCACCCGGGCCCACGACAGCATCCGGGGCTGGCTCACCGACGAGCGGTTCGCCGGCTCGCGGCTCGTGTTCGTCACCCGGAGCGCCCTGGCCGCCGGGGACGACACCGGTGACCTGGACCTCTCCGGGGCCGCGCTGTGGGGCCTGGTGCGTGCCGCGCAGGCCGAACACCCCGGCCGGTTCCAGCTGGTGGACCTGCCCGGCGCGCCCGACCCGTCCGACGGTCCGGCCCTGGCGGCCGCCGTGGCGAGCGGCTCCGCCCACAGCGCGGTGCGCGCCGGCCGGGTACTCCTGCCCGGTGTCGCCGCGGCCGACGTCACGGACGCGGCCACCAGGCCCGACCTCGGTGCCGGCACCGTCCTGGTCACCGGCGCCACCGGCGCCCTCGGCCGGCTCGTCGCCCGCCATCTCGTCACCGCCCACGGTGTCCGCTCCCTGTCGCTGACCAGCCGCAGCGGAACCGCGGCCGACGGCGCCGACGAACTCGTCGCCGAACTGACCGCCCTGGGCGCGAGGGTCGCCCTGCATTCCTGCGACACGGCCGAACGGGCCGACGTGGAACGCGTCCTTGCCGACATCCCTGAGGACGCACCGCTGACCGCGGTGGTGCACGCCGCCGGCGTCGTCGACGACGCCACGGTGACGGCTCTGGACGGACCCCGGTTCGACCGGGTCCTGCGGCCCAAGGCCGACGGCGCCTGGCTCCTGCACGAACTCACCGCGGGCCACGGCCTGTCCGCCTTCGTCCTGTTCTCCTCCGCGGCCGGCACCTTCGGTTCGCCCGGTCAGGGCAACTACGCCGCCGCCAACGCCTTCCTCGACGGACTGGCCGCTCACCGGCACGTCCAGGGGCTGCCCGCGACGTCGCTGGCGTGGGGGCTGTGGGAGGCCACCGGTGGCATGACGGCGGGCCTGTCCGCCACCGACCGACGACGTCTGGCCCGCGGGGGAGTACGGCCGCTCACCGACGAGCACGGGCTCGCCCTCCTCGACGCGGCGCTCACCGCAGCTCACCCCGCGGTGATCGCCATGGACACCGGTGCCGGCCGGGCCGGGGTGGAGGCGCTGCTGCGCCCCGCCGCCGCGACACCCGCCCGGCGCAACGCCTCGACCGGTGCCCCCACCGCCCGGGCGCTGCTGGCCGGGCTGGGTCCCGAGGAACGCCGTGACACCCTGGTCGGCCTGGTGCGCGACCTCGCCGCCACCGTCCTCGGACACACCTCCGTCGACGGCGTGGCCGTCGACCGGCTCTTCACGGAACAGGGCTTCGACTCCCTGACCGTCGTCGAACTGCGCAACCACCTCGCGTCGGCGACCGCGCTCCGCCTGCCGCCCACGCTGCTGTTCGACCACCCCACGCCGGAGTCCCTCGCCGCTCACCTCGACGAGCGGCTGCGTACCGCGGACTCCGCCCCGGTGGGCGCGGACGAGCCGTCGCAGCAGGGACCCGCCCCGCGGGCCGAGGACACGCTGGGCGCCTTGTTCCGGCACGCCTGCGAGACGGGCCGGGTCGACGAGGGCTTCACCCTGCTCCAGGCCGCGGCCGAACTCCGGCCCACCTTCGACTCACCGAAGGAACTGCCCGTCCTGCCCGAGGCGATCAGGCTGTCGGCCGGAGACGAGGCGGCCCCGCTGATCTGCTTCAGCTCCTATGTCGCCCTCGCCGGTGTCCACCAGTACGCGCGGTTCGCCTCGGCCTTCCGCGCGCGACGCGACGTATGGGCCGTACCCACACAGGGCTTCGGCACGGGAGAGGCCCTGCCGGCCACCTTCGACGCCGTCGCCGAACTGCACGCGGACGCCGTGCTGCGGACCGTGGGCGACACCCCGGCGGTCCTGCTCGGCTCGTCCTCGGGCGGCATCCTCGCCCTGTCCGCCGCCCGGCGGCTTCAGGAGCGGGGAACGCCCGCCGCAGCCGTCGTCCTGCTGGACACCTACATGCCGCGCGCGGACTCTCCGTTCCTGCGGTTCTCCCAGCAGATGCTGGGCGGCATGTTCGAGCGGGAGTCGATGTTCGCGCACATGGACACCGACCGGCTCACCGCGATGAGCTGGTACGTCGCGCTGATCGGAGAGTGGGAGCCCGGCCCGCTGGACTGCCCCGTCCTGCTGGTCCGCTCCTCGGAGCCTCCGGTGCCCGCGGGACCCGGTGAGAGGGAACTGCTGCCCGAGGAGTGGCAGACGGCCTGGGACCGGGCCCACACCGTCCTCGGTGTCCCCGGCAACCACTTCACCATGATGGAGGACCACGCCCGGTCCACCGCCGAGGCCACCCACACCTGGCTGACCGACCGAGGTGCCTGACCGGCATCCGCCCCGCACCAAGGGCCCGCTCTTCCTGACAGGAGCGGGCCCTTGGCCGTGCCGGGGGCCCGCTCCACAGGACGAAGACAGAAGAGAAGACAGAAGAAGGGGTACGGCACCGATCGGTGCCGTACCCCTTCATCCGCTCTATCCGAATCCCGCGGGCCGTCTCAGCCGGCGAGCAGCACCTCCGTGAGATGGCGGGCCAGAACCGACGGCGTCGCGAAGTCGAGGACCACCGACGTGGGGAGAGCGAGTCCGGTCGACGTCTCCAGCGCGTTGCGCGCGACCAGCGTCGTCAGCGAGTCGAAGCCCAGGCCGCGGGTCTCGCCGTCGACCGGGACCAGCCCGGCCGAGGAGAGCCCGAGCGCGACCGCGAAGTGCTCGCGTACCAGCCGCAGTACGGTCGCCTGCTGCTCGGCCCCGGTCAGTGCCGCCAGCCGGCGGCGCAGCCCTCGTGGATCGGTGACGGCGTCGCGCGCGGAGCGCCGGACCACGCCCACCGCCAGATCACGGTGGAACGCGGCCGTCCCCCCGAGCGGACCGATGCCGCGGGGCGCCGACAGATCGGGCCGGTCGGCGATCAGCGCGGACCGGCCCGAGGCGACGGCCGCCGCGAACAGGTCCGCCGCCTCCTCGTCCGCCCGGGCCGGGCCGCGTACCGACACCGCCGACACGCCGGCGGCGCGCAGGGTGCGGGCCCACACGTCGAACACCGCCGCCACGGCCGCGTCCGCCAGTCCCGCCGAAGCGGGCGCGGGCGTCGAGAACACCACTCGGGTGACGCCCCGGCCCGGTGCCGTACGGACCAGCTCCAGCGCGGGGTCGATCAGTGGACGCAGCACCGCGTCCACGTCGTCCTGCTGCCCGGCCGGCGCGGCGGCGGTGAACACCACGGTCCGGGGGGCGCCGTCGAGCAGGGCCCGTACGGCACCTGCCGGATCCATCGGTTCCCAGCGAACGGACTCCGCCGTCCGAGCGGCGTCCGCCGTCCGGTCCGCGGCGTTCTTCGCGAACGGGCCCGCGACCAGCAGGTCACGGGCGCCGCCGCGGCCGAACAGCCTCTCGGCCACGAGGTGGGTCTCACTCCCGGCGAACAGGGCCACCCGGCCGTCCGGCGGCACGGCCGGAGCACCGGCCGCCACCCGTACCGCGCGCGGCACGAGGGCCCGGCCCGCGCGCAGTGCCAGCCGCGGTTCGCCGCACGCCAGGGCATCCTCCACACGCTGCCACGAGTGCTTCGTCCCGTCCGTGTCGATGAGCACGAAACGCCCCGGCGCCCGGTCCTGCGCGGCGGCGATCAGACCACGCGCGGCCGTCACGCCCACATCCGGCGAAGGACCCGTGTCGTCCGCCTGCCGGGTGACGACGACCAGCCGGCTGTGCGCCAGCCGCGGATCGGCGAAGTGCCTTACCCAGTCGAGCGCTTCGACCACCGCGGCACGTACCGCGTCGGCCGGGTCCGCGGCGCTTCGCGAGGCGGAGGGCGAGACGAGCACCACGTGCGGGGCGAGAGCGCCCTCGTCCAGCGAGCGCAGCAGCGACGCCGGATCGGGATGACGCTCGCAGTACCGGCCGGTCGACATCAGGCCGGCCCGGGCGTGGACCGTGTCCGGACCGGCGACCGCCCAGCGATCGGGGCGGGCCGCCGTTCGCGGCAGTTCGTACGGTTCCCACGACACCTCGAACAGGGCGTCCTGCTGGGCCGCGGACGTGCTGCGCACCTCGCTGGTCCGCAAGGGGGCGCACGCCACCGACCGCGCGGTCAGCACCGGGTCCCCGGCACCGTCGGCCGCGTCGAGATCCCAGGAGCCGTCCGCGCGCCGCCGCAGCGCCACACGGAGTACGGACGCACCCGTGGCGTGCAGTGTCACGTCCCGCCAGTGCACGGCCGTCGTGGGGACGGCAGGGGTCGGCAGAGCGTCCTGGGCCTGGCGTACTGCCGCGGCCAGCGCCGTGTCCAGAAGTGTCGGATGGAGCGCGTGGCGGTCCCGGCCGGGCACCCAGTCGGGCAGCGCCACTTCCACGAAGACCTCGTCGTCGCGCCGCCACAGTCCCTGCGGCATCCACGCGGTGTCCGTACGGTCGGTGCCGGTGTCCTCGGCGATCCGGCAGGCTCCGTGCGGAGGCCACACCGGTCGGCGCACGTCGGGCTCCGGACCGGGGGCAGGTGCCACCAGCGCCGTCGCGTGCCGGGTCCACGGGCGCTGTGACGCGCCCTTGTGGTCCCGGCGGCCGTACACCGTCACCTCCCTGGTCCCCTCGGAGCCCGGCGCACCGACCGTCACCCGCAGCTGTACGCCGCCCTCGCGCGGCAGCACCAGTGGCTGCGCCGCCGAGAGTTCCCGTACGCGGGCGCAGCCGGCCCGGTCCGCGGCGTGCAGCACCAGGTCCAGCAGGGCGGCTCCGGCGAACACCGTGGTGTCGCCCGCGCGGAGCAGCAGGGTCGGGTCGGTCCCGGTCGCGGTGATCCGGCCGGTGCAGATCAGTTCGTCACGCCCGGGAAGTTCCACTGTCGCCGAGAGCAGCGGGTGGTCGGCCGAGTCCAGGCCCAGGTCCATGGTGTCGGAGGAGCGGGGCGACGCCTCGGGCAGCCGCCGCGACCGCTGCCAGAGCAGGCGGGCGGGCAGCTGTGCGAGGAGCTTGCGGGTGATCTTTCCGGCCGGGTTGCGGGGCACCTCGGCGATCGCGTGGATCTCCTCGGGGAGCTTGAACGCCGACAACCGTCGCTGGCAGGCCGACAGCACCGCCCCCACGTCGAGTTCACCGCAGGCGGGAACGACGTAGGCGACCGGGACTTCCCCGAGCGTTCTGTGGGGGATTCCGGCCACCGCCGCGTCCGCGACCCCGGGCGCCTGGAGGAGGGCCTGCTCGACCTCGCGCGGGTGGATGTTCTCCCCGCTCCGGATGATCAGCTCCTTCAGCCGGCCAGTGATCGTCAGGTACCCGTCCGCCCGCTGACGCGCGAGGTCACCGGTGCGGTACCAGCCGTCGGTGAGCACGGCGGCGGTCTCCGCCGGCTGCCCGTGATAGCCCAGCATCAGCGCCGGGCTCGACACCCACACCTCGCCCTCCGCGCCCTGCTCCACCTCGTCGCCGGTGCGCGGGTCCGTGATCCGCAGCGTCAGCCCCGGCAACGGCACACCGCAGGAGCCCGATACGTACGGGCCCTGCGGCAGATTCGTGGTGATCGCTCCACCGGTCTCGGTGCAGCCGTAGCTGTCCAGCAGCTCGATGCCGAACGCGGAGCGGAACGACTCCTGCAGAGCGGGCGGACAGGGCGAACCCGCCACCATGTACACCCGCAACCGCGGGACGTCGACCGTTCCGGACCGGGCGAGCTCCACCATCTGGTGGTACATGGTCGGCATGCCCACCAGGAAGGTGGCGTCCTCCGCTCCGGCCCGGCGCAGCACCTCGTCGGCGGCCAGTTCGTCCATGACCCGGACCGTGGCCCCGACCGCCACTGCACCGAGCACGCACACGTTGTGCGCCACGGTGTGGAAGAGCGGCAGCGGCCATACGATCCGGTCCTGCGAGGACAGCCCCAGGAGCGGGGCGTTGCAGGCGGCCGTCGCCCACAGCGAGGACCGCTGCGTGGACACCACGCCCATGGGCCGGCCGGTGGTCCCGGAGGTGTAGAGGATCCAGGCCGGTTCGTCCAGGCCCAGGTCGTCGCGGGGCGGGTCGCGCAGCGACCACGTCGACGCCAGCTCCTCCCAGTGCGTGGGCTCGTCGTCGGCCGCTTCCGCGAACCCCGGCTCGGAGTCCTGCCCGACGAGGATCACCGTGGTCCCGGGCCGGCCGGCCAGCACCCGGCGCACCTGGGGAAGCTGCGCCGGACCGGTGATGACCAGCCCGGCCGAGCAGTCGTCCAGGAGGTGGGCCAGTTCGGTGTCGGTGGACTTCGGATTGAGCGGTACGCCGACGGCGGCGGCCCGGGTGACGGCGAGGTAACTCTCCACCGTCTCCACCCGGTTGGGCAGATAGATCACCGCGGAGGCGCCCCGTTCCAGGCCCAGCCCCACGAGGTGTCCGGCCACCCGGGCGGTACGCCGGTCCAGTTCCGCCCAGGTCACCGCACGACGGTCGTCCTGGAAGGCGATCCGGTCGGGCTGCCGCGCCGCGTGCCGGGCGAGCAGTTCGTGCACCGGGTGGATCAGTTCCGCCCGGAACGTCGCGTCCGCGGTCACGAGTGGCTCCTCACGAACCGACGGAGTTGTAGCGGCGCACCGCCAGTGTGCGGGCCACGACCGCGACCAGAACCGACCAGGCCACCGAAACCAGCAAGGGGTGATGCGAGGGCCAGGCGCCCGTGGTGTTGATGCCCGGGTTGCCGAAGAGGTGGCGTGCCGCCTGCACCGTGGCGGTCAGCGGATTCCATTCCGCGAACCAGCGCAGCACCGTCGGCAGGGTCGAGGGCGCCACGAAGGCGTTGGAGAGGAACGTCAGCGGGAACAGCCACAGGAGGTTGGTGGTGACCGCGGCCTCCGGGGCACGGACCGACAGCCCGATGAGGACACCCACCCACGACAGCGCGTACCCCATGAGCAGAAGCACCGCGAACCCGGCGGCCGCCCGCAGCAGCCCGTGGTGGAAGCGCCAGCCGATCAGCAGCGCGCACAGGGTCATCACCGCGAGGACGAAGGCGTTCTGCACCAGGTCAGCGAGGGTGCGACCGGTGAGCAGCGCGCCGCGCGCGACCGGAAGGGACCGGAACCGGTCCACCATGCCGCTCTTGACGTCGTTGGCCATGCTGACACTGCTGTTGCTGGCCGTGCCGAACGCGAGACTCTGCGCGAAGATGCCCGGCATCATGTACTCCCGGTAGGCGTCCGCGCCCTCGACGCCGGGCAGCCGGAACGACCCGGCGAGGATGTACGCGAAGAGCAGCACGAAGATGAGCGGCTGCACCAGCCCCAGGACGACCACTTCCGGGATCCGCAACGTTCGCGTGATGTTGCGCCGGGTGAGGACCAGCACGTCACGCAGGGACTTGACCACCGTTCCGGGCTTCAGCTCGGGTACGGGCGGTGCCGTTGCCGACACGTTCATCACTCCTTCTCGGTCGCCGCGCCGACGCCGGCCGCGGTGCGCACTGTGTTCTGCGGGGCATCGCCGGTGAGGGCCAGGAAGACCTCGTCGAGCGTGGGGCGGCGCAGGCTTATGTCGGTGAGTTCCAGGCCCTCGGCGTTCAGCGCGCCGATCACCTCGGTGAGCAGGCGGACCCCGCCCTCGACGGGCACGGAAACCGTGCTGCGCAGCCGGTCCACGTCCGGAGCGCGGGTACCGAAGCGCGCCAGCAGGGCGGCCACGGAGTCGAGTTGCTCGGGCCAGGAAGCCACCACCTCGATGCGCTGGACGCCCGCCTGTGCCTTCAGGTCGCCCGGTGTGCCCCGCGCGATGATCCGGCCGTGGTCGACGACCGCGATCTCCCGCGCCAGACGGTCCGCCTCTTCGAGGTACTGGGTCGTCAGCAGCAGGGTGGTGCCTTGCGACACGAGGTCCTCGATGGCGTCCCACAGCATCAGCCGACTGGTCGGGTCCAGGCCGACGGACGGCTCGTCGAGGAACATCACCGAAGGACGGATGACGAGGGCGCAGGCCAGGTCCAGCCGTCGTTCCATGCCGCCGGAGTACGTGCTCGACGCACGGTCCGCCGCGGCTGTCAGGTCGAAGCGGGCCAGCAGTTCGTCGGCCCGCTGCCGGGCGGCCCGGGAGCCGAGACCGTACAGCTCGCCGATCATGCGGAGGTTCTCCCGGCCTGTCAGCCGGTCGTCGACGGCGGCGAACTGGCCCGAGAGGCCGATGGAGAGACGGACCTGGTCCGCGTCACGGACCACGTCGTAGCCCGCCACGGTGGCGGAGCCCGCGTCGGGGCGCAGCAGGGTGGTGAGCAGGCGCACGGTGGTGGTCTTGCCGGCTCCGTTCGGGCCGAGCAGCCCCAGCGTGCCGCCTTCCGGCACGTCCAGGTCTACTCCGTCCACGGCTCGGATGTCACCGAAGGTCTTGACCAGACCCGTGGCCTGAATGGCACCCGCCATGGGGTACTCCGTCCTTTTACGTGCGGGGATTGAGAGCGGTTTCGCCCGGCAGAGCGGGAACAGCGGAGGAGTCGGGCCGGGTGCCGGCGAGCCGGACACCCGGCCCGGGCTCAGCCGGTGGCGAGCAGCTTCAGCTCGGGGTGCGCCGTACCGCCCGCGATGGCGGTGGACGACACGTGGGAGACGATCCGCTCGTCGACCGGGTCGTCGGCCGGGTTCTCGTGCACCCGGATGTGCTCGTACGTCGTGTTCCGCTGCGCGGGGACACGGCCCGCGCCGCGCATCAGGCTGATCAGCTCCATCAGGTTGGAGCGGTGCTTGGCGCCGGCGGAGGAGACGACGTTCTCCTCCAGCATGATCGAGCCGAGGTCGTCCGCGCCGTAGTGCAGGGAGAGCTGGCCGACCTCCTTGCCCGTGGTGAGCCAGCTGCCCTGGATGTGGGCGATGTTGTCCATGAACAGGCGGGCGATGGCGATCATGCGCAGGTACTCGAAGAGCGTGGCCTGCGTGCGGCCCTTGAGGTGGTTGTTCTCGGGCTGGTAGGTGTACGGGATGAACGCGCGGAAGCCGCCCGTGCGGTCCTGCACGTCACGGATCATCCGCAGGTGTTCGATGCGCTCGGCGTTGGTCTCGCCGGTGCCCATGAGCATCGTCGAGGTGGACTCGACGCCCAGCCCGTGCGCGATCTCCATGATCTCCAGCCAGCGCTCGCCGGACTCCTTCAGCGGGGCGATGGCCTTGCGCGGGCGGGCGGGGAGCAGTTCGGCGCCGGCGCCGGCGAAGGAGTCGAGGCCGGCCGCGTGGATGCGGGTGACGGCCTCCTCGACCGACACCTTGCTGATGCGGGCCAT